>NZ_CP065521.1:0-1281917 GCF_018986735.1 Schaalia sp. 19OD2882 | reverse complement strand
TGGACGACCGCGCTGTCGCCACTGCAAAGATCCTCGCCGCCGACGCGGTGGAGAAGGTCGGCAGCGGACACCCCGGCACCGCCATCTCCCTGGCTCCGGCGGCCTACGTCCTCTTCCAGCGCCACCTGCGCATCGATCCGAAGGACCCTCGCTGGCTGGGCCGCGACCGCTTCATCCTCTCCGCCGGCCACTCCTCCCTGACCCAGTACTGCCAGATGTACCTTGCCGGCCAGGGCATCGAGAAGTCCGACCTGCAGGCACTGCGCACCCAGTACGCGAAGACCCCCGCCCACCCGGAGTTCGGCCACACCGCGGGTGTCGAGATCACCACCGGCCCCCTGGGCACGGGCATCGCCTCGGCGGTGGGTTTCGCCATGTCGGCGCGCCGCGCGCACGGCCTCTTCGACCCCGAGACCCCGATGGGTGAGTCCGTCTTCGACCACCACGTGTACGTGATCGCCGGCGACGGGTGCCTGCAAGAAGGCGTCTCGGGCGAGGCCTCCTCGCTCGCGGGCACCCAGAAACTCGGCAACCTCATCCTCCTGTGGGACGACAACCACATCTCCATCGAGGACGACACCGACATCGCCTTCACCGAGGACGTCACCGCCCGCTACGAGGCCTACGGATGGCACGTCCAGCGCGTGAACTGGCTGAGCGCCGACGGCTCCTACCGTGAGGACGTCGAGGCCCTGGACGCCGCCATCGAGGCCGCCAAGGCCGTCACCGACAAGCCCTCTCTGATCGCCCTGCGCACCGTCATCGGCTGGCCAACCCCCGGCAAGCAGAACACCGGCGGCATCCACGGCTCCAAGCTGGGAAGCGAAGCCCTGCGCGGCCTCAAGGAAGCCCTGGGCGCGAACCCGGACGCGATGTTCGACGCCGACGAAGAGGCCGTCGCCCACGCGCGCGCCAATGTGGCGGCTCGTGCCACCCAGGCACGCAAGGACTGGGACGCCCGATTCGACGCGTGGAAGGCCGCCCACCCGCAAAACGCCGCGATGCTCGAGCGCATCTCCGCCGGCCGCCTGCCCGAGGGGTGGGAGGCTGCGCTGCCCACCTTCGAGGCAGGCACCTCCGTGGCCACCCGTTCCGCCTCCGGCAAGGTCATCGCCGCCTTGGCCGAGGTCCTTCCGGAACTGTGGGGTGGCTCGGCCGACCTTGCCGGCTCGAACAACACCCTGATGCCCGGCCAGCCCTCCTTCATCCCGGAAGAGCGCGGCACGAAAGCCTTCCAGGGCACGCCCTTCGGCCGAAACCTGCACTTCGGGGTGCGCGAATTCGCCATGGGTTGCATCCTCAACGGCATCGCCGCCGACGGACTGGCCCGCCCCTACGGAGGCACCTTCTTCGTCTTCTCCGACTTCATGCGCGGCGCAGTGCGCCTGGCGGCCCTCATGGACCTGCCAGTGACCTATGTGTGGACCCACGACTCCATCGGCGTGGGCGAGGACGGCCCCACCCACCAGCCGATCGAGCACTTGGCCGCCTACCGCGCCATCCCGAACTTGGCCGTCGTGCGCCCGGCCGACGCCAACGAGACGGTGGCCGCGTGGAAGGCCGTCCTGGAGCAGTCCCACCCTGCGGCCCTGGTCCTGTCGCGCCAGAACCTGCCGGTACCCGCACGCGGCGAGGGCGCCCTGGCCTGCGCTGACGGCCTGGCCAAGGGCGCATACGTCCTGGCCGATGCCGAAGGAACTCCCGATGTCATCCTCATGGGCTCCGGCTCCGAGGTCCAGTACGCGCTGGAGGCCAAGGACCTGCTGGCCGCCGAGGGCGTGAAGGCGCGCGTCGTGTCCGTGCCCTGCATGGAGTGGTTCGACGCCCAGGACGCCGACTACAAGGAGTCCGTCCTGCCGGTTGCCGTAAAGGCGCGCGTCTCGGTCGAAGCAGGCATTGCCCTGTCCTGGCGTTCCCTGGTGGGCGACGCCGGACGCAGCATCTCCCTTGAGCACTACGGCGAGTCGGCTTCGGGCGACAAGCTCTTCGCCGACTACGGTTTCGACGCCGCACACGTGGTGGCCGCCGCCAAGGAGTCCATCGCCGCCGCGAAGTGACATTGGCCTCTGTGCCCGATCGGCTGGGCCCCGTCCTCCCTCCGCGAGGCCGGGGCCCAGCCCTTTTGTCCACCCGCCTCCCGACCGGATCTCAAACTCCACGCAAGCGCGCACGCAGCGGACGCGAGGTGGACTCGCGCGGCGGACCCCTCGACCCCGTCATAGCATTCCTCGGGGGATGTGGCAGCCCCATCGACGCGAAAGGACCCCCGTGACAGACCAAAGGGTGACACTGCACGACCCGGACGACCGCCGACTTCCGCGGATCGCTCCGGCCTGTTCCTTGGTGCTCTTCGGCATCACGGGAGACCTTGCACGCAAGAAACTGGTGCCCGCGATCTACGACCTCGCCAATCGTGGACTGCTCAACCCTGCCTTCTCGCTGGTGGGCTTCGCACGCCGCGACTGGTCGGCACAGGACTTCGACGACTTCGTGCGCTCCAGCGTGGAGAAGTACGCTCGCACAGGATTCAACGAACGCACGTGGAAGCAGCTCTCCGCAGGTCTGCGCTTCGTTTCGGGCACCTTCGACGACCCCGGGGCCTACAAGGCTCTGGCCGCCACCGTCGAGGAGCTGGACCACTCGCGTGGAACCGGCGGCAATCACGCCTTCTATCTGTCGATCCCTCCCTCGTGGTTCCCCGTCGTGTGCGAACGTTTGGCTGAGACGGGCCTCAATCGCCGTCAGGGCGGGGCCTGGCGACGCATCATCATCGAAAAGCCCTTCGGTTCGGACCTGGAGTCGGCCCGCGAACTCTCCGAGGTGGTGGGCCGCGTCTTCGACGAGGAGAACGTCTTCCGCATCGACCACTACCTGGGCAAGGAAACCGTCCAGAACGTCCTGGCAATGCGCTTTGCGAACACGATGTTCGAACCCCTGTGGAATGCGAACTACGTCGACCACGTCCAGATCACCATGTCGGAGTCCATCGGTATCGGTACACGCGCCGGCTACTACGACGGCATCGGCGCCGCCAGGGACGTCATCCAGAACCACCTGCTGCAACTGCTGGCTCTGACCGCCATGGAAGAACCCCTGGACCTGAGCCCCGCTTCCCTACGGGCCGAGAAGGAGAAGGTCCTCAAGGCGCTGCGCCTGCCCGATGACCTGGATGCCACCACCGCCCGCGGACAGTACGAGGGCGGCTGGCAGGGTGGAGAACGGGTACGTGCCTTCCATGACGAGGACGGCATCCCCGCAGATTCCCACACCGAGACCTTCGCGGCCATCACCGTGCACGTGGACACCCGCCGCTGGGCGGGAGTGCCCTTCCACCTGCGCACCGGCAAGCGCCTGGGAAAGCGGGTGACGGAGATAGCCGTGGTCTTCAAACGCGCCGCCCACGTCCCCTTCGAGAACACGGAGTTGGGTGAGACAGGTCAAAACGTGCTGGTCGTGCGTGTCCAGCCCGATGAAGGCATGACCTTGAAGGTGGGGGCCAAGGTTCCGGGCACCGAGATGCAGGTGCGTGACGTGACCATGGACTTCTCCTACGGTCATGCCTTCACCGAGGACTCCCCGGAGGCCTACGAACGTCTGATCCTCGACGCGCTGACCGGTTCCGCTCCCCTGTTCCCCCACCAGCGTGAAGTGGAGTTGTCCTGGGCGATCCTCGACCCTGTGCTGCGCCACTGGGAACGTTCGAGCCCTCCCGAGCCCTATCGCCCGGGTTCGTGGGGGCCCGAGAGCGCCCACCGAATGCTTGCCGCCGAGGGACGCACCTGGAGGATCCCGTGATCATCACCTTGAAGGACACGACCACCATCGAGGTGGCCTCCCGCCTGGACCGCCTGCGTGACGAGGCCGGGTCTGGCGCCCGCGGGCGAGTCCTGACCCTGCTGGTCGTCGTGCGCGAGGCGATCGACGTCGACCGCGCCATTGAGATCTCGGAGGCGGCCTCACGCGAGCACCCGTGCCGTGTCATTGTCGTCGTCGAGGGCGAGGACGCGGGCAGCGCGCGCCTGAACGCCCAGATCAGGGTGGGCGGCTCAGCCGGGCCCTCCGAGGTCGTCGTCCTGGAGCCCCGGGGGGAGGCCGGGCGCGACCTCGACACACTGGTCATGCCTCTGCTCCTGTCGGACACTCCGGTGGTCACCTATTGGCCCAATGAGGCACCCGACAATCCCGGCCAACACCCCCTGGGGCGCTTGGCCGTTCGGCGCATCACCGACTCCCGGGCCACCGACTGCCCGGTGTCCACCCTGCGCGACCTGTCCTTGGTCCACACGCCGGGTGACACCGACCTGGCGTGGTCGGGAGTCACCTTGTGGCGGGCCCTGCTGGCCACGATCGTCTCGGGCCTGCCTTCGCATCCCGTGGGCGTGCACGTCACCGGCAACGCCACGCACCCGTCCTCGTACCTGGTGGCGCTGTGGCTGCGGCGCCAGCTGCAAGTTCCCGTCACCCATGAGGTCGACCCGGAGGCCCTGACCATCACCGGCGTGCACTTCACCCTGGAGGATTCCTCCACCACCTCCCTCACCCGCAGTGCGTCCAGCACCGTCGCCCATCTGGACCGGACCGGCCTGGTCGTCTCCGACGTCAACCTGCCGCGCCGCTCCGTCCAGGACTGTCTCATGGAGGAGCTGCGCCGCCTGGACCCGGATGTCTTCTACGGGCGACTCATCTCCGAAGACCTTGCGGCCTTCGCACCTGTGACCCACCAACTGCGCGAACTCGCATGACACGCCCCGACCTGCGAGTACACGCCGATCCGAGGGCCTTGGCCAGCGCTCTGGCGCAGGAAGCGGTGCAGGTCCTCGCCGCCCTCGTCGATGAACGACGGGACACGCCCCATCCGGTGGAGGTGGCCGTCGCAGGGGGCTTCGTCGCCACCACCGTCCTGCCCCACCTGCTGTCCCACGTCGACCTGGTGGACTGGACGCGCGTGAGGATCTGGTGGGTGGACGAACGTTTCGTGCCCGCCGGGTCCCCGGAGCGCAATGACGAGGAGGCCGGGCGCTGTGCCCTGGACGCCTTGCCCGGACTGGCGACCGCACCGATGCCCACCGATCGCGGGCAGAAGCTCGAGGCCGCGCGCAAGGACTTCCTGGCGCTGTGGCAACGCGAGATGGTGGGACGCCGCCTGGACCTCACCGTCCTCGGCATGGGGCCGGACGGTCATGTCGCGTCATTGTTCCCCGGACATCCATGGACCCGCATGGGCGCCTCCGCCCCCGAGGTCTTGGCGGTCGAGGACTCCCCCAAGCCGCCTCGGCAGCGCCTCACCCTGTCGATGCCCGTTCTTCTGGGCTCACGTCACCTCTGGCTTGCGGCCGCCGGGGCTGCGAAGGCTCCGGTGCTCGCCCGGGCCCTTTCGGGCGCCGCACCGCAAGACCTGCCTGTGGCCGCATTGTGGAGTGACGAGGCACCCTGGCATGCGCTGCGAACCACCCGGTGCACCGTGTGGACGGATGCCGAAGCGCTCGCCTGACACCCTTTTCGAATCCGGCAGACCAATTCGGGATCGTCGTGGCCGCAGCCCACGCCGCCTGCCACAAGGCGACCCGGGCCAGACGCCGGACCCCGCCCTGGTCGATTGACGAAGACGGGGTCGGAGGCGGCCCCATCGGCGGGACCGGCAATGCTCAGGTGCGGCTCAGAATCCGACGAACTTGACCACCAGTCCGAAGCCGATGACCGAGACGACCCACACGACCATGACACCCATGGTGATGCGGTTGAGGTTGCGTTCGGCGACGCCGGAGGAACCGGCTGCCGACGAAATGCCGCCGCCGAACATGTCGGACAGGCCGCCGCCGCGCCCCTTGTGCATGAGGATGGTGAGAACGAGGAGCAGGCTGGAAAGGGCGATGAGCACCATCAGCACGATCTTCAAGATGGCCACTGGGCAGGTCCATTCGACGGAGGGCGGAAACATCTCAAGTATAGGTGCCCCTCGGGGTGAGCGACCAAATGCCGTGCCCGAAGGTGAGCGGCGCCGCTCCTGCGATGTCGCCCCTTCAATCTCTGTCGTGACCTGCGCCACGTGCACAAAGGGGCCCGCTGCCGAAGCAGCGGGCCCCCAGCGTGAATCTTGGGCGCCCCGACGGGCGCACCCCGATCAGGCGTAGAAGCGGCACATGGCGGCGAAGGACTCGGCCTTCAGCGAGGCCCCACCGATCAGGGCGCCGTCGATGTCGGCCTGAGCCATGAGCTCCTTGATGTTGTCCGGCTTGGCGGAGCCGCCGTAGAGCACGCGGGTCGCCTCGGCGGTGTCAGCGCCGAAGTCTTCCGCCAAAGCCGCGCGAATGGCGCCGCAGACTTCCTGTGCGTCAGCCGCCGTCGCCGTCTCGCCGGTTCCGATCGCCCAGATGGGTTCGTAGGCGATGACGATCTTCGCGACGTCCTGGCCGGACCAACCCGCCAGGGCGGCGCGGATCTGACCCAGGACGAAGTCGACGTGGGTGCCGGCCTTGCGGATCTCCAGAGCCTCACCGCAGCACAGGATCGGCGTCATTCCCGCGTCCAGAACCTTGCGGGCCTTGGCTCCCACCAATTCGTCGGACTCGTTGTGGTACTCGCGGCGCTCCGAGTGGCCCATGACCACGTAGCTGCAGCCCAACTTGGACAGCATCGCAGCGGAGATCTCACCGGTGTAGGCACCGTTGTCGTGGATCGACACGTCCTGGGCGCCATACTCGATGGCCAGTTCGTCCGCGTCGACGATGGTCTGCACGGTGCGGATGTCGGTGAAAGGCGGGATCACCAGGACCTCGCACTTGGCGAAGTCGTGGTCGTTGTCCCGCAGTTCCATTGCCAGGCCCTGGACGAGGTGGTTGGCCTCGAGGTGGTCGAGGTTCATCTTCCAGTTGCCGGCCATCAGGGGGGTGCGTGTCATTGTTCAGTCCTCCAGAACTGCGATACCGGGCAGGACCTTGCCCTCGAGGAGCTCGAGGGAGGCACCGCCGCCAGTGGAGATGTGGGAGAAGGTGGCCTCGTCGAAGCCGAGGAGGCGCACTGCGGCCGCCGAGTCGCCGCCGCCGATGACCGAGAACATGCCCCCCTCGGACAGGGCCTTGGCCACAGCCTTCGTACCCTCTGCGAAGGTCGGGAACTCGAAGACGCCCATGGGGCCGTTCCAGGCCACCGTCTTGCAGGCGGCGATCTTCGATGCGAAGAGTTCCCGGGAGGCCGGGCCGATGTCCAGACCCATCTGGTCGTCCGGAATCGCGTCCGCGGACACGACGGTCGCAGGCGCATCGGCCGCGAAGGTGGGGGCCACGACGATGTCGGTGGGCAGCACCAGGTCGACGCCGCGTTCGGCGGCCTCGGCGATGTAGCCCTTGACGGTCTCGATCTGGTCCTGCTCCAGCAGGGAGGTGCCCACGGAGTAGCCCTTGGCGGCCAGGAAGGTGTAGACCATGCCGCCGCCGATGAACAGCATGTCGGCCTTGGTCAGCAGGTTCGCGATGACACCCAGCTTGTCGGAGACCTTCGAGCCGCCCAGGACCACGCCGTAGGGGCGCTCCGGGTTCTCGGTGGCCTTGCGCAGCGACTCGATCTCCTTGAGGACCAGAAGACCTGCGGCGGCCGGCACCAGCTTGGCGATGTCGTAGACGGAAGCCTGCTTGCGGTGGACGACTCCGAAGCCGTCAGAGACGAAGGCGTCACCCAGGGCGGCGAATTCGGCGGCCAAGGCGGCGCGCTCCTCGTCGACCTTGGAGGTTTCGCGTGCGTCGAAGCGGACGTTCTCCAGCAGGGCGATCTCGCCCTCGCCAAGGGCCTCCACGACGGCCTTGGCCGAGGGGCCGGTCACGTCCTCGGCCAGGGTGACGGGGGCCTCGACCAGTTCTCCGAGGCGCTTGGCGACCGGGGCAAGTGAGAAGTCGGGGTTGACCTCACCCTTGGGGCGACCCAAGTGGGCCATGACGACCACCTTGGCGCCCGCGGCGAGCAGGGTCTTGAGGGTGGGAAGTGCGGCGCGGATGCGACCGTCGTCGGTGATCACGCCGTCCTTGAGGGGGACGTTGAAGTCGGAGCGGACCAGGACGCGCTTTCCGCGCAGGTCGCCCAAGGACTCGATGGTCTTCATTTGACAAGCCTTTCGTAGGGCGGGCGGGCCATCGGTGCCCGCACGGTCTTGACGGACGCGAGCGCCCGCACACCCGAAGTGGGGTGCGGGCGCTCGACGTCGATCACCGGAGTCGGTGCGTCCGGTCTCAGGCGAGCTTCGAACCGACCAGGGCGGCCAGCTCGACGAGGCGGTTGGAGTAGCCCCACTCGTTGTCGTACCAGGACAGGACCTTCACGAGATCGCCGATGACCTTGGTCTCGGTGGCATCGAAGATCGAGGAGTGCGGGTCGCCGACGATGTCGGTGGAGACGATCGGATCCTCGGTGTAGAGCAGGATGCCCTTGAGCTCACCCTCGGCAGCGGCCTTGACGGCGGCCTTGACGGACTCGACGTCGACCGGCTTCTCGGCCTGGAAGGTGAGGTCGGTCAGGGAGCCCGTCGGGGTGGGAACACGCACGGCCAGGCCGTCGAACTTGCCCTTGAGCTCCGGCAGGACCAGGGCGACAGCCTGGGCGGCGCCGGTCTTGGTGGGGATCATGTTGAGGGCGGCGGCGCGGGCGCGACGCAGGTCCGAGTGCGGGGCGTCCAGGACGCGCTGGTCACCGGTGTAGGAGTGGATGGTGGTCATGATGCCGCGGACGATGCCGAACTCGGCGTGCAGGACCTTGGCAAGGGGGGCCAGGCAGTTGGTGGTGCACGAGGCGTTCGAGACGATGTGCATGGTCTCGTTGTCGTAGTCGCCCTCGTTCACGCCCATGACGAAGGTGCCGTCGACATTCTTCGCGGGAGCGGAGATGAGGACCTTCTTGGCGCCGGCCTCCAGGTGGGCCTTGGCCTTCTCGCCGTCGGTGAAGAAGCCGGTCGACTCGATGACGACGTCCACGCCGAGCTCGCCCCAAGGCAGGTCGGCGGGGTTGCGCTCGGCCAGGGCGCGGATCTTCTTGCCGTTGACGATGATGTACTCGTCGTCGTAGGAGACCTCACCGGAGAAACGGCCCAGGATCGAGTCGTACTTGAGCAGGTGGGCAAGGGTCTTGTTGTCGGTCAGGTCGTTGACCGCGACGATCTCGATGTCCGCACCCTGCTCGAGGGCGGCGCGGAAGAAGTTGCGTCCGATGCGGCCGAAGCCGTTGATGCCAACGCGAGTGGTCACTGTTGTCCTCCTGCTGGTGCCCGCCCAAGCGGGCACATCGTGTCGTTCACGGGTCCGACGGGTGCCGGTCCGTGCCGCAGCGAACTGCGGTTCCAGCACCCTCAAATCTACACCGCTTTGTGACCTGCGTCAGTGTCCTACGTCCCCACTCATTGCAAGGCCCGTCTGTCGAAGGCACCTCGGAGCTCAGTCGTCCTCGAACATGTCCAGGGTCAGGGCCGCCTCGGTGTCCGGGATTCCCCGCTCATGTGCGGCTTTGTCGGCCATGGCCAGAAGACGTCGAATGCGCCCGGCCACCGCGTCCTTCGTGAGCGGCGGGTCGGTCTTCTTGCCGAGTTCCTCCAAGGACGCCTGCTTGAACTCCAGGCGCAGACGGCCGGCCTCCAGCAGGTGAGCGGGGACCTCCTCCCCGAGGATCTCGAAGGCCCGCTCGACCCGGGCCCCCGCTGCCACCGCCGCACGCGCAGAACGCCGCAGGTTCGCGTCGTCGAAGTTCGCCAGGCGATTCGCACTGCCCCGGGCCTCTCGGCGTTCGCGGCGCTGCTGCCAGGTCTCGTGGGTGGCGGCGGCTCCCATGGCTTCGATGACCAGGGCGATGCCTTCCGCATCGCGCACCGACACCCGGTCAGTGCCACGCACTTCCTTCGATCGGGCCTGTGCGCCGAGTTTGCGGGCGGCGCCCACCATGGCCAACGCCACCTCCGGGCCAGGGCAGGTGATCTCCAGTGACGAGGATCGTCCAGGCTCCATGAGGGAACCGCGCGCCAGGAACGCGCCCCTCCACGTGGCGGCGGCGATTGCGGTGCCACCGGCCACCAGCAGCGGCGGCAGTCCGCGCACAGGAAGTCGTGAGGAGTCGACCAGGCCCGTGAGCCGGGCGATCTCGTCGGCCCTCTTGACGACTCGGACGACGTATCGTTTGCCCCGCCGCAGCGACCCGCCCGAGACGACGACGACCGTCGACTCGGCGTTGTACAGGGCCCCGAGGAATGCACACAGCCGCCTGGCGGCCACGGGCGAATCGAGTTCGGCCTCGATGAGGATCCGTCCGCCCACAAGGTGCAGGCCACCGGCGAAGCGCAGGGTCGCGGAGACCTCGGCAGCCATCACGGCCTGTTGGGTGACGGCCATGCGGGCCAGCTCGTCCTTCATGTCACTGGTGAGGGACACCTGGGGTCCTTTCGGGGTCGGATCGTTGATGGGGTCCGGTCAGCTCAACCACGGCTCACTGCGGCCGACCTCACCGAGGAACCCGTCGAAGGCGTCCCTCAGGGCGGCCGCCAGACGCAGCGGGTCGTGGTGCGGGGCTCCGTCACCGGTGCGCACCTGGCGCAGGAGGATTCGAGCACCCATCTCCTCGCTGGCGGCGAAGAGCTCGTCGATGTCGTCGGTGGCCGTGGGGTCGGCGATGACGACGTCCAATTTGAAGTCAGGGGCGTATTCACGAAGCACCCGCACATGGTCGGCGGTGGTCATCGTGTCCGTCTCTCCGCGCTGGCGTGCCAAGTTGAGGACGAGGGCGCGGTGGGCGTCCGTCGTCACGAGGTCCCGGTGCAGTTCCGGCACCAGCAGGTGCGGTATGACGCTGGTGTACCAGGAGCCCGGCCCGAGGACCACCCAGTCGGCCTCGGAGATCGCCGTGCGCACCTGAGCGGGAACGGGTGGTTCGGTGGGTTGCAGACGCACGTGGGTCACCCTGCCGGGCGCCACCGCGACGCGGGACTGGCCGGACACGGAGTAGGTGTGTCCTGCATCGTCCATGTCCGCCTCGATGTGCAGGGGCACCGACGACATGGGCAGGACCCGGCCGGAGGCCCCGAGAAGGCGCCCCACAAGGTCCAGGCCTTCGATCGGGTCGTCGAGCAACTGCCACAGTCCCGCGATGAGAAGGTTGCCCAAGGCGTGCCCGTCCAGGTGCCCCGTGGTGGACAGCCGCGTCTGCATGACGTCACGCCATGTCAGTCCCCATTCGCTTTCTTCACACAGGGAGGCCAACGCCATGCGCAGATCACCCGGGGGCAAGACCTCCATCTCGTTGCGCAGACGCCCCGAGGAACCGCCGTCGTCGGCCACAGTGACCACTGCGGTCAGGCGGCGGGTGATGTGACGCAGGGCCCGCAAGGTGGCGGACAGCCCGTGACCACCGCCCAGGGCGACGACCGAGGGCCCGGATTCGCCGCGTTGGACCCAGCCCGCAGCATCGAGGTAGACCATCATTCCCTTCCCAGGTCGCGGTGGACGACCCTGACGGCGAAGCCCTTCTCACGCAGACGCGAAGCGACGACCTCGGTGGTGGCCACAGAACGGTGCTTCCCGCCGGTGCAGCCGATGGCGATGGTCGCGAAGGGCTTGAGTTCGGCCAGGTAGCCGGGCAGCATCGTCGCCAGCAGGTCCGCGTAGCCGATCGCCAGGTCTCGGGCGCCGGGCTGCGACAGGACGTACTGGGCCACTGCCTGGTCACGGCCGGTGAGGTGACGCAACTCGTCGACCCAGTACGGGTTCTTCAGGAAGCGGACGTCCAGGACATGATCGGCATCCAGCGGCAGCCCGTACTTGAATCCGAAGGACTCGACGGTGACCCTCAGGGGCCGCTCCTCCGCGCCGGCGACCACGTCACGAATGTGTCGTGTGAGGTCGTGGACACTCATTCCGGAGGTGTCGACGATCTCGTCGGCGACGCGCCTGAGAGGTTCGAGCAGGCGCGCCTCGGCGGCGATGCCGTCCAGGATGGTGCCCTCCCCTTGCAGGGGATGGGGGCGCCGGTTCGACTCGTAGCGGCGGACCAGGGTCTCCGGAGAGGCTTCGAGGAAAACGACCCTGTAGGCGGCACCCATGAGTTTGAGCTGGTCCAGGGTCTCCAGCAGATCCGTGAAGAACGCACGCGAGCGCACGTCGACAACGGCGGCGAGACGGTGCACCCCCTCTCCTCCGGGTGCCATCATGCCGACGAGGGCGGGCAGCATGCGCGGAGGCAGGTTGTCGACCACGTACCAGTCGAGGTCCTCCAGTGCGCGTGCGGCACCGGTGCGTCCGGCCCCGGAGCAGCCGGTGATGATGAGGACTTCGTTGGTCTCACCGACGACAGGCGCGGCCTTCTCGTCGAGAAGGGGAATTCCGTGGGGAACGGTCGGCGGGTCGACCTCTGTTCCGGGATCGCGTGGGCTCATGCGTCCAAGGATGCCACTGCCGGGGCGACAGTGACGAGGTCCGCGGCCCGAAAGGCGCAACTCCGAGCACTCTCGACGTCCTCGCCGTGGGCAAGGGCGACGCCGAGACGCCGGTCGGCCCGGGTCACGGGCTTTCCGAAGATCCGCACACCGGCACCGCTCGCCAAGGCTTGGGCCACGCCAAAGTACCGGGCGTCCTCGACGGCGCCGGTGGACATGATGACGGCAGAGGCGCCCGGGCGCTTCAGTGCAGTGTCCACCGGCATGCCGAGGACCGCGCGCACGTGCAGGTCGAACTCGGACTGGTCCTGGGAGGCCATGGTGACCATGCCGGTGTCGTGGGGGCGCGGCGAGAGCTCGGAGAACCACACCTCGTCCCCGGCCACGAAGAACTCGACCCCGAACAGCCCCAGGCAGGGCCCCTGACCGCGCACGGCCAGCGCATCGGTGACCTCACGGGCCATCCGCCGGGCGCTGGCGAGGGCCGCGTCTGACACGGCGGCCGGTTGCCAGGACTCGACGTAGTCGCCGCCTTCCTGGCGGTGGCCGATGGGCGCGCAGAAGCCGGTGACGACACGCCCCTGGTGGGGATCCCAGGACCTGACTGTGAGCAGGGTGATCTCACAGTCGAAGTTGATCTCTTCTTCGACGATGACGCGTCCGGTGTGGCAGCGCGCCTGGGTGCAAGCACGCTCCCATGCCTCTTCGGCCTGGTCGGCACTGGTGATGCGTGACTGGCCGTGGCCCGACGAGGACATCGTCGGTTTGACGAAGGCCGGCAGACCCGTGTGACGAAGGGCCTCACGCAGCTCCTGCACGTTGGAGGCGAAGCGGAAGGCGGAGGTGCGCACTGCCGAAAGGCTGTCCGCCAGGGCACGGATGCGTTGGCGGTCCATGGTGGCCTGCACCGCGAAGGCATTGGGTACCACTCGGGCTCGGCCGGATCGTTCGACGGCGGCGAGTTCGTCAGTGGCGATGGCTTCGACCTCGGGGACCACCAGGTCCACGTGGACCCGGCCCAACAGCGAGGAGAGTGCCTGGCCGTCAGTCATGTCCAGGACGACGCTTTCGTGTGCCACCTGCATGGCCGGAGCCCCCGGGTAGGAGTCGGCGGCAATGACGTGGCATCCGAGGCGCTGGAAGGCGATGGTGAGTTCCTTGCCCAGTTCGCCGGATCCGAGCAGGAGGATGCGGGCGGGCAGGGCCATCGGCAGTGTGGGGGTCGTTCTCATCGCTCCTCCGTGGTCGGGCCGTCGTCCATTGTGCCTTCTCGAAGACTGTCGAGGACCGTCGCCGCCAGGGTCGGCCCGATTCCCTTGACGCCCGCCACGTCCTCCACGGTGGCCCGCCTCAAGCGTTTGACGGAACCGAAGGCTCTGAG
The DNA here is from genome assembly GCF_018986735.1 of Schaalia sp. 19OD2882. Lineage (NCBI taxonomy): Bacteria > Bacillati > Actinomycetota > Actinomycetes > Actinomycetales > Actinomycetaceae > Schaalia > Schaalia sp. 19OD2882. The sequence goes on along the minus strand of NZ_CP065521.1, from coordinate 1,268,142 downwards.
CAGCGCCGCCTGTCGGGTGGGGCCCAGCCCCGGCACCGCATCCAACACGGAGCGGGTCTGCCCCTTCGTCCGACGTTTGCGGTGTTTGGTGATGGCGAAGCGGTGGGACTCGTCCCTCAGGTGCTGAAGCAGGTACAGGCCCGCCGAGGTGCGCGGCAGGACGACGGGGAAATCGTCGCCCGGCACCCAGACCTCCTCCAGGCGTTTGGCCAGTCCCACCACCGGCACGTCCACTCCGGCCTCATCCAGTGCGGCGCGCGCGCAAGCCACTTGGGGTGGGCCGCCGTCGACGACGACCAGGTCCGGCCGGTAGGAGAAGCGTCGGGCGCGTCCGGTGGCGGGGTCGACCGGACCGGAGTCGAACGCGACCCCTTCCTCGTCCTCGCCCTGGACGCCGGACTCCTCGGCCAGCAGACGGCGGAATCGCCGCAGGAGCACCTCGCGCATGGCGGCGGTGTCGTCGCTGGCCCCGCTGCCGTCCTCCCCGCGCACGTTGAAGGTGCGGTAGGCGGACTTCTTCGGGGCACCGTCCTCGAAAACGACCATGGAGGCCACCTGGAACGTGCCGCCCGTGTGGGAGACGTCGTAGCACTCGATGCGCAGTGGGGCGGCGGGAAGGTCGAGGGCCCCGGCCAGTTCTTCGAGTGCGCGAGACCGTTGGGTGAGGTCCCCGGCCCGCCGGGTGCGGTGCAGGGTGAGCGCCTCGACGGCGTTCTTCCTCACGAGGTCCATGAGCCCGGCCTTGGCCCCGCGTGCGGGCACGTGCAGGCGCACCTTCGCCCCGCGCAATGTGGTCAGCCACTGCTCCAGCGTGTCGGCGTCCTCCGGTTGCACCGAGACGAGGACTTCGCGGGGCAGGGCCTGGGTGGGAGTGTGCACGACATCGTCCACCGACGAGGGCGCCGCCCGGCCGGTGGGGCGTCCCCGCAGGGGCGCGGCGGCAGGGGGCAGGTCACCGTAGACCTGTTCGAGAAGACGCGCCATGAGGGCGGCCTCGTCGGCGCCGTCACTGCGGTCGACCACCCATCCTCGGGTGCCGCGCACGCGGCCGCCCCGCACGTGGAAGACGTGGACTGCGGCGTCCAACTCGTCGGTCACCAGGGCGAAGACGTCGGCGTCGGTGCCGTCGTCCAGGACCACCGTGTTGCGTTCGAGGACCTTGCGCAGGGCGGCGAGGTCGTCGCGAAGACGTGCTGCGGCCTCGAAATCCAGGGCTGCGGAGGCCTCACGCATACGTGCTTCGAGATCGCGGATGAAGGGGCCGGTGCGCCCGTCCAGGAACTCGCACAGTTGTTCGGCAAGCTCCCGGTGGGTGTCCTCGTCGATGCGTCCCACGCACGGGGCCGAGCACTTGTCGATGTACCCCAAGAGGCAGGGCCGCCCTTGGGCGCCGGCTCGCTGGAACACTCCGGCGCTGCACGTGCGCACGGGGAAGACACGCAGGAGAAGGTCGATGGTCTCGCGGATCGCCCACACCTGCGCGTAGGGGCCGAAGAATCGTTCACCACGCCTCCTGGCCCGGCGTGTCACCTGGACGCGCGGGAAACGCTCCCCCATGGTCACCGACAGGTACGGGTAGGACTTGTCGTCCTTGTACATGACGTTGAAACGCGGGTCGAACTCCTTGATCCACTGGAACTCCAGGGTGAGGGCCTCGATCTCGGAGTTGACCACCGTCCACTGGACGCCGGAGGCGGTGGTGACCATCTGCTGGGTGCGCGGGTGAAGGTTGGCGAGGTCCTGGAAGTAGTTGGTCAGCCGCGAACGCAGGTTCTTCGCCTTGCCGACGTAGATCACCCTGCCCTGCTCGTCCCTGAATCGGTAGACACCCGGGCTCGTGGGGATGTCACCCGTGCGAGGTCGATACGTCGAGGGGTCTGGCACCCGTCAAGGATACTCGGGCCACGTCACGATACGGACGGGCCCCGAGAGGCGCCCTCCATGGTCCACTACACTTCCCTTTGGCGCACATTGACGAATCTTTGACCCCACGTCATTCGCCGACAGATGGCGCCCGGGTTCCCGCCAGGAAGGACAGGACATGTTCACCAGCCCCAGCGAGGTCATCGAGTACATCGAAAAGGAGGCAGTCGAATACATCGATGTGCGCTTCTGCGACCTGCCCGGCGTCCAGCAGCACTTCACGGTCCCGGCCAGTGAGTTCACAGGCAGCGCCCTCGAGGACGGCCTCATGTTCGACGGGTCGTCGATCCGCGGCTTCACGGCCATCCACGAGTCCGACATGAAGCTCATCCCGGACATCACCTCGTGCTTCGTCGATCCTTTCCGCGCGGCCAAGACCTTGGTCATCATCTTCTCCATCGTCGACCCCTTCACCGACGACCCCTTCTCACGCGACCCCCGTCAGGTCGCCGCCAAGGCGGAGGCGCACCTGCGTTCCACGGGCATCGCCGACCAGTGCTTCATCGGGGCCGAAGCGGAGTTCTTCCTCTTCGACGACGTGCGCTACGAGGTCACCCCGCAGCACAGCTTCTTCTCCGTGGACTCCTGCGCCGCCCACTGGAACACGGGCCGCGCGGAGGAAGGCGGGAACCTCGGCTACAAGACCCGCATCAAAGGCGGCTACTTCCCCGTGACCCCCTCCGACAAGTTCGCTGACGTGCGCGACGTCATGTCGCGTCGTCTGGCCGAGGTCGGTCTGGTCGTCGAACGCGCCCACCACGAGGTCGGCTCGGCCGGCCAACAGGAGATCAACTACCGTTTCGCCACCCTGCAGCGTGCGGCCGACGACATGATGAAGTTCAAGTACGTCATCAAGAACACGGCCATCGAGTTCGGGCACACGGCGACCTTCATGCCCAAGCCCGTCCACGGCGACAACGGTTCGGGCATGCACACCCACCTGTCCCTGTGGAAGGAAGGCGAACCCCTCTTCTACGACGAGAGCGGCTACGGGTCCCTGTCCGACACGGCGCGTTGGTTCATCGGCGGCCTGTTGGACCATGCACCGGCCCTCCTGGCCTTCACGAACCCCTCCGTGAATTCCTTCCGTCGTCTCGTGCCCGGTTTCGAAGCGCCCATCAACCTCGTGTACTCGGCCCGAAATCGCTCGGCCTGCATTCGCATTCCCGTCACCGGCACCTCGCCGAAGGCCAAGCGTGTCGAGTACCGCGTACCCGACCCCTCGGCCAACCCGTACCTGGCCTTCTCCGCATGTCTCATGGCCGGCATCGACGGCATCCGCCGTCGAATCGAGCCGACAGCCCCCATCGACAAGGACCTCTACGAGCTTCCGCCGGCCGAGTACCACGACATCGCCAAGCTCCCCCACTCCTTGGAGGCGGCGTTGGAGGCCCTTCGCCAGGACCACGAGTTCCTCACCGAAGGCGAAGTCTTCACCCAGGACCTGATCGACACGTGGCTGGAGTACAAGGAGGTCAATGAGGTGGCACCCATGCGGGCCTACCCCCACCCCTTCGAGTACGAGCTCTACTACGACCTGTGAGCGGCCGGCCGAGCACGGCCCTTCCTCACCCGGACCCCGCAGGGCGTACCTGCGGGGTCCTTTTCCACCCGCTTGCCCACCTCGATGCACGGGTGCATCCACCCGGCGCTTCTGCTCGCACTAGACTTCTACGGGGCCGATCCTCGGCCTCGGGCACTGACCGACGCCACCCGCGGGAGGGGTAGACATGAGACGACACCGCGACGGTTCCTGGTCCGAAAAGATCAGGTTCACCCTTGACCGACGCGACACGGTTCCCGCTCTGCTCGCACGGCGCGCCCGCAGGCACCCGAAAGACGTCGCCGTCATCCGCACCGACGAGGTCGGCGCCAGCCGGAAGATCACCGCCGACGAATTGCAGGTCGAGGTCCAGACCTTGGCACGCGGCCTCGTGGGACGTGGGATCCGCCCGGGCGAAGCGGTCGCCATCTTGTCTTCCACCTCGTACGAATGGATGCTCCTGGACCTCGCGATCCTCTCCGTCGGAGCGATCACCGTCCCGATCTACGAGTCGGACTCCGCCGAACAGATCGCCCACATCCTCTCCGACGCCTCCGTGGTCGAGGTCGTCACCGCCACCACCCAGCAGGCCGAACTGGTCCAGACCGTCCGCACCCCGTCGGTGCGCAGCGTGGCGGCACTGGACAAGGGCTTCATGCGTGAACTCCAGGGCGCAGCGAAGACCATTCCGCCCAGCGCCGTCGAGCAGCGTCTGTCGCGCCTGGACCTGGATGACGTGGCCACCATCATCTACACCTCGGGGACCACGGGCCGCCCCAAGGGCGTGACCCTGACCCACCGCAACTTCGTGGGGACCGTCGAGTCGGCCCGACAGATCCTGCCGGAGATCGTCGAGAACCCCGAGACCCGCCTGTTGCTCTTCCTGCCGCTGGCCCACGTCCTTGCGCGTTACATCATGCATCTCATCCTCTCCGGGCGTGGGGTCATGGCCTTCTCGCCCGACGTGAAGAACCTTCTCCGCGACATCGCCGCATTCAAACCCAGCGTCCTCCTGGCCGTACCAAGGGTTCTGGAGAAGGTCTACAACGCGGCCGCGGCCAAAGCCGGAGGCGGCCTCAAGGGGCGCATGTTCTCCTGGTCCGCCAAACAGGCCCGCGACTGGTCGGCCGGTTCCGAGCACGCCTTGGGCCCCTCGCCGGCACTTCGCCTGCGTCACCGGATCGCCGACAGACTCGTGCTCGGCAAGATCCGCGACGTCCTGGGCCCGAACATGAAGTTCATCGTCTGCGGCGGAGCGCCCCTGGCCACCGATCTGTTCCGGTTCTTCGTCGGCACGGGACTCACCGTCCTCCAGGGATACGGATTGTCGGAGACCACCGGCCCCATCTCCGTCCAACGGCCCGGCGCGAACCCCGCGGGAACGGTCGGCCTGGTCCTGCCCGGCAACAGGCTGCGCATCTCGCGCGACGGAGAAATCCTCGTCAAAGGCGTCTCCGTCATGCAGGGCTACTGGAACCTTCCCTCGGAGACCGCCCAGGCCATCGAGGACGGGTGGTTCCACACCGGCGACCTCGGCTCCATCTCCCGCAAGGGCCAGTTGACGATCACCGGCCGCAAGAAGGAACTCATCGTCACCGCCGGAGGCAAGAACGTCTCACCGGAAATCCTCGAAGACTCCCTTGCCACACATCCGCTCATCGCCAATGTCATCGTCGTCGGTGAAGCACGCCCCTACATCGGAGCCCTCATCACCCTGGACCAGGAGATGTTGCCGACCTGGCTGCGCAACCACGGGCTCGCCCCGGTCGACGCAGCCCACGCGGCCGACCTGCCGGCCGTGCGCGAATCACTGGACAAGGCGATCGCGCGCGCCAACAGCGCGGTCTCACGAGCAGAGTCGATCCGCCGCTTCCGCATCGTCGACGCGGTCTTCACCGTCGAGAACGGGTACATGACCCCGTCCTTGAAACTCCGCAGATCCGCGGTGCTCAAGGACTACGCCCACGAAGTCGACGCCCTCTACGCCGAAGGCGCCCGCGAAGGAGATCGATGATGCCCCTGCTCCGCCAGCTCGACGAGACCACCTGGGAGATCCCTCCTTTCCGCAAGGCCGACCCCTCGTGGAACCTGCCCACCATGATGCGCAAGCGGGCCAAGGAACACCCCGGGCGGGTGGCGATCGAAAAGCGCAGCGGCGTCGGAGGATGGCGTGAGGTCACCATCGACGAATTCGTCCGCCACGTCGAAGACATCGCCAGGGGTCTCGCCGGCTCCGGTCTGCGCCCCGGCGACCACTTGGCGATCCTCGCCCCGACCTCGTACGAATGGGCACTGATCGATCTGGCGGCCCTGTCCTGCGGCGCCGTGACCGTCCCCATCTACGAGACGGACTCGGCGGCGCAGATCGAACACATCCTCGTCGACGCGGACGTCAGCATCGTCGTCACCGCCACCTCGCAGCAGGCCGACCTTGTCCGCTCCGTGGCCACCGAACGCGTGCGCATGATCCTGTCCTTCGACACAGGCGCCGAGAGGACCTTGGCAACCGCGGCCCGTGAGGTCTCCCCTGAGGAGATCGACAGGCGGGTGGAGGCCCAGTGCCTTGCCGACCCGGCCACCATCATCTACACCTCGGGCACGACGGGTCAGCCGAAGGGCATCGTCCTGACCCATGGGAACTTCATCGAGTCCTTCATCCAGGCCTTCGACTTCCTTCCGGAGCTCGTCGACTCCACGAAGGCCCGGACCCTGTTGTTCCTGCCCGTGGCGCACTCCCTGGCGCGCTTCGTCATGTACGCGATGCTCGCTGGCAAGGGCCGTGTGGCCTTCGTGCCGGACACCTCTAACCTGCTCTCCGACATCGCGACCTTCAAGCCGACCATGCTCCTGGTGGTCCCGCGTGTCCTGGAAAAGGTCTTCAACTCCGCCACCGCCAAGGCGGGAGGGGGCTTCAAGGGCCGGGTCTTCTCGTGGGCGGCGCGCCAGGCCCGGCAGATGTCCCACGCCACCGCCTACGCGGGTGCGAAGGAGATCGAAAGGGTCGGCACCACCGGGTCGACCTCGTCGGACACCACCCGTGTCCAGGACCCCGCGCTGCAGGCCTCCCCCGGCCCGAATTTCGCTCTTCGCGTGCGCATGCGTGCCGCCGACGCCGTCGCCTTGGGCAAGGTGAAGGCCGCACTGGGGCCGAATCTGCACACGATCATCTGCGGCGGTGCGCCCCTGGCGGCCGACCTCGCCCACTTCTACAGGGGCCTTGGCCTCACCCTGCTTCAGGGCTACGGCCTGTCGGAGACCACCGGCCCCATCACCGTCGAGTGGCCCGACGACTTCCCTCCGGACTCCGTCGGTTTCCCATGGCCCGGCAACCAGATCCGCATCGCCGAGGACGGGGAGATCCTCATGAAGGGCGTGTGCGTGACCCGCGGCTACCACAACCTGCCCGAAGAGACCGAAGCGGCCTTCGTCGACGGCTGGTTCCGCTCCGGCGACCTGGGGGCCTTCGACGACTCGGGCCACCTGCGCATCACCGGTCGCAAGAAGGAACTCATCGTCACCGCCGGCGGAAAGAACGTCTCACCTGAGGTGCTGGAGGACTCCCTGCAGACCCATCCGCTGATCTCCCACGTCATCGCGGTCGGTGACCAACGGCCCTACATCGGAGCCCTCATCACCTTGGACCCGGAGATGTTGCCCTTGTGGCTCAAGGCGAAGGGGATCGAGGGCGCGGAGGGCCTGGATCCGGAGCGCGCCGCCGACCTGCCGATCGTACGCGAGTCCCTGGAAAAGGCCATCGCCAAGGCGAATCGGAAGGTGTCACGGGCCGAGTCGATCCGTCGCTACCGGATCATCAATGCGGCGTTCACGGTCGAGAACGGCTATCTGACTCCCTCGCTCAAGCTCAAGCGTAGTCTGGTCCTGTGGGACTTCGAAGACGAGGTCGACGCCCTCTACGCCGACGGCGCCGCCGAACAGGGGCGGTGAGGTGGCTGAGGTGACCACATCTGCTCGCGGGGCGCCGCCCGTGGCTCTCGTCACCGGCGCCACTCGAGGGCTGAGGCTGGCGATCGCCCGGGAACTCGGCCGGGACCATCACGTCCTCGTCGGCGGGCGTGAGCTGTCGGCAGTGGCGCGGGTCGTTGCGGAGTTGCCCAGTGCATCCCCTTTCGTTGCGGACCTCGCCGACGAGGAGGCCCTCGCCAGAGCTTTTGCCGAAGCGGCGGCCCGGGTCGGCAGGATGGACGTCCTCGTCCACAACGCAGGGGTGGCCACGCATGCCGACATCGAGGCCTCCGACCGGTCCCTGTGGCGTTCCACCTTCGAGGTCAATGTCGTTGCGGTCGCCGACCTCACGCGACTGGCCCTGCCCGTGCTGCGGGCGTCCGCGGGCACGTTGATCCTGGTCAACTCGGGGGCCGGAGTGCGGATCTACCCGGGCCAGGTCGCCTACACGGCGTCGAAGTGGGCACTGCGCGCCCTCACCGAATGCGTCAGGGAACAGGAACGAGGCCGCATCCGCGTCACCGCCGTCCACCCGGGCCGCATCGACACCGACATGCAAGTCGCCCTGCAGACCCAAGCAGGTCGAGGCTACGACCCTGCGGACCACATGTCGCCGCTGGACGTGGCACGCGCGGTGCGTGCTGCCGTCGACATGCCTGCGGGTGCGAGCATCGACGAGATCCACATGAGGACCACGGAAGCCAAGTCCTGACCCACGCGTGACACCCGGGCAGGACTCGTCCTCACGTCTCAGGACGCCGCGTCGCGGGCTGCATCGCGCGCAAAGGTGTGCGCCAAGTACTGGCCGGTGAAGGAACCTTCCACGGCGGCCACCTGCTCGGGAGTCCCTTCGGCCACCACCCGGCCGCCGCCGGAACCGCCCTCGGGCCCCATGTCGACGATCCAGTCCGCGCACTTGATGACATCCAGGTTGTGTTCGATGACGATCACCGTGTTGCCCTTGCCCACCAGGGACTGCAGGACCAGCAGCAACTTCCTGATGTCCTCCGAGTGCAAGCCGGTGGTCGGCTCGTCCAGGACGTAGACGCTGCGCCCGTTCGAACGGCGCTGCAACTCGGAGGCGAGTTTGACGCGCTGAGCCTCGCCACCGGACAAGGTGGTGGCCGACTGGCCCAGACGCACGTAACCCAGACCCACTTCGACCAGTGTGTTCAGGTGGCGGGCAATGCGCTGCACGGGGGCGAAGAACTCGGCCGCCTCGGCGATCGGCATGTCGAGGACGTCAGCCACGGACTTGCCCTTGTAGAGGATCTCCAGCGTTTCCCGGTTGTAGCGGGCGCCGTGGCACACCTCGCAGGGCACGTAGACGTCCGGCAGGAAGTTCATCTCGATGCGCAAGGTGCCATCGCCCTTGCAGGATTCGCAGCGCCCGCCCTTGACGTTGAAGCTGAAGCGCCCGGGACCGTAGCCACGTACCTTCGCCTCGGGGACCTCGGCGAAAAGAGTACGGATCTGGTCCCACACCCCCGTGTAGGTGGCGGGGTTGGAGCGCGGCGTACGCCCGATCGGCGACTGGTCGACGTGGACGACCTTGTCCAGTTCCTCGGCACCCGTCACCGTGCGGTGACGGCCCGGGACCACTCGGGCACCGTTGAGCCTGGCGGCCAGGGAACGGTAGAGGATGTGGTTGACCAGTGTCGATTTCCCTGAGCCGGAGACGCCTGTGACCGCAGTGAAACAGGACAGGGGGAAGGACACGGTGACGTCGTCCAGGTTGTGCTCCCTGGCCCCCTTGACGGTGAGTTTGCGCCGGGGATCGACCGGCCGGCGCGAAGCCGGTGCCACGATGCGACGACGCCCGGACAGGTAGTCGCCGGTGACCGAGCGGTGGTTCTCCTTGAGTTCGGCCAGCGTTCCCGAGTGCACGACCCAGCCGCCGTGTTCGCCGGCTCCCGGTCCGATGTCGACGATCCAGTCGGCCGCCTCCATGGTCTCCTCGTCGTGTTCGACCACGATGAGGGTGTTGCCCAAGTCCCTCAACCGCTGCAGGGTCTTGATGAGCCGCGCGTTGTCCCTCTGATGCAAGCCGATGGAGGGCTCGTCCAGGACGTAGAGGACCCCCACCAGGCCCGACCCGATCTGGGTGGCCAAGCGGATGCGTTGGGCCTCGCCTCCCGACAGGGTCCCCGCCGAACGCGACAGGGTGAGGTAGGCCAAGCCCACGTCGAGGAGGAAGTCCAGGCGCGCGTGGATCTCCTGCAGGATGGGACGGGCGATCGCCGCCGCCCTCGCGTCCAGGTCCAGGTCCTCCAGGTGCGCACGCGCATCGGCAATCGACAGGTCGGAGAGCTGGGCGATGGACAGGCCCGCGATGTGCACGGCCAGGACCTCTGGGCGCAGACGCGCCCCCTTGCACGAGGGGCAGGGCACTTCACGCATGTATGCGTCCAACTTGCCCAAGGTCCACGCGGACTCGGTCTCGGTGCGCTTGCGTTCGATGTAGGTGACGGCGCCCTCGAATCCCGTGGTGTAGGAACGTTCCCTGCCCCAACGGTTGCGGAACTTGACCTTGACCTCGTAGTCGCGGCCGAAGAGGATCGCGTCGCGCACCTCCTGGGACAGGTCCTTCCACGGGGTGTGCACGTCGAAGCCCATCTCCTTGCCCAAGGCTTCGAGCAACTTCACGTGGTACTTGAGATTCGAGGACCAGGGGGTCACCGCCCCATCGGCCAGCGTGAGTTCCTCGTCAGGGACGACCAGGTCGGCGTCGACCTCGGTGCGGATTCCCAGACCCGTGCACTCGGGGCAGGCACCGTAGGGGGCGTTGAAGGAGAAGGTCCGCGGTTCGATCTCCTCCAGGGCAAGCGGGTGGTCGTTCGGACAGGAGCGCTTCTCGGAGTAACGGCGTGAACGCTCCGGATCATCCTGCGGAAGGTCCACGCAGTCGATGGTCACCAGCCCGTCGGACAGACGCAGTGCGGTTTCCACCGAGTCCGCAAGGCGCTGACGCATTCCCGGGCGCACGACCAGACGGTCGACGACCACGTCTATGTCGTGCTTGAGCTTCTTCTCCAATGTGGGCGCTTGGTCCAGGCGTACCGCCTGTCCGTCGACGACGGCCCGAGAAAATCCCTGTTGGCGCAGTTCCTCGAAGAGGTCCTGGTACTCGCCCTTTCGGCCACGCACCACCGGGGAGAGCACCTGGAATCGGGTGCCTTCGTCCATGGATCGCACTCGGTCCACGATCTGCTGGGCGGTCTGGGCCTGGATGCGTGCCCCGCAGGTCGGGCAGTGGGCGATGCCGGCACGCGCATAGAGCAGACGCAGGTAGTCGTGGATCTCGGTGATGGTGCCCACGGTGGATCGAGGGTTCTTCGAGGTCGACTTCTGGTCGATGGAGACCGCGGGTGACAGCCCCTCGATGAAGTCGACGTCCGGCTTGTCCATCTGCCCGAGGAACTGCCTGGCGTAGGAGGACAGCGACTCGACGTAGCGACGCTGCCCCTCGGCGAAGATCGTGTCGAATGCCAAGGAGGACTTGCCCGATCCCGACAGTCCGGAAAAAACGATCATCGAGTCCCTGGGCAGGTCCAGGTCGACTCCCTTGAGATTGTGTTCCCGGGCGCCCCGGACGATGAGAGTGTCGTGCACCCAGCGATCCTACCTCTGCCGGCGCCTCCCCAATCGCACACCTGTTCCATCGCCGGGGAGAAGTCGCTCAGGTCATAATGTGCCCATGGCCCTCTACGTGATCGAGTACACCTACGACCATTCCCTCGCCTCCCTGCTGCAGACCTTCCGCCCCGCACACCGTCAATTCCTTCGCGACCTCAATGCGAAGGGCGTCCTGGTGGCCTCCGGGTGGCTCCGCGAGGGCAGCGAGGAAGGGGCGCTCATCATCCTTCACGCCGACTCGGCCGCCGCTGCCGCGGCACACCTGGAGGAGGACCCGTTCAACGTCCAGGGCTTCATCGTCCAGCGTCGTGTCCGTGAGTGGATCCCCACCATCGGCGAGGGCGCCGAGGGTTTCGACACCGACTTCCCGATTTCCTGAGCCCCGTCCCGTCCGGCGTGCAATGGCGCACCCGGCCGGGCCGGTCCCCTCACATGGCCTCGGTCCTGCGCACGAGGTCGACCAGGGCTCCCGCGACCAAGTGGGGAGCCTCCATGGCGCTCATGTGGCGGGCGCTGGACACGGGGAGGAATTGCACGAGTGGGCTCGCGCCGCCTCGCAGGGCCTCCACGGTGCGCGCCCCGTCCTCGAAGGCGCATCCTGCGTCGAACTCTGCGGCCACGACAAGGGCGGGGCACGAGATTTCTCCCAGCCGTTGCGTCAGGTCCGTCTTGGCCAGGATCTCGCAGGCCTGCGCGTAGCCGTGCGGATCGCAGTGCGCGTAGGCGGAGGCGATCCCTGCAACCGCTTGCTGTCCGGGGCCTTTGGTGTACTCGGGGGTGAACCAGCGCTGCATCACCGGTGCGACCAAGTGCTCCACCCCGTGGGCGCGCACGTCGTCGATGCGTTCACGCCAGGCGTGGGGCGTCCCCGCGCGCGGGCCGGAACTCATGCACGCCAGAGAGCGGACCCTGTCCCCCAGGTGCAGTGGAGCCGCCAGGGCCAGCAGGCCGCCGATGGACAGGCCCCCGACATGCACCTTTCCGATGCCCGACCGATCCAGACTGCGCCCCAAGGCCGCGAAGAGCTGTTCGGTGTCCATCTCGGAGTCGATGGGAGCCACAGGGGCGCCTCCGTGTCCGGGCAGGTCGAAGCGGACGAGCGTGACCCACGGGGTGAGCAGTGGGACCAGCTGGTCCCACATGATGTGGCTCGATCCCAGCGAGTGTCCCAGAACCAAAGTCGGCGCATCCGCCTGCTCCGTACAGGGGTCGATGGTGAGTTGCAGCGTCCAGTCCTGTGTCATGGCCCTTCCTTCCCTCCTCGTGGATAGGGCGTCCAGTCGGTGGTGGTGCCCGGAGTCGATTGTGCCAAACCGCGTGCCCATGCGGAACCGGTGTTTGCGTGGCACCGCCGTGGCGCACGCCCGCGCATTAGGGTGGGGCCATGGCAGTCTTCGCAGTCGAATACGTGTACGATCCTTCCGCCTCCGAGACGATGGAGCGGATCCGCCCCGACCACCGCGCCTACCTCGGCAGCCTTGCCGAACGGGGTGTGAACGTCGCTTCGGGCCCGTGGGTGGGCTCAGGGCCGGGTGCCCTCGTCATCATGAGGGCCGACAGCGCCGAGCAGGTGGAAGCCCTCTTGGACAAGGACCCCTTCAAGGTCGCCGGGGTCATCACCGGGCGCATCGTGCGCGAATGGAACCCGGTCATCGGCTCCATCTGAGTCGGGGCCCCGCCCGTGGCGCTCAGTGCTTGCGGATCAGCCGCCACCAGTGAACGGCCTCGATGAGGGTGCACACGACGACGGCCGCCACGGCGATGACGACCCACGAGTGAACACTGGGCCAGGTCAAGGCGAAGAACGTCCTCGTCAAGGGGATGAGGACTCCGAGTACGGCTGCGCCGGTGACGCACACCAGCAGGGCCACCCGCCAGGGAACCAGTGGCCGTGCCGTGACCCCGAGCAGCCACACTCCGCCGGCCGCCATCGTCAGTGTGGCCGCACTCTGTCCTTCGACAGTGCCCACCCCCACCAGCCAGTAGACGACCAGTGCCGTCACTGACATGACGATGCCCGCCGGGACGGCCAGCGACAACGTGCGCCCGAGGAAGCCGGGCAGGTAGCGCCGGGTGTTCGGCCCCAGGGCGATGAAGAAGGCGGGGATGCCGATGGTCAGGGACCCGATGTACGTGTAGTGGCGCGGCAGGAAGGGGAAGGGCCAGGCAAGCAGCGCCGTGGCCAGCACGAAGACGCTCGCGTAGGTGGTCTTGGACAGGAAGAGGGAGGAGACCCTCTCCATGTTGGCAATGATGCGGCGTCCGCGGGCGACCACCTCCGGCAGCTGCGAGAAGCGTCCGTCCAGCAGCACGACCTGGGCGACGGCCTTGGTGGCTCTGGCCGCATTGCCCATGGCGATGCCCAGGTCCGCGTCCTTGAGCGCCAAGGCGTCGTTCACGCCGTCCCCGGTCATGGCCACGCAGTGCCCGCGTGACTGCAGGGCACGCACCATGGCCCGCTTCTGTTCGGGGCTCACGCGCCCGAAGACCTCGGCCGAGCAGATCGCGTCGGCGAATTCCGGGGAGGCAAGGTCCTGCGGCAGCGTGCGGGCGTCGACGGAGCGGGCCGCTCCCCCGTCCGGGTTCCGCAATCCCAGCCGGGTGGCCAGGGCGCCGACGGTCCTCGAGTTGTCGCCGGAGATCACCCTGACGGCCACACCCTGTTCACAGAACCAGTCGAGGGTCTGCGAGGCGTCCGGGCGCAGTTCCTCGTCCAGGACGACAAGGGCGGCGGGGGTGCGCCCGGCAGGCAGGTGCCCGTCCTCGACGAGGACGTCAAGGGCGGCCGCCCCCTCCACGTGGGCGCGTACGAGAGCGACCACTCGTCGCCCCTGGTCGGCGATGGCACTGACTTGTTCGAGTACCTCGTCTGCGCCCTCGACTGCTTCCAGGAGGATCTCGGGAGCACCGAAGAGCCACGTCCCGTGCTCCGGGCTGACCCATGCCGCCCATTTCCGGGCCGACGAGAAGGGCACCTCGGTGGCTGCCGTGTCACTCCACACCGGCACACCCTCCAAGGCGGTGCACACCGCCTCCGCAGTCGGGTTCGTTGCCGAGGAGTTCATCGTGGCCAAGGCGGATTCGACATCGGCGCGCGGGACGCCCACGCTCGGGAGGATCTGCCCGACGGAGATCCCTCCGGTGGTCAGTGTCCCCGTCTTGTCCAGGCACAGGGCGTCCACGCGGGCCAGGACCTCGACCGCCGGGAGCTCCTGGACCAGGACGTTCCTGCGTGCCAGGGCCGCCGAACCGATGGCGAAGTTCATGGAGGTGAGCAGCACCAGGCCTTGGGGGATCATGCCGACCACGGCTGCCACGGCCAGGACCAGTGCGTGCTTCCATGCGTCGGGCCCCAGGTCGGCGCTGATGCGGTACTGGGACCACACGGTCAAGGCCACGACGGGCAGGAGGGCGAAGGAGATCACCCGCAGAACCTTGTCGACTCCCTGCTGGATCTCCGAGGTGGCCAGCGAGAAGGTTCGCGCCTGGCGGGCAATGCCCTGCGCCCACAGGTCTGCGCCCACGCGGTCGGCACGGACCAGTCCTGAGCCGGCGACCACCGACGTACCCGCAAGGACCTCGTCGCCGACGTCCTTGCGTACGGGGCGGGACTCGCCGGTGAGCATGGATTCGTCGACCTCGAGTCCGTCGGCTTCGACGAGGGCGCCGTCCACGCAGACCTGGTCGCCGAGCGCCAGCTCCACCAGGTCGTCCTGGACGACCTCGCCGACGAGCATTTCGAGCGTGCCCTCCGCGCGACGCACATGGGCTCGCGGCGCATCGACGATCGCCAGGGCGTCAAGGGTGCGCTTGGCACGCCACTCCGAGACGATGCCGATGGCGGAGTTGAGGATCATCACCCCACCGAAGACGACATCCTGCCAATGTCCGAAGAGCAGGACGACAACCATGGCCACCAGCAGGATCGCATTGAAGAGCGTGAGCAGGTTGGCGCGGGCGATCGACGCGAGGGAGCGTGAGCTCGGTAACTCGACGCTGTTCGTCCGGCCATCGCGAACTCGCTGGGCGACCTCGTCCGAACCCAGTGGGCGGGCAGTTTCGATCTTGGCCACGCGAATTCCTCTCTCCGGCCATGGCATCCACACCGGACCTTACCGTCAGAGAAGGACTTGCGGGCGCCTGAAGGACTTGACGTCCGCTTCGACCTCGCCCTCAGCGGGCCTTGGTGACCTGCGCTTGGGACTCCCCCGCCTCCGTGTCGGCGCTTGTGTCACGCCACGTCTTCCACAGCGAGGCGCCGACCGTGATGACGATGGTCACGAGAATGAACACCAGGGAAGGCACGATGCCGATCTCAGGCGCCCACTCCAGACCCTGCCCGCCGTTGATGAAGGCGAGGTTGTTCTCGTGCATGGCGTGGAGGATGAGTTTGGCACCGATGAAAGCCAGGATCGCGGCCAGTCCGTAGTGCAGGTAGACGAGCTTCTCCAGCAGGCCGTCCACGAGGAAGTACAGCTGACGCAGACCCAGAAGCGCGAATGTGTTCGCCGCGAAGACCAGGTACGGCTCCTTCGTCAGTCCGAAGATCGCGGGGATCGAGTCGAAGGCGAACATGAGGTCGGCCGAACCCAGGGCGAAGACCACGAGGACCATGGGCGTGACGAAGGTGCGCCCACCGTGGCGGTGGAGGAACTTCTGTCCGATGAACCCGTCGGTCATCGGAAGCACCCGACGCATCGTGCGCACGAAGCCGTTCTCGTGGTACTCGTCGTCGATGCCGTCGTCCTCGACCCCCTCCTTGGCCTGGGTCCACGCGGTCCACAGGAGCCACGCACCGAAGATGTAGAACACCCAGGAGAAGCTGCTGATCAGGGCCGCGCCCAGAAGGATGAAGACCAGGCGCAGCACCAAGGCGATGAGGATTCCGAACAGCAGCGCCTTCTGCTGGAACTGCCTGGGCACCCTGAACGAGTTCATGATGATGATGAAGACGAAGAGGTTGTCCAGGGACAGGGCCTTCTCAGTGAGGAAGCCGGCCAAGTACTCCCCGGCGTACACCCCGCCGTAGAAGAACCAGATGAGGAGGGAAAAACCCAAGCCCAACAACACGTACCCGGCCGACCACCACGCCGCCTCCTTGAGCCCGGGGGCATGGGGGGTTCGCACGTGACCGATGACGTCGATCGTCACCAGGGCAAGGACGACGGCGGCAAGGCCGAGCCAACCGAAAAGATGGACGTCCACAGGGAAGCCTCTCGGGTAGGGGAAACCGATGAGGTCTCTTCCCACCCCTGGATCCGAGGTGGTGACACCGGGAACCCGGCCCGCTGCTCGCAGAAGGCTCCGTACTGACGGCGTCACACTTTGCGGGATTACTCCCCTCGCCCTCGATCCTATCCGCGAGGGCGTCGGCTCTGCCAGCGCGTCCGCGTGCAACCGCACACGCCGAAGGGGGCTGGAAGGCCCGCTGATCGGGGCTTGCGCGTGGATCACGGGTACGATCGGAACTCATGGAAGACGTCGAACAGGCCCCCACTTCCAGTGGGTTCACCGCAGTGGTGGAACTGTTCTTCGGTTCTCCCTACGCGCCACTGGACCTTGCCGCCGCACGTTTCCCCTTGGACCCGGAAGCGGTCTGCGCCGCCGCCGGGGTTTCGCGCCTGGCAGAACTGGGGCGCAGCGAAGTCTTCGCCGTCAAACCCGAGGTCCTGCTGGACCGTGACCGGCGCGCGCACCTGCTTCGCTTGAGCGTGGAGAACCGCTGCCTCCTGTGGATCGTCGAGGAGGACGACCCGGCGGCACTTGGACTGATCGAGTCGGCCCTGCCGGGCATGCTCCACCGAATCGATGCCACCGAGACCCCGCGCGTGTGGGGGCTCGGCGTGCACGCGATGGTCACCCACTCACTGTCCTCCGACGAGGTCATGCGCCGCAAGCTTGCCAGCATGGACGTCTCGTCACTTCCCCGCCGCCTGCGCAACCAGTTCCAGCAGTGGGGGGTTCCCTCATGGAAGGCCGGATGGTTCGTGCGACGGTGGAGGGACCCCCGCACGTGGGTGTACCTCGCAGTGTTCGCCTACTCGTCGCTGCGCGCCCTGCCGGCCGTGTACGTCCCGCAGTTCCACGGGAGCGTGTGGATCCTGTGGGCGATCGACATCATCACCGCCGCCCCCTACACATGGGGAGTCCTCGCGATGATCACGGAGGCCCGCCCGGCTGTCCGGGCCGTGGGCACCGCCACGGCCCTGGTCACCTTCATCGCTCCCTACGTGTACTTCTGGATCCACGGGTCGGGATACCCTCCCCTGGTGGTGGCAGTGGTGGCGCTGATGATCCTCGGTTCAGTGGCCGTGGAAGTCCTCAGGTACTGGCAGGATCGCCGTCTGGGCGCCGCATACCGCGCCGGTTCGGACCGGTCACTGAGCGCCACACGCTGATCCCGATCAGCCAGGCTGCGGCTGTCCACCACACGACCAGCAGAGCCGTGGGAGCATCGACTGTGCTCGGCACCGGTGGACCGGTCAACTGGCAGCAGCCCTGCCTGTGCAGTGCCACCAGCCAGCCGGTGGCCACGACCCACACGAAGGTGGCCACGATGTTCGCCCACCGCAGTGTGCCCACCCGGAAGGGGTGGACGAAGGTCAGCGGCGACAGGGTGAGCGCTGCCAGGACCACCGTGACGACCACGTTGACGACCGGGCCCGTGCCGAGGACCCACAGGACCACGGCCACGAGGTTCCATGCGGCGGGGAACCCGACGAAGTAGTAGTCCTCCGACTTCATGCCGACATTGCAGTAGCAGAACATGGACGAGGTGCACACCAGGACGAACATGAGCATTGCGAGGCATTGCGACCCCATGGGGATGTGCAGGTACATGAAGACCGCAGGAAGGAAGGTCCACGTCAGGAAGTCGACGATGAGATCCAGAGCAGCTCCGTCGAAGGAGGGCGCCCAGCGTGCGACGTCGGCCTTGCGGGCCAAGGTGCCGTCGACACCGTCGACGACCAATGCGACTCCGAGCCACAGCCACATCATCTGCAGGTCCTGGTCGATGAGTGCCAGGGTTGCCAGCCCCGCCCAGATGACCCCCGTCATGGTGAAGAGGTGGACTCCCCACGCGGCGCCCTTGCGGCGAATGGGTTTTCCTGACGTCTGCGAGGCTTCGTGGTCGGCCGGAGTCAACGGGTACGAAGAGGGCACGGGTCTTACTCGGATCTTCTCGGGTATGGGACTGAGGACATGCTAACCCGGCACCACAGCACTGGAGGAAGCGGCGCCGGCCCGCACGTCCTTCGAGCAGCTCGCCTCATTGCGCGGCCTTCATCTGCCTCAGTTCCTTCTTCAGGTCCGCAACCTCGTCTCGCAGGCGAGCAGCGATCTCGAATTGGAGGTCCTGCGCGGCGGTCATCATCTGCGCGGAGAGTTCCTCGATGAGCTCCTCCAACTCGGCGCGAGCCGAACCCGCCAGGGACGCCCTCGTCCGTGGGCCTCCCGCACCCGGGCCCGTCGCCGGCCGCGCCGACTGGGCGCCCTTTTCCCGGCGGTACCCGCCTGCCAGCAGCTCCTCGGTGTCGACCTGTTCGCGGGCGAGCATGTCGGTGACGTCGGCGATCTTCTTGCGCAGCGGCTGCGGGTCGATGCCGTGGTCCTTGTTGAATGCCAGCTGGATCGCGCGCCGCCGTTCGGTTTCGTCGATGGCGGCCTTCATGGAATCGGTGAGGGTGTCGGCGTACATGTGGACCTCACCGGAGACATTGCGGGCAGCTCGTCCGATCGTCTGGATGAGGGACCTGGTCGACCGCAGGAACCCTTCCTTGTCCGCATCGAGGATCGACACCAGGGAAACCTCCGGAAGGTCCAGACCCTCACGCAGCAAGTTGATGCCGACCAGGACGTCGAATGCACCTTGACGCAACTCCCGCAGCAGCTCGACGCGCCGCAGGGTGTCCACGTCCGAGTGCAGGTACTCCACGCGGATGCCGCGCTGTGCCAAGTAGGTCGTGAGGTCCTCCGCCATCTTCTTCGTCAAGGTGGTCACCAGGACGCGTTCATCCTTCTCGACACGCAGGCGGACCTGCTCCAGCAGGTCGTCGATCTGCCCCCGGGTGGGTTTGACGACGACCTTCGGGTCGACCAGCCCGGTGGGACGGATGATCTGCTCGACCACTCCGTCGGAGCGGTCCAGCTCATAGGGGCCCGGGGTCGCCGACAGGTACACGGTCTGGCCGATGCGTTGGGTGAACTCGTCCCACGTGAGCGGCCGGTTGTCCAAGGCCGAGGGCAGGCGGAATCCGTGGTCGACCAGAGTGCGTTTGCGCGAGGCGTCGCCTTCGAACATGGCGCCGATCTGGGGAACCGTCACATGGGATTCGTCAATGACCAGCAGGAAGTCCTCCGGGAAGTAGTCGAGCAGTGTGTGCGGCGCCGTACCCGCATCTCGGCCGTCGATGTGACGCGAGTAGTTCTCGACCCCGGCGCAGGACCCGATCTCTCGGAGCATCTCCAGGTCGAAGGTCGTGCGCATGCGGAGACGCTGGGCCTCCAGGAGTTTGCCCTGGGACTCGAACCACTCCAGGCGCTCGGCCAGTTCCTCCTCGATCCCGGCCAGTGCTCGGGCCATGCGTTCCTCCCCGGCCACGTAGTGGGAGGCCGGGAAGAGGAAGACGTGGTCGACCTCGGAGATGACGTCGCCGGTCAACGGGTGAAGCAGGGCAAGCGCTTCGACCTCGTCACCGAAGAACTCGATGCGGATCGCCAGTTCCTCGTACACGGGGATGATCTCCACCGTGTCCCCGCGCACCCTGAAGGTGCCGCGGGTGAAGGACAGGTCATTGCGTGTGTACTGCATGGCGACGAATCCTCGGAGCAGGTCATCGCGGTCGATGGTCATGCCCCGTTCCAGCTCGACCATGCGTGCGACGTACTCCTCCGGTGTGCCCAAGCCGTAGATGCACGACACCGAGGAGACCACCACGGTGTCACGTCGGGTGAGCAGGGAGTTCGTGGCGCTGTGCCGCAGGCGTTCGACCTCGTCGTTGATGGAGGAGTCCTTCTCGATGTACGTGTCCGTCTGGGGCACGTAGGCCTCGGGTTGGTAGTAGTCGTAGTAGGACACGAAGTACTCCACCGCATTGTGGGGCAGCAGTTCACGGAATTCGGCGGCCAACTGGGCGGTCAGCGTCTTGTTCGGTTCCATCACCAGCGCGGGGCGCTGCAGCTCCTCGATGAGCCACGCGGTGGTGGCCGACTTGCCGGTTCCGGTGGCTCCCAGAAGGACCACATCCTGTTCGCCGTCGCGAATGCGTGCCGCAAGTTCCTTGATGGCCTTCGGCTGATCGCCGGAAGGCGAGTACTCGGAGATGACCTGGAAGGGGTGTTCTGCCCGGAGGATGCGTTGGCTGCTCACCCCTCCACGCTAGCTGTCAGCAGGTGCGCTCCGCGCCGCCACCCCCTGTCGATTCGCACACGTGTTCGACGAAGGGCGTTTTCCCGACACACAGTGGCCCTCCCCTCCCCCAGTGCCACAAGCAGCACGATGCCGACCGACCTGCCGCAATGTCACCCGGCCACGGCTCGGTCCCCAAGCTTGACGTCTCCCACTGTGTGTCCACAGGCCACGCGAGGCCATGCTCCCTCCTCCACAGGCATCATGGGCGCCTGTGGTGCCGCAGTGAATGCACCGTTGAAGTGTCTTCATGGACGCTGAAACCTTCTTGCAACGCTCGGCCGGTGCGGTGCCCGTGCTCACATTGCGACAGTTCTGCGACGACGCCCGACAATTCCTCCGGCGCCCCGACGTCCACCTGCGGGCAGGGTGGGTGGTCGCCGACTTCACTCCCGAACCTGTGCGTGCCGCCGTCATGTCCCAAGGCCTGCTCACCTTGTCCCACGCAGCACTGGCACATGGTCTGCCGCAGTTGGAGCGGCCCGCCCGCGTCCACCTTGCCGTCCCCCACTCGCGCTCCCACCGACCGCCTCATGCGGGTGGTGCCGTCATCCACCGTGACCGGCAAGCGCTGGGGCACGACCCTTGTCGTCCTTGGCTCGCCTCCGTGGCCACGACGGTCCGGCACCTGCTGCGCTGGGGTACGCGTGTGGACGCAGTGGCGGCATTGGATGCCGCCTTGTGCAAAGGCCTCCTGGAGGTGACGGATCTTCGCCTGCCGACTCATGGCCCGGGCGCCGCGCGTATGCACGACTGGGCGGCCCTGGCCGCTCCCGGAGTCCGATCGATCCTGGAGACCATGTTGAGGCTGCAACTCGTGGATGAGGGAATGTCGGTGGAAACCGCTGTCCTCGTCGACGGCGTCGGCGAGGTGGACATCCTGGTCGACGGGTGGTTGGTCCTGGAGGCCGACGGGGACACGCACTCCACGCGGGCACAGATGCTCCACGACCGTGAGCGGGACCTGCGCCTGTGGGACAGAGGATTCGTCGTCATGCGAGTGACATGGGAACAGGTCAGGCACGAGCGGGTGACCCCGATCGTCAGAGCGGTCCTCGGGCGACTCGGACCGCTGCCGCCGCCTGAACGACCGCAGTTCCGTCGTTGGCTCGAGCGCCCTGCGGGCGTCCTTTCCACCTGATGCCACGAACCGGTCCGGGCCCGGGGAGCCCTCGTGCCGTGGACCACGTACCATCGACTTCGACATCCATCCCTCCGGCCAGCGACACGACAGGAGTTCCCGATGAGCACCCTTTCGGCACCAGGGCGACCGTGGTGGCGCACCGCGACCGCCTACCAGGTCTACCCGCGCTCATTCCAGGACTCCGACGGTGACGGAATCGGCGACATCCCCGGCATCACCAGCCGGATCCCCTACTTGGCGACCCTGGGGGTCGACGTCCTGTGGCTCTCACCCGTGTACCGCTCCCCCATGGAGGACAACGGTTACGACATTTCCGACTACGAAGACGTCGACCCTGTCTTCGGCTCACTCGCGGACCTGGAGCGTCTCATCGAGACGGCGCACGAGGCGGGGATCCGCATCGTCATGGATCTGGTGGTCAACCACACCTCCGACCAGCACCCGTGGTTCCAGGCATCCCGCAACCCGGCGGACCCCAAGCGTGACTGGTACGTGTGGCGCCGCCCGCGTGAACTGCCCGAAGGTGCTCCGGTCGACACCGACGCCGCCCCGGGCCAGTGGCGCGGGGACGAACCGAATGGGTGGGTGAGCGCCTTCTCAGGGCCGGTGTGGACACTGGACGAAGCCTCGGGCGAGTACTACCTGCACTTCTTCGCTCCCGGCCAACCGGACCTCAACTGGGAGAACCCCGAGGTCCGGCACGCAGTGCACGCCATGATGCGCCGGTGGATCGACCGCGGAGTCGACGGCTTCCGCATGGATGTCATCAACTGCATTTCCAAGCCGGAAGACCTCTACCAGGACTCCTCGGGCGGCCTGGACAAGGCCTTCTTCGGCCCGCGCTTCCACGAGTGGATGCAGGAGATGCACCGGGAGGTCTTCGACCGCTACCCCGACACGGTGTTCCTCACGGTCGGTGAGTGCCCGGGCGCCACCATCGACCAGGCGCGCCTGACCACCGACCCGGTCCGGCGAGAGCTCGACATGGTCTTCCAATTCGAGCACGTCGAGTTGGACGCGACCGACGGGGACAAGTTCCGCCCCCGCCCCATGCCTCTGCAGGAGATGAAGCGATCCTTGGCCTCGTGGACAAAGGGCCTTGCCGGCCGGGGCTGGAACTCCCTGTACCTGTCCAACCACGATCGCCCGCGCCCTGTGAGCCGTTTCGGCTCACCCGAGCACCACCGCCACGCCTCGGCGACCGCTTGGGGTGGGATGCTCCACGCCCACCAGGGCACACCCTTCGTCTACCAGGGTGAGGAACTCGGCATGGCGGACTACCCGTGGACCTCCATCGACCAATTCGACGACGTGGAGACGAAGGGGGTGTGGCGTGAGCGGGTCGAGCTCGGCGGCCAGGACCCCTCCATCGTGTGGCCGGGCATCGTCCATGCCAGCCGCGACAACGCCCGTACACCCGTCCACTGGGATGCCGGCGAACATGCCGGATTCACCACGGGAACCCCGTGGCTTCCCGTGAACCCCGACCACACATGGCTCAACGCAGCCGCCCAGGTGGGGGTGGCCGGTTCGACCTTCGAGTTCTACCGTCGCATGATCGCCCTGCGCAAGGAACTGCCCGTCCTCGTCGACGGCTCCTTCGAGCTGCTCCACGCCGACGACCCGAAGCTGTGGTGGGTGCGCCGCGAGTTCGACGGGGTGCGCCTGGATGCCGTGGGCAACATGTCGGATGCCCCCCTCACCTGCGACCTGCCCTCCGGCGAGGTCGTCCTGTCCAATGCATGCGAAGCAGGGGAGGGAGGCAAAGCCCCTGCCTGCCGAATGGATCAGTTGGCTCCGTGGGAGATTCGGTGGGTCCTGTCGTGACTCTTCTGGCCGCGCCGAACGCACCGTCGACGACCGGCCCGCCTCCGCAGTTGCTCCTCATGCACATGGCCGCATGGATGGTGTGCGCAGGGTTCGTCCTCATGGTGGCCCTGTGGTGGTGGCGGTGGAGGGGCCTCAAGCGCCTGCGCGACCAGTCGCAGGAGGCTCCACAGCCCCTGCGCGGGTGGGTGGTGCTGGCCGTCCCCGGGTTCCTCTTCGTCGGATCAGGACTGTTGGCGGCCACCTGCCTGCCCATGGTCCTCACCGGCGAAGTGGGGGCCAGTCGAGCCGCCGACGTGCTCACGCTCTTCCTCGGGGGTGTCCTGTGGGGCTCCCTCTGCTTGTTCTTCGCCCACCTCTCGTGGAAGGTCCTGCGCAGGCGCAACGCGGTCGAGACTCCCCAGACCTTGGAGGAGGACCGGCAAGCGTGGAAGGCCTTCCAACCCCTGTTCCACTCCCACCTGTGGCGACAGGTGAAGATCTGGGCGGGTATGAGCGCCATCTGGGGGATCGCCATGGCGCTGGTGGTCTTGGTCGTCGTGATCGCCCTGCTGGCCGGCGGGTGACCGGTCGGGTCACAGGCGCAGCCACTGCTTGGCGATCGCATCGACGAGGGCGGCCAGGTCCTCCTCGGTACCGCTGTTGTCCACCCACACATCGGCGACCGCCCGCCTCCGCTCCGCGTCGGCCTGGGCCGCCATGCGCGCCCGGGCGTCCTCGGCCGGGACTCCCCGCCTGCGCAGGCGCTCCAGGCGCGCCTCCACCGCAGCGTCGACCATGAGCACGAGATCCACTTCGCCTTCCATGCCGGTCTCCACCAGCAGCGGCACGTCGTGAACCGCCAGGCCCCCTGCGGGGGCCGCCCCGAGGATCTCTTCGGCGGCCATCCCGATGAGCGGATGGGTGATGGCTTCCAGGTCCCGGCGGGCCGCAGGATCCGCAAAGACGATTGCGCCCAGCGCACCGCGGTCCAGGGAGCCGTCCTCGCCGAGGACGGCCGGCCCGAAACGCTCGACGACCTTGCGGAGGCCGAGCGAGCCGGGGGCAACGACCTCGCGCGCCAGCGCGTCGGCGTCGGCGACCACTGCTCCATGGGCGGCAAGGGCACACGACACCGAGGACTTCCCGGAGCCAATGCCTCCGGAGACTCCGATGCGCAGGGCTCTTCCGCCCGGCCGGGTCAAGGGCCGGAGCACTTCGGCGCGGGCACCGCCAGCCACCAGCACATCACCTGTCCTGGGCGTCGCATCCCTGCCCGCATCCTCATCCTCATCGCACTGGGAGGCGGCAGCGTCGTGGGCCCTGACGAGAGCGACAATGCGTCGGGCCAGTTCGGCGTCAGTGCCGCCCTGCTCACGCGGGCACCGCATGTGGACCTCCGGGGCGCCACTGGCGCGCAGGACCTCCACCACATTTGCCTCGCGCACACCGCCCGAAGCGATGACGCCGAGTCGCCCGGCGGCCCGGCGCGTGAGTTCGGCGAGGGTCGCCGTGTCTGCCGCGCTCGGATGCCCGCCCGTGGTCAGCACGCGGTCGAAGCCCAGGCCGACCAGGGTCTCCAATGCTTCAGCGGGGTCACAGACCACGTCGAAGGCGCGATGGAAGGTCAACGGAGCCGCCCCCGCTGCCTCGCGAAGACGCGCAGCCTGGGCGGAGTCGATTCGCCCGTCGGGGGTGAGCACACCGATGACGAACCCCAGGGGCGGCAGCTGCGCACCCCGGGCGCGAGCCTCGCGAAGCGCGTCGCCCTCCACTTCCTTCAGGCGATGGATGGAGGCGAGCATCTCACGTACTTCCGCTTCCGAGTGGACGAAGTCGCCTCCCCTGGGGCGCACGATCACCTGGAGCCCCCCCGCAGGCGCCACTTCCAATGCGCGCCGGACCTGTTCGAGGGGCGGCGTGGTGCCGCCGACCTCGAGGTCGGCGCACAGCTCTGCACGATCAGCGCCCGCGTCCCGGGCCGCGCGCACGCCCTTGACGTCGTCCACACAGATCTCGAGGAGGGTCATCTGCTCCACCTTTCGTGGTCAGTGGATCCTGCGGCCATGGAGGCCAGTGCCAGTGCCCCCCAGCGTCCTGCTTCCTCACCGAGTTGCGCGGCAGTCACACTCGGCGCGTCGCGCCATGCGAGCAGCGCGTCGAGTTCGCTCCGAACGGGGGCCAGCAGCGTGTCCCCTGCCCGCGAAAGCCCGCCTCCGATGACGAAACGCTCCGGGTCGACGGACAGGGTCAGGTGGGCCAACTCCAGGGCGAGGGCCTTCGCCGCCGTCGCCCAGACCTCGTCGGCCAGCGGGTCGGCACCCAGGAGCCGCTCGACCCCCCGCGCCCCCACGTCCTGGCCGGTGGCGGCCGCGTAGCGCCGGGCGATCCCCTTGGCGGAGGCGTAGACCTCCAGGCATCCGCGCTGTCCGCAGGCGCAGGGTTCACCGTCGGGGAACACGGGGGTGTGGCCGATCTCCCCCGCGCAGAACGTGGCGCCACCCCACATGCCGCCCGCCAGGTGCAGTGCGGCGGAAATGCCGGTACCGATGGGGATCATGACGAAGCTGCGGGCGCCACGGCCGGCCCCGAGCAGCCCTTCGGCCAGTCCCGCAGCGCGCCCGTCGTGTCCCACGCGCACGGGGATCCCACTGTCGCCGGCAAGCAGCTCACCAGGACGCAGCCCCGCCAATTCGAGGTTCGCAGCATAGACGACACGGCCCTGGACCTCGTCGATCACCCCCGGGCACACCACTCCGATTCCCCGGACCTCACCGTGGCGGGACCGGATGAAGTCGCCCAGGCACCGCAGCTGCTCGCCGACACTGGCCGGATGTGAGGCGACACGCCCCTCGTCCACCGTCGCGCCGTCAGCGCTGGCAGCCCGCCACTTGATGCTCGTGCCTCCGACGTCGACACCGACCCAGCGGGCGCAGGTGCGCGAGGCCGCCTCCTGCGCCTTCACGGCACGACGACGCGCACCTGCATCGGACCGGGATGCATGTCGGCGTCGAAGGGGAACATCGGGCGGTCGATCCTGTGGTGGCCGAGGCGCACGAGGTCCTGGTCGACCCCACCGGGCGTGAGCGCCATCTTCCAGTCCGCCT
The DNA here is from genome assembly GCF_018986735.1 of Schaalia sp. 19OD2882. Taxonomy (NCBI): domain Bacteria; kingdom Bacillati; phylum Actinomycetota; class Actinomycetes; order Actinomycetales; family Actinomycetaceae; genus Schaalia; species Schaalia sp. 19OD2882. The sequence continues at coordinate 1,241,611 of NZ_CP065521.1, read as the reverse complement.
GCGCGTCGAAGAGGTCGGGTTCCAGGTACCCGATTTTCACCACGACGACGTCCGCGGTGCGTACGTCCAGCCCGAGGCGTTCGAATTGGACGTGCTCCGTGTACTGGTTGCGTGAGGTGGTCAGGATGACGGTGAGTCCACCGATCGTCAAGGCCGCGGTGTGTCCGCCCCTGGGGTCGTCCGTCAGGGCGCGGACCCTTCCGGTGACCTGTTGGGGCCCGGGCGCTCGGGTGTCGATGTGCCCGCCGATCTCCACGGTGACCTCGGCGCCGACTCCCGCCTCCCAGCACACGCCGGCCGCCACGGGGTCGACGATGGAAGCGTGGATGACGTCAAGGGTTGCGTCGATGACGGGTTGCCAGGCGAGCAGGTGTGCGAGGGCGACGGTGACGTCGTCGGCTCCGCCGGCTCCGGGGTTGTCGCCGGAGTCGGAGATGAAGGTGGGACGTTTGGCGGTCTCGGCCCATTGGAGGCATTCGGCCATGGAGGCCACAGGGGCCACGAACTCGAACTGCTCGTGGACGTCCCAGAAGGCTTGTCCGAGGGCGCGCGCTTCGAGTTCGACCGCCCTCGGGTCGTCCCCGTAGACGACGACGGCTCCCTTGCAGCGGGGTTGGTCGGCCCAAGCGAATCCGATCCAGATGGCGGCGTCGGTCACTCCGTCGACTTTCTCGGCCACGGGGACCAGGGCGTAGAGGCACTTCCCGGGTTCGATCCGCGTGGAGGTCTTCTCCCCCGGTAGCAGCACAGGGACGTGGACGAGTGCCTTGGCGGGTTTGCCCTGGCCCTGTCGCAGTCGATCGACGAGGTTGCGTGCTGCCCGTTCGCGTGACTCCAGGGCGTCCTCGTGGGGGGCCATGCGGTAGCAGGTCATGAGGTCGCAGGCGTCGAAGAGCACGTCGGAGACGTTGCCGTGCAGGTCCATGGAGGCTGAGAGCATCGGCTCGGGACCGACCGCGTCACGTACGGCGGTGACCAGGTCGCCTTCGGCGTCGTCGTAGCCGTGGACGCTCATCGCCCCGTGGATGTCGAAGAAGACTCCGTCCAGGGGCGCCTCCGCGTGGGCAGCGGCAAGGCCCGCGCGGATCTCTTCGCGCCATCTTTCGTAGATGTCGCGTTCGACGACGCCTCCGGGCAGGGCGCCGGCGTGCAGGACGGGCACCCAGTCGACGGCCCGCGCCCATTCGGTGTCGAGCCAGTCGTAGCGTGCCAGGAGAGCATCTCCTCGGGTGACGACGAAGTCCTGTTCCACCGAGGTGTACGGGGTGAAGGTCGAGGACTCGATGTGGATGCCGCACACGGCGATGCGGGGCCGACGTGTCATGTGGTTTCCTCCGTTGGGGTGGTGGGTCAGCGTCCGCCCATGCCGGACATTGCGATGCCTTTGATGAGGTGCTTTTGCAGGGCAAGGACGAGGACGGTGGTGGGCACCATCGAGACCATGGATGCGGCGATCTGCAGGTCGGTGCGGGTGCCCTCCTGGGTGGAGAAGGAGGCCAGTCCGATGGGCAGGGTGCCCAGGCTCTCGTAGTCGACGGTGACGATGAGAGGCCACAGGTAAGAGTTCCAGAATCCCATGAATGTGAACACCGCGAGGACGGCGATGGCGGACTTGGTCAGGGGAAGGATGATCTGGACGAAGGTGCGGATGGGGCCTGCGCCGTCCACCCTGGCGGCCTCTTCGAGTTCGAAGGGGATGCCGCGCATGAACTGGCGCATGAGGAAGGTCCCGAATGCGCCGAAGGCGAAGGGCAGGATGAGAGCCTGGTAGGTGTTCACCCATCCGAAGTACTGCATGAGGATGAACATCGGGATGACCAGGACTTCGGCCGGGACCATGATCGTGCCGAGGAAGAACACGAAGACGGTGTCGCGCCCCTTCCACCGCAGTCGTGAAAAGGCGTATCCCGCGGTGGTTGACACGGCCAGGACGACCAGGGTGCCCAGGATCGCCACGAGGAAGCTGTTGAGGATGTACGTGATGAAGGGGCCGTAGGTGAAGACTTCGAGGTAGTTGCCCCAGCGCAGTTCCTTTCCGAAGAGGGTGGGCGGAATCTGGTAGATCTCGTCCTTCGACTTCAGTGAGGCGAAGAAGGCGTAGATGAGGGGCGAGGCGAAGAGGAAGGCCCCGATCCACACGACGAGGTGGGCGACGGCGTCCTTGAGGCGCGAAGGTTCTCCACCGAGCAGTCCGGCATTGGACAGCGGTGCTCCTCCCCCGCCTTTGTGCGTCAACACGTGAGTGGTGGTTTCAGACCTCATAGTGGACCCACCTCTTTTGCACTTGGAACTGGAATGCCGTGACGAGGATGACCAGGGCGAAGAGGATCCACGCCGCAGCTGCCGCCATTCCGAGCTGTTGGAACTTGAAACCTGTCGTGTAGATGAACATGACCAGCGGCAGGGTCGAGTTGCCGGGGCCACCGCCGGTGAGCATCTGCGGCTGGACGAAGACCTGCAGTGAGGAGATGACGGTCATGACGGCCGCGAAGAAGATCGAGGGCGAGAGCATCGGCAGGATGACGCGCACGAGCATCGTCCATCCCTTCGCCCCGTCGATGCGCGCGGCCTCCATGACGGATTCGGGCAGTTGTTCGAGGGCGGCGGAGAAGATGAGCATGTTGTAGCCGCTGCCCTGCCACACGCTCATGACGACGATCATGATCATCGCCCAGTTCGGGTCTGCGAGGAAGGTCGGCAGGGTCACTCCGAACCAGCTGGAGGCGATTCCGTTGAACACGCCTTGAGGATTCAGGAGCATCTTCCACACGAGGACATTGGCCACCATCGGGGTGACGACGGGGATGAAGAAGAGGACGCGGAAGATGTTGCGTCCCCTGATCCGGGGGCCGATGAGCATCGCCAGCGCCAAGGAGATGACGATGTTCACCGGCACGTAGAGAACCGTGAAGACGATCGAGTTGCGCACTGCCGGCCAGAAGTCGGGACTCTGGGTGAGCAGGAACACGTAGTTGTCCGGGCCGACGAACCTGCGCTCGCCGAAGGCGGGCCAGTCGAAGGTGCTCATGACGATGGACAGGACGACGGGCAGGGCGGTGAACAGGGCCAGGCCCACAAGGGCCGGGCTCGCAAAGCCCAACGCCTGCAGGGACTCGGCTCTGGCCAGGGCGCTGCGCCGCTTCCTGGGTGCCGGTGCGGTGGTCATGACTGTGGTGTCTCTTCCGAATCAGGGGACGCCGGGCTCACTTGGCGAATTGCTTCTGCCCCTGGGTGAGCATGTCCGTCATGCTCATCTGGCCCGTGTACACCGAGACGAGATTCGGGGTGAAGTACTCGTTGGCCTGGGCCCAGGTGCTGGTGGAACGCTGTCCGACCACTCCGGTGAAGGTGGCGTCGAAGGCCGTCTTGACGTCCGCACGGGTCTTCTCCGGCAGGGCTTCGAAGTAGAGGGGCTGGGATTCGGTGCGCGCCGGGTAGGAGCGACCCGAGGAGGCGAGCAGGTCCTGGGCCTTCTTGGAGACCAAGGCTCCGAGGACCTTCAGTGCCGCCTCACGCTGGGCGCCCTGGCAGTTGGCCGCGATGCCGAAGCCGGATCCGAGGACCAGTCCGGTCGACCCCTTGTCCCCCTTGGGCAGGCGGGTGGCGCCGGCGGTGAATCCGGCTTCGTTGGTGAAGTAGCTCTTGGCGTTCCACGTGCCGTCGACGGCCATGGCGACATTGCCGTTGGAGTACTGGTCCTCTCCCCAGCCCGCCTCGGAGGCGGAGGGGACGACGTCGGCGACCTTTTCCTTGGTGACAAGGCCCGCGTACCACTCGGCAGCGGCGACGAAGTCGGGGTTGGTCAGATCCAGTTCGTTCTTGTCGTTGACGGGCTGTACGCCGGCCTTGGCGATGGGTAGGGCCATCCACTGGAATTCACCCATGCCGACGGCGAATCCCTTGTGCTTGTCGGTGGTGGCGCCCTTGGCGGTGGCGACGAAGTCGTCGAAGGTCCAGTCGGCCTTCGGCTCGGGAGTCTTGGTCTCGGCCAGCATGTCCTTGTTGTAGTAGACCATCATGGCGGCCACGTCGTAGGGGATGCCGTAGAGCTTGCCGTCGTAGGTGAGGATGTCGAGGGCACCTTCCTGGAAGGCGGCCTTGTCGATGCCCGCGGTCTTGAGGTCTTCGTCGCTCAGGGGCGAGAGCACCTGGTAGAAGCCGTTGAGGCGCTGGCCGTTCATCGAAGTCACGCATGCGAGGTTGCCGGAGGAGGCATTCGCGGTGAGCTTGGTGAAGTAGTCTCCCCAGGCGGCGGTCTGGCTCTCGATGACGATGTCGGGGTTGGCTTCCTGGGCGATGGCCAGGGTGTCGGCCACCCACTTCTTGTCGTCCTCGCTGCCGGCCCACATGTCCCAGGTGATCGTGGTCTTGTCGCTTGCGCCGGCGGAGCCGGACTGGGTGGTGCCGGTTCCGCCTGCGCCGCATGCGGTCACGGCCAGTGTGGCGGTGACGGTCATCGCGGCCAGGACGGCCCGAGTGGTGCGTGGGTTCATCATGAGCTCCTCCATGTGTCGGTGGTCGGGTGTGTCACATCGGTGTGGTGGTTGCGCGGATCAGTCGATCCCGTCCTCGAGGAGGACCTCGATGACGGGCAGCATGGGCGAGGGCGGGCGGGTGGGCAGTACGAGGGTGAGTGTGCCCGCCGGCTGCCCTCCGACCTCGGTGGTGAGTGCTTCCTTGTCGGGGTCGTGGACCTCGGTGCGGATCTCGGAGCCGTCGGCCAGGAAGCGGACGAAGCGGACCTTGCCGGCCAGGTCGGGCAGGTGGAGGTGTCCGAAGGGCCAGGCCATGACGTGGATGTAGAGCCTGTTGCCGGCCCGCGTGTACACGACGCCGTCCGGTGCGCGCAGATTCGCCGGTCCGGCGCCGATGACGGAGGTGGAGTTCAGGCGCATCCACTCGGCGATCTCGTCGAGAACCCGCCCGTCGTGGGCGGTGACGGCGCCACGGCCGTCCGGGCCGATGTTGAGCAGCAGGTTCCCGCCTTTGGAGACCGTGTCGACGAGCATGCGCAGCACCAGGTCGACGCTCTTGAAGTCGGTGTTGTCCCGGTCGTATCCCCAGGATCCGTTGAGGGTCTGGCAAGCCTCCCAGCGCACGGGCACTCCGCCGACCTCCATGGGCGCGCAGGGTTGGTACTGCTCGGGGGTGACGAGGTCGCCGGGGATGTCGAGTCGGTCGTTGATGATGATGCCGGGTTGGAGGCTGCGGCACATGGCTTCCAGTTCGATCGATCCCCAGTCGTCCTTGCCCTTGCCCGTCCAGCCGTCGACGGTCCACGGGTAGGAGAAGTCGAAGAAGAGGTAGTCGATGGTCCCGTAGTTGGTGAGCAGTTCACGCACCTGGTTGTGCAGGTAGGTCCTGTAGCGGGAGAAGTCCTTGCCCTCGTTCTGGCTGCGTGCGTCCGGGTCGTCCCTTCGCGGGTGGTGGAAGTCGAGGGTGAAGTCCTCGTGGTGCCAGTCGAGCAGGGAGTGGTACAGGCCCACTTTGAGCCCTTCGGCGCGCAGCGCCCGGCACCACTCGGCCACGAAGTCACGGCCCTGGTGGACCATCGAGGTGTAGGTCGTGTGGGCGCTGTCGAAGAGGCAGAACCCGTCATGGTGCTTCGTGGTGAGCACTGCGTAGCCCATGCCTGCCCGCTTTGCGCGACGCGCGATGTCGCGCGCGTCGAAGAGGTCAGGGTCGAAGACCTCCGCGTAGCGTTCGTAGTCGGCGACGGTGCGACGCTCACGGGTCATCACCCATTCGTGGCGGGCGGCCACCGAGTACAGGCCGAAGTGGACGAAGAGGCCGAGTCGGCTGTGGTCGAACCACCGGGTGGAGGTGTCGTCGCGAGTTGCTGCGGGCAGGTTGCTCATCTGAGGCTCCTCGTCGAGTCGAATGAAGTATGCGCACTTCCTGCGCCTGGTGCAGACGGTAGTGCAGGCCACAATCGCGCCGCAAGCGTTTGAGACCGGTTTCGACATCAGTAACCAAAACGCGACATTCTTTGAGCCGACATGCGACACTGTCGAATCAAGTAGCGCTGATCGAACGAAGGTGTGGTCATGAGCGTCACCGAAGGCCCCACTCCGGAGGGCGTCCATCGCGAGATCCTCGCACTGGTCACCTCCGGGCAGGCGCGGACCAGGGCGGACCTGTCTCGCGCACTGCATCTGGCTCCCTCGACGGTCTCACTGCGCGTGAGCGAACTCCTGGCCCGCGGACATCTCGAGGAGACCGGCAACGCGGACTCGACGGGCGGCAGGCGGGCACGCCTGCTCGACACCTGCGCCACTTCGAGCTTCTTCCTGGCTGCGGAGTTGGGCAGCACCCACGCCCGTTGCGCCTTGGCGGACGCCTCCGGCGCCCTGGTCGAGGTGCGGACCCACGAGGTCGGGGTCCAGGACGGGCCCCAGTCCACTCTGGAGACCCTGGTCGGACACTTCCGCGACCTGGCGGACGCCCATGGTGCGACCGAGCACGTCGAGGCCCTCTGCGTGGCCCTGCCCGCGCCCATCGACCCACGGACGGGTCTGGTGGACTCGGCCTCGCGCATGCCCGGCTGGAACGGTTTTCCGGTGGGCCAGTGGCTCCAGGAACACCTCGGGGTCCCCGCACGTGTGGAGAACGATGCGGACATGGTGGCCCTGGGCGAGCACCACGCCCACCCGGAACTGCGACACTCCCTCACGGTGAAGGCCGGGACCGGCCTCGGGGTGGGAATGGTGGTCGACGGACTGCTGCACCGCGGGTCCACAGGGGCCGCCGGTGACATCTCGCACGTGCGTCGCCCCACGGGGCCGCACCTTGTCTGCGCGTGCGGGAACACCGGCTGCCTCGCCACCGTGGCCTCCGGGGAGGCCCTGCTTCGCAGATGGATCGACGAGGGCGGTGCCGGAGCGGACCTGGGGGCGATGACCGAGGCCGCGGCGAACGGGGACCCGAGCGCCACGAACATCCTGCGCGAGGCCGGGGAGGTACTCGGTGACGTCCTGTGTGCGGTGACCTCCTTCCTCAACCCCGACGCGGTCCTGCTCGGTGGCCTGCTGTCCAGCGTCGACGTGTACGTGGCCTCGGTGCGCGCCTCGCTGTACCGCGGGTGCCACCCTCTGGTCACACGGGATCTCGTCATCGAACGCGCCGTCTCGGGCGCCGATGCCGGGGTCCTCGGCGCAGTCCGAGTGGCCCGTTCCCTCCACGACCTGCGCCCCGTGTGAGCACCGCCACGCCCCGGCCACCCGCCATCCGAGGGCGCCCCGACCTCGTTCCCGGCAGGCGGGGGACGCAGGCCCGCCTCCCCCGTCCCGCCGCAGGTCCACCCCCGGAACAGGCACTTTTTCCAGAATCGAAGAAAGCTCTTCGTAACAAGTTCGCAAACCGCCCACGCAGAGCATGTGACCCTCGTAACATCGATCTCACTGGACATGCCCCGGCCCCCAGATCCACCCCAACCAAGGAGCACCCATGACCCGAACCACCGCACGCCTGGGCCGTGCGCTGATCGGCGCAGGACTGGCCTGCGCACTCGGACTCTCACTGGCGGCATGCGGCCCGTCAGGCGGACAGAGCGGCGACTCCGGAGCCTCGGGCTCCACAGGCGGGGACAAAGTCGTCTCCATGGCCTTCCGCACGCCGAACTGGATCCTGCCGATCTCCGCACCCGGCTTCACCCAAGGTGAGAACGCCATCTTCGGCACCGCCCTGTACCGACCCCTGTACAACTACAAGCTGGCCTCCGAGTCCAACCACCACATCGACCTGGACAAGTCCCTGGGCGAGGCACCGACCTTCTCCGAGGACGGTCTGACCATGACCATCAAGTTGCGCGATGCCACATGGTCCGACGGCAAGCCCATCACCACCCGGGACGTCGAGTTCTGGTGGAACCTGGTGACCAACAACAAGGACAAGTGGGCCTCGTACCGCAAGGGCGCCTTCCCCGACAACATCGCGAAGTTCGCCGTCGTCGACGAACACACCTTCACGCTGACCACCACACAGAAGTACTCCCCCGGCTGGTTCGTCGGCAACCAGCTGAACAAGATCTCCATCCTGCCCCAGCACGTGTGGGACAAGACCTCCGCCGACTCGCAGGTGGGCGACCACGACAGGACCCCGGCCGAAGCCGTCAAGGTCTTCGACTTCCTGACCGAACAGTCCAAGGACTTGTCGACCTACGCCACCAACCCCCTGTGGAAGGTGACTTCCGGCCCGTGGCAGATCGCCTCCTACGTGCCCAACGGCCAAGTGGAACTGGTCCCCTCCCCCACCTACTGGGGCGCGGACAAGGCGAAGGTCTCCAAGCTGGTCCTGCGGCCCTTCACCGGTGACGACGCCGAGTTCAACGTCCTGCGCGCCGGCGAATTGGACTACGGCTACATCCCCGCCTCCAACGTCTCGCAGGTGTCCTACATGGAGGGCAAGGGCTACACGGTCGACCCCTGGTACGGCCTGTCCATCACCTACATTCCCTTCAACTTCGCCAACCCGAAGACCGGGCCGATCTTCAAGCAGAAGTACGTCCGTCAGGCCATGCAGCAGCTCATCGACCAGCCGACGATCTCCGAGAAGATCTGGGGCAAGATGGCCGCGCCCACCTGTGGGCCCGTCCCCCAGCCGGCCGACAAGATGGGCACCATGGACGGCTGCGCCTACTCCTTCGACCCGGCTGCAGCCAAGAAGTTGCTGGAGGACAACGGATGGACGGTCGTTCCCGACGGCCAGACGACCTGCACCAAACCCGGCACGGGAGCGGGCCAGTGCGGCGCTGACATCGCCCAAGGGACACCGCTGACCTTCAAGCTCATCTCCCAGTCCGGGTTCTCCGCCACCTCGAAGATGATGGCCGAGATCAAGTCGCAGATGGCCAAGGTCGGCATCACCCTGGAGATCCAGGAGGTCCCCGACTCGGTCTCCGTCTCCCAGAAGTGCGAGGCCGGAGCCGAATGCGCCTGGGACCTGTCCTTCTTCGGATCGCAGGGCTCCTGGTACTTCCCGGTCTACGCCTCCGGCGAGCGTCTCTTCGCCACCGACGCCCCCGTCAACCTCGGCCTCTACTCCGACGCCAAGGCCGACCAGCTCATCGAAGCCAGTCAGTTCTCCGACGACGCGGCAGCCCTCAAGGCGTACAACGACTACCTGGCCGAGGACCTGCCGGTGCTGTGGATGCCGAATCCCGTGTACCAGATCTCCGCGTACAAGAAGGTCCTGCAGGGCGTTGCCCCGCAGGACCCGTTGAACCTCATGTACCCCGAGGACTGGTCCTGGAAGTGACCTCGTCCCTGTGAGTGTGCCGGGGGCTCCCCCCCCGGCACACTCACCCCGTCCACACGGAGCAATCCATGGTCTCCTTCATGCTCAGACGACTCGGGCAGGCCTTCGTCGTCGTCGTCCTCGTGACGATCATTGCCTTCGCCCTGCTGCACGCTCTGCCCGGCGGCGCCGCACGTGCCACCCTTGGCAAGGAAGCCACCCAGGAGCAGATTGACCAGTTCAACCACGAGAACGGCTTCGACCAGCCCGTGCACGTCCAGTACGTGCACTACGTCGGGCGGATCCTGCACGGAGACTTCGGCTATTCCTACAAGCTCAACCAGAGTGTCTCCGACGCCATCTCCCAGCGCCTGCCGAAGACGATGATCCTCTCGCTCATGTCGACGATCCTCGCCATCGTCCTGGCGATCCCCCTGGGTGTGTGGCAGGCGGTGCGGCGCAACAGGGGTCCGGACTACGTCATCACCATCGCCGCCCTGCTCGCCTATTCGACCCCCATCTTCTTCATGGGGCTCCTGCTCATCATCCTCTTCTCGCAGGTTCTGCCGATCCTTCCTCCGGAGGCGCCACAGGGCTACGAGGTGTGGGAGATGTTCGCCGACCCCACGGCCCTCGTTCTGCCGGTCGTCACCCTGTCGATCGTGACCATCGCCTCCTACTCGCGCTACGTGCGCTCATCGATGGTCGACAACCTCAACGAGCAGTACGTGCGCACCGCGCGGGCCAAGGGCCTGTCGGAGTTCCGGGTCGTCTTCGTCCACACCCTGCGCAATGCCCTCTTCCCCGTCATCACCCTGCTGGGCCTGTACATCCCGGCACTGTTCTCCGGGGCGTTGGTCATCGAGACCCTCTTCAACTTCAACGGCATGGGGCTGCTCTTTTGGCAGTCGGCCCAAAATCGCGACTACCCGGTGCTCCTGGGAGTCACCCTCATCCTCGCGGTGGCCACCGTCATCGGCGCTGTCCTGGCCGACTTCCTCTACGCCGTGGCGGACCCCCGGATCAGATTGGCGGCACGCGCATGACCGCACCGACACACACGCCACCATTGGCCGCTTCCCCTGTGCTGGGCGGCGGCAGGCCGCGCACTTCGACACGCACCACGGTGGCACTGCAGGGCCTGCAGGTCTTCACGCAGAACCGCCTGGCGGTCCTGGGGCTCCTGGTCCTCGTCGGCCTCGCCGTCTTCAGTTTCCTCGGCCCGCACGTGTGGGTCACCGACCAGATCCACACGGACCTGTCGAACTCTTCACTGCCGCCGGACGCCTTGCACCCCCTGGGCACCGACGGTGTCGGTTACGACCAGCTCGGACGCCTCATGGTGGGCGGCCAGACGTCGATCACCGTCGGCGTTCTCGCCGGCCTCTTCGCCACTGTCATCGGCACCCTGTGGGGCGCCGTGGCCGGCTTCGTCGGCGGGTGGGTGGACTCCCTCATGATGCGCGTCGTCGACGCCCTCATGTCGATCCCCTCCCTGTTCCTCTTCATGCTCATGGCGACCATCATCACTCCCAGCGTGCCGCTGCTCATCGTCATCATCGGCGTCTTCGCATGGCTGGGTCCGGCGCGCCTCATCCGCGGCGAGACTCTGTCGCTGCGTGCACGCGAATACGTCATGGCAATGCGGGGCATGGGCGGGTCCACGGCCCGCGCCATCGGCTCCCACGTGGTGCGCAATGCCATCGGCACCGTCATCGTCAACGCCACATTCCAGGTGGCCGACGCGGTCCTGTACGTCGCCTACCTGTCCTTCCTGGGACTGGGTGTGCCGCCGCCCGAGGCCAACTGGGGCGGGATGCTCTCCACCGGTCTCCAGGACACCTACTCCGGCAACTGGTGGCTGATCTTCCCGCCGGGCCTGGCGATCATCGCCCTGGTACTGTCCTTCAACTTCATTGGCGACGGCCTGCGCGACGCCTTCGAAGTCCGTCTGCGCAAGAGGTGACCATGATCCCGAAACAGCCGCTGCTGCGCATCCACGACCTGCACACGGACATCACCGTGCGCTCCGGTGTCGTCCACGCGTTGGCCGGCGTGAACCTCACGGTCGAGGCCGGCCAGACGCTCGGCATCGTCGGCGAGTCAGGCTCCGGCAAAACGATGACGGCCCTGTCCGTCATGGGTCTGCTGCCTCAGGGCGGCGCCGTGACCTCGGGCGCCATCCTGCTCGGTGGGCAGGACCTCACAGCCCTTCCGCGTGTGGATGTGCGCAGGTTGCGTGGTACTCGCATCGGCATGATCTTCCAGGACCCACTCACCTCCTTGAACCCCACGATGCGCATCGGGGTGCAGGTGGCCGAATCCTTGCGGATCCACGAGGGCATGGCCCCCGCCGCCGCTCGGGCCCGGACCGTGGAGATCCTCGAGCGCGTCGGGATGCCCAGGCCCGAGGCCGTGGCCGACTCCTATCCGCACCAGCTCTCGGGTGGGATGCGGCAACGGGTGATGATCGCCATGGCCCTGGTGTGCAGGCCGGACCTGCTCATTGCCGACGAGCCGACCACGGCGCTGGACGTCACCACGCAGATGCAGATCCTCGACCTCATCGACGACCTGCGCGACGAGTACGGCATGGGCGTCATCCTCATCACCCACGACTTGGGAGTGGTGGCCGGGCACACGGACCGGGTGGCGGTCATGTACGGGGGCCGCATCATGGAGGACGCTCCCACGGCCGAGCTCTTCTCCTTCCCCCGCCACCGCTACACGACCTCGCTCCTGCAGGCCCTGCCCGAACGGGCGCTGGCCACCGGAGCGCCACTCTTCTCCATCCCGGGCTCACCTCCCAATCTCACGGCTCCTCCGGCCGGTTGTCGTTTCGCCCCCCGCTGTCTGTGGGCCAGCGCGCAGTGTCACCGGCAGTCCCCGCCGATGGTGAGTGAGGACGCCCATTCGCATGCGTGTCTGCATCCGATGACCCCCGGCGAGGTCCTTGCCGACCCGCGTGGGGACGACTCGCCTTCCGACGTGCGGGCGGGGGAACTCGCCCCGGTCCCGGGCGAGGGTGGGCCGGCCGACCCTCCCCGGACGCCGCACGAGGGTGAAGGCGAGGTCACGGCGGACCTGGTCCTCGACCTTGCGGAGGTGTCGAAACAGTACGACGCCTCCACCGGGTCGTTCCTGCGTCGCCGACGGGCCCGGGTCTCCGCAGTGGACCGCGTCTCCTTGAAGGTCGGGCGCGGGCAGACCTACGGTCTGGTGGGAGAGTCGGGCTGCGGGAAGTCGACCTTGGGCAGGCTCATTGCAGGCCTGGAGCGGGCCGACGGCGGCAGCATCCATGTGCTCGACACGGACCTGGTGTCCGCCCGACGCAGCGAATTGAGGGCCGTCCACCGGGACGTCCAGATGATGTTCCAGGACTCCTACGCCGCCATGGACCCGCGCATGCGCATCGACGAGATCCTTGCCGAGCCGATGCTCATCCAACGCAGCGTCCCCCGATCCGAGATCCCCGAGCGGGTCGCACTCCTGCTCGAACAGGTGGGGCTGGACGAGGACGCCTTGGCCCGCTACCCCCACGAATTCTCAGGCGGTCAGCTGCAACGCATCGGCTTCGCGCGTTCCCTCGCCCTGGAGCCGGACCTCGTCGTCGCGGACGAGCCCGTTTCGGCCCTGGACGTGTCGGTGCAGGCCCAAGTCCTCAACCTCATGAAGCGCCTGCAGGCCGAACTGGGGCTGTCCTACGTGTTCATCTCCCACGACCTCGCAGTCGTCCAGTACATGGCGGACAAGATCGGGGTCATGTACCTCGGCAGGATCGTCGAGGAAGGACCGGCCCGTGAGGTGGTCAGTTCCCCGAAACACCCGTACACGAGGGCGCTCATCGAGTCCATTCCCGTACCGGACCCGACCCACGAGCCGCCGCCGGAGTCGGCACGACTGTCCGGAGAACCCCCGTCGGCCATCGATCCGCCCGAAGGGTGCCGCTTCCGGCCACGTTGCCCCTTCGCCACCGATGCGTGCCTCACCCAGCCGATGCTGGTGGGCGACGAACACACGGTGGCCTGCCATCATCCCCTGGAGCCGGTGGCCGCCCCCGTGGAGGTCGCATCCTGAGTTGACCTGCCGGACCGGCACGGTCGGCATGAGGGGCGACACACGGGAAGGCCCCGACCACTCCTTCCGGAGGGTCGGGGCCTTCCCACTGTCAGTGGCAGCCCGGGCCGCACTCAGTTTGCGGAGGTGAGCTTCTCGCGCAGTGCCGCAAGTGCCTCGTCGGAGGCCAAGGTGCCGGCGTTGTCCACGGGGGTGGAGTAGGACGCCTGCTCCTCGATGGACGGGGCGGCCTCGGAATCCTCCTCGGCGGCGCGCTGGACCTGGGCCTTGTGGGCCTCCCAACGGGCCTGAGCCTCGGCGTACTGGGCCTCCCACGCCTCGCGCTGGGCGTCGTAGCCTTCCATCCACTCCTGGGTCTCCGGATCGAAGCCCTCGGGGTACTTGTAGTTGCCGTCCTCGTCGTACTCGGCGGCCATGCCGTACAGCGACGGGTCGAATTCGTCGGAGGCCGGGTCGACACCCTCGTTGGCCTGCTTGAGGGACAAGGAGATGCGACGACGCTCCAGGTCGATGTCGATGACCTTGACGAAGACCTCGTCACCGACCTTGACGACCTGCTCGGGCAGCTCGACGTGGCGCTGGGCCAGCTCGGAGATGTGGACCAGACCCTCGATGCCGTCCTCGACGCGCACGAATGCACCGAAGGGGACCAGCTTGGTGACCTTGCCGGGGACGACCTGTCCGATGGCGTGCGTGCGGGCGAAGGCCTGCCACGGGTCCTCCTGGGTCGCCTTGAGTGACAGGGAGACACGCTCACGGTCCATGTCGACGTCAAGGACCTCGACGGTGACCTCCATGCCGACCTCGACCACCTCGGAGGGGTGGTCGATGTGCTTCCAGGACAGTTCGGAGACGTGCACCAGGCCGTCGACACCGCCTAGGTCGACGAAGGCGCCGAAGTTGACGATCGAGGACACATGGCCCTTGCGGACCTGGCCCTTGCCCAAGGTGTGCAGGAAGTTCGTGCGAACCTCGGACTGGGTCTGCTCGAGGAAGGCGCGGCGGGACAGGACCACGTTGTTGCGGTTCTTGTCCAGCTCGATGATCTTCGCCTCGAGCTCGCGGCCGATGTAGGGCTGCAGGTCGCGGACGCGACGCATCTCCACAAGGGAGGCGGGCAGGAAGCCGCGCAGGCCGATGTCGACGATCAGACCACCCTTGACGACCTCGATGACGGTGCCGGTGACGACGCCGTCCTCTTCCTTGACCTTCTCGATCTGGCCCCAGGCGCGCTCGTACTGTGCGCGCTTCTTGGACAGCAGGAGACGGCCTTCCTTGTCCTCCTTCTGCAGGACGAGCGCCTCGATCTGGTCACCGACGGCGACGACGTCCTCAGGGTTGACATCGTGCTTGATGGAGAGCTCGCGAGAGAGGATGACACCCTCGGTCTTGTAGCCGATGTCGAGGAGGACCTCATCGTGGTCGACCTTGACGACAGTGCCCTCGACGATGTCACCATCGTTGAAGTACTTGATGGTCTCGTCGATGGCGGCGAGCAGGTCCTCGGTGGACCCGATGTCGTTGACCGCGACCTGCGGCGTGTTGGTGGTCATGTAGTTGTGATCTCCGAAACGGACTGGACAGTTGGCAAATGCTGCAAGCGTCGAAGGACCACTCGCCGAATGGGGAGACGCCTTCTACGCCTCGATCATCCTAGCAGGCCGACCACCGAAGTCCAGCCCCTTTTCAGTGGGCGGCCGCCATCCAGTCCCCGCCCACGCCCACGGCGACCTCAAGAGGCACCGACATCGCCACCGGCGAAGCCATGGCCTCCCGCACGATGGACTCCAACTGCTCACGCTCCCCCGGGGCGACGTCGAGCAGCAGTTCGTCGTGGATCTGCAAGAGGAGGCGCGAGCCCAGGCCGGCCTCGCGGATGCGTCTGTCGACTTCGACCATCGCCATCTTGATGATGTCGGCGGCGCTGCCCTGGATGGGGGCGTTGAGCGCCGCGCGCTCGGCCATTTCACGCCTCTGGCGGTTCTCCGAGGTCAGATCGGGCAGGTAACGGCGCCTGCCGAACATCGTCTGCGTCCACCCGTTCCGGCGCGCCTGCTCGACGACTCGGGCAAGGTAGTCCCTGACTCCACCGAAGCGTTCGAAGTAGCGTTCCCGAAGGGTGGCGGCCTCCCCCACGGGAATGCGCAATTGGGCGGACAGGCCGTACGAGCTGAGCCCGTACGCCAAGCCGTAGGAGGTGGCCTTGATGCGCGAACGCTGCTCGGAGCTCACCTCATCCACGGGCACGCCGAAGACCATGGCGGCCATCGTACGGTGCAGGTCCTCGCCCGAGTTGAAGGCCTCGACCAGACCCGCGTCCTCGGACAGGTGAGCCATGATCCTCATCTCGATCTGGCTGTAGTCGGCGCTCATGAGCGCCTCGAAGCCGTCACCGGCCACGAAGCCACTGCGGATCCGCAGGCCGTCGGGGGTGCGTGCGGGGATGTTCTGCAGATTCGGGTCCGCCGAGGCCAGACGACCGGTGGCTGCGACCACCTGGGAGAAGGTCGTGTGGATGCGGCCGTCCTCGGCCACGCAGGACAGCAGGGAGTCAACCATCTGCTTGAGTTTCGTGCGCTCCCGGTGGGCCAACAGGTGCGAGAGGAACTCGTTCCCGGTGCGCTCGAACAGGTCCTGCAGGGCCTCTGCGTTCGTCGTCCACCCCGTCTTCGTCTTCTTCGTCTTCGGCAGGGCCAGGACGTCGAAGAGAACGTGCTGGAGCTGCTTGGGACTGGCCAGGTTGACGTCGGTGCCCTCTGGCAGTGCGGCCACTGCCGCCTGCCGGGCACTTTCCATGTCCTGGCCCAGTCCCGTCGATTGTGCGGCCAGTTCCTCCGAATCGGCGGCGATGCCCAGGGCTTCCATCCGGGCAAGGACCAGGGAAACGGGAATCTCCATGCCCGTCACCAGGTCGGTGGCGCCGGTTGCGGCCAGTTCGCTCTCCAGGCGCATGCGCAGGGCCAGCAGGGAGGCGGCCAGCAGGGCGCTGCGTTTCTGGGAGGAATCGGGCCCCTCGGAGGCGGCCCCGCTCCCGTCGCCCTCGAAGAGGGCGTCAGTGGCGCCCTCCTGCCCGCCCGGGTCCGTGCCGAGAATGCGCGAGACGAGGTCGGGTGCCTCGTAGCTGCGCTGTTCAGGCCGCAGGACGTAGGCGGCCAAGGAGACGTCGAAGGCCGGGGCGGGCAGGTCCCAGCCGAGGCTGCGGCATGCGTGCCAGGCACCCTTCCAGTCGGCGCACGTGAGGTCGGTGGATCCGGTGACGAGGTCGTGCAGTGCGCGCTCGGCCGCAGAGTCCAAAAGTGCCGGGTCCTCCACCACGAGGGCGCGCGTGCGGGTGGCCAGGACGATGCGGTCCACCCGCCCGGCGGCGGGTGCACTCCTGCCTTCGACCCACAGGGCCAGGGGCTCGTCGGCGCCCACCTGCTCGGCCCACGACTCGATGTCGGCGGCGTCGCTTCCCAGGACCACCACGGGCTCCTCGACTGGACCCGGCATCTCCTGGGCAACAGTCGGCTCCGCTGCCTCGGTGGGCCCGGCGACGGCCACCTGCATGACCCTCTTGCGCAGGCCCCCGAATTCGAGGGTGTCGAAGAGCCCTTCGAGAGCCCCCCTGTCCGTGCCCCCTCGCCGCAGGTCCTGCGGCCCGACCTCCAGGTCCAGGTCTGTGAGCAGGCGGTTGAGACGGCGATTGCGACGCACGTCCTCCATGTGGTCACGCAGGGCCTGGCCACGCTTTCCGCCGATCTGGTCGGCTCGGGCAAGGAGGTTTTCCAGCCCGTCGAATTGTTGGATCCACTGGGCCGCGGTCTTCGGGCCGACTCCCGGCACACCCGGCAGGTTGTCGGAGGTTTCGCCGACCAGAGCGGCGAGCTCCGGGTAGCGCTGCGGCGGGACCCCGTACTTGGCCTCGATCGCCTCGGGGGTCATGGGGCGCAGGTCGCCGGCGCCCTGACCCGGATAGAGGACGGTGACCCGGTCGGTCACCGTCTGGAAGGTGTCACGGTCCCCCGATGCCACCAGGACCCGCATCCCCTCGTCGGCCGCTCGGCGGGCCAGGGTCGCCAGGATGTCGTCGGCCTCGTACCCCTCCTTCGACAGTGAGACGATGCCCATCATCCCCAGGATCTGGCGGATGAGGCCGACCTGGCCCTTGAACTCTTCAGGTGTGGCGTCACGGGTCCCCTTGTACTCCGGGTACTCCTCCGTGCGGAAGGAGTGGCGCGACACGTCGAAGGCCACAGCCACGTATTCGGGTTTCTCCTGTTCGAGAAGGCGCACGAGCATCGAGACGAAGCCGTAGACGGCATTCGTGTGCTGCCCGGTGGATGTGCGGAATCCGTCCGCGGGCAGGGCGTAGAAGGCGCGGAACGCCATGGAATGGCCGTCGATGATGAGCAGAGTGTCCTTCACACATGACACCCTAGAGCCCATGACCCACGACATCGACCCCACATCCGCGCCCCGCGTCCCCGATCCCTCTCGCGAGGGCGGCTTCGTCGGCGCGCAGTGGCCCGCGTCCCTCATGGAACGCATGGGCATCGAGGTGCTCGAACACTCTGCGGCCCGAACGGTCGTCACAATGCCGGTGGCCGGAAACACTCAGAGTGCGGGGATTCTCCATGGGGGTGCCAGCGCCGTCCTCGTCGAGACGGCCGCAAGTTTTTCCGCCCAGATCCACGCCCGCGACGTCTTCGGGGCGGACCAGGGTTTTGCCGTGGGCACCGAGATCAATGTCTCGCACCTGCGTTCGACCAGTTCCGGGACGGTGACGGCCACCTCCAGAGCCCTCCAGTTGGGCGGCTCGCAGACGGTCCACGTGGTCGACGTCCTTGACGAGGGCGGCAAACTCGTGGCCACCGGGCGCGTGACCAACCGGATCCTCCGGCGCCGCTGAACCCCCTCCCACCGACCGGGCTCGACGGCACGTCGACCAGGCCACCAATGCCGCACCGGGCGCAGGGGCGGACCCTTCCGGTCCTGTTTGCCCGACGTGCCCAGCAGGGCTTCCCCGGCCACTCGGGGCTCCGACGCCGGTCGTCCAACTCGGCACAGCGACGCCGGCCAGGAAGATGGGCGCGGACTCAGTCCTCCACCTGGTCGATGACCGCGTCGGCGACCTCGCGCATGGACAGGCGACGGTCCATGGAGGTCTTCTGGATCCACCGGAAGGCCTCGGGCTCGGTCATGCCCATGTTCTTCTGCAGCAGACCCTTTGCGCGGTCCACACGCTTGCGGGTCTCGAAACGATCCTGGAGATCGGCGATCTCCTCCTCCAGCGACTCGATCTCCCGGTGGCGCGAGAAGGCGATCTCCACTGCGGGTATGAGGTCGGCAGGGCTGAAGGGTTTGACCACGTAGGCCATTGCTCCGGCGTCACGTGCGCGTTCCACCAGCTCCGTCTGGCTGAAGGCAGTGAGCATGACGACTGCGCAGGACAGCTCCGACAGGATCTTCTCGGCTGCCGAGATGCCGTCCATCTTCGGCATCTTCACGTCCATGACGCACAGGTCCGGTTCGAGTTCCAGGGCCAACTGCACGGCCTCCTCACCGTCAGCCGCCTCTGCGATGACGTCGAAACCGGCGCCCGTCAGGGTCTCGACGATGTCGAGACGAATGAGTCCCTCGTCCTCCGCGACGAGCACCCTACGCTTGTGTGTGGTCTCTTCACTCATGGCTGTGTCCTCGTTTGGTCTGATGACAGGGGCTATCCTATTCTGGTCACACGCCTTGGCGCACGCCCCGATAGCCCAACTGGCAGAGGCGGTCGGCTCAAACCCGGCTTGTTGTGGGTTCGAATCCCACTCGGGGTACTTCTCGCGTTCCCCCGGAACGCGGTCCCTCCTTCGGCGTGTCGCATCCTGCGCTGACACTGTCACCGCAGGTTCGAGCACCTGGTCGGCGAAGCACGGGCCCGTGAGCGCTTGCCCCGCCGGCGTGTTCCACCCGGTGACGCCGGCCGGCAGTGTCGGAACCCGCGACCTCGTTTGAAGGCGTGCGGCGCGACTTCACTTCGATGCCCACGCCATCGGCGCAGTGGACGCCGTCGGCTGCCGTGCGCCCAGTCTCACTCCGCCGGGACGTTGACCAGCGGGGCTGAGCCCTCGGGCACGACGATCGTCTTCCCGGTCTTCTCAATGGCCTCGATCCATCGTGCACGCAACACCTCGGGGGTCAATGACTTGGCGATCGTCGCATTCGCATCGGCTTCGGCCTGGGCCTCGATGCGCCGGGCGTCCGCGGCGGCGGTTGCTTCGACGACCTTTTGCTGTGCTTCGACCTGCTTTGCCGCCAGATTCGCCTTCGCGGTCTCCTCGGCGGCCTTGGCGGTCTGAACCTGTTCGAGGGAGGACTCGACCTCGGGCGTGTACTTGATGTTCTGCAGGGCGACCGTGGTGACCTCGACACCGTAGCGCTTGAGACCCGCCTGGAGCTTCTTGAGCATCTCTTCCTGGGCTTCAATGGACTTGGCGCCACGGAAGTCGACCGCCGAGTACGACGAGGGCACCTTGCGCACGATCGACAACGCCTGCTTCGAGACGATCTGTTCGACGAAACGCTCCTGGGTGCGGTACTTGACGTACACATCCGCCACGGAGGTGCCAGTGAGGTTGTAGGTGATGGTGACGTCGAAGTTCGCAGCCGCTCCGCCCAGCACATATGCCGTGATCTGCTGGCCCTGGACGTTTCCACCCGTGTACGCGGGGCCGCCCTCGCTTCCTCCCGCGTAGTTGAGCGTCTGGGAGAAGGTGTCGAAGACGACTCGCGTCTCCCACGGGGCCTTCAAGGCCACGCCGGTGCCCTCATGCGTCCGGTTCACAGTGCCATCCCAATTGACCAGGACGGAGGCGGCACCCACCTGCTGGGTGTAGATGCTGGAGAATCCAAGGACACCCAGCGCCACGACGATCATCGCAGCGGCGGTCACCCGCAGCGTCGTGGCCGGTCGACGCTTCGACGAGTCCTCACCGGATGCGGGCAGACGCGACGCACGCACCAGCGCGACGCCGGCGAGGAGGACGAGAATGATCGAAAATGCGAGGGGAAGCACAACCATCTCCAGTGGGAACGAATGCTGACAGGGCCGTCCCGACAATCTTGTCAGGACGGCCCTGTTCTCGCATGTCGGTCAGGCGACGCTGACCAGCTCCAACCCGAGGAATCGGGCTGCGGCCTCGCGCCGCTCGGGGCTGGAGAGCCCGTCGATGGCCTCGGCCACCTCACGAGACCCGCTCCAGTCGGCGAACCACGGGCGAACGGCTTCAGCGAGCACATCCACGCGCAGGTTGTTCGCCTGGCGGTCGCGCACCAGGTCCCGCACGTTGACGGTCTCCGGCGGGGAGATCACAGTGTTCAGTTCCTTCATCATCTTCTCTTCTTCCTCTTCCGAACTCCGCCGCAGGTATGTACGCGAGTCGTACAGGCAACCCGGGCGAAGGGGGTCCAAGGTGGTGGGAATGCGCCGCCTCGTAGGGGCAGCGCCTCATCCACGACATCATCGCGGTGGATGACGGTCAAGTCTCACACGACATCGATGATTTCGCAACAGATGTGCGTAAACACACGAAGGCGGCACTCCACGGAGTGCCGCCCCACATGTGACGATCTCAGGCCTGGGAACCGCCGATCGAGTAGTCCAACTCGTCTCCCACTTTGTGGACCCGGATCGAGTTCGACGAACCTGCGGTTCCCGGCGGCATGCCGGCCACGATGACCAGCTCGTCACCGAACTCGGCCAGGTGTGCGGACTGGGCGACTTGGTCGACCTGCCAGACCATGTCATCGGTGTGCCGCACCTCCGGCACACGATAGGTCTGCACACCCCATGTGAGGGCCAGGCGGCGGCGGGTCGACTCCAGGGGCGTGAAGGCGAGCATCGGGATGGGGCTGCGAAGGCGCGCCATGCGGCGGGCCGAGGATCCGGTCTGGGTGAAGGTGACGACATATCGCGCGTCGAGACGCTCGGCCAAGGCACCTGCCGCCTGGCAGATGAGCGCCGGACGGTCCACGGCGAAGGCTCCGAGCGGCGCGATCCGTTCCCCGCCGAGTTCCTCGGTGGACTCGATGATCTTGGCGACCGTGCGCACTGCCTCGATCGGGTAGGCACCCACGGAGGTCTCACCGGAGAGCATGACGGCGTCCGCACCGTCCAGGATGGCGTTGGCGCAGTCGGAAGCCTCGGCGCGGGTGGGTCGAGGATTCTTGATCATCGTCTCCATGACCTGGGTGGCCACGATGACGGGCTTGGAGGCGAGCCGGGCAAGCTCGATCGCACGCTTTTGGACCAAGGGCACGCGCTCCAGGGGCATCTCGACGCCCAGGTCACCGCGGGCCACCATGATGCCGCCGAAGGCGTCGACGATCTCGGAGAGCGCCTCCACGGCCTGCGGCTTCTCGATCTTGGCAATGACCGGGCAGCGCCTGCCGCACTCGTCCATGACCTCGTGCACGTCCTCGATGTCCTTCGCATTGCGCACGAAGGACAGGGCGATGAAGTCGGCGCCGACGTCCATCGCCCACCGCAGGTCCTCACGGTCCTTGTCGGAAAGAGCGGGCACGGACACCGCCACGCCGGGCAGGTTGAGGCCCTTGTGGTCGGAGACCGTTCCGCCGACCTCCACCCGGGTGACCACGTCGGTGTCGCTGACCTCCACTACGCGGACCTGGACGTTGCCGTCGTCGATGAGCAGTCGGTCTCCGGGGGCGCAGTCGCCGGGCAGGCCCTTGAAGGTCGTTCCGACGAGGTCCTTGGTTCCCGGGACGTCACGGGTGGTGATGGTGAAGGTTTCCCCGACCTCGAGCACCTGGGGCCCCTCGGCGAAGGTCTCCAGCCGGATCTTCGGTCCCTGGAGATCCACGAGGATGGCCACCGCCCGACCTGAGGTGGCAGAAGCGCGTCGAACTCTTTCGATCATCAC
Source organism: Schaalia sp. 19OD2882 (assembly GCF_018986735.1). Lineage (NCBI taxonomy): Bacteria > Bacillati > Actinomycetota > Actinomycetes > Actinomycetales > Actinomycetaceae > Schaalia > Schaalia sp. 19OD2882. The sequence continues at coordinate 1,219,388 of NZ_CP065521.1, read as the reverse complement.
CTCGTGTTCGGCGGCGGTTCCGTGGGAGCGGTTGATCCGGGCGACGTCCATGCCCGCGTCGACAAGGGCCTGGATCTGTTCCGGGGAGCTCGTCGCTGGCCCGATGGTGCATACAATCTTTGCTCGGCGCATGGCGTCAGTCTACAGGTGCCTACGCTCCCTGCACCTCTCACTTCCTGCCGTTGGAGGCGCCTCGAAGTGACCTGTGAAGTGCTTCACCGACCTTCGGGGATGATCTTCTCCTTCGACTCCTCGGCGGACCCGTCCTGGTCACCCACTCCCCCGGGCTCATCCGGCACACAGGCTCCACCCTCGGCCATCTGCCCATGCCCGCCGACGGGCTCATCCTCCTCCAGGGGCCCACCGACCTTCGCACCATCGGCCTCGTCCTCGTCGGCCTCGTCCCCCTCGGCGGCTTCCTCGTCGGTGGCAGTGGAGGACAGGTCCGACCGCTCCTCGGCAAGCACCTCACGAGGCGCCCCGAAGGCACCCAAGTACCATGTGAGCACCACCCCGACCGCGAAGATCCCCAGTGCCGCCCACGCATTGGCGCGCAGCCCGAAGAAAACGTAGGCCTCGTCCAGACGAATGTTCTCGATGAAGAAGCGCCCCAAGGGGTAGACCACCAGGTACAGGGCGAAGAGTTGCCCCGACTTCGTCCGGAAACGCTTCTCCACCCACAGCAGCACGCAGATCATCGCGACGTTCCACAGCGACTCGTAGAGGAAGGTCGGATGGAACAGGGTCCCGGAGGGGTAGCCGGCAGGCAGGTGGGCGTCGTCGATCTCCAGGCCCCAGGGAAGGGTTGTCGGGCCTCCGAAGAGCTCCTGGTTGAACCAGTTTCCCCAGCGGCCCATCGCTTGGGCGAGCAGCAGGGCAGGGGCCACGGAGTCCGCCACCGGCCCCATGCGTGCCCCCGCACGTCGAAGAGCGATCCACACGCCCAGCGCACCGCCGGTGACGGCACCCATGATGGCGATGCCCCCCTCCCACACGTACAGGGCGTGGATCGGGTCCAGCCCAGGCCCGAAGTAGTCCTGGAGGTGGGTGAGCACATGCCAGATGCGCGCTCCGACGATGCCGAAGGGGATCGCCCACAGTGCGGCGTCGACCAGGACGTCGGGATTGCCTCCGCGCGCCCTGTAGCGACGCGAGGCCCACCACACGCCGATGACCATGCCGACCATGATGATGATGCCGTAGGCGCGGATCGGGACAGGGCCGAGCCACCAGACTCCCTGCGAAGGTGAGGGGATCGAGGCGGGCAGGACGGAGGTGAGCAGGTCGGAAGTCATGGACTCCATCATGCACGCGATCCGCGCACACCGCTGACGAGGTCGGCGGCCACCGCCTCCAGACGCCGCAGGCCACGGTCCAGATCCGACTCGAAGAGGGTGCGCACAAGGGCGGAGCCGACAATGACCCCGTCCGCGTAGGATCCGATTTCACGGGCCTGCTGTCCCGTCGACACGCCCAGCCCCACGCACACCCGCTGGGCGCCCGCCTGGCGGGTGCGGGCCACGAGTTCACGCACATTGGTGTCCACGCTGGCGCGGGCACCCGTGACTCCCATCGTCGAGGCCGCATACACCCAACCGCGCGAGTGGGCGCTGATGAGTTCGAGGCGGCGTCCGGGCGAGGAGGGAGCCACGAGGTACACGCATTCGAGGTCGTGCCTGGCGGCTGCGGCCTCCCACTGGGCGCCCTCTTCCGGCGGCAGGTCGGGAGTGATGAGGCCCGCTCCGCCGACCTCGGCGAAGTCGGCCGCGAAGCGTTCCACGCCGTACCATTCGACGGGGTTCCAGTAGGTCATCACCAGTGTCGCCACCCCGTGGTCGGTGAGTTCTCCCACCGCCCGCAAGAGGTCCTCGAGGTGGGTGCCGCGTTCGAGGGCGGCGGTGGTGGCCTTCTGGATGGTCGGTCCGTCCATACCTGGATCCGAGTAGGGGAAGCCCAGCTCGATGGCGTCCACACCTGCGTCGGCCAGGACCTTGCCGGCCCTGATGGAGGCGTCCACGTCGGGAAAGCCGACGGGAAGGTAGGCGATGAGTGCACTGTCGCCCCTGGCCAGGGCGGCGTCGATGGCTGCGCCGCTGGAACGTCCGGTCACCGTGACCCCTCCTCGACGACTGCCACTCCGGCGGGTCCAGCACTCGGGTCGATCACCTGGACACGTGCACGCCCCAGGTCGAACCACTTCGATGCCGTGTCCACGTCCTTGTCGCCGCGCCCCGACAGGCACACGAGCACGATCGGTTCCTCCCCGGCCGCCCATGGCCCGTGTCCGGCAGCCTTGTCGCGCGCCCAGCGCCTGACCCCGGCCAAGGCGTGCGCCGATTCGATGGCGGGGATGATTCCTTCCGTTCGCGACAGGCGCAGGAAAGCGTCCATGGCCTCCACGTCCGGGACGGGTACGTAGGAGGCGCGCCCGGTGCTCGCCAACCACGCGTGCTCGGGCCCCACACCCGGGTAGTCCAGGCCCGCGGAGATCGAGTGGGAGGCCCTGGTCTGTCCGTCCCGGTCCTGCAGGACGTAGGTGCGGGCACCGTGCAGGACACCGACCTGGTCGGCGGAAATCGAGGAGGCGTGACGTCCCGTCTCGAATCCGTCCCCTCCGGCCTCGCATCCGAGGATCTCGACGCCCTCGTCCTCGATGAACGCCGTGAAGGTGCCAATCGCGTTCGACCCTCCGCCGATGCACGCGCACACGAGGTCCGGCAGCCGACCCACGCGCTCGAGCAGCTCGGCCCTGGCCTCGTCACCGATGACCCGTTGCAGGTCACGCACGAGCGTCGGAAAGGGGTGCGGGCCCGCCGCAGTGCCGAAGACGTAATTCGTCGTCTCCACATTCGTCACCCAGTCACGGAAGGCCTCGTTGATGGCGTCCTTGAGGGTCTGGGAGCCCTGGGTGACGGCAATGACCTCGGCTCCGAGCATCTGCATGCGGGCGACGTTCAGGGCCTGACGCCGGGTGTCTTCGCGTCCCATGTACACGGTGCACTCCAGTCCGAGCAGGGCTGCCGCCGTGGCCGTGGCCACCCCGTGCTGTCCGGCGCCGGTCTCGGCGATGACGCGGGTCTTGCCCAGCTCCTTGGTCAGCAGCGCCTGACCGAGGACGTTGTTGATCTTGTGCGAGCCCGTGTGGTTGAGATCCTCCCTCTTGAGGAAGATCCGCACCCCGCCCAGGTCCTCGGCGAAACGCGGAACCTCCGTCAGAAGTGACGGACGTCCCGCATACCCGGTGAGCAGTGCGTCCAGGCGCGAGCGGAACCCAGGGTCGCATCTGAGTCGATCCCACGCCTTGTCGATCTCCTCCAAGGGTCCCATGAGGGACTCTGCGACGAAGCGTCCGCCGAAGCGTCCGAAGTAGGGCCCCTCGGCCCCGGCCTCCACCATGCTCAATCCTCCCGTCGCGCGGCACGCACTCGTGCCTTGCGGTCCGTGGACAGGGCCGGATGTTGTCCGGCGCTGACCATGTCCGCCACCGCCTCTGCAGGTCGTCCCGCCTTGACCAGGGCTTCTCCGACCAGGACGGCGTCAGCACCGACCTTGGCGTACTCGAAGACGTCGTGGGGGCCACGCACGCCGGACTCGGCGACTGCGACCACATCGGTCGGGATGACGTCGATCACCTGGTCGATGACGCCCCGGTCCACGTCGAGGGTCTTGAGGTTACGGGCATTGACCCCGATGAAGCGTGCTCCCGCGTCCAGGGCACGCAGCGCCTCCAGACGCGAGTGGGTCTCCACCAGGGCGGTCATGCCCAGGGAGTGGACTCGCTCGAGCAGCGAGACCAAGGCGTTCTGGTCCAGTGCGGCGACGATCAGCAGGACGAGGTCGGCCCCGTGGGCCCGCGCCTCATGCACCTGGTAGGGGGTGACGATGAAGTCCTTGCGCAGGACGGGCACGTCGACCCGTGCACGCACCGCGTCCAGGTCCGCCAGTGAGCCGCCGAAACGACGGTGCTCGGTGAGCACGGAGATGGCGGTTGCTCCCCCGGCCTCGTACATGGCGGCAAGGCTGGCGGGGTCCGGGATGTCGGCCAAGGCGCCCTTGGAGGGCGACCGGCGCTTGACCTCGGCGATGATCGAGACCGCACCCGGGTTCGCACGGAAGCTGGCCAGGGCATCGATCGCGTCCGGTGCCCTGCGGGCCCTCTCCTTGATCTGGTCCATTGGCACAGCGGCCTCCCGCACCTTCAGGTCTTCGAGAACCCCGGCAATGATCTGGTCAAGAACGCTCATGCACCGTTCCTTCCTGCGAGAGCAGTTCGCATGCTATCGCCACGTGACCTGTCCCACGAAAACGAGCCGTCATGCGGTCACCCGCGACATTCAGGCCTTTGCCAGGTCCACTGGTCCGAGCTGTGAGGCCGTGACGATGGCCCGGACCACGGCGGCCGCCTTGTTCCGGGCCTCCTCGTATTCGGTGGCAGGGACCGAGTCCGCCACCAGGCCCGCACCGGCCTGGACCGAGGCCACTGTTCCGGCCATGATTGCCGTGCGGATGGCGATGGCCAGGTCGGCGTCCCCGGCGAAGTCCACGTACCCGACCACCCCTCCGTACAAACCCCTGGCAGCCGGTTCCATCTCGTCGATCAGCCTGATCGCCCGAGGTTTGGGCGCCCCGGACAAGGTGCCGGCGGGGAAAGTCGCCACCAACGCGTCCAGGGCGTCCACGTCCTCGCGGAGTCTGCCGGTGACCGTTGAGGAGATGTGCTGGATGTGCGAGTAGCGCTTGATCTCCATCAAGGTGGCGACCTCGACAGTGGCGGGCTCGCACACCTTCGACAAGTCGTTGCGGGCAAGGTCGACCAGCATGACGTGCTCGGAGAGTTCCTTCGGGTCCTCCAGCAGCTCCGCCGCCAATTGTCGGTCCGAGGCGGCGTCGGCTCCACGTGGCCGGGAGCCCGCAATCGGATGGGTCCACACATCGCGCCCCTGCGTGCGCACAAGGGTCTCCGGTGACGAACCGACGACCTCGAAGGTCTGACCCTTCCCGTCCGGCAGACGCAGGTAGTACATGTAGGGCGAAGGGTTGACGGTGCGGAGCACACGGTAGACGTCCAGACCCCCCACATCCGTGGTCACGTCGGCGCGTTGGGAGAGCACCACCTGGAAGACCTCGCCGTCGCGAATCGCCTCCTTGGCGGCCACCACACTGGATTCGAAGTCCGCACGCGCCGTCCGGTGACGCACCTGCACAGGTGCGCTCTCGCGCGGGGACAGTCCCAGCACCGACGGGCTCAGGGGGCGCGCCAGGTCCCGGGTCATCGCGTCGAGGCGCTGGAGGGCCTGCGCGTGGGCCTCGTCCACGCCTTCATCGGATCCGTCCATGTTCAAAGCGGTGGCCACCAGCCACACGGACCCGTCCGAATGGTCGATGGCCGCCACATCCGTCGTCAGACACATCACCGCGTCAGGCAGGTCGTGTTCGCGCGGGGCGTGGGGGGTCAGTGTGGGCTCCCATTCGGGAATGATCCCCCACCCCAAAGCGCCGACGAGGGCGCCGGTCAGCGGCGGCAGTCCCGCAATGTGCTCGGTCCGCAGGGTGGAAAGGGCCCGGTGCAGCACATCCAGGACAGGGCCCTCCTCCAACGCACCGGACGGCACGGCTCCTTCCCAGCGGGCCCGCCCGCCCTCGGCGATGATCGCCCCCACCGAACGCACCCCGACGAAGGACCACCGTCCCCATGACCCGTCATGCTCGGCGGATTCGAGGATGAAGCTCCCTACGCGCCCGTCGGCCAACTGCCGGTGGACACCCACCGCGGAAACCTCGTCAGCCAGGACCCTGCGTACGACCGGCACGACCCTGCGGGTGCGCGCCAGTTCGCGGAACTCCTCCAGTGAGGGCCACACCTGTCCCCAGGCGGGCGTGTGTGACGCGGCGCCGCTCACTTCTCGGACCTCTCCCCCACCACGGCCTCCAAGGATCCGCCCTGGTCGAAACACGTTCGCGCCCCCGTGTGGCATGCCGCTCCCACCTGGTCGACCTCGACCAGCAGGGCGTCTCCGTCGCAGTCGATGCGTACGGACTTGACCCACTGGGAGTGGCCCGAAGTGTCGCCTTTGCGCCAGTACTCCTGACGGGAGCGCGACCAGAAGGTGACGCGGCCGCTGGTGAGGGTCCGGTGCAACGCCTCATCGTCCATCCATCCGACCATGAGGACTTCACGGGTGTCCCACTGCTGGATGACGGCGGCCACAAGGCCGTTGGGGTCGCGTTTGAGACGACATGCAATTCCAGGTGACAGACTCACCGGCCCATCGTCGCACCTGCGCCGCAGCCCCCGCCCACGGGTCCGAAGGGCGGGCTCACAGCCAGTCCGGGACCACACCCCACAGCATGTGCGCAGCCAAGGCCCCACCGATGAGCCAAGGGCCCATGGGGATGCGCGACTCGGTGCCCGCCGACCCCACGACGATGGTCCACAGGGCGGCAAGGCCCGCCGCGACGAAGGACAGGACCAGTCCGCCCAGCGCGGCGTCCACACCCACCACGCCGACCAACCCGCCCAGGACCGGCGCGAGCTTCACGTCTCCGCGCCCGAGGCCCCCGGGGAGCCGGTGCACGATGTACAGGGGCACGAACCACACCATGGCACCGATGGCGGCACGCACCAGCGTCCAGCCCGGCGACGAGTTCATGGCTGCGGCAAGCACCAGCCCGGAAAGCACCCCCAGTCCCATCATCCGCGTGTAGGCGTCGGGCAGACGGTGCGTCCTGGCGTCGACGATCGCCTGGAGGATGCCGATCATCGCGACTGTGACCACTGCAGGTGATGCGGGACGCTGCTGCGCGACGAGGACCACGAGGAATCCGGGGATGACGACCAACCACCACAGGAAGGTGCGCCGCATGGGGGTCAGGCCGGCTTCGATGAGGTAGCGCCGCTGGATGCGCCAGCCGACCCTCCACGTCCACCAGCCCACCACCATCCACGTGACGAAACCGGCGAGCAACTCGGTCTCGTCACGGGCGTTGAGGTGGGCGCGGATGATGTCGAGGATCAGCACGTCGGGCCGACCGCCTCGTCCAACGACTCCCGCATCACCGTAGGGTCGGCGTCGCGGCCGGTCATGAGTTTGACCTGCATGAGCGCCTGGTGGGTGAGCATGTCGAGCCCGTGGGAGAAGGCCCCGCCGTGGCTCTTCCACGCGCGCAGCAACGCCGTTTCGCGTGGCGAGTAGACGACGTCGAGGAGCACCTGGGTGGGGCGGGGCCGCACCCGGGCCGCCAGCGGGTCGCACACGTGCGCAGGCACGGTGGACACGACGACATCGGCCCTGTCGATGGCTGCCACGACGCCGTCGACGTCCATGAAGGACACGGGGGTGAATTCGAGGCCCAGGCGCGTGGCCGCGGCCACGACCGAATCCGGTCCGCCGAAGCGCCGCGCCGCCACCGTCAGGTCGTGAATGCCCATTCCTCCCAGGGCTGCCAAGGCCGAAGAGGCGGTGGCTCCTGCTCCGATGACGAGTGCCCTTTGCGGGGGCGCACCGGAGCGCACCGACACCGCCTCCAGGCTCCGTTGGATTCCCGCGACATCCGTGTTGAAGCCGGTGAGCACCCCCGCGGTGGGGATGACGGTGTTCACGGCGCCGACTGCCTGGGCCAAGGGGTCGACGGCGTCAAGCAGCGGGATGACCGCCTGCTTGCACGGCATCGTCACGGACAGACCCCGACACTCCTGGTCCAAGCAGGACAGCAGGTGGCCGACCTGCGACTGTTCGCAGGTGATCCTCCTGTAGGTCCAACCGTCGAGTCCCAGGCTGCGCCACGCCGCCGTGTGCAGGACCGGCGAGAGCGAGTGGTCGATCGGCGAGCCGATGACCGCGGCCCACGGCATCAGCACTTCCCCGACTGGGCGGCACAGTAGGTTTCGAGCTTCTTCGTGTTCTCCGCCTGCTCGGCAACTGTCGTCGCGAAAAGCGTTTCACCCGTGTCGAGGTTGACGGTGACGAAGTAGAGCCACGTGCCGTCGGCGGGTTTGAGGGTCGCCTCGATGGCGCTGCGGTTCGGTTGGGCGATCGGTGAGGGCGGCAGCCCCGCATGCAGGTAGGTGTTGTACGGGTTGTCGTTGGCCAGGTCCTCGGCAGTGGGAATACCGCCGCTCTTGCCGACGCCGTACAGGACCGTCGAATCCATCTGCAGCTTCCCGAGGGTTTCGCCTTGCGGGCTGGCCAGACGGTTCTCGATGACCCGCGCGACCTTGGGCAGGTACTGGTCGATGTTGACCTCGCGTTCCAAGATGCTCGCCTTGGTCAGGACGGTCTCCCTCTGGGCGGCGGGCACCTTGAGTTCGTCCAAGGTCTGGATCGTCGCGGCGATCATCTCCTGGAAGATCGTTTCGGGCGTGTCCGCCTTCTCGACCTCGTAGGTGCCGGGGGCAAGCCATCCTTCGACCTTGCCCTTGGCCTCTGCGGGAAGCCCCAGCGCGGTGGGATTGGACAAGGCCTTGTCCAGGTCCTCCTTGGAGAACTCGGTGACCTGGCTCATCCTCTCCACGACCTGCGCAACCGTCTCACCGGGGTTGACGGTCACGGTGTTGTCCGTGCGTCGAGCCGGGTCCAGCAGCGCGGCAATGGCGTCGGAGGCGCTCATCTGTTTCATGAGGGAGTAGGTGCCTGGCCGGATCGACTGGGCGGCCTTGTTGGCTTCCCAAGCGCGCGTGAAGGCGGCCACCGATTTCACGACTCCGGCGTCGACGAGCTTTTGTCCGATGTCCGCTCCGGATTCGCCCTGGCTGACGACCACGGACACCTGTCCGCTGCCCGGTCCGGTGAAATCGTCCGCCTCTTGCACACTCGTCTGGTCCTTCAAGACGAAACGCATGGCGTACCAGCCCGCTCCGGCAACCAGTCCCAGGACGAGGAGCAGGACGAAGAAGGCACGCACTCTGCGCCACCTGCGACGCCGACGCGCCTCCCGGCGCTCGTGCTCCAGTCGGCGTGAGCGCATTCCCGTCGACTCGTCCTCCTCGGAGGCCGCTGCCAGCGGAGCGACGACGTCGAAGACATCGGGCTCGGCCGGGGCTTCCCCCGCATCAGTCCCACCACGGTTGACGCCGGGCTCCTCGCTTGGTGGCGCCACGGTGACCAGGTCCACCGTGGGTGGCGGCGTCGTGGCGCGAGGCTGGGAGCGTCTCCCGGTCGTGCCGGGGAAGAGCTCGTCATTGACCTCGTCGGTGTGGTGACGAGGACGCCTGGGCGGCATGGGCTTGGTCTCCCCGAGACCGGAGGCCCACGCGGCAGGGGTCTGGAATGCCCCAGTGGTCGCTTCGGTCGCGTTGGTGTCCCCGGTGCTCGAGGCCCCCGTGGGCCGCCAACGTCGCCCCGAGGACCCCGAAGGCGTGGGTGAAGCGGTGTCGGACGGGTCGGGGGCGAAGGCCTTCACCTCGGGCGCTTCACCCCTTGAGGTCGAGGAGGTGCCCGGGGTGACGGGCCGGGGAATCGTCGTCGACGAGGTCGTCAGCGGGTCCAGGTCCGAGATGGAGGCCGAGGGCGCGCTCGATGCGCGCGACGACGGCTGCGTCGAGGAGGACGAGGGCACCGTCCAAGGCGTCGACCTCGCAGGTCGAGAAATGGGCGAGGTCGACAAGGGTGTGGACCCGGCTGCTGGTGACGCGGCCGGAGAGGGGGTGGCGGAGGCGATCGGAGTCGACCCGGTGGTCACTGGCGATGAGGTGCGAGGCGGTCCGACAGGCGTGGATCCGCTCGTCCTGGGCAGTGTGGTGCGAGGCGGCACGACCGGGGTGGCCCCCGTCGAAGAAGTCGGGGTGCGCCGGGGAACGGCCGGAGTCGACCCGGTGGTCACCGATGGTGTCGTGGGCGAAAGCGCTGCGGGCGGTGTGGCGGTGCTGCGCGCCGAGCGGGTGGGCGGAACCGGCGTCGCTGGCGGGGGGCTTCCGGCGGAGGGCCCGGTGCTGGAAGGGGAGGGGACACGGGCGTCCAGACCCGTGTCGCCCCTGGGCTGGTCGCTTCGAGCAGCGGCATTGCGGGCCGCGCGCGAAGGCAGCCGCGTCTCCGATTCGGGCGCCCGCGCGTGGCGACCAGCGCGGCGGGTGGGCACGACTGGAGGCGTCGATGCCGCAGGTCGAACCTGAGTGGTCGGTGCCTCGCGCACCGGTGGCGTGGCCGCGCCGGCGGTTCGCGGCCCGGTACCCGTTGTCCCTGCGGAGGGCGCCGAGGCGTCCGAAGGCGGGATGACCGGCAGCTGGCCGGTCTCTCGCAGGAACTCCACGTGAGCGCGCTCATGCGCCTCGGCGTGGATCTCGCTGCGTGAACGGAAACGTGGGCGCTCAGCGCCGTTGTCGGTCACGAGGTCGCCTTCCGGTCGGGACCCTCGACCTGGACGCCGGGTGGGCGTCCACCCATCCGTTCCATGTCGAGAGCCTGCTCGAGGATGATCTGCGCGGCCACCTGATCCACGACGTCTCGGTGGTCACGTTCGGCCACACCTGACTCGCGGAGCCTGGAGTGGGCCTGGTTGGAGCTTAGCCGTTCGTCCACCATGGTCACACGTGCCTCAGGCAACTCACCTTTGATGCGACGGGCGTAACGTCGAGCTCCCTTGGCGGAAACGCCCTCGCCCCCACGCAGGTGACGCGGCAGGCCAACGACGACTTCGATCGCGTCGAAGCGGCGGGCGATCTCCACCAGGCGGTGGATCTCGCTGCCGTCGTCGGCGCGCCGCAGGGTCTCCACGGGCACCGTGAGGATGCCCTCCGGGTCACTGCGAGCCACACCGATGCGCACGGTGCCCACGTCCACGCCCAGGCGCACTCCTCGTCGCAAGCTCACCTGGGCAGCGCCTCCGTCTCGACCGCCGCCAGCGCCGCATCGACGGCGGAAGCGTCCTGTCCGCCGCCTTGGGCGACGTCGTCCCTGCCTCCTCCACCTCCGCCGAGGATCTTGGCGGCCACGCGCACGATCGGCCCGGCCTTGACCAAGGCCTCGCGTGCAGCGGCATTCGTCGCGGCCACCACGCTCGGCTTGCCGTCGACCACGCCGATGAGGACCACCACTGCCGGCTCTGCCTCTCCCAGACGTTCACGCACGTCCAGGGCAAGAGCCCGGACCGCGTCGGCAGAGGGCATCTCCCCCACGTAGGCGCGCACCACGCGCAGATTCCCGAGCTTCCTCGCGCCGGCCGCCAGCTCGGCACCGCGGGCCAGGGCCTGGGAGGTGCGGACCTTGTCCAGTTCCTTCTCGGCCTCGCGCAGGCGGGTGAGCAGGGATTCGAGTCGGCCGGGAACGTCCTCGGGCCGCCCACCCAGCATGGTGGTCACCTGCGAGACGAGGGCGTGTTCCTTCGCCTGGAAGTCGTAGGCTCCGGCGCCGACCAGCGCGTCGATGCGACGCACTCCCGAGCCGATGGAGCCCTCACCCAGGACCGCAATGCGCCCGATGTGTCCGGTTGAGGGCACATGCGTCCCGGCGCAGAGCTCCCTGGACCAGTCCCCTCCAATGGAGACCACACGGACCTCGGCGCCGTACTTCTCGCCGAAGAGGGCCATGGCGCCCATGCTGCGCGCCCGTTCGATGGGCATGACCTCGTCGGTGACCGGAAGGTTCTCCGCCAGCTTCTCGTTGACCAGGGATTCGATGTCGTCCATCTGGGAGCTGGCCAAGGCACTGGAGTGGCGGAAGTCGAAGCGCAGGCGCGAGGGCGAGTTCTCCGAACCGGCCTGGTTGGCCTGGTCGGAGACGATCTGGTGCAGCGCCTTGTGGACCATGTGGGTGGCGGTGTGTGCGCGCGCGATCGCCAGACGCCGGGTGATGTCGATCTGCGCCCACGCCCTGTCCCCCACGGCCAAGGTGCCTTCGGTCAAGGTACCGCGGTGGACGGCCAGGCCCTTGATGGGGGCCTGCACGTCATCGACCTCGACATTGCCGCCCTCGCCGGTGCGGATGGTGCCGTGATCGGCCAGCTGGCCGCCCATCTCGGCCCAGAATGGGGTGCGGTCCAGGACCACTTCGACGCTCGCGGGCGCGGTGGCCACAGGCGCCGGAACGCCTTCGACGAGGATTGCGGTGACCTTCGCCTCGGCAGCGTTGTCCAAGTAGCCGAGGAACTGCGAGCCGCCACCCATCTGCTTCTCGATGTCCTGGAACACCCGCACATCCGTGTGCCCGGCCTTCTTGGCGCGCGCGTCCGCGCGGGCGCGGTCCTTCTGCTCCTGCATGAGGGTGCGGAAAGCGTCCTCGTCGACGGACAGGCCCTGTTCGGCAGCCATCTCCAAGGTCAAGTCGATGGGGAACCCGTAGGTGTCGTGCAGGGCGAAGGCCGACGAGCCGGGCAGAACCTTCTGCCCTGCCTCCTTGGCCTTGGCCACCGCCGTGTCGAGGATCGTCGTACCCGCACTCAGGGTGCGCCGAAAGGCTTCCTCCTCGGCGTAGGCGACGTCCTGGATGGCGGCCCAGTTCGCCTCCAGGTCCGGGTAGGACAGCTTCATGACCTCCTTGGAGGCGGTCAGCAGAGTCGGCAAGGTGGCCTCCTCCACTCCCAGAAGGCGCATCGAGCGCACGGCACGACGGATGAGGCGGCGCAGCACGTAGCCCCGACCGTCATTGCCGGGACGCACGCCGTCGTTGATGAGCATGAGGGCGCTGCGCACGTGGTCGGCGACGACACGCATGCGCACGTCATCGGCCCAGGCTGCACCGGCTGTCGGGCCGGCAGCTCCCCGACCGTAGGTGCGTCCGGACATTTCCTGGGCTGCGGCGATGACCGGGTAGACCTCGTCGATCTCGTACATGTTCGCCTTGTCCTGCAGCAGGTAGGCGATGCGCTCCAAACCTGCGCCGGTGTCGATCGCCGTCTTGTCCAGTTTGCCGACAAGCTCGAAGTCGTGCCCCTCGCCCTCGCCCCGTACGAACTCGTCGAAGACCAGGTTCCAGATCTCCAGGAAGCGGTCTCCGGCGGTGTCGACCTTGGGGCCGCCGTCGGGGCCGAACTCGGGACCGCGGTCGTAGTGGATCTCGCAGCAGGACCCTGCGGGGCCGGGCTGGCCGGTGGACCAGGAGATCTCTTCGAAGGGCAGCTTCTGGATGCGTTCGGCGGGCAGGCCGATGGTGCGGGTCCAGTGGTCGAAGGAGACCTCGTCCTCCTCCCAGATGGTCATCCACAGGCGATCCGGGTCCAAGCCGTATCCGCCATCGTCCTGGGAGGTGGTCAGCAGTTCCCACGCGAAGTCGATGGCGCCTTCCTTGAAGTAGTCGCCGAAGGAGAAGTTCCCGTTCATCTGGAAGAACGTGCCGTGTCGGGTGGTCTTGCCGACATTGTCGATGTCGTTGGTGCGGATGCACTTCTGCACCGAGGCGACCCGCGCCCACGGCGCCGGCTCGGTTCCCAGGATGTACGGGATGAAGGGGACCATGCCCGCCACGGTGAAGAGGATCGAGGGCTCCGGCGAGATGAGCGAGACCGAAGGAGCGATGTGGTGGTCCTTCGAGGCGAAGTATTCGAGCCAGCGGGAGCGGATCTCAGAAGTGCGCATGGTGCCTCATCCTAGTGGCGACCCTCCTGCCCGGGCACATCGCCCTGGGCACGAGGGTGGATGACTTCCGGCACGTCCGGGCATGACAAAGGACCCCGGGGGCCTGCGGCCCCGGGGTCCCTCGGTGCTCGCGCGTCAGCGCGAGTAGTGCTCGACGACCATCTGCACGTCGCAGGTCACGGGAACCTCGGCGCGCTTCGGGCGGCGCACCAGAGTGGCCTTGAGACGCTCCAGCTCCACGTCCAGGTAGTCCGGGACGGCGGGCAGGACGTCACGGTGGATGCCCTGGGCGGCGATCTCGAAGGGGACGGTGGTCTGCGACTTCGGCTTGACCTGGATGGTCTGGCCGGGGGTCACGCGGAAGGAGGGGCGGTCGACGATCTTGCCGTCGACGAGGATGTGGCGGTGGACGACGACCTGGCGGGCCTGCTGGATCGTGCGAGCGAAGCCGGCGCGCAGAACCAAGGCGTCCAAGCGCATCTCGAGCAGCTCGACGAGGTTCTCACCGGTCAGGCCGGCGGTGCGGCGGGCCTCTTCGAAGGCGTGGCGCATCTGGGCCTCACGGATGCCGTACTGGGCGCGCAGACGCTGCTTCTCCTTCAGACGCACCGCGTAGTCGGATTCCTGGCGGCGGCGGCTGCGGCCGTGCTCACCGGGGCCGTAGGGGCGCTTCTCGAAGTAGCGGACGGCCTTCGGGGTCAGCGCCAAGCCGAGGGCACGCGACTCGCGCACCTGCTTGCGGGAACGGTTTCCTGCCATTGACGGATCTCCTTGTCCTGTCTCAGTCATGTCATGTCACGAACCTTCTGTCCGCGACACGGGGTCCACTCCCGGACATTCGTCCTTCGGCCAAGACCCCAGGCGGAATGCCACCCACTGGCGGTGGGCAACCCGGACAGTCTAACGCAGGTCCAACAATGCCCTGAGCACCTGGAGGCGCTTGGTGAGCATTGCCTCAGTCCCGTTGTCGGTGGGTTCGTAGTAGCGGGTACCGACCAGGTCGTCCGGAAGGTACTGCTGGGCCGCCACGTGGTGGGGAGCCTCGTGTGCGTAGACGTAGCCCTGTCCGCGCCCCAAGGCCTGGGCCCCCGCGTAGTGGGCGTCGCACAGGTGGGCGGGCACCGGTCCCCCTTTGCCGGCCCTCAGGTCCGCCAATGCGGTGTCGATGGCCACAAGGGCGCGATTCGACTTGGGTGCCGTTGCCACGGCGATGACGGCCTCGGCCAGGACGATCCGCGCCTCCGGCATGCCGATCATCGCCACGGCCTGGGCCGCAGCAACGGTTGTCGCCAGGACCTCCGGGGCGGCCATGCCCACGTCCTCGGCCGCGCAGATCATCACGCGTCTGGCGATGAAGCGAGGGTCCTCCCCCGCCTCGACCATCCGCGCCAGGTAGTGGACGGCGGCATCCACGTCGGACCCGCGCATCGACTTGATGAAGGCGGAGGCCACGTCGTAGTGCTGGTCCCTGTCCCACCGCACCAACGCGTGGTTGGCCGCGGCTTCGACATGGGCGACGTCGATGGCCTCCGATCCGGCGTCGGCTGCGGCCCCGGCGGCGGCCTCGAGCAGGGTCAAGGACTTGCGGGCGTCGGATCCGGCAAGTCGGACGAGGGCGGCGCGGGCGTCCTCGTCCATCGTCCAACGTCCGTCGAGTCCGCGTTCGTCGGCCAGGGCACGCTGCACGAGCTCCTCGACATCCTTGTCACCCAAGGGTTTGAGGGTCAGCAGGAGTGAGCGTGACAGCAGAGGCGAGATGACGGAGAAGGACGGGTTCTCCGTCGTGGCGGCCACCAAGGTCACCCACCGGTTCTCGACCGCCGGCAGCAGTGCGTCCTGCTGGGACTTGGAGAAGCGGTGGACCTCGTCGACGAAAAGGATGGTGTCCTCTCCCGATGCCACAGTGCGCCGTTTGGCCGAGGCCACGACCTCGCGAACGTCCTTGACCCCGGCGCTGACGGCGGACAGTTCCGCGAAGTGCCGCCCGGAGGACCTCGCCACCAGGTAGGCGAAGGTCGTCTTTCCTGTTCCCGGTGGCCCCCACAAGATGACCGAGGACACCGCAGGGCGTCCGGCGACGGCCGGTTCGAGGAGGCGACGCAAAGGAGCGCCCTCTCCCAAGAGGTGGGACTGGCCGAGGACCTCGTCCACAGTCCTGGGACGCATGCGGACCGCAAGTGGCGCGGCCGGGTCGTAGGCGGGAACGCCGACGTCCTCCAGCCCTTGGGTCTCGAAGAGGTCCACCGGGAGGCCTCAGTAGTGGCTGATGACGGGTGTGCCGAGGCCGGCCCAGTCGTAGAACCACTTGGCCTGCTCGACCGGCATGTTCACGCACCCGTGTGAGCCGCCGTATCCGGACCACCCGAACTCGGAGCGCCAGTAGGCGCCGTGCAGGGCGTAGCCACCGGTGAAGTACATGACCCACGGGACATCGGGGGTCTCGTACTTGGATCCGTCGAGGTTCTCGCCGCGCATGGTCTGGGCGTCGTACTTGAGGTACACGGCGTAGGTGCCGGTGATCGTCTCCGTGCCCGGAGCGCCCGGCACCATGTAGACCGGCCCCTGGACCAGGACGCGCCCCTCATATGCCGAGACCGTGTTCTGGGTGAGATCCACGTCGATCCACCGCTGGCCTGCGGCCGGGGAGTAGACGTCGTCCTTGTTCCAGTCCGGGACGTTGACCGTCACCAGTTCCGGGTCGACCTGCTGGTAGTCGAAGTCTCCGGCGTAGGCGGCTCCGCCCTGGACCGCCTGGAGCACTCCCTTGGCGACCTCGGCCTGGTTGCTGGCGCGAAGGCTCTTGCCTCCGGCGTACTGGACGCCGACGACCTCGCCGCGGGAGTTGATGCTCTTCTGGCCGGGGCGCGCCTCCTCGTTGGTGGAGGCTGCGACCTTGTCCACCCACTCGCGCACCTTGGTGGCATCGACGGCAGGCTCGCCCAGCACGCCGCCGGACTGCGGGATGGACACCCAAGCGGCCTTGTCGGCCGCACTGGCCACGAAGTTGTCGACTCCGTCCGTGAGTTTGACCTCCGGCGCGAGCAGCGCATTGGCCTTGGCAGCCACCGCATTCGCCTGCTCGGTGGTCACCCGCGGCGTCGTGTGTTCGACGGACAGTGACACCGAGGAGGGGCGCAAGGTGGTCAGGGCCTGGTCGACCGCCTGGGCGAAACCCTCCGTCGAGACCGCAACCCCTTCGGAGGCGGGCGAGACCACGTACGTGGCGCCGTCGGCGGAGCGTTTGACCGCGGCGTCGACCACAGGGGCTCCGGCGCTGCGCACCAAGGTCTCCAGGACGCCCGACTGCGCGCTCTGGTCGCGCTCCGCCACGAGATCGACCGAGTGCGCCTGGTGGGGCAGGACTCGTGTGAGCAGATCAGCGTTGGCGGCGAGCGCGTTTTCGGCACTGGCCTTCGCATCGACCTGCACCCCCAGGTCGGCGAGGGTGTACTCGGCGCTGGACTGGCCGACTTCGACCGAAAGGGTCGTGGTGTCCACACGGGACTGGATGGCGGCAGCCGCCTCGTCCAGCGTCATGCCGGAAACGTCCACTCCGGCGACGGTGGTTCCTTCAAGGGCGCGGTCGGCATAGCGGTTCGCACGCACGGCTGCGGTCGCGCCGCCGGCGACGAGCGCTCCGACGAGGCAGAGCGTGAGGACCTTGGTCGTGGGATTCATCAGAACCAATACTAGGTGAGCCTCCGACATGGTTCTCGTCGTGTTCGTCCCACTACGTCGCGGGATGTGTCACAGGTGGTGGGCCGTCCTCGTCAATCGAAGAGGGAGGTGTCCCCCGCCCCCTTGCGAACCACCTCCGGCGCCCCGGAGGTGAAGTCGACGACGGTGGTCGGGTCGGTGCTTCCCACGGGGCCGACGAGGACGAGGCCGACCATGCGGCCGATCCTCTCGTCAACCTCGAAACCGTCACTGAGCGGTTCGCTCTCCCCCGGCATGATGAGGGTCGAGCACAGCAGAGGTTCACCGAGTTCAGCCAGGACCGCCTGGGTGATGACGTGGTCGGGCAGACGCACACCCACGGTGTGCTTCTTCTTGTTGAGGGTCATCCGAGGCACGTCCTTGGTTCCTTTGAGGATGAAGGTGTACGCGCCGGGGGTCAGGGCCTTGATCGTGCGGAACTCGGAGTTGCCGACGATGACCAGTTCCCCGAATTGGGCGAAGGAGTGGCACAGCAGCGAGAAGTTGTGCTTGTCGTCCAGGCGGCGGATCTCGCGGATGACGTCCATGCCTTCCTTGTTGCCGAGCAGGCACGCAATTGCGTAGCCGGAATCGGTGGGCAGGGCGATGGTTCCGCCCTCGCGCAGGACGTCCACCGCCTTCTTGACGAATCGTGCCTGCGGGTTTTCAGGGTGCATCTCGACGTAGGACATGCCTCAATTGTGCCCCAGCCCACCCCCGTTCTCCGTGAGATTCGTCTGTCATCCCACGAGATTCGTCCGTCCTGGCAAGGAACTCGCAACCGAGGGGACTCCCGGCTCGGGCCGACGGGAGGACGGGGAAGCAGTTGTCCACAGGGGGTGCAGCCGGACGGTGATTGTCCGCAGGCAGCATTCGAGCGTCTTCCGCCGCATCGTGCGACCGACCAAGGTGTGGACATGGACCCCGCACAGCCATTCATTTCGCCGCGCGGCGACCATGTACCCGGACACCTTCCCGTCAGGCTGCGCCGCTCAACCTTCCTTCACATGCCCGCCTCGCTTCCATGGTGGACACAGGAATCGCTCATTCACCGCGCACGACTGCGGGACCTCATGCTCGCCTGCCCCGATGGGGTGGCGGTCCTGGAATCCGCGGTCGTGACGCATGGTGGCGTCGTGAAGCCATCAGCCCGCAGGTTCACCTGAAGTACGAGGGTCCCGACGGTGCGCAGGTGGCTGCGAAAGAGGAGCGTCGAAGGATGGCTCTGGAGGCAGTCGGGTACACGGTGGTGCCGTTGGCCACTGAGCAGTGCTTCGACACGCCGGCGCTCAGCGAGTCATTCCGCATCCATGCCGGTCCCACACGTGGCCAGGACCTCCCGCGTCTCTTGACGAAGTTCGAGCGAGAGTTCTGATCCTGTCTCCTGATTCGGTACGTCGCCCGGACGGACGAATCTCGCCACGCGACGGACGAATCTCACGCAGAGGGGGTGGGGGTTGCGGTGAGGATTTCGACCAGGGCGATGCGCAGGTCCTCGGGGATGTCGGAGCAGACGATCTGCCCCAGGGCCACCAGCGGACTCTGTCGGGACACGAGGTGGAGCACCTCCTCCTTGCGCCCCACGTCCGCGCGTGCCCGTTCCAGCATTCGACGCACCCGACCGGGAATGCTCGCCGCTTCGGGAAGCGCCGAGTCCGTCTCGATGCGCACCGGCGCACCCACCATCGAGGGCGGGATCATCGCACACAGGGCGCCGGTCGAAGCCTCCCACCGGGCCTGAACCGAGGCGTCGCCGACCGCGGATTCAGCGGCGCAGGGCGACAACGGCTCGGGCCCGCGGACTCCGAGGACCCGCACTGCCCAGCGGCGTCCGGCCGGGATCAGTTCCGCCTGTCCCTCTGGTTCGTGGATGGTGAGTTCCCGCTCGGCTTCGGACCAGGTGATGCGTGTGCGCACCTGCGCTCCGCCCTCGCCCCCGTCGTCCTCGACGAGGATGTAGTGCCCATCGGCCCCGGCAACGACCACGACCTCGACGGCTTCGGGAAGGTCGACCGAGAGCCGACCGCACTCCCCTCGGTGCAGCGCCTGGGAGGGCGAAGCAATCCCTGCCAGGGGCAGGACGGCTCCGGCACGGGCCAGAACCGGCACCTCCTCCAGAGGGCGCTGGAAGGCGATGCGGCGCCCACCCTCGTATGACAGGCCGGTGAGCAGGTCGGTCCAGCACCCCTCGGGCAGCCAGGCGTCCATTCGCGCCATGTCCGTGACCGAGGACGCGGGGGTGGTCACCGGGGCGACGGTGAGCAGGCGGCCGAACATGAACTGGTTCGGCACCTCCCAGGCTTGGTGGTGAGTCGGGTCCTCCCAGTACATGGGCTGGACCAGCGGCTGCAGCGACTCGTGGCCCCACAACTGCTCGCTGTGCAGGTAGGGCACCAAGCGGTGCCGCAGACGCAGGAAGTCCTCCTGCACGTGCTGTTCACGCTCCCCGAAGCGCCACGGTTCCTTGGCGGTGAAGGGGTTGGTCGTCGAGTGCAGGCGCAAAATGGGGCTGAACACTCCGAGCTGCACCCAGCGGGTGGACAGCTCCCCGTCGCGCGTACCACCCATGTGTCCGCCGATGTCGTGACTCCACCAGCCGTAGCCGATGTTCGAGGCGGTGGCGGTGAACTCGGCCTGGAAGTCCAGTGAGTCCCACGTGATGATCGTGTCCCCGGAAAAGCCCACCGGATAACGGTGGGATCCGGGGCCCGCGTAACGCGACAGGGTGAGTCCACGTCCACCACGGCGATGAGCGTTGTCGAGGACGTGCAGGTGGTTGAGGACCCACAGGGGGTCCAGGCCGGGGAGGCGGGTGTGGGTTCCCTGCTGCCAGTCGATCCACCAGAAGTCGACGCCCCGGTCCTCCAGGGGGTGCAGGACCTCTTCCAGATAGACCTGGAGGAACTCCGGGTCGGCGGCGTCGAAGGGCACGGGTCTGCCTTGGGCGGGGTCCAGACCCAGACGCCGTGAGACTCGCTCGTGGGCGTCTTCGAAGGGACGGATGCCGTCGGCGGGATGCAGGTTGAGGGACAGGGCCAGTCCCCGGGCGTGGATCTCGTCGGCCAGGGCTGCCGGATCGGGGAAGAGCTCCCGGTTCCATGTGAATCCGGTCCATCCGGAGCCCTGCCCTTCGGGCACGTCGGTGATGTGCCAGTCCATGTCGATGACGGCGACCGACAGGGGGACGTTCCGAGCCTTGAAAGCCTCCAGGACCTGCAGGTACTCCTCCTGCGTGTAGCGGTGGAAGCGGCTCCACCAGTTGCCGAGCGCATGTCGGGGCAAAACGGGTTGGGCGCCGGTCAGCCGGTAGAAGTCGGCCATGGCGCCGCGGAAGTCGTGGCCGTGGGCGAACACGTAGACGTCCTTGGCGCCTTCTTCGCGCGCCTCCAGCCACCCGTCCTGGGTGAGGATCATGGTCGGGTCCTCAAGAGCGGTGATCCCACGGCCGTCCATGATCCCGTCGTCGAGGGCGACCCGCCCGTCGACATTGTCCAGGGTGCGTGCAGTTCCCCGGAGGTTGCGCAGGTGGATCCATTCGGAGTCGGTGTGTTCCCCCCACCTCCACATGCCTTCCCAGCCGGCCGATCGCAGCACTGTGGCCACCAGGCCGCGTGAGGAGAACTCCTGCCCGTCGTAGTCCAGGGTCATGTGTCGGGTGCGCACCTGGGCACCGGCTCCCGCGCGTTCCACGACGACACCGGCGGGCGCCGGGAAGCCCCTGTCCACCACCATCTGCGTGGGCCCGTCGACGAATCGGCCCGAGGGCGACCACTCGATGCGCATGAGGCGTTCGGTCAGGACCTGCACGCGCCAGGTCGGCCCGGAAAGAACCATGTGGGCCTGCGGGAGACCTGCGGGGCGAGGACGGAAGTGTTCGGGCAGGCTCACATGTGCTCCTCGGAGACGATTCGGGTCCGTGGTGTCCTCGGGGCGCCGGGGACGAGGGCGGCCTCGGCGAGGACGCCGAGGCGGGGCTCCGGTGGATCATTTCACTGACACCCCCGTCCTCGTCAATCGGGACACGCGGCTCCCACCGGGTACGTGCTCCTGCCCCCTCCGGGACGCCTCGTGTGGGTCAGTGCCCCGGCCCGTCGGTCTGTTCGCCACGGTTCTGCCCGGGGGCTCCGAGCGCGGGTCTCACGGTCCACACGCGCACGATGAGGACCACTGCCGCCAAGGGCGCGAAGAACCACGGGGTGCCGAAGAGGACGATGAGGCCCGACAGCGTCCACGCGCAGGCGACGAAGACGGCGACGGGCAGACGCACGGGCCAGCGGCGTGGAAGGTGACGGTCGACCAGCCACACGACGCCCGGCAGGGTGAGGACGACAAGCATGGTGACCAGCACGTCGAAGCCCTTGGGGTCGGTGAACAGGTGTGTGGCCTCTGCGACTCGGCGTACGGTTTGCCCCACTGTGTCGGAGACGATGGTCAGGGACGCCAGTGCCCATCCGGTCCACAGGAACCCGATCGGCCCCCAGATGCTCAGGTGCGAGTGCCTCGCGATCGCCGATTCGCAGATTCCCCACATCGGCAGCAGGACGAGTGGAGCAAGGAAGGCCATTTGCTGACCGTCCAGGCCGAAGACGGTGACGGGCACCCCGGACCCCGGCGCGAGACTTTCACCCAGTTGGGCGATCCCGGGCAAGAAGCCGAAGATCGTGTCCCACGAGGCCGCAACCAGGCCTGTGAGTGCGCCTACGGAGACGGTCAGGCTCACCGCGAGAGGTACGGCCTTTCGCACGGGCCGTCCTCGACCTGGTCGGGAGATGACCGCGCCGGTGTCTTCGTCTGACACACCCTTTCCGCGTGAAAGGGCCAGGATGATCGCTCCTCCCAGTGCGAGCAGGTCGATGGCCAGCCAGGCCACGGGTACTCCGGTGAGCGCGGCTGCCACGCATCCGAGCGGGACTCCGACGGCCGTGCCCAGAAGGATCCTCACGAGCCGGTTGGCCACGGAGGCTCGCAGGATCTCCTCGGACAGGTGAGCGGCCAAGCTCGTGATGACCAGGACGGGCGCCCACCATTGCACGGAGTCGACCAGGCCCGTCCAGGCGCCGATTCCTTGTGGGTTTCCTGCCCAGAGGAAGACCCGTGCCACCTGTGCGAGCCATGCGGCACCGAAGGCGGCTGTCCCGCCGGCCACGACGAGGAGGCGCGAGGCGGCAGCAGCCGGCCTCCGACCCGCACGAGCGAGGCGATGGCGATGAGGGACAGGAGGGGGATGAGGATGAGGGCGATGGTGCTCTCTCCGATCGACAGGGCGATGCGCAGGGGGTGGTCCGCGTCGAGGGAGTGGACCTGAGCGACATCGATCCACACCGTCATGAAGATCCACTGGTGGGCCAAGGCGAGCAACGCTCCCGCAGGCGCCGCCACGAGGGCGCTTCGCAGGCCCAGGCGGGTACCCCAGCCGTGGGTGAGGGCGGACAGGCGCAGCGCGGCGTCGGGGCGTTCCCGGCCGCGCACTCGGGCCTCTTCGATGGCGGTGGCGAGGAAGACCTCTCCATTCGTCTCACGCCACCGTTTGGGGTAGAAGGTCAAAAGTCTCTCGAATGCCTTGTCGTCGACGGCCATGTCGCTCCTCTTCTCATGGAGTTCGTGCCTTGCCCGGGCTCATCCGGCCAAGCCGGAACGGGGCAATGCGTTTTTCCGACGTGGAAGGGCACCGCGCAGTCTCTTCAGCGCGTCCAGGCGGGCGCGCGCGATGGCGACTCTGGACTCCAGGGCTCGTGTCTCTGCGTCGAGGACGTCGCCGCCGTCGTCGGTGAGGCGGTAGTAGCGGCGGGCACGACCGTCGACGATCTCCTCACCGTCTCGGGCAACCAGGCCCTCTGCTTCGAGGCGTTCCAGTGCTGCGTACAGGGAGGTCGTCTTCAGGGTGGCGCTGCCCCGGGACAGGTGGGCCACTTCGCGGATGATGTCGTAGCCGTGCCGTCGGCCCTTGGCCAGGACGGTGAGGATCCAGAAGGAGTTCGGCGTCAGTGAAGTGCCCATGGCATATTCTAACCATCCGAATACTCCATGCATAGGCATATGCCAAGAAGTCTGAGACACAAGGCGGTGGGGCGGCACGCCCTGCGCGCCGCCCCACCGGGCAAGACCTCAGCGGCCGTTCACACGGCCGAGCGGTGAATCACAGGTCCTGCGTGGCAGCCTCCTCACCGCGCTTCTTCGGTGTGGCGTCCACACCGGCCTCCTTGCGCTGCTCCGGGGCGATGGGCGCCGGAGCCTCGGTCAAGGGGTCGAAACCGCCGCCTGACTTCGGGAAGGCGATGACGTCGCGGATCGAGTCGGCCTTGGTGAGCAGGGCGACAATGCGGTCCCAGCCGAAGGCGATGCCGCCGTGCGGCGGGGCTCCGTACTTGAAGGCACCCAACAGGAAGCCGAACTTCTCCTGGGCGGCCTCCTCGTCGATGCCCATGACCTTGAAGACCCGTTCCTGCACATCGGCGCGGTGGATACGGATCGAGCCGCCACCGATCTCATTGCCGTTGCACACGATGTCGTAGGCGTAGGCCAGCGCGTTGCCAGGATCCTCGTCGAAGCGGTCCAGCCACTCCGGCTTGGGTGAGGTGAAGGCGTGGTGCACGGCCGTCCACGCTGAGTTGCCCAGCGCCACGTCCCCCTCTGCCACGGCCTCGCCCGCAGGCTTGAACAGGGGCGCGTCGACCACCCAGGTGAAAGCCCATGCGTCCTCGTCGATGAGTCCGCAGCGCTTGCCGATCTCCAGTCGGGCAGCGCCCAGGAGCTCGCGGGCGGGGGTGGGGGCACCGGCTCCGAAGAAGATGCAGTCGCCGGGCTCGGCACCGGTGGCCGCCGCCAGACCCTCACGCTCGACCTCGGTGATGTTCTTGGCCACGGGCCCACCCAGCGTCCCGTCCTCGCCGATGGTGACGTAGGCCAAGCCCTTGGCGCCGCGCGCCTTGGCCCACTCCTGCCACTTGTCGAAGGTGCGGCGCGGCTGCGAACCGCCCCCGGGCATGACCACCGCGCCCACGTACGGGGCCTGGAAGACGCGGAAGGGCGTGTCGGCGAAGTACTCGGTGAGATCCACCAGCTCCAGACCGAAACGCAGGTCCGGCTTGTCGGAGCCGTACTTCTCCATCGCATCCTTGAAGGTGATGCGTGGAAGCGGGGTGGGCAGGTCAACGCCGATGAGAGCCCACACGTTCTTCAGCACGTCCTCGGCCACCGCGATGACATCGTCCTGTTCGACGAAGCTCATCTCGATGTCCAGCTGGGTGAACTCCGGCTGACGGTCGGCGCGGAAGTCCTCGTCACGGTAGCAGCGGGCGATCTGGAAGTAGCGTTCCATGCCGCCGACCATGAGCAGCTGCTTGAAGAGCTGCGGCGACTGCGGCAGCGCGTACCAGCATCCGGGCGACAGGCGTGCCGGGACGATGAAGTCGCGGGCGCCTTCGGGGGTGGAACGGGTCAGAGTCGGGGTCTCGACCTCCACGAAGGAGTGCGTGTACAGGGTGTCGCGGGCCGCCCGGGAGACCTCGGAGCGCAAGCGCATGGCCTTCTGGGCCTTTTCCCGGCGAAGGTCCAGGTAGCGGTGACGAAGACGCGTCTCCTCACCGACGTTGCCGGCGTCCTCGGCGTGGCTGGAGATCTGGAAGGGCAGGGGCGCGCAGGTGTTGAGGACGGTGATGTCATCACCCATGACCTCCACGGCACCGGTCGCCAGGTTGACGTTCTCGTTGCCCTCGGGGCGGGCGCAGACCTCACCGGTGACCTGGAGGACGAATTCGCTGCGCAGCTCGTGGGCCACGGACTCGTCCCGGACGACGACCTGGACGATGCCGCCGGCGTCGCGCAGGTCCACGAAGGCCACCCCTCCGTGGTCCCGTCGACGATCCACCCATCCGGTCAGGGTGACGCTCTGTCCGACAGTGTCGAGTCCCAAGGACCCGATCTCATGTGTACGCAGCACGGAGGTATTCCTTTCGTCGTTCACCATCCGCGAGACAGGCGGCGGCAGGGACGATCCTACGCCTGTGCCGCGCAGGTCCTCGCCCGGGGCCGACCTTGCCGGGTGGGTGACACGTCACCATGGGGCGCTCCGAGAACGAGGGCGGGGCTCTGGCGTGGAAGAATCGACCCCATGCCCGACCACGATGCCACCGCGACGAAGTGGAGTCCCACCGAAATCTCCCTCATGGTCGGCTCGGTCCTGCTCATCACGATCCTCGCCTTCGAAGCCCTGGCCACGACCACGGTCATGCCCAATGTCGTGGCCGACCTGGGCGCCGAGTCATGGTTCTCCGTGGCCAGTGGGGCGGCCTTGGCCGCCCAGTTGGTCACCACCGTCGTCGCCGGAGCCCTGTGCGACTGGCGCGGGGCGCGAGGAGTGCTCCTGGCGGGCACCGCCCTGTTCCTGGCGGGCATGATCGTGTGCGCAAGCGCCCCACACGTGGCCCTCTTCGTCCTGGGACGAATGCTCCAGGGCATCGGTGCGGGCCTGGGTGTGGTGCCCCTGTACGTGCTGGTGGGCCAAGTGGTCTGCGACGCCCATCGGCCGAGTTTCTTCGCGGCCTTCTCCATGGCTTGGGTCGGCCCTTCCCTCGTGGGGCCCGCACTGGCGGGATGGGTGGCCACCCACTTGAGTTGGCGTTGGCTCTTCGGCGCCGTTCCGCTGGTGGCGACCCTCGCCGTGGTGCCGCTGGTGCGCGTCCTTGCCCTCGTGTCCCGCAAGCAGGGTGAACGCCCGAGGAATCTCATGCGTCTGGCCCTGTTGGCGATGGGCGCCGGAGCCGGGGTCCTGGCACTGCAGCTCTCCGGTGCCCTCGACGGATGGGGGGCATGGGCGAGCCTGGGAGCTGCGCTGCTCCTCATCCCCTTGACCTTGCCGTCCCTGCTGCCCCGCGGCGCACTGCGCTTGGCACCCGGGGTGCCCTCCCTCATCGCCGCGCGCCTGCTCCTGTCCGGAGCCTTCACCGGAGCCAATGCCGCCCTGCCCTTGTTGCTCCAACGTATCCATTCGTGGAGCGCCGAAGGCGCGTCCCTCGCGGTGACCATAGCTTCGGTCGGATGGGCCGTGGGCGCCTGGGTGCAGGCACGTGTGAAGGACCCGGTACGCCGCGAGCAGCTTCCGGTCGTGGGAACGGCGCTCATGGCGATCGGCTACGCCCCCCTGTTCCTCCTCGTGTGGCCCCAGTTGCCGGTGTGGCCGCACCTCCTGAGCGTGGGCATCGCCACCGGCGGCCTGGGCATGGCGCACTCGACCTTCTCCGTGCGCATCCTCGCAGCACTGCCCCAGGCCGAGCACGGCAAAGGCTCCTCGTGGCTGCAGGTGGCCGACGCCTCGGGCTCCGCCCTCGAACTGGCCCTCGCCTCGATCCTCCTTGCCGCCTGGGCCCATCTGCCCGTCTCACAGGGCAGCCTCGCCTACCTTCCGGCGCCCGTGATCGCCGCCGTGGTCGGCGCACTGGCGATCCTTGCCGCCTCACGCGCAAGGACCGCCCCCGCCCAACCGAATGGGGCCGGGCATCACCAGTGGTGACGGCCTCCCGGATGACGTTCCCCCCTTGCGCCGCGAATCGGGCGCGCGCTGCGTTCCTTCGACGAACGTCCACCCGAGCGATCACGCCTGGCCTCCTCGCGACGCACGCGCCAGTCGGAGCCCCCATCTTCCTGGCGGTCACGGCGCTCACCCGGGTCGCCTCCACGCGAACGGTCCTCGCGTCCGCGATCCGAGTCCCATCCTGCGCGCCCACGGTCCCACCCGTCGCGCTCGCGGCCACCGCTCCAGGAGTCCTGTTCGCGCCCCTGACGTCGGCCACGACGATCGGGGCGCCCACCGTGCTCCTCTCGGACGTCCGGCCCCGAGTCCTCACGGATCCGCAGGGCACGCCCTGACACCCTCGCCTTGCCGATACGGCCCAAGGCCTGCGCAGACACGTCACCGACGATCTCCACCAGCGAGAAGGTCGGGTAGATCTCGATGTTTCCGATGTCGGAGCCGGCGAGACCGCCCTCGCCCGTCATGGCACCGACGATGGCCCCGGGCTTGACCCGGTCCTTCCTGCCGACCTCGACACGGTAGCGTCGCCCCGACCCCGGGGTGATGTGCGGGCGGGAGCGACGCTTTCCTCCCTCGCGCTCGGCCCGCCCGGGCCGCAGCGGCCGGTCCTTGTCGCGGCCGCCCTCGAAACTGGCGCCGACGAACTCGCCGGACTCGTCCAGCTCCTCCTCGCGGCGGATGCGACCGCCTCCCCTGCGATCCTTGAGGACACGCGGCTCGGGTCCTTCGTCGCCGACTGCGCGCGCGAGCAGGGCCGCAGCGATGTCGGCCAACTCCAAAGCAGTGGTGTCATGGATCTCGTCAAGCAGCGTGTGGTACATGTCCAACCTGCCGCGCTCGACCCGCTGTCCGATCGAGTCGAGGGTACGGCGGGCGCGGAACTCGGACACGGCCGCCGGTGACGGGATCTGCACCTCCTCCATGGGCGTGCCGGTCAGACGCTCGATCCGGCGCAGACGCTGGTGTTCGCGCGGGGTGAAGAAGGTCAGGGAACGCCCCTCACGCCCGGCGCGGCCGGTGCGGCCGATTCGGTGCACATAGGCCTCGGGTTCGCGGGGCACGTCGAAGTTGACGACCAGTCCAATGCGCTCCACGTCCAGTCCTCGGGCGGCCACATCGGTGGCCACCAGCACGTCCAGGCTGCCGTTCTTCAGGCGCTCCACCATGCGTTCACGTTCGGTCTGCGCCACGTCACCGCTGATGCCTGCGGCCCGGAACCCGCGTCCAGCCAGGTCCAAGGAGATCTCCTCCACGTCGGCGCGGGTGCGCACGAAGACGATGGCCGCGTCGGCCGCCTCCGAGGCGGCATGTTGGGCGCGGGTGGCCAGGACGCGGGCAAGTGCCCCCATCTTGTGTTTGAAGGGCACCACAGCGAAGGTCTGGTGGATGGTGTCGACCGTCGAGGACTCCTCGGACACGGCGATGCGCACCGGGTCGCTCATGTGGGTCTTCGCGATGCGTTCGATGGTGGCGGGCATGGTCGCGGAGAAGAGTGCGGTCAGACGCTGGTCGGGAACCGTCTCGGTGATGGTCTCGACGTCCTCGGCGAATCCCATGCGCAGCATCTCGTCGGCTTCGTCCAGGACGAGCATGCGTACGCCGGTCAGGTCCAGGGCCCCCTTGTCGATGAGGTCGATGACGCGTCCGGGGGTGCCGACGACCACCTGCGCTCCACGCTTGAGGGCTCCGAGCTGTGGCCCGTAGGCGGAGCCACCGTAGACGGGGACGACGACAAGTCCCTTGGTGCGTGCCGCGAAGTTCTCGATGGCTTGGGCGGACTGCATGGCCAGTTCGCGGGTGGGGGCCAGGACCAGGGCCTGGACGCTGAACTCCTGGGCGTCGACGATGCTGAGCAGGGGCAGGCCGAAGGCTGCGGTCTTGCCGGTGCCGGTCTGGGCGATGCCGACCACGTCGCGCAGGTCGAGCAGCGCGGGAATGGCTTCGGCCTGGATCGGGGTGGGGGTGACGAATCCCATTTCGGTGACGGCCCGCAGGACGTCCTCGGGCAGTCCGAGGTCGGCGAAGGTCGGGCCCTCCGGGGTCTCCTCGGTGGCGGGATCGTCCTGGTCGGTCTCCTCGACGAGGGCGGGGTCGCGCTCGGCGTCCTCAGCGGGCAGGGTGAAGGTGTCAGTGGGCACAGTGGTCCTCAGGTGTCTCGTCAGCGTCTCGAAGCCTGGCGGGTGCCGGGCCGGGCCGGTCGTCGGCCTTCGGCGCGGCTCCACTCATCCACAACACTCACCGTCCAACGGTGCACATCACAACAGGAAGGCGCGCCTCATCGCAGGTCCCACCCTATCCGTCGCAGCCTCTGCCTCCACCACCACGCCCCGGTGAATTCCCTCACCGACGAGCTCCCCCTTGACATCTCCACGGCCCACCGGTGACGAATGTCAGGTGAAAACAGGGGAAACCCCCACTGGGCGCGGATCTGGCACACCCATAGTGTGGAGACATGAACACACACACCGATTCCCGCCCGTCCCCCGCCTCTCCCCTGCCGCCCACCCCCACTCGTCCAGGGCGAGGAAGGAAGATCCTCATGGCCGTCCTCCTCGTCCTCGCCCTGGTCGTCGGAGGTGTCCTGGCCGGCGGCGCATGGCTGGTGAGCTCCTACGGACACACCATCGGCATCTGGTGGCCGGCCCCCTCCGTCCAGGGCTACGGAGACAAGGTCCTGAGTCTGATGGACCAGGGCCTGCACGCCAAGAGTCAGGAATGGTCCGACGCCCGTGCCGACGCCACCGCCCGCATCGCCAAGGCCACCAGTCACGAGGAGGTCGACGCCATCCTCACCGACGTCGTCAAGGTCGCCGGAGGCAAGCACTCCTTCATGATCTCGGCTGAAACGGCGCAATCCGTCTTCGATGAGTACGAGGCCCCGACCACCACGCGTGACGGCTGCGTGGTCACCCTGACCCTGCCCGCCTACATGGGCACCGCCGACAAGGGCGCCGAGTACGCGACCACGCTTGCAGACGCACTGACCGGCGACACCTGTGGAGTCATCGTCGACCTGCGCTCCAACGGTGGAGGGGACATGGGGCCGATGATTGCGGGCCTGTCCCCCCTTCTGCCCGACGGGCGTGTCGCCTCATTCAAGTCGACCGATGGGATGACCACTGATGTCACGCTCAATGGCGGCGCCATCCAGGGCGGAGGCAGCCCGACCGACGTGGGCCGGCGAAGCAAGTTGAAGGTGCCCGTGGCCGTCCTGGTCTCGGAGCGGACCGCCTCCTCCGGAGAACAGGCCCTGCTGGCCTTCCGCGGACTGGACGGCGTGAAGGTCTTCGGCCGACCGACTGCCGGCTACACCTCCGTCAACCAGGTCTTCCCCCTGTACACGGGAAGCCTCTTGGCCATGACCGTGGGCACCACGGTGGCTCGCACCGGAGAGGAGTTCGCCGAGGAACCCATCGCCCCCGACCAAGTCGTGGACCTGGAGGCAGCCCCGCAGGCCGCCGCCGACTGGATCGCCTCCCAGCGTCAGTGAGGCCGACACTCCTGGTGACACCCGAGGGGCGGGAGGACCGATGGTCCTCCCGCCCCTCGTCGTCGGAAGCGCCCTCGCCAAAAGGGTGTGACGAGGCGTGCCCGGTCCGGCCTCGCCCTGCCCTCAGCGGGCGCTGAGGACGTCCAGGACGTGCTGCTGTCTGGCGTCCTCTTCAAGAAGGGGCTGGACGAGGTGGGCATCCATGGCAGCCGCGAGCTCGTCACGGATCCTCCTGCGCGCACGAGCGGCCAGGCCCTTGGCTCCGGCGGAACACGCGAGCGCACTGAGGCCTGCGACAAGGATCGTCACCACGAGCCCCAGGAGAAGCATCCACGTGGGCACGGGCAGCGCCTGCCAGTACGGCAGCGGCAAGGGCAGCAACAGGTACTCGGCGCTGGCCCACCTGGCGCCCAGCCAGAGCGCACCGACCAGGGCCACCACCCAGGCGAGGACCTGCACCGTGTTCGACCACGCCCACCAGCGGGGCCGCCGTCCCATGTCCAGGTCCGTGCCTGACAGGGCCCGGTCCAGGGTGTCGGGCAGGTTCTCGCTGGCCACGTGCGCCACCTCTGCCAGGCGGGTCCGCCATGCCTGGGGGCGTCCCTGTCCGATGGCCGATCCCACCCGGCGCACGGCGGTGGACAGGCGTGCGCGCTCGACGGCGTTCATCGGCTCCACCGACAGGACCGAGGGAGTCGCGACATCGACCCGTGATCCGTGGTGGCGCTTGTGGGCGCCCAAGTGTCGACGTGTGAGCGGATCGGCGCGCAGGTGCGACATCCACCGGAGGGGGATCCACCCGGTGGCTTGGGCTCCACGGTGCTTGTGGGCCTTGGCGACGTCGTCGACGAGGTCCTGGGAAGCGACCGCGGCCTCGGCCTCGTCGGTGAGGGCGTTGAGCATGCCCGCATGGGACAGGCCGGGCAACTCCTCGTCGACCTCCAAGTGGTCCAGGACCACGCGGCTGACCCGGGCCAATTCACCGGCCACACGTGCCGCCGTCTCGCGGACCGCCCGGGCGCGTTCGGCAATGGTCAGCCGCAGATCCGCCAGGCCCTCACCGCTCTTGGCCGAGACGCCCAGAAGAGGCACCGAGCCGACGCCGTCGCGCACGAGGACCTTTCGCAGGTCCTCCAGGACCACACGACGGATCCCCGGGGTCAGCCGGTCGACCTGGTTGAGGACGACCACCATGGCTCCCGCACTGTCCGCCATGGGAGCGATCCACTGGTTGTGGATGACGTCATCGGCGTACTTCTGCGGGTCGACGACCCACACGACCAGGTCGGCGCGGTCGGACACGTGGCGTGCGATGTCGCGGTTCTCACGCGACTCGGAGTCGATGTCGGGAAGGTCCAGCAGTATCACGCCGGCCGGCAGGGCGTCCGAGGTGGGAGCCGGTACCCGCGAGAGCACTCCCATGCGGTCCAGCAGGGCGGCGGCCTGGAGCCCCGACGGGGTGACCGCCAGCGGGACGCTGGTGGTGGGCCGCAGGATGTCCGCGTGGGCGACCTCGGCTCCGACCAGAGCGTTGACCAGGGAGGATTTCCCGGACCCCGTCGAACCCACCAGGGCGACGACGACGGTCTCAGGGTCCAGGACGGCGCGTTCATCGGCCAGGCGCAGGGCGGCGGCGACGTCGTCCTGCAGGCTGACGGGAGCGTCTTGGCCGAGGAGGTCCATCGCCTCGGCCAGGGCGTTCACTCGTTCGAGGATCCGTTGGGGCGCTCGGAGTGCGTCTCCCATCGCTGGCTCACCTCCTTGACGGCTGAGTCGAGTGCTGCGGTGTCGGGTGTGGGAGGAAGGGCCTCCTCCATGGGTGCCAGCGTGTCGTCGATGACGGTGCCGACACGCTCCATGAGTCGCGCCTTGGCGGTGGTGGTCATCGAACGCACTGCCTGGTCACCGAAGATCGTCTCCAGCAGTTTCTGGGCGAGCACCGCCGAGCCGGCCGAGACACCGACCTCGACACCGGTCAGACCGCCAGTGGAGGCGAAGAGGACGATGATGAGCGCCACCGCGACCACGTTGACGCCGATGGCGGCGATGCGGGCGGCTGCGCGCTTCGATTCGCCGACGGTGCGCACCAGTGCCAACAGGTCCTTCTGCCACTCCCGGGTCACGTACCCGGCCAGGCGTTCGACACGTGCCTCGTCGACCTTTTCGAGTGTGCCGACGAGGTCGCGGGTGGCCGGGGATCCGCGCCACGCGCGTTCGGCGTCCTCGCGCACGCGCAGGAGCTCCTCGTGGATGAGGGCGGCCAGACCGGCTTCGAGTGCGTCCTCGACCGGTGCGACGGGCGTCGGGCGCCCAAGGACGAAAGCGGTGACCCGGTCGCGAAGACCCGCGAAGGTCCGACTCAGGCTCCGGGTCAAGTCGGCGGCTCCGACGACGTCCTGCCAGCGGGCCATGACCTCACCTCGCAGCAGCGTGCCGTCGGCCGTGGCCTGGCGCAGGCGGTCCAGGCATGCTGCCCGCTGGGAGTCGAGCAGGTCCCGTGCGGCCTGCAGTTCCTCGGTGATCTCCGCGGCGGCAGTGCTCACCTTGGAGCACGCGGCCAGGACTTCGGTCAGCGACCCGGTCAGGGCGCGACGCGCGACTTCGGTGCGGGCGTGCGAGTCGGCCACGAGCTCGCGCAACCAGGTCGCCAGGGGCGCCAAGGCGTCTGCGGGAAGCAGGCCGTCCCGGAGCCGCTGTTCCTCGACGGTGAACAGGGGCGCCGAGCCGAGACCCTTGTCAGCCATCATGCGCCGCAGGTCCTGTCCAACGGCCTCGGCGGCCTCGCCCGGCACACGGTTGAGGACGACGGCCACGGCGATGCCGCTGCGGCCGGCCGCCGACAGGAGTTCCCACGGCACCGCGTCCGCGTAGCGGGCGGCAGTGGTGACGAAGACCCACAGGTCCGCAGCATCCAGCAGCTGGCGGGCCAAGTCCCTGTTCTCCTCCGACACTGAGTCCACGTCCGGGGAGTCGAGCAGCGCCAAGCCGGCGGGCAGCCACTGGTGTTCACGCACCTCCAGTTCCCGAGTGCTCCCGTGACCCGCTGGAGTCGGGGCCGAACCTGCCCGGATGCGTACGCGCGCCAGCTCGGGCAGCACGCGGATGCCTTCGAAGAGTGGGGCGTCCGCGCCGTGGTGCAAGAGGACAGGTCTGCGCGTGGTCGGGCGGATCGGCGAGGAGGAGGACACGACCTCTCCGACCAGAGAGTTGAACATCGTCGACTTTCCGGACCCGGTCGAGCCTCCCACGACGCACAGCAGTGGAGCGTCAAGGGACTGCGCGCGCGGCAGCACGTGGTCGTCCAGGCGGCGAATCGCCCTGCGACGGGCCGAATCCGCCGCCGCCGAGGTCGGCGTGGGCAGGGTCAGGTCGGCGTCGGCCAAGGCGCGTCGAAGTGCATGCAGAGCGGCGATGCCGTCCACGTCAGTCCACCCTCTCCACACGCGGGCGCAGGTCCACCCGGGCCGGGGCCCACGAGGCCGCGTCGGCCTCGACCTGTTCGCCCGTCCGAATGTCCTTGACCGTGTCGCACGCTCCGTCCTCGCCGGGGAACCACACGTAGGGGATGCCTCGCTTGTCGGCGTACTTGATCTGTTTGCCGAACTTCGCGGCGCTCGGGGCCACGTCGGTGCAGATTCCGCGCGAACGCAGGGCCGCGGCCACAAGGTCACTGTGTGCGCGGGCGCCCTCGTCGGACACGGCCACGAGGACCGCAGTGGGCACCTTCCTGCTGGCACGCACCATGGGGGCAGCAAGCATGCGGGAGACCAAGCGGGACACACCGACGGACAAACCCACGCCCGGATACGCGCGTTTGCCGTCCTTGACCAGGGAGTCGTAGCGGCCGCCCGAGCAGATCGACCCGAGGTCCTCGTGGCCCTCGATGACGGTTTCGTAGACGGTGCCCGTGTAGTAGTCGAGTCCCCGCGCGATCTTCAGGTCCGCGACCACGACACCCGGCAGGTGGCGTCGGGCCTGGTCCAGAAGGGCGCACAGTTCATCGAGCCCCTGCGTCAGGAGCTCACCGGCCACGCCCAGGGCGGCCACGGCCGCCCGGATCTGTTCGGTGTCGCTTCCCCGGATTCCGGCCATCTCCAGCAGGGTGTCGGCGGCAGCGGCGTCGATGCCGGAGCGGGCGAGTTCTTCACGGACTCCGTCGGCACCGATCTTGTCGAGCTTGTCCAGGCCGCGCAGCGCCGCCTCGACATCGACCACTCCCAGCGACTCGCACACTCCCTGGACCACTTTGCGGTTGTTCACCAGGACGTGGATGGGCGGGATCGGCAGGGTGGACAGGGCCTCGGCCATGATCAGGGCGACCTCGACCTCGTGGTGGAAGGCGAGGGTTCCCAGGCCGACCACGTCGATGTCTGCCTGCGTGAATTCGCGGAAGCGACCGTCCTGGGGGCGCTCACCGCGCCACACCTTCTGGATCTGGTAGCGCTTGAAGGGGAAGTCAAGGTCATTGGCGTTCTCGACGATGTACCGGGCGAAGGGGACGGTCAGGTCGAAGTGCAGTCCCATGCGCCGTTCCTTCGAAGAGGCGCCCCGTCCCCCCTCCTCGGCTGCCTTGAGCGCCTGGAGACGGTCCAGGACGTAGATCTCCTTGGAGGTCTCGCCCTTGGCCTCGAGCTGCTCGAGGGTCTCCACCGCGCGGGTCTCGATGCCGACGAAGCCGTGCAGCTCGAAGACTTCTCGCAGGTGGTCCAGGACCTGCTGTTCGATGATGCGACCTTCAGGCAACCATTCGGGGAAACCGGACAGGGATGTGCGTGCCATGCGTTCATCCTCCCATGTGCGTGGCGACCACCGCCGTCCGGCCGGCGGTCGGTGGTGTGGGGACTGTGGTGGTCTGGGTTCAGCCGATGCGGCGAGCTCTGGCGATGTAGGGGTTGGTGGCCAGTTCCTCCGCCATGGTCGTCAGTGGGCCGTGTCCGGGGACCAGGACGGTGGCCGGATCCAAGGCGTTGGCCAAGGTGCGCAGGCTGTGGCGCATCTGGGTCTCGTCCCCACCGGGCAGGTCCGTGCGTCCGACGGATCCGGCGAAGATCACGTCGGCGGACAGCGCCCACGGCTCCGGCACCGGGCTGGCGTGGACGACACGCGGGCCCTTGGGCTCCTCAAGGGTCACGGTCAGCGGAGTGTGGGCGATGAACAGCGCGGATCCTTCGGTGTGGCCGGGGGCCGGGACCATCTTCGTCCACAGTCCGGGAACCAGTTCGACCGAGCCGGCCGGGAAGGGGCGCAATGAGGTCGGCTTGACCCATTCGGGCAGTCCCAGGTCGGGCGGCGGGATCTGGACGAGGCCCAGTGGCGCATCCATCCGGTACATGTCGGGGCCCGGCAGCCACACGGGCACAGGGCCGCCCAAGTCGGCCTCGGTGCCCCAGGAGGCCACCTCGGCGGCCTCCCACACGTGGTCGGGATGCCCGTGGGTCAGGAGCACCCCCGCCAAGGCGCAGCCCGAGTCGTCGAGGATTCGACGGATCTCGGAGGTGACCCCGTAGGAGGGGTCGACGACCAAGGCAGGGCCCTCGCCCTCCTCGGGCAGGACGACGACACAATTTGCCCCGTAGAAGGGGGTGGGGACGACGTGCAGGCGCATGTCAGTCCATCGAGGAGCGGATCTGCTCCAGCCACGCCTTCTTCGTGGCGAGGGTGTCCGCCAGTTCCTTGGTCTTCTTCGCATTTCCCGCAGCCTCGGCGGCGGCGAGGTCCGCTTCGAACCTGGCGACCTGGGCTTCGAGCTGGCCGAGCATACCTTCGGCGCGGGCGCGCGTCTCCGGATTGGTGCGGCGCCATTCCCTGTCCTCAGCGGCCCGCACAGCGCCTTCGACGGCGCGCAGCCGCTGGTCCAGACGCGGGTGGTCGGCCGAGGGGACACGTCCGATCTCGTCCCAGCGTTCCTGGACCGAACGCAGAGCGGTCTTGGCGGCGTCCAAGTCACCGACAGGGACGATGGCCTCTGCCTCCACGAGGAGGGCCTCCTTGGCCACGAGATTCTCACGGTACTCGGCGTCGGTGGCCTGGTCCTTTGCGCGACGGGCATCGAAGAAGACCTGCTGGGCGGCGCGGAAACGCGCCCACAGTGCGTCATCCTCCTTGCGGGAGGCGCGTGGGGCCACCTTCCACCGGTCCATGAGGGCCCTGTAGGCGGCCGAGGTGGCTCCCCAGTCGGTGGAGGTCTGCAGCGCCTCGGCCTCCGCAATGAGCTGCTCCTTGATGCGCTTGGCCTCGCTCTGCGCCTGGTCGAGGGCGCTGAAGTACTGGCGACGGTGACGGTCGAAGAGGGTGCGCGCCGCCGAGAAGCGCTTCCACAGGCCGTCCTCGACGGACTTGTCGAGGCGCGGCCCCCTGCGCTGCTGGGCCTTCCACTCCTCCAGGAGGTCACGAAGGGCCTGGCCCGACTGCTTCCAGTGGGTGCGTTCCGGGTCCTGGGCGACAACCTCTTCGGCCCTCTCCACAAGCGCGGTGCGCTCTGCCAAGGCGTTCTCCTTGGCGATGCGGCGTTCCTCGCGTGCCTGTTCCTTGCGTTCCTGTGCGCGGGCCGTCACGGCTTCGACGCGGGCGCGCAGGCCGGGCAGGTCGCCGATGGCGTTGGGTTGCACGACGGCTGCGGTGATGGTGGCGAGCGTCTGGTCGATGTCCTTGGGGGACATGGTGGCCAGGCGGTCCTCGAAGAGTTTCACCGTGGCCTGGAGATCCTCGAAGCGGCGCACGTAAAGGGCCAAGGGGTCCGCGGGCAGGCCCTCCGGGTAGGCACCGACGATGCGTTCGCCCCCCTCGTCGATGACGTAGACGTTGCCGACCTCGTCGATGCGGGCGAACTCGGAGGTGGTCAGCTCGGTCGGGGAAGCGGCCTCGACGACTTCCTCCGGAGCCGGGGCCGCAGTCTCCTCGACGGGAGCAGGGGCCGCCTCCGAGGCGGGTGTCTGCGTGGCTTGGGGCTCCGGTGCCGGTGAAGTGGTCTCGGCAGGGTCGGTGGTGGCCTGCGGTTCGGTGGCGGGAGTCTCGGTCACGATGGTCCTTCGTTCGACGAGGGCGCAGGGCGCCCGGGCGCGGTCGCGCACACCAGTGCGCACGTGCCAAGGTGTGGCACAGGTCCCATCCTATGCACTGAGAAGCCCCTGTTACGAAATGAAGACCGTCACATGGGATTTCGTCATCCGTTCGAGACCTCGTGGCGCCGCGAGGCATTGCCCATGAGTCGCACGGCCTCGAAGACGCCGTCGACCCGACGCAGGGCAGCCAACACCGCGTTGAGGTGGGCCATGTCGGCCAGCTCGAAGGAGAAGCGTGCGGTTGCGATCTGGTCCCCGGACAGGCCCGTCGTTGCCGTGAGAATGTTGACGCGGTAGTCGGAGAGCACCCGGGTCAGGTCCGAGAGCAGCCCCGGACGGTCCAGGGCCCGGGTTTCGATCTGCACCAGGTACTGGACCCCCGCCTGCGTGGAGTTCCAGTGGACCTCCGCGAAGCGTTCGGGCTGCACCTCCGAAAGGCGCATCGCGTTCTGGCAGTCCTTGCGGTGCACGGAAACCCCCTGGCCCCTGGTGATGAAACCGACGATCTCGTCGCCGGGCACGGGAGTGCAGCACCTGGCCAGCTTCACCCAGATCTCATTGGAGTTCATCCCCGTCACCGAGATTCCGGAGTCGGAGGTGGCCGCAGCGCGTCCCCGCGTGAGCGAACCGGGGGTGACCGCCTCTGAGAGTGTCTCCTCCGTGCCGTCGCCCCCGCCAAGGTTCTCCACGAGTTTCGACACGACGTTTTGTGCGGACACGTGGTTCTCGCCCACGGCCGCGTACAGGGCGGACACGTCCGGATGCCCCAGGGCATTGGCCACCGCCATGAGGGACTCGTGGTTCATGAGACGCTGCAGAGGCAGGTTCTGCTTGCGCATGGCGCGAGCCAGATGCTCCTTGCCGGTCTCTATGGCCTCCTCGCGGCGCTCCTTGGAGAACCACGCCTTGATCTTCGAACGGGCCCTGGGGGAGGCGACGAAGGCCAGCCAGTCCCGCGAAGGTCCTGCCTTGTCGGACTTCGAGGTCACCACCTCGACGGTTTCACCTGAGTCGAGTTTCGTGTCCAAGGAGACCAAGCGCCCGTTGACCTTGGCTCCCACCATGTGGTGGCCGACCTCGGTGTGCACGGCGTAGGCGAAGTCGACAGGTGTGCCGCCCGCGGGAAGGACGATCACCTCACCGCGCGGAGTGAAGACGTAGACCTCGTCGCCGGCGATCTCGTAGCGCAGGGCGTCGAGGAACTCCTCGGGGTCCCCGGTCTCCCGTTCCATCTCGACCAGGGACCGCAGCCAGTTGAGTTGCTCGTCCGAACTCATCTTGTCGGAGTCGGCGGAGGTGGCGTTCGGGTTCTGCTTGTACTTCCAGTGGGCGGCCACACCGTGTTCGGCGCGTTCATGCATCTCGAAGGTGCGGATCTGGATCTCCACCGGCCGACCGCCCGGGCCCACCACCGTCGTGTGCAGCGACTGGTAGAGGTTGAACTTCGGCATGGCGATGTAGTCCTTGAAGCGGCCCGGAATCGGGTTCCACCTGCCGTGCAGGGCCCCAAGGACCGCGTAGCAGTCCTTGACGGACTCCACCAGGACGCGCACTGCGACCAGGTCGAAGATCTCGTCGAAGGCCTTTCCACGCACGATCATCTTCTGGTAGATCGAGTAGTGGTTCTTCGGGCGTCCGCTGACGGTCCCCTTGGTTCCGGAGCGACGCAGGTCCTCCTCGATGCGTCCGATGACCTCACGCAGGTAGGTCTCCCGCTCAGGAGCCCTCTCCCCCACGAGGCGGTCTATCTCCGCGTAGATCTCCGGGTAGAGGGTCTTGAAGGAGAGTTCCTCCAACTCCCACTTGATCATGTTCATGCCCAGGCGGTGCGCCAGGGGGGCGTAGATCTCCAGGGTCTCCTGGGCCTTGCGTTTGGCGGATTCCGCGGGCACGAAGCGCCAGGTGCGCGCATTGTGCAGCCGGTCACCCAGCTTGATGAGGAGCACGCGGATGTCGCGGCTCATGGCCACGATCATCTTGCGCAGGGTCTCCGACTGGGCGGAGGCCCCGTAGCGCACCTTGTCGAGTTTGGTCACGCCGTCGACCAGCTGGGCGATGGGTTCGCCGAAGTCCGCGGTGAGCTGCTCGACCGTGTAGTCGGTGTCCTCGACGGTGTCGTGCAGCAGAGCAGCCACCAATGTCGGGGTGGTCATGCCCATTTCGGCGAGGATCGTCGCCACTGCCACCGGATGGGTGATGTAGGGCTCTCCGGACTTGCGGACCTGGCCGCGGTGGGCTCGCTCCGCGGTGGCGTAGGCCCGTTCGATCACCGACACGTCGGCTTTGGGGTGGTTGGCGCGAAGGGCGCGCACCAGCGGTTCGATCTCCGGAGCGGTGGTGCGTGAACGCGCCCCGACCCACACGAGTCCTGAGCGCACCAGTGAACCGGCCGCAGGGGCCTTCGGGGTCTGAGGAGTCGTCTGGTCTGCCATTGCCCCATGATATGCGCGTGAGGCACCCGTGCAGGTCACACGGGTGCCTCGACGAGACCGGCCGGTCAGAAGACGACGGCGGACTCCACGGTTTCGCCAGCCAGGCGCGCACGACCGCCCAGCGCTTCGAGCTCCAGCAGGACGGCGATGGCAACCACCTCGGCCCCGGCCTGACGCAGGAGCTGGGCCGATGCCGCTGCCGTGCCGCCGGTGGCCAGCACGTCGTCCAGGACGAGCACACGAGAGCCCACTTCGACCGAGTCGGGGCGCAGTTCCATGCGAGCCGTCCCGTACTCCAGGCAGTAGTCCACGCCGATCACGGGGCCGGGAAGCTTTCCCGCCTTGCGGATGGTGAGCATGCCGATGCCAAGTGTGGTGGCAAGGGGCGCCGCCAGGACGAAGCCCCGCGACTCCAGACCGGCGACGGCGTCGATGCGACCCTCGTAGTGCTCGGCAAGCAGGTCGACAAGCTCCTTGAAGGCGGGTCCATTGGCCAACAGGGGCGTGATGTCGCGGAAGAGGACGCCCGGCTCCGGGAAGTCCTGGATCTCACGCAGGTTCGAGGTGACCAGGTGCGCAATGCGGTCACCGAACTCGTGTGCCATCAGCGATGCCCCTTCCGCTTGGGCTGGTTCTCGTTGCCGAGGCGCCGTCCCGGCACCACTGGTGCCACCCGGACGGGCTCGTCCGTGGTGTGGCCGTGGCGGGTGCGTTCGGCGGCGACCAGTTCGTCATGGGCCCTCCGCCTGCCGCGCATTTCCTCGAAGATGACGAGCAGCGGGGAGGCGATGAAGATCGAGGAATAGGTTCCCGCGATCATGCCGATGAACAGGGCAAGTGAGATGTCGGTGAGAGTGCCGGCTCCCAGAAGGAGGGACCCGATGACGAGGATCGCGCCCACGGGCAGCAGAGCCACCACGGAGGTGTTGATGGAGCGCACCATCGTCTGGTTGACGGCCAGGTTGACCAGTTCGGCGAAGGTGTAGCGCTTCTGCTCGTCGATGTCCCTGGTCAGCTCACGCACCTTGTCGAAGACGACGACGGTGTCGTAGAGGGAGTACCCGAGGATCGTCAGGAAGCCGATGACGGTGGCCGGTGAGATCTCCACGTGGAGCAGCGAGAAGAAGCCGACGGTGACGACGATGTCGTGCACGAGGGCGATGATCGCCGAGGCGGCCATGGTCCACGAACGGAAGTACACCGCCATGAGGGCCGCCACCAGCGTGAGGAAGATGACCAGCGATTGGGCGGCCTTCCATGTCACGTCCTTGCCCCAGGACGGTCCGATGGAGGAGGACTGGATGTCGGTGGCAGGCACCTCGTAGGCCTTGGCCAGTGCGTCGCGCACGGTCGCCGTGTCGGCAGAACTCAGGGACTCGGTCTGGACACGGATGCCGTCGGTACCGACGTTGGAGACCTTGACTTCGGAGGCCAGGCCCGTGCCCTTGACGGCGTCGACCGCGATCTGCTGGGTGGTCACTGCGGAACCGACGACCGTGAACTGCGAGCCCCCGGTGAACTCGATGGAGCGCTGGAT
The DNA here is from genome assembly GCF_018986735.1 of Schaalia sp. 19OD2882. Taxonomy (NCBI): domain Bacteria; kingdom Bacillati; phylum Actinomycetota; class Actinomycetes; order Actinomycetales; family Actinomycetaceae; genus Schaalia; species Schaalia sp. 19OD2882. The sequence continues at coordinate 1,178,139 of NZ_CP065521.1, read as the reverse complement.
GCCCAGTACGGCCATGAGGACGAAGGACAGCAGGACGATCGCTCCGGAGACACCGACGAAGATCTTGCGGTTGGGGACGATGGGGTACGACTTGTCCCCCGCGTACAGGGCATTGCCCCACTGGGCGAAGCTCATCATCGTTGCTCGTCCTCCTTCTGGACCTGCTCGGAATCCTCGACGCCTCCAAGTGTCTCCTCGGTGGCGACGGAGGCGGCCGCGGTGGAGGCGGTGGCGGCCTCACGTTCGGCGCGGCGGCGCTCCGCCAAGGACATGGGGCGGTCCTCGACCGACAGGGCATCCTCGACCGAGGCACCCTTCTCGCGGGCAGCGGCCCGGACTCCTGCCGTGGTGAAGCGGCCACGTCCGGCGTAGACGAGGGCGTTCTTGGCTCCCAAGTGCTCCGGGTCGAGGCCGGAGAGTTTGTGCCCTCCACCGAAGAACTCCGTACGGATGAGGAGTTCCATGACGGGGTGGGTGAAGAGGAAGATGACGAAGAGGTCGACCACGGTGGTCACACCCAGGGTGAATGCGAAGCCCTGCACGCCGCCCACCGCGAGCACGTAGAGCACGACTGCGGCGACCAGGTTCACTGCGTCGGAGACGATGATCGTCCGTTTGGCACGGTCCCAGCCCTCTGAGACTGCGGCGAGCAGCGGGCGTCCGTCGCGCACTTCGTCACGGATGCGTTCGAAGTAGACGATGAAGGAGTCCGCCGTCACACCCACGGCGACGATCAGGCCCGCGATACCCGCAAGCGACAGCCGGTACCCCATGGTCCACGACAGCAGTGTGATGACGAGGTAGGTGAGGAAGGCCGCCACGAGCAGCGACCCGGTGGCCACGATCGACAGACCGCGGTACTGCCACAGCAGGTAGGCGACCACCAGGATGAGGCCGATGAGGCCGGCCCACAGGCCCTTTTCCAGGTGCTCCGAGCCCAGAGTTGCCGAGATCTGCTGTTCGGACTGGACCTCGAAGTTCAACGGCAGGGAGCCGAAACTCAGCTGGTTGGCCAGGGCCGTCGCCGAGGCCGCCGTGAAGGACCCGGAGATCTCCGCCATGCCGGTGGAGATGATGGCGTTCATGGACGGCGCCGTGATGACCTTTCCGTCCAGGACCACGGCGAAGTGGTTGCGGTCGGGACTGCCGAAGGCCGCTCCCCCTTCGGGATCGCTCTTCTGGAATCCGAAGAGGGTCTGTGAGGACGCGGCGAAGGCCTTGGTTCCCTCGGCGTCGAATTGCAGGCTGACCACCCACTCACCGGTGGGCTGGCCCTGGCTGTTGGTGCCCAGTCCCGCCGCAGCCTTGTCGAGGTTCGCGCCCGAGACGTCCACGGGACCGAGCAGGTACTTGATCTGACCGGAGTCGTCACAGGCGGCGTAGGGCTTGTCAGCGGCACCTTCGACCCGGCCGGGCTTGGTGCAGTCCAGTGTGTACAGGTCGAAGAGGGCCTTCTCGGTCACCCACGACATGTCGGAGTTGTTCGCAGGGGTCGACTGGGGCGCATCGGCCAGTGTGCCGTCCTGGTTCCTGTCGGCCAGCTTGGTGGCCTGGTCTTCGGGAAGGACGTTCTGGACGACGCGGAACGACTGGGCGGTGTCGCCGCTCTGGGCGCCGGCACCGGACTGCTCAGCGGCAGCGGACTGTCCGGACTGCTCGGTGGTGTTGGCAGCTGCGGACTGGGGGGCCTGGCCCGACTGGGCTCCGGAGGCGTTGACGGAGGGTGTGGCGGTCACGGGCACCTGGGTGGTGGCCTGGACGATCTGGAGGACCGGACGGAAGTTCATCTGCGAGGAGGAGCGGATGAGGTCCAGGGTCTCCTGCGAGGGTCTACCCGGGATGGCCACGACGATGTTCTCCTGGCCCAATGAGGTGATTTCCGCCTCGGCCACGCCCGAGGCGTCGACGCGCGAGCGGATGATGTTGATCGCCTCGGCGATGTCGGCCTCGGTGACCGCCCGACCACTCTGCTCGGTCGACACGGGGGTCAGGATGAGTTGGGTGCCGCCTTCGAGGTCGAGCGCGAGTTTGGGGGTGTATGACGCCCCGTTGCCGGTGACGTTCCCGATGACGAGGGCACCCACTCCGATGACGGAGAGGACGACCAGTGTCAGGAGCGCGCGCAGGGGGTGTCGTCTGTTGCTAGCCACGTGTCTGTCCGCTTTCGTTCGTCCCGCAGGGACGTGTCAGTTCTTCAGGTCGTTCTCGGGCTTGTCGAGGCCGAGAACGGTTTCCTCGTCCTCGTCCTCGTCGGCGGCCTCGACGGAGGCGTCCTCGTGCGAGTCGGATGCGAAGGGGGGTGTGCCGACTTCCTGGATGGTCTTCTTCTCCCAGTAGGTCTCGGTGCCGTCGGCCGTTTCGAGGATGACGATGTCACCGTCGGTGTCGACGTAGCGTCCCCAGAAACCGAAAACGGTCTTCACCCAGGCGCCGGGCGTGAGGTCGGCGAGCATCTTCGCCTCACGTTCGGCCCGCTGGGCCTCCATGCGCTTGCGACTGTTGCTCGACCACCACATGAGGCCGAGGAGCACGGCTCCCAGGACGATGTACGTGCCGTACGTTTGGAAGAACTGTGCCACCTGAGCCTCTTTCGTCAACGGGACGTGCGCACGCACGCCCATCGCATTCTAGTGCCCGAGACGCGGTGCGACGCAAAGCCGCTCCAGCGGGTCCACCCATCCGAGAACCCGTGTCAGTTGAACAGCGTCGATTCGGCCGGTGGGGTCAGACCCAAGTGGGACCAGGCTGCCGGAGTCGCCGCACGCCCCCTGGTGGTGCGCACGAGGAATCCCTCGCGCACGAGGTACGGTTCGGCGACCGTCTCGACGGTCTCGGCCTCTTCACCGACGGTCACGGCAAGGGTGGTCAGGCCCACAGGTCCTCCCCCGAAGCGGGTGCACACGGCTTCGAGCACCGCACGGTCCAGGCGGTCCAAACCGCGGGCGTCGACCTCGAACAGGGTGAGGGCCCCGCGGGCGGCCTCCAAGGACAGTGAACCGTCTCCCCTGACCTGGGCGAAATCGACGACACGGCGCAGCAGGCGGTTCGCGATGCGTGGAGTACCGCGAGAGCGTGAGGCGATCTCGTGGGCCGCGGGGGCGGCGATCTCGGCGCCGAGAAGCTCCGCCGACCTGCGGACGACGGATTCGAGTTCCTCGGTCTCGTAGAACTCCAGATGCGCCGTGAAACCGAATCGGTCACGAAGGGGTGCGGGCAGCAGGCCAGAGCGCGTCGTCGCCCCGACCACCGTGAAGGGCGGCAGGGTCAGGGGGATCGATGTGGCCCCGGGCCCCTTGCCGATGACCACGTCCACGCGGAAGTCCTCCATCGCCAGGTAGAGCATCTCCTCGGCGGTGCGGGCCAGACGGTGGATCTCGTCGATGAAGAGGACATCGCCTTCCTGCAGACCCGACAGGATCGCGGCCAGGTCTCCGGCGTGCTGGATCGCAGGCCCGGAAGTCAAGCGAAGCGAGGTGCCCATCTCAGCGGCGATGATCATGGCCAAGGTGGTCTTGCCCAGACCCGGCGGGCCCGCGAGCAGGACGTGGTCGGAGGGCACCGCCCTGCCGCGCGCGGCGTCCAGGACCAGTTGCAACTGGTCACGCACCTTGGCCTGTCCGACGAACTCGGCCAGGCGTTTGGGCCGCAGCGCCGCTTCGGCGGCACGTTCGAGTTCGCCCGCGTCGGGGGCGACGATGCGCATGTCCTCCGCCAGGTCGTCAGCGTCCACGGTTTCCTCCCAGGGCCACCAGGGCGGCACGCAGCAGTTGCGAGGCGTTCATCGCCCCGGTGTCCATCGACTCCAGGGTCTTGGAGACCACACCCTCGGTCCATCCGAGCTGGATGAGGGCGGCACGGACCTCTGCCTCCACGGCGCCGGGGGCGGGGGCGCCTGCGGTGGCACCGGTGGCCTGGCCGGAGGCAAGAGATGCGGCAACCCCCAGTTTGTCGCCGATCTCCAGGACCATGCGCTGGGCCGACTTCTTGCCGACTCCGGGAATCCTCTGCAGGGCGGCCACGTCCGAAGTGGACACCGCGCGGCGCAGGTCGTCGGGGATCAGGACTGCGAGGGCAGCCAACGCGATCCGCGGGCCGATGCCGCTGACCGTCTGGAGCTTTTCGAAGACCAGGCGCTCGTCCGCACTGCGGAAGGCGAACAGGGTCATGGAGTCTTCGCGCACGACCAGGCAGGTGTGCACGGTGACCTCACTGCCGACCTGCACCTCGGCGGCGTGCGCGGGGGTGACCAGGACACGGAAGCCCATGCCTCCCACGAGCAGGACGACCTCGTCCAGACCCACGTGCTCGACGGTGCCCTTGAGTTGCGCGATCACGCCGTCCTCCGCTCTGCACAGTGCGTCCCGGTCGTGTCGAGTCCGCCCGGGACGCAAGGGCGAACACCTGTACTACCCTACCCGCGTCTGCGGCGCGGATCGACGGCGCCGGTGCGGCGTTGCGCGGCTTGCGCCCGGGTCCAAGCGAGCTGCGCCGGGGTCATCTCGCCCCGGGCGTTGACCCGCCCGGACAGGGACACGCTCACGCTGGAGTCGTCGCCCGAACCGAGCAACCCGGTTCCCCGCCATGCATGGCAGATGGCGATGGCCAGTGCGTCCGCGGCATCGGCCGGTCGCGGGACGTCGGCAAGTCCGAGGATGCGTGCCACCATGTGTTGGACCTGGGCCTTCTCGGCTCGGCCGTTGCCGGTGACGGCGGTCTTGACCTCGGAGGGGGTGTGGACGGCCAGCGGAAGCCCTGCACGCCCCACGCAGGTCATGGCCGCGCCCATGACCTGCATGGTGGTGGTCACCGACTGGAGGTTGTCCTGGGCGAAGACCCTTTCGATGGCGACCACTTCCGGCCGGTGGCCGGCGATGACGCGATCAATGGCGTCGGCGACTCCACGCAGGCGGAAGTGGGTGGCCAGGTCCTTGTCCGTGCGGGCCACCTCGACGTGGACCAGGTGCGCCTTCCTGGACAGGTCCACGTCCACCACGGCCAGACCGCATCGGGTCAGACCCGGGTCGATTCCCATGACGCGCAAAGCCGTGCCTCACTGCCCTCGGACCAGGTCCACGAAGAGACGGTGCAGCCGGTCGTCCCCACCGACCTCGGGGTGGAAGGAGGTGGCCATGACCGAGCCGGATCTCACGGCCACCACCGGCCCGTCCTTGCGGTTTGCCGCCCTGGCCAGCACCTGGACGCCCTCGCCGACCCTCTCGACCCACGGGGCGCGGATGAAGACGGCGTGGAAAGGGGCTTCCAATCCGACGACATCCAGGTCCTCCTCGTAGGAGTCGACCTGCCGGCCGAAGGCGTTGCGGCGCACGGTCACGTCCAACGCCGCGAAGGAGCGCTGGTCCTCGCGCCCGTCGAGGACCTCGCGGGCCAGCATGATCATGCCCGCGCAGGTGCCCCACACGGGCATGCCCGAGTGGATCCTCCTCGCCACCGGGTCGAACATGTCGAAGGCGAGCAGCAGCTTCGAGATGGTCGTCGACTCTCCGCCGGGGATGACCAGGGCGTCGACCTCGTCCAATTCGCTCCTGCGGCGCACCGACACGGCGCGGGCGCCGGAATCCTCCAGCGCCCGCACGTGTTCGGTCACGTCACCCTGCAGGGCGAGGACCCCGATGGTCACCATCCGCGCTCCGCAAGTCGGTGTGAGACGGGCACCTCGTCGACGTTGATGCCGACCATGGCCTCGCCCAGGCCGCGAGAGACCTCCGCGATGACCTTGGGGTCGTCGTGGAAGGCAGTGGCCTTGACGATGGCCGCAGCGCGCTTTGCGGGATCGCCCGACTTGAAGATGCCCGAGCCGACGAAGACGCCTTCGGCGCCCAGCTGCATCATCATGGCGGCGTCGGCAGGAGTGGCGATGCCGCCTGCGGTGAACAGGACGACGGGCAGGCGGCCTTCGCGGGCGACCTCGGCGACCAGGTCGTAGGGGGCCTGGAGTTCCTTGGCGGCCACGTAGAGCTCGTCCTCGGGAAGGGATGTCAGGCGACGGATCTCGTCGCGGATCCTGCGCATGTGGGTGGTGGCGTTGGAGACGTCCCCGGTGCCGGCCTCACCCTTGGAGCGGATCATTGCCGCACCTTCGGTGATGCGGCGCAGGGCCTCACCCAGGTTGGTGGCGCCGCACACGAAGGGGACGGTGAATGCCCACTTGTCGATGTGGTTGGCGTAGTCGGCGGGGGTGAGGACCTCGGACTCGTCGATGTAGTCGACTCCCAGGGACTGGAGGACCTGGGCCTCGACGAAGTGGCCGATGCGGGCCTTGGCCATGACGGGGATGGACACTGCGTCGATGATGCCTTCGATGAGGTCCGGGTCCGACATGCGGGCCACACCGCCCTGGGCGCGGATGTCGGCCGGGACGCGTTCCAGAGCCATGACGGCCACCGCGCCCGCGTCCTCGGCGATCTTCGCCTGGTCGGGCGTGACGACGTCCATGATGACGCCGCCCTTGAGCATCTGCGCCATGCCGCGCTTGACGCGGGAGGTGCCGACCTCGGGTGCAGTGGTTTCGGCCATGGTCACTCCTCTTCCTCGAATGCCGCACGGACCTCGTCCGACATGGTCATGTTGTGGTAGACGTTCTGCACGTCGTCGGAGTCGTCCAGGGCGTCGATGAGCTTGTTGACCTTGGTGACACCGTCCAGGTCCAGCTCCACCTCGGTGGCGGCCACGAACTGGACTTCGGCGGAGTCGTAGTCGATGCCGACGGCCTGCAGGGCGCTGCGCACGGGGACCAGGTCGGTGGGTGCGCATTCGATGACGAAGCCTTCGCCCAGGTCCTCGACCTCTTCGGCGCCGGCCTCCAGGACGGCCTCCATGATGGCGTCCTCGTCCACTCCCTCACCGGCGGGCACCTCGATGACGCCGCGGCGCGAGAAGAGGAAGGCGACGGAGCCGGGGTCGGCCATGGAGCCACCGGAGCGTGTGAAGGCCAGGCGCACGTCGGAGGCGGCGCGGTTGCGGTTGTCGGTGAGGCACTCGACGTAGAAGGCGACGCCGCCGGGCCCGTAGCCCTCGTACATGATCGTCTCGTAGTTGGCTCCGCCGGCCTCGGCGCCGGAGCCACGCTTGACGGCACGGTCGATGTTGTCTGCGGGGACCGAGTTCTTCTTGGCCTTCTGGATGGCGTCGAAGAGGGTCGGGTTTCCTGCGGGGTCACCGCCTCCGGTTCGTGCCGCCACCTCGATGTTCTTGATGAGTCGCGCGAAGAGCTTGCCGCGCTTGGCGTCGATGGCAGCCTTCTTGTGCTTGGTGGTGGCCCACTTGGAGTGTCCCGACATCAGTTCTCCCTGTCACGGGGTGGATTGGTACTGGCACAGTCTAGCGAGTGCGTCCTCGGCTCTGCGTCGCAGGTTCGCAGCGTGTGGAAGTGAAGCGCCACGCAGGGCCGCCGGTCAGCGTCGCTCCTCGTGGATGACACGTAGGGAGCACATTCCCGGAGCGAGGTCCTGCCACGCTCCGTCGAAGTCGAGCAGCAGTGCGGTGGCGGTGCCCACTCCCCCACGGACGAGGTCGACGTCCTCGTCCCTGGCCAGGAGCCGCCCGACGCCGGAAATGGTGGGTTCGTGGCCGACGACCATGGCGACCTCGCCCTCGAAGGCGCGGGCCAGACGCAGGACGTGGCGCGGGCCCGCGTCGTAGAGTTCCCGGTCCGCCCACCCCCGGCGCACGCGCAGCGTCCGGGTGAGCCCCTCGTAGGTCTGCACGGCCCGCACGGCGTCGGAGACCGCCGCCTGGTCGACGACAGGCAGTTCTGCGGCCAGGCGCAGCCCGAGTCCGGCCGCCTGGTCGCGGCCGGCGGGGCTCAGGGCCCTGGCGTGGTCACCGCCGTGGCTGTGACCGACGGCGTGGGCGTGGCGGACGACGACAAGGGTGCGGCGGGTCATGGGCTCGAGGATACGCCGCCGACGCATGTGGGGTGTCAGGCCGGGGAGTGCAGGACGAGGTCGAGGAGGCGTTGGCCGGCCAGGGTGATCCACACGGCGGAGAGCATGGAGGTGGAGGTGCCGATGAGGAATCGTTCGGCGAAGGCAGGGTCGTCCCGCAGTTCGGCGAAGCGTCCGAGCCCTTTGACGGCGACGACCACGGCGATGAGGCCCGCCTGCCCGCTGAGCAGGCAAGTGCTCACGGCCAAACGTTCGAGGACGCCCACCCACGTGCCGCCTCCTTTGACGGAGCGGGGCTGGCGCTGGGGGAGGTGGAGCGTGACGTCGGCTCCGCGTCGGGGAGCGGGTTCTGCTTCGGCGGGGACGCGGGCGCACCTGAGGACCAGGACGGTGCACACCCATCCCAGTGCGGCACTGAGCAGCAGGACGAGGCCCCATCCGGCGATGCGGATCCAGTCGTCGGCGCCCATCAGAGCCTCCCTTCGTCGAGTTCGGTGAGCAGGCGCAGCAGGAGTGGGTGGCACGCCAACTCCTGTTTCCGCGCCGAGCGGGCGTAGGCCTGGGAGACGTTTTGGGCGGACACACCCAAGCGTTGGGCGGCCGGCGTGATTCCGCCCGCCGCCTCGACCTCGTCGATGATGGCCCACTGCCGGTCGGTGCGCCCGGCGCGGATGATGTCGAGAAGGCCCAGGAGAGCCTGGGTCTGGGCGGCGGCTTCGGCCCGATCGGCCCTGACGGCGACGCTGGAGGGATTCCGTTTGGCCTCGTCGACGGCTGTGCGGGCGTGGACGAATGCGTCTCCGCGCCCGGATCGGGAGTCGGGGGCGTCTTCGACATCCGGCAGCTCACCCCCTCCGACTCCGAGGCCGCAGTGCCAATGTCCGTCACGCTGTACCCACATGAGGACCTCGAGGACGGCCTGCGGGTTGTCGAAGACGGCCTGCACCTCGTCACCGACGGTGCGCACGAAGGGACGCAGGGCGGGGACGTGGGCCAGGGCTTCCAGCAGTGCGGGTACACGGTCCTCGCCGTGTCGGGAACTCTCCTGGTCGATGGTGAGCACGAACATGAGCACCTGCTTCCCTCAGTCGCCTGCGCTTGAGAAGAGCATATCAAGCGTAATTGCTTGATTCTGCCAAATCAATCTTCAGAGGTTGATTGTCGAGTGGGGTCGAGCCACATGTCGTTCCACGACAGGGGCACGCACGCCCCACCCAGGTCCTGCCCCGGCGCACCGACCAGGTGGACGGGCACATCCACACACGCCGTACCGGTGTTCTCCAACTTCGTGCCGAGCACACGCTCGGCCCCGAGTCCCGGAGCCAGCGAGAAGGCCAGGAAACGCACCAGCGAACCATGGGCGACGATCACCCCAACCTCTCCCCCACCACGCGCGGTCTCGGCCACCACCTCGGCCACGACAGGCAGGGCTCGAGCCAGAACCTCCCGTCCGTCCTCGCCCCCGGGCATACGTCGCGACAGATCGCCTCGCACCCACGCGGCCACCGTCCGGTGGTAGCGCCTGGCCGAAACCTCCCCGAGGTCCATCTCGATGTCTCCCGAGACGACCTCCCGGATGCCGTGACGCACGAAAGCCTTCGCCCCCGAGGCAGCGACCAAGGGCGCCGCCGTCATCCGCGTACGCTCCAAGGCGGACACTGCCACGACCGACGGCAAGGGTCCGACCTCATGGACCCACCTTCGGGCAAGGTGGGCAGCCTGCCCACGCCCGACCTCGTCAAGGGGCAGACCGGGCAGGGCCGTGTCCAGGGCCCCACTCACATTCGCCAACGTCCTGCCGTGCCTGACCAGGACCAGGCGAATCCCCTCAGGTCCAGAAGAGTTCATCCATGACCTCCCTCGAGCGTCGTGCCTGACGCAACCAGTCTTCTTCGAGCACCCCCTGGGCACCCGAGGGCAGGCCCAGCAGCCGTGCCAGCGGGACCAGGTCCTTCCCCTCGCGGGGAAGCACGTCCAGGCGCACCCCGGAGGTGCGACCCGACGCAAGGACGTTGCCGGCGCGGATGCGCGAGGCCAACTCCCACGCGCCTCTGAGGATCTCGGCATGGTCAAAGGCCACCAGGGCGCAGCCCACCAAGGCATCCAGTGCCTCCATGGTCGAGGTGACCCGTAGCTCGGGGAACTCGTGGGCGTGCTGCATCTGCAGCAACTGCACCACCCACTCCACGTCGGTGAGCCCCCCGGGCCCCAGCTTCACGTGGCGGGCGGGCTCCGTGCCGCGCGGCAGGCGTTCGGTCTCCATGCGGGCCTTGAGCAGGCGGATCTCCCGCAGGTCCTCCGACGAAGGCGCCCTGCCCCACCTCACCGGGTCGACCACGGCGAAGAAGTCCTCCAACACCTGGGGGTCCCCCGCAGCGGGCCGGGCGCGCAGCAGAGCCTGACGCTCCCACGGTGAGGCCCAGCGTCCGTAGTACTCGCGGTAGGACTCCACCGTCCGCGACATCGCACCCGATCGCCCTTCCGGCCGCAGGTCCATGTCGACGCTGAGTGCCGGGCCCACACCGGCGCCCGAGAGGAGGGATTTGACGCGGTTGACGATGGCGATGGCCGCTCCGGCGGCTTCGGCCTCGTCCACACCATGAGCCGGGCGGTGCACCGAAAGGACGTCGGCGTCGGAGGCGTAGGAGGATTCGCAGCCCCCATGGCGTCCCATGGCCACCAGAGCCACATGTGCGCGCACCCTGCCGTGCGCACTGGCCTCTTCCCTCTCCGCAAGGGCAAGCGCCCCCTCCAGGGCCACGTCATTGGCTGCGCAGATCGCCGGCCTCCAGGGACTCACCCCACCCAGGGCGTCGGCCAGCGCCGCGCGGGTCACCTCACGTGAACGCACGGAACGCACGCGTCCGATCGCCGAGGCCGTCTCCGGGTGGCGTCCGACCAAGGCGGCGACTTCACTGCGCAGACGCGGCAGCGGCACCGCCTCCAGATGCGCGTCGTCATCCAGCCACTTGACGGCTTCGGGCAGGTCGCACAGGGCCGACTGCACCCATCGGGAATTGGGGAGCAGGGAACACAGGCGCGCTGCGGCCACACCCGAGTCCCGCAGCAGTCCGAGGTACCAGTGGGACTCTCCGATCGTCTCGGAGACGGCGCGGAATCCGAGCAGACCCAAGTCCGGGTCGGCGCCGTCCGCCAACCAGGAGATGATCACGGGAAGCAGGTGACGCTGGATGGCGGCCCGTCGACTGGTGCCCTTGGTGAGGGCCGTGATGTGTCCGAGTGCCCCTTCGGGGTCCACGTAGCCGATGGCGGCCAGCCGGTCCTTGGCCGCCTCGCGGTCGAGGGCCGCCTCGCCCGGGGTGAGGCTGGCGATGGTGGCGACGATCGGCCGGTAGAAGAAGTCCTCGTGCAGGGAGCGCACACGAGTGCGCACCCTGGCAAGTTCCTCCGTGAAGCCTTCGGCGCCCCCCAGCCCGAGAGCACGGCCCATCGCCCGCAATTCCGCCTCGTCGGTGGGCACCAAGTGCGTGCGGCGCATGCGCCGGGCCTGGGCCCGGTGTTCGACGGCGCGCAGGAAGCAGTAGCAGCGGGTGAGTTCAGCGGCGTCCTCGCGGCTCACGTATCCGCCCGAGCCGAGGGCGCCGATGGCCGCCACTGTGTCGCGCACCCGCAGGCTCTCATCGGTGCGGCCGTGGACGAGTTGGAGCAGTTGCACGGTGAACTCGACATCGCGGAGCCCGCCCCTGCCCAGTTTGAGTTCGCGTTCGACCTCCTTGCGCGCAATGCTCTGTTCGACGCGCACCCGCATGGCGCGGGTGTCCTCGACGAAACCCGGGCGCCCGGCCGCCGTCCACACGTGGGGCACGGCTGCCTCCTCGAAGCGTCTTCCGAGGTCGCCATCGCCCGCGCAGTGGCGGGCCTTGAGAAGCGCCTGGAACTCCCAGGTCTGGGCCCACTTCTCCCAGTAGGCGCGGTAGGAGTCGAGGGTCCTGACCAGAGCCCCGTTCCGGCCCTCGGGGCGCAGATTCGCATCCACCGTCCACAGGGGCTGCTCGCTGCCCGCACCGGAGCACGCCTGGGCGGTCATTGCCGCCAGCCTCGTGCCCACTTCGACGACCTCCCTGTCCGAGGTCACCTCCGGGTTCGCGGCCTCGACCACGTGCATGACGTCCACGTCGGACAGGTAGTTGAGTTCCCGGGCTCCCGTCTTGCCCATGGCGATGACCGCCAGTCGCACCCTCCCCTGCGGATCGACCTCGCGCCGCGCCAGGGCAAGACCCGCCTCGAGGGCCGCATCCGCAAGGTCCGACATTGCGCGGGCGATGGTCGTCATGTGGGCCACCGGGTCCGTGCTGCACAGGTCTTCGGCGACGTGGGCGAGCATGAGCCGTCGGTAGGCGCGTCGCAAGTCGTCGGCGCCGGTCCCGGGCCCTGCCACCGGAAGCGGGGAGCTCGGATCCGCGTGGACCGCACTGAGCATCTGTGCGCGCAGGTCGGCCCGCGCCTGCCACAGGGCGGGGATGCGGGAGGCGTCGGCCACCACATGGTCACCGAACCACCGGGAGGCGCCCAGCACTCCCACGAGGACACGCAGCTGCTCCACATCGCCCTCGGCCACACCGTGGAGCGCAGTGGGGGCGGCCTCGCCGAGGCGGGTCAATTGGAGCAGGGCGAGGTCCGGGTCTGCGGATGCCGCCAAGGCGCCCAGCCACGTGTGGGCGTCGCCGGGCAGAGTGGCAAGGTCGGCCTCGGCGCGCGCAGCATCGGCCAAGCCAGCTGCCCGCAGGTCGGAGCGCGTGGGGCCCATCAGTGCAACCTGATGAACTGGGCGATCTCCCGTGGGGTGATCTGCTCGCGGTAGCGCCTCCATTCGCGCTCCTTGTCGCGCAGGACGTGGTCGAACATCTCCTCGCCCAGAGTCGCGGCCACCAATTCGGAGCCGCGCATGTCCTTGACCGCCTCGTGCAGGGAGGAGGGCAGCGCTTCAATGCCGAGAACCTGCCGTTCCCGGTCCGACAGGGCCCACACGTTGTCCTCGGCCTCCGGCATGAGTTCCATGCGTTTGTCGATGCCGTCCAGGCCTGCACCCAACAACAGGGCCAAGGCCAGGTAGGGGTTGGCGGCCGGGTCCAGGGCACGGTACTCCAGGCGGGCGGCGCTGCGTTTGGTCGGCTTGTACCGGGGAACACGAACCAGGGCCGAGGCATTGTTGTGCCCCCAGGACACGTGGGCGGGGGCTTCTCCCCCACCCCACAGGCGTTTGTAGGAGTTCACGTGCTGGTTGGTCACCGCGCAGATGGCGCGCGCATGCGTGAGCAGTCCGGCGATGAAATGGCGTCCCGTGGCGGAGAGCTGGTGCTCACCGGCAGGGTCGTAGAAAGCGTTCTGGTCGCCCTCGAACAAGGAAATGTGGGTGTGCATGCCCGAGCCGGGGTGTTCGATGAAGGGTTTGGGCATGAAAGTGGCGACGATGTCCTCGCGCAGGGCCGCTTCTTCGATGACGACCCGGGCCGTCATGATGTTGTCGGCGGCCGTCAGCGCATCAGTGGCCCGCAGGTCGATCTCGTTCTGTCCGGGGCCGCCCTCGTGGTGGGAGAACTCGACGGCGATTCCCATGTCCTCCAGCATCCGTACCGCCTTGCGGCGGAAGTCGTTGTCGTCGCCACGGGCGACATGGTCGAAGTAGCCCGCCTGGTCGACAGGGACCAGGCGTTCGAAGGTCACGGGCTTGGACAGGAGGTAGAACTCGATCTCGGGGTGGACCATCGCCGTGAAACCCATGTCCTTGGCCCGTTGGATGACGCGCTCCAATGCGGCGCGCGGATCCGAGCGCGACTCGATGCCGTCGGGAGTGAGCACGTCGCAGAACATGCGGCCCACAGGGTCCTGGTCTCCCCGCCAAGGAAGCAGCCCGAAGGTCGAGGCGTCAGGTTTGAGCAGCATGTCGGATTCGTGCACGCGGGTCAGGCCCTCGATGGCCGACCCGTCGAAGCCGATGCCTTCGGTGAAGGCCTCCTCCAGTTGTCCCGGGTCCATGGCCACTGCCTTGAGAACTCCGGCCACGTCCGTGAACCACAGACGAAGGAAGCGGATGTTGCGTTCGGCGACCTCTCGCATGACGCGCTCTTGCTGACGGTCCATCCTCCGGCTCCTTCCCTGGGGCGTTCGACCCGTTCAGGATACGGTGGCGCCCCGCCTCGACGGGAGGCGGGGCGCTCGCGAGGGGTCACTTCGACGGGTTGAAGCCCTTGGCCACGGCATCCAGGGCCGCAGTGAGCTCGGTGGGCACGACCCACACCTTCGAGGCCTCGCCCCGAGCGATCTGCGGAAGCATCTGCAGGTACTGGTAGCTCAGAAGCTCCGGGGTCGGGTTGCCGTCGTGGATGGCGTTGAAGACCGTCTGGATCGCCTGGGCGTCACCGGTGGCCCGGGTGACCGCGGCTTGGGCCTGACCTTCGGCCTTGAGGATCGCGGACTGCTTCTCGCCCTCGGCCTGGAGGATCTGGGACTGGCGGACACCTTCGGCAGTCAGGATCGCCGCGCGCTTGTCACGTTCGGCGCGCAGCTGCTGTTCCATGGCCTGCTGGATCGAGGGCGGTGGGTCGATGGCCTTGAGTTCGACGCGGTTCACGCGGATGCCCCAACGGCCGGTCGCCTCGTCGAGGACGCCGCGCAGTTGACCGTTGATCTGGTCACGGCTGGTCAGGGTCTGCTCGAGGTCCAGAGAGCCGATGACGTTCCTCAGGGTCGTGATGGTCAGCTGTTCGATGGCCTGGATGTAGTTCGCGATCTCGTAGGTGGCGCGCATCGGGTCGGTCACCTGGTAGTAGATGACCGAGTCGATGGACACCACGACGTTGTCGGCGGTGATGACGGGCTGCGGCGGGAAGCTCGTCACCTGTTCACGCAGGTCGACTCGACTTGCAATGCGGTCGACGAAGGGCACGACCAAGTGCAGGCCCGCGTACATGACCGAGTGGAACTTGCCCAGTCGCTCGATGACGAGGGCACGCCCCTGAGGCACGACACGCACCGCACGGGCAATGACGACAACGACGAAGAAGGCGATGGCAATGCCCACCAAGGCAGCGATCGCCGGTCCGAGTTCCATGGATTTCCTTTCCTCGGGCGCCTTGGCGGATGCGCCCGGTGGTTGTGTCGAAGACGGGTGTCAGGAGCGGTCCGCGGGCAGTTCGACAGGGGTGTCCACAGGCCCCACGACTGCCGTCGCACCATCGATGGCGAGGACCCTGACACGGGTCCCCACGGGGATCTCCCAGTTCTGGTCGGCTCGCGCGCTCCACTCCTCACCTGCCAGCAGGACACGGCCCTCCAAAGAGGTCACGCGGTCGCGCACGACGGCGACCTCACCCACCAGGCCCTGGGAGTTCGTGCGCACATTGGGCACCGACCTGGCCAGATGGGACTTCGCCCACGGACGCACGAGGAACAGGAGCAGCAGTGAGACCACTGCGAAGACTCCGACCTGCACCCACAAAGGGGCACCGAGGGCCGAGGCCAGGGCCGCAGCCAAGGCACCGATGCCGAACATGAGGAAGATGAGGTCGACGCTGAGCACCTCGATGACGCCCAGGGCCACGGCGGCCAGGACCCACCAGAACCATGCCATTGTCTCTGCTCCTGCTCTGCTTGTGTCGTCTTCAGTTCCGGGGCACGTCCACTGCTCTGGCCCACCAGCGCCCGTCGGTGCTCCCGGCGGACAAGGGCAGGTCGAAGGCAGCGGACAGGTTGACGCCGGTGACGACCTCGTCGAGGGGCCCGGCGGCGTGGACCCGCCCCTGGGTCATGACCAGGGCGTGGGTGAATCCGGGTGGGATCTCCTCGATCTGGTGGGTGACGAGAACGACCTGGGGGGCCGTTGGCCCAGCGACGATCTCCGACAGGGCGCGCACGAGGACCTCGCGCGCCCCGAGATCCAGCCCCGAAGTGGGCTCGTCCAGGACGAGGACCTCCGGATCGGTCATCAGGGCGCGCGCCAGGAGAACCCGCTGACGCTCCCCCTCCGACAGGCTCGAGAAGCGACGCTGTCCGAACTCGGTGACACCGAAGGCATCGAGCAGGGCCGCTGCACGATCGTCGTCGACGCCCTCGTAGGTCTGGTCCCACGCCTCCGAAGCACCCCAGGCCGCAGTGCGCACCACGTCGAGGACGCGCAGCGAGGGGCGGATCCTCTGTGCCAAGGTGTGGGAGGCGAAGCCGACCACCGAACCCAGCTCTGCACGGTCCGCCGTCTTCGTGTCATTGCCGCACACGCGCACCGAGCCCGTGGTGGGCAGGTCGCGTCCGGTGGCCACTCTGACCAAGGACGACTTGCCGGCACCGTTGGGTCCGAGGACCACCCAGTGCTGCCCCTCATGGGTGTGCCACGAGACGTCGTCGAGGATCCGATGTCCGCCCTTTGCCAAGGTCACGCCGCTGACCTCGAGAACTGTCGTCATGACCACAGTCTAGCCGCACGCCCCGTCAGCGGCGCGCCGTGCAGCGCGGACCCGGCCGCACGACCGCTTCACACGAGGGAGCGGTACAGGTCCGCGGTCCGCGCTCCGATCGCCTCCCACGAGAAGAGCTCGCGAGCCCTGGCAAGGCCCGCCGCTCCCATGCGGGCGGCGGTCTCCGGGTCGTCGAGGACGGCGATGAGGCGCTCGGCCATGTCCTTCTCGAATCGATCCGGGTCCAAGGGGGTGCCGGTGCCGTCCTGGACCTGGTCGATGGGGACCAGGTAGCCGGTCTCGCCGTCGACGATCACGTCCGGGATCCCTCCGGTGGCGGTGCCGACCACCGGCAGGCCGAGTGCCATCGCCTCGAGGTTGACGATGCCGAGGGGCTCGTAGACGGAGGGGGTGATGAACACGTCGGCGGCGTCCAGTACGCAGGTCAGCTCCGCACGCGGAAGCATCCGGGTGATGAGGACGACCCCGGAACGCTCCTCGCGCAGGCGCGCGACCAGGCCGTCCACCTCTTCGGCGATCTCCGGGGTGTCGGGGGCCCCGGCACACAGGACCACCTGCACGTCCTCGGGCAGCATGCGTGCGGCGCGCAGGAAGTGGGGCAGACCCTTCTGGCGGGTGATCCGGCCGACGAAGACGACGGTGCGCCGGTTCGGGTCGATGCCGTTGTCGGCCAGGACCCGAGCCTGAAGCTCGGCGCCCTCCTCACCCTCCGGGGCCCTCCACTGGGACAGGTCGATGCCGTTGTGGATGACGTGGACCCGGTCGGGGTCCACTGCCGGGTAGCAGCGCAGGATGTCCTGCTTCATGCCGTTGGACACGGCGACGATGGCCGAGGCCGCCTCGTAGGCGGTGCGTTCGATCCACGAGGAGACCGCGTAGCCGCCGCCGAGCTGCTCGGCCTTCCAGGGGCGAAGGGGTTCCAGCGAGTGGGCGGAGACGACGTGGGGCACACCGTGCAACAGGGAGGACATGTGTCCGGCGAAGTTCGCGTACCACGTGTGGGAATGGACGAGGTCGGTGCCCTCGGTGGCCGCAGCGATGGACAGGTCCACTCCCATCGTCCGCACGGTGGCGTTGGCGCCGGCCAGTTCGGCCAGGTCGGCGTGGCCCACCACGCCCGGATCGGCGCCCTCCGTGCCCGGCTCTCGCGGGCCGTCGAAGCACTGGACCCGCACCTCCTCGACCAAGGGCCGCAGGACCTTGGCGAGTTCGGTCACGTGGACTCCGGCGCCTCCGTAGACATGTGGCGGGTACTCGCGGGTGAGCAGGTCGATGCGCATGAGGGATCCTTCCGTCGATCGTGCTGCTGAGCCTAGTGTGAACGGCTCTCCACGTCCGGCCTTCGACAGGTTCTGCCCGGTCCTCGTCACCATTCGAGACCCGCGCGACACTCCGAGTGGGCCCCGGTGCGCAATTGCGGGCCGGTGGGGTGCACTTGCGCGTCCATTTCCGTCCGCGCGGGCACTGTCGACACGTACTGTGGACCACATGGCAAAGAACCACGTACTCGCGATCGTGCTCGCTGGCGGAGAGGGCAAGCGGCTCATGCCGCTGACCGTGGACAGGGCCAAGCCCGCAGTGCCCTTCGGAGGGCACTACCGCCTCATCGACTTCGCCCTGTCGAACATCGTCAACTCCGGCTACATGCGGGTGGTCGTCCTCACCCAGTACAAGTCGCACTCGCTGGATCGGCACGTGACCAAGACGTGGTACATGTCGCCGCTGCTGGGCAACTTCGTGGCACCCGTGCCCGCCCAGCAGCGTCGAGGCCCGCACTGGTACCTGGGCAGTGCCGACGCCATCTACCAGTCGTTGAACATCGTCGACGACGAACAGCCCGACTACATCGTCATCATCGGCGCCGACAACATCTACCGCATGGACTTCTCGCAGATGGTCGACCACCACATCGCCTCTGGACTGCCCTGCACGGTGGCGGGCATCCGCCAGCCGATCGAGTTGGCGCCGGCGCTGGGTGTCATCGACGCCGAGAACGGTGTCGTGAAGAACTTCTTCGAAAAGCCCGTCCAGGCCGACGGCCTGGACGACGACCCGACGAAGGTGTTGGCGTCCATGGGCAACTACGTCTTCACGACGAAGGACCTCATTGCGGCCCTGCGCGAAGACGCCGCCGACGAGTCCTCCAAGCACGACATGGGCGGGAACATCGTGCCGTGGTTCGTGGCCCGCGGTGGCTGCGGCGTCTACGACTTCAAGGACAACGACGTTCCCGGATCCACCGAACGCGACAGGAACTACTGGCGTGACGTCGGCAGCTTGGACGCCTACTACGAGGCGAACATGGACCTGATCAGCGTCCACCCGGTGTTCAACCTGTACAACACGAAGTGGCCGACGATGACCCAGTTGGAGGGGTCGCTGCCTCCCGCCAAGTTCGTCTACGGATCCGAACACTCGCGCATGGGACATGCCGTCGACTCCTTCGTCTCTCCTGGCGCAATCGTCTCTGGCGGTGAGGTCTACCACTCGATCATCTCCCCGTGGGCATACATCCACTCCTGGGCGCGGGTGACCGACTCGGTGGTCATGCACGGGACCAGGGTCGGACGAAATGCGACCGTGGCCAAGGCGATCCTCGACAAGAGTGTCGTCGTGGAGGAAGGCGCCTCGGTGGGTGTCGACCTCGAGCACGATCTCGCGCGCGGGTACACGGTCACCGAGTCCGGCATCACCGTCGTGCCCAAGAGCGCGATCGTGACGAAGTGAGCCCCCGCCGCTTCGTCCTCGTCACCGATGGTTCCCCCATTCCGGCCCTCGTGGCCCCGGGATGGGGGATCCGTCGCATCGACGGACCCCACCTGCCCTCCTGCCCGTCGTGGACGGCGCTCGTGTGCGAGCCCCGCCCTGCTGCGGGCCGAGCCGTCGAGCAGCAGGTCCTCGCGGACGCCTTCGCGAAGGTCGGACTCGACGCCCCCGCGGCTGTGCCCGCCGACCTGGAAGGCGGGCCCGCCCTGGTCGTCACTGACGTGGACTCGACCCTGATCCAGGAAGAGGTCATCGAGGAACTTGCCGAGCACGCAGGCACCCGCGCCGAGGTCGCTGCACTCACTGTGCGGGCGATGAACGGGGAGCTCGACTTCGCCCAGTCACTGCGGCGCAGGGTCGCCACCCTGGCAGGGGTTCCGAGCACGGTCTTCACCGAGGTCCTGGAGCAGATCCGCCCGAGTCCGGGCGCTCAGCGTCTGGTCGACCTGGTCCACTCCCTGGGCGGACACTTCGGGGTGGTCTCCGGAGGTTTCGAAGAGGTGGTCGCTCCACTGTGCGAGCGGATGGGCATCGACCACCATGTGGCCAACCGACTGGAGGTCGCAGGCGGCGTCCTCACCGGTCGCCTCCTCGGTGAGATCGTCACCTCGGACACGAAGGTCGCCAAGCTGCGCGAGTGGGCCGCAATGCATGGCGTGGGACCCGAGCGGGTCATCGCCGTGGGCGACGGCGCGAATGACGTGCCCATGCTGCACAGTGCGGGATTGGGAGTCGCCTTCATGGCCAAGCCCGCCGTGAGCGCGCAGGTGCCCTTCCGCCTGGCGGTGCAGCGGCTGGACGCGGTGAGCGCCGCCTGGCTGTGACGGGCTCGCGCCTCGGAGGCGCATGTGGACGCAGCCCGATTCAGATCGACGTTTCCTCGACGACGTCCAGGACCCCGTCCCACCCACGGCTCCATTGGCGGGCCATGGCGACCAGGCCACGGGGGTAGACCTCGGCCCGGGCGGACAATGCGGCCAAGTCGTCGAGGTCCCACCACCGCTGTTCGTCGATGACGTCCCGTTCGAGGTCCGTCCACCCCTCGTCATGGGTGTCGGGTGCCCAAGTGTCAAGGCGCGCCACGAAGAACCACTCCTCCTGGCGGGCGGTCACCGTGAGGAAGTCGAAGGTGGCCTTGCGGAAGAGGACCGGCCCCTCCAGCTCTTCGGGAGGCACGTGCAGGCCGGTTTCCTCCTGGAGTTCGCGCACTGCGCCTGCGCGGGGGTCCTCTCCGGGGACGAGACCGCCTCCGATGGTGAACCACCAGGAGCGTCCGGGTTGGGCGGCGTCGTGTCCGCGGGCGAGCAGCAGGCGGCCGGCCCGGTCGAAGAGGACGACCCTGGCGGCTTCCCTGTGCGGGTAACCGTCCTGGTCGAGGGGCCATTCGGGTCCGAGGGCGCTGAGGGCTTCCTCGATTTCCCGCCCGGCGGTTTCGTCGTGTGGGCTCACCGGAAGACCGTTCCATTCGCGTCGATCCTCGTGCCGGTGGCGCGCAGGTAGGTCTGGCGTGCCAGGCACAATTCGACCAGGGCGGCCTGATTCGACTCGATGCGCTTGGCATCGGGCCCCAGGCGCGACATGACGACCTGGTCGAGGCCCAGCCCGCAGGCGATGTTGAGGAAGCTCGCCATGGCCTTGCGCGCGGCGGGTCCGCCGGTGCGGGCCCAGCGCAGGGCGCCTCGGCGCTGGGCGCCGTTGGTCGCCATGGCAACTTCGGCGGGCAGCATCCATCCGGAGGCGACATAGGGTCCCAAGCCGACGGCGATGTGTTTGGCCTCCCGGTTGGATGCCATGATGAGTGCCGTCATCCACACGGCGAAGAGGGGCACCTGGACCACCGCGTAGACGATGAACCACACGCCGATGTCGGGAAGGACCGACGCCAGGAGGTTCCACAGGCCGTGGATCGACACTGCGGCGAACCAGCCGATTGGCGCCATCCACACCCATGCGTGTCGTGACGGCATCCGTGTGACGGCCCAGCCCAGGGCCAGCCCGATCATGCTCGTCGCCATGGGGTGCAGGAAGGGGCTCATGACCCCTCGCAGGAACACGGTGACGGCGACTCCTTCCACGCCGCCCTGGCCTGCGGAGTTGACGAAGTAGAGGATGTTCTCGGTGAAGGCGAAGCCTGCGGCGACCAGACCGGCGTGCAGGACGCCGTCCAGGTAGCTCTGGAACTGGTGCCTGCGCACCAGGACGAGGATGAGGACGACAAGGCCCTTGAGGGACTCCTCGGACAGTGGTGCGACGACTGATGCGGTGATGACGGAGGTCAGGGCCTGGTCTCCAGTGGTGACCAAGGTGATGAAGCCACCGATCTGGTTGACGATGAGCGCACCGACGGTCGCCACTCCTGCTCCCCACGCCAGTGAGGCCAAGCGGGTCCACAGGGGCTCGATCTCCCAGCGGTCGATGAAGTGGAAGGTCGCCATGACGATCAGGAGGGAGGGCAGCGCGAGGATCGCCATGATCGGGGTGCCGAAAAGGCCCCCGCCCGAGACGAAGATGAGACCGACCATGAGCAGGAAGCCGATCGTCGAGACGATGAGGACGACGATCTCGAATGCGGCGATCCGCGAGCGGCTCCGTGGCACCGCGTAGGAGGGCGCCGTCCGGGCGGGCGGTGCCTGCTGCACCGTCGCGTACCGAGGGGCGTGTGCAGCCCCTTGGCGCGCCATGTGGTGGGGCTGTTGGAGGGGCTGGCCAACCTGCACATGATGCGGGTGTGGGACCGCAGGTTGGGTGTGGCCGGGTTGCCCGCCCCCCATGTGGCCACGCCCGCCGTACTGGGCTCCGGCTGCACCGGCGCCCGCATGTGGCTGGACGGTGTGTGACGGGTACTGGAACCCGCGCGGATCCGCCTGCCCCTGCGGGGACATGTAGCCGGGGTGTTGCGGCTGCTGGGGGGCGGGACCCGTTGGGTACATTCTCGACCTTCCTGCGTCGACGAAGCGGAGCGCCTGCGCGGCATTGGGGTGCACCCGCCTGGCGGGTGTGCGGCTTCCCGAGTCCGGGAAGCCGTATCAGTGTCTCACCGATGGGGCCAGGCTGCCCACAGGCGCTGTCTGGCGTCCTCGAGCAGCTCGGGAACGGCCTTGGTGCGGGCGATGATCGGCAGGAAATTGGCGTCCCCCGCCCACCGGGGAACGATGTGTTGGTGCAGGTGGGCGGCAATACCTGCGCCTGCGACCTCGCCCTGGTTCATACCGAGGTTGAAACCGTGGGGTTGGGCGACCTCGCGCAGGACCCGCATGGCGGTGGCGGTCAGTTCCCCCACCTCGATGCGCTCTGCCTGGGTCAGTTCCGTCCAGTCACTCACGTGCCGGTAGGGGCACACCAGAAGATGTCCCGAGTTGTAGGGGAAGAGATTCATGAGGACGAATGCGGTGGTTCCCCGGTGGACCAGCAGACCGTCCTGGTCACCCCGACCGGGCGCCGCGCAGAAGGGGCACTGTTCCACGCTGGCGTCACCGGGTTTGGCCTCCCCGTGGATGTAGACCATCCGGTACGGGGTCCAGAAGCGCCCGAAGGCGTCGGGGACCCCCGCAATGGTGCGGGAGTCCTCGACGGGCAGGGCGTCCTGGGTCATGTCAGTCATCCGCCTCGGCGGCCTGAGCGAAGTGGTCCTCGTTCACGCGATCGGCCACGTGGCGGGCGATGCGCTCCACGGCCCGGTCGACGGGGACCCCGTTGAGCTGCGAGCCGTCACGGAAGCGGAAGGAGACCGCGCCGGCCTCGGCGTCCTCGCCGCCGGCAATGAGGGTGAAGGGGATCTTGTCCTTGGAGGCGTTGCGAATCTTCTTGCCGAAACGATCATCCGACAGGTCGACCTCGACGCGCAGACCCTTTGCGCGCAGCTTGGCGGCCACGTCCTCGCAGTAGGAGTCGAAGGCCTCCGCCACCGGCACCAGACGCACCTGGACGGGGGCGAGCCACGCGGGGAAGGCTCCCGCATAGTGCTCCGTGAGGACTCCGATGAAGCGCTCGACGGAGCCGAGTTTCGCGGAGTGGATCATGACCGGACGCTTGTGGGTTCCGTCGGTCGCCGTGTACTCCAGGTCGAAACGCTCCGGCTGGTTGAAGTCGTACTGGACGGTCGACATCTGCCACGTGCGTCCGATCGCGTCCTTGACCTGCACCGACACCTTGGGACCGTAGAAGGCTGCGCCGCCCGGGTCTGGAACCAGGTCCAGTCCGGTGGCCGCGCAGGCCTCCTCCAACGCCTTGGTGGCACTGCTCCAGTCCTCGTCGGAGCCGATGAACTTGTCCTTCTTCTTCCCGTCCTCGTCGCGGGTGGACAGCTCCAGGTGGAAGTCCTTGAGGCCGAATGCGGACAGGATCGACAAGAAGAAGTCGATCTGCTTGCGGATCTCCTCGCCCGCCTGCTCGGGGGTGCAGTACGTGTGCGAGTCGTCCTGGGTGAATCCACGCATGCGGGTCAGGCCGTGGACCACTCCCGACTTCTCGTAGCGGTAGTCGTGGCCCATCTCGAAGTAGCGGGCCGGAAGCTCCCGGTAGGAGCGTCCGCGTGAGCGGAAGATGAGGTTGTGCATCGGGCAGTTCATGGCCTTGAGGTAGTACTCCTGGCCGGCCTTGGTGATGTTGCCGTCCTCGTCACGTTCCTCGTCGGCAAGCATCGGCGGGAACATCGTGTCCGCGTAGTAGGGCAGGTGACCCGAGGTGTGGAAGAGTCCGCCCTTGGAGATCTCGGGCGTGTGGACGAAGTCGAAGCCGTATTCCAGGTGGCGTTCGATGACGTACTTCTCGATCTCGTGGCGCACGATCGCGCCCTTGGGGTGGAAGAGGACGAGGCCGGGGCCGATCTCCTCGGGAAAGCTGAACAGATCCAGTTCGGTTCCCAGGCGTCGGTGGTCGCGGCGTTCGGCCTCCTTGATGCGGTTCTGGTGGGCGACGAGGTCGTCCTTGGTGGCCCATGCGGTGCCGTAGATGCGCTGCAACTGGTCGCCCGCCTGATCGCCCTTCCAGTAGGCGGCCGAGGACTTCGTCAGGGCGAAACCGTTGCCGATGAGGCGGGTGCTGGGCAGGTGCGGGCCGCGGCAAAGGTCGGACCACGCAATGGTGCCGTCCTTGCGGACATTGTCGTAGACGGTCAGGCCCCCGGCGCCGACCTCGACCGAGGCGCCTTCGGCTCCCTTGCCCTTGGAGAGGACCAGTTCGAGCTTGTAGGGCTGGTCGGCCAGTTCGGCGCGGGCCTCCTCCTCGCTGACCGCGCGGCGACGGAAGGTCTGTCCCTCCTTGACGATGCGCTTCATGCGTTTTTCGATCTCACGCAGCATCTGCGGGGTGACGGCGTCGATGTTGCCGAAGTCGTAGTAGAAGCCGTCGGTGATGAAGGGGCCGATGCCCAGGTTGACCTCCGGGTAGAGCTCTTGGACGGCCTGGGCCATGACATGTGTGGTCGAGTGGCGCAGGATCTGCAGCCCCTCCTCACTGTCCAGGGTGATGGCCTCGACCTGGGCGCCTGCGGGGATCTCACGGAAGAGGTCCCATGGGGCGCCGTCCACCTTCATGGCAACGACGTCCTTGGCGCCCTCGTACACCGTCTGGCCAGTGGTGCCCGCCTCCAGGGTCCGTGGGCTCTGGTCGATGGTGACGTCAATGGTGGGCACGTCGGGCTCCTCTGGTCGCTCGGACACGGTCGCCCCAATGCTACCGCCCGCACGCGGGGCCCCGACAATGCGGCCCGAGAGGGCTCGGCCGTCGAATAGCGGCCTCTGTCCTCGCTCCGAGAGCTCTTCGAGGTCGCCGACGCGAGCCGCCTTGAGGTCACGCCACCGCCGTCGGGGGCCCGGGGTTCCCGGAGGAGTCAGCGCCCGATTCTCTTCTTCAACTCAGCGGCTGCGCGCAAGGCACTGTAGGTCGCCCCACGCACGGCCATCTCCCAGCCTCCGGGAACATCCGTGTGGTGCTGCGCGAAGCGCGACTTGTACTTGCCCACGCTGTACAACTCCGGCACGCGCGGCGAATGGGCGCCCATGAGGTCCAGCCCGTCGACCTTCTCCGCCCCCAACAGGGCAGCCACCTTGAAGTCGAGGACGATGGGAGCGGCCATGCGCCGCGCCGCCTCCGTCGAGGCCCCGTACTCGGCCTGTGCCCGCCGGTCATTGACCAGGACCAGGTCCCAACACAACAGGGTTCCGTCCTCGTCCCGCACGGAGAAGACCCGGGCGTGGGCCGGACCCATCGTGCGCAGCAACTCCTCGTAGACCCGCTGCTCATGCGGATGGAAGCCGTCCCGCTCGGCGGTCTCGGCCAGGACCGCCCAGTGCTCGGAGAAGTCCGCGGCGGCGGCCTCGGTCTCCTCCAGGACGCGGGCCCCGACCTTGTCCATGTTCTTCAGGCCCTTGCGCACCGTACGTCGTCCGTCATTGGTCATGGCCGCCAGGACGGCGCCCTCGTCGCCCTTGCCGGTGTCGATGACGTAGGTGCGGTCATAGGTGATGGTCTGCAGGACGTCGTGCAGGTCGGGGGCGGAGTACCACGCGTGCAGGCGCACGAATGCGATCGAGGAGTCCGTGGCTCGCACGTGGGCCAGCAGGTCGGCGCGCAGCGCCGCCTCGCGTTGAGGGGAGGCTTCCTTGAGCCACACCGGTCCCCACTTGGCCCACAGGTACTTCACTCCCCTGACCCGGTGGACGTACAAGGCGATGAGAGCCAGTCGTTTGCCGTCCTCCACCCATTCGAAGCGTCCCCACAGGGGGTTGCCTCGTGAGGCTTCGAAGGCCTCCCACGGGGCGGACTGTTCGACGGGAAGGGGCACGACGCCGGCGGCGGCGATGCGCATGGCTTCGGCGTCGATGGCGACGAGTCGCGTCTCGGTCATGGGGTCCTCTCAGCGGGGTCCTGGTCAGTAGGACCGGTCGGTGGGCTCGGGGTAGTAGCGGCGGAACTTTCGCACGTGGTTGAGTCGTTGCAGGCGCACGGTGAGTTCACGCAGGGGGTCCTTGTCCTCACGGTACATGAGGGGATCGAAACGTCGACCCGTGGACACCAAGGAGCGCACACGCTGAGCAAGCCCTGGTTCGCGCAGGTAGTGGAGCAGCAGCGAGTCGGGGACCATCGAGTACAGGACCTCTTCGCGCACCTCCTGCGGGGCGATCCGCCGCCCGTCGACCAGGTCCGCCATCATCGGCACCACGGGGTTGTGTCCGGCGGCGCTCATGTACCAGTTGTTCCGGCCGATGCGGGGGTTGACCTCGAAGAAGACGGCACGTCCGTCGCGCGGGTCGACCTTGACGTCGAAGTTGGCGAAGCCCCGGTACCCGGAGCTGGTGAGCAGACGGCGGGCATCGTCCCACAGCGCGGGGAAGGCTTCGGTGATCATTGCCACGGGGTTGCCGATCATCGTGGGGGCGTGGTCCTCCAGCAGGACGCGGGCCGAACCGATGAGGGTCACTTCTCCGGCGGAGTCGACGTAGGCGGTCAGCGAGCGCATCGCCGTGTTGTCCCCGGGGATGAGCTCCTGGACGAGGAAGGAGTCACGGAATCCGGCTTGGCGCAGGTCCTTCCAGAGTCGGTCGAGTTCGTCGCGGGACTCGATGAACCAGATCTTGCGTTTGCCCTCGAACTCCACCTGGTCGTAGGCGTCACCTCTGGAGGCCTTTGCGACGACGGGGAAGTCGAAGGGGACCTCGGGCGCCGTCCAGTCGGCCTGGTCCGCCCCGCGCATGTCGACGACGACAGTGGCGGGGGTGGCGATGCCCTGTTCCTTGCAGGCCCGGGCGAATCCGGCCTTGTCGGTCAGGGTTTCGATGACTTCCATGGAGGGGAAGGGCAGGGCGTAGTGGGCCTCCAACGCCTGCCGGTTTCGTGCGACGAACACGGAGTGCAGGTCGTGGTTGGCCATGAGCACGAGACGCCTGTCGGGGTGTGCGGCGGCGATTCCCAGGAGCTCGGCGAGCAGCTGGTCGTCGGTGGCCCTGTCCGCAATCCTGTGGACGTCGAAGATCGCCGAGCGTTCGATGATTCTCACCGGCGCGGAGGACAGGCACAGGGACCGTCCGCCGAGGGCTTCGTGGAAGCACCTGCCGATGCCGTACACGCCTGCGTCACCACCGAGGACGACGGGAAGCACGCTCTGGGAGCTCGAA
Source organism: Schaalia sp. 19OD2882 (assembly GCF_018986735.1). Classification (NCBI taxonomy): domain Bacteria; kingdom Bacillati; phylum Actinomycetota; class Actinomycetes; order Actinomycetales; family Actinomycetaceae; genus Schaalia; species Schaalia sp. 19OD2882. The sequence goes on along the minus strand of NZ_CP065521.1, from coordinate 1,150,923 downwards.
GTCATGGGTCACCACCTGTCTGTGTTCGCTGGACAAGCCTAGCGGCAGGTGGCGACCCGGGCTCGGGTCACAGGGGCCGTCGCCCTGTGGCGGCGCCTCTCAACTGTTCCCGACTCGCCGCAGTGAGTCCAGGGCGATGGCCAGGACGATGACGACACCCTTGATGACCAGCTGGTAGAAGAAGGGAACGTTCATGAGCACCAGGCCGTTGGTGAGCACCCCGATGATGAGAGCACCGACCAGGGTTCCGAGGATCCGCCCTCGTCCCCCGGCAAGCGATGTGCCGCCCAGGACGACGGCCGCAATGGCGTCCAACTCGTAGCCTTCACCCGCCCTGGGTTGGGCGGAAAGGACGCGGGCGGAGAAGATCAGTCCGGCAAGTCCTGTGGTCACTCCCGCGATCGAGTAGACCTTCACGAGGACGGACTTGACATTGATGCCGGCCAGACGCGCCGCCTCAGGGTTCCCGCCCACGGCGTAGACGTGTCTGCTGAAGGTCGTGCGTTCGAGAAGGAACCACATGAACGCGTAGACCAGGACCATGAGGACCACCGGGGTCGGGATCGCGGCCACGGCACCGTTGCCCATCCCCCGGTAGCTGAGGTCGTTGGCGATGAGTGGCTGACCGTTGAGCAGCGAGTACGCGGTGCCACGCAGGTAGGTCATCGACCCGAGGGTGACGATGAAGGCCGGCAGCGCCAACCACGCGATCAGTGCCCCGTTGACGAACCCGGCCAGGGCTCCTGCCGCAAGTCCCGCCAGGACGGAGACCAGGACCGGCATTCCCGCGGTGTGGGCCAGGACGCCCGCCACCCCGGCCACGGCCAGGATCGAGCCGACGGACAGGTCGATGCCGGCGGTGATGATGATCATCGTCATGCCGGCGGCCAGGATCGCGTTGATGGAGACCGACCTGGCGACATTGAGTCCGTTGTCGAAGGTGAGGAAGTTGTCGGCAAGGAAGGACATGACCAGGACGAGGACCAGGAGGACCGCGAAGATGCCGATCTTGTCCCACCAGTAGACGAATCCCCTGGCCCCGCCCCCACCTGACGAGGTCGGTGCGGGTGCTGTGGCTGCGCTCATCGTGAATCCTCTCATTGGCTGTCGTGCACGCCGGTGGCGTGTTCCATGACCCGTTCTTCGCTGGCCTCGGCGCCGTCCAGCTCGGCGACGATGCGCCCTTCCCGCATGACGAGGAGTCGGTCGCTGATCCCCAGGGCCTCCGGCAGGTCCGAGGAGATGACGAGGACGGCAGTGCCGGCCGCCGCCGCCTCGAAGATGATCCGGTAGATCTCGCTCTTTGCCCCGATGTCGACCCCTCGGGTGGGTTCGTCGAGGATCATGAGGCTGGGGCGTTCCAGGAGAAGCCTGGCAAGGACGAGCTTTTGCTGGTTTCCGCCCGACAGGGAGCGGGCCTTGGCGTGCTGGGAGGCGGTGCGCACATTGAGTTCGGCGAACTTGTCCCCCACGACCTTTCGGATGCATCCCAGGTCGAGGACGCCCATGTGCGAGTTCTCCCGCAGGGTCGAGATCACGGTGTTGTCACGCACGCTCATCTCAAGGAACAGGGCCTGGTCCTTGCGTGACTCGGGCAACATGCCCATGCCGTGGCGGATGCCGTCGCGAGGGTTTGCGCACTCGACCTCGCCCCCGTCGATCCGCACCGTGCCGCCGGCCTTGCGGTCGGCTCCCATGATCAGGCGGCCGACCTCCGTGCGGCCGGCCCCGATGAGGCCCACCATCGAAACGACCTCACCGGAGCGGATCTCGAAGGACACCGGACCGATTCCTGCCCCGTCGGTCAGGTTCTCGACCTCGGCCCGAACCCGGCCGATGCTGCGCCTTGAGCGCACGTACAGGTCCTCGACTTCGCGGCCCACCATCATCCGGACGATCTCGCCGGGGGTCGCGCCTTCGGGTGCGTCCGGCGACATGTCCCGGGTACCCACGTACTTGCCGTCGCGCAGGACGGTGACGCGGTCGGAGAGTTCCCACACCTCCTCCATGCGGTGGGAGATGTAGATGAGTCCCATTCCGCTGGCCCGCATCTCGCGTACGAGGGCGAAGAGGTGTTCTGATTCCTGGGCCGACAGGGCCGCGGTGGGCTCGTCGAGGACGAGGACCTTGACGTCTTCGGCCACTGCCCGGGCGATCTCGACCATCTGCTGCATGCCGACGCTGAGCGCACCGACGCGTTCGCGCGGGTCGATGTCCGCGCCGACACGCTCAAGTTTCTCGGCGGCCTCGCGTAGGAGTCGCCTGCGGTCGAGGACTCCCAGGCGCGAGGGCTCGCGCCCGATGGCGAGGTTCTCGGCCACCGTCATTTCCGGGAAGGTGTTGAGTTCCTGGTGGATGATGCCGATGCCGGCGGTCATGGCGTCGCGAGGCGACGCCATGACCAGGGGACGGCCTTCCAGGAGGATCTCGCCGGCGTCGGGAGGGTAGTTTCCCGACACGATCTTCATGAGGGTGGACTTGCCTGCGCCGTTCTCGCCCATGAGCGCATGGACCTCACCCGATCTCAGCTCGAAGTCGACACGGTCGAGCGCCTGGGTGGCGCCGAATCTCTTGCTCAGACCGTGTGCGGCCAGCAGTGGACGCCTCTCGCCCATCGCGTGCCCCCCTTGGTGTCGCCGGGCTCACCAGCCCTTGTAGTCGTTGACGGTGTCCCTGGTGACGAGCTTCGGCTCCAACAGGGTGACCCGGTCCTTGGGCGGGTTGCCCTGGACGATCTGGGTCCCGACCTCGAAGGCCTTGACGGCCATGCCGCCCGGGTCCTGGGCGGGGGTGGCCCACAGATTCGACTTGGCGTCCTTCAGGGCGATGACCGCCTCGGGTGAGGCGTCCACTCCGGTGATGGTGATGCCGGTGCGTCCGGCCTGCTGCACCGCCAGGTCGGCGCCCAGGGCTTCAGGGTCGTTGATGGCGAAGATGCCGACGACGTCCTTGTTGGCGGTGAGCATGTCAGTGGCCAGGTCGAGGCCGCTTGCCCGGTCGTTCTTTCCTGCCTGTCGGGCCACGACCTTGATGTCCGGGTGTGCCTTGAGGACCTCGTCGCAGCCTTTGACGCGGTCCTGCGGGGCGCTGGTCGGTGTGCCTTCGATGACGAGGATGTTGCCCTTTCCGCCGATCTTGTCGACCAGCGCCTCACAGGACTGTTTGCCGGCCAGGACGTTGTCGGTGGTGACGGCGGCGTCCGCACCCGAGGCGTCTACGTCCACGGCGACGACGACGATACCTGCCGCCTTGGCGCGTGCCACTGCCGAGCCGATTCCCTCCGAGTCCACGGCGTTGATGAGGATGAGGTCCACCTGTTGCTGGATCATCGCGTCGATCTGGTCGTTCTGGGTGCCCAGGTCCTGGCGTCCGTCCTGGACGTTGAGGTCGAAGCCTTTGGCTTCGGCTTCTTCCTGCATGCGTGTCTGCATGGCGGCGAAGAACGGGTTGGAGATGTCCTGGAGCATGAGCCCGACCTTCTCCACCTTGCCGCCCCCTCCAGCGCCTGCGGCGCCGCTGGAGGCTTCATCACCTGTCGTGCACGCCGCCAGGGCGAGGAAAGTTGCTGCGGCCAGTGGGATCGCGATCATCGGAGAAAATCTCATCGTGCCTCCTCGGTTGTCTCGCCCGTGTCGTGCGGGCGTGGGCCAGCTCGTCGGTGAGCTGGTCGCAGACTATTGCGGCCGAGGGAGATTTGTCCAGCTCTTGAACTTTTTGCATCCGAAATGATCTCAGGGCGGGCCCGGGCATGCCGGGACCAGCGGCCAGTGAGGATGAAACACGAACGCCGCCCCCGAAGGGACGGCGTGATCCGTGGTGGGCGATACTGGGATCGAACCAGTGACCTCTTCCGTGTGAAGGAAGCGCGCTACCCCTGCGCCAATCGCCCGAGGTGGGTACGGGATTCGAACCCGTGTGTACGGCTTTGCAGGCCGCTGCCTCGCCTCTCGGCCAACCCACCACGGTCCGTCCGGGATCCGGTGGACCCGGTAGGAGACCGAGCGGATGACGGGACTCGAACCCGCGACCCTCACCTTGGCAAGGTGATGCTCTACCAACTGAGCCACATCCGCGTCAGACCGCATTGCGGCCGGGGCCGAGGCCCCACCACACCGGCGGACCGGCGTGGCCGTGGGCGATACTGGGTTCGAACCAGTGACCTCTTCCGTGTCAGGGAAGCGCGCTACCGCTGCGCCAATCGCCCGAGCGGATGACGGGACTCGAACCCGCGACCCTCACCTTGGCAAGGTGATGCTCTACCAACTGAGCCACATCCGCGTTGCGTTTCCCTCTCGGGAACGGATGGAAGCCTAGCAGGACTTTGCCTCCGAGTCGAAACGAGGTCGTGCGACTCGGCTCACAAGCATGAGCCTCGCCCGGCACTGCACGCACAAGTCGACGTTGCCCCGGTGGTGGCCGACCATCTCGACGCGCCGGATCCGATGACGGACGGGCCCGCACGTGGCACGCTGTTCCCATGCAAATCTGGCCTGGAAAGCCCTACCCCCTCGGCGCGACCTTCGACGGACGCGGCACCAACTTCGCGATCTACTCCTCCGTGGCCACTCGGGTGGAATTGTGTCTCCTTGACGCCGACCGCAATGAGACCCGCATCGACCTGACCGAGGTCGACGGATTCGTCTGGCACGCCTATCTGCCGGAAGTCACCGCCGGGCAGCGCTACGGATTCCGGGTGCACGGCCCCCACGACCCCGCCCAGGGACACCGCTGCGATCCGTCGAAGCTGCTCCTGGACCCCTACGCCAAGGCGATCACCGGCCAGGTGACGACCTCGTCGACCCTGTACTCGCACGACCTGGTCGACCCCTCGCGCCGCAACGAAGAGGACTCGGCCGCCGACACCCTGCTGGGCGTCGTCATCAACCCCTACTTCGACTGGGGCTCGGACCGCTCCCCCGGCCTGGACTACTCCGAATCGATCATCTACGAGGCCCACGTCAAGGGCCTGACGATGCGCCACCCCGACATCCCCGAGGAGCTGCGCGGCACCTATGCCGGCATCGGCCATCCCGCGACGATCGCCCACCTGAAGAAGCTGGGCGTGACCACCATCGAGCTCATGCCCGTCCACCAGTTCGTCAACGACCCCGTCCTGCAGGGACGCGGCCTGTCGAACTACTGGGGGTACAACACCATCGGTTTCTTCGCACCACACAACGCCTACTCCTCCTCGGGCGAGTGCGGCGGCCAGGTCCGCGAGTTCAAGGCGATGGTCAAGGCACTGCACGACGCCGGCATAGAGGTCATCCTCGACGTCGTCTACAACCACACCGCCGAGGGCAACCACATGGGCCCGACGCTGTCCTTCAAGGGCATCGACAACAGCTCCTACTACCGGCTGGTCGAGGGCGACCGGCAGCACTACTTCGACACCACCGGCACCGGCAATTCACTGCTCATGTCCAACCCTCACGTCCTGCAGCTCATCATGGATTCGCTGCGCTACTGGGTCACCGACATGCACGTCGACGGGTTCCGCTTCGACCTGGCATCGACCTTGGCGCGCCAATTCGCCGAGGTCTCCCGCCTGTCCGCCTTCTTCGACCTCATCCAGCAGGATCCCGTGGTCAGCCAGGTCAAGCTCATCGCCGAGCCATGGGACATCGGCGACGGCGGCTACCAGGTCGGAGGATTCCCTCCCCTGTGGACGGAGTGGAACGGGAAGTACCGCGACACCGTGCGTGACTTCTGGCGCGGAGAGTTCTCATCCCTGCCCCAGTTCGCCTCACGACTTGCCGGCTCGGCAGACCTCTACGAGCACACCGGACGCCGCCCCATGGCCTCAATCAACTTCGTCACCGCCCACGACGGTTTCACCATGCACGACCTGGTCTCCTACAACGAGAAGCACAACGAGGCCAACGGCGAAGGAAACGCCGACGGGGAGTCCCACAACAGGTCGTGGAACTGCGGTGCCGAAGGGCCGACCGAGGATCCGCAGATTCGCGCCCTGAGGGCACGCCAACACCGCAACTTCCTCACGACCCTCATATTCAGCCAGGGTGTGCCCATGATCTGCCACGGGGACGAGTTGGCCCGCACGCAGCAGGGCAACAACAACTCCTACTGCCAGGACAACGAGATCTCCTGGGTGGACTGGAACCTGGACGAAGAGCGCCAGGCCCTGCTGGAGTTCACCGGACGCCTGCTGCAACTGCGACGCGACCATCCGGTGATGCGCAGGCGCCGCTTCTTCAAGGGCGCCGCCCAGCGGGGCGGAGAGTCCGACCTGTCCGAGGTCGAATGGTTCAGCCCGGACGGCAGCCACATGACCGAGGAACAGTGGAACCAGCCCTGGGCGCGCTCGACCATGGTCTTCTACAACGGCGCCGCCATCCAGGAGCCGGATCGTCACGGCCGTCCGATCCACGACGACGACTTCCTGCTGCTGCTCAATGCCGCCCCCGAGCCGGTCGATTTCGTCCTGCCCCATTCGCAGTACGGGCTCACCTGGCACACGGTCGTCAACACGGCCGACGACTCCGACACCTCCACACACCAAGAGGGCGAGGCCATCCGAGTGCCCGCTCGCACGAGCCTCATCCTGCTCAATCCGCAGGGTCAATGAATTTCCGACGGCGCGTCTGCGCACAATGGATGCCCAACACATCTACTGTGGAAGGGTGACCGTGCCAGAGCCGCCGGAGGACTTCATCACAGCCCTCTACAGCCTGCGCGAGGCCGCAACGAATCCCTTGGTGCAGTATGAGGAAGTGCCCTCCCCGACGAGGCTGGCACCGTGGACGGCGGCGCTCGCGTTGCGAACCATTGCCGAAGACCACTCCCAACCCCGGTCCTCGGGACGTTTCGTCGTCCTGTACGACCCCGAGGGACAACCCGGATGGAATGGTGAGTTCCGTCTGGTCGCGCAGCTTCGTTCGCAGATAGAACCCGAAATGGGTGAGGACCCCATCCTTCCTCGAGGGGTGTGGAACTGGGCCCATGACTGCCTCGAGGAAGCCGGCGCCGGCTTCCACGACCTCACAGGGACCGTGACTCGGGAACTCTCCGAGTCCTTCGGCGGCCTGGAACTGCGTGGAGCCACCATGCATGTGGAGCTGCGCGCTTCCTGGACACCGAACACCCCGTGGATCGGTGAACACCTCAACGCCTGGGCCGACCTCATGTGTCGCAGCTCAGGCGCTTTGGCAACGACCTTCCTGGAGGGCATCGGCTGATGATCGTCGACAACCTCGGCGGTCTTCCGACCGGCGACACCGACGATCCGGTCCTCGTCCACACCCCCCGCGACGGCATACCGCATGTCGTCGACTCACCGGAGGACCTCGCGGAAGCCGCCCACGTTCTTGCCCGCGCAAGCGCACCCGTCGCCCTCGACGTCGAACGCGCCCAAGGATTCCGCTACGGATCGGACCCGTACTTGGTGCAGATCCGACGCGAGGACGTGGGCACCGTCCTGGTCGACACGCACGCCCTTCCCGACCTCCGCCTGCTCGGCCCGGCCCTGTCGGGTACGTGGATCCTCCACTCGGCTTCCCAGGACCTGCCGAACCTGCGACAGGTGGGATTGGACACCACCGACCTCTTCGACACGGAGCTTGCGGCACGACTGGTCGGACTCGACAGATTCGGCTTGGCGGCAGTGTGTGAACAGGTCCTGGGCCTGGCACTGGTCAAGGACCACCAGGCGGCGAATTGGTCGGTGCGTCCCCTGCCAAAGGACTGGCTCCGCTACGCGGCCTTGGACGTCGAGTTGCTCACCGAGGCCCGCAGACGCTTGGCCATGCGTCTGCACGACCTGGACCGGTGGGAATGGGCCACCGAGGAATTCGACCACGTCCTGCACATGGCAGCCCCGGCGCCGAAGGTCGACCGCTGGCGCCTGCTGCCCGGAGCCTCGAAGATCACCTCACGGCGTGAGTTGGCGGTGCTGCGCGAATTGTGGGAGGCACGTGAGGACGTGGCCCGCAGGATCGACCTGGCACCCGGGCGCCTGGTCCGCTCCCAGGCCCTGGTGCGCGCCGCCCAACAGCCGCCGCGCAACCGACGCGCCCTGCTCTCCTTCGGCGAGTTCCGCTCCCCCGTGGCCCGCACCCACGTCGACGTGTGGCTGCGCGCGATCAACCGCGCCGTCACCATGGACGAGGACGACCTTCCCCCCAAACGCTCACCCGCACCGCGCGGCGCCGTACCTCAGGCACGCAATTGGCAGCGCATCGATCCCGAAGCCCACGCGCGCCTGCAAGCGGTGCGCGGCGCGATCTCGCGGCGGGCCGAGACCCTCGGGATTGCCCAGGAGGTGCTCCTGGAACCCAAGGTGCAGCGGTGGGTGGCCTGGGCGCCACTGGACCCCTCCATTGCACTGACCCGGGCAGTGGCCGCACGCCTGGACGAGTCGGACGCCAGGCAGTGGCAGAAGCGACTTGTGGCGGGCGCGCTGGCCGATGCCCTGTCCTGACGGGCACGCTGGGCGCCCAGGCGGCGCCCCCTGCCGGCTTGGTGGAGGTCAGGACCGCCGGCCAGGTGCGAGGGTGTCAGGCCAGGTGCGCCCGCACTGCGGCGGCAATGCCCACGGCGTCCAGTCCGAGGCCGGTCAGGATGGATTCGCGGGTGGCGTGGTCCAGGAAGCGGCGCGGAACCCCCAGGGTGACGACCGGAATCCGAGAGGTGCCCAGCAGGTCGCGGACAGACCAGCCGAATCCGCCCTCGACGATCCCGTCCTCGACGGTGACGACGAGGTCCGCTCCGACGGCGAGTTCCCGCAGGTCCTCGGGTACGGGGATGATCCACCTGGGGTCGACCACGCGCACCCGGTGGCCCTGCGCGGACAGTGCGGCGGCGGCCTCCAACGCCTGGGGCACGAGGGAGCCCATGGCGATGAGGAGCACGAGGGAAGAATCCGCGCTCGCCCCCTCGCCGGTCCCGCCCGGGCCTGCGGCGTGCTCGGCCCATTCGTCCATGAGGACGTCGACGACTCCGTGTCGGCGCAGAGCCTCGATCGGCGCGGGCAGGGAGCCTTTCCTGTAGCGCAGGACGGTCGGGGCGTCAGCGACCTCGACTGCCTCGCGGAGCTCTTCACGTAGGGTGGTTTCGTCACGTGGGGCCGCCATGCGCAGACCGGGCACGACCTGCAGCATGGACACGTCCCACATGCCGTTGTGGCTGGCTCCGTCGTCTCCCGTGATGCCGGCGCGGTCCAGGACGAAGGTGACTCCGGCCCGATGCAGGGCCACGTCCATGAGAACCTGGTCGAAGGCCCGGTTGAGGAAGGTCGCGTAGACGGCGAAGACCGGGTGGGCGCCTGCGAAGGCCATGCCGGCGGCGGCGGCCGCCGCATGCTGTTCGGCGATGCCCACGTCGATGACCCGCTCGGGGAACTCCTCGGCCATGGGCCCAAGACCGACCGGCAACAACATGGCGGCTGTAAGGGCCACGATGTCGGGGCGCTGCCTGGCGATCAGGCACATCTCATCCGCGAAGACGCTGGTCCAGCCGAATTTGGCGGGTGCGACCGGCAAGCCGGTCTCCGGGTGGATCCGCCCCACCGCGTGGAAGCGGTCGGCGATGTCCTCTTCGGCGGGGGTGTAGCCGAAACCCTTCTGGGTCATCACATGGACCAGGACCGGGCCGTCCAGTCCCGAGGCCCGCTGGAACAGGTCCTCCAGGGCGATGACGTCATGGCCGTTGACGGGTCCCAAGTACTTCAGGCCGAGGTCTTCGAACATGGCCTGCGGAATGAGGGCGTCCTTGAGGCCGGCCTTGAGCCCGTGGAGGGCGTCGTAGGCGGCCCGTCCCGGGTCACCCAGGCGCAGCAGCCGGTCCTTGGTCCACGACAGCGCGCGCTCGTAGTTCTTCGACGAACGCAGGAAGTCCAGGTGGTGGGCCACCCCGCCGATGGTCGGCGCGTAGGAACGCCCGTTGTCGTTGACGACGACCAGGACGCGCCGGTACGGATCGGAGGCAATGTTGTTCAGGGCCTCCCAGGCCATGCCTCCGGTCAGGGCCCCGTCGCCGATCACGGCGATCGTCCACGACATGTCCCCTGAGCGCTGTTTCTCTCGGGAGATGCCGTCGACCCAGGACAGGGAGGTCGATGCATGGGAGTTCTCGACCACGTCGTGCACCGACTCGCTGCGGCTGGGGTACCCGGACAGGCCGCCTTCCTGGCGCAGGGTCGAAAGGTCTGCGCGGCCGGTGAGCATCTTGTGGACGTAGGCCTGGTGGCCTGTGTCGAAGACCAGGGTGTCGCGTGGCGAGTCGAAGACGCGGTGCAGGGCCAAGGTCAGTTCGACGACTCCCAGGTTGGGGCCCAGGTGTCCACCGGTCCGGGAGACCGACTCGATGAGGCGCGCGCGCACCTGCGCCGCCACGTCCACGAGTTCGGCAGGTGTGAAGGAGCGCAGAGCTGCAGGTTCATGCACCCGCGCCAGCAGATCCGGCTGCTCGTCCCGTCCGACCATGATGGGGAGTGTAGTGCTCCCACCGCGCCATCACTGCATCGACCGGTCGGGGCCCGCGGTGACTAGGATTGGACTCGTGCCCACGGACCCGCAAGCAGTCCGTGACGACCCTGACGAAGAGGTACGCATGTCACAGGCAAGAGCGCCCTACGGCGATTGGTCCTCCCCCATCACCGGCGATTCCTTCGTCGCCCGCAGCGTGGTGCTGTCACAGGTGCGCGTGGACGGGCCGGACACCTACTGGGTCGAAGGCAATCCCAGGGCCGGTGGCCGCAACACCCTCTTGCGCCGCAACCGCTTGGGGCAGACCAGTGAGGTGCTTCCGATGATCGACGAGGTGCGTCTGCCCGACGTGCGCACCCGCGTCCACGAGTACGGGGGCCGCGCCTACGCGGTGCTGGACGGCATGATCGTCTTCTCCGACGGCTTCGACGGGCGCCTGTACAAGTTCGACCGCAAAGATCCCCGCGCCGTCCCTGTCCCGCTGACCCCCATGGCCGACATGCGTTTCGGCGACCTGGAGATCGCCGATGTGCGCGGCATCGTCTACGCGGTGCGCGAGGACCACACGGTGGCGGGTGAAGTCGTGAACTCCTTGGTGGCGGTGCCCATGGACGGGTCTGCGGCCCGCGACGCCTCGCGGGTCGTGACGATCTTCGAGGGCACTGACTTCGTCATGGCGCCGACCTTGTCCCCCGACGAGTCCAAACTCGCATGGCTGTCATGGAACCACCCGGACATGCCGTGGACCCGCAGCGCCCTGCACGTGGGCCGTCTTGACTTCGACGGGCGCGTGGTCACCCACCGCGTCCTCGTCGATGCCCTCGACGTGTGCGTGTACGAGCCACGATGGACCCTCAGCGGCGACCTCGTCCACGTGGACGACTCCACGGGCTGGGCCAACCTCTACCGCACCGAGGGATTCCACTGGCACGAGGGCGAGGACGTCGACGCGTGGACGACCCGCCTGCGCACACGGGAACTGCACCCGGGCCGCAAGGCCTTTTCCCACCCGCACTGGCAGTTGGGCCTGCACTCCTTCGACAACTTCGATCACGAGCACCTCATCTGCTCGTGGGCCGAGGACGTCACCTGGCGGGTGGGCACCATTCGCATCGACAACGGTCTGGCCGAGGAATGGGCGACCGGCTGGTGGCCGATCGGCAATGTCGCGGCGGACGACGGCCGAGTGGTCTTCCTCGCCGACTCGGCCACCCACACCCCCGCCATCGTCGAGGTCAAGGACGGGGTGACCACCGTCATCCGCCCTTCCTCCGAGGCGGAGATCGACCCGGAGTTCGTCTCCGTGGCCCGCTCCATCTCGTGGGCCACCTCGGACGGTGAGGAGGCCCACGGCTTCTTCTACCCGCCGACCAACCCCTACCACGTGGGGCCCGAGGGCGAGCTGCCCCCCTCATCGTCAATGTGCACGGGGGTCCGACCTCGTCGGCCCGCCCCGGCCTGTCGATCCCCTTCCAGTACTGGACCAGCCGTGGCTTCGCCGTCCTGGACGTCAACTACCGGGGGTCCACAGGATTCGGACGCGCCTACCGCGAGCGCCTCAACGGCCAGTGGGGCGTCATCGACGTCCAGGACTGCATCGACGGTGCCCGATACCTGGCCGGACGCCAACTGGTCGACCCCCGACGAATGGCGATCCGTGGGGGTTCGGCAGGCGGGTTCACTGTCCTGTCGGCCCTTTCCACCAGCGACGTGTTCTCCGCCGGAGTGTCCTTCTACGGGATCGGCGACCTAGTCGCACTGGCCAAGGAGACCCACAAGTTCGAGTCGCGGTACGTCCACCGTCTGCTGGGCACCGATGACCTGGACGATCCCGTGTTCGCGGAGCGTTCCCCCATCCACCACACCGAGGCCGTGTCGGCTCCGCTGCTGCTGTTGCAGGGCGCAGAGGACCGAGTGGTCCCTCCTGCCCAGGCCCAGTCCATGCACGACGTCCTGGCGGCAGCAGGCCGCCCTGTGGCCCTTCGCATCTTCGAGGGAGAGGGTCACGGATTCCGCAAGGCGGACAACATCAAGGTGGCGTGGGAGACCGAGCTCGGGTTCTACGCCTCCGTGTGGGGCATCGCCCCGGACGGAGCCTGCCCGATCCCCGTGACGAACCTGTGAGCCCCTGCCGCTGACTCTGTCCGCTTCCCCTTGTCCCTCTCGACACCTGCACTGAGACGATGACCACTTCCGCGCACCAATGGCGTACCCGGCTGTGCCGGACCGTGGCCGGCCACCGGAGTGCCTTGGCCGTGGTCGCCGTGCTCATCGGCGTCCTCGTCGGCGCCGCTTCTCTGCTCTTCGACCTCATGATCCACCTGTGGAGTCGCCTGCTCACCGGATTCGAGGACTACCCGTCCCATGCGGGTCAGGCGCACGGCACGTGGGGCTGGGCGCCCTGGGTGTTCCTGCTCCTGGCGCCAGTGGTCTCAGCCCTGCTCTACGGTCCCCTGGTCCAGCGCTTCGCGCCCAGCGCCCGCGGACACGGCATCCCCGAGGTGATGTTGGCCGTCCAGCGCAAGGGCGGCAGGATTCCCGGGCGTGTGGCCGTGGTCAAACTTGTTGCGTCTTCGCTGACGATCGGCGGCGGGTCGGCCGGCCGTGAGGGGCCCATCGTCCAGGTCGGCGCGTCCCTCGGCTCCAGTGTGGCGACCTTGCTCGCCCTGCCGACCTCGCGGGTGATCCTCTTGGCCTCGTGCGGGGCGGCCGGCGGCATTGCGGCCACCTTCCACGCGCCCCTGGCCGGAGCGGTCTTCGCACTGGAGGTCATCCTTGTCTCCTTCACCGCCGAGGCCTTCGGCTATGTCGTGCTGTCCTCGGTGGCGGCCTCCGTGGTGGCCACGGTGGTGCGAGGGGACCATCCTTTGGTCGACCTCGGTGTGGACCTCTCACTGCCCGCAATGCAGGACATGGCGTGGATCGCGCTGCTCGGGTTCCTCGCGGGGCTGGCAGGTCTGGGGTTCTCCAAACTGCTCTACCTGGTCGAGGACGGAATCGACTGGCTGTGGGAACGGATCCGGTTGCCCGAATGGTCAAGGCCCGTCGTCCTGGGTGTTGCCCTCGGAGCCGCTCTCATCGCCTTCCCGCAGATGTACGGGTCCGGGCAGTCCGTGCAATTGGCGGCGCTGCGTGGAGACTTCACGATTCCTTTCCTCCTCCTGCTGTTGTTCGGGCGGGCGCTGCTCACCTCGTGGACGATCGGCATGGGCGGCTCCGGCGGGGTCTTCGCCCCCACCCTGTTCATGGGGGCGATGGTCGGTGTGGCCTTCGGGCAGGGTCTTGCGCCGCTGTCCTCGACCCCTGCGGCAGTGTTCGGCGTCATCGGCATGGGGGCGGCCTTCGCGGGGGCAGCTCGCGCACCGATGACGGCCGTGCTCATCATCGTGGAGATGACCGGCCAGTACGGGCTGATCCTGCCGATGATGCTCGCCGTGGTCATCGCCACCGCCGTCTCCCGTTTCCTCACTCGTGCGACGATTTACACGGAGAAGCTGCGCCGACGCGGCGACGTCCTGGACGAGCCCGTCGACCACACGCTGCTGGGGCGCCGACCGGCTTCGCGCCTCATGCGGCCGCTTCCGGCCGTCCTGTCGGTGACCGACGAGGTCGCCCATGCGATTTCCCTCATGCGTCGCTCGTGCGCCGCCTCCCTGCCCGTGTGCGAGGGACCCGCAGGAAATGGGGCCACTTTCGTCGGCTCGGTGAGCGCCCTTGACCTGGCCGCCCTGGTCGCTCAGGGTCTGGATCCGCACACTGCCCTGTCCGAGGTGCGCCTGGACCCCACCCATGTGTGCGAGGACGACCTGCCCTCCCGGGTGCTGGACGTCCTGGCGAACGGGCGCACCGAGGGCATTCCCGTGCTGCCGCGTTCCTTCGACGAGGGGGCCGCAGCCGGCCCTGTCGGGTGGATCACCAGGGCGGACCTGGTCGAGCTCATGAACAGGGATCAGCACAGGGCCCTTGCTGCCGGCCGTGAGAGTTCGTGGGGTTCACGCTGGCGCGAGAGGCACTCGCGCTCGTCCTTGCGTTGACGTCGGGCGCCGGAGCGGTTCTCGGACCCGCGTGGGGGGGCGATGGACGCAGCGGCCACCTCAGAGGGCGCAGTGGAGCTCGTGCAATTCCTTCAGCGGGACGGGGTGCCTGCTGGCGGTGGTGATGTCGACCTTGGTGAACAGGAATGGGACGACGGAGATCCCCGATCCAGCGGCAGATGCTCGACCTCCGCCTGCCAGCCGGGCCAGCGCGACGCCTTGTGGAAGGTCGGGTGCTCCGGTGAGGTCGGCGCCCATCCCCTTCCACGCCAAGGTGTCGGGGGCCAGGTGGCACATCTGCCCGGGGCGATGCCGAGCCCTCCCCCATCGATGGCGAAGACTCCGCCGAGGATGCACAGTCACCCGGGGTCGAGGACGAGTCCGCCGCAGTTGAGCACACGTGAGCCGAGGACGGAGGCCTCGCTCAGGTGCATCCTCTGTGCGGGCTCTGCGCAACACGCGGGGTCTGCGGCCGGGAGGATGCGTGCCCTCCTCGGCGATTCCTGGACGGCGGCAGTGATGATCTCCCAGACTTTCCCCTCACGCATTCCCTTCGTCGGCTGGTCGGTCCACACTCGCTTTTCCCACCCGCCTGAGTATTGCGCGGGAGGGGTTCAGCCACGTTTGGCCAGCTCCCGCAGGACGTACCGGAGAATGCCGCCGTTGCGGTAGTAGTCGGCCTCGCCGGGGGTGTCGATGCGCACCACGGCATCGAACTCGATGGGATCGGCCCCCTCCCGAGTGGCGACGACCTTGACGGTCTTCGGGGTGACACCCTCGTTGAGGGCCTCGATTCCCGTGATCTCGAAGGTCTCCTGGCCGGTCAGCCCCAGGCTGTCGCGCGTCTGCCCCGCAGGGAACTGCAGGGGCAGGACACCCATGCCGATGAGGTTCGAGCGGTGGATGCGTTCAAAGGACTCGGTGATGACCGCCTTGACACCCAACAGCGACGTGCCCTTGGCCGCCCAGTCACGCGAGGACCCGGAGCCGTACTCCTTGCCGCCGAGCACCACCAGCGGCACACCTGCCGCCAGATAGGCCTGCGCCGCATCGTAGACGGGCACCACTGGGGCGTCGGCCTTCGTGAAGTCCTTGGTGAAACCGCCTTCGACGCCTGGGACGACCTCGTTGCGGATGCGGATGTTGGCGAAGGTGCCGCGGATCATGACCTCGTGGTTGCCGCGGCGCGAGCCGTAGCTGTTGAAGTCGCGGCGCTCGACCCCATGTGCCAGCAGGTACCGGCCCGCCGGGGTCTCCGGCTTGAAGGAGCCGGCCGGCGAGATGTGGTCGGTGGTCACCGAGTCCCCCAGTTTGAGCAGCACCCGTGCCCCGTGGATGTCGCTCACCGGTTCCGCAGTCATGCCCATGCCCTCGAAGTACGGGGGCTTGCGCACGTAGGTGGAGGCCTCGTCCCAGGCGAAGACGTCACCTTCCGGGGTGTCCAGTCCCTGCCAACGCGCGTCCCCGGCGAAGACGTCCTTGTAGGAGCCCTCGAACATCTCGCGGGTGATGGCCGTGTCGATGGTCTGCTGAACCTCTTCCGCCGAGGGCCAGATGTCTCGCAGGTACACGTCCCCCCCGTCCGGGTCCTGGCCGAGCGGCTGGGTCTCGAAGTCGAAGTCCATGGTGCCGGCCAGCGCGTAGGCGATGACCAGGGGCGGGGATGCCAGGTAGTTCATCTTGACGTCGGGGTTGATGCGCCCCTCGAAGTTGCGGTTGCCCGACAGGACTGAGACCACCGCCAAGTCGTGCTCACGAACGGCGGCCGAGACGGCCTCGGGCAGGGGGCCGGAGTTACCGATGCAGGTGGCGCAGCCGTAGCCGACCAGGTTGAAGCCCAGGGCATCCAGGTCAGCCCACAGGCCCGCCTTGTCGTAGTAGTCGGTGACGACCTTCGATCCGGGGGCCATTGACGTCTTCACCCACGGCTTGGAGCGCAGCCCCCGGGCCACCGCCTTGCGGGCCAGCAGGCCTGCGGCCAGCATGACCGACGGGTTCGAGGTGTTGGTGCACGAGGTGATCGAAGCGATCGCCACGTCCCCGTGGTTGAGGCGGGTTGCGGTGCCGTCCTCCATGGTGACGACCACGTCCTCGCGGACGCCCTCAGGGGCGTAGGTGCCGATGGCACGGCCGAAGGCGCCCTTGGACTCGGACAGGACGATCCGGTCCTGGGGTCGCTTGGGGCCGGCGATGGAGGGCACCACGGTGGACAGATCCAGTTCGAGGTACTCCGAGTAGGTGGCCTCGCGTGAGGGGTCGTGCCAGAGTCCTTGGGCCTTCGTGTAGGCCTCGACCAGGGCGATGGACTCCTCGCTGCGGCCGGTCAGGCGCAGATAGTCCAAAGTGACTTCGTCGATGGGGAAGATTGCGGCGGTGGAACCGAACTCGGGGCTCATGTTGCCGATGGTGGCACGGTTGGCCAAGGGCACTGCGCCGACGGATTCGCCGTAGAACTCGACGAATTTTCCCACCACCCCGTGGGCGCGCAGCATCTGGGTGATGGTCAGGACCACGTCGGTGGCGGTCACACCCGACGGGATCGCACCCGACAACTTGAAGCCGACGACCTTGGGGATGAGCATCGACACGGGTTGGCCGAGCATGGCGGCCTCGGCCTCGATGCCACCGACGCCCCAGCCGAGCACACCCAGGCCGTTGACCATGGTCGTGTGGGAGTCGGTGCCCACGCAGGTGTCCGGGTAGGCCTCGATGCTGCCGTCGCCGACCTCGCGGGTGAAGACGGTGCGGGCCAGGTGTTCGATGTTGACCTGGTGGACGATGCCCGTACCCGGCGGGACCACGCGGAAGTTGTCGAAGGCGCCCTGACCCCAGCGCAGGAACTGGTAGCGCTCTCCATTGCGTTCGTATTCGCGTTCGACATTGCGTTCGAAGGCGTCGGGGCGACCGAAGACGTCGATCTGGACGGAGTGGTCGATGACCATCTCTGCGGGGGCCAGCGGGTTGATGCGTGTGGGGTCCCCACCCAGGTCCGCCACGGCCTCGCGCATGGTGGCAAGGTCGACGATGCAGGGCACGCCGGTGAAGTCCTGCATGACCACGCGGGCCGGGGTGAATTGGATCTCCGTGTCGGGTTCGGCGGTGGGGTCCCAGTTGGCCAGTGCGCGCACCTGGTCGGCGGTGACGTTGGCGCCGTCCTCGGTGCGCAGCAGGTTCTCGGCGAGGACCTTGAGGCAATAGGGCAGCTTCTCGGTGCCGGGCACCGCATCGAGGCGGTGGATGACGTACTCGCGCTGGCCGACGGGAAGGGTCGAACGTGCGCCGAAGGAGTCGATGCTGGCCATGTGGTCTCCTTTGGTCAGGGCCGGGTCCGGGCACTCGCACCCAGATATCTCGACATCAAGATAAGTGTGCTCCGAGCCCCCTGCAAGCAGGTTCCACCATGGCCGACGAGCCCTTCACCATCGGCGCGATCGCGCCGAAATACAGGGCTTGGCGCACCGCCCGGCGAGAGTTGCCCCGGAAAACGTGACCACAAATAGGTCACGCACTGCGCGCGTTAAGAGGTGTCTGCCCGGGTTCAGGGGCGCACGAGTCCCGCAATGAACTCGACGTGGTGCGTGTGCGGGAACAGGTCCCAGGCCCGCAGGGACTCCACCACGTAGCCCGCACCCACCAGCGAGGCCAGATCACGCGCCCCCGCAGCCGGATCACAGGACACGAGGACCACGCGCCTCGCCTCCGTGGCGGCGATCGCCTCGCACACCTGCGCTCCGGCACCGATCCTGGGTGGGTCAAGGACCACCAGGTCGGCGCGCGCACCCAGCTCACCGGCCAAGTCCGCCACCCCGTCGCGGTCGACGCGGCCGACACAGGTCTCCACGGCAGCTTGGGAGGCGGTGTTGGCGCGTGCGTCCACCACGGCACCCTCGTCGCCCTCCAGGGTGAGGACGCGCCCACGCGGACCGACGGACTCCGCCAGGAACAAGGAGAACAGCCCGGCGCCGGAATAGAGTTCCATGACCCTGTCCCCCGGCGCGACCTTGGCGGCGTCGAGCACTCCCTGAGCGAGGACCCCTGCCCCTTCACGGTGGGTCTGCCAAAAGCCTGCGGGCCGCACAGCGAAGTGTCGGACTTGTCCGCCCACCTCCACCACCCAGTCAAGAACCTCTCGTCGAACCTTGCACCCTTGGGAATCGAAGAGTTGCCGGCCCACAAGGACATGCGGGGAGTCCCCTGTCGGCGCCAACGCGCGCACCCGGCTCCCCGGGCGCCAGAGCCCAGCCCACGGAGATGAGGCGGAGAAGAGGTCGAGGTCCTCGATGCCCCGGACCGCCAGAGGCATCGAGGTCAGGGGTACCAGGTCGTGTCCGCGGTGGCGGGCCATCGCTGGACGCCCGTCGTGGTCAATGACGACCTCGATCCGCGTGCGACGTTGCAACAGAGGATCATCGGGCGCCATGTCCCCCGGCGCCGGCAGGACCTCGACCCCGCCAATGGCGTCGACCGCATCCCACAGTTCCTGCCCGCCGATGCGACGCAGCTGTCCACGGACCACGTCCGCCTTCCAGCGCCTCTGGGCACATGGAGCCACATGGGCCAACTCCGCCCCGCCCACACCTGCCGGGCCGGCATCGGGCCACACCGAGGGCACGCGGTCGGGCGAGGCTTCGAGGACCTCCACGGCGTCGGCCAACGCCAACCGGTTGCGCACCGAGGTGACCCGGGCGCGCACAAGCTCTCCGGGCAGGCCGTGGCGGACGAAGACGACTCGGCCCCCGCCGTCACGGGCCACGCAGGCCCCGCCGTGGGCCGCCTCCCCCAGACGCAGGGTGAGTTCCTCCGGCGGGACCCGGTCCTGGGCGCCTGCCGGGGTGGTCGAACGGGCAGCGCCCGATCGGCGAGGGACCGGCCGGCGTCGTCCTCGTGCATTGGTCACCGTGACTCATCCTCCTTGACACGTGGTGGAGCCTGCAGTGCCGGACGGAACGGGTCGTTGACGAGTTGGCGCCCCTCGACGACGTCGTCCTCGCCGAGCATCCACGGCACGAAGGTGAGGACGACACCCGGGATCCTCACCAGCGAACGGCGCAAGGCGGCGGCCGTCCCGTTGTGCAACCCGTTCTCCCACCAGTGCCTCACGAGGAACTCGGGGACGTAGACGACGAGCATCTCTCCCGGGTTGCTGCGTCTGAGGTCCCGCACGTACTGGGTGACCACTCCGGTGACGTCCCGGTAGGGGGAGGAGACCAGCGTCAGCGGCAGAGGCAGCCCGGAAGCCTCCCACGCCGTACGGATGCGCTCCTCCTCGGAGGAGTCACGCACGACGCTGACCAGTTCCAGGGACGAGGGCGATGCGGCGCGGGCGGTTGCCACGGCCCGCATGGCGGGCTTCGACAGGCCCGAGACGAGGACCAGGGCCCGCACACGTGTCGGCAGAGCGCGTTTGGCCGACCAGTCCTCGACCCGGAGTTGTACGGCGGTGGCGTCGTAGTGACTGCGGATGAGCTTTTGGACGACGAAGACCAGAGCCATGAGCAGCAACGTGATCCATGCTCCATGGCTGAACTTGGTCACGAGGACCACGCCGAGAACCAGGGCGGTCGCCATGAAACCGACGACGTTGACAGCCCTGGAACGCAGCGCGGCCGAACGCTCGTCGCCACTTTGCGGGGTGCGCAGTCGGCGGTTCCAATGTCGGATCATTCCCAGCTGGGACAGGGTGAAGGACACGAAGACGCCGACCACGTAGAGCTGGATGAGTCGTGTGACCTCCGCGTCGAAGGCGACGATGAGGACCCCTGCCGCCACCGCCAGGGCGAGGATTCCGTTGGAATAGGACAGGCGGTCTCCCCGCTCGTGCAACTGGCGGGGCAGGAAGGAGTCGTGGGAGAGCACCGAAGCCAGGGTCGGGAAGCCGTTGAAGGCAGTGTTGGCCGCCAGGACCAGGATGAGGCCCGTGACGACGGTGACGAGGTAGAACAAGACGGACCCGTCGCCGAAGACGGCCTTGGCGATCTGACCGATCGCGGGATCCATGTCGATGTCGCCGACGCTCTTTCCGTTCAACACCAGTTGAGTGGCCGGATTCTCGACGACCTTGACCCCGCTGGCTCGCGCAAGGACGAGGATCGAGAGCATCATGGCGGCAGCGATCGAACCGAGCAGTCCCAAAGTGGTGGCGGCATTGCGGGACTTTGGGCGTCGGAAGACGGGGACGCCGTTGGAGATGGCCTCCACACCGGTCAGTGCCGCACAGCCGGAGGAGAAGGCTCGCATGAGGAGGAACGCTCCTCCCAGACCCACAAGTCCTTCCGCGTGCGTGGCCTCGGGCACGAGGTCGTACTGGGCCGTGGGCGCCGCCCCCAGTGTGCCAGTGGCCATCTTCACGAAGCCGACGACCACCATCAGGGCGATGGAGAGCATGTACACGTAGGTGGGGATGGCGAAGGCCAGACCGGCCTCCTTCGTACCGCGCAGGTTGAGGACGGTGAGGACCGCTACCAGGGTGACGGCAATGACCACCTCGTGACCGTCGAGCCACGGCACCGCGGTGGTGAGGTAGTGGGCGCCCGAGGACACCGAGACCGCGACGGTCAGGACGTAGTCCACCAGCAGCGCCGATGCGACCAGGAGCCCCCACGTGGGGCCCAGGTTGGTCGTGACGACCTCGTAGTCGCCTCCGCCGCTGGGGTAGGCATGCACCGTCTGACGGTAGGAAAGGACCACGACCGCCAGGACCGCGGACACCGCCACACCGACCCAGAACGACTGGAGGGCGGCCAGTGAACCGGCAAGGGCCAGGGTCAGGAGGATCTCGTCGGGGGCGTAGGCCACCGAGGACAGGGCATCCGATGCGAAGACGGGCAGGGCCACACGTTTGGACAGGAGCTGGTGTCCAGCCGCATCCGACCGCATGGGTCGCCCGATGAGCACGCGCTTGGCGTGCGTGAACATTTCGCGCACGAAGCCACAGCGTAGTCCTGCGGCCCGCGACTGGGACCACCTGCCCCGTCTCGGAGGGCCTGCGCACCGGCAAAGTGTCCTGTGCCGCGTCCGCGCGGTACGTTTGAGCCGTGCACTTCGTCATCATGGGATGCGGTCGGGTGGGCGCCCTGCTGGCCACCACCTTGGACCAGAACGGACACTCGGTGGGCGTCATCGACGCGGACCCACGGGCATTCGCCAGACTGCCGCAGGACTTCTCGGGCCGCCGCGTCACCGGCCTGGGAATGGACAGGGAGGTGCTGCGCCAGGCCGGGCTGAAGGACGCCTACGCCTTCGCGGCCGTCTCCAGCGGAGACAACTCGAACATCATCTCCGCCCGCCTGGCACGTGAGGTCTTCCACGTCGAAAGAGCGGTGGCCAGGATCAACGACCCGGCCCGCGCAATCGTCTACGAACGCCTCGGAATCCCCACCGTCGCCACCGTCCAGCGGACCGCCCAGTCGGTGTTGCGCCGCCTGCTGCCACCTTCGGCCGATGTCACGTGGACCCACCCGTCGGGGATGGTCTCGCTGGTCACGGCCACCCCGGTGGCTCCTTGGCTGGGCGTGCCCTTCCCCATGGTCGAAGAACTCACCGGAGAACGGATCGCCTTCGTCTCGCGACTGGGCGCCGTGGTGCCCGCGCGGGCCGACCTGGTCGTCCAGGAACACGACCAGCTCTTCTTCGCCGTCGCCGGCAAGGACGCGACCAAGGTCAAGGGTGTCCTGACCCGGGCACCGAAGTTGGAGGCATGAGGTGAAGATCGTCATCGCAGGAGCCGGCGCCGTCGGCCGGACCGTCGCACTGGAGCTCATCGACCACGGTCACGATGTCACCCTCATCGACCACCAGCCCGACCAGATCCGCGTCTCCTCCGTGGCCGAGGCCGACTGGGTCCTGGCCGATGCCTGTTCACCGGACGCGCTTCGCGAGGCGGGGGTGGGCGATGCCGACGTCCTCGTGGCCACCACCGGTGACGACAAGGCGAATCTCGTCATCTCCCTGCTGGCCAAGACGGAATTCTCCGTGCCCCGTGTCGTGGCCCGACTGACGAATCCCAAGAACGAGTGGCTCTTCGACGCTTCGTGGGGTGTGGACGTCCTCGTGTCCACCTCGCGTATTGTCACCGCCCTCGTCGAAGAGGCCATCAGCGAGGGACTCCCGGTGCGTCTCTTCTCCTT
Source organism: Schaalia sp. 19OD2882 (assembly GCF_018986735.1). Classification (NCBI taxonomy): domain Bacteria; kingdom Bacillati; phylum Actinomycetota; class Actinomycetes; order Actinomycetales; family Actinomycetaceae; genus Schaalia; species Schaalia sp. 19OD2882. The sequence goes on along the minus strand of NZ_CP065521.1, from coordinate 1,128,318 downwards.
CAACAACTCCGACGTGTCGATGTACGCGCTCACCCTGCCCGAAGGGTCGGCCCTGTCCGGCCAGGCCGCCGGACGCATCCAGTGGCCGGCCCGCGTGGCCCTGACCGCGCTGCTGCGCGACGGGCGACCGATCACCCCGGGTGCCGACGACCTGTTGGAGTCCGGCGACGAATTGGTGCTCCTCGTGCCGGACACGGACCGGGCCGTCCTCGGAGAGCTCGCACGGATGGTGGAGGTGCGCCCGCGGGGCGAGGACGAGGGAACCGGGGACCTGGACGCCGCGTGGTGAGGCCCTTGCCCCGACTCACTCGGACTCGGACCGGGCCCCCTGCCCGGTGCGACTGGGCGCGAAACGGTGCAGGAGCAGCCAGGTCAGCCAAGCCAGGACGGCGAAGAGGGGCAAGCCCAGCACCATCTTCGCCACTCCCAGCTCGGCCACCATTCCCGCGCTCCACAAGGGGTACTGGACGGCCAGCCTGAGGGCGAACATCGCACACCACGCCCAAGTGACCAAGTGGGCGCGTCGACGAAGCTCCCTGCACTGCGGATCCCGCCACCACGAGGGCGCAAGACCCCAGACCATCTCGAGGACGACTCCCACCAAAGGGCGCCGGACCAGGGCGGACAGGCCCAGGACGGTGGCGAACAGACCTGCCGAGACCAGGCCCCACAAGAAGTAGTCCTCTCCCCTGCCGGTCCACGCGGCCAATGCCACTGACAGCGCCACGCCCATCAGGCCGGAAATCGCCTGCAGGAGACTTTCTCGCAGGACCAGCCGCACCACGGTGAAGACGATGGCCAACACGCAAGCAGCGACAAGTGCCCACAGGAGGTTGCGGGTCGGGACGAAAACCCCTAGGAAGACCACGGCGGGCAGGACGGATTCGGCCACCTCCCGGGGGCCGCCGATGACGGCCGACCACGAGAAGGTCTTGTCACCCAACTGCCGGACGATGGGGGATCCGCCCCCATTCGACGAGGCCGGGCCACCAACGGACGTGTCTTCGTTCTGCGGGTTCATTCGTGCTCCGGCGCGACGAGACGATACAGGGGGTTGACGATGGTCAGGAGCCCCCCTTGGCGGCCGGCCACACCTTCGACCTCGACCCTGGCGCCCACGTGCAGGCCAGGAATCGAGCGCCTACCGTGCCAGAGCAACTCGATGGTGCCGGTACCGTCGTGAAGGGTGGCGCGCAGGACGGCGGCTGCGCCTTCGGGCGGGAAGGTCATGGAACTCAATGATCCGAAAAGGACGACCTGGGCGCGTTCCTGCACGTCGCACACGGCAATGCGGCCACGTTCACGGCGCGCACGGTCCTCGTCCTCGGCCTCCACGCCCTCACGCGAAGCGGAGGCCCCGGCCAAGGCGAGGCCACTGCGCAGCCGTTTCCACGCGGACACCAACCACTCAGACACCGGAGCTCTCCCCTGCGCCCTCGGGCAGGTGGATCGGCAGCAGGTCCAGGCGGGCACGCGGATGCTGGTCACGCACGACCACGAGACGGTCGATGACCTGCTCCAGGTTCCGGGCATCCTCCTGGGAGGACACCGCAGGCCCCAGCACGTCGATGCGCGCGAACCAGCGGGGACCTTCGCGGCCGATGATGCGCATGCGCGAGGAGGCCGTACCGCCATCCGGTGTCGTCACGGGCACGTCGGCGAGGATCTCCGTACCGTATCGTCCCTTGACCTGCTCCACCCGGGCGCCGTCGGCCTGCAGGCCACCGATGATCTGTGAGCGCAGCTCGTCCCAGACCCCGCCGGACCGGGGGGCCGCCGCCAGCGATATCTGCAGGCCGGAGGTGCCAAGGACCAGCATGACGCGAACGACGGACTGCTTGTCGTCGGCCATCTGCGTCTGCACCTGCATGCCGGGCACGGCAGGCACGCACAGTGACCCCATGTCGATGTAGCCCACCGAGTGGTTCACCTCGGAGGCATCACGTGGGCCGGGCTGCGACCACACGCGATCCGGGTCCCTCAGCGTGGGAAGACGCCGCGGCGCCGACTCCTCGGCGCGCGAGTGGGCGGAACGGGACCTGAAGGAGAACACTGCCGCCCCTCAGATCGCGCACTCGGTGCACACGGGCAGACCCGCCCCGTCCACGTGGTCGAGTTGCGAGGCGTGGTGGACGAGGAAGCACGAGGAACAGGTGAACTCGTCGTCCTGGCGGGGAACGACATGGACGGTGAGTTCCTCCTTGGACAAGTCCGCGCCGGGAAGCTCGAAGTTCTCGGCGACCTCGTTCTCGTCCTCGTCGACGTTCGCGGAACCGGCGTCGTTGCGACGGGCCTTGAGTTCCTCGATGGAGTCCTCGGCGACGTCGTCCTCGTTCTTGCGGGGAGCATCGTAATCGGTTGCCATGGTCCCTTCCCTTCCGCCGGGTCACCCACCCTCGACATGGGAGGAGGAACCTCGGCGCAGGGAGGATAACACTTGACACCCGCCCGTGCCACACCCCATCGCGCACTTCGGGACACGCGGGTGCTGCTCCGGTGGCGCTGGCGAGGATCTGCGACGATTCTTGACAGACAACGCCAGGAGGTGCACATGATCGAGCTCGACCTTCTCGGGGTCGGCGCTGACGGCGAGACACTGGTCTTCACCGACGCCAATGGTGAACGCTACAGCGTCCAGATCACCGATGAGCTCCGCGGCAGTGTGCGCCGGGACCGCCCTGTCCTCGAATCCGTTCCGGCCCCCGGACGGGCACCGCTTCGCCCCAGGGACATCCAGGCCCTTTTGCGTGCCGGCGCCAGCCCCACGGAGATCGCCTGCGACCACGGGCTGGAAGTCTCCCAAGTCCAGAAGTGGGCCAGCCCCGTGGAGGCCGAGAAGGAGTTCGCCTTGGCGCGCGCCCTGGCGAGCACCATCGGTGCGGACTCCGACTCGCCGCGGATGGGTGACCTGGTCGTCGACCGTTTGGCCGCCCGCGGGGTGGATCCCACGTCCCTGTCATGGAGTGCACGCCGCGAGGAGGCCGCCCCCTGGCAGATCTGCCTGACCTTCATCCAAGGTGCAGCCGAACACGGTGCCCACTGGACCCTCACCTCCGCCGGGCACGTCGAAGCCATCGACCAGGAGGCGAAGTGGCTGACGGAGACGATCTCCCAGACTCCCTCGGCGGCGATCTTCACACCGCTGCCCGCCCAGCCTCCGGCCTGCGAGAGGGCCGACGCCGCGGACGTGCGTGCCCGTGAGGCGCTTCTCGACCAACTCAACGCCGCCCGTGGCAAGCGTCAGGAAATCGACATCGACCAGGACGACGAGGACGAGGGCGCAGACCTGGAGATCCTCCCCGCCCCGTACCCGGCGCCCTACCCGGATCCCCCGGAGTCCGTCTCGGAGGAACTCGGCCAGGACGAGGACGAGGACGAGTCGGAGCTCTCACTGTCGGCGCAGATCTACTCCCTGGCGGGGGTGCGCTCGAAGGAGGGCGACCGCGAGGACGGGCGGCCCGAGGATGCCGAAGAGCCCACGGAGGTGGACACCGCGGAGGCCACCGCCAAACGAGGCGCCCCCCTTGCCCTTGCCGCACCCGCACCGGAGGACTCCACTGGGGCCGGACGGCCCGAGGACCTTGTCGACGACGCCCTGCCGGGCCTGGACCCGCAGGCACTTGCGGCGACCGTGGAGGAGACCAAGCCGAAGGAGGAGCCTTCGAAGAAGCGTTCCCGCAGGCGCTCAGTGCCGTCCTGGGACGAGATCGTCTTCGGCTCCAGGCCCTGAGGCCTTGCCCCGACACAGGTGACACGGGCCGGACTGCCCCGTCACTTCGCGGCGGCGGCCACCCAACGTTCGACGAGCCGCGCGGCCTTGCCGGAGTCCAGGACCGTGCGCGCGACTTCGACTCCCCGGCGAAGACCGTCGACCAGCGGCGCTTCGGACACGGCGGGGACCTCGGGGCTTCCATGGGCCACGAGTCCGGCCGCGACATTGAGGCACACCGCGTCGCGCACGGCCCGGGGCCCGCGCCCCGCGAAGACCTCGCCGGCGATGGCGGCATTGTCCGTGGGGGTTCCGCCACGCAGGTCCTCGACGGTGGCGCGGGCCATGCCGAAGGTTTCGGTGGCGTCGATCTCGTGGATGTCGACCACTCCGCCGTGGACGTGCCAGACCTGGTTGACGTCGACCGTGGAGAACTCGTCCAGGCCAAGGTCGCGACCTCGCACCACCACCGCGTCGACGCCGCGCTGGGCGCACACCCCCGCGATGATCCTCGCGTTGGCTTCATTTGCGGCCCCGAAGGCGCCTGCCCTGGGGCGCGCCGGGTTGGTCAGTGGCCCCAGCAGGTTGAAGACCGTGGGGAACGCCAGGGCGCGGCGCACCGGGGCGGCAAAGCGCATGGACGGGTGGAACTTGTTGGCGAAGAGGAAGGCGATGCCGACCTCGTCGAAGAGACGGGAGAGGTTCTGCGGCGCCAGGTCAAGGTCGATGCCCAAGGCTTCAAGAAGGTCGGCCGACCCGGAGGCGGAGGTCGACGCCCGGTTCCCGTGCTTGACCACCGGGACCCCCGTCGCCGCAAGCACCAGCGCTGACATGGTCGAGACGTTGACGGTGAAGTGCCCGTCCCCACCGGTGCCCACGATGTCGAGGGAGTCGGAGGGTAGGTCGGTGGGCAGGGCGTGGTCTCGCATGGCGTCGGCCAAGCCGTGCACCTCGGCCACTGTCACACCTTTGATGGTCAGCGCCGTCAGGGCGGCGGCCAGTCGAGGTTCGGGGACCTCCCCCTCCATGACGGCATCCATGAAGGCGTAGGCGTCCTCACGGGTGAGGCTCTGGCCGGCCAGAAGGGTGGAGATGAGCTGCGGCCACTCCATCATCGGCAGGACAGGACGGCCGCCACGGCCTCCTGCAGGCGCATCGGGTCCAGTGGGCGGGCGATGGTGGCCGCGGCTCCGGCCCAAGTGGCCAGCCACTCGTCCTGCTGACGGGCGGTGAGGTAGATGATCGGCGGCACGCGGTCCACCGTGTTCTCCAACTCCTTGGCGATCCCCATGCCACCGTGCTTCTTCGCTTCGGCGTCCATGACGATCAGGGCGAAGTCATGGGCGCCCACCGCTTCGGTGACGCCGAAGGTCGTGGCGGCTTCGTGCCAGGTGATACGGGGAGAATTCTTGGAGGCCTTGATCCCGACCCCGTCGATGACGGCCTTGCGGGTGTCTGCGTCGTCGCTGAAGACGAGGACGTCAACGGATTCTTCGCTCACAGGTGCTCCTTGAGGACTGGGTTCCCGGGGGCGCACGCCCGCAGGTGGTGGTGACATTCTAGACGCACGTGGGCGGGCCCCCTTTGGGGGCCCGCCCACGTGCATGTGCCCTTGTCGAGCGGTCTCAGCCGGCCGCCGACTGCGCGCCGATGATGTCGAAGACGATCACCTGGATGAGGGGCGCCACCGCCGACTGCGGTCCGGACTGTCCGACCATCTGCGGGGCCTGGACGACCTTGACCAGCAACACTCGCGAACCGACCGTCTGGTCCACCAGACCGTACTGTTCGGCGGGGGCCGAGATCGACTGGTCGGGCCAAGTGGTTGCGCCCTCGGCCTGCGAGGGGCTTGCGGCCACACCATGCATGTAGACGGTGTCTCCCGCCTTGATCTTCGCTCCGGTGCCGGTGGCCAGGACCACGAGCTTCTCCTCCGGCGCGACATCGCCGGTGAAGGTGATCTTCGGTTCCTTGCCCAAGTCACCGGCGACCTCGATGCCCGGAATCGTCTCGCCGGTGGGCTTGGCCGAGCCGAGGGCGGAGGTGTCCGAGGGGTCGAAGGCGGAGATGATGTCGACGACGAAGACCAAGGTCGACCCTGCGGGGATCTGGCCCTGTGACTGGTCGCCGTAACCGAACTCCGCCGGGATGACCAATTCGACCCGGTCGCCGATGCGCTGGCCCGCCAGTCCCCACTTCCAGCCCGGGATGACTTGGTTGAGGCTGAAGGTCGCGGTGGCCGCGCGATCGAAGGAGGAGTCGAAGGGGGTGCCGTCCCACAGCACGCCCGCGTAGTTGACGGTGAGGATGTCGTCGGGGCAGATGGGGGCGCCCTCGCCCTTGGTCAGGGTGGTGGCGATGATGCCCTTGGGCGTCTCACCGGCTCCCGGGGCGATGGTGGGTTTTTCACCGTATGCGCCGGTGACCTTCGGAATGCTGACGCTGCCGGAGCGGTCGACCTCGGGAGCCTGGCCTCCGGACTGCGGGGCGCACTGGCGGTCCGCGGGGACGGCTCCGGCACCCGATGCGCTGCCGGACTGTCCCGTGTTGAGGTTCGAGGTGCACGCGGCAAGGCCGAGGCCGGCGACGAGGGCGGCGCAGGCCACCGCGGCGAGGGAGCGGATGCGACTGTTCACATGTACCTCCGGCTCAGTGGAAGGAGTCGCCGCAGGCGCAGGTGTTCGCGGCATTCGGATTGTCGATGGTGAAGCCCTGACGCTCGATGGAGTCGGCGAAGTCGATGGTGGCTCCGTTGAGGTAGGGCACCGACATGCGGTCGACGACGACCTCGACCCCGTCGAAGTCACGAAGGGCGTCACCATCGAGCAGACGGTCGTCGAAGTAGAGCTGGTAGATGAGACCGGAGCATCCGCCCGGCTGGACGGCGACGCGCAAGCGAAGGTCGTCGCGTCCTTCCTGCTCGAGAAGGCTCTTGACCTTGGCGGCTGCCCCGTCGGTGAGGAGGACTTCGTGGGTCGCGGTCCCGATGCTGTCGGACATGTTGCTCCTTAGGATTCGGTGCCCGCGGGACGGCCCGGGGCGCTCGTCCAAGCCTACGACCGCGGCGTCGGCAGTGCCATTGCGGGTCCCACGCGCGCGCCCAATGGTGAGGATTGCCTCACTCGGGCAGCCACGTGTGTGCCAGCCGCACACCCGCCTCGCGCAGCCCCCGGAGGTCGTCGCCCTCGTCATGGGTCAGCAGGACGCCGTGGAGTCCCCACTGGGCGCATTCGTGTCGTGACAGCGAGGAGGAGGTCGCCACCGCGACGCAGGGCAGCGCGTGGGCGGCGGCCACGGCGCTGACCGTGTCCAGGGTGGCCTCGGCCAGCAGCGGCGAGTCGAGTCGAGGTTCGAGGACGACGACGAGGTCTGCGCCGCTCACCTTCGCGTCCAGGTCAAGAAGGTCACGCAGGACCTCCCCGGTCGGCGCGAGTCGGCCCCCGAGGGCCAGGACAACGGCGCCCACTCCCCCGCCTGCTCCGCTGCCGGCCGCCCGCGCGGGCACCCGGTGGGTGTCCTGGTCCTGGCCGGCCAGGGCAAGGAGGTGCCGCGCGGGGGCCGCCGCAGCGAATCCGGCCAGGAGGGCGCTGGTGAAGGCCCGGTCCTGGTCCTGCCGGGCGGACAGGTCCGGGTCCACGGCCAGGACCGAGGCCATGCCGAGCAGCGGACGGTTGGTCGAGGCGGCCATGAGCAGGTCGAGACCGGCCACGCGGCGGCGCGCCTCCACCAGGGCCTCGGGCAGTGCGTGGGCGATCCTGTGGTCGTGCGGCAGTTCTGCGCCGGTCAGGGCGCCGAGCATTCCGAGTCCGGCGTCGGGATGGGAGGGATGACCGCCTTCGAGGACCACGCGGGTCCCCTGCTCGGCAGCCGCAGCCAAGGCGCGTCCGACCTCCTGCGTCGGCCCGTCGGCCACGAGGACGGGACGCGGCCCGCCCTCGCCCAAGGAGTCGAGGGCGGCGGCGAAGTCCTTCCCACGTCCGAGGACGACGGAGCTCACCTGCGTGTCGGGCCTGCGTTCCCGGATGCCGTGTGCCACTGCGGCCAGAGCCTCCGCCGTGTCTGCGCCGGTGGCTCTCCACGAGCCCGCGAGCAGGACGTGCGGGTCAGTCACGACCCGCTGCGGCCTCTGCCAGGCGGGCCAGGTACAGGGCCTCGGCAAGGATCGCGCAACGCAGGTCCGGCACGGACTGGGACTCGTCCTCGGAATGCGCATTCGTCAACGGGTCCTCCACGCCGGTGACCACGACGGAGGCGCCGGGGAAGGTCTGCTGGAACTGCGAGATGAAGGGGATGGAACCACCCACTCCGATGTTGACCGAGGGCACTCCCCAGGCTTCGGTGAGGACCTCGTGCAGGAGGTGGGTGGCCGGCGCATCCATGTCGGCCTGGTATGCGGGACCCAGGTCCACCTGGGAGAACTCCAGCCGGCATCCCCACGGGGCGCGCTCCCGCATGGCGGCTTCGACGGCGGCCATCGAAACCGCCGGATCCTGCCCGGGCACCGTGCGCAGGGAGAAGCGGATCCGGGTGGAGGCCGCCAAGGTGTTGGAGGCATCGGCCACGCTGGTCGAGTCCCAACCGATGACGGTCAGGGCGGGTTTGGTCCACACGCGGGCGGCCAGGTCGCCGGTGCCTGCCAGCCTGACCCCGTCCAGGACACCGGCTGCCTGGCGGTACTCGTCCTCGGGCCAGACGACGTCGGCCTCGTCGGTGCCTCCAAGGCCATCGACAGACAGGTTCCCGTCCTCGTCGTACATGGAGGCGACCAACAGGGCGCCGCAGGTGACGGCGTCCAGGAGCGGGCCGCCGAACATGCCGGAGTGGACTGCGTGGTCGGCCACACGCAGGTCCACGGTGAAGGTGCAGTTGCCGCGCAGGGTCGCGGTGACGGCCGGTTCGCCGACCTTCCAGTTGTCGGAGTCGGCGACGACGATGACGTCGGCGGACAGTTCTTCCGCGTGGCGCTCCAGGAAGGTCTGGAATGAGGGGGAGCCGATCTCCTCTTCGCCCTCGATGAAGACGACGACATTGACAGGCAGGTCGTCGCCGAGAAGGCGCAGGGCGCCCAGGTGGACGATGATGCCCGCCCCGTCATCGGAGGTGCCGCGCCCGTAGATGCGTTCGCCTCGAATCTCGGCGGTGAAGGGGTCCGAACTCCACGTGGAGGTGTCCCCCACCGGCTGGACGTCGTGGTGGGCGTAGAGGAGGACCGTGGGCGCTCCCTCGATGCGGGGGCCGTGGGCCAGGATCGCGGGCTTGCCGACGACGCCTTCGGGCGTGGTTTCCGACAGGACCCGCGCCTCCAGTCCGGCGGCTTCGAAGCGGGAACGCACGTGCTCGGCGCTGCGGGCAAGGTCGTCCTGGTGCTGGGGCAGGGAGGAGATGGAGGGGATGGCGACGAGGGCTCCGAGTTCGTCGAGGAGGGCCGGGAACTCGGCGTCGAGTCGGGTGCGCAGGTCGGCGGTGGAGGGGGCAGGCTTCTTCGCAGTCATGGTCCAAGCCTAGCCGCCCCACGGGTCATCGCCCGGCTCGCACGAGCCTTCCCGGGCGCCGGGGGCGCCTCATCGGTCGGGGTGGGAGTCGACTACGATGCAGGGGTGTTCTTCAGCCGCAAGAAGTCCGAGTCCGAACAGCCCGCCGAGCCGACCCGTCCCGACCCGTCCGGCCGCAAGGGGCGTCCCACCCCGACCCGCAAGCAGGCCGAGGCCGCGCGTCAACGCCCACTGGTGCCCTCCGACCGCAAGGCCGCCCGCAAAGCGGCCCGCGCCAAGCGGGACGAGGCCTACCGTCGCGAGCAGGAGGCCCTGGTCACAGGCGACGAGCGATGGTTGCCGGCTCGCGACAAGGGACCGGTCCGCCGTTTCGTCCGCGACTGGGTCGATGCGCGCTGGTCGGCCTCGGAGTTCATCCTGCCGGTCATGGTGCTCTTCCTGGCCGCCATGATGATCGTCTCCCTGTTCAAGATCGAGGCCGGCATGGCGGCCACGATCGTCATGGGCGTCACCATCGTCATGTACGGGTTCTTCGGCATTTCCATCGCCGAGGCCGCCCTCGTGTGGTGGCATCTGAAGAAGAAACTGGCCGACGCCTTCGGTGCGGACGCGATCCCGCGCGGGACGTGGTTCTACACCTACTCGCGCATGATCATGGCGCGCATGTGGCGTTCCCCCCGCCCTCAGGTCAAGCGTGGCGAGTTCCCGGAGGTCCGCCACAAGAAGCGCTGACCCGCCGGGGCCACCTGCCGGCCCGCGGCCCCGTCCACAGGCTCTTCCCCGCTCGGAGCCGTCCACAGTCCCCGTCCTTCCGGGCACCCCCGTCCACAGGTCCTCCCCCATGCTCTGGTGTCGGCCCGTGTCCTCCTCGCACGCTGGGGTGAGGATCCCGCGACGAAGGAGGACGCCATGAAGGGCGAGAGCAATGCCACTGCCACGACCGCCGATGACGAAGGCCTGTTCGAGGGCCTCCACGCACCCATGGGGTGGACGCGCGCCCCACGGATCCGTCGGATCATCCTGCCCTTGTTGGACCCGCACGACGTGGAGGCCCCCTTCGCGAGGTTCGCCGACCTGGGCGGGCACGACGCCCGGCGTCTTGCCGAGTTGCTGCCCGCATCGGCCCTGGAGGACCGGCAGAACAGTGGACCGACCCTGTTCCAGTGTCTTCGATCGGCATGTGCGGACCCCACCGTGCGCCTTTCCGGATACCTGGTGAGTCCTCCGCGCTGGGACGAGCGCCTCACGGTCGACGCCATCGAAGTGGCCGACACGGAGTCGGCGGACTCCGCGACGGCCGCCGACCATCCGGGAACCCAGCGGGTGTGGGAGGAACTGCGCATCCGCCTGGGACTGGCCGACACGGTCGCCGGCCCCGACGAGCTCCTGCACCTGCGGCGCCTCCCCTCGAGTGGCCGACCCGGGTGGTGGATGTGGTGGGACTAGGCTGGACGCATGATCGGCTTCGTGTACCGGCTCCTGTTCCGCACCCTCATCCGACACACCGACCCCGAGGCCGCACACCACCACGGCCTGTCCGCCATCGCGCTCGCCGGCTCCGCACTGCCCACTCGTCGCCTCATGCGCTCCGTCCTGGGGCATGCGCGCACCCCCGAACCCCACGGTCGTCAGGTCCGCATCGGCCCACGGATCGTGCCGGGACGCCTGGGACTGGCCGCCGGCATGGACAAGGACGCGCAGGCAGTGCTGGGCCTGACGGCAATGGGTTTCGCCTTCGTCGAGGTGGGCACCATCACCGCCCTGCCCCAGCCCGGCAACGACGAGCCCAGACTGTGGCGTCTTCCTGAGGCGGGCGCCCTGCGCAACCGCATGGGTTTCAACAACGGGGGCGCCCAAGCGGCCGCCGAGCGCCTCAAGGCTCTGCGTTCCACGCCCGAGGGGCGCGCGGCCATCGTCGGCGCGAACATCGGCAAGAACAAGATGACGCCCGAGCACCTGGCGGCCGAGGACTACCGGATGTGCGCACGCATGTTGGCCAAGTGGGTGGACTTCGTCGTCGTCAACGTCTCCTCCCCGAACACTCCGGGGCTTCGGGACCTCCAGTCCGTCGACCACCTGCGCCCCATCCTGGAGGCCGCGCGGCTGGGCTGCGAAGAGTCCTGCACGCGCAGGATCCCCCTCTTGGTGAAGATCTCGCCCGACCTGGCTGACGAGGACGTCGTCGCCGTGGCCGAACTGGCCCGCGAGCTCGGACTCGAAGGCATTGTCGCCACCAACACGACGACCGCTCACGACATGGGTGAGGGAGGCCTGTCGGGACGCCCCCTCAAGGAGCGTGCCCTGGAGGTGGTCCGACTGGTGGCCCGGCACATGGACGACGACCAGGTTCTCATCGGCGTCGGCGGCATCAGCGACCAGGAGGACGCCCTCGACATGCTCGAGGCCGGAGCTGACCTTGTCGAAGCCTTCACCGCCTTCGTCTACGAGGGCCCCTCATGGCCGGGCCGCATCAACCGGGCCCTGGCAGCCTACTGAACACGCGCAACCAGACGAACCCGTAATCGCCCAAGGAGACCCGCCCGTGCTCGTGCCCCTTGACGAGTCGTCCCTGTCGAAGGACCCTCGTCTGGAGGACTACACCTCCATGACGGACGTCCGTCTGCGCTCTCGCCTGGAACCCGAACGCGGCCTCTACATGGCAGAGTCGACGAATGTCATCATGCGGGCACTCGAGGCCGGGCACCGGCCTCGTTCCCTGCTGATGGCGCCCCGCTGGGTGGACACCATGGCTCCCCTGCTCCACGCCGCCACCGGCGCCGACGACGGCGGCGAAGTCCCCGTCTACGTGGCCCCAGAGCCCCTGCTGCGCGAGATCACGGGCTTCCACCTGCACCGTGGCGCGCTTGCCGCCATGCACCGCCCCGAATTGGACAGCGTCGACCATGTGCTCGCACGCTGTCGTGAGGGAGCAGGAGCCCGACGCGTCGTCGTCCTGGAGGACCTGGTCGACCACACGAATGTCGGAGCGATCTTCCGGGGCGCGGCAGCGCTCGGCGTGGACGCGGTCCTGGCCAGCCCCAGGTGCGCCGACCCCCTCTACCGGCGCAGCGTCCGCGTGTCGATGGGCACGGTGTTCCAGGTGCCGTGGACACGCACCGGCCACTGGCCCCACCCGGGGGTCGAGGACCTCCAGAACTGCGGGTTCACGGTGGCCGCCCTGGCCCTGTCGGAGGACTCGGTGAGTCTTGACGACTTCGCCGCCTCGACGGCGTGCACCGACCCGGATGCGCGCATCGCCCTGGTCATGGGGACCGAAGGGGATGGACTGTCCCGACACACCCTGGCTGCCTGCGATGTCGTCGTGCGCATCCCGATGTCCGGCGGTGTGGACTCCCTCAATGTCGCCGCCGCCTCTGCCGTGGCCTTCTGGGCCACCCGCGGCGTGGGCGCACGCTGAGGCCCCACTGGGCCGACCCGCACGCGCCGACCGCCGTCACTCCGAGGTGCGCCCCCCGAAGGGGGCCAACCTCAGATGTTGTCGGGGACCGACCCGTGACGAGGATGCTCCTGAGCGAGGTGCTCCAGCCCCTCGGCGTCGATTTCCGGGCTCGCCTCGGGCACTGGCAGCACCCTGAGGGCGACGATCGAGGCGACCAGTCCACCCCACACGAGGAGGATGGTGATGGCCATCATGAAGACTGCGACGGCGCTCATCGGGTGGCCTCCTCAGTGTCGGAAACGGCGGTCAGGTCGCTGATGTGCAGGGTGATGGGACGGTGCCGCCACGGCACGAAGGTCAGGACCAGGGACGCCAGGCCGACGAAGACGATGGAGCCCCAGCCGAAGACCCCGACGTACCATGCAGGATTCTCCCCGTACCCCTTGGTCACATAGTCGACAAGGGCCATGAAGAGCATGACACCCAGGACGATCGGCACGACGATCCCGACAAGGTGGTCCCATGCCCTGGGCACCTTGACCGAGGACACGGAGTTCAAATGGGCCCGCAGTCCCTTCATCTTCGGGCCGAGGATCGCCGCGTAGACGGTGGTGGCGATGGCCGAGCCGACGATGCCCACGTTGTTGATGAATGCGTCGACGATGTCCAACGTGTTCAGTCCGGAAGTCGTGCCGTACAGGACGATCGAGATGACGGTGGCCGGGATGCCCATGGTGAAGGAGGCGGCGACGGGGCTCATGCCGAACTTGTCCTGCAGGCCACCCGAAACCACCTGGAGCAGTGAGAGCAGGGAGGTGATGCCGGCCAGGACCAGGGAGGTGAAGAAGAGGACACCGAAGAGAGGTCCTCCCGGCATCATCGAGATGATCTTCGGGAAGGTGACGAAGGACAGGATCGGTCCGGTGAGCCCTTCGAGCTGGCTGAATGTGACCCCCTGTTCATGGGCCATGAAACCCAGGGCGGAGAATACTCCCAGGCCTGCGAGGATCTCGAAGGAGGAATTCGCGAAGCCCGCCACCAGACCGGTGCCCGTGAGGTTCGAACGGGGCTTGAGATAGGAGGCGTAGGTGAGCATGATGCCGAAGGCCACGGACAGCGAGAAGAAGATCTGGGAGATCGCTGCCAGCCACACGTGGTAGTTCGTCAGCGCCGACCAGTCCGGGGTGAAGAAGGCGTTGAGGCCTTCGACGGCGCCGGGAAGGAAGAGGGCGCGCACGACCAGGGCGAGGAAGAGGACGACGAGCAGCGGCAGGAAGATCCTGTTGGCCACCTCCACGCCCCGGGAGACACCCAGCCCCATGATGAGCAGGACCACCAGCCACACCAGGGCCAGTGGGATGGCCACCGCCGGCACGAAGTCGAAATGGACGGCGTCGGTGTCGGCAACCTTGAGGAAGTCGCCGACGAAGAAGGTCATGGGGTCGTTTCCCCAGGCCTCGGTGACCGAGAACACCACGTACTGGGCGGCCCAGGCGATCACTGCGGCGTAGTAGGCGAAGATGACGAAGCACACGAAGACCTGGACCCAGCCGAAGAACTCGCCGACGGCGCCGATGCGACGCAACGCCCACGGCGGTGAACCACGGAACTTGTGACCGATGGCGTAGTCGAGCCACAGGACGGGGATGCCGATGGCGACCAGGGCCACGAGATAGGGGATCAGGAACGCGCCGCCGCCGTTGGTGTAGGCCACGCCCGGGAAACGCCAGATGTTGCCCAGTCCGATGGCCGAGCCGATGGCAGCGAGCAGGAAACCGGTCTGACCGGTCCACGTGTCGCGTGTCTTCGCGCCGCTGGTCGGCGCTGCGGATTCACTCATGTGACTGTGCCTCCTTGGGGACTGTGCACACGTTAGCGTCCTTGCACATTTCGCGATGAAGTGCTCACCTTGTGGTCAGAGCGTGTGGATGCCCAGCGCGACGAGGATCCGGGCCACCACGAGGACGAAGACGAGGCCGATCGCGCGCACTCCTTGGACGATCGGTCCCACGTGTTCACGGCCGGACCCGCAGGTTCCTCCCGGACGCTCAGGTCCGTCGGTCGGGCCGGTGGCCCGACTTTCGACCAAGGCGCACCTCAGTTGAAGCCCATGACCGCTTGGGCCACCTTGTAGCCGATCATCGCGATCCTGCGACCCGGACGGCCGGGAATGGCGATGAGGCGCCCGAGCAGCGACCGGGTGACCGCCTCCGAGGCCTCGGGATCGACCGCTGCGAGGTCGTGCCACAGTTGTTCCTTGGCCTCCAGGTGCTCGGGGGTGCCCGACCTCAGCAGCATGACCGTGCACACCACGCAGTTGATGCGCAGGTAGTGGGCCATGTAGCGGTACAGGTTCGCCGGCACACTGCCGCGAGGAGGCATGGCCTCGACCATGAGGCGATTGACCCGCAGCAGTTGGTCGATGCGCGAGATCATCACCTTCTCGTTCACCGACTGGTCGTCGCGTCCGATGAAGTAGCGGTACAGGTCCACGTCCAGGTAGCGGATGGTGCGCACCAGCGGCAGCGGGACGTGCGAGTACAGGTAGTCGACGTAGAAGGTCTTCTCCGGCAGGACCAACCCGGAGGCCCTGACCAGGTCGGTGCGCAGGATCAGCGAGTGCATCATGAGGTACTGGTCGTACCGGCAGCGGCGCACGTTCTCCCAACCGATGACCTTCCCCTCGGGAAGGACGTTGCGGAAGCGGACCACCGTCTTGTGGGCGCGTCCCTGCTTCTCGTACACGTAGTTGGTGACCAGCAGGTCCAAGGGTTCAGCGGCTTCACGCGATGCGCGGAGCACGTCGAGGACGGCGTGAACGCTGGCACGGTCCAGCCAGTCGTCGGAGTCGACGACCTTGAGGTGGCTGCCGGTGGCGACACGGATTCCGGCATTGAGGGCGCCTCCGTGGCCGGCGTTGACCTGGTGGACCACGCGCACGGATTCCGGGTGCTTGGCCGCCCAGTCGTCGGCCAATCGGGGCGTGGAGTCGGTCGAGCCGTCATTGACGATGATCACCTCGACCTCCTGGCCGTATCCGACCAAGGACTGCATGGCCCGGTCGAGGTAGGCCTCGGAATTGTAGGAGGGGACGATCACCGACAGCAAAGGTGCTGGAGCATCGACGCGGGCACCGTGTTCGTTCATGGTCACCGACCAATCGTGCCCCACTGACCGGTCCGGTATCAACGTCGACGCGCACCGAGATGTGGCGGGCGCGACCCCTCACGAGCGCGAAGCGGGGGCGGGCCGCGGGGTCTCGTCCCGGGAGGCTGCGTCCTCGTCCCCTTCCGGGACGCGTTTGAAGATCACTTTGAACACGAGGTAGAAGACCCAAAAGGCGATGGTCGAGTTGATGAGCATCGTCACCACGTCGGCGACACTCTGTCCCCGGACCTGGCCGAACCAGTTCTGCATGAGGGAGTAGACGGGTGCCTTGTAGGCCACCTGCAGGGCCGCCGCAGCCACGGTGATGAGGATGTAGGCGATCGCGTACCAGAATGCGGCCACACGGATCGACGTGTTCGACCGGAAGGTGATGTTGCGCTGGGCGAAGAAGTCCAGCACCTGACCGATGAACAGGGTGATCTGGACGGCCAGGAAGTAGGCCAGGCCACCGCCCAGGCCGTCGGCGTCCACGTGCCCGGCCGCGTAGTCGAACATGTAGACCACATGGTCACCACTGCCGCCGATGGGCAGGGCCTGGACGGGAATGTCCACCAGAGACGTCTTGCCGAAGACCCACTTGAGAATGGGCATGAGGACGAGCTGGACGACGGTGATCGCATTGGCGAAGAACATGAACAGGACGAATTGGGCCACCGATCCGAAACGTTCTTCGAAACGGCGCCACAACTCCTTGCCCGCCCTGACCATCCGACTCCTGCCATCGCCCGCATGCCCACCGGCACGATCCGTGTTCCAGTGTGCCACGCACAGGTGTGTGCTCGCCGAGCGTGTCACAGCCGCCACGGCGGGGCAGCCCGGGCATCGAAAGGCTCCGACCACGCCGATCCTCGCGTGGGACAATGCGCACATGCGAATCACACCCGATTCCCGTCTGGTCTTCGTCGACATCGATGGCACCTTGGTCGACCACCACCAGCAGGTGCCGGCCAGCGCGGCTCGCGCCTGCCGGGCCGCTGTCGAGGGCGGGCACCGGCTGCTCCTGTGCTCGGGGCGATCTGCCCCGGAGATCTACCCGCGGATGTGGGAGCACGGCTTCTCCGGTCTGGTCGCCGGGGGCGGCGCCCATGTCCTCGTCGACGGAGCAACCCTGCTGGACACGAGGATCCAGGCCGACGACATTCGCACCATCGACTCCTACCTTGCATCCTTGGGGGCCATCTGGATCTGGCAAGGGCCCGACGCAATGCACCCGAGCCGGGGTTTCATGGAACAGTTCCTGGAAAAGATGAGCGCCGCGGGAGCCACCTCCTCATGGGAGGAATACGCGACCTCCGTGGGACCCCACCTGCGCAGTGGGCTGCCCGAGACCTCGTCGAAGGTCACCGTCTACGTGCCCGTGGGACACAGCAGCATCGACGAGGTGCGCGCAGCGCTGCCCTCCTCGGTCCGTATGGTTCCGGGCTCCGTCCACGCTGCGACGACATTCGTCGTCGAGATCATGCCTCGGGGAGTGTCCAAGGGAGCGGCCATCGAGTTGGTCGCCGCTCACCTTGCCGTCCCCATGTCACACACAGTGGCACTGGGCGACTCGCACAACGACATCGAGGCCCTGACTGTCGCGGGCGTCGGAGTGGCCATGGGGGGCTGCGCGCCGGAAGTCATGGAGGCCGCCGACCGGGTGACCACGGGTGTGACCGAGGACGGCCTCGCCCGGGCCTTCGTGGACCTGGGACTCGCCCCCGCCACGGTCCTCGACCAGGACTGAGGGCTGCCCACGGGCGCCGGCGCCGTGCAAAATGCGCTCCGACACGCCTGAGGAGTCACGCAGTAGCGGCCCGGCGCCGCGAGGCGGGGTCTATCCTGATCGGGAGGATTCCCCGCGCATGAGCGGGCCGAAGTGAGGAGTGGACAATGAGCCAAGCACAGACCATCCTCGACGCCCTGGGCGGCTGGTCGAACATCGACGTCATCGAGGCGTGCATCACCCGCATCCGCGTCGAGGTCAAGGACGTGGAGCCCGTCGACGAGAAGGCCCTGGAGGGCGCCGGCGCCTTCGGAGTCGTGGCCGTGGGCAACTCACTCCAGTTGGTCATGGGCCCCGAGGCTGAAGAAATCACCACCGCCATCGAGGCGCTCCGGTGAGACTGCGCCGACCGAAGGACCTGTGCTCCCCCGTTGCGGGAACCGCAGTACCCTTGGCCGACGTTCCCGACCCGGTCTTCGCCGAAGAGATCGTCGGACCCGGTGTGGCCGTCGAGCCCTTGGGGGATTCCTCCGTGGCGGTGGTCGCCCCCGTGGGCGGACAGATCTCCAAGCTGCACCCGCACGCCTTCGTCATCACCACGGGTGAGGGCCTGGACGTCCTCGTCCACCTGGGGATCGACACAGTGACCTTGCGGGGCCGGGGTTTCGAGGTCCACAAGGTCGAGGGCGAGACGGTCCAGGTGGGCGACAAGATCGTCACCTGGGATCTCTCGGTGGCCAAAAAGGCCGGCCTCGGTGTCACCGTGCCCGTCATCGTCCTGACGGGTTCGCCCTACACGCCTGAGCCCCTCGTGTGGCCGGGCACGCCGGTCCTGCTCGGCTCGCCTCTGTTGCGCCTGAAGTAGAGGCCAACGCACGGCCACACCATCGACCTCAACGGGGCCGCCCCGGCCCCGTCCTCGCCCGCCCCGGAGGGCAGGGCGGAATGCTCAGGAATGGACCGTGTGGTCCAACTTGGAAAAGAGCGAACCCAAGCGGTCGTTCGTCGGCAGGTCGTCGATCAAGACCTCCACACCCTCCGCATCACACAGGGGAATGCACCAGTTCGGGTACTCCTTGTCAGTGCCCGGCAGGTTCTGGGGCCGCTTGTCGCCGACAGCGTCGACAAGTCCGGCCACCACCAGCAGCGCGGGGGTACGCGCCATGTAACCGTGCATGGCCTCGACCCTCTCCTGGACACTGGGATCTGCCGAAGTCGTCAGACCGTACTCGCGCAGACGCACGGCCATCTGCTCCCGTTCGACCAGATCGGCGGCCCGCACGGCCTCCACGTCCTCCACCAGAAGGCCGAGTCGGTCACGCAGGGTCGTCTGGATGCCTTCGACGTACCCGGCGGTGGGCGGCAGGTCGTGGGTGGTCACCGCCGCCAAGCATTCCCTGCGATACCAGTCGGCGTGCATGGGCCAGCCGGAGTCCTCCTTCTCGAACCACAGGACGGAGGTGCCCAGGATCCCCCGGTCGCGCAAGTAGTCGCGCACCCACGGCTCCACGGTGCCCAGGTCCTCACCGATGACCAGGGCTCCGGCCTTCTGGGCCTCCAGCAGGACCACGCCGACCATTGCCTCGTGGTCGTAGTACACGTAGGTGCCGGCGCTGGCCCCCTGGCCTTCGGGAATCCACCACAGACGGAACAGGCCCAGGATGTGGTCGATGCGCACCGCGCCTGCCGACGCGACGGCTGCCCGCGCCATGTCACGCAGAGGGGCGTACCCCGCCTCGGCCAGGGCGCGCGGCGACCACGGCGGCTGGGACCAGTCCTGCCCCTGCTGGGAGTACATGTCCGGGGGTGCTCCCACGGAGATGCCGCGGGCGAACATGTGCGGGTCGGACCAGATCTCGGAGCCGCGGGGGTGGACGCCCACCGCCAGGTCCGCCATGACTCCGAGGTCCATGCCGATCTCGACGGCCACCGCCTGCGCATGGGCCAGTTGTTCGGAGGCGATCCACTGGCACCACTGCCAGAATTCGATGCGATCGGCCAGTTCGAGGCGCGCCCTGTCGGTGCCCGGGGCTCCGGACCAGGAGACCTCCTCAGGCAGGTGCGTGCCTTCAGCGCGCTCGACCAGCGCACACCACAGGGCGAAGTTCGCCAAGTCCGTGCCTCCGCGTGCCACGAAGCGACGGAACTGGGAGTCCCGGTGGATGGAACGCGGCAGGGCGAAGACCAACTCCAGCGCCTTGCGCTTGGCCTCCCAACTGCGGTCGCGGTCGACCAGCGTGTCCTTCTCCTCCACCGGCGCAGTGGCCAGTCGCAGTTCCTCCACGGCGGCGCGCACATGCGGTGACGCCTGGGCGAATTCCTCGACCGCCTCTGGACGCACGTACAGGGGGTTCACCCAGCGTCGGGTGACGGGAAGATATGGGGAGTTCTCGATGGGGGCGACGGGTGCGGAGGCGTGGACGGGGTTGATGAGCAGGAAGTCCGCACCCCTGTCGCCGCACACGGCCAGAAGGTCGGCCAGGTCCTCGGCGTCGCCCATGCCCCACGACCTCGCCGAGCGGGTCGAGTACAACTGCGCGGAGACACCCCACCTGCGTTTTCCGTCCTGTGCGGGCACGTGCAGGGAGTTCGGGGTGACGATCAACGTCGCGGAGTGCACGTGGCCGCCCTCGACGGTGGCGACGAGGCGGTGCCACCCGATGGGCAGGTGCGAGGGGACTCGGAAAGTCGCACGCCCCACCATGGCGTCATCGACCCGGCGCGGCGGCACCCAACGGTCCACCTGTTCGCACATGCCGGAACCGCCGTCCTCAAGCACCCATGTGACACTGACCCAGTGGCCGTCAGGAACGTGGACTGGGAACTCGGCACCAGAGCCTTGCCTCACGACGATCGTCGGCGGCAGGGTACGTCGCCAGTGGGCGTCCTCGGTCTCCTCCAGGGCGGCCCGGACGTCGGCGACCGTGGACTGGGGTGTGACGTCGACCCCCAAGGAAGCCAGGACGCGCAGCAGGGAATCGGCGCTGACGGCTTTCCAGTTGCCGTACCAGTCCCAGAATCCAGTCGCCACACCGTTGACATCCGCAAGGTGTCTGAGAAGGTCGATGTCAGCTTCGGCGGTGGGCATCTGGTCCACGCGGGTTCTCCTCCGGGGGTCGGGATCTGGGGAGGTCTCCACCAGTCTAGGACGGGCCGGTGTCCGCCGAGGACAAAGGGAGACACTCCTGCGTCCTCGTCCAACGTCCCGACTCCTGGGCCCCTTCCTGGCCGGCGCGCTCCAGCAGGGCGATCATCTCTTCCGCGATCCCGTCCGAGGGCGGGCCTGCGACCACCTGGACGATGCTGCGGGAACGGACCACGGCAAGGACGCCGGTAATGCGCAGTCCCTTCTCGTCGACGAGGGCGGGGTCGGCCACTTCCACGCGGATGCGCAGGACACACGGTTCGACGTCTTCGAGATTCTTCGGTCCGCCGAGGGCGTCGACGAAGGCCATGGCCATCGAAGTGGTGTCCAGGGTCACGTCCTGCCTCCTCACGTCCCCGGCGAATCCCTGCGCCGCACCGACGGCGGTGCGACGTCCGTCACAGACTAATCCGTGAGGTTGAAGGCGGCAATCCAGGCGCGAACGCAAGAGTGCGCTGACGGCAGCACAGGTCCACACTTGTGACATGACCGCTCCAGTTGACATTCCCCTGCTCACCGCCGAACCCGTGGCCTCGGTGCTGAGGATCCTCCAATTGGAGGAGGCCGGGGACGACCTCTTCCACGCGCACTGTCTTCCGCAGGTCAGACGCGTCTACGGCGGACAGGTCATCGCACAGGCGGCGCTGGCTGCCTGCGCCACCCTGGAGGACCCGGAGCGGATGATGCACTCGCTGCACGCCTACTTCCTGCGCGGAGGCGACCCGGCGGCCACCTTCGAGATCAGCGTCGAGCGTCTGCGTGACGGTCGCAGTTTCTCCTCCCGCGCGGTCAGTGCCGTCCAGGACGGGCGAGAGATCCTCACCATGACCGCCTCCTTCCAAGGCGCCGAGGACGGGCTCGTCTTCGAGACCGACGCTCCCACGGCGCCCGCCCCGGAGGAGCTGACCAGCGCACTGGAGATCTTCCGCATGATGGAGCACCCCGTGGGCCGCTTCCTCGGCAAGACCGCCGCCTTCGACCTGCGACACGTGGGCGCCTCCCTGTACACGGGCGCCGACCCGGCCCCCAGCCCCGTCCAGCACCTGTGGATGCGTCCTCGCGTCCCATTGCCGAAGGGCGCCTCACAGAACGTCCACCGGGCACTGCTCGCCTACGTCATCGACCAGGTGATGTTGGAGCCGGCAATGCGGGTGCTCGGCCTGTCGTGGATGACTCCCGGACTGTCGGCGGCCTCCCTCGACCACGCGATGTGGTTCCACCGGGACGTGGACGTGTCCCAGTGGCTCCTGGTGGAAGGCACCTGCCACAACGTCAACAGCGCGCGCACCCTGACCCGTGCCCGGGTCTTCACCCGATCAGGTGAGCTCGTGGCCGAAGCGGAACAGCAGGGCATGGTGCGCGTGCCTGACGAACACCACCAGGGTTCGCAGCGTTGGGGTTTCGGTGTGGATCCGGTGACGGGCAGGCCGGCCCTCGGCACGGCCTGAGCCCGCCCCCCGTGAGCCTGCCCGTCACTTGTCGGGTCGGTCCTGACCTTGGGGGGCTTCGACCTCGGCAAGGGCCTTCTGGCGTGCGCGGCGGCGTGTGCGCGCCCCTCGCACGTCCAGCCAGGTGCACAGGGCGGTCAGTGCCACCGCGAAGGCGGTGAAGCCCCACATCATGACCTTCCACGGGGCCACCGTCTGACGCACGGTGGTTTCAGGGCCCACTCCATTCATGGCGTTGGAGTTGACGACTGTGAAGACCACGTCCTTGGCGGCACGTCGCATGTCGGCCACCACCGCCTCCGAAAGCGCTTCGTCGTCGAGTTTCCACAGGTGCGAGTCCGTGTTGAGCCACAGGCTGGTGCCTGCCGCCAGGCCCTCACGCAGGTCCTCGTACGCGAAGTTCGCAAATGACGCCTGGTCGGTGATGGCAGCGCCCCGGAAACCCCATTCCCCTCGAAGGACCTCGGTCATGAGTCCCCGGTGTCCGCCCGCCCACCGGGCGCCGATCCGGTTCATCGACACCATCACCGCGTTGGCCCCGCCCCGGCGAACGGCGGTCTCGAAGGGCGACAGGTAGATCTCGCGGATGGTCTGCTCGTCCGCGAAGGTCACGACGCCCATGCGGTTGGTCTCCTGGTCGTTCAGGGCGAAGTGCTTCGTCCAGGCGATCACTCCCTTCGAGCGTGCTCCGGAGACGACGACGGCGGTCATGTCGCCGGACAGGAGCGGGTCCTCGGACCAGTACTCGAAGTTGCGGCCCGAGTAGGGGCTGCGGTGGATGTTCGTCGAGGGGGCGTACCAGCCGGTGACTCCCAGGGCCAGCGAGTCCTCTCCGACTCCGGCGCCAAATTCCGTGGCGAGCTGCGTGTTCCAGCTGGAGGCCAGGACGACCTCCGGTGGGTAGGCGGTGCCCGAAGTGCCGCCGACCAGCGTGTTCGAAATGCCTGCGGACCCGTCCTTGGCGACGGTTCCGGGAAGCTGGATAGATTCGACGGGGCGCGTCTGGTAGCCGCCCACGCGGACCAGGGCATCCAACTCGTCGACTCCGAGTTGGCCGACCAAGGTCTCCCAGGCCGGGTCGTCCCAGTCCTTCCCGACCAGGTCGACGGCTTTGAGCGGGGTGGAGGCCCCTGAGGAGGAGGCGCCGTCGCCACCGGAGGAGACGGTGTCGATGGCCAGGTCTTCGAGAAGCCGGGCGGGCGCCTCCCAGGAGCCGTCGGCGAAGGTCGTGGGCCATGTGCCCTGCCAGTCGCTGCGGGAGAGCCTGGTCCAGTCCTGTCCGTAGTGGGCGGGGTCGGCTTCCTCGAAGCGTGCCGTGACGGGCCGCCCGGTGGCCGGGGCGGTGGCCCATGTGGTCCGGTCGGTGGTGGCCACGGTGAATCGGTGGACGAGGTCGACCACACCCGGCCCGTCGAGACGCTCCGCCGGGATTCCGGTGGCCGCCAGGACCGAGTTCAGCGCCTGGTGCGCGTCCTGGCCGAGGGCCAGCGCGTACTGCCCTGCTTCGACGATCCACGTGCCGACCGTCGGGTCCCACACACGCAGGGCCTCTTCAGGGGTCTCGATGGTCACCGTCTGACTCTCACCGGGGGCCAACTGCCTGGTCTTGGCGAAGCCCACGAGGTTCACGGCTGCGCGTTCGATGCCGGCGCTGCGGTCCTGGTCGCTGTAGGGGGCGTGCAGGTACAGCTGGACGACGTCCTTGCCCGCCACCGACCCGGTGTTCGTCACCGTCACCGTGGTCATCCACCCCTTGGCGCTGCGGGTGGTGGAAGCCGTGGACCACTGGAAGTCCGTGTAGGACAGGCCGTGGCCGAAGGGGAATTGGACCTCGTCGGCGTAGGTCCACCGGCCCGCATTGCCCTGGCCACGCACGACGTCCTCGTAGCGGGTCTCGTAGTAGCGGTAGCCCACGTAGATGCCTTCGGAATAGGCGATGACCTTGTCTCCGTTGGGCACTTGGGAGTTGCTGATCGAGAAGTCGCCGATGTTGGCGGTGGCGGGCGCCGACAGGGAGTCGGTGGAGTAGGTGTCGACCAGTGCGCCGGAGGGGTTGGCTGCGCCGGTGAGGACCTCGCCGACGGCCTTCGCGCCGCCCTGGCCCAGGGCACCGATCCACACCAGGGCGTCGGGGCGGATCTGGTCCAGCTCCGACAGGTCCATGGCGTTTTGGGTGTTGAGCAGGACGATCACCTTGGGGAAGCGTTCGCGTGCCAGTGTGAGCAGGTCCAGTTCCTCGGTGGACAGTTGCAGGTAGGTGCGCCCCTTGGCATCGGGGGCTGTGGGCAGGTCGGAGCTCTCGCCTCCGGAGCGACCGATGACGACCAGTGCCGCATCCCCGTAGGAGTCGAAGGAGGACAGCGCGTCTTCCGTGTAGGCCGACTGGGGGACTTCGTTGACGGCGAAGTCTCCGCGGCCGTAGACGTCGGTGGTGGTCTTGCGGAACTCCTTGCCGGGGCCCTCCTTGTAGAAGGCCGTCAGGGTCGGGTTGACCTGGAGTCCGCTGGCGGCAAGGCCGTCGACGAGGCCCACTGCGGTCGAGGCGTCGACCGAACCCGCGCCGCCTCCGCCGTGGACGGGGTCGACGCCGTCCTGTCCGAGCACCGTCACCTTCGCACCCGCCTTCAGCGGCAGAGCGCCCTCCGAATTGCGCATGAGGGTGATTCCTTCGCGTGAGACGTCGGTGCTCAGGGCCTCAAGGGCCGATCGTCGTTCGTCGGCACTGGCGTATGCGCTGGTGAAACGCTGGGTTTCCGCGCCGCCGGGGTTGACCAGTTCGGTGCCGCCGGCACCGAGGAAGATGCTGAGGATCCCCTCGTAGCGGGGTCCGAGGACGAAAGTGCCTGCCAGTCCCGCAAGGACGAGGACGGAGCAGGCTCCGTACACGAACAGTCGACGCAGGGCGCGGCGCACGCGGCGCCATGTGGTCTCGGCTTTGCCAACCATGGGTTCCTCCTCGAACCTGCGATGGGGCGGACGCCCCGGCGCAACCCCATCCCACACCGTCGCAGGAGTCGATGTGCGGGTCCGGGCACATTCTGTCGATCCATGTCGATGATCTGTCCACGCGCGACGCGCCGAGCGCGGGCTCACATGACGACGCCACGCAGGTGCCCCCGATGTGGGGCGCCTGCGTGGCGTGTGCGTGGTCGGATCGGGTCAGCCGCGTGTGAGTTTGCGGTGGGTGACACGGTGTGGGGCGGCGGCCTCCGCTCCCAGACGCTGAACCTTGTTCGCCTCGTAGGACTCGAAGTTGCCTTCGTACCAGTACCAGTGGGCAGGGTCCTCCTCGGTGCCTTCCCACGCGAGAATGTGTGTGGCCACACGGTCGAGGAACCAACGGTCGTGGGTGACGACCACCGCGCACCCGGGGAACTGCAGGAGCGCATTCTCCAGGGAGCCCAGGGTCTCCACGTCGAGGTCGTTGGTCGGCTCGTCCAGCAGCAGCAGGTTGCCGCCCTGCTTGAGGGTGAGGGCAAGGTTCAGGCGGTTGCGTTCACCGCCGGAAAGGACCCCGGCGGGCTTTTGTTGGTCGGCGCCCTTGAAGCCGAAGGCCGAGACATAGGCGCGCGAGGGCATCTCGACGTTGCCCACCTGGATGTGGTCCAGGCCGTCGGAGACGACCTCCCACAGGGTCTTGTCGGGGTCGATGCCCGCGCGGGTCTGGTCCACGTAGGAGATCTTCACGGTCTCGCCCACGGTGAGTTCTCCCCCGTCCAGGGGCTCCAGGCCGACGATCGTCTTGAACAGGGTCGTCTTGCCGACACCGTTCGGGCCGATGACCCCGACGATGCCATTGCGCGGCAATGAGAAGGACAGGCCGTCGATGAGGGTGCGCTCCCCGAAGCCCTTTTTCAGGTCCTTGGCCTCGATGACGACACTGCCCAGTCGCGGCCCCGGCGGGATCTGGATCTCCTCGAAGTCGAGTTTGCGGGTGCGCTCGGCCTCGGCCGCCATTTCCTCGTAGCGCTCCAGGCGGGCCTTGGACTTGGCCTGACGTCCCTTGGGGTTCGAGCGGACCCACTCGAGTTCCTCCTTGAGGCGCTTGGCCAGCTTGGCGTCCTTGTGTCCCTGGACCTGCAGACGCTTCTCCTTGGTCTCCAGGTAGGTCGAGTAGTTGCCTTCGTAGGGGTAGAGGTGACCGCGGTCCACTTCGGCGATCCACCCGGCCACGTGGTCCAGGAAGTAGCGGTCGTGGGTGACGGCGATGACGGCGCCCGGGTAGCCGGCCAAGTGCTTTTCCAACCACAGGACGGATTCGGCGTCAAGGTGGTTGGTGGGCTCGTCCAACAGCAGCAGATCCGGTGCTTCGATGAGCAGGCGGCACAGGGCCACGCGGCGACGCTCACCACCGGAAAGGACGTTGACGGGCTGGTCGGGCGGGGGGCAGCGCAGGGCGTCCATGGCCTGTTCCAGCTGGGAGTCGATGTCCCACGCGTTGAGGGCGTCGATCTCGGTCTGGAGTTTGCCCATCTCGTCCATGAGGGCGTCGAAGTCCGCATCAGGGTTGGCCATTTCCTCTGAGATGGCGTTGAAGCGGTCCAATTTGGCGAAGGTGTCGGCGGCGCCCATGCGGACGTTCTCCACGACGGTCTTGGTGTCGTCGAGCTCCGGTTCCTGCATGAGGATGCCGACCGTGTAGCCGGGGGTCAGGCGCGCCTCGCCGTTGCTCGGCTCGTCCAGGCCCGCCATGATCTTGAGGATCGAGGACTTGCCGGCGCCGTTGGGGCCGACCATGCCGATCTTCGCCCCGGGCAGGAAGGACATGCTCACGTCGTCGAGGATGACCTTGTCCCCGTGCGCCTTGCGCGCCTTGATCATCTGGTAGATGTACTCAGCCACGGTTCTCCGTCCGCTCGTCAGGTGGTTTCCCGGGC
Organism: Schaalia sp. 19OD2882; assembly: GCF_018986735.1. Taxonomy (NCBI): domain Bacteria; kingdom Bacillati; phylum Actinomycetota; class Actinomycetes; order Actinomycetales; family Actinomycetaceae; genus Schaalia; species Schaalia sp. 19OD2882. The sequence continues at coordinate 1,101,374 of NZ_CP065521.1, read as the reverse complement.
CCGCCGGCGTCCTTTCCCTGGGAGCAGGGTGGCGCCCCCGTGCGGGGCTGCGGCAGTGCCCGATGGCACGGCTCCAATGCTAGGGCACGCCGAAGGCCCGGGCTCGGTCCCACTGGCGTGTGACGGGCCACCCTGCCCCGCCTCACGAGGCGTAGGCGTTGACGAAGGCCGGAGTGACCTCTCCCTCCTCGGGTGTGCCTTGAAGGGCGGAGCCTTCCTGGTCGGCGCCGGCCGGCTCCGCGTCAGGCCCGGTCTGGACCCCCATTGCGTCCTCGTCGCAGGAGACCTCGCGCAGGATCTCCCCCGTGTGCGGGTCCACCGTCGGCCCGGGAAGCGGCGCGTGCGCGGCGGGGGGCTCCTCATGGACGTGTTCGGGACGCCCGGCTGCGAAGAAGTGGCTGGTGCCTGCGGACAGGTCGTGTCCGAGCGCCTGGGCGGAGATCACCAGGGCCGTGCGCACCTCGCCCTCCTTGTCCTGCCAGGCCTGCGCCCCCGGCCTGCCGACGACAATGACCTTCTGGCCCTTCGTCAGCGACCGCAGGGCGTTGCGGGCCAGGCGGTCCCACGCCTTGACCGAGTACCACATGGTTCCGGTCTCGACGAAGTTGCCGCGGTCGTCGATCCTCCACTGGGGCACCGCCAAGCGGAACCTCACCCAGACGTGGTCCTTCGGGGTCCTGCCGCTCACCAGGTCGGTGCCCACCCGCCCACGCAGGGTGATGCTGGGCATGTCGCTCATGGTTCCTTCTCCCTTCATCCGCTCCTTCGGCGAACTGCTCCCAGACTCCGATGGAGGGAGGCGGCAGGGGAAGACGCCGGGGCCACCCCTGTGGACAACGCTCCGGGGCGCCCCGGGTCCTGTGCACGAGCGCCCGGACCCGCAGGGCCTGTGGACCAGGCCCCGCGGTTCAGGCGGGACTCACCGGGTGCGCTGGCACCCGGTGGAGGTGATTCCCATGGCCATCACATGTTCACGCGCGGCCACCGCCTGCTCACGGGTGGGCGGCTCCTGGGGGAAGAGGACGCGCCGGTAGTACTGGAGTTCCTGGATGGATTCCAGGATGTCCGCGAGCGCCCTGTGTCCACCGCACTTGGCGGGGGCTTCTTCGAAGGCCCTGCGGTACCAGCGTTTGGCGAGCTCCTTGACGGAGGAGACGTCGACGACCCGGTAGTGCAGGTGCGCAATGAGGTCAGGCATGTTCGCCTCGAGGAACACCTTGTCGGTGCCGATGGAGTTGCCGGCCAGCAGGCCCTTGCGGGGCTGGGGCACGAATCGTTTGACGTAGGACAGGACCTGCGAGCGCGCTTCGTCCATGGTGATGCCGTCCTTGAGGTCCTCCAGCAGCCCGGAGGAGGTGTGCATGGTGCGCACCAGGTCGTTCATCGAGTCCAGGGCCTCCTGGGGTGGGGCGATGAGGACGTCGATGCCGGGGTCGAGGCTGTTGAGTTCGGAGTCGGTGACGACCACGGCGACCTCGACGAGGGCGTCGGTGGCGACGTCCAGGCCGGTCATCTCGCAGTCGATCCAGACCAGGGGGTCCTTGGGTGCTCGTGTCATCCCACAAGGATAGGCCGCGCTCAGGTGCGGGCCCGCGCCTCGGTAGAATCCTTGGCGCACTCGCACCTGGAGTTTCGGAGGCCCCCATGTCCGGCAACGGCACGCCTGTCACCCTTGACGCCGCCCTCGTCAACGAGGCCGACCGGGTGTTGCGCGGGATCATTCGACGCACCCCCGTCTCGCATTCGGCGCGCCTGAGCGATGCCTTGGGGGTGGAGGTGCTCCTCAAGCGTGAAGACCAGCAGAAGTGCCGGTCCTTCAAGGTGCGCGGCGCCTATGCGCGCATGGCCGCCCTGTCCCCCGCCCAGCGCCAGGCGGGAGTCGTGTGCGCCTCGGCGGGCAACCACGCGCAGGGTGTGGCCTATGCGTGTGCGCACCTGGAGGTTCGCGGAACCATCTACCTTCCGGCCAACACTCCCAAGCAGAAGCGCAATCGCATCAAGGTGATCGGTGGTGACTGGGTCGAGCAGGTGATCGTCGACGGCACCTTCGACAGGGCCAACGCATTGGCACAGGAGGCCGCCCGCGTGTCGGGGCGCACCTATGTGCATCCCTATGACGACCCGATGACCATTGCCGGTCAGGGGACGATCGGGGTGGAGTTGGCCGAGCAGATGCCTGCCGACACCGCGTGCGTCCTGGTGCCGGTGGGCGGTGGTGGTCTGGTGGCCGGCCTTGCGGTGGCTCTGCGGGCGGCGCGGCCGGGTGTGCGTCTCATCGGTGTGGAGCCGGAGGGGGCGGCGTCCATGCGTGCTGCTCTGGATGCGGGCACGCCGGTTTCCTTGGAGCGGGTGGACCCGTTCGTGGACGGTACTGCAGTGGGGCGGGCCGGCGCCCTGCCCTTCGAGGTCGTCATGCGCGAGGTGGACGACGTGCTGGTGGTGCCAGAGGGCGCCGTGTGCACGCAGATGCTGGAGTTGTACCAGTCCGACGGTGTCATCGCCGAGCCCGCGGGCGCTCTGGCCTCGACGGCCGCTCAGTTGCACTTGGCCACCCCCCAGGACCGTGAGCGCGTGCTGGGGCGCGGGGACGGCGCGGTGGTGTGTGTGGTCTCCGGAGGCAACAACGATCTGACCCGCTATGCGGAGATCATGGAAAGGTCCTTGCGTCACGAGGGGTTGCGTCACTACTTCCTGGTGACCTTCCCCCAGCAGCCGGGAATGCTGCGCATGTTCCTGGAGGACGTCCTGGGGCCGGGGGACGACATCGTCCACTTCGAGTACACGAAGAAGAACAACCGTGAATCAGGTCCCGCCCTGGTCGGCATCGACTTGGCGGACCGGGCGGACATCGAGGGACTGCGTCGCAGGATGGAGGCGTCCCCCTTGCACGTGGAGGAGCTCGAAGCCGATTCGGAGATCTACCGTCTCGTCATCTGAATCTGCGGGCGCGCCTTCCCACCTACCATGGAATTCCCGGCATCACAGGAGGTGACTTGTGATCAGGATCGGAGTGGTCGAGGACGATGCCGTGTCGCGAAAACTCGTCCTGGACTACCTGGCCCGTTACGAGGCCGAGCATGACCTGTCCTTCGACGTGTCCGTGTTCACCGACGGCGCGCAGATCCTGGAGGGTTACCGACCCCGTTACGACATCGTCTTCCTGGACATCCAGATGGAGCGGATCGACGGGCTGACGGCCGCCCACCACATTCGCAGCATGGATGACCAGGTGGTCATCGTGTTCATCACCTCAGCGGCTCAGCACGCCATTCGCGGCTACGAGGTCAATGCCCTGTCCTTCCTGCTCAAGCCCTTGCCGTGGTTCGCCTTCGAACAGGAGCTCACCCGCTGCCTCACGCAGGTGCGGCGTCGCCGCTCGGCCTCCCTGTTGTTGCAGACGGGCACCCAGATGGTGCGTGTGGCGGTGGAGGACGTCATCTACATCGAATCCGTCAAACACCGCCTGACGGTCCACACCACTGCCGGCGACCATTCGCTGGTCGGCACTCTCAAGGACATGGAGGCCCAGCTGGAAGGGCATGGTTTCTTCCGTTCGAACTCCTGCTACCTGGTCAACCTCGCGCATGTGCAGGGGGTGCGCGACCAGTCCTGCGTGATGACCGGCGGAGAGGACCTGCGCATCTCCCGACCTCGCAAGCGGGCCTTCCTCACGGCCCTCACCCGCCATGCCGGGCGGTCCCGGTGATCGACCAGGTCCTGCCCGACATCCCCCGCGTCCACACGGGGCTGGCGGAATGGGCGGCCTGCGCCTTGTACGTGTGGCACCTGTGGCGCACGCGCACGCCGAGGAAGCATGCCATTGCCGTCCTCGTCCTGGGATTGCCGGCCCTGGTCTGCCTCCAGGTGGCTGCAGGCCATGCCCCGCACTACCTGTGGCTGGTCGGGATGGCCGCATCGGTGGGCGCCATGGCCCTGGTGGTGCGTTGGTCGACCATGGCGGGGTGGGTCGTGGTCGGCAACCTCACGGCCCGCGCCTTCATCCTTGCCGAACTGCTGGCCTCCTTCGCCTGGCAGCTGACAGTGTGGTTCCACCCCTCGGCCTCTCCATGGGACCCGCCCTCGGCGGCTCTGACCGCGGCGGCTTCGCTGCTGGTCCTGGGGCCGGCGTGGCTGCTGGAGAGGCGTCACTTCCCCGAGGGGGAACGTCTCCACCTCGAACACGCGGACCTGTGGGTGGCCATTGCAGTGGCCACGCTGACCTTCGCCATGTCCAACCTGAGTTTCACCGGAGTGCCCTCCCCCTTTTCCGGGCAGGCCGACTCCGAGGTCTTCTACATTCGCACTCTCGTGGACCTGTGCGGTTTCCTGGTGCTGTACACCCAGCAGGAACGCATCCGTGAGTTGGCTGCCGCGGCGGACCTGGCTGCCGTCCAGGCGCAGTTGCGCGCCCAGCACGACCAGTACTTGCAGTCCAAGGCCAACATCGAGGCCGTCAGTCGTGCCCACCACGACCTCAAGCACAAGATCGCGCTGATCCGCGCGGAGGTCGACCCTCAGCGCACGGTCGAGCGTTTCGAGGAACTGGAAAGGTCGGTGGGGGCCATCGGAGTCCAGTACGAGTGCGGAAACCCCGTGCTGGACGTCGTGCTCACGTCGAAGGCACAGTCCTGCGCGGCGGGTCACATCACCTTCACCGTCGTCGCCGACGGCACGCTGGTGGCGGGCCTGAGCGCCATGGACGTGGCCACCCTCTTCGGCAACGCCCTGGACAATGCCATTGAGGCGGCCCTGCACGTGAGTGACCCGGACAAGCGCCTCATCCGCCTTGCGCTGCACGCCAAGGGCACGATGACGGTGCTGCGGGTGGAGAACTACTTCGACGGCACACTCGTCAGGGACGAGGACGGCGAGCTGCGTACGCGCAAGACCGAGGCGCGGGGCCACGGCATCGGCCTGCGCTCGATCCGCTGGACCGCCCGTCAACACGGCGGCGAGGTGACCGGCGACGTCGAAGGCAATTGGTTCACCCTGACGGTCCTGTTGCCCCGGGGGAGCGTCTCAGAGTGACGGAGTCCTCGCCGCCTCGCTGCGGTCGGCCTCGTGGTCGAGGGCGGAGGTCGGCGCGTGTGCGCCGGCGTCCTCGGTGCTCTCCTTCGCGACGCCTCGCGCACCGGCAGCCTCCTCCTCGGGGACGCGACGGAAGATCCACTTGAAGATCGGGAAGAAGATCCAGAAGGAGATGGCCGAATTGATGAACATCGTGAGCACGTCAGCGGCGGTCTGTCCCGGGCCGACCCCCATGATGTCCTGGAAGAAGGCGTAGATCGGGCCCTTGTAGACCACCTGCGCCGCCGCAGCCACCACGGTGATGACCACGTAGGCGATGGCGTACCACATGGCGGCCTTCCACACCGACGAGTTCGAGCGGAAGGTGATGTTGCGTTGGACGAAGAAGTTGACCACTTGGCCGACGAGCAGGGAGACCTCCACCGCCAGGAAGTAGGCAAGGCCGCCTCCCAGGCCGGCCGCATCGACCGGGCCCGCCGCGTAGTCGAACATGTACACGGTGTTGCCGTCGATGACGCCGATGGGCAGGAAGAGGAAGGGCACGTCGATGAGGCTGGTGAAGCCGAGCATCCACCGGAAGACAGGCATGACGACCAGTTGCAGGACGGTCACCGAGTTCGACAGGACGAAGAAGAGGATGAACTGGGCAGCAGTCGGGTGTTTGTCCTCGAAGCGCTTCCACAGTGCTTTGATCCGTGTGAGCATCTCAGTGTCTCTTTCCTGCGGTCTTCCGGCAGTCGCTGTCGTCGGTGGTGGGATTGGTGGGGCGCAGCGGGCCGCGGGGGCGGTCCTGCGGGAGCTCAGCGGGGGACGCCGAGTTCGGCGCGTGTGCGCGCGTCATCGCGCTTGGCGCGCACAAGGGCGGAGGCCGTGCGGCGCAGGCCGCGCCACGTGCGCCCATTGGCCAGGTCGACGATCCCGTCGACGGCTTCCGGTGTCACGGCGCCCTTCGTCATCTTCCCCAGCGCCCTGAAGGGCATGTTCTGCACGAAGAGGATGTTGAGGTCCGGATGCCCCTTGGCGTCGGCCTGGCGGCGTTTGCGTTCGAGCAGGCGCGCAGCCATGCGTGCCAGTGCGCTGCGAGCACCGGCCATGGCGGACAGGGGGGAGTCCTCTGCCAGGTCGTGAGGGTCCTCGGTGGGTGGAAGTGGGTGTCCGAGCAACGCTTCGAAGTCTGCGCGGGCCACCGAGCGCACCTGTCCGTCGACGTACGGGGCGGGGGGCGCGGGGGCCACCACGTCAGTGCCCTCCAGAGTCAGCGCGGCACGGTCAACGATGTGCATGGCGTCGGTGCCCAGGCACACGCTCCACTCCCCCGCTTCGCGCTGCCACGAGGAGGTTTGACCGTCCCAGTGCCGCAAGCCGTACTCGTCCAAGTCGATCCGGACCTTCTGGACGGCCCCGGCGGGGACCTCGACCCTTCGGAAGGCGGCAAGTGTGCGCGAGGGGCCCCACACCCTGCCCGGGCGTTCGACGTAGACCTGGATGACGTCGCACCCGTCCCGCTCGGAGGTGTTGCGCACCTCCACATCGACCCCGTGGCCGTCAACCGCCAGGATGCGCCGCTCGAAACTGGCGTAGGACAGGCCGAAACCGAAGGGGTGGGCCACGGGGGTGTTGGTGTGGGCGAAGTAGCGGTAGCCGACGTACAGGGCCTCCCGGTACTGAGAGACCGGCCCGGCTGCCGGGACGAGGTCGGCGCTCGGATGGTCCTCCAGGTGGAGCGGCCACGTCTCGGCCAGGCGTCCGCTGGGCTCGGCGCGTCCGGTGAGCAGGTCCCACGTGGCACTTGCCCCCGCCTGGCCCGACAGGCAGGTGTGCAGGACGGCGGCGGCGTCCTTCTCCCAGTCGCACTCCACTGCCGAGCCGCTGGACAGGACGACCACGACCTTCGCGTTGACCTGCGCGATGCGGGCAAGAAGCTCGGTCTGCACAGCGGGCAGGCGCATGTGCCGACGGTCCAGGCCCTCCGATTCGGAGAGTTCGTCCAATCCGATGGCCAGGATGACGACGTCACTGCGCCTGGCAAGGGCGACGGCCTCGTCGACGAGGACGGGCCGTGGGGCCCCCTGCCGGTCGTATCCCTGGGCGTGGCCGACCAGGTGCAGGTCGGTGGAGGCGACCTCGTCGAGAAGGTTCTCCAGTCGGGTGGGGTTGACCTGGGAGGATCCTGATCCTTGGTACCGGGGGGTGCGTGCCATGTCTCCGACGAGGGCGATGCGGGTGCCCGGCGCCAGAGGAAGCAGGCCGTCGCGGTTCTTGAGCAGAACCGAGGAACGAGTGGAGATGCGCCGGGCCAGCGCATGGTGGGCGTCGGCCTCGAGTCGGGGATGATCCGGGCGGGTCGAGGGCGGGTCCGCCGCCAGACGCAGGACCTCTGCGGCGCGGGCGCGCACGTCGGCCTCGGCCAGGCGACCCTCCTGGACGGCGGTGACGATCTCGCGCACGGAGGACAGGCCCGGTGCCGGCATCTCCAGGGAGCCTCCGGCAGCCACCGCCGCCACTGCGGAGTTCGATCCGCCCCAGTCGGAGACGACCATTCCGTCGAATCCCCATTCGCCGCGCAGGATGCCGGTGAGCAACAGGGGGTTCTCGTGGGCGTGGACGCCGTTGACCTTGTTGTAGGAGGACATGAGGACCTGCGGGTGAGCCTCGCGCACGACGATCTCGAAAGCGGTCAAGTAGATCTCGCGCATGGTCCGCTCGTCCAGAACGGAGTCCGATGCCATGCGGCGAAGCTCCTGGGAGTTCACGGCGAAGTGCTTGGGTGTGGCCGCCACTCCTTGCTCCTGGATGCCGCGGACCATGCCCGCCGCCATCCGGCCTGAGAGCAGGGGGTCCTCCGAGTAGTACTCGAAGTTGCGTCCGCACAGGGGGGATCGTTTGATGTTGAGTCCGGGGCCAAGGACCACGTCCACCCCGAGGGCCAGAGCCTCCTGGCCGAGAGCGCGTCCCATTTCCTCGGCCAGTTCCGGGTCCCACGAGTTGGCGAGGGTCGCAGCCGTCGGAAAGCACGTGGAGGGTTCGGATGCGGCGATCCCCAGGTGGTCGCCGTCTCCGAGTTGGCGGCGGATGCCGTGGGGGCCGTCGGACATGACGAAGGACAGGACCCCCTTTGCGGGCAGGGCGCGCGAGTCCCACTCGGTGGCGCCCGAGAGCAGGGCGGCGGCTTCTGCCAGGGTGAGGGTGTCCAGGAGGGAGCTGATCTCCGAGGTCATCGTCTGTTCCTTCGCTCGGCTGGGGGACGCCGCCTGCGGGCCGTGCGCGCGCAGGCGGCGTCAGGTCACTTGTCCCGGGTCGGGGCCTGTGCGCGCACGCGCCTGGCGACCAGGACGCCCCCACCGGCGATGAGGAGCACCAGCAGGGCGCTCACGCCCCACTGGACGTACTTCCAGGTCGGTGGCGTGTAGGTGACGGTGGCTCCGGGGGCAAGGCCGACCATGGCATTGGAGTTGGCGACCGTGTACAGGACGTTCTTGGTCGCCTGACGCAGATTGGCCACCGCGTAGGCGGAGCTCGTGTCCGCATAGGCCTTCGACGGGGCGAAGGAGAGCGTGAGGTCCGTTCCGGCCGCGATTGCCTGGTCGGGGCTCATGTAGTTGTACAGGTTGAAGTCCGTGATGGCGAATCCCGTGAAGCCCCACTCGCCACGCAGCACGTCGTGCATGAGTCGTCGGTCGCCGCCGGCCCAGACGCCGCCGATGCGGTTGAAGGAGCTCATGACGGCGGCCGCACCGATCTCGGTCTCGGCCAGCGTGCCTTGGTCGTCGCTGATGTAGGTCACCGGAAGGGTGACCTCCTTGACGGCGATCTCGAAGGGGCGCAGGTAGATCTCGCGGATCGTCTGCTCATTGGCCCAGGTGGACACGCCGTTGTTGACGCGGTTGGTCTCCTGGTCGTTGAGGGCGAAGTGCTTGAGGGTCGTGTACAGGCCCTTCGATCCGGCACCCCGGGAGACTGCGGCGGCCATCTTGCCCGACAGCAGCGGGTCCTCCGAGTAGTACTCGAAGTTGCGGCCGGCGAAGGGGCTGCGGTGCAGGTTCATTGCCGGCGCGTACCAGCCGGAGACCTGCTTGAGCAGGGACTCGTTGCCCACCATCTCACCCATCTGCTCGGCCAGGTCGACGTTCCACGTCTGGGCGAGCAGGAACTCCGAGGTGAAGGCCGGGCCGTTGACGGAGGCGTTGATGAAGGAGGAGAAACCGGCCGGGCCGTCGAGGTCGGTGACCGCCGGCTTGCCCACCGAGGGGATGGCCGCCGAGTTGTAGGCGCCGTTGAGCAGCATGTCGGTCATGTCGTCCACGGAGATCGAGTCGAGCAGTTCATCCCACTTGGGGTCGTCGTAGGGCAGGCCCCGCAAGTCGATGAGGGTCAGGTCGGAGTCGACGCCGGTCTTGGGCATCTCGACCTTCGCGGCGGCTGCGGCGCCCTGGTGGTCGTGGACGGCGAAGGCTGACTGGGCAACGTCGCTGGCGTGCATGAGGTCGCCGGCCGGTGCGGTCGGGAAGGTGCCCTTGAAGTCCGCGCGGGACATGTTGAGGATCTTCGAGCCCTTGTCGGCCGGGTCGTCGGTGAAGGCGGCCGAGACCGCGTCGAAGCGGTTGACGGCAGCGGTGTCGTCGCCCTGTCGGGGGTTGGAGTCGTTGAAGACAACGGTCTCGGCAATGTTGTGCACGTACGGGGTCGTTCCGGGGGCCACCGTGTGGGAGTCCTTGCGCACGGAGATCCCATATGCGCCCTTTTCGAGGACGTAGGCGCCCTCGCCCTTGTAGTCGTAGGAGGCCATGTCCTGGACGGGGAATTCGACGGTGACCTTCTCGCTGGCTCCGGGGGCGATGACGGGGGTCTTGGCGAAGCCGCCGAGGACCACGGAGGGCTTCTCGATGCCGCCCTTGGTGTAGGGGGCCGAGTAGTAGACCTCGACGACGTCCTTTCCGGGCGCGGTGCCCGTGTTCTTGACCGTGACCTCGACCGTGACCGTGCCCTTGGCGTCACCGACCACAGGGGTGGCGGCACTCCATTCGAAGGTCGTGTAGGACAGTCCGTGTCCGAAGGGGTAGACGACGGCCTGGTCGTAGTCGATGAAGCCCTCTGCGGCGGCGGTCTCGTAGTACCGGTAGCCGAGGTAGACGCCTTCCTGGTAGTTGACGAAGGTCGCCTGGTCGGACAGTTCCTGGTTCGAGGCCACATTCGCCAAGGCGGTGGAGGGGTAGGAGACCTTGAGGTCGTCGTAGACGAAGCTTCCGAAGTTCACGAAGGTGGGGTCCTTGGTGAAGTCGGCGGCCCAGATGTCGGTGGTGCGCCCCGACGGGTTGGCCTTTCCGGAGAGCACCTGGCCGACGCCGTTGAAGCCGGACAGGCCCGGGGAGCCGATGAGCAGGATGGAGTCGACGCCGGTGTCGGCCTGGACCGTGCCCAGTTCCATGGTGGTGGAGGCGTTGACGAGGATGACGACCTTGTCGAAATTCGCCTTGGCCAATTCGATGAGGTCCTTCTCGTCCTTGTTGAGTTCGAGTTGGTGTTGGCCCTCGGTGTAGTTGTCGTCCCAGCCCTTCATGTCGCGCGCAAGGTCGCCGCCTTCGCCACCGGGGCGTCCGATGAAGACCAGGGCGGCGTCGCCGTAGTCGGCGAAGGTGGCCTTGTTGGCCTCGTACTGGGCGACGGGCAGCTCGCCGATGGTGTAGCTGGATTCTTCCGGCTTGTCCATGACGATGTCGCCGCGGGCGTTGCCTTCGGCCCATGTGGCGATGCTCTGGTAGACGGTGTCGTTGACGACGAAACCCGCATTCTCCAGGCCGGTGCGGGCGTTGACGGCTTTGGTGACGTCGACGGAGCCGGATCCTGCACCACCGTAGACGGGGTCGGCTGCGGCGCGTCCGAACATGGTCACCTTTGCGCCTGAGGACAGCGGCAGTGCGGCGCCCTCGTTCTTGGCCAGGACGACGCCTTCTGCTTCGATCTGCTCGATGAGGGCACTGGCGGCGCTCATGTGGGAGTCGAGGTCGGCGTAGTCGGCCGTGTAGTAGGTGGTGTCCCAGGACTGGGCGGCCTCGGAGTTGATCACTTCGTATGTGCCCGCCCCCAGTTGGGAGCCGATCCACCGGTCGAAAATGCCGATGGCGACGTTGACGATGATGACGAGGACCAGGAGGACGGCCAGTACGCTCCCCCAGATCCCCAGGAACTTGGTGTTGGACATGGGCGTCCGCGCCTTCGTGTCAGCCACTTCCTCGACTCCTTGTCGCTTGTCCTGCGTGGGCTGGTGTTGGTGGTGTGGTGGCCCGGGGCCGCGTCCCCACGGCCCCGGGCTTCCCCCACGGTCCGCCCCGAAGGGCGGAGGTCGTCCATCTCACTTGGTCTTCTCGGAGATGTTGCCGTCCTGGTCGATCTGCCAAGTCTTCTGGGACTCCTTGGCGAGGGCACCGATCACGTACTTGCCGTCCTTGATCTCCACGATCGAGGTGGTGAGCTTCTCGGTGGCGTCGGAGTGCTTGTAGGGCACGACGAGCATGCCGTACTTCTCCGTGGGTTTGTCGACGTCTCCGGCCAGGTAGACCTTGGGCAGGTCGGGCTGCTCTGCCAAGGTGTCCTTGACGGTCTTGAGCGCCAGCTCCAGGTCCGCCTTGGTCTCGGCGTCCTCACCCTGGGCGGTCTGGCTGCCAGCGGACTGGGAGGAGGTCGCCGCACCGGACGCGGCGGCGTCGCCACCTGTGGTGGCGCCACCACAGGCGGCCAGGCCCGCTCCCAGGCCGAGGGCGAGGGTCGCTGCCAGTGCGGTGCGGATGATGCTGTTCTTCATGGTGTTTCCTTTCCGGGAACGATCCGTGGGGGGTGGGTGGGCCATGGACGGTCAGTCCGTGATGGGTTTGCCGTCTGCGTGCAGGCCGAAGCCGTAGTCGTAGGTGTTGCCGGCCGAGTCCTTGTAGGGGGTGACGTCCTTGGGCACGTCCTCCTTGTTGGCCTCGACGGTGTCCATGTCCTTGGGGAATTGCATGGGCAGTCGTCCGTTGGACTCGTGCAGGCCAAGTGCGATGCGCACCAGGGCCTCGTCGGCGGTTCCGAAGCCCACGACAATGGCGTCGGAGGCGGCTTCGAACTCTGCGGGGATCACCGGGTTGTTGGCGCGCAGCAGGGTGAGCACGGGGATGTCCTTGCCCGATGCCTTGACTGCCTCGACGGCCCGTTCGAAGGCCTCCAGGTCCGCCGCATTGGAGATCTTGGAGGTTGCGCCGAAGTAGGAGCGGTTCTCCTTGCTGCCGTCCTCCTTGGTGTCGCCACCGATGGAGGTCTTGCGCACATTCGCTCCGTCAGCGGTGTAGGGCTTGTACTGCAGGGTCAGCGGGTACCAGGTGTTGTCCTTCTGGTTCCATCCGGCCTTGGTGAAGGCGTTGCCGTTGTTCGGGGAGTTCAGGCCGACAAGGACCATGTCGACCTTGGCCAGGTCGGGGGCCTTGTAGGTGAAGGTGCCGTCGGCGTTGTCGGTGACGGAGTCGGTGACGACCTCCTTGAAGTACTTCTTCAGGACGTCCTCGTTGACGGACAGGCCCTCGGTGACCTCGGCCTTGCCGAACACTCCGTCCCAGCCGCGGTCGAAGGTGTGGGGCACGTAGACGACCTTGTCGGAGAAGTCGGCCTTCTCGTCCAGTTTGATGACCCCGTTGTTCTTCAGGGTGACCACCGAGTTCAGCTGAGCCTCGACTCCGGCGTCCACCTTGTCCTGGGAGCCGACCTCGGCCTGGGAGTCCTCCAGCACCAGGTACGGATCGTCGAAGGCGTCGGCGTTGAACTCCATGGTCAGCACTCGAGCTGCGGACTGGGCCCAACGGGTCTTCGCATCGACTGGGACCTCGCCCTTGGCGTGAGCGGCGTCCCACATCGCGTAGGCCTCAAGGACGGGTTTGGCGTCATTGTCTCCGCCGAACATGTCGGTGCCGTTCTTGAGGATGACGAAGCGTCGTTCGACGGGGCTCATCTTCTCTGCGCCGTACGCCATGCCGAAGGGCAGGTCGGCGCTGTCGGACAGGGCTTTGGTCACACCCCAGTCGGTGCAGATGACGCCCTCGTACTTGTTGTCGTCGCGCAGCATGGACAGGCGCTTGGCACCGTAGGAGGTGGCGACGATCCCGTCGTCGTAGAGGGATCCGCCTTCACCGTCGAGGATGACGGAGTAGTCGGTCATGACGGCACCTGCGCCGATCGCCTCCTTGAAGACCGACATGTGCTCCTGCTGGTTCTTGCCCGGGAAGACGGCGAACTTTCCGGCGTTGGTGTGGGATTCGCGGCCGCCCTCACCAGCCCCGTCGCCGGGCCAGTGCTTGATCATCGCATTGACTGAATCCGCACCCCAACCAATGCTCTGACCCGACTCGTCGAAGGTCCCCTGGAAACCCTCCACATAAGCCTTGGCCATGGCACCGGCCATCTTCGAGTCCTCACCGAAAGTCCCCGCATTGCGCAACCAGCGCGGTTCCGACGCCAAGTCGATCTGCGGGCTCAACGCAGTCGAAATGCCCAACGCCTTGTACTCGGCAGAGGCCATCTGACCGAATTCCAACACGGTCTCGGGCTTGAAGGTCGCCGCCAGGCCCAATGAACTCGGCCACTTCGAGATCTCACCCGACTGCGTGAACAGACCCGTGTGCGACGCATCCGAACGCGGATCGGACGAATAGTTCACAGGAACGTACGGCGTCCCCTCCCCGGCAAGCGTCTCCACGAAAGCCTGCATCTCGTTCACCCACTGGACGTTCTGCTTCGTGTCCGAGGGCCCCGCATTCAAAACGTTCCGCAGATGGGAACTCTGCAGGTAGTCCTTCTGCGCATCCGTCAACCCGTCACCCGGAGCACGCTCATGCGAGGAGAACAACATCAGACCCGCCTGTTGCTCCTTGCTCAACTGCGGGGCCAGATCCGCGGCACGCTCAGAAGCCCCCAGACGCCAGTCCTCGAAAGCATCCAACTTCCCATTGGCATTCATGTCCTTGAAGGCGTAGGTGAACTCACCGTCCTTGGCCTCCACCAACGACATCGGACCATCCACCGAGAACGACAATGTCGCTCCCCCGTTCGGGTTCAGCACCCGGGTGAACTCGGTCTTCCCATCGGTGACCGTCGACGAAATGTACGTCGACGTGTCATTCACACCCGCCCGCCCACTGGCAGGCGAATTCGCAGGCAAGCACGCCGCCAGCACAAAGGCGGCCGCACCACACACGGCCACCCCTCTGATCAAAGGTGTCGAACGCATCGCGTGTCCTCTCACGTCCTCGTGTCCACAGGTCGACGATGACCTGCCTTCAGCGGCGCGTACCCGGGGCCTTGCCGGCCGGGCCCCGACAGGCAACTGCGTCACGCGCGCCGTGTGAAGATGCTCAAGGAATCCGAGCAGGGTGCGCTCAACCGCGTGGATGATCTGTCGATTGGCGTGCACAACCTGTCGCGACACGTCCCGATCGTGACCGCTTCGTGATCCGAGCGTGTCTGGGCCGCAATCTGCACGCAGATCTTCGGCCCACGAGGGGTGTGGAACCGTCGTGTCAGGCCGCCAGGGTGTGCACGCCGGAGTGACGCAGGCGCACGTGGGCGGTGCGGTTGAAGCGATAGCCCTGTCCACGCACGGTGGAGATGAGGTCGGCCGCGCCGAGTTTTGCACGAAGGCGGCGGATGTGGGAGTCGACGGTTCGTGAGGTCGAATCCAGGCCGCGGCCCTGCCAGACGGTCTCGAAGAGTTCGGCCCGTGACACGTCGCGGTCGGCATTGGTGGCCAGATGCGACAGCAGTTCGAACTCCTTGAGGCACAGGGGGACGTCCTCGCCGTCGACGCGCACTGTTGCCGCGTCGACGTCGATTTCGACTCGAATGGGGCTCAGACGAAGGCTCTGGAGGATCTGCAGGAATTCTTCGAAGGTGGTCTGGGCGCCCTGGGCGGAGATGGTCTCGGGGGTGTGGACGAGGGTCATGGTTGTGCATCCGTTTCAACGGGGCCGCTGCACCCGCTCCCGCGGGTTCACACCTCGCACGGGGACCCGTCACCGGGTACCGGGGCTTGATCGGCGGCTGGATCGACTGGGGGTCCGGGTGTCGATCACATGCACATTCGAGAGCACATCGAGCCGCACATGGGGCGGCACACGCGCATCTCGAGAGCAGACATGGGAACGAGTGTGCCAGAGGTCATCGCAATGTCAAAGTGGCGCCCCCACCACGTCCGGACTTCGGACCCGTGTGACACCTCCACGTCACCGGGGCGGCCTTGGGCATGAAGAGCCTCCTCGAACGGGCACGACCGGTCCCGTGCGCTACCCTTGACCTCGCGCCGACCGCGCTGGTCCTCCAGGACGTGTCGGCCCCGCCTCCGTAGCTCAATGGATAGAGCAAGGGCCTTCTAATCCCGAGGTTGCAGGTTCGAGTCCTGTCGGGGGCGCCATTCGTCCACTGTCACCGGCGCGGGGCTCGAGCACGACGACAGCCGAGGACCACCGCGCGCAGCGAAGCGAGGAGGAGGATCACGCGTGGCAAACCCGCCCGTCACCAGCACCCCTGCCCAGTACTGGGAGGAACGCTACTCACGAGCGCCGCAGGTGTGGACGGGCAAGGTCAATCGCACGCTTGCCGAGGTCGTGGGCCCGCTTGCCCCGGGGACCGCCCTCGATCTCGGATGCGGCGAGGGCGGGGACGTCCTCTGGCTGGCGGCGCAAGGCTGGGAAGCCACAGGGGTGGACATCTCCCCCACGGCGATCGCCAGGGCACGCGCGGCAGCCGACGATGCGCCTGTGGCGCCGGGCCGGGCGCATTTCGAGGTCGCCGACCTGTCCGGCCCTGTCGCGGCAGACCTACGGGCGCTGGGTCCACGCAGCGGCTTCGACCTCGTGTGCGCAAGTTTCCTGCACTCCCCCGTCGAACTCGACCGGATCCGGATCCTTCGGGGCGCCGCCGCCCTCGTCACCCCCGGAGGACACTTGGCGATCATCTCCCACGCCGCTCCCCCGCCGTGGGCGAGAGGGCACTTGTCCACGGGCGACGGGAGTGCGCACGGACACCATTTGCACGCCCCGGATAAGGAACTCGCACTGCTCGACCTGGACCCCGACGCGTGGCAGAAGATCCTGGTCGAGATTCGCGAACGTGAGGCGAGCGGCGCGGAGGGGACCACGGCGATCCTCAAGGACGGTGCAATTCTGCTTCGCAGGACCTTGACGGCCTGAAGCCTCCCGAGGTTCACACACTTGAACTCTCCTGGTGGCAGAGCTCACACACTCGTCTTACGGTGGTCGCACATGTTCGAAGGAGACACCGACGACTGGGAGGCGAAGTCATGCCGACACCGAAGACCACGCCTGCACACGCCACCGCGTGGGCCGTCCTTGCGACCGTTTGCCTGGGACTTGCCGCATGTTCGGTCGGAACCGCCGGAAAGGTCGACACCGGATCTTCCGGAGCGGGCAACGCCGGCGGATCCGGCCAGTCCGAAGCCATGGAGCAATCCGCGACGAATCCACCGGCTCCTCCGAGCCCGAGTGAAGGGTCACCTCGCCCGCACTCACCCGAGTCCGGCGCCATGCGTACGGGCAATGGCCCCGCGCCCGGGGGATCTTCGGACCCGGTGGTCGCCGACGCACCTCCGTCGCAGGCTCATCCGGGTGCGGGCGGCCCGGTGCCCACAGGCGCGCGCCCCGTCACCACTGTGCTCACCGGTGCGTACGACTCCACCATCTTCGCCACCGAGGACGGCGGCATCGGGTGCGACATCCGTCACAACATCATCGGATGCCACGTCAACAGCTACCGGACGACGATGCCCTACGGTCGTGACGACAAGGGCTCGGAGAATCCTCGCTGGGCGATCTGGTGGCAGGACAAGGCCGGCGTGCCCGAGCTCGGCATCCAGTCGGACATGCCCACGTGGCAGCTCGCCCTGAGCGGCAAGGAGGCCGAGCTGCCCCGGCCGCAAGTGGTGCCAGTGGGCGAAGTCGTGGCCCATGAGGGTTTTGTCTGTGCCAACGACCCGGCCGGCATGACGTGCTGGGTGGCCGATTCCGGACACGGCGCGTTCATGAACGACAAGGAGACGATCTTCTTCTGAGCCGCATGGATGCCCGCCCCCACCCCGGGCGGCCCCGCCGGCACAGGCGCACGCACTGGCGCCCCTCAGGCGCTGCGCCGCTGGAGGATGCGCAGGCGCCGCACCCCCTCCAGCCGTGCGGCGCGTTCCTGTCCAGGATCTGCCCCAGCGACGTCGGCTGTCCGCGACGAGGGCGGGGTCGTGGCCGCCTGGTCCTCCAGATGCCAGTGGTCCTCGACCGCATCCTCCGGCCCCCACCTGTGCAGGTGCCCGGCGAGCAGCGACTCGACCCGGCAAACATCCATTCCCATGCCTATGGCGACGATCTCACCTCGCCGACCGGGCGGGATCTGGGCTTCGGACAGGGCGGACAGGCGCACCTGTCCGGCCACGGAGTTGACCAGGAGCCACTTCTCCCCATTGGTCCAGCGCACGGGCAGGCGTCCTTTGAGGCGGTAGATCTGGCCCGGGACGGGCTCGAGCAATTCGGCAAGAGCCAAGGGATGGACGGGCCGGCCCACCTCCACGGTGACGACATCGGCGTGGGTGTGGTCGTGGCGGGACTCGCCGGCGGCGCCCTCGTGCCCTGCGCTCGCCCCGGGCGAGGACGCGCGCACCCGGGATCCCGCCCCGTCCGGGGCCCCTTCCGGCTCGACTGGGTCGTCGAAGAGTTCCCACAGGGGAAGTTCGTCGGGTGCGGGGATGCAGGACTGGGTGTCGAAGACCAGGTCGGGGTCCACTCGGCCGTGGCTGGTGGGCACGACCAGTGCCCACGGGTTGACTTCGCGCACGCGGGACTCGATCCGTTCCACCAGCACGGGCTCTTCGGCCAGGTCGGTCTTGTTGATGACCACCAGGGTCGCCGCGGCAAGGCGCGTGGGCGGAAGAACCCCGGTGTCGATGGTCGAGAAGTGGTTGATCGCATCCACGACCTCGACGATTCCCCCGGGCGCCATGCCCTTGACACGGGAGGTGCGCAGCAGGTGGGCGACGGTCACCGGGTCGGCGATGCCGGAGGTCTCGACCAGCACGGCGTCCAGGCGCAGGTCGGGTCGGTCGAGTTTGCGCAGAGCGACGTCCATGCCCTCCTCGGCGCTGAGGCAGCACAGGCACCCTCCGGGCACCGAGACGGCGTCGTCAACCTGCCCGACCACCAGCCCCGCATCGACATTGACCTGGCCGACGTCATTGACGATGACTCCCAGGCGCGCCCCTCGTCGACGCAGCAGGTGGTTGAGCACAGTGGTTTTGCCCGCACCCAAGTGTCCGGTCAGTGCGATGACGGGCACGCGGCGGCGGGCGGAGCAAGCGGATCTGGCAGCCATGGGATCGGTGTGTCGTGACGGAAAGAGCCCGCCACCTGGGGTGACGGGCTCTCCTACGGGATCGGGGCTCAGGCCTCGACGTCCAGCAGGCCGTTCTTGTACGCCTTCGCCAGACGACGCGGGACCCGCACCTCGCGGCCGGCCACCTTGATGGTGTTCAGCTCGGTGAGGTCGGCCTTCCACGTGGAACGGCGAGTGCGGGTGTTTGCACGGGACATCTTGCGCTTGGGAACTGCCATGACCCTACCCCTGTCTACTCGGTGACGATTTCCTTGCCGGCCCTGCGCGGACCCCCACACATTGGGGCGTTCGCGCGGATGGCAACCCGTGAAGTCTAGCACGGGGCACGCGGCCTGCCGACCTCGGGTCGACTCGGCTGCGTGCGATCC
Organism: Schaalia sp. 19OD2882; assembly: GCF_018986735.1. Taxonomy (NCBI): domain Bacteria; kingdom Bacillati; phylum Actinomycetota; class Actinomycetes; order Actinomycetales; family Actinomycetaceae; genus Schaalia; species Schaalia sp. 19OD2882. The sequence continues at coordinate 1,082,571 of NZ_CP065521.1, read as the reverse complement.
TCGTCTCAGCCTTGACGCGCTTTGAGGCGCGGATTCTTCTTGTTGATGACGTACAGGTGTCCGCGTCGGCGGACCACCATCGACCCTGGCTGCCGGGCCAGCGATCGAATCGATGCGCGCACCTTCACAGGTGCCTCCTCTCACGTGCTTTCACTTGCGCCCGTAGCGGGCGTAGAACTTCTCGACGCGGCCAGCGGTGTCGATCATGCGGGACTTGCCGGTCCAGAAGGGGTGGGATGCCGAGGAGATCTCGACGTCGATGACGGGGTAGGTCCGCCCGTCCTCCCATTCGATGGTTTGCTCGCTGGTGCGGGTCGAACGGGTGAGGAAGGCGAAGTTCGCCGCACGGTCGCGGTAGACGACCGGGTGGTAGTCCGGGTGGATTCCGGGCTTCATGGGGACTCCCTGGGTGTGGTGGTGCGGTGGTGAGGTGCCTCACCAGGAGGACTTGGTGACGCCCGGCAGTTCACCGCGAAGGGCGAGTTGGCGGAACTGGACGCGGGACAGACCGAACTTGCGCATGTATCCGCGCGGGCGACCGTCCGAGATGCCGCGGCCGCGAAGGCGCGTCGGTGAGGCGTCGCGAGGCAGGGCGTGCAGGGCCCTCATTGCGGCGTCACGCTCGTCCTGGGTCAGGTGCGGGTTGACGGATGCGGCCTTGAGGGCCGCCCGGCGCTCGGCGTACTTGGCCACGACAGCTGCACGCTGCAGGTTCCGGGCGATCTTCGACTTCTTTGCCATGTCAGCGGGTCTCCACGAATTCGACGTGCCTACGGGCCACCGGGTCGTACTTGCGAATGCGCAGGCGATCGGGGGTGTTGCGTCGGCTCTTGGTGGTCACGTAGCGGAATCCGGTGCCCGCGGTGGACTGCAGGGTGATGATCGGGCGCAGGTCCTTGGACTTGTTCGACGCCATCAGAACTCCTCCCCTCGTTGGCGCATGTCGGCAATGACCGCTTCGATGCCCACCTTGTCAATGGTCTTGATGCCGCGGGCGGACACGGTCAGCGTCACGGTGCGCCCCAGCGAGGGCACGTAGTAACGCTTCTTCTGGACGTTGACGTCCCAGCGCCGCTTGGTGCGGCGGTGGGAGTGGGACACCGAGAAGCCGAATCCCGGCCTGGCTCCCGTGACCTGACAGTAGTTACTCATGGGCTCTATATTAGGAACGATTCTCATTCGCGCAAACTTGCTCGGCGCCCACTCCGTGACTGCGCGCCGGCTCACACCTCCCGGAGGTCCTCCCCCATGCTCCTGTCAGTCCTGTCGACCACGGACCCCCTCGTCCGCGACCTCGCCGCCTTGGCGGCCAGTGACTGCGCCGACCTGCTGACCTGCGACTTCGACGAGGACGACGCCGTGCTGCGTCTCACACGCCACGGAAGGCAACTGTGGGAACACAGGATCCCGCTGGCGCACCCGTGCCTCACATGTTCCCTTCGCGAGGCCGTCGTCCCCGCCCTCGTCGACATGGCACACGGCGGCACCGAGCGCCTGACACTGTGCCTGCCCACTGCGGTCGAACCCGTGGTCGTCGTCCCATTGCTCGCAGGACTGACCCAAGCGGGCGAGGCCCTCGAGCACTGCGAGGTCACCACCTGCGTGCACGCCATCAGTCAGGACAATGCGCGCAGGGATCTGCTCACCCACACTCCCCTGTCCGAGGTCGGCCTGGCCCTTTTCGAGGACGACACCCGCTGCACCGGAGAGGTTCTCATGACCTCGCTGGGATACGCCGACGTGCTGCTCAGCATTGGCGAGGACGAGCTCGGCGGAGACCTGGTCGAACACCTGCGTCCCTTCGACACCCTGCGTCTGGACCACCTCGATCAGGTCACCGCTGATGTCCTGTTCGTGGCGCGCCACGACGTCGAGCGCGCCATCGAGCGAGTCCATCCGGCCTCCACCTCCGCCTGGGGCGGCCCGACGACCCATGGAGTGTGGACCTTGGACCTGCATTCGGAGCGGCCCTTCCACCCCGAACGCCTGCTGGAGTTCGCCACCGACCTGGCCGCCGGCGGCACATGTGCGCGCGGCTGCTTCTGGCTGCCCTCGCGCCCCGACACGATCTGCACGTGGGAGGTCAACGGGGGCTCGGCGTCGGTGGGCACCGCCGGCGGCTGGGAGACCTCCGCCCACACGCACATCGTCGTCACGGGCACCGGCGAGGACGGGGTGCGCGAAAGGGTCGAGGCGGCCTTCTCGAACATCCTCATGACCGAGGCGGAGATGCCGGAGGCCTTCGTGTGGATCGGCGCGGACGACGGATTGTCCCACTGGTTCCCGGACGAGGAGGATTGAGCCCCGCAGCCTCTCGAATCCGCGCGGAGCTGCACGTCGAAACCCTGCGGAGCCGCATGTCCGTGCCGGCGATCACCTACGATGATGGGGCAAGGAGGGGCCCGATGAACTCGACCAGCCACGACGCCTACTTCGCCGATAATGCGGCCAACTGGGACGAACGCGCCCGCCTGCATGAGGAATCTGGGTACGGGATCGCCGAGCTCCTGGCCGATCCCACGGCGATCTCGCCGGAACTCGCACAGGACGTGGACCGCTTGGGTGACCTCTCGAGGCTCGATGTCATCCACCTCCAGTGCCACCTGGGTACTGACACCATCGGCTTTTCACGCCTTGGCGCCGCCCGGGTCGTGGGAGTCGACCTGTCCGGGGAATCCCTGCGGCGCGCACGCAGCATTGCCGAGCGCGCGGGGGTCGAGGTCGAGTACGTCGAGTCGAATGTGTACGACGCGAGGGCGGCCGTCCAGGGAGACTTCGACCTCGTCTACACCTCCATCGGTGTCCTGTCCTGGCTGCCCGACATCCGAAGATGGGCGCAGGTGGTCGCCTCACTCATGCGACCGGGCGCCCGCTTCTTCGTCCGCGACGACCACCCGATGTTCCTGGCCGTCGGCGACGACACCTCCAATGGACTGGTCCTGACCGACCCCTACTTCGAGTGCGAGGAACCGCTGACCTGGGAGTCCGAGGAGTCCTACGTCCCCAGGGGCGAGGGCGTGGCTCCGCTTGCGTCCACGCGCAACCACTCGTGGAACCATTCCTTGGGTGAAGTCGTCACCTCCCTCATCGAGGCGGGCCTGGTCATCGACTCACTGGAGGAGACACGTGAATCCGCCTGGGCGCGCTGGCCAGACCTCATGGAACGAGGTGAGGACTGCGCCTTCCGGCTGAAGGACACCCCTGATGTCCTCCCCTTCGCCTTCATCATCCGCGCCCACCGACCTCAGACGCGGTAGCATGTCGGCCATCGAGACCATCGCGGCAGGCACACACCTTGTGCACGAGATCGATGTCAAACGATCCCGCTTCATCACGGCGCTGGCGCGGTCGGACTCTCCCGGCCGGGCTCGCGCATTCATCGACCAGGTGAAGGCCGGGCACCCGCAGGCCAGACACAACTGTTCGGCCTACCTCATCCAGGTCGAAGGCCGCTCCCCCCACCAGCACTCCAGCGATGACGGAGAGCCCGCGGGTACGGCCGGCACACCGATGCTCGAAGCCCTGCGGGCCGCAGGGGTGTGGAATGTCACTGCGGTGGTCACCCGATACTTCGGCGGGATCCTGCTGGGGGCAAGCGGCCTGACTCGCGCCTACTCCAATGCGGTCTCCGATGCCTTGGCCCTGGCACCCAGAGCGCGGGTCCTTCAACTGGACGTCCTAGAGACCACACTTCCTCCGGCCCAGGCAGGAAGGATCGAGGCCGAGATGCGCTCTGCAGGGGCGTTCGTCCTCGATGTCGCCTGGGACCAGCAGGTCACCCTGCGCATAGGCGTCGACAAGGCGCAGGATCGCGCGATTCATGAACTGCTGGCAAGCCTGACTCACGGGCGGAGCAGCTTCCATGTGGCGGGCACGACCAGCGTAGAAATGGACGCTCCACGACCTTGACCATAGGCTGGACACATGATGCGCCGGACCAGCTGCACCCCCGCCTGCGGGGCACACGTGCAGGCCGGTGCACGCCGCGCCGCGCTGTCCATGGCCGCCTCGATGTGCTGGCAGGCCCAGGCGCGCCCCGCGTGTACGCAGGGCGGACAGCCCCACTGGCGCCCCTGAGCACGCTGCTGGCCGCCCACTCCACCCTTGCGAGTCCCAGCCCGGGTCGGACTCTGCCCCCTTCCGTCCACAGACAGGAACACCCATGTCCGCCATCGCCGCAAATGTCACTGAACTCATCGGACGCACCCCCCTCGTGCGCATCAACCGCCTGACTCCGGGCGATGCCACCGTCCTGGCCAAGGTCGAAGCCTTCAACCCCGCCTCCTCCGTCAAGGACCGCATCGCCGCTTCCATCGTCGACGCCGCCGAAGCCTCCGGCGCTCTCGAGCCGGGCGGCACCATCATCGAGGCCACCTCCGGGAACACCGGCGTTGCCCTGGCAATGGTCGGCGCGGCACGCGGCTACAAGGTCGTCATCACCATGCCTTCCTCCATGAGCGTCGAGCGTCGCGTCCTCATGCGCGCCTTCGGCGCCGAACTGGTCCTCACCGACCCCTCGGGCGGCGTGTCCGGGGCAGTGGCCGAGGCCGAAAAGATCCGCGACGAGCGTCCCGGGTCGATCATCGCCTCACAGTTCACCAACCCGGCGAATCCCGCCGTCCACCGCCGCACCACTGCGGAGGAGATCTGGGCCGACACCGACGGTCGTGTCGACATCCTCGTGGCAGGCGTGGGAACCGGGGGCACCGTCTCCGGAGTGGGAACCGTGCTCAAGGAACGCAATCCCGGCCTGCACGTCGTCGCCGTCCAGCCGGCCGAGTCTCCGCTGCTCACCGGCGGCCAAGCGGCCCCGCACGGCATCCAGGGCCTTGGCCCGAACTTCGTGGCCCAGACCTTTGACCCGAGCGTGGTCGACGAGGTCATCGACATCGACACCCCGACAGCATTGGCCACCGCACGTCGCGCCGCAGCCGAGGAGGGCCTGCTGGTCGGAATCTCCTCCGGCGCGGCTCTCGCCGCCGCCGCCCAGGTGGCGGCCCGCCCCGAGTCCGCAGGCAAGACCATCGTCGTGGTCCTGCCCGACACCGGTGAGCGTTACCTGTCGACCAAGCTCTTCGAGGACCTGGTCGACTGAGTCCTGCCGGGACGTCACCGGGGCGTCCGCGTTGAGCGGACGCCCCGGCCTCGTCCCAGGACGCTCGACCCCGCCCTCGTCCCCCGGCAAGGCGACCCGACCCGCCCGTCCACCGGGGACGTGCCACCCACCCGCCCCGAGCCGGGTGACAATGGAACCCTCACTCAGACGGAAGGCCCTTGATGTCCCCCAACACCCGCAAGGCCCTGTACCTCCTTCGCGAGGACCTGCGCACCGCGCGCAGACGCGACCCCGCCGCACGCTCCGACGTCGAAGTGGCCTTGGCGTATCCGGGCGTGCACGCTCTGTGGGCCCACCGGCTCTCCCACGCCCTGTGGCAGACGGGCCTGGGGACCCCCGCTCGGGTGCTGTCCTCCCTCTCACGGATGTTCACCGGCGTGGACATCCATCCGGGCGCGAAGATCGGCAGACGCGTCTTCATCGACCACGCCACCGGAGTCGTCATCGGCCAGACAGCTCAGGTCGGCAATGACGTCGTCATCTTCCACGGAGTGACCCTGGGCGGAGTGTCCATGACCCCCGGCAAACGCCACCCCACCATCTGCGACCACGTGATGATCGGAGCCGGAGCCAAGGTCCTGGGGCCCATCACTGTGGGCAGCGGAGCGAAAATCGGCGCGAATGCCGTGGTGACGAAGGATCTGCCGTGCAATGCGGTGGCCATCGGCGTGCCGGCCCGCATGAAGGAACGTCCCGAGCCCTGCCCGGACAAGGACCTCATCATCGACCCGACGACCTTCGAGGACCCGACCCTGTGGATCTGAGCCCTTCGGCCTGACTCTTGCATATTTGCAGGTCCTGGGGCACGCCGGGAGCATTGAAGTCCCGTGTCGGGCCTCACTGCGCGCCTACACTTGGGTCATGACACAGCGAACACTGCAAGCCCAACTGGATGCGTTGGCTGATGTCGAACGGCCCGCGGACTACGAGGTCGCGACACTGACGCGCTACGACATCCCCGCCATGGCCGCCCTGCACGTTGAGGCCTATGGAGCCCCACGGACCGCGGAATCCCTGATCGAGGCGACCGACGAGATGCGCATGACCTTCGACGGGGTCTTCGGCACTCCGCGCGACGACTCCTTCGTCGGGGCATGGCATGAGGGCACCTTGGTCGGCGCCCTTTTGTGTGTCACCGAACCGCCGTGGGAAGAGCCCGGCGACTGCCCGGTGGTCCTCGATCTGGTCGTGGACCCGGAGTACCGGCGCCGTGGGATTGCCACGGCCCTGGTCGGTGAGATCGCCCGCCGCAGCGCCGCGTGGGGCCACGACTCACTGTCCCTGCGCATTGACGCACGTCACGGGGCGGCCGAGAAACTCTACGACGTCCTCGGATTCGAGCAGTCCCCGGACAAGGGCGACTGAGCACCCGCCCCACCGGGCACCACGGCCGGGCCCGACCGGAGCTGGTCGGGCCCATCGCCTCACATGGAGCCGTGCCAAGTGGCCAAACGCTCGTAAAGGATCCTGTTCGACTCTGCGAAAGCCGTTGCTCCGCCCTCGGCAGTGCCGCCGAACGAGATCTCCCATCCCGTGCCCAACTTGTCGAGGTCCTCGGAGAAGATGTGACCCGCATTGGGGAACACATGTGCTTCGAATGAGTCGGATTGCGCGGCAAGGGTCTTCGCCGCGACGTCGCCTGGCCACATGGCATCCTTGTCGCCCGCGAAGAACAGGGCGTGACCCTTGAAAGAAGTGAGGTCGATCTTCGAGTCCGCCGCAGCATTCTTCGCCGCAACCTCGTACATCTTCCGGTACGAGGGCGGGTAGTTCGTGAGCATCGCCCACATGACCTCAGAGGAATCCGCGGGCTCGAGCTTCTCGAAGGAAGCGAAGGGCACCGGGCTTCCCTGGTAGGTGAAGGACGGATGGAATGCTTGGTAGTCGTAGACGAGTCCGCCGTATGCGTGGTCGGCAGGCGCGAAGTTCACCAAGTTGTCGACGCCGAATCCGTGGGCGGCCAGTTCTGCGGCGAACTCCGCACCCTTCGAGGAGCCGATGACCGTGATGGGGCGTGGGTGGTCGACATGGGCCTCAATGTACTTCTCGACCTCCGTGAACTGGTCGAGCGGCACATTGGCCAAGCTCGGCTGCTGGCCCTCCTGACCCCAGAAGTACAGGGCCAGGACCTCGTAACCCTGCTCGTGGATGGCTTTGGCCTGGCGGTAGTTCGGCGACCCCTCGGAGCCTCCGTAGACGACCACGGTGCCCGGATGCAGGCGCATCCTCGGCGTGAAGCGGTAACCGATCACGGCGCCCTCGCGGATCCGGACGATCTCGTCGGTGGTCTGGTATTGGGAGTCGTTCCTCGCATTGGCTGCAGCTTGGGTGATCGTGTACTTCGACCCATTGTACCAGCGGAGCCCGAAGATGACGCCCACCAGGACGAGGACCAGGACGATCAGGGTGATGATCGTCCTGAGGATGATCTTTCCGACTGTCTTCATGAGCAATAGCACTTTTCCTTTTCGCAGGTGCAGAAATGTTGGTCGCCGGCTCCGAGCCGAGGATACTGCACAGTGCTGCAGCACACTCAACTCTGGCAGGAGGGGCACCAGAACAGGCGCCTGGCCTGCATGGGCTTCTCGGCGATGGGAGTCCCGCACCGCAAACACGGGCGCCCTGTGCGGTGGTAGACGTACCAGCGGGAAGCCTCCTCGTCACCCTCGATCGGCGGGTCGGGAGCCTCGTCGGGATCCATGGTCACCAAGTACCCGGCTGCCAAGCCTCGGTTCATGAGGTCGCAGATGAGGACCCACAATTTCCTGGCGCGCGCCGCCGAGAGCCGCTCCCCCTTGCGCATGGGGCTGATGCCGGCCAGGAACAGGGCCTCGGCCCGGTAGATGTTGCCGACACCGGCAATGATCGACTGGTCCATGACCAGCTCCCCGATGGCCCGACGTCGATATCGTACGGCGTCGACGAAACGCCCTGCGGCCGCCCGGTCCTCCCGGGCACCCGGGGCAAGAGGGTCGGGGCCGAGCTTCGCCTCGGCGGCCACGCGTTCGGCGTCCCCGATGAGCTCGCACCTGGTCGGCCCGGCAAGGTCGGCCACCGCGTGGTCGGCCAGGATCCGCAGGCGCACCTGGCCGATCGGCTCCGGGGCCTCCCACAGGTCGTCGACATCGGCGGACTCAGGCGCCCCCGCACCCGGCCCATCGACGAGGTCGCCGCCGCCCTCGTCCCGCAACTCGGTGAGATGCTCGGGGGCGGGGTTGAGCGGCCCCGTCCCCCAGCGCTGCGGACGGTGGGTGTCCTTGGGGCCCACGCGGCGGGCAACCCCGTGGCCAAGATCCATGACCGTGGAGTCCCCGTTGAATCGCCACCATCCGTACAGGCCCAAGTGGATGTGCACCCAGTGGTCGACCTCGCCGGAGGTCTCGCCCGGCGGGGGTACGAAGCCGAGGAACATGTGCTTGCCCACGGCGCGGGCGCGCGCCAGCGTCCACCCATCCAGGCGAGCCGCCGAGGAGGCAAAACGCCCCTGGGGAGAGCTCACGTGGACGCGGTGGCCGACGAAGACCTCGTCGAAGGTCTCCGCCAGGCGTCTGATCGCGTCACCTTCCGGCATGGGCGACTCAGGCCTTCGGCAGGACGATGTTCACCAGCGAGGGCGTACGGACGATGACCTTGAGCGGGTCACGCCCGTCCAGCAGACGCACGATGGGCGCCGCCTCCAGGGCGGCGGCTCGCAGGTCCTCCTCGCTGATCGAGGGCGGGACCTCCAGTTTGGCGCGCACCTTGCCGTTGGCCTGGACGATCGCCGTCACCGCCTCCTCGACCAGCAGGGACTCGTCCTCGACCACGGGGAAGGGCACGCGGGCAAGCGACCCCTCGTGGCCCAGACGCGACCACAGCTCCTCGGCGATGTGCGGGGCAACCGGGCTGACCATGAGCACCAGCTTCTCCACGACCTCGCGCGGAGCCGCCGACAGGCCTGTCAGGTGGTTGTTGAGGACGATGAGCTTGGCGATCGCCGTGTTCACGCGCATGTTCTCGTACTCGACGGTGACATCGGCGATGGTGCGGGCAAGCAGGCGTCGAGTCTTGAGGTCGGCGTCGGCGTCGGAGACGACCAGTTCGCCGGTCTCCTCGTCCACGACATTGCGCCACAGGCGCTGCAGGAAACGCTGCGAGCCGACGACTGCGCGGGTCTCCCACGGGCGGGACAGGTCCAGCGGCCCCATGCTCATCTCGTAGACGCGGAAGACGTCCGCCCCGTAGGCCTCGTACATCTCGTCCGGGGTGACGATGTTCTTCAGGGACTTGCCCATCTTGCCGTACTCGCGTCTGACGCTCTGGCCCTGCCAGGTGAAGCCGGACTCCTCATCGCCCTCGACCTCGTCGGCGGGCACGTACTGACCGCGCTCGTCCTTGTAGGCGTAGGCCTGGACGTACCCCTGGTTGAACAGGGTGTGGTACGGCTCCGAGTCGGGGACGTGCCCCAGGTCGAAGAGGACCTTCTGCCAGAAGCGCGCGTAGAGCAGGTGCAGGACCGCGTGCTCGACACCACCGACGTACAGGTCGGTGCCGCCCGAGGGCTTGCCCTCACGCGGTCCCATCCAGTAGGCGAGGTTCTGGGCGTCCGACAGCGCCTGGTCGTTGTTGGGGTCGGTGTAGCGCATCTCGTACCAGCACGAGCCGGCCCACTGGGGCATGGTGTTGGTCTCGCGGCGGTACTTCTTGGGGCCATCGCCCAGGTCCAGGGTCACGTTCACCCAGTCCTCGGCCCTGCCCAGCGGCGCCTCGGGCGAGGAGTCGGCGTCGTCGGGATCGAAGGTGCGCGGCGAGTAGTCGGAGATCTCCGGCAATTCGACCGGCAGCATGTCCTCTGGCACAGGGTGGGCCACGCCGTCCTCGTCCCACAGAATCGGGAACGGCTCTCCCCAGTAGCGCTGGCGGCTGAAGAGCCAGTCGCGCAGACGGTAGGTGACGGTGCCGCGTCCCAGGCCCTTGGACTCCAACCACTGGACCATCGCGGCCTTGGCCTCGTCCTTCGACATGCCGTCCAGGCTGATCTCGTCATTGGCGCTGTCCACGGCCACACCGTCGCCGACGTATGCGGAGGTGGACAGGTCGTGGCCGTAGGGGTCGGCGGCGGCCCCGATGGTGCGGATGACCTCCAGGTCGAAGGCGCGGGCGAAGTCCCAGTCGCGCTGGTCGTGGGCGGGCACTGCCATGATGGCGCCGGTGCCGTAACCCCACAGGACGTAGTCGGCGACGAAGACCGGCACCGGGCGGCCGTTGGTGGGATTGGTGCCGTAGAAGCCGGTGAAGACGCCGGTCTTGACGCGGTCCTCGGCAGTGCGTTCCGTCTCGGACTTGGCGGCGGCCTGCGCGCGGTAGGCGGCAACGGCCTCGCGCGGAGTGGCGTGTCCACCGGTCCAGGCCTGCCGTGTGCCCTGCGGCCAGGAAGTCGGCACCGTCAGGGAGTCGGCGTCGGTGGCGTCCCCGCCGAAGGTGCCACCGAGGATCGGGTGCTCGGGGGCCACGACCATGAAGGTCGCGCCGAACAGTGTGTCGGGGCGCGTGGTGTAGACCTCGAGGGTGGTCGGGGTGGCACCTGCGGCTTTGGCCGCGGGCATGTCGAAGAAGACGTTGGCGCCCTCGGAGCGCCCGATCCAGTTGCGCTGCATGGCGCGCACCTTTTCGGGCCAGTCGATGGTGTCCAGGTCGTTCGCCAGACGCTGGCCGTAGGCGGTGATGCGCATCATCCACTGGCTGAGGTTGCGCTTGAAAACCGGGTAGTTGCCGCGTTCGGAGCGCCCTTCCGAGGTGACTTCCTCATTGGCCAGGACAGTGCCCAGGCCCGGGCACCAGTTGACGGGGGCCTGGCTGACGTAGGCCAGGCGGAAGCTGTCGACGACCTTCGCGCGTTCGACCTGGTCCAGGTCGGCCCAGTTGCGTCCGTCGGGAACCGCGATGGTTCCGGCCTCCAACTTCTCACGCAGTTCGGCCACCGGCCGCGCGGCGCCCGTGGAGCCGTCGGGGGCGGTGGCCTGCGGGTCGAACCACGAGTTGAAGACCTGCAGGAAGATCCACTGGGTCCACCGCACGTAGTCGACATCGGTGGTGGCCAAGGAGCGGCGACGGTCGTGGGACAGGCCCATGCGTCGCAGCTGGCGACGCATGTTCGCAATGTTCTGCTCGGTGGTGATCCTGGGGTGCTGGCCGGTCTGGACCGCGTACTGTTCCGCCGGCAGGCCGAAGGCGTCGTAGCCCATCGTGTACAGGACGTTCTCACCCTTCATGCGGTGGAATCGGGCGACCGTGTCCGTGGCGATGTAGCCCAGGGGGTGGCCGACATGCAGTCCCTTGCCCGAGGGGTAGGGGAACATGTCGAGCAGGAAGAAGGGAGTGCGCTGCGCCAGCGGGCCAGCAAGGTCACCCACGGGGTTGTCGGCGTTGAAAGTGCCGAGTTCGTCCCACCGGTCCTGCCACGCCAGTTCGATCTGCCCGGCAAGTTCCGCGGTGTAGCGGTGGGCGGGTTCCGTTCCCGGAGTCTGGCTCATCGAGCGCTCCCCCTTGATATTTCGATGTCGTTTGCCTGTTCGAGCCTAGACCATCGCAGCCCTTTCCCCGTCGAGCGGTCCGCGTGACGATGGCCGCCCTCGTCGCCGCCTCTCAGGCCTGTCGAGCAGGCGAGCACCGCCCCAGTCCCATTGACCCGTCATCGATCACATGCCCGTCGCTCTTCCTCGTGGGATCCGGAGAATCCGCTGAACCCGTGCGTCGGGCGAGGGAGCTCGCCACCGAGATGAGGCGCGCAGGCCGACGCGCCGACGTCCCACGTTTCACCAGGCAGGAGGGCGATGCGCACTGCCAGGTCTCGAATCTCCCACTGGCCCAAGCCGTCGTCCTCGACCGGCTCGACGAGGTCCTCGAACGACGAATGGGCCAATGAGAAGATTCCTCGAGTCAACGCACCGGGACTCCGCCGTCTTGCGACAATGAGCCCATGAGCACAGTCTTCGAGAAGATCATCTCCGGCCAGTGGCCGGGACGTTTCGTGTGGGCCGACGACGTGTGCGTCGCCTTCGCCACAATTGCCCCTGTGGCACCCGGCCACGTCCTCGTGGTCCCCCGTGAGCCGTGGGCCAAATGGACCGACGCCCCCTCCGACGTGGCCAGCCACCTCATGAAGGTGGCCCGTCACATCGGACTTGCCCAAGAGGCAGCCTTCGACGTGTCCCGCTCCGGACTGGTCATTGCCGGTTTCGAGGTGCCCCATACGCATCTGCACGTCATTCCGCTGACCACGGAGAAGGACGTCAACCTGGCCCATGGCCGCCAAGCCGCACCCGAAGAACTCGACTCCACCATGGAGGCCCTGCGCATCCAGTTGCTGGCCATGGGCCACCAGTCACACGTGCCCACCAGCGTCTCCTCCCCTGCCTTGTCCTGACCGATGCGCATCCTCGTCATCGGCGCCGGAACCATCGGCCTGGCGCACGGGTGGCTGCTCTGCCGCCAGAACGAGGTGCGCTTCCTCGTGCGCAAGGCCAGGGCCCGGGCACTGGCCCATGGAGTCACCCTGACAGTGCACGACCTACGCCCCGGCCACGCAGACGTCGACACGCACTTCCGGCCGCACCTGGTCACGCGGATGGACCCCGAGTGGCCGGAGGTGGTCCTGGTCACCGTCGACCAGCAACACCTTCCCGAGGTGCTCCCCGACATGGCTCGGCTGCCTCCAGGCGTGTGCATCGTGTTCATGCTCAATCACTGGGACCTTGAAGCGGCGCTCGCCCCGCACCTCAGGCGCGAGCAATACGTCATCGGCTTCCCGTCGCAGGTCGGCGGAGGCCGCGACGAGGGCCGGGTGGATGTGACCGTCTTCCCCGAAGGAACTGTCGTCGAAGCACCGCCCACACGAGATTCCCAGAACATGGCCGATCAGGTCGCCCTCGTCCTGACGAGGGCCGGGCTGCGGGTCAGACGCGAAGCCCGCATGGGTGCCTGGCTGGCCGTGCACCACTTGCAGCAGTCGCTGACCGCCACACCGATCCTGGAAGCCGGGTCCTACGACGCCCTGGTCGGCAACCGGGTCGCACTGGCCCGAATGGTCGACGCATTCCGTGAAGGGCTCACCGTGGTCCGTTCACGCGGCCTGCCCGCACACCGCGTCTGGCCGGCGCCCCTCTTCCTGCTTCCACGCCCCCTGGTCGTGCGCGCGCTTCACGGGATGTTGGCTTCGCAGGACACGCGGACCATGGTGGTGCGCCACATGACTCACGGGCTGCCTGAATGGATCGACGGATTCGCGCGGATCCATGCCTGCGCACGACGGGCGGGCCTCAGGACACCGGCCCTCGACAGACAGGCCGCCATCTTGCGGGAAGCCGGACACGACCTGCCCTGACGCCGACTTGTCCCAAGGACCTTGTGCGGCGGGAGCGCCTTCGTCGACGCCGCAGTTCACATACCGCTTCGCTCCTCACTCACTCCTGCGGCCAAAGCACGTGAATCGCTTGGCACCACTGCTTGGGCAGGAGCACTTCCGCGCCATCCGGCCCGACCCTGACCCGCATCTGACCGTCGGAGGCGTGTCGAAGGACCTCCAAGTCGGCGTCCAAGCGGACACCCGCCTCGTGGAGTGCACGGATGAGGTCTGTGTCGCGGTCACTCACGCGGACGACCCGGACCGACGCCCCTTCCTCGACCTCGACCAGCGGAGTCGCCACCGGTCCTCGGTTCCCACCGTCCGGGGCAGGAATCGGGTCGCCATGAGGGTCGCGCGCCGGATGTCCCAGGACCTCGTCGAGGCGGTCGAGCAGACGGTCCGAGACGGCGTGTTCGAGGATCTCGGCCTCTTCGTGGATCTCGTCCCAGTTGAAGCCGAGGGCGTCATGAAGGTAGGTCTCCAGAAGCCTGTGGCGCCTGATCATGCCTATTGCAACCGCACGCCCTTGGTCGGTCAGGTGCACCTTCTGGTACGGCTTGTGGCTGAGCAGACCTTGAGCGGCCAGACGGGTGACGTTCTCGGAGGCCGTTGACGCCACGACTCCGGTGGCGCGGGCCAGGTCGTTGACGCTGAGGCCGGCCCCGTCGACCTCCTCCTGGGCCCACAGCAACTTGAGGTAGTCCTGGGCGACCGCCGATGTCGTCCTTGGCGAGGTCGCAGTGGCCATGGGGTCCTCCCGGTGTGGGCGCTGTGGAGCACACCCACTGTATCGAGGGGCCTGCAGCGCCGTCGAAGGTCGACCGGTGGGCGGGCGGCAAGCAGTGTGGCGATTGCCGCAGGCCCGGGTTTTGCACACGGTGCCAAAGTACGAGTAGAGTCATCTCTCGGTCACAGACCACCGCGCCGTTAGCTCAATTGGCAGAGCAGCTGACTCTTAATCAGCGGGTTGGGGGTTCGATTCCCTCACGGCGCACCACCCGGAAGCAGCGCCACGCGCTGGCAAGGGTCCCGCGCCGTTAGCTCAATTGGCAGAGCAGCTGACTCTTAATCAGCGGGTTGGGGGTTCGATTCCCTCACGGCGCACAGACCAGCCCGGACCGCACGGTCCGGGCTTCACTCGTGCTCCCGGCCATCATGAGCACGGGCCTCTGCCCCGCCACGCATTGCGCACACAATGCTGCTGGCTTCTCCACTCGGAGACTGCCCAGAATCCCGAAATCCGGCCACTTTCATGGCGACCTCAAGGCATCGACGGCATGCATTGTGTGCGCAATGGTTCGCCGATGGTGCTGTCAGGCACAAGCCCCGGTGTTGTCCGGAACTGCTACCGACGGTGTGGCTCGGCCACCGACGCAGCGACCTTGCGGCCGACGTCGCAACGTCGGCAGGAGAGCAGCAACATCGGTACGACGCAGTGATGTCGGCAAGAACGCCTCCATGGACGGCCGCGCCTCACGGTTGCCTGCCCACCTTCGTGCGCCACCACGTCGGGAAGGCCTCGCCCCGCAATGTCAGTCGATGCCGAGTTCCTTGCGGATGCGCGCCACATGGCCGGTGGCCTTGACGGCGTACTTGGCGAGGACCACCCTCCCGTCGGCACCGAGCACCACGGTGGAACGGATGACACCCACGACGGTGCGCCCGTAGTTCTTCTTCTCGCCCCAGGCCCCCCAGGCCTCCATGACCTCGTGAGTGGGGTCGGAGGCCAGCGGGAAGTTCAGGGACTGGTTCTCGACGAAGCGCTCCAGGGCGGGCATGGCGTCCGGGCTGATGCCGATGACCGTGTACCCGGCGGCCTTGAAGGAGTTCAGGTGGTCGCGGAAGTCGCAAGCCTCCGTCGTGCACCCCGGCGTGGAGGCCTTCGGGTAGAAGTAGACGACAACCCCCTTGTCGGCGGCAGCAAGCACCTCGGACAGGTGAATCCGCCCAGCAGTGGATTCGAGCGCGAAGTCAGGGGCCGACTGCCCCTCGATGAGTGTTCCCATGACCCTCATCCTCCCATGCGCGCTCAGTGCCGGCCCTCCTCCGGTTTCGTGCGTGAGGCGAACCACTGGGCGAGGCCGACGAAGAAGGCGCCGCCGATGACATTGCCCACCAGGACGGTGCCCAGATTGCGTCCCGTCTCCCACAAGGTGGCGTGGTCGACCTGGTGGAACAGGCCCAGGCAGAAGGTGGTCATGTTGGCGACCACGTGTTCCATGCCCGATGCCACGAATGCCGCCATGCACCACGCCATGAGGATCATCTTGGCCACGTCGCTGCTGGTGCGGGTGACCGACCACATCGCCAAGCACACGAGGATGTTGCACAGGATCGCCCGGAAGAACAGGTTGATGGTCGACTTGTGTGTCTTGGCGGCAATGAGCACCGCCAGAGCCTCTCCGCCCACGCTGTCGGGCGCCATGATCCCCGAGCCCAGGACCAGGGCCGCCAGGACGGCGGCTCCCGCCAGGTTGCCGAGCACCATCAGGATGAAGGCTCGTCCTGCGGGTCCCCATCCGATGCGCCGCTCCAGCAGGCCGACGGGCAGGATCATCATGGCCGAGGTCGCCAACTCACCACCTGCGAAGACGGTGAGGATCAGGCCAATGCCGAAGACGGCGCCCTCGGCCAAGGGGGCTGCCGCCGATCCTGCCACGCGCAGCGGGACAGCAGCGGTGATCATGAAGACGTCGGCCAGTCCGATGAAGGCTCCGGCCATCATGGCGGCAACGAAGTAGCGGGCGATGGAGGCGGAGCCGTGGGCCTTGTGGGCTGCGGCGTCGCACTGGGCGTCGATGTTCTGGGTCAGCGTGAGCACGGTGCCCCATCGTGGCGCAGACCCTCACCGGATTCCTGGGACCTGCGTACCCGACGTGAGGCATGCCTCAGTCGCCCGGGCGAGGGCCGGCCGCGAGCCGGGGTCGCGCAGCGACGGGGTCACGCAGCAAGGAGTGCGCGAGATGGGACTCGAACCCACACGTCAATGACACTGGAACCTAAATCCAGCGCGTCTGCCAATTCCGCCACTCGCGCGCGGCACCATCCTAGGGGGTGCGGCCCGCCCCGGTGATGGTGGCCTGTCCCAGGACGCGGCTGTCGCGGTACAGGACCAGGGACTGGCCGGTGGCCACACCCCGCATGGGCTCTTCCAACTCGACCGTCAGGCCGCCGGCGGCCGCCCCCTGGTCCCCGGCGCTGCAGGGAGCGTCCTCCCACGTCAACCGGCGCACGGGAAGCGCCCGGCCGTGGGCACGCACCTGCGCCAGGACTTGGCCGCAGCCGGTGTCCGCACACTCGTCAGCCGCATCGTCCGGGGCCAGCCAGACGACCTCGCGGGCATCGATCCGGTCGACGCTGAGCATCTCCTCCGGGCCGACGACCACGACATTCTTCGCCGGGTCGGTGCGCAGCACGTAGCGGGGTCGCCCGTCGGGGGCCGGATCTGGCAGGGCGAGGCCGCGTCTTTGTCCCACGGTGAAGTTCCAGTAGCCCTGGTGGGTGCCCACCTGCGTGCCGTCATCGGTGACGACCGCGCCGGGCGCCGTTCCCAGGCGTGCGCGCAGAAAGCCGCGGGTGTCGCCGTCGGGGATGAAGCAGATGTCGTAGGAGTCGGGCTTCGACTCGACCCCGAGGCCCAGCCGTGCGGCCTCGGCGCGGACCCAGGCCTTCGACGGAGCCTCCCCCAGGGGCAGCAGCACCCGTGAGAGTTGCTCGCCTCCCATGACCGCCAGGACGTAGGACTGGTCCTTCAGCAGGTCCCACCCCCTGTGGAGTTCGGGGCCGTGCGGCCCTGCCACCAGGCGCGCGTAGTGGCCCGTGCACACCGCGTCGAAGCCGAGGACCTGCGCACGCAGGGCCAGCTCGCGGAATTTGACGAACTCGTTGCAGCGCACGCAGGGGTTCGGGGTGGCACCGCGGCGGTACTGGTCGACGAAGTCCGCGATGACAGTGCGTTCGAATTCTTCGGCCAGGTCCCACACGTAGAAGGGGATGCCCAAGTGCTCAGCCGCACGTGCGGCGTCCCCGGCGTCCTCGACCGAACAGCAGCCGCGTGAGCCGATGCGGCACTCCTGGGGGCTGGTCGACAGTGCCATGTGGACGCCGACCACTTCGTGTCCGGCTTCGACGGCCAGGGCGGCGGCGACGGCCGAGTCGACCCCGCCGGACAGGGCGGCAAGGACTCTCATGACTCTCCCCCCTTGCGCGTGAGCCCGGAACCGGTCGGGCGGTCGAGGGCGTCCAGGGCGCGCGCCGCCTCCAGTGCGCCGGGCAGTGCGGACAGGAAGGCGTCGATGTCGCCGGTGGTGGTCCCCTTCCCCGTGGACACGCGCAGGACCCCCAGGGCTTCGGCCCGGCTGCGTCCGGCGCGCAGCATGACCTGCGATGGCCGGGTGACGCCCGCATGGCAGGCGCTGCCCGCCGACACGTGCACGTCGGCGGTGTCCAGGGCCATGAGCAGGGCCTCGGGGTGACGGGTGGGCAGGCTCAGGTGGATGATCGCCGGCGAGGAGGCCTTGGGGGAGATGCTGGGACGCACCACGCCACCGCACACCCGGGTGAGGCCCGCCAGCAGGTGGTCACGCAGGTGCCGGGCGTGTGCGACGGTGCGCTCCCGTTCGTGCGCGGCGAGGTCCAGGGCGGTAGCCAGGGCGACTGCTCCTGCGACATCCGGGGTGCCCGAGCGCAGGCCGCGCTCGTGCCCTCCTCCGGGCCGGTCGGAGACAATGGGGCAGCCTCTGCGCACGAGCAGTGCGCCGGTGCCAACGGGGGCACCGACCTTGTGGCCACCCACGCTCAGCATGTCCACTCCCAGGGTGTGGAAGTCGACCGGCAGAACGGGGATTGCCTGTGCGGCGTCCGTGTGGACGAGGGCGCCGGGGTGGTGGGTGCGGGCCGAGCGCAGGATGTCGCCCACGTCCTGGAGGGTTCCGAGTTCGGAGGAGACCATGCCGACCGAGACCAGTGCAAGGGCGTGCGAGCTGCGGAGCATTTCCACCTGGATGCGCCCGTCCCGGTCGAGTTCCAGGATGCGCACCTCCATCCCGTCTCGGGAAAGCACCTCAGCCTGTTCGAGGACGGCGTCGTGGTCGGCCCCACCGAGCAGCACCTGACGCCGATGGGGCTCGCGTGAGCGCACGCCCCTCGCGCCCCCGACGACCGCCAGGGCGTCGGCCTCAGTGGCACCGGAGGTGAAGACCACCTCGGGGCGCTGCGCCCCCAGGGCTTGGGCGACCTGCGCCCGGGCGTCCTCCAGGAGCCGGCGCGCGCGACGCCCTCCCCCGTGCAGAGAGGCCGGGTTGCCCGGATGGGCGGCCAGGTCACGTGCGGTGCGCATCCACGCCTCGAGCACCTGAGGCACACAGGGCGTGGTGGCGGCGTGGTCCAGGTAGTGGGTCACCGCGCTCCGCGGGCCTGCTCAAGGGCCTCGATCGCCTGGGGGACCACCTCGAAGAGGTCGCCGACCACGCCGAAGTCGCAGATCTCGAAGATCGGCGCATCCGGGTCGTCGCACACGGCCACCACGTGTGCCGCCGAGCGCATGCCGACCGTGTGGTGGATCGCGCCGGACACGCCCAGGCCCACGTACAGGTTGGGCGAGACGCTCACGCCTGTCTGTCCGATCTGGATGGAGCGGGGCACCCACCCTTCGTCGGCGCACACGCGGGTGGCGCCCACTGCGCCGTCCAGGGCGTCGGCCAGGGCTTCGACGGGTGAGAAGTCTCCGTCGGTGCCCCGCCCGCCCACGACCACAGTGCGTGCTTCGGCCAGGGACACCCGGCCCGTGGAGACCTGCTCGGCCGAGGAGAGGACCTCGACGCCCTCGGCCTCGCGGGAGAAGGAGACGGGCATGTTCACCCGTTCGGGCACGGTCGGGGCCTGGGCGTCCTCCTCGGTGACCACCGAGGGGCGCAGGGCGATGACGGGGGTGCCGCGCGTGATGCGCAGGCACGTGGTCCACGAGCCTGCCAGTGCGGATTTGGAGGCCAGGAGGCCCTCCTCGCTGACTTCGAGGGAGGTGACGTCCACTGCGGCGCCGGAGCCGAGCAGCGCCCCCAGGCGTCCGGCGACTTCGCGGCCCCTGTAGTTGGCCACACACAGGACCACGCCGGGGCGGATCTGCTCCACGCAGGCGGCCAGTGCGTCGGTGACGACGGCCGAGACGCGGGGCGAGTGTGCGCCGAGATCCGGCACGAGCACGCGAGCCACCGCCTGGCGGCCCAGGGCGTCCAGGTCGGGTGCCGGGTTCAGGGCGACGGCGATGACCTCGGCGCTGGTCAGACCCCGCGCAAGGGTGAGCAGTTGGGCGCTGGGGGTGGTCAGCGTGTATCCGGAGACGGCGTCACCGGTGTGGTCGGTGAGGACCAGGACGGGGCGGTCGATGGTCGTCATGTCACAGCACCTCTTCGAGCAGGTGGGCGGCCAGTTGCTTTCCGGCGTCCCCGGAGTCGGTGACGACGGTTCCGGCGCCCTCGCGGACCTTCGCGTCGGCGGCGACCACACGGGTGGCGGTGAAGGCGTCCTCGACGTCGTCGACGTGCAGGACCTCGGCCAACTCGTCGAGGTCCCACTCGTCCATGGGCTTGGAGCGGGCGGCCTTCATGGCGGCGAAGGCAGGGTAGCGCGGCTCGTTGACCTGGTCGGTGACCGACACGAGGGCGGGGGTGGTGGCTCGCAGTCGGTCGTCGAAGCCGTCGGCGCTGCGCGAGATGGTCACCGTCCACGGGCCTTCGCCCTCTACCTGGAGTTCGTGTGCGAGGCCCAGGAAGGGCAGGTGGAGGTGGCAGGCCAAGGCCGAGGGCATCATCGAGGTCATGGCGTCAAGGGAGGCCATGCCCGTCAGGACGAGGTCGACGGGGGATTCCCCGTGGAGTCGGGTGATCGCCGCCGACAGGACGAGGGCGGTGCCCAGGGCGTCTGCGCCTTCGAGGCGGTCGTCGCTGACGAGCACGCCGCGGTCCGCTCCCATCTGGAGTGCCCGCATGAGGGCGTCCTCGGCGTCGGCGGGGCCCATGGTCAAGGCGATGACCTCTCCCCCGTGTTCCTCGACCAGGCTCACGGCGGCTTCGACGGCGTTCTCGTCGAGTTCGTTGAGGACGTCGTCCTCGCCGCGCACCAGTCGACCATCCTCGAAACGCCGGTCGGACTGGACGTCCGGGACGTGCTTGACACAGACAACGATTCGCATGGTCCAAGGGTGCCACATCGCACACTCGACCTGCCCTTCCGCTCATGTGGGGTGCCCCTCCCCCGGCGGCGGCGCATGGGACGGGGCCGAACGAGGTGCACGCCCGACCAAGGCAGGGGTGCACATCTGACAATTCGTGCTTCTTCCACATGTGGGACCTTCCGAAGGCGTCTGACCATTCGGGTATGCTCATGGCCACCTGAAGGCCGGGAGTCGGCCACCGAAGCGCAATGGACACACAGAGTGAAGGGTTGGAAGGTGTCTACCGGGCTCGAGACCACCGACAAGCACCCACGGTCGCGTCGCGTACAGGAACCGAATCCGCAGCCTCGCCGCATCGGCGTCTTCGCCCGGGCGGGCGGTCTGGACATCTCCTTGGTGGCCGGAGACGCCACGGCCGTCCAGTTCTGCGTCGTCGACCCGACGACCGGCCGTGAGGACAGGTGGGACCTCATCGGCCCCGCATCCGGCATCTGGCACGGACACATCGACGGTTTGGGGGTGGGCACGCACTACGGTTTCCGTGTCCACGGCCCGTGGGACCCGGACGGGGGCCTGTTCCACAACCCGAACAAGCTGCTCCTGGATCCTCGTGCGCGCGGAATCGTCGGCGCCCTCGACCTGACCCCGCACGTGTACGCCCACCGGGTGGACGAGGACCACTACCCGACCTCGTACCCCTTGGAGAAGTCCTGCCTGGACTCGGCCGGTCACGTCCCCCTCAGTGTCGTGGTCGACTCGGACTTCGACCAGGCTCCCAAGCCCCGCATCCCGTGGGACCGCACCGTCATCTACGAGCTGCACGTCAAGGGCTTCACGAAGAACATGCCGGGCGTGCCGGAAGAGCTGCGGGGCACCTACGCCGGGCTTGCCCATCCCGCGTCGATCCGTCACCTCACGGAACTGGGTGTGACCACCGTCGAACTTCTGCCCGTGCACGCCAAGGTCGACGAATCCTTCCTCACCGAGCGTGGCCTGACGAACTACTGGGGGTACTCCACGCTGGGGTTCTTCGCCCCTGAACCCACGTACGCCTCTGCGGCGGCCCAGGCGCGCGGGGCCCAGGGAGTGGTCGACGAGTTCCGGGGGATGGTCTCCATCCTTCACGAGGCGGGCCTGGAAGTGGTTCTGGACGTCGTCTACAACCACACCTGCGAGTCCGGTGCGACGGGCCCGACCCTGTGTTACCGCGGCATCGACCAGAGCCTGTACTACCGGCAGACGCCGCATCGTCCTCGTCAACAGGTCGACACGACGGGCTGCGGGAACTCGCTCAACGTCGACCACCCGCAGACCATGTCGCTCATCCTGGACTCCTTGCGCTACTGGTCCACGGTCATGGGCATCGACGGTTTCCGTTTCGACCTGGCCGCCACCTTGGGGCGCTTCGCCTGGGGGTACACCCCTTTGCACCCTCTGCTGCTGGCAATGGCCACCGACGACCGGCTGAGCCTGGACAAGCTGATCGCCGAACCCTGGGACGTGGGCATGGGCGGCTGGCAGACCGGAAACTTCCCCGACCCCTTCTCCGAGTGGAACGACCAGTACCGCGGCACGGTCCGCGCCTTCTGGCTCTCCGACGTCGCCTCACTGTCCAAGGGCTTCGGCGCCCAAGGGCCGAACACCTTGGCGACCCGACTGGCCGGCTCCCATGACGTCTTCAGCCACGGCGCCGGATACCTGCGGGGCCCCCGCGCCTCGATCAACTTCGTCACCGCGCACGACGGTTTCACTCTGGCGGACCTGACGGCCTTCGACCACAAGCACAACCTCGACAACCTCGAGGACAACCGTGACGGCACCGACGACAACCGCTCGTGGAACCACGGCTTGGAAGGCGCCATCGCCGCCAGCCCCACCGAAGGTCTGGCGGAGGTCCTGGACGCCACCGGCCTGGTCGAGGACCTGTTCCCCATGCGTCAGCGCTCCCAGCGCAATCTGCTCACGACGATGCTCGTCTCCGCCGGCACGCCCATGATCACCGCGGGTGACGAGTTCCAACGCACGCAATTCGGCAACAACAACGCCTACTGCCAGGACGGGCCGATCTCGTGGATCGACTGGGACCTGTTCCCTTCCCAGCGCGACCAGTTGGCGACCACCCGCTGGTTGCTGTCCCTGCGTCGCAACCACCCCGCCCTGCGGCCTTCCAGTTTCGCCACGGGAAGCGTGCGTCCGGGCGACACCATCGAAGACCTGTCGTGGTACCAGGCCGACGGGCACCGCATGCGCGACGACTCCTGGGGCGACCAGGCGCACCGGACCTTCCAGATGCTCCGTTCGGGGGTGCCCGTGGGAGGCAGGGACGCCCTCGTCCTGGTCAATGGGACCCTGCAGGACCGTCAGGTCACTCTGCCGCGGGGGCACGGGGTGGACTGGCTGCTGGTCATGGACACGTGCTGGGGCTCGCCGGCCGATGGAGGCATCGACGTCTCCTTGGACGTCGACTCCCTTCCCCTGGGGTTGGAGCAGGTGACCTGTGGGGCCACCCTGGTCCTCGAACCCGCCTCGATGATGGTCCTGCTCTCCGACGTGGTCGTGGACCCGCAGGATTGAGGCCCTGGAACGAGGGCGCCGCGCCGCGCGGTAGGATTTCGTGGTGACCACGAGCGAAGACATCCTGGCGAACTCCACCAACGAGGCATCCCTGAAGCGTTCGATGCGGCGCAGTGCCGAGATCGAAATGGCCATCGACGAGGATCCCTCGCGCTTTCGCGTGATGACCGGGGACCGCCCCACGGGTCGGCTGCACTTGGGCCACTACTTCGGGACACTGCGCAATCGGGTGCTCCTCCAGCAGCGAGGGGTCGACACGTGGGTCCTCGTGGCCGACTACCAGGTGATCACCGACCGCGACGGTGTGGGCCCCATCCGCGAACGCGTCCTGGGGCTGCTGGCCGACTATCTGGCCGTGGGCCTGGATCCGGAGACGACGACGATCTTCAACCACTCGGCCATCCCCGGGCTCAACCAGCTCATGCTGCCCTTCCTGTCCTTGGTCACCGAATCCGAATTGCACCGCAACCCGACGGTCAAGGCCGAGTTGGAGGCCACCGACGGTCGCGCCATGAGCGGCCTCATGCTCACCTACCCGGTGCACCAGGCCGCCGACATCCTCTTCTGCAAGGCGAATCTGGTGCCCGTGGGACAGGACCAGCTGCCCCATGTCGAACAGACTCGCCTGATCGCCCAGCGTTTCGACAAGCGTTACGGGCGTGTGGACCCTGAGCGTCCGGTCTTCCCGCGCCCGGACGCGCTGCTCTCGCAGACCCCCCTGCTGTTGGGAACCGACGGCCAGAAGATGTCGAAGTCTCGCGGCAACACCATCGAGTTGGGCATGAGCGCCGACGAGACCGCGAAGGTCCTGCGCAAGGCGAAGACCGACGCCGAACGCGTCATCACCTTCGATCCTGTCTCGCGCCCGGAGGTGGCCAACCTCCTCCAGTTGGCGTCCCTGGCCACCGGTGAGGCCCCGCAAGCCATCGCGGAGTCGATCGGCGACAAGGGGGCCGGTGCTCTCAAGGCCTTGGTCACCGAGTCCCTCAATGCGATGCTCGCGCCGATTCGCGCCCGCCGTGCGGAACTCGAGGCCGACCCGGGTCACCTGTTGGGCGTTCTGGCGCGCGGCAACGAGCGGGCGAACGCCCAGGCCGAGGAGACCCTCACCGAAGTTCGCACCGCCATGCAGATGATGTACTGAGGCTTGCCGAAGTCCTCCCCG
This sequence comes from Schaalia sp. 19OD2882, assembly GCF_018986735.1. Lineage (NCBI taxonomy): Bacteria > Bacillati > Actinomycetota > Actinomycetes > Actinomycetales > Actinomycetaceae > Schaalia > Schaalia sp. 19OD2882. The sequence goes on along the minus strand of NZ_CP065521.1, from coordinate 1,058,162 downwards.
ACGAGCCTGACCTACCGGTCAGAAGGGGTGGCTGCCCTTCGTGGAAATCGCGAAATCATGCGGATACCGTGACCTCCATGAGTGCACTCACCGCGGGCTTCACCGCCCTGTCCTCCACCCTGCGCCCGGGGCTCGCACACTCCTCCCCCGGCAGGACGCAGGCCGGCACCACCCGCAGCGGGGACAACGGTCCCGCCTCCGTCGCCTCACGCCTGAACTGGCTGCGCGCGGGGGTTCTCGGCGCCAATGACGGCATTGTTTCGATCTCAGGTCTGCTGGTCGGTGTCGCTGCGGTGGATCCGGGCAACACTGCGGCCCTGGCCATTGCCGGTGTCGCCGGCATCTGCTCGGCAGCCCTGTCCATGTCGGTGGGCGAGTACGTGTCCGTGTCCACCCAGCGCGACACCGAAGAGACCCTGGTCGCAGCCCAACGCAAGGCGCTGGCCGATGACCCGCAGGGGCAGGAGGCCCGTTTGGCCGGCATCTGGCAGGCCAAGGGGCTGAAACCGGCCACAGCAGCCCTTGTCGCCAAGGAACAGAGCGCCACCGGCGCCCTGGAGGCCCACCTCACCGCCGAACACAACCTGGATCCGGACGACCTGACCAACCCGTGGGCGGCGGCCGCCTCCTCCTTCCTGGCCTTCCTCCTGGGTGCGGCGCTGCCGCTGGTGACGATGCTGGTCCTGCCCACCGCACTGCGCATCCCCGGCACCGTCGTCTCAGTGCTCGTGGCCCTTGCCCTGACCGGCTGGACCAGCGCCGTCCTGGGTCAGGCTCCACGTCTGCGTGCCGTGACACGACTGGTCGTCGGCGGCGGCGCCGCAATGCTGCTCACCTGGGTGATCGGGCACCTCTTCGGCATCACGGTCTGAGACCGCCTGCAGGACGCCCTCGAGCGGCCTGGACGCACACGGGCCGCGTGAGGCGAGCAGAGGATCACGAGCTCAAGGTCTGCGAGGATTCGGAGACGAAGGTGTACAGGAGCGTGCCGAAGATCAGCCACAGGACGACGAAGGTGACAAGGGCGATGAGCCCCCACACGATGGTGGCAATGGCCCAACTCTTCTTCGCAACCGACGAGCCCGACCCGAGCGCAAGGATCAGGACGTAGATCGGCCCGACGATCGGCAATGAGGCGAGGAAGAGCGTGAGCATCCATGAGCCGACCGTCTCCTGGTCGACGACCACGGGCACGGCGACGGGCTGGACGTACTGGGTCGGTGCGGCGTATTGGGGCGCACCGTAGGCGGATTGGTCTGGGGCGGCGCCTGGATGGGACACGGTGGGCCTCCTCCGGAGGTCGGACGACATGGGGCGGATCTGTACCCCTGCGAGCATACGCGCTTCGGAATGTGACCATTGTCTTCGTCCCTTCCAAGCCCCACAGCGCCGAGCCCGGCAGTTTAGGCTTGTCGCGTGAGCGAGAACCTGCTTCCCCGGATCCCTGCCGTCGAATTGTTCCCCGTGGTCGAGGGCGGTCGCCTTCCCGCCAAGGCCACCGAGCACGAACCTTTCCCGATCCGTGCCACCGTCTTCCGAGAAGGCCACGACGCCAAGGCGGCAGAGGCGGTCCTCCTGCGCCCGGACGGCACCGAACACTCACGCACCCTCATGGTGGACATCGCCCCCGGGCTGGACCGGCACGAGGCATGGGTGGTGGCTGACACCCCCGGAGCATGGAGCTTCCGCGTGGACACGTGGTCCGACCCCTACGCCACGTGGCGCCATGACGCCACCGTGAAGATCGACGCGGGGGTCGACGTGGAGCTCATGCTCGAAGAAGGAGCACGTCTCCTGGAGCGCGCAGCCTCCGGAAAGGCACTGCTCAACACGTCCCAGGCCGCACCCCCGGCCCCCCAGCGGGAGATCCTCCTGGACGCCGCCCACCGCCTGCGCAACTCCTCGACCTCGCCCCAGCAGCGCCTGTCCGCAGGGCTCTCCTCCCGCGTCCGTCAGGTCATGCGCACCCACCCCTTGCGAGACCTGCTCGACCGCACCCCGTCGATGCCGCTGCGAGTGGCCCGCGAGCGCGCCCTCGTCGGATCGTGGTACGAGATCTTCCCGCGTTCGGCCGGTGCCCACCAGCGCGAGGACGGGACGTGGGTCTCGGGCACCTTGGCCGAGGCCGCGAAGGACCTGCCTCGAATCGCCTCCATGGGATTCGACGTCGTCTACCTGACTCCGATCCACCCCATCGGCACCACCCACCGCAAGGGGCGCAACAATGCCCTGGAAGCGGCCCCCGGCGACCCGGGCTCCCCCTACGGCATCGGCTCTGCCGAGGGCGGACATGACGCCATCCACCCGGACCTGGGAACCTTCGACGACTTCGACGACTTCGTCGCTGCCGCCAAGGGGCTCGGCATGGAGGTTGCCCTGGACCTCGCCCTGCAGTGCTCCCCCGACCACCCGTGGGTCCAAGAGCACCCGGAGTGGTTCACCACCCGGGCGGACGGGACGATCGCCTATGCGGAGAACCCGCCGAAGAAGTACCAGGACATCTACCCCCTGAACTTCGACAACGACCCTCGCGGCATCTACCGGGCGGTGCGGCAGGTCCTGCAGGTGTGGATCGACCACGGGGTCACCCTTTTCCGGGTGGACAATCCCCACACCAAGCCGATCCCCTTCTGGCAGATGATGATCGCGGATGTCCACTCCACCCACCCCGACGTCATCTTCCTGGCCGAGGCCTTCACGCGCCCCGCCATGATGCGCACTCTCGGCGCAGTCGGCTTCGACCAGTCCTACACGTACTTCACGTGGCGGCGCACCAAGGGCGAGATCGAGGCCTACCTGCAGGAGGTCAGCCATGAGACCGCCCACCTCATGCGCCCCGCGTTCTGGCCGACCACCCACGACATCCTCACGCCGCAGATGTGGACGGGAGGCACCGCCGTCTTCGCCCTGCGCGCGGTCCTTGCCGCCACGGGCAGCCCCACGTGGGGCATCTACTCCGGCTACGAATTCGTGGAGAACGTCAACCGCCCGGGCTTCGAGGAGCAGAACGACAACGAGAAGTACCAGTACCGTCCTCGTGACTGGGCGGCCGCCGAATCCACCGGTATCCCGCGTCTGCTCGCACTGCTCAACAATGCGCGTTCCAAGCACCCGGCTCTGCGCCAGTTGCACGACCTGCGCATCCACCCCACCGACCACCCGGAGATCCTCTGTTTCTCCAAACACGTGCCCGCGCGCCTGTCCCCCACCGGCCAAGCGGACACGGTGATCGTCGTCCTGTCCCTGAACCCGCACGACACTGTTGAAGGACATGTGCACGTGGACCTGTCCTCCTTGGGGATCGAGTCGGCCAACGGGCAGATCCGGGTCGTCGACGAATTGGACGGGGAGCAGTACACGTGGTCCTCGCACACGTGGGTGAGCCTGTCCCCGTGGACGCGCATCGCCCACGTCCTGGCGGTCGAGCCGCCCCTGTACGACTGACAGCCGCCCGTCCTCAACCGTGGACGTGTCGACGATGTCGCCCCCTGCTCTCCCCTCCGCCGACGATCTGGTGCGGGCCGTCACCTCATGGTTGGCCGGCCGCCGCTGGTTCCCGGGAGACGACCACTCGAAGATCCTTGCCGGGCAGTGCACGGCTCGCCGCGTGGGCGAGGACATGTGCATCGATCTGGTGGTGCTGGTGGATCAGGTGCGCCTGAACGTGCCGCTGGTGCTCACCCCCGGCGAACCTTCCGCCGGAGTCATCACCCGCTTCGAGGGCCAGTGGGTCGTGGACGGGCCGATGCATTCGGCGTGGTGGCAGAACTGGCGAGACCAGGCCCGCCGCGTGCCCGGTTGTGAGCGGGAGCCCGGCGCCCTGGTCCCTGCCGGGTCGCGCATGCGTCTTGTCGGCGCCGAGCAGTCGAACTCCTCCTTCATCATCGAAGGCCCTGCGGGGCCGCTGGTGCTCAAGGTCTACCGGACCCTGAGTGCGGGCGAACACCCGGACCTGCACCTGGGTGCCGCCTTGGCCGGCTCCGGCTGGACTCATGTGGCCACGCCCCTGGCGTGCACCCACCTCCGACTCGACGACGGGGAGGCGCTGTCCAGTCTGCTCACCCCGCTGGTACCCGGGGCGGTCGACGCCTTCGCACACTTCATCGACGGCGCCTCGCGCGGCCGGGACTGCCGAGGGCAGGCCCAGGAGCTCGGAAGTGTCACCCGGCAGATGCATGTCAGGCTCGCGGAGGTCCTCGGCACGGCAGACCCGATCCTCCCGCAGGAGTTGGCGGGCAGGGTCCACGGCGAGATCGACCGAACCCGCGCGGAGGTCCCCCTCCTGGACGCGGACCTGGCTCGAAGGCTCCACATGTGCGTGGAACCCCTTGGGCGGCTCGACCGGATGCCACTGCCCCAGCGGGTGCACGGTGACTACCACTTGGGACAGGTGTTGCTCAGCAGTGACGCCGCCCGGTGGTACGTCCTCGACTTCGAGGGAGAGCCACTGCGTCCCCTGGAAGAACGCAGCCGCCCCGACCTCGCCCTCAGGGACGTGGCCGGGATGCTCCGTTCCTTCGGCTACGCGCGTGCGCTGGGACAACGGCAGGCCCGCCAGGCCGACTCGCCCATTGACGAGGGCGCCGCCTGCACCTGGGAGCGACAGTGCGTACGTGCCTTCCTTCACGGGTGGAGTGGGGGCCGCGGGCTGGATGCCACGGAACAGGCGGTCCTGGACTCCCTCGTCGTGGAAAAGGCGTGCTACGAACTGCGTTACGAGGCGTCGATGCGCCCCACGTGGACGGACATTCCCCTGCATGCCCTGGAGGAGATCGCGGGTGGACGGACCCCGGAAGGCCCGGGCCGCACAGCTCAGTGACCGACGTTACACACCAAGCCACTTCACGTGCGAGGATGGACCCATGGAAAATGACACCCCGATCGCCGTTGACACGGACCTCCTGGACGCAGTCGCATACGGCACGCACTACATGCCCCACTCCGTCCTCGGAGCCCACTTGGGTGCAGGCGGTGTGACTGTCCGCACCGTTCATCACCTTGCTGACGCGGTCGACGTCGTCACCGCCAACGCCTCCTACCCGGCGACCCACGAACGCAATGGAGTGTGGGTCGCCGTCCTTCCTCTGGAGGACATTCCCGACTACCGCGTGCGCGTCACCTACGGCGACCAGATCGTCACCAAGGACGATCCCTACCGTTTCCTGCCGACCTTGGGCGAGATGGACACCTACCTGATCTCCGAAGGCCGTCACGAGGAACTGTGGAAGGTCCTGGGTGCCCACGTCAAGCACTACGAGGGCGAGATGGGCCCCGTGGACGGTGTGGCCTTCGCCGTGTGGGCCCCCAACGCCCGCGCGGTGCGCGTCGTCGGCGACTTCAACTACTGGGACGGCACCGCCACCGCGATGCGCTCATTGGGTGCTTCGGGCGTGTGGGAGATCTTCATCCCCGGTGTGGGCATCGGCGCACGCTACAAGTTCGAGATCCAGGGCCCCGGAGGCAACTGGTTCCAGAAGGCCGACCCGATGGCCCGCGCCACCGAGATCCCGCCGGCCACCGCCTCGGTGGTCACCGCATTGCACCACGACTGGGCGGACCGGACGTGGATGGATCAGCGCGCGCAGCGCAACGTCCACCGCGGCCCCATGTCCGTCTACGAGGTCCACGTCGGATCCTGGCGTCAGGGTCTGGGATACCGGGGCCTGGCCGACGAACTGGTCCCCTACCTGACCCGCATGGGCTTCACCCACGTGGAATTCATGCCCGTGGCGGAGCACCCATTCGGCGGATCCTGGGGCTACCAGGTCACCTCCTACTTCGCGCCCTCGTCACGCTACGGCACGCCCGACGACTTCCGCTACCTCATCGACAAATTGCACCAGGCAGGTATCGGAGTCATTCTGGACTGGGTGCCCGCCCACTTCCCCAAGGACGAGTGGGCGCTGGCCCGCTTCGACGGGACCCCCCTGTACGAGGACCCGGACCCCATGCGCGGTGAACACCCCGACTGGGGCACCTACGTGTTCAACTTCGGCCGGCGCGAGGTCCGCAACTTCCTGGTGGCCAACGCCCTGTACTGGCTCGAAGAGTTCCACATCGACGGCCTGCGCGTCGACGCGGTCGCTTCGATGCTGTACCTGGACTACTCGCGCAAGGACGGCCAGTGGCGTCCCAACCAGTACGGCGGCCGCGAGAACCTGGAAGCCATCGAGTTCCTGCAGGAAGCCAATGCCACGGCCTACCGCCGCAATCCCGGAATCGTCATGATCGCCGAGGAGTCCACCGCTTGGCCCGGTGTCACCGCGCCCACCTCTTCCGGCGGCCTGGGATTCGGCATGAAGTGGAACATGGGGTGGATGAACGACACTTTGCGCTACATGCGAGAGGACCCGGTCAACCGCCGCTGGCACCACGGGGAACTCACCTTCTCGCTGGTGTACGCCTTCTCCGAGAACTACGTCCTGCCCCTGTCCCATGACGAGGTCGTGCACGGCAAGGGTTCGCTCATCAACAAGATGCCCGGCGACAAGTGGCAGCGTCTGGCCGGTCTGCGTTCCCTGCTTGCCTACCAGTGGTCGCACCCCGGCAAGCAGCTGCTCTTCATGGGTCAGGAATTCGGCCAGGAGCAGGAGTGGGTCGAGGCCTACTCCCTTGACTGGTGGCTCACCGACCAGGAGGAGCACGCCGGTGTGCAGCGTCTGGTGGCCGCCCTCAACGGCGTCTACTCCACACATCCGGCCATGTGGGACGACGACTACACGGGCTTCGAGTGGATCGACGCCTCCGACGGGGACCACAACGTCATCTCCTACCTGCGCAAGGGCGTGGACGAGGACGGGAGGCAGCAGATCATCGTGTGCGTGTCGAACTTCGCCGGTAACCCGCACGAGGGTTACCGCGTGGGCCTGCCCTTCGCCGGAGAGTGGGGCGAGGTGCTGAGCACCGACGACGTGGCCTTCGGCGGGTCCGGGGTGACGAATGTCGGACCGGTGATCGCCGAGGAGGTGCCGTGGAACGGCCGTCCTGCCTCCGCCGAACTGCGCGTGCCGCCCTTGGGAGCCGTCTGGTTGACCCCGAAGGTCGACTGATCGGCGCCCGCCGGGCCTGATGCCCAGTGCCCCCGGTCCCTTCGGGGACCGGGGGCACTGCACGCGAAGCCGAGGCGCGTCAGAGCACAAGGCTCCGCAGGAGTGTCGGGCGCCTCAGACCATGAGAAGTGTCGTCAGACGCTTTCGAGCTGCGCGGACCTCTGGGGTGGGACCGGCAATGCGGAACAGGTCGACCAGGCGCTCACGCATCCGGTCGCGTTCCTCCGCCTGCCTCGAGGCGGACATGGCGTCCAGAAGCAGGTCGAAGGCCTCGGCGGGGCGTCCTGCGGCGAGCAGGGCATCCGCGCGGGCCTGCGGATCCTCGGCAGGTGCGCCTTCCACGTCAGCAGCAGCGCTGCGCAGGAGCAGACGCACGCGGGCGAGCTCGGCCTTTGCCTTCTCGTCGCGTGAGTTCAGGTCCACGACCTTCTCCCACGCGGCCAGGGCGGCGTCCAGGTCACCGGCGGCCTCGGCTTCCAAGGCCGGCAGGTGCTCCTCCGGGGTGGGCTCGGCCGTGTCGGCCTCGTCAACCGCGATCTTCGCGGTGACACCCAATTGGGCAGCGGCCTCGAGCAGCTGCGGGAGCGCCGGGCGGATCTGTTCCTTGGTCAGCGGTCCCTGTCCAATGGGGATCGGGCGGGCACCGAGCAGGGCGAGGAGGGTCGGAATCTCCTGCACACGCAGCGCTTGGGCGATGGCCGGGCAGGCGTCCGCGTCGATGCGCACCAGCTGGAAGTCACCGGCGCTATCACGCGCCAGGTCCTCCATGGCGGCGATGAGCTGCTTGGACTCCAGGGACCTGGGTGACCAGACCAGCAGGACGACGGGCACCGCCTGCGAGGTCGCGACAATGTCCTCGAAGTTCGAGTCGTTGCCGTCGATCACCAAGGGAATCTGCAGGCGCACGACGGCCTCGCCCTCGGGGTTCTGCCCCGCGGCTCCGGCCACTGGGGTCGAGTCAAGATCTGGCACGCGAATCTCCTTGGTGGCTTCAGCCGGCGTTGTCGGGGTTGGTCGACGGGTCCAGGGTCACACCCTGGATCACTTGCTCCGCGCCGACCACCGAGATCGAGCCCGGCTGGGTGGCCGGCGGGATCTTGAGCAGGACGGCGCCCGCGAAGGTGACCACGGCCTTGCCTTCGACCTTGTCCTCGTCGCCCGGGTTGAGCACCTTGGGCATTCCGGCCAAGGTCATGGTCGACTTGGCGATGGTCCTGTTGTAGGTCACCGTGTAGACCAGCGGGGCCGAGACAAGCGCAGCTCCGTCCTCAAGGGTGACGCCCACGAGGGGGTCTGTGTTCTCGGCGGCCTGGAAGGTCACCGACCCCGCGGCCTTGGCGGACTCGTCGACCTTCGCCGTGTCGGAGAGGATCTTGGTGGAGAACTCGTCGGCAGTGAACACGTCGTTGCCGGCCTTGCCCGAATTGAGCATCTCCACGTAGGCCGCCACGGCCTCACGCGGGGTCTTGACGAATCCATTGGAGTCATCCGACAGGGTCTTGGAGCCCTTGGCGACATTCGGCAGGGTCACTTCGGTGCCGCCGAGCATACGGGTCCAGGAATGGAGCTTGTAGGGCGAACGCGCGTCGGACTGGACGAGCATCTCGACCACGGGAAGCGCAATGCCGTCCTGCGTGGTCACGTTGAGGATTGCGCGGGGCCAGGTGGCCGAGTCCGACACGGAGAGCGTGTCCGGGGTCGCGTTGATGCGGGGCACGTCAGGGCCACCGGCCTTGGCGAGGGCGTATTGCGCCTTGCGCATTCGAAGGGCCGGATCGGCCAGGCGGCTGGCCAACAGGGTGGTGTCGTTGGTTGCGTCGGCGCTGGCGACCACGGATTCAAGGTCCTTGAGGACATGCGAAGCGCGGTCGGCGTCGATGGTCGGCCCCGACTGGGGAATCGTGTCGCCCGACTGGGCGACGAGGTCCCCTGCGGAGCAGGCCGCCAAGCCCAAGGACGCTGCTGCGGTGAGCGCGAGGAACGCGCGGAAGTGGCGTGCCATCACTTGCCTTCCGTGTTGTGGCCGGTGCGGCGCTTCCAGCCGGCCATGATCGACGTCCACGATCCTGTTGACGGGTCCTCTGTCTGGTCCGCGGCGGATGCCTGGCCCTGCTGGGGCTTTTGGGACAGGACCGGGATCAGGCCGGTGTCGAACTCGTGTCCTTCGACGGTGAAACGCTCGTCGCCGCGTTCGCGGGCCTCGCGCAGCGCACGGCGGGTGGGGAGGGCCGCTCCCGGGCGGATCGAGGACAGGTCGATGATGCCCGTGTCGGTCGGCTCCTTTGCGGGCGGGTCGAAGCCGTGGGGGCTCACGACGCCGTGGCGACCGGTGACACCGAAGGTCTCCGAATCCGTGGCGGGCGATTCTTCGCCGGTGGCGGCCTCCGTCCGGGGCACCAAGGATTCCTCGCGGACGTCCTGGCCGAAGGCCGCTGGGGCGTCGGCACCCGCCTGGGTGCCGAATGGGGCGAAGGCGCGTGGTGTCGCCGCGGGCTGGACCTTTTCGACCTCGGCGGTTTCGATCCCGATTTCGTAGGCGTCAGCCCCATCGACGGTCTCGTCCTCGGCCCCAGTGGTGGCACCCACGGCGGGCACCTGCGCATCATCGGCATCGTCGGAGCCGGTCTCGTACGAGGTCGCAGGCTCCTTGGGCTCCCAGCCGAAGTCGACGGCCGCACTGGCGGGGGTCTGAGGGTTCTCGTCGGCGGCCGGCATCGCCAAGGAGGTGACCTCCGGGTCGTCGGAGTCGGCGTCGGCCGCATCCGTCGAGGCGCCCCCGAAGGAGGAGCGGCGCACAATCGCTTCGGCGGCCAAGGAGGCGGCTTCGTCCTGCTCAGGCTCCTGGGAGGGTGACGGGGCCGGGATCGTCTCGCCGTCCTCACCCTTGGGCGCCGGCATCGGCGCAGCGGCAGTCGCGCTTCGGCCACGTCTGGACACCAGGTGGAGGATCCCGGCGAGGACGGCGAAGAAGAGGCCGACGCCGAGGGCGATCCAGGCAAGGAGATTCGCCTGTGGAGTGGGCCAGACGATCGAGACCTGCAGGTCCTTCGAGGTGCCGTCGGTGGCGATGAGCAACGCGCGGTCCTTGGGCACATCGGCAAGTTTCATGGTCACAGAACCGGTGCCGGTGATCTGGTCCAGCCACATGTCGGAGTCGATGACCGACGGTGGCATGGCCACCGACTGGGAGGCGTCGGACTGGCCGGCATCGGACTGCGGTGTCTCGACCGCGGGCAGGGCGGGCACCGACTGGGGCAGTTCACCCGACTGGGCGGTCTCGCCCGACTGGCCGAGGTCGGCGATGGCGTGTTCCTCCGTCTTGAGGGTCACCCGATCGGCTGCGACACCGACGACTTCGGTGTGTGCCGAAGAACCGACCCATCCCTTGACGTCGGTCGTCGTGCCCAAGGCGATCGAAACGGTGCCGCCGGAGGTGTTCGTCGCGGTGACACTGGCTTCAGTCCCGATGAGGGAGAAGAGCCCGTCACGTGTGGTGACGAGGGGGCTCGACGGTGTCACACTCGCGTTGATCTCCTGTGCCGGGCGCAGGACGGTCAGGGCGAGCACCCCGACCACCAAGCACACCACCGCGAGCAATGCGGCGGTCGCAGCCCAGACGTTCTCCTTCAACCGTTCCACTGGATTCCTCCTCGCAGGCGGGAATCGGTCCACATCCCGACCACGATACGGTGTGACATGCGTGGTTCGCACGCTCGAAACGCATGGATCCGCACACATTCACGTAGATGAGTTCTGGCATTCACGGTTCAGCGGGGTCGCAGGCGACGCCTCCAACACTCCGTGTGCCAGTGCCTTCTGGCCTCGGCGCCGGCCTCGCGCCCCCACGGGGCCTCCTCCGGCCAAGCGACCACATGCGCTGAACCCGTCCTCACCGGAGCGAGGCACCCGGGACACGTGTACTCCTTGGAGGCCGAACGCAGACGCTGGACCTGCCACTGCGTGCCGTCCGGGCCGGTCTCACTGTGCCGAGGGGCTCCGAGGGCACTCGGATCGAAAGCGCGGTGGGGCGCGGACCACGGGCGTTTGGAGGATCGTCTGGCCACTGTTCAGTCTTGTCGGAGGGCGGGTCTCACTCGACGCGAGAGCCGCGGAACCAGACCTCCAGCGCCCGCAGGTCCTCGTCCAGGACCAGGACGTCCGCACGGCACCCGCTCTCCAGGGAACCGATGTCGCTCCGGCCGAGGATTGCGGCCCCCTGGGCGGTGGCCATGAACACGGCGTCCGCCAAGTCGATCCCGCCCTTTTGGACAGCGGTGCGCACACAGTCCAGCAGGTGCGCGGTGCCACCGGCGATCGTGTCCTCCTTGGTGAGCAGCGCAATGCCGTCCTTGACGGTGACCTCCTGGGGCCCCAGCACGTAGGAGCCGTCCGCCATGCCGCATGCGGCCATGGCATCGGTGACCAGGACGCAGGATCCTCGCCCCACGGTCTCCACCACTGTGTGGACCAGTTCGGGATCCAAGTGCACTCCGTCGCAGATCATCTCCACCACGGCGCCGCCGCGGGCGGCATCGGAGAGGAACTCCATGATGGGCCCCGGGTCGCGGTGGTGCAGGGGGCGCATGCCGTTGAAGAGGTGGGTGACGGTGGCCCGCGGGGAACGCCGCTGGGCCACGGGGGTCCGGGCAAGGCATTCGCGTGAGAACTCCAGCGCATGGCGGGCCTTGAACGGATCGGCGTCGGTGTGCCCCCAAGAGGGTAGGGCGCCGCCCGAGATGAGGACCTCCGCCACTGATCCCGGGCCGTAGGCCTTGTCCTTTTCCGGAGCCAGCGTCATCGTCACAGCGTGTCCGCCGGCAGCCTCGAGCAGTTGCCTGGTGAGCTCCGGGTCGGGGGCGATGATGAAGGTGGGGTCCTGGGCGCCCTTGCGTTCATGGGAGACGAAGGGGCCCTCATAGTGCACGCCGGCCAGTTCGCCGTCCTGGCTGAGTTCACCCAGAAGGCGACCTCGTCGCAGGAGGACATCGGCGGCGGCGGTCACGCAGGACGCCACCAAGGACGTGGTCCCGTGGCGCCGGTGTTCCATGACGGCCACCATGGCCTGGTCGCGGGTCTCGGCATTGGGGAAGGACTCGCCGCCCCCACCGTGGCAGTGGACGTCGACGAGGCCCGGGATGATGATGGCATCACGCCACGGGGTCTGGGCGATGGCGTCGGCCAGGTCGGGGTTCTCGGAGGAGATGCGCTCCACAGGGCCGGTGGCGCGGATCCGCTCTCCCTCCATGACGACCACACCGTCGTTGATCATTTCATCGTCGAAAAGGACACGGGCGCGCAGGATCGAGCATTCAGAGGCCATGGCTCCATTGTGCACCCATGTGCAGCCGCCGCGGGAGGACCCCGGGCCCCTCGACCTCGACCGGGCCGCCGGACCACGGGCTTCAGGCGGAAAGACGCCTCGTCATGCGATCCACCGCGCGTCGCACATCCGCCTCCAGACGGGCACTGAGTTGCGCCTTCGGGTGCCAGAGCAGGTCGGAACCCCGCTGGACCGCCACCAGACGCCCGCGATCCACGACGAAGGGGCGGAACATCCCGTTCTTCGCCGGGCAGATGAGGTTCTCCCCCACCGTGTCGGTCAGACAGCTGCGGTCCTTGTACCCCACGTGCATCTCGTCGAACATCCCCAGGTACACGGTACCGAGCGCGCGTCGGCGTGAGGCCTCCACGAGCTCTGGAAGGTCAGCCCTCATGTAAAACGCGTGGGCGTTGCGTTCACGCGCCGAGATCGGGGTCTCCCACGGCACCAGGCGGGCCCCGCCCTCGTCAAGGCGCATCCGCGCCACCGGGGTGTCGGTCCGCGCGCTGGACTCCACCGCCGCCTCCAGTGCGCGCGAGCACTCCCCCGCGGGGATCATCAGCCAGCGCGCCAGGTCCGCCACCTGCACCGGACCGTGTCCGAGGGCGAATCGGCGCGCAATCTCCGCCAAGGCGGCCTCATGGCCGCTCTCTCCGCGCCCGACCTTCTCCCCCGGCACCGCACCGCAGGTCTCGTCCGGCAGGTCACGCGCATCGACCAGCAGGTGTTCATTGACCCCGGCCGGAGCCTGGACGAGAATCCCCTCCAGGTGCAAGAGCATGACAAGGCGCCGGCGGCGCGAGGTCTCCTGCCACGCCTCTTCGATCGACGCACCGGCACTGACCGTGCGTGCCGGATCCATCAGGCCGGCCTCGGCCCACAGTTCCACCGCGCGGGCCCGCGTGATCGGGCCCTCCCTGTCGATCTCCTCCAGGACCGTCGCGGCCGCCACGCCCAGGGTTTTCGCGTCGATTCCATGGTTCTCGGCGGCATCGTGGCGATAGGTGTCATAGCGGTGCAGCAAGGCGGCACGCAGCCAGTGGTGGTCCTGGGCGGTGGTGATGTGGACGGTTCCGCGCATGGGCCACGAACGCACCAGGGCGATCTCGTCGAAGGCGGCGCGCACGTCGCGCACGGTGGCGGAAGGGGTCCTGGCCAGCAGCGCGTGGGGGACGGCGCTGACCTGTTGTCCCTGGAGCGCCAGCAGGGAGCCGACCGCCGAGGTCACCTCCTGTGCGGCGGTTGCGGGAACCAGACCTTGGGCGACCAGGCGGCACAGTGTGATCTGCGTGGGCAGAGGTTTCAGCGTGGGCAAGGGCCCTCCTGGGTTGCCGTGTCCTCGGCGAAGTGGGGCGGGACGAGGGCGGATGCGAATCCGTGTCGGGGCAACGGTCAGAACAGGCGCGAGTCCGGGTCGTCCATGCCCCGCATCGCATCGTAGTCCAGGACCAGGCACTCGATGCCGCGGTCCTCGGCGAGTGTGCGCGCCTGCTTGGTGATCTCCTGGGCGGCGAAGATTCCCCTCAGTCCGCGCAGCAGTGGGTCGCGGCCCAGAAGCGACAGGTAGCGGGTCAGCTGCTCGACGCCGTCGATGCCGCCGCGCCTCTTGACCTCGATGGCCACCGAGGCTCCCTGCGGGTCACGCACCATGAGGTCCACCGGCCCCACCGGGGTCGGATGCTCACGCCGGACAAGCTCCCAGCCCTGGCCGAGCACCTGCGGGACCTGTTCGGCAAGGAGTTCCTGCAGGTGGGTCTCCACCCCGTCCTTGACCAGCCCCGGGTCCACGCCCAAGTCCTCGAACACGTCGTGGAGAACTTCGTGGACGCGGATGACCAGGCGGTCGTCCGTCTTGGTCGCCTGGACGGTCCACACCTGGCTGACTCCGTCGGCCCGGTCGTCCTCACCCGGGGAGTCCACACTCAACGTGCATGGCGCCGTCATCCAGTTCAGCGGCTTGTAGGAGCCTCCGTCGGAATGGACGAGGACGGAACCGTCCCCTTTGACCATGACGACACGGGTGGCCAGGTCGAGGTGGGCGGCAAGGCGTCCGGAGTAGTCAACGGTGCATCGGGCAATGATCAGGCGCACCCGGCGAGCCTAGCAGGGCTTCAGCCTCGCCCGGCCGGTGGGCCGGACTCCACCCACGAGACCAGACCGTTGTACGTCAAGGCTTCCACGGCCACCTGGACCCGGGTCTGCCCCGAGGTGAGACTGACGACCACGACGCTGCCGTCCGCGGTCAGGGGATAGGGCACAGAAACCTCCAGCCCGCGACGCGGCAAGGCGTACGCGGGCTGGCGGGAGAAGGAGACCAGGCGATACCAGGTCAGGGACTCCGTGCCGTACATGCCGATTCCCGTGACCCACCCCGACTGCGTGTCCTCACGGGTTGAGCACTGGAAGGACCCGAAGCGGCCGTAGAGGCGCCGTGCGCGAAGCATGAGGTAGACCCAGGCGAAGAACAGGCTGAGCGCCGCAAGACCCAGCGCCCACCCGGCGATGTCGAGAACAGGTCCCATGACGTGTCCGCCTCCTCACGTGCTCAATGCGTGAGCGGGGCCCGAGAGGGCCCCGCTCATCGGCCTTTCTCAGGCCACGGTAGCGTGATCTGCGACGACGGTCACGTAGTCGGAGTCAACCGAAGCGAAACCGCCCTCGATGGTGAAGGTGCGTGCGCCCTGGGCGGACTCCACGACCAACTCTCCCACCCCCAGCATGGCCAGCAGGGGTTGGCGCCCCGGCAGGATGCCGAGCGAACCGTCCTGGGCGGGGATGCGCACCTGTGAGGCCTTGCCGCTCCACAGGCGCCCCTCACGGGCGACGACCTCGACCTGCAATCCGGTGCTGTCGGTCATCAGGCGTCCTTGGCCAGCTCGTGCCAGCGACGCTCGAGGTCCTCGATGCCGCCGATGTTGAAGAAGGCCTGCTCAGGCACCTGGTCGTAGTGTCCTTCGGCGATGCGTCTGAAGGCCTCAATGGTCTCCGACAGGGGGACGGTCGAGCCTGCCACACCGGTGAACTTCTCCGCCATGTACGTGTTCTGGGAGAGGAACTGTTCGATGCGCCGGGCCCTGGCCACGGTGACCTTGTCCTCCTCGGAGAGCTCGTCCACGCCGAGGATCGCAATGATGTCCTGCAGTTCCTTGTTCTTCTGCAGAATCGCCTTGACGTGGGTGGCCACGTCGTAGTGCTCCCTGCCCACCAGGGCCGGGTCCAGGATTCTCGAGGTCGATGCCAGCGGGTCCACCGCAGGGTACAGGCCGCGCGAGGCGATCTCACGGGAGAGTTCGGTGGTGGCGTCCAGGTGTGCGAAGGTCGTCGCCGGGGCCGGGTCGGTGTAGTCGTCGGCGGGCACGTAGATGGCCTGCAAAGAGGTGATCGAGTGCCCACCCGCGGAGGTGATGCGCTCCTGCAACTGCCCCATCTCGTCAGCCAGGTTCGGCTGGTAGCCGACGGCGGAGGGCATGCGTCCCAGCAGCGTGGAAACCTCGGAGCCGGCCTGGGTGAAACGGAAGATGTTGTCGATGAACAGCAGCACGTCCTGGTGCTGGACGTCGCGGAAGTACTCCGCCATTGTCAAGCCGGTCAGGGCGATGCGCAAACGCGTGCCCGGCGGCTCGTCCATCTGGCCGAAGACCAAGGCAGTCTTGTCGAAGACACCCGCCTCTTCCATCTCGTGGATGAGGTCGTTGCCCTCACGGGTGCGCTCGCCCACGCCGGCGAAGACGGACACGCCGCCGTGGTCCTGGGCCACGCGCTGGATCATCTCCTGGATGAGGACCGTCTTGCCGACTCCCGCGCCTCCGAAAAGGCCGATCTTTCCGCCCTGCACGTAGGGGGTCAACAGGTCGATGACCTTGATGCCCGTCTCGAACATCTTCGTGCGCTTCTCGAGCTGGTCGAAGGCCGGAGGCTGGCGGTGGATGGGCCAGCGTTCGGTGACTTCGAGGGTCTGGCCGGGCTTGAGGTTCAGGGGCTCGCCGGTGACGTTGAAGACGTGTCCCTTGGTGACCTCACCCACGGGCACCGTGATGGGAGAGCCCGTGTCGACCACAGTGGCTCCACGCACCAGGCCGTCGGTCGGCTTCAGGGCGATGGTGCGCACGAGGTTGTCTCCCAGGTGCTGGGCGACCTCGAGGGTCATGGTGAAGGCGCCTTCGCCCTCGCCCTGGCCGGACAGGTCGATGTCCACGTGCAGGGCGTTGTACAGCGGCGGAATGCGATCCGGCGGGAACTCGACGTCGACGACGGGGCCGACGACTCGCGCGACGCGCCCGTTGACGCCAGTGGCAGTGTTGCTCATGTTGTCCTTCTCCGTGTGCACGGGCGTTCAGCCCTTGACCAGTGCGTCGGCCCCACCGACGATCTCGCTGATTTCCTGCGTGATCTCCGCCTGACGGGCCGAATTGGCCAGGCGCGTGTACTTCGTGATGAGCTCCTCGGCGTTCTCGGTGGCCGTGTGCATGGCCCGTTGACGGGCGGCGAGTTCCGAGGCGGCCGACTGGAGCAGGACGTTGTGGATGCGGCTCTCCACGTACAGCGGGAGCAGCGTGTCCAGGACGTGCTCGGGTGAGGGGATGAACTCGTACTGCGGGAAGGCGTTCTCCGGGCGGTCCTCGAAGCCGAGCTCGCTTTGACGTTCCGCATCCGAGGACGGGGCGTCGACCACCGTCAGGGGAAGCATCTGGCGGACCTCGGGGACCTGGCTGACCATCGTGTGGAAACGGGTGTACACCAAGTGCACCTCGGCGACTCCCGTCATGAGCTCCCCGTCCATGAAACGTGCCAGCAGTTCACCAGCGATTTCACGCGAGGTCTCCACCGTGGGCGAGTCGGACTCGCCTTCCCATGCCTTCTCGATCGCCACCCCGCGGAAGCGGAAGTAGGACTGGGCGCGACGCCCGCAGGTGTAGAGCACCGGCTCCTTCCCGTCCTCGCGCAGACGCTCCAGCAGGCGTTCGGTTTCACGAAGGATGGTCGCCGAGTAGGCGCCCGCCATGCCTCGGTCGGAGGCGATGACCAGGACAGCCACCCGGTGCGTGTCGTGACGCGGGTCGGTCAGCGGGTGGTTCATGTCCGTGTGGACCGCCACCGCCGCCACGGCCTGGGTCAGCGCCTTCTCGTAGGGACCGAGTTCGGTCGCCGCGCGCCGGGCTGCGCCGATCCTTGACGCAGCGATCATCTCCATCGCGCGGAAGACCTTCTTCAGCGTGGTCGTCGCCGCGATCCGCTGCTTGTAGATCCTCTGCTTGCCGCCCATGCCTCAGGCCTTCTGGGCGGGACGGGCGCGGGTGATCTCCTCACGGGAGAACTCTGCCTCGGTGTCGGCCTCGTCCAGGCGGGTCATGCCGCGACCGCCACTGATCCACTGGTCGTGGAAGGTGGTGACGGCCTCGCGCAGCTCGGCCTCGGTCTCCTCCGTGAGCAGCCCCGTCTCCTTGATGGTCGCCAAGGCGGTGGAGTTGGCACGCAGGTGGTCCAGCAGGGCCTTCTCGAAGGGCAGGACGTCGGCGACCTCCAGGTCGTCGAGGAAGCCGTTGGTACCCGCCCAGATGGCCGCGACCTGGTCCTCGACCATGTAGGGCGAGTTCTGCGGCTGCTTGAGCAGCTCCATGAGGCGCTCGCCGCGGGTCAGCTGGCGGCGGGTGACCGCGTCCAGGTCCGAGGCGAACATGGCGAAGGCGGCCATCGAGCGGTACTGGGCCAAGGTGAGTTTGAGGGTACCGGCAACCTTCTTCATCGCTTTGATCTGAGCGGCGCCACCCACACGGGACACCGAGATGCCCACGTCCACGGCGGGACGCTGGTTGGAGTTGAACAGGTCGGACTGCAGGAAGATCTGGCCGTCGGTGATGGAGATCACATTCGTCGGAATGTAGGCCGACACGTCATTCGCCTTGGTCTCGATGACCGGAAGGCCTGTCATCGAGCCGCCGCCGAGGTCGTCGGAGAGCTTCGCGCAGCGCTCCAGGAGGCGTGAGTGCAAGTAGAAGACGTCGCCCGGGTAGGCTTCACGCCCCGGCGGGCGGCGCAGCAGCAGGGACACGGCGCGGTAGGCCTCGGCCTGCTTGGACAGGTCGTCGAAGACGATGAGGACGTGCTTGCCCTGGTACATCCAGTGCTGGCCGATGGCAGAACCCGTGTAGGGCGCCATGTACTTGTAGCCTGCCGGGTCCGAAGCCGGGGAGGCGACGATCGTCGTGTACTCCAGGGCGCCGGCGTCCTCCAGGGTCGAACGCACCGAAGCGATGGTCGAGCCCTTCTGCCCCACGGCCACGTAGATGCAGCGGACCTGCTTCTTCGGGTCGCCGCTCTTCCAGTTCTCACGCTGGTTGAGGATGGTGTCGATGGCAATGGCCGTCTTGCCGGTCTGACGGTCACCGATGATGAGCTGACGCTGGCCGCGGCCGATCGGGATCATCGAGTCGATCGCCTTGAGTCCGGTCTGCAGGGGCTCGTGGACGGACTTGCGCATCATGACGCCGGGAGCCTGCAATTCGAGGGCGCGGCGGCCCTCCACGTCGGTGATCTCACCCAGGCCGTCGATGGGCCTGCCCAGCGGATCGACGGTGCGACCCAGGTAGCCGTCACCCACCGGGACCGAGAGCACCTCGCCGGTGCGCTGGACGGTCTGCCCCTCCTCGATCTTGCCGAATTCACCCAGGATGACGGCGCCGATCTCCCTGCGGTCGAGGTTCATGGCCACACCCAGGGTCCCGTCGGCGAAACGGAGAAGCTCATTGGCCATCGTGCCCGGCAGGCCTTCGACGTGGGCGATGCCGTCAGCAGTCTCCGTGACGTGACCGACCTCTTCGGTGGCGACCTCGCAGGGGCGGTAGGAGTCGACGAAGGAGTCCAGTGCTGCCCGGATCTCCTCGGGTCTGATGGACAGATCAGCCATTGAGCGTTCCTTCTGTGAGCGGGGTGAAGTTGGGGGTGGTGGTCGGGCTCAGCCGACCAGGGTGCGTCGAAGATCCGACAGGCGGGTGCGCACCGAGGCGTCGACGGCCTCGCTGGCGGTCCTCAGGCGGAATCCGCCCACGACGGTGGGGTCGACGGAAACCGCCAAGGTCACTTCGGAGCCGAAGCGGGTGGTCAGCGTGCGCCGCAGTCGCTGCATCTGGGCCTCGGTGAAGGGCACAGCGGTCTCGACCGTGACCAGTTGACGTTCTTCCAGGCGGGCAGCGCTCTCGGCGAAGGAGCGCAGTTTCTGGATAAGGCGACCGTGTGCGGTGCGCCCCACGGCCCGGCGCAGCAGACGCAGTGTCCATGCACTCACGTGGGGGGCGAAGATCTTCTGCGCGAGATTCGCACGCTCGTGCGGGGTGGCGTCGGACAGGTCGGACAGTGTGATGCGCAGGTCCCTCTGGTCCTTGAGGATCTCTTGGAGTTGGAAGAGTTCGTCTTCGACCTGCGCCAAGGAGCCGGCCCGCTGGGTGTCGCCAAGGACTGCCAGGACACCGAGTGCTTCGAATGCCTTGGGCAGGGCTTCGGGGCGCCTCCAGTGTTCACCGACGACTGCCTGCGCGACTTCCAACGAGGCCGGGGCAAGCGCCCGTCCGAAGGCGTCGGCCGCCAGCTTCTGCTTGTCGGCGGTTGACCGGGAAGGGTCCGACAGAGCGCGGCGTGCACGCGCATCGCCCTGGAGAATGTCGGAGAGTCCGAAGAGGTCCTCGCCAACTCGCATCGCATCGACGTCCGCCGGTGTCAGGGCGGTTTCGAGTGCGGTGCGTGCCCCGGCGGGGATCGACTCCGAAACGATCGTCATCAGGCCTTCTCCCCCACGGTGTTCGCGGACTCGAGTTCATCGAGGAAACGATCGACGACTCGCGAGGTGAGCGCGGTGTCCTTCAACTGCTCGCCGACGATCCGCTCGGCCAACTCGGTGGCCAACAGACCCACGTCGGCACGCAAAGAGATCTCGGCCGCCTGCTTTTCGGCGAGGATCTGACGCTGGGCGGCCTCGGTGATGCGTGCGGCCTCGGCCTGGGCCTCGGTGCGCGCCGCGGCAATGATGCCCTTGGCGTCCTCGTTCGCCTTGTCACGGATCTGGTGTGCCTCGGCGTTCGCCTCCCGGAGGATCTCGTCACGATCCTGCTGGGCCCGGGCGAGTTCCTTGGCGGCCTTGTCCGCGGCATTGACGCCTTCTTCGATGACGCGGGCACGCTCGTCGAGCATCGCGTAGATCTTGGGCAGCCCGTAGCGGCCCACCACCAGGACCAGGAGCAGCAGCATGACTGCCGCCCAGAAGACCTCGTACAACGGCGGAACGACGGTGGCCAGACCGCCGACCTCCTCCTCGGAGGATGCCAGGAGCGCGAACATCACTTGACGACGAGGGGCATGACGAAGCCGATGAGGCCCAGGGCCTCGACCATACCGGCGCCGATGATCATGTTGGTGAAGAGTCGACCGGCGACCTCGGGCTGACGGGCGATGGACTCCTGGGTCTTGCCGACGAGGATGCCGATGCCGATGGCAGGGCCGAGGGTCGCGAGGCCGTATCCGATGTAGGCGAGGGACATGCCCATGGTGTGGTTTTCCTTTTCTCCTGGGCACCTGAGGTGGTGCCTCTGATGGGGTCTGGCTCGACGCGGCCTCAGTGGGCCTCGACGGACAACTTGATGTAGACGGCGGACAGGATCGTGAAGATGTAGGCCTGCAGGACCGCCACGAAGATCTCGAAGCCGGTCATGACGACCATTGCGGCCCCCGTCAGGACACTGAGCGAGGACATGACCTTGAGTTCGTGCAGCAGCAGTGCGGTGCCGAAATACGTCATGCCGAGCAGCAGGTGGCCGGCGATCATGTTGGCCAGGAGTCGCAGCGTCAGCGTCACGGGTCGCACGATGAAGGTCGAGAGGAACTCGATCGGCGTGATGAGCAGGTACATGGCCTTGGGCAGGCCGGGCGGGAAGAGTTGCGAGGCGAAGAAGTGTCCGACACCCTGGGCCTTGATGCCGGCGCTGATGAAGGTCACGTAGGTGTAGGTCGCGAAGACCAGCGGAACGGCGACGGCGGAGGTGGCGGCGATGTCAATGCCCGGGAAGACGCCTGCGAGGTTGAGCAGCAGGATCGACAGGAAGGACATCGTGAGCATCGGGGCGAATTGGCGCCCCCGCTTGTCGCCGAGAAGTTCGACGGCGATGTTGCCACGGATGAAGTCGGCGGCCAGTTCAAGGATCTGCTGACCGCGTCCGGGAACCATGGACAGTTTGCGCACTCCCAGAACCATGGCCAGGCACAGCAGGCCGGCCATGACGAAGCGCGCAAGTGTCAGCCGGTTGAATTCGAAGACGGTGCCCTCGCCGAAGATGGCGGAGGGGAAGAAGTCCGCGACACCGGGCTGGTGGGGCTCCTGGGTGAAGGCGGGCACGGCGGTGACGGCGATCACCGCGACGAGAACTGCAACGAGGACCCAGTACCACGTGGGAGTCCGATAGGTACGAGCGGGTGTCGCCTCGGCCTGTGTGAGCGCGGACAGTGTGCCCTCCCCTGGTCGTCGGTCAGCATCGATGGGGCGTCGAGCGCCGGCCCGACTGGAACATGCTAACAGTTCGTGCAGGAACCGGGGCGCACCCCTTCCCACTGCGAGATGCGGCCCCGCCCTCGTCCCAAGGCATGTGAGGCACCCGGCCTGCTCCGCCCGACAGCCTCAGGATTTCGGGTCGACGGCCGGCACACGCGCCCTGACCAGCACCCACATCTCCACCCCCAGCGCCACGAGGACGACGACCACCGCCGAGACGGCGACGAATCGGACGTCCCCGTCGAAGACCTTGGCCGCTTGGACGGCGCCGAGCAGGACGAGGATCTTGGCGACATAACTCAGCCCCACCCACAGAACCAAACGGTCAGGATCCGAGGCGACCCTGGGCAGCACCAACACCTGGACGGCCACCAGCAGCGACGTCGCCACCACGGCCAACGCCAGTGAGGCCACATTCGTCGAAAGGACGAGGGCGGCACCGACCTCGCCGATGACCAGGACGACACCTGCGATGCAAAGAATGCGCTGCATGCGCCGCAGAGCCGCGGCCAGAGGAGTTGGGGGAGGCGGGGTCATCACTGGTCCTTCCGGGACGAGGTCGTTGGCTGCCAAGGATCGTCCTCGGTGACGTTGGGGCGGGGAAACTCCCACATGGTCGCCGCCACACCGATGAAGAAAGGCACGGCGGCGAAGGCGACCACCACCTGCCACCGGGCCACCAGGAGTCCGGCCGCCGAGAAGGCGACGATCGCCGTCCACAGCCACAGGATCGCGACGACTCCGCGGTGTGAGTGGCCCCTGGCCAGCAGGTTGTCGTGGAAGTGGGAGCGGTCCGCGCGGAAGGGGTTGCGTCCCTTGAGCAGTCGGATGAAGGCGGTGGTCAGCAGGTCACCCATGGGAATGGTGATGACCGACAGCGGCAGGATGATGGGCAGCCACCCGACGAGGATCTGCTGCCCGCCCAGCAGGCTCGGATCGATCTGGCCGGTGACGACCACGCCTGCTCCGGCCAGGATCAGCCCCAGTGTCTCGGCGCCGCCGCCCATGAGGATCGACGAGGGGTGGTAGTTGAACCACAGGAAACCCATGCACACTCCCACCAAGGTGACGACCACCAGCGAGGCGGTCGTCGCGTAGGAGGGGGCTCCCATGATGACGGTGATGAGGTAGGAGTAGATGAAGAATGCGCCGGCGCCGATGCCCACGACTCCTGCGGCCAGTCCGTCCAGACCGTCGATGAAGTTCACCGCATTGATGATCGCCACGATGACGAGAACCGTGAGGATGATGGAGAAGCGGGAACTGCCGATCGTCAGACCGAAGATCGGGAAGTTCACCAGTTGGACCCCGCCCAGTCCCATGAGTCCGACGATGAGGACCTGGCCGGAGAGTTTCGTCTGCCAGTCCAGGTCGATGAGGTCGTCGACCACCCCGACCACGCTCATGGCCGCTGCGCCACCGGCCAGGGCCCATGGCACGGAGGTTTGGAAGAGTGGTGCGAGGAAGGGGATGCGCCAAGCGATGAGGACGGTGATGAGGAAGGCCACCGTCATGGCCACTCCCCCCAGGCGCGGCAGAGGCACGCACTGGATGTCACGTTCACGCAGGGCCGGAAGGATCCCCCAGCGGTGGCACACCCAGCGCACCAGCGGCGTGAGCAGCGCCGTCAGGCCCGCCGCCACCAGTGCCAGCAGGATGTAGACCTTCATGGGGTGTCGGGGCTCCGCTCGTCGAGGATCGGGTGGCCGACGGTGGCGGCCAAGTCCTCCAAGGATATTGCCCCGTTGCGAAGGGGACGAATCCCCCCGTGGGCCAGGTCGAGGATCGTTGAGGGCGTGGAGCCCGCTGTGGGTCCGGAGTCGACGTAGGCGGCGACACGAGTGCCGAAGTAGTTGCGAGCCCGGTCGACATCGGTGGCGGCCACCCGCCCGGTGGGATTGGCCGAAGTGACGGCCATGGGGCCCGTGGCCGCAAGCAAGTCGAGGGTGCGCGGGTGGTCGGGCATGCGCAGAGCCAGGGTGCCGTCACTGTCCCCCAGGTCCCATCCGAGGTCGGGGCGCGCTCGAAGGATCAGGGTGAGGGCTCCGGGCCAGTGGGCGTTTGCCAGGGTGCGGGCCTCGTCCGGGACGTCGACACACAGTCGGTCCAGGTCGGCGGCACTGGCGACCAGGACGGGGGGCGGCATCTGGCGGCCTCGTCCCTTGGCGTCGAGCAAGGCCGTCACCGCCACCGGGTCGTCGGCTCGGCACCCGATCCCGTACACGGTGTCGGTCGGCAGGACGATGAGTTCCCCTGCTTTCACAATGAGCGTGAGGGTGTCGAGATCTGCTTGTCGCCATCCCTCGGAGCAGTCGACAATGGGCACCTGCGCTGTTCGTTCCACGCGCACATCCTCCCACTCTCCCACTGCCGACCGGTTGACCTACTTCACCGACAGGTCCCCGACGGACGAATCTCACCGGTCGACGGACGAATCCCACGGGGGTGGGGCAAGGGGGCGGCGGGCGTGGAGCAGACGGTCCCGCCCAGTCAGGTCCGGCAGGGTCCGCACCTCGGCGTACCCGCGCTGGCGGGCCTCGCGACGCATCTCCCGGGACTGGGACGAGGCGTGCTCGACCACCAGCAGGGCCCCAGGAGCCAACAGATGCCAGGCGACCTCGACGATTCCACGGGGAACGACCATTCCGTCCTCCCCTCCCCCGTACAGCGCACGCTCCGGGTCGACCAGCGCTTCGGCCTGGGTGACGGGCTCGCGGTCGGGTACGTACGGCGGATTCGAGACGACGACGTCCACGCCGCCCTCCAACAGGTCCAACGTCGAACGGGAGGTCGCATCCCCCACCACCAGGTCAACCCGTCCGGGTGCCAGCGCGTCGATGTTCGTGCGCGCCAGGTCCGCAGCGTCCTCGTCGATCTCGACGGCCACCACCCGCGCGGAGGGCACTTCCGTGGCCACGGCAATGGCGATGGCTCCCGAACCCGCGCACAGGTCGACGACCAGCGGCCCCGGGCGCCCCTGCCCGGCGCTTTCGCCCGCCAGGCGGGCGGCCTCGTCAATGGCGCAGCCCGCCACCACCTCGGTCTCGGGTCGGGTCACGAAGACCCCGGGGCGCGCGACAAGAGTCAAGTCGCGGAACCACATGCGCCCCACGACGTGCTGGAGGGGCTCTCGCGCACACCGGCGCGCCAAGGCTTCATGGAAGCGGCGCTCCTGGCTGCGGGTCAGTGTGGCCGGGGCGGTCCACAGGTCGTCGGCGCCCATCGCCCATTCCAGCAGGATTCGCGCCTCCTGGTGCGCGTTGGCCCCCTCGATGTGGGCCAGCGCCGCACGCGCCTTGGCAAGCAGTTCCTGTTGGGTGGCTCCCGCGTTCACCCCTCGACCTCGGCCAGTCGGGCGGCCTCGTCGGCGGCGACGGCCGATTCGATGACCGGCCCCAAGGCTCCTTCCAGCACCTGGTCCAGGTTGTGGGCCTTGTACCCGGTGCGGTGGTCGGCGATCCGGTTCTCGGGGAAGTTGTAGGTGCGGATGCGCTCGGAGCGGTCCACGGTGCGCACCTGGGACAGGCGCTGCGCCGAGTCCTCGGCCTGCTTGCGTGCCTTCGCCTCGGCCGCCAGGCGGCTGGCCAGGACTCGCAGGGCGGCCTCCTTGTTCTGCAGCTGCGACTTCTCGTTCTGCATGGCCACGACGATGCCGCTGGGCAGGTGGGTGATGCGTACCGCCGAGTCGGTCGTGTTCACGCTCTGTCCGCCCGGGCCCGAAGACCGGTAGACGTCGATGCGCAGGTCGGCGGGGTCGATGACGATCTCTGAGTCGTCCTGGACCTCGGGAACCACGAAGACACCGACGGCACTGGTGTGGATGCGTCCGGCCGATTCGGTGACGGGAATGCGTTGGACGCGGTGGACGCCGCCCTCGTACTTGAGGCTGGCCCACACGCCGTCCTCGGGTGCGGGAGTCCCCTTTGCGCGGATCGCGAAGGAGATGTCCTTGAAGCCGCCGAGCTCGGTGTGGGTCGCGGACAATTCCGTGACCTTCCATCCGCGACTTGCCGCGTAGCGTGTGTACATGCGGGCCAGATCGGCGGCGAAGAGAGCCGATTCCTCGCCTCCTTCCCCGGCTTTGACCTCCAGGATGACGTCGAGGGCGTCGTCGGGATCCCGGGGGACGAGGATCGCCACGAGGGCGGCGCGTGCGGCAGCCTCCTCGGCGCGCAGGGCCCGCACCTCCTCGGCGAAGGAAGGGTACTCGGCGGCCAGTTCGAGGGCGGCGGCAAGATCGCCGGTGGCGGCGGAAAATCGCTCGGCAGCAGTGTGGATGCGCTGCAACTCGGCCAGGCGCCTACCTGCGCGCCGCAGGGCCGCCGGGTCCGCGACAGTGGTGGGGTCGGACATGGCGGCTTCGACGGCGCCGCGTTCTGCCAGCAGGGGTTCAAGGGCGGGGAACTGTCTGACAGCCGGGTCAGTGCTGTTCACATGGGGTCCTGGTTGTGTGCGCGCTCGTGCGCGGGGTGCGGTGGAGTGAGCCGAGGGCGCCTGTGCGGGGCCGGCGCGGATGTGCGGCGGCGCCGGCGGCTCATGGCCACCGGCGCCGCCGACGAGGTCACTTGGAGGGGCGCACGCGCTTTCCGTAACGGGCCTCGAAGCGGGCGACGCGGCCGCCGGTGTCGAGGATCTTCTGCTTGCCCGTGTAGAAGGGGTGGCAGGCCGAGCACACGTCGACGCGCATCTCGCCAGAGGCGATGGTCGAACGGGTGGTGAAGGTGTTGCCGCAGGTGCACGTCACATTGGTGTCGACGTACTCAGGGTGGACTCCCTGCTTCATGGTGTTCTCCTTAAGGGATTCGAGGATGCCGGGTCCTGGCGACTCCTGCCGCGAGGTGAACCGGAACCAGTGCTCGATTCTGCCACTTCCTCACCCGCACGGTCCACGCAGGTCCCGCCACGGCCGCGTGAGGTCGACGACAACGGATGTCCGGCATGACCCGGACGCCCCCTGGTGCTTCCGCCTGCACGCTCGCCCCGATGGGTGGAGCACACGCTGCCCACAGGGGCGCCGTGGGGGACAGGGCGAACTCAGTCGTTGCTGGGTGTGGTCTTTTGCACGAGCATGAGGAACTCGGCGTTCGACTGGGTCTCCTTGAGTTTGTCCAACACCAGCTCCAGTGAGCTCTGCTGGTCCAGGGTGCCCAGGACCCGGCGCAGCTTCCACATGATGCGCAGTTCTTCGGGACGGAAGAGGACCTCTTCACGACGAGTGCCCGACGCGTTGACGTCGATCGCCGGGAAGATGCGACGCTCGGCCAGCTGACGCGACAGGCGCAGCTCCATGTTGCCGGTGCCCTTGAATTCCTCAAAGATGACTTCATCCATCTTCGAACCGGTCTCCACCAGCGCAGATGCGATGATGGTCAGCGAGCCGCCCTCCTTGAGGTTGCGGGCGGCACCGAAGAACTTCTTCGGCGGGTACAGGGCCGAGGCGTCCACGCCGCCGGAGAGGATGCGGCCCGAGGCCGGGGCGGCCAAGTTGTATGCGCGGGACAGGCGGGTCAGCGAGTCCAGCAGCACGACGACGTCCTGGCCCAACTCCACGAGGCGCTTGGCGCGCTCGATGGCCAGCTCCGCGACGATCGTGTGGTCAGAGGCGGGACGGTCGAAGGTCGAGGCGATGACCTCTCCCTTGACGATGGAACGCATGTCGGTGACTTCCTCGGGACGCTCGTCCACCAGGACGACCATGAGGTGCACCTCAGGATTGTTCAGCTCAATGGCCTTGGCGATCTGCTGGATGACCATCGTCTTGCCGGCCTTGGGCGGGGAGACGATGAGGCCGCGCTGACCCTTGCCGATGGGCGCCACAAGGTCGATGACACGCGGGGTGAAGGCCTTCGGCGACGTCTCCATGCGCAGCTGCTCATTCGGGTACAGCGGGGTGAGCTTGCCGAACTCGCGGCGGGCCGCCGCTTCCTCGGTGGACATGCCGTTGACGGCGTCCACACGCACGAGGGCGTTGAACTTCTGGCGCTGACGCTCTCCCTCGCGGGGCTGGCGCACCGCGCCGAGCACGGCGTCACCGGGGCGCAGTCCCCAGCGGCGCACATTGCCCAAGGTCACGTACACGTCATTCGGGCCGGGCAGGTAGCCGGAGGTGCGCACGAAGGCGTGGTTCTCCTGGACGTCGAGGATGCCCGCAATGGGGGCCAGGACTTCGTCCTCACGCAGGGGCGCATCCGCGTCGCGGTCACGGTTGCGCTCACGACGGTTCTCGCGGCCACCGCGATCCTCACGGGTGCGCTCACGGTCGCGTCCGCGTCGGCGGTCGCGTCCTCGACGGTTGCGACGGCCCGCCTCGGCCTCGTCGCCCTCGGGAAGTTCGATGGACTCCAAGGCCTTGGGGGCCTCGTCGGCGCGGGATTGACCTGCCTCGGGGCCCGAGTCCTCGCCGCTTGCGGAGGCGATGTCGGCCTTGACCGGCGCGGGCAGGTCGAGTTCGATCTGGGCCGGCTCGGCGGACTCGGTGGTGACCGCGCGGCGACGGCGGGACTTGCGCGGGGACTGGGCGGGCGCACCCGAGTCGGCGGGGGCAGGAGCCGAGGCCGGGACCTCCTCCGGAGCCGACGCCGCCTCAGGAGCGGGTGCGGGTGCCGACTCTGCGGTGGAGGGTTCGGTGGCCGGAACCTCCACGGCGCGACGCGTACGGCGCGCGCGGGTGGGGGCCGCCGACGAGGTCGAGGCGTCCGCTGCACCGGAGGACGAGCCGGAGGCGGCTGCAGCGATGGCGGCGACGAGGTCGCCCTTGCGCATGGCCGAGATGCCTTTGAGGCCGAGTTGGGAGGCGAGGGCCTTGAGTTCAGGCAGCTTCTTCGCCGCAAGTGATGTGGCGTCTGCTGCGTGGGTGTCGTTGCTCAACGATTGATCCTCTGCTGGATTCGCCCGGAGGCGGGTCTTGCCCGCAGTCCTGCACGGAGTACGAGCCTGATGTGGCGGAACACGTCTTCGCCACTTTGGATGCCGATCATCGGCTGGGCCTCGGAGGGCTTGATGAGCGCCATGCTAGCAAGGCACAGCGGGTCGATGTCCAGTGAAGAGCGGACACCCGGCCCCGCTGCGCCACAGATCACACACGGCGAAGGAGGCGCACGGCCACTGGGCTCACATGTGGGACGAGGTACCAAGGTCCTTCATGATGCGCCCGCGGGTGATCCGCACGCCGGTCATCGTCACCGCCAGAGGCAGCACACGCCACCCGGCTGCCTTGGCGTCGATGCGCACCTGGGTGAGCACGTGTTCCAGGGACAGCACAGTGGGACCCGCGCCGGAGACCACGGCGGCCATTCCGGCCGAGCGCAGCCAGTCGACCATCTCCATGGAGGTCTCCATCGTGCTTCGACGCTGCTCCTGGTGCAGGCGGTCCTGGGTGGCCGCCATGAGCATCTCGTGCATGGGTGTGCCCTGGGCGCCCGCCACCAAGTGGTCCCTCGAAGCACCGCTGAGCAGGGCGACCAGCAGCGCCACCCTCGACACGTTGTGGACCGCGTCCCGATGACTCACCTGGTCGGGAATGGCCGCCCGCGCAAGGGAGGTCGACAACTCGAAGTCGGGGATGAAGGCCACCGGCGAGATCCCCTCGGGCGGGTCCAGGCGCACGGCTCCCGCATGGCCACGGTTGACCCAGGCCACCGTCGCCCCACCCAGGACGGCAGGAGCCACATTGTCCGGATGCCCTTCCATCTCGGTGCCCAGGTCCAGCAGATCCGCCTCGGTCAACGCCTCCGGGTCGCCGATCAGGGCGCGGGCCAGAGTCAGACCGGCGACGATAGCGGACGCCGAAGACCCCAGCCCTCGCCCATGGGGGATGCGGTTGACGCAGCGCATGCGCACCCCCACCTGCGGGGCGCCCACGCGGTCCAGGGCCAGGCGCAGGGCCTTGACGACCAGGTTGTCCTCGCCCGTGGCGACTTCACCCGCACCCTCGCCCTCGATGACGACCTGCGTGGGCCCGGTGATCGCGTGGACGGACACGTCGTCCCACAGGTCCAGCGCCATGCCCATCGAGTCGAAACCCGGCCCCAGATTCGCCGTCGTGGCGGGCACGGAGACCGCGACGAAGTCGTCACGCAGCTTCACGGCGTGTCACTCCCCCTCCACGCGCAAGGTGGACAGGACCTCACGCACCGCGCCGGACTGGCCCAGGGCATTGGCCACGGCCCGCAGGTCGGCCTCACGTGCGGTGTGGGTGGCGATGACGATGGTGGCCGCTCCGGGGTCGGTGTTGTAGCGCTGGTGGACGGACTGGATGGACACCCCGTGCCGGGCGAAGATGCCGGCCACGTCGGACAGGACCCCCAAGCGGTCCTCGACCTTGAGGCGGATCTGGTAGCGGGTGTGCGACAGTCCGGCGTCCAGGATCGGCAGGTGCGCGTAGACGGATTCGCGCGGGGCGTTGCCGCCGTGGGCGCGGTGGTGAACGGCTGCGACAAGGTCGGACAGGACGGCGGAGGCGGTCGGGGCGCCGCCCGCCCCCTGGCCGTAGAACATGAGGCGCCCTGCGGCTTCTCCTTCGACGACGATGGCGTTGAAGGCGCCGGCCACGGTGGCCAAGGGGTTGTCCCCGGGCACGAGGGCGGGGTGGACACGCGCAGAGACCCCTTCGGTGCCGTCCTCGCCCACACGACGCTCGGCGATGGCCAGCAGTTTGACGGCGTGCCCGGTCAGGGCCGCCTCGGCCATGTCCTCGGTCGTGATGCCGGTGATGCCTTCGACGGCCACGTCCTCGATGCCGACCCGCGTGTGGAAGGCCAAGGAGGCCAGGATCGCGCACTTGGCGGCGGCATCCAGGCCGTCGACGTCGGCGCTGGGGTCGGCTTCGGCGAAGCCCAGACGCTGCGCCTGCGACAGGGCCTCCTCGTAGGTCATGCCTTTGGTGGCCATGGAGTCGAGGATGAAGTTCGTGGTCCCGTTGACGATGCCCATGACGCGGGTGACGCGGTCCCCCGCCAGGGACTCGCGCAACCCGTAGACCACGGGGACGGCGCCGGCCACTGCGGCCTCGTAGTAGAGGTCGGCTCCACTGGCGGCGGCGGCCTCGTAGAGTTCGGGGCCGTGTGCGGCCAGGAGGGCCTTGTTGCCGGTGACGACGGAGATTCCTTGGTCCAGGGCACGGCGCACGAAGGTGCGGGCCGGTTCGATTCCGCCGATGAGTTCGACGACGACGTCCCTGCCGTCGATGGCGGTGGCCGGATCGGTGGTCAGGACCGACGGGTCGACGTCGACGTCTCGGGGCGCTTCGGGATTGCGCACGAGGACGGAGGCGACGCGGATCTTCGCCCCGGAACGCGCAGTGAGGTCGTCGGCCTGTTCGCCCAGGATCCGGATGACTTGGGAGCCGACCGTTCCTGCGCCCAGGACTGCGACGTCGATGGTGGGGTGGGTGTCGGTCACTGCGGCTCCTCGGGTTTTGCGCTTTCCGTCGGTCAGTGTGACGGTCTGGTGCTGCCAGGCGGGTATTCGTCACGCCTGCCGCCGATTCTACGGTCCCACCTCCCCGCGGGATTCGTCCGCCATCCCGCGAGACTCCTTCGCCGATCCGCGAGATTCGTCGGTGGATCCGCGAGATTCGTCCATCGCCCCACGCGGTGGAGCCCAGACGCACTGACGAGGGCGAACCTCGCAGGCACCAACCCCCATCTGGGACCCAAGTCCCAGATGGAGGCGTAAGCTGGATTGCCGTCCGGCCCTGTGGGAGGGATGCCACACGCCTTTGTCGCAGTGAGGCCTGCCTTGTTCACAAATGGCCGGGATGATTGTTGAAGCACCCCACCGGGTGCCACGACTGCCACCGTCACACCCGCGTCGGTGGAACTCCCGAAAGAAGGACGCATGACAGAGGAGACCGCTCCCGCAACAGTGACCGATGCGTGGGAGGGATTCGAAACCGGGCCGTGGACGCAAGCCGTCGACGTGCGTGACTTCATCCAGCGCAACTACACCCCCTACGAGGGCGACGCGAGCTTCCTCGCCGGCCCCACGGAAAAGACCCTTCGTCTGTGGCAGACCCTGGAGGAGAAATTCCTCAAGGAGGAGCGCAAGGTCCGGATTCTCGACGTCGACACCCATACACCTGCGGACATCGACGCCTTCCGCCCCGGCTACATCAGCGATGATGACGACGTCATCGTGGGCCTGCAGACCGACTCCCCACTCAAGCGCGCAATGATGCCCAATGGTGGCTGGCGCATGGTCGAGACGGCCATCCACGAGGCCGGCAAGGAGATCGACCCCGAGGTCAAGAAGATCTTCACCCAGTACCGCAAGACCCACAATGACGCGGTCTTCGACATCTACACCCCGCGCATCCGCGCAGCTCGCTCCTCGCACATCATCACCGGCCTGCCGGACGCCTACGGCCGCGGCCGCATCATCGGCGACTACCGCCGTGTGGCCCTGTACGGCGTGGACAAGCTCATCGAGTGGAAGCAGCAGGACAAGGACCGCTACGCCGACCAGGGCTTCTCCGAGCACTGGGCCCGCTACCGCGAGGAACACTCCGAGCAGATCAAGGCCCTGAAGAAGCTCAAGATGATGGCGGCCGACTACGGCTTCGACATCTCGGGCCCGGCCCGCACCGCCCAGGAAGCAGTCCAGTGGACGTACTTCGGCTACTTGGCGTCGGTCAAGAGCCAGGACGGCGCGGCCATGTCCATCGGCCGCCTGTCGGGATTCCTCGACATCTACTTCGAGCGCGACCTGGCCGCAGGTGCCATCACCGAGACCGATGCCCAGGAGATGATCGACGCCTTGGTCATCAAGCTGCGCATCACCCGCTTCCTGCGCACCATCGACTACGACCAGATCTTCTCGGGCGACCCCTACTGGGCCACGTGGTCGGACGCAGGCTTCGGCGATGACGGCCGCACCTTGGTCACCAAGACCTCCTTCCGTCTGCTGCAGACCCTTCGCAACCTGGGCCCCGCCCCGGAGCCGAACATCACGATCTTCTGGGACGAGAACCTGCCCAAGGGCTACAAGGAGTTCTGCGCCGCGATCTCCATCGAGACCTCGTCGATCCAGTACGAGTCCGACGGCCAGATCCGTGAACATTGGGGAGACGACGCTGCCATCGCCTGCTGTGTGTCCCCCATGCGGGTGGGCAAGCAGATGCAGTTCTTCGGCGCGCGCGTCAACGCCGCCAAGTCCCTGCTCTACGCCATCAACGGTGGCCGCGACGAGATGAGCGGCAAGCAGGTCGTCACCGGCCTGGCCGGCATCGAGGGTGACGGCCCGCTGGACTTCGACGAGGTCTGGGCCAAGTACGAGGACATGTTGGACTGGGTCGTCGGCACCTATGTCGAAGCCCTGAACATCATCCACTACTGCCACGACCGCTACGCCTACGAGTCGATCGAGATGGCTCTGCACGACTCGGAGATCGTCCGCACCATGGGTTGCGGCATCGCGGGTCTGTCCATCGTCGCCGACTCCTTGGCGGCCATCAAGTACGCGAAGGTCACCCCGGTTCGTGACGAGTCCGGCCTGGTCGTCGACTACGTCACCGAGGGCGAGTTCCCGACCTACGGCAACGACGACGACCGCGCGGACGACATCGCCGCCACAGTGGTTCACACGATCATGGACAAGATCCGCCAGATCCCCATGTACCGTGACGCAATCCCGACCCAGTCGGTGCTCACGATCACCTCGAACGTCGTCTACGGCAAGGCCACCGGCAACTTCCCCTCGGGTCACCGTGCCGGCACCCCCTTCGCCCCGGGCGCCAACCCCGAGAACGGCATCGACACCCACGGAATGGTGGCCTCGATGCTCTCGGTCGGAAAACTCGACTACAACGACGCGCTCGACGGCATCTCGCTGACGAACACGATCACACCTTCGGGCCTTGGCCGCACGAAGGACGAGCAGATCACCAACCTCGTCGGCATCCTCGACGCGGGCTTCGTCCCGGACGAGGAATGCGGTCTCGTCCCGAGCCACTGACCTCCGCCCACCCCTGACCTTCACCACTGCACACTGAGAACCGAAAGAGGACACACACATGGCAACCAGGACCTACGAAGAGCGTCTCGCCGCGATGAAGGCCGCCCGTGAGGAGCACGGCGGCATCGCCGGCCTGTACCACGCAAACATCAACGTGCTGGACCGCGCCACCCTCGAGGACGCCATCGACCACCCGGAGAAGTACCCGAACCTCACGGTGCGCGTCTCCGGCTACGCGGTGAACTTCGTCAAGCTCACCCGCGAGCAGCAGCTGGACGTCCTGTCCCGGACCTTCCACCACTCGGCCTGAGCTCCGAGTCCGCCCGGACTCCGGACGGCTGAACGCTTCGAGGTGCCCTCGGCACCCCGAAGCAGACCACCCGCACGGCGCCGCGAGAGCAGGGGCTCCCCTGCCCCGCGGCGCCGCCGCACTGACACCACCGACGAGGACCCATGACCGACCTGCCCACGCCCGTCGCCCTCGGAGACGGATCGAGCATCGTCCCCACCGGACCCGTGTCCGAACGCGCCCAAAACCTGCGCGACCAGGACTTCGAAGCCCCGACCGCTCGCGCGGTCGGCCTGGGCATCGCAGGTCTGGAGGTACTGTCCGACCTGGAAAGGGCCGACCGG
This sequence comes from Schaalia sp. 19OD2882, assembly GCF_018986735.1. NCBI lineage: Bacteria > Bacillati > Actinomycetota > Actinomycetes > Actinomycetales > Actinomycetaceae > Schaalia > Schaalia sp. 19OD2882. Next base: position 1,023,676 of record NZ_CP065521.1, on the reverse strand, counting down.
CTGCACCGAATGCGTGAAGGCACCTTGGGGTCGGTGCATTCGTGGGAGCTCGTCACCGCCGTGGACGGCCCCGGTACCCGACTGACCGTGTTCCTCAACGGGTGCGGACTGCGTTGCCAGTACTGCCACAACCCCGACACCTTCCTCATGAAGGACGGGGCGCCGGTGAGCATCGAGGACATTCTGGCCAGGATTCGCCGTTACCGCCGGATCTTCCGCGCCAGTGGCGGAGGCGTGACGATCTCCGGTGGAGAGGCGATGATGCAGCCCGAGTTCGTGCGTCGCATCTTCCGCGGAGCCAAGGAAATGGGTGTGCACACCTGCCTCGACACCTCGGGGTTCTTGGGCGTCAACTGTGATGACGCAATGCTCGACGACATCGACCTGGTCCTGCTGGACGTCAAGTCCGGGCTGCCGGACACCTACCGGAAGGTCACCGGCGGCGAGTTGCAGCCGACCATCGACTTCGGCGACCGGTTGGCGGCGCGCGGGACCACGCGCGTGTGGATCCGATTCGTCCTGGTGCCCGATCTGACGGACGCCAAGGAGAACATCGAGGCGATCGGCCGGATCATCTCGAAGTGGCGCAATGTCATCGATCGCGTGGAGGTCCTGCCCTTCCACCAGATGGGTCGCGACAAGTGGAAGTCACTGGGCCTGCACTACACCCTGGACGCCACGCAACCGCCGAGCGTCCAGGCCACGACCGAGGTGCGCGACCACTTCCGCTCGTTGGGCTTCGTCGTCACCTGAAGGCGTCCGCACCACCGGCGAGCATCCGCCTCACCTGCCACGGCCTGCCAGGCGCATTCTTCCTGGCCCTCGACGAGGGCGGCGTGCCCGCGTCCGGGAGGGCGCGTCGTCCTCTGCTGCACTCGGGTCCCATTGTCCCCCGTTCCACCCGGCTGCGGCGATGGCTCGTTCAGCTCGCTGGGCCCACGGGGACCCCAGACGTTGGGTGTAGACAATGCCGTCGAGGTGGTCGAACTCGTGCTGGAAAATACGCGCCAGCCACCCGCACGCCTCGATGCGCAGTGGCTCTCCATCCAGGTCACGCCCAGTCAGGATGGCGCGTGTGGCTCGCACCACCGGGTAGGCAAGTCCCGGCAGCGACAGGCACCCCTCCATCTCCGTGTCCGGGTCGGCTGCACGCTGAGGCAGGTCGGACAGTTCCAGGACCGGGTCGATGACCACGCCCGAACTCGGCCCCGGCCGCTCGGCGGGATCCAGGCGAGCGTCCCACGGGTGGCCGCCCTCATGGTGCCAGACGAAGATCCGCAGCCCATGCCCCACCTGCGGGGCCGCCAGCCCGACTCCGTCGGCGGCGTGCATGGTCTCGACCATGTCGGCAACCAAGGTGCGCACGGCCTCGTCGATCTCGCCCACCTCGCGGGCTCGGTTGTGCAGGACCTCGTCGCCCCACACTCGGATCGGCAGAATGCTCATTGGGCCCCCATCACCTCGGTGATTGTGCGAATCTCGTACTGACTCATGTGTCCCAGCGTAGTCCCGGCACTCGAGTCCGGGCTCAGGAGGAACGATGACGGAACGGACCCAGCGCAGGAGTCGACCTCGTCGATTGCGACGGTGGCTGATGTGGGCGGGTGTGTGCACGCTGGTCGCACTGCTCGCCCTGGCGGGCGCTGCCGCCGCCTACCGGCACCACAACCTGCATTTCGACGAGGGCGAGCTTGACGCCACGTGGGCGGCCGGCTACGTGGAGAAGCAGGCACACACCGCTTCGGGGACGACCCTGAACTACGTCGAGGGGCCGGACAACGGGCCCGCGCTGTTGCTCGTCCACGGCCAGCAGATGTCCTGGGACGACTACCACGCGGTACTGCCCGAGCTTGCCAAGGGGTTTCACGTCTTCGCCGTCGACTGCCACGGCCATGGGAAGTCCTCGCACGACCCCGCCGCCTACACGGCGCGCCGTGGCGCACAGGATTTCGTGTGGTTCCTCCGTGAGGTGGTCAGGGAGCCGGCGATCGTCTCTGGGCACTCCTCCGGTGGGATCATCGCGGCCCTGGTGGCCGCCGAAGCACCCGATGACGTGAGGGGACTGGTCCTGGAGGATCCACCGTTGTTCTCGGTGACCCCGCAGGAGATGCGCGAAGGGGCGGGCACTTTCGTCTGGAAGGACTCCTTCACCACGATCCACGACTTCCTCGGCCAGGACGCACTCGGCGACTACCCGACGTACTACATGGAGCATGCGTACATGGCGCACCTCTTCGGTGGGCTGCAGCCGACCCTGGCAAAGTGGACGCGCGAGCGGCGCTTGGCCCATCCGGGTGAGCGCCTCAAACTCGACTGGGTGCCACCACAGCTCCTCCGCGGTTTCCGCTCGATCGACTCCTACGACCTGGCCTTCGGTGAAGCCTTCCATTCGGGCACGTGGATGGAGGGCGTGGACCAGGAGGCGACACTGGGCGGGATCAAGGCGCCGACCGTCTACCTCAAGGCCGTCACGAAGTACGGCAATGACGGGACCTTGTTCGCGGCGAACACGGAGGAGGACGCCGCGCGTGTCATGGCGGCTCTGAACCCCGGTGCGCGCCGGGTCGATGTGGACTGCGGCCACGACATCCATGCGGAAGAGCCTGAGGTCTTCGTCGAGGCGGTCCGTTCCTTGTCTGACACTTTCGCGTTCGTGCACGGCTTTTGCCCGGGGGATGGGGACGGGGCGGCGCCTCGTCGGCGCCGCCCCGGATCACGGGTGGGTGGTTGTTCAGGCCAGCGTGCCCATCGGGTCCCAGGCGGGCAGGTGGATGGGCTCTTCGGACAGTGCCGGGCGCAGGTCCTCGGGCAGACGGTCGACGTGGACGACGACCTCGAAGACGTAGTCCGTGAACCACTGGTCGTCCATCGTGTAGAAGCCCTTGTCACCGGGCTCTTCACCCCAGGAGTTCTCCACGCGCCAGCGGCGCGGGCTCCCGGCATCGTCAAGGTCGACTCCGGTGAAGAGCATGGCGTGGTTCATGGCCGACTCGCCGGTGAGGACCCTCTGGAGCTTGGACGTTGACAGGTCGAGGCCGAACAGGCCCGTGTGGTCGTACAGTCCCGAGACCAGCAGACCGGAGTCGCGGTCCGACTGGGGTGTGACGTCGGCACCGAACCACACGGGTTCGCCTGCAACGATCGTGGCTGCCGCGAGACGCTTGATGACGTCGATGTCGGTGTTCACGTAGCGAATCCGGCGCCCGCCCACGACATTTCCAAGGTTGTCGACGCTCAGGGCCCGCCCCTTGGGGTGCTCGGGACGGGGGTCGTCGACCAGGCACACGTACTGGGTGAGGTCGATGCCGACATAGGTGTCGTAGAACTGGGTGGGGGTCAGGGTGCCGCCACGGTGGAATTCGCCCTCGTCGTCGCGCCACGTCCATTCGATCGAGGTCGGGGGCTCGCCCAGGCAGATGACGAGGATCCGCCAGACCTTGGCAAGGACGTCGTCCTTCGCGGCGGCCAGCGTCTCGGCACCGGCTCCGGCGGCGGCGAGTTCTCGCAGTTCGAGGGCGCTGCGGCGCAGCAGGGTGCGCAGGATCGGGTTCATGTCGTCGGTGTTGCCAGAGCATGCGGTCTCGGGCATGGCCTGTTTGGGGACGACCCCGTGCTTGAGGTAGACGGAGACCGCCATGTCCCACTGGCCACCGTCTCCGAGGACATCGGCCAGGAGGAACTGGAGCAGACGGCCGTCCAGTGGCTGGTCGGCGGTGGCGATGATGTCGGTGAGGAACCAGTTGGCGCGTTCGAACTTGTCCCAGAACATCGCGTGGTTCTGGGAGAACTCGAAGTCCTTGATTCCCAGACGCGCCCGGGCGGTGTCTCGCAGCAGGTTCAGTGAGGAGAAGAGCCAGCACCTGCCGGACTTCTTCTGGGAGGTGACCTTCCACGTGTCGAGCTTGTGGGAGACGACCGTGGGTGTGGCGACGACCTTTGTCCGGTCGGTCGCGCATGCGTCGACACCACTGCGGGTGACCGCGTTGCGGGCGACAAGGGCCTGCGGGTCCTGTGCCGCGCGCACACAAGCCTCGATCGTTTCCGTGGTGATGGGTGTGCGGGCGTTGTCGGAACCGGTGGCAGGGGCGGTCATGCCGTGTCTCCTCAGTAGGTGTCGAAGGTTGGGGTCTTCCCCATGGGGTCGATACATCCTACTCCTGCTTGTCGCGACCCATTCTCAACACGGATGGCGTCCTCGCCGACCGGTCGGCGCCCGCCGATCCGACATGCGCACTAGGATCATGGGTGAGGCAACGACGCCGCCGAAGTAGCCCCTCAACCTTGGGAGACACCCATGCCCCCTGCAGCATCCGGCAAGGAACTCGTCCTGACCAGTGGCGACTACGTCGCACGAGTCGTCACTGTGGGGGCTGGGATCGCCGGGCTGACTCTGCGCGGGGTCGATCTGCTCCAACCGCATGCTGTGACCGAGATCCCCGAAGGGTACTTGGGCAAGACGCTGGTCCCGTGGCCCAATCGCATCGCCAACGGCTCCTACACGTGGCAGGGGATCCGCCACGACGTGCCTGTCAACGAGGGCGAGACGGGCTGCGCCCTGCACGGGCTCATGTGCTGGGTTGACTGGGAGGTGGTGCACGCGGACAAGGACTCGGCGACTCTGGGGACCTTCATCGCTCCCAGGCCCGGTTACCCGTGGGCCCTCCAATGCTGGGTCACCTACGCGTTGTGCGCGGAAAAGGGCCTGTCGGTGACCGTTGCGACGAAGAACATCGGCGTCGAGGCCGCTCCCTACGGGGCCAGCAGTCACCCTTACCTGACCGTGGGCCTGACCGAGGTGGACGAGTACTCGATGACGATTCCCGCTGCGACGGTGGCCGAAGTCGACGAGGACCTCATCCCTGTGGCCCTGCGCCCTGCGGGCGACCTGGACCTGGATCTGCGCGAGGGACGGGTCCTCGGGACCGCTCGCATCGACCACGCCTTCACCGATCTTCCGGAGGGGCCGTGGACGGTGCGTCTGACGATCCCGGCCACGGGCTCGTGGGTGGAGATCGAGTCCGACGCGCGATGGGTCCAGGTCTACACGGGCGAAAGGCTGGGCCGACGCGGGGTGGCAGTTGAACCGATGACCTGCGCCCCCAACGCCTTCAACTCCGGGGACGGCCTGGTCGAGTTGGAACCCGGGGTCACACATTCCTTGACCTTCACTGTGCGCGGGCACGTGGCCTGAGCCCCTCCGCCGGGCACACTTGGCCTGTGACCTCCGACTTCGACCGTCTGCTGGCCCGGCCGCCCGAACTCCCCGTCGTCGAGGGCCTGCCGGAGGTGGTCCGAGCTCTCGTTGGCGCAGACACACTGGTGGTCACTGCTCCCCCGGGCTCGGGCAAGACGAGCCTGCTTCCGGCGCTTCTTGCCGGCCACTTCGACGGCAGGATCCTCGTCACCCAGCCGCGGCGTGTGGCAGTGCGAGCGGCCGCCAGGCGGCTCGCAGGCCTGCTCGGTGAGCCCTTGGGAGAATCCGTCGGGCACACGGTGCGCGGCGAGTCCTCGTGCTCGGGCACGACGCGCGTCGAATTCGCCACCCCCGGTGTCCTGGTGCGGCGCCTCCTACGCGATCCTGACCTGCACGGGGTCGACGCGGTGATGATCGACGAGTTCCACGAACGCCAACTCGACACTGATCTGGTCCTGGCAATGCTCTTGGCCGGTCGCCAAGCGGGACGTACGAAAGCTCACCTGACGGTGACCTCGGCCACCCTGGACACCGCGATGCTGCTGCCGCACCTGCGAAGGCACTGCGATGCGGAGCCTGCCCTGGTCGATGTCCCCGGACGCATCCACCCCCTTCGCACCCTGTGGGCGCCGCCTCCGCGCGGTGTCGGCCCGCTGGTGACCGACCGCTTGGGACGCACCGTCGTGGACCGCCGTTTCTGCGCGCATGTGGCCCGCACGATCGCTCGCGCCCTGGACGAGGGCGATGGCGACGTCCTCGTCTTCCTTCCGGGAGTGTGGGAGATCGACGAGGTCGCCCGCTCTCTGGGCAACCCCGAGGGGGTCGAGGTCCTCGTCCTGCACGGCAATGTGAGCGCCTCCACGCAGGACCGCATCCTCAGCCCCCGCAATGACGGGCGTCGCCACGTGGTGCTGTCCACCTCCGTGGCGGAGTCCTCGCTGACGGTGCCCGGTGTGCGCACGGTCGTCGACGCTGGCCTTGCCCGCGAGCCGCGCTTCGATCCGGCGCGGGGTGCAGGCATGTTGGTGACGGTTCCCGCCTCGCGGGCCCGTGGCGACCAGCGGGCCGGGCGCGCCGCCCGACTGGGGCCGGGCACGGTCCTGCGCTGCTGGGAGGAGGCGGAGTCCGCGCGCAGACCCGCCCGCACGCGCCCCGAGATCGAGACCGCCGACGTCACCGAGGTGGTTCTCCAGTGCGCGACCTGGCGCCGCCTGGGCCTTCCCGAACCCGCCCTTCCCACTCCGGTGCCCGATGGTGCGGCCACGGCCGCCCGGCAGTCCTTGCAGGCGATGTGGGCGTTGGAGGAGAGCGGAGAGGTCACGGACCTGGGCGTCAGCCTTGCTGCGCTTCCGCTGGAGCCCGGACTGGCCCGCGCTCTGCTCGAATCGGCCGCTCTGGTGGGTGCACATGAGGCCGCAGGCCTGGTCGCTTTCCTTGCGGAGGAGCCGCGCGTCCGGGACGCGGACCTTGCGAGGCTGTTCACACAGGTCAAGCACGGGTCGGAGCTTGAGCTCGGCGGGCGAATGCGTGCACAGGCCCAGCGCCTGGAGCGTCTTGTCAGCGCTGACATGGTCCAGGACACGTGGGCGGGGCTGGGCCTCGCCGTCGAAGGTGACCAGTGGGCGAAGGCCCTTCGACCGGGCACTTCCTCCGAAGCCCTCGCCCTCGTCGTCGCATTGGCGCACCCGCGGTGGATCGCCCGCCTGCGCCCGGGGACGAGCCGCTACCTGATGGTGGACGGACAGGGCGCACAACTGCCGCCCTCGTCACCACTCGAGGGCAGCACATGGTTGGCGGTCGCCGAGTTGCAAAGGACCCCCGGCGTCAGCGACGCCCTCATCCGCTCCGCCGCCCCGATCAACCCCGTGGTCGCCGAGTACGCGGCCACACCCATGCGTCAGGGGCGCTTCGAGGCGAACCTGGTCCAGGGGCGCATTCGAGGGCGCCGCGTGGAGGCCCTTGGCGCCATTGAGTTGGTCTCGCGACACCTGGACGCAGTGCCTGAGGGAACGGCGCTCGACGTTCTCGGCAAGGCGCTGCAGCGAGAGGGTCTTGGCCTGCTCGAATGGCCGCGCGCCGCCCAGGAACTGCGCTGGCGCATGACCGCCTTGCACGAGGCACTGGGCCCACCCTGGCCGGATGTCTCCGACGCCGCCTTGGCCGCCCGGGCAGCCATGTGGCTGGCCGGCGACCTGCCGGGGCTCGCCGCGGGAGCACCACTGTCACGGATCGACACCCTCGCTGCCCTTCGGGCCATGCTGCCGTGGCCCGAGGCCGCGCGCCTGGACGAACTGGCCCCGGAGCGTGTGGAGATACCCACGGGCGCCACCCGCTCCTTGGACTGGTCCAGCGGTCGCCCCATCCTCACCTTGCGTGTGCAGGAGGCCTTCGGTTGGGTCGACTCCCCGACCTTCGCCGATGGGCGTGTCGCTCTTGTCGTCCACTTGACGGACCCGGCGGGGCGCCCCACGGCGGTGACCTCCGACCTGAGGAGTTTCTGGTCCGGCCCCTATCAGCAGGTGCGCTCCCACCTGCGGGGCCGTTACCCGAAGCATCCCTGGCCGGAGGACCCCTTCACCGAGAAGCCGACGTCGCGGGCAAAGCCTCGGCCCCGCACCTGAGGTCGGGGCGAGCCGAGGAGTCGGTCCTCGCCCTCGCCGAGGACGGTCATGTCCTCCGATGTCTGGCGGGAAGTCGAAACTCTCCGGTACGCCCGGTACCCAGGGCGGAGCAGCCATCCCCTGCCCGGCCTTTTCGCCCGGCCATGGTTGGGCGGACGATGGGGGCACACGGATCCGGGGCACCCTGGTGGGCACCCCGGATCCGCTCGTGTGTTCAGTCACCGGGAGTCTTCCAAGGTGACCTGCCGCTCAGTCCTGGCTGCGGCGAATGCGACGCGATGCGAACAGCACCGCCACACCGCCAATGACCACCAGAGCGAAGGCGCCGAGGAGGACATTCGTCAGCGGGGCGCCCGTCCTGGCCAGGTCACCGGCCTGTGCGGACTCGGCCGAGACCGTGACGACGTCACTGCCCGGCGCGGACGGTGAAGGCTTGGTCGGGTCGGCCGGCGCGGGCTTTCCCGGGTCGGCCGGCGTGGGCTTGGAAGGATCATTGGGCGTAGGCGTGGGTGCCGTGCGGACGGTGAAGGCCACCGAGGCACTCACGTCGTCATCGGCACGCGCATCCTTGTTGCGGCCTTGGGCGCTGACCTTGACGGTCACCGCAGGGCCGGCGGCGCGCACACCGTCACCTGAGGTCTGTGCCGCGCGGGTCGAGAGGTCAACCGATGCGGCCTTGAGCTCCACCGAACCGTCAAATGCTCCACTGGCCTGTGCTTCGGCGGTGGCCAGGCCGTCCACGTCCAGGGTCGCCGCTGTCACCGGTCCGGTGAGGCCGACACGAATGGAGATCGTCGTGGGGACCGAGGCGCCCTCAAGAGGTGCCCAGGTCTTGCCGTCCGTCGAGTACTCGACGGTGCCGATGGTGGGCTTGGGCTGGTCCTTGAGCACTGCGGACAGGGCGTTGACCAGGCCCGCTCCCCGGTATTCCTTGAAGACTCCGTTGGTCTCCGAGGGCTGCAGGCGGTCGTAGTGTTCGGCCGCGTGCTTCTTCAGCACTTCGATGACCTGGTCGGCCGTGGCATTGGGGTGGATGCCCTTGATCAGGGCGGCAACACCGGCGACGTGAGGCGCTGCCATTGACGTTCCGCTGAGCGCCGCATACGGGGTGGGAAGACCTTGGGCCTGAGCGACCGCCTTGGGGTAGGTCGATGCCACTCGGCGCCCGGGGGCGGCGATGTCGACGTTCTTCGCGCCGTAGTTGGAAAAGCTTGCGCGCACCAGCGGAGCGTTGTCGTACGGCGGCTTCCATTCGGCCGGCTGCACTGCGGAGGTGGACACCACCGAGGGGATCATGGTCGGGATGTCGACCCCGCCTTCCACGTTGCGGTCCTTGATGGCACCTGCACTGCCCATGTCATTGGGGCTCGAGGAGTCCAGGGTCGGGTTGTCATTGTCATGGTCGGCGTTGCCTGCGGCGGCCACGTTGACCACTCCCTTGCCGTGGGCGTGTTCGACGGCGCGGGTGACCACCTCAAGGCCCGCTGCCTGAGTGGGTTCGGTGGGCAGCCAGTACATCCACGGGTCGACGTAGTAGGAGTTGTTGGTCACGTCGAAGCCATGGTCAGCGGCCCACACGAAGCCGCACACCGTGTATTCGGGGTAGAAGAGGCCGTTGACGTTCGACACCTTGACCGCGGCGATGGTCACATTCGTGGGCGCCACGCCGTCAATGCCGATGCCATTGTGTGCAGCTGCGATCGTGCCGGCCACGTGGGTGCCGTGGCCGTTGTCGTCCTGCCAGGCATTCCAGGAGGTGTCGGGCACGCCATTGCGCTGGCAGCCGACCGACAGTGCCTCGTCGATCTGTCCCACGAGGTCCTCATGGGTCCCGTCGACTCCGGAGTCGAGGACGCCCACGACTGCTTTCTCCAGTGGCACGTCGACGCTCTGGGCTTCCACGGCCCCGATGGCCACCTGGTCCCATCCGGTGAAGGGGTCGGGGGCGGCGGAGTCGGCCTCGTCCAGCTGCGACTCCAGGGCAGAGGCGCCCAGGCGTGCGCGAGCGATTGCGCTCTGGTCCGCGTCGGCCACGACGATCTCCGCCCCGGAGACAGGCGCTTGACGGGTCGGGCCGATGGAGGTCACGGGGATTCCGACACCTGCAGCCGCATTGTTGAGTTTGCCGGCGAAGTCTCCGGAGGACGCCTGGACGAAGAAGGAACGCAATTGCGGGTACTTCTCCAGCACCACGCCGCCAAGTCCTTCGGCCCGGGTGACGAGGTCGGCGAACTGCGCGTCACTGGCCTCAAGGGCCAGGTTCACCGCGTAGTTGCGCGGAACCCCTTTCTCCACGCCGCCGCTCTGCGTGGTGATGTCCGCGGACACGATGGCCTGCTCGGTGGCATCGGCCGCACTGGCCGCAGGGGCGATGGCGGCGGCTGGAACCAGCAGTGCGGCCGCCAGTGCGGCCGCACCCACCAATTGGGCACTGAAACCTCGTGGACGCATCATGTTCCTCTCACGTTGTCGATGTGGATCGGCGTGGTCCACACTCGTTCGAGCGGACCACTTCCATCAAGCTTTGTCGAAGCTCCTGATCAGACGCAGAACTTCCCGTGATGTGAGACACGGCAACGCATGAGGATCCGCTGTGCGCCCACTGCCGGCCCCGAGCACCTACTTCGCCCCTGTGCGTGCCGAGCGGGGCGGCGCCCAGCAAGCCACCGGTCGCCCCTCGCAGACTCCCTCCTCCAGGCGCTTCACGAGGTCGTCGAGGGTGTCTCCGCGTTCTTTGAGCCCTCGGTCCAGAGCGGCCAGATCAGCTTCGCGGCCCCATGCCGCCAAGAGATCGAGGGGGCACCTCTTCAACCACGGCCAGCGCGGGGTGAGCAATGGTCCCCAGCCGAAAACCAGGACGATCAGGACTCCGACCAAGCTGATGACCGCTGGGCCGAAGCTTTCACTCGTGGCCGCACGGCCCACCAGCAGCACGAGCATGGAGACGAGGATTCCGACACCTGCAAACGACGAGCTCATGACGGCGCAAAAACCTGCACGTAATGTCACATACGCCGCACGCAGGCCCGCGGACACAGCCAAGAGGCTCACGAATGACAGGCCGACATCGCCGACAAGAATCCAGGGGCCGCACACCAGGAGAATGACTCCTGCACAGAAGGCAATCGCCCACGCCTTTTGCCAACCGCTCACTGCCCGCCTGTTCCTGTGGTCTTCGACAAGCAGGCATCCCAGGTCTCCTGCCCCGCCAAGGTACCCGGCAAGTCGCGCATCACGCAGGATCACGGCAAGAGTGAGCAACAGTCCGGCCATTCCAAACACCCAGGTGGACAATTGACAGTTGCCCTCCTTTCCATGATCGAAACTGATTTCGAGGGCGATCAGTATCACCGCCGCAACGAAGAGTCCAGGCAGATCGTAGAAGAGTAGGTTCACCAGCAAAGAGCGCCTTGAGGTCAAGATCGTCGCATGGCGCCAGGAGTTGATGACAACCGGCCACGAGGCGAACACGAGCACGGGGAACTGCGACCACGGATTCGCCCCTTGCGCAGCGCAAAGAATGGGACATGCTCCCACGCAGATGGCGACTACGAGGAGAATTCCAGAAATCCACTTCGGCCATTTCGAATCACGATCATGCAACGATTGCACGCGAGATCTGTGCTCCGGAAGCGAGAGGGCAACCTCGAAGTCACTGAATGTCCAGTAACTCACCAACAGGCGCACCACCTGGATCAGGCAGCTCATCGCAAGCACCAGCGAAAGGGCTGCAAGGATTCGAGGCCCCGAGTGCAGGGCGACCCCATAGAACGCCACCAACGGGAGTGCCGAAACAACGACATGCACCAACAGGAGCATGAGAACAAGGAGCCGCAGCGACCCCATCTCACCCCAATTTGCGTTGCGCCGGCGCAGGCCGGGCTCTTGGTCAACCGCGTACCAAAGTCCCCTCAGGCGATCAATGCACTGGTTCAGAGCGGCACCCAGCGGGAAGATCATTGCGGCGACGAAGGCCAACAACGACGTCACCTGTGAGAAGTCATCCCACTCAAGAATTCGATCGAGCCGAGTTGTCAGGGTCTTGACCAAGTCCTCCGCGAAGGACGACTGAGAAATGTCAACGTCCCCAGGAGCCATCAGAGACACCAGCACAACAGAGGTCAGGTGCGAGAACACGATGGTGGCAACCAGTGCACTCCACACATACCGGGAACCGGAGCGAGCGGCCTTCACTTCTTCATCCGCCGTCACCGAAATGCTACGATCGCGCCTTCCACGTGAATGTGTGGCTTCGGGATTTCCAGGCCCTTGATCCGTACTCTGATGATCCAGATCGCTCACGCGACAATACTCGCACACATCTGAAATGGACGTGCAGTCTGTGGCGCAGACTCAGTGCACAGCACCTGCAGTGGAGGCCACAAGAGGTCTCCCTCCGGTCGATTCTGGGGCCACACGCACCCCCGGACCTCAACCCCGACCCGACGGCCCCGCGTCCAGGCCCGCATCCAAGGCCAGCAGGTCCTCAACGGTCTGCGGGCGCACGATCCACTGGGTGCGGCCGTCCTCCACAGCCACGACACCGGGCTTGGTGAGCATGTTGTAGTTCGAGGCCATCGAGTACCCGTAGGCGCCGGTCACCGGCACGACCAGCAGATCACCGGCGGTGACGTCACAGGGCAGGTCCACGTCCCACACGACCACGTCCCCGCTCTCACAGTGCTTGCCGACCACCCGTGAGCGCACCAAGGGCGCTTCGGAGACGCGGTTGGCCAAAGTCGCGGTGTAGCGGGCCCCGTACAGGGCCGGGCGAATGTTGTCCGCCATGCCTCCGTCAACGGCAACGTAACGGCGCCTCTTCAAGTCCTCGCCCAGGATCGCGTCCTTGACGGCGCCGACACGGTACAGGGTGACGGTGGTCGGTCCCACGACGCTGCGGCCGGGCTCGACCGAGACCCTCGGCACGGGGATGCCCAGTGCGTCAGCCTTGTCGCGGATGACGCGGGCGACCTCGCGGATGACCTCGGCCGGAGAAGTGGGGACCGGATCCGCGCCGGTGTGGGCCACGCCCACTCCCCCACCCAGGTCGATCTCCCGCAGGGGGGCGCCGACCTGGGCGCTGACCTTCGCCAGGACGTCCATGACGATCCCGGCGGCTTCGACGAAACCCGCGCTGCCCTGGATCTGTGAGCCGATGTGACTGTGCAGGCCACGCAGCTCCAGGTGGGGGCTGGCCTTGATGGCGTCCACGACCTGGTCCAGTTGGCCGTCGAAGGCACCCACGCCGAACTTCTGGTCCTCGTGGCCGGTGGAGATGTAGGAGTTGCCGCCGGCGTGCACTCCGGTCTTGATGCGGATCATCACCCGGGCCACGACGCCCTTGGCGGCGGCGATTCCTTCGATCTGGGCGACCTCGGGCAGGGAGTCGACGAAGATGCGTTCGATGCCCTGACCGTTTCCGGCGGACAGGGCCAATTCGATCTCCGCATCCAGTTTGTTGTTGCCGTGCAGGCCCACCTTCGAGGGCGCGGCGCCGGCTCGCAGTGCCAGGGTGAGTTCCCCAAGGGATGCGGTGTCGACCCCCATTCCGGCTTCGGTCACGGTGCGCACCACATCCGCACACAGGAACGCCTTGCCGGCGTAGAAGGCGTCGCCGCCGGCCATGCCGTAGCCCTCCCAGAACTCCTCGGCCATGGTGGTGGCCCACACGGTGGCGCGTCCGCGCAGGTCGGCGCGGTCCATGACGAAGATCGGGGTGGCGTGGTCGCGGGCCAGGTCCGTGGCGGCCACACCACCCAGGCGCAGGACCCCGTCCTCGTCCCTGGTGGCGGTCCACGGCCAGATGTCGGGCCGCTCGTCGGGTTCGGGGCAGACCAGGTCGCCGACGGGCACGTGGTCCAGGTCGGTGGACTCCACGCTCACATCCTCTCGGGGGCGTCCACGCCCAGCAGCGCCAGGCCTGTGCGCAGCACGGTGGTGACCGCGTCGTTGAGCCACAGGCGGGCCACGTGACCGGCCTCGACCGGGTCGTCCCCGCGGGGGGTGACACGGCACTGGCCGTACCACGTGTGATAGGCGGCGGCCAGGGACTCCAAGTAGCGAGCGACTCGGTGGGGTTCGCGCAGCTGGGCGGCCTGGGCGATCTGGGCGGGGAACTGGGCCAGTGCCCCCAAAAGCTCGGCGTCGGCCGGGGTGTCCAGGGCGGCCGGGTCGAAGCCCGCCTCTCGGGCGACCCCGTGTTCGCCGGCGTTGCGGGCCACATTGCATGTGCGGGCGTGCGCGTACTGGACGTAGTAGACGGGGTTCTCATTGGTGTGCGAGGACAGCAGGTCCAGGTCGATGTCCAGGTTGGAGTCCATGGACACGCGCACCAGGGCGTAGCGGGCGGCGTCCACCCCGACGGCGTCGACGAGGTCGTCCAGGGTGACGATGGTGCCGGCACGCTTGGACATGCGCACAGGAGCCCCGTCCTTGACGAGGTTGACCATCTGACCGATGAGGATCTGCATGTTGACGCCCGGCGTGTCACCGAAGGCCTCGCACATTGCCATCATGCGACCGATGTAGCCGTGGTGGTCCGCTCCCAGCAGGTAGATCGCGGCGTCGGCCCCGCGCCGGCGCTTGTCCAAGTAGTAGGCGACGTCTCCGGCGAAGTAGGCGGCCTGTCCGTCGGACTTGATGAGGACCCGGTCCTTGTCGTCGCCGTAGGTGGTGGTGCGCAGCCACACGGCGCCGTCCTGGTCGAAGACCTCTCCGCGCTCACGCAGGACGTCGATGGCGCGGGCCACGGCGCCCGAGGCGTGCAGGGAGTCCTCGTGGAAGAAGACGTCGAATTCGCTGCGGAAAGAGGCCAGGCGCTGTTTGATCTCGGTGAACATGAGTTCCACGCCACGAGCCCGAAAGGCTTCGACTGCGGCGTCCTGGTCAAGGGTCACCGGGTCGGGCTCACCGGCGGCCGCGGCGTCGGCACGCACCTGGGCGGCGATGTCGGCAATGTACTGGCCGCCGTAGCCGTCCTCGGGGGCCTCCTGGCCGCAGGCGCGGGCCAGCAGCGAACGGGCGAAGCGGTCGATCTGGCTGCCGTGGTCGTTGAAGTAGTACTCGCGGGTGACCTGCGCGCCGCAGGCCACCATGAGGCGTGCCAGTGAGTCGCCGACGGCCGCCCAGCGCGCGCCGCCCAAGTGGACGGGGCCGGTCGGGTTGGCCGAGACGTACTCGAGGTTGACGTGGGTTCCGGCCATGGAGGAGTTGGCGCCGTAGGCGGGGCCGGCCTCGACGATTGTCCGCGCGAGTTCTCCCGCGGAGGCGGCACCCAGGCGGATGTTGATGAAGCCGGGGCCGGCGACCTCGACCTCGTCGATTCCGTCCTTGCCGCGCAGCAGGGCGGTGAGGGCCACGGCGAAGTCGCGGGGGGCCATTCCGGCCTTCTTGCCGAGCTGCATGGCGACGTTGGTGGCCCAGTCGCCGTGGTCGCGGTTGCGGGGTCGCTCGACCTTGACGGTGTCGGGAAGATCGGCTTCGGCCAGGGGCAGGGTGCCGGTGGCGGCGGCTTCGACGAGGGCGGAGCGGATGAGTTCGGCGAGTTCTTCTGGAGTCACCCTCAAAGGGTAGGCCCCTCGTGCTGGCGCGGGCCACCTGCGTCGGCGGGGCGGGCGCGCACCGGGCACGCGACCACCGGCCTCCAGAGTCTTCGTGACCAGATCGATACTCGCCAGATGCCCAAGGACCTGTGGTGGCCATCACCGGGGCGTTAGACTCACTGCCGAACGGAAACGTTTCCTGTCGCAGCGCAGCAGCCACTTGTCGGGCTCACGGAGCGGCAGGGCTCCGGAGCCAGGAGACCCCGGAGACACCGCATCCCAGTTCGAAGGAGAACGAACAGATGTCCAGGTTCACCAGAATCACCGCGACGACCCTTGCCGGTCTGACCGCCATCGCCCTGCTCGCAGGCTGCTCCAGCGACGCCGGCGGCCAGTCGGGCAGCGCGGACGGCAAGGGCAAGGTCTACTACCTGAACTTCAAACCCGAGTCGGATGCCACCTGGCAGGAGATCGCCAAGGAATACAGCGCCGAAACCGGCGTCGATGTCCGCGTCGTCACCGCGGCACAGGGCACCTACCAGCAGACCCTCAAGTCCGAGCTGGCAAAGTCCGACGCACCGACACTGTTCCAGATCAACGGTCCGGTGGGCATGCGTCTGTGGAAGGACTACTTGGCGGACCTGTCGGGCACGGAGTTCAACAAGGCACTGCTCGACCCGACCATGGCCGTGGGCGAAGACGACAAGGTCTACGGGGTCCCCTACGTCGTCGAGGGCTACGGCATCATCTACAACAAGGCGATCATGGACAAGTACTTCGCCATGTCCGGTGCGAAGGCCACATCCATCGACGAGATCAAGGACTTCGCCACCCTCAAGTCCGTCGTCGAAGACATGCAGTCCAAGAAGGACGCACTGGGCATCAAGGGCGTCTTCGCCTCGACCTCTCTCAAGCCCGGCGAGGACTGGCGCTGGCAGACCCACCTGGCAGACCTGCCCGTCCACTTCGAGTACCAGGACAACAAGGTCGATGACATGAAGGACCTGACCTTCAGCCACAACCAGGAGTTCAAGAACATCTTCGACCTGTACCTGAAGAACTCCACCATCGACCCGAGCCTGGCCCCCTCCAAGGCAGTCACCGACTCCATGGCCGAATTCGCCCTGGGCCAAGCCGCAATGGTCCAGAACGGGAACTGGGCCTACGGCCAGGTCTCCGAGATCCCGGGCAACACCGTCAAGCCCGAAGACGTGAAGATGATGCCGATCTACACCGGCGCCAAGGACGAGAAGACCCAGGGCATCAACATCGGCACCGAGAACTTCTTCTCGGTCAACTCCAAGGCCTCGGCGGCGGACCAGAAGGCCTCCATCGACTTCGTCACGTGGCTGGTGACCTCCGAGAAGGGCAAGAAGCACATGGTCGAGGACCTTGGCTTCATCACCCCCTTCAACACCTTCACCGAAGCCGAGCAGCCGACCGACCCGCTGGCCAAGGAGGTCGTGCGCTACATGTCGGACAAGGAGCTCAAGTCGGTTCCGTGGGTCTTCACCACCTTCCCCAGCCAGAAGTTCAAGGAGGACTTCGGCGCGGCCCTGTCCCAGTACGCCGTCGGCAAGATGGAGTGGAACAAGGTCGTCGAGACCTTCGTCAAGACCTGGAAGTCGGAAAAGGGCGCCTGATCCCGGCGGACCTGCACTGACCAGCCGGCGCCCGGTGCGTGCACCGGGCGCCGGCCCCATCCCCGACCTCGTCAGGAGAAATACCCCGTGCTCAAGAGTCTTCGCAGGTTCGGCCCGGTGTTCGTCGGCCCAACTCTGATCGCATTCCTCATCGCATTCCTCGTCCCCTTCGCCATCGGCCTGTACCTCTCGTTGTGCCAGTTCACCACGGTCACCGACGCCACCTTCATCGGGATCAGCAACTACATCGACGCCTTCACCGAGGAACAAGGCTTCGTCCGCGCCATCGGCTTCACCGCCTTGGTCACCATTGTCTCGGTGGTCAGCGTCAACATCTTCGCCTTCGCCATCGCCTACGCCCTCACCCGCAAACTCAAGGGCACCAACTTCTACCGGACCGTCTTCTTCATGCCCAATCTCATCGGCGGCATCGTCCTGGGCTACACGTGGCAGACGATCATCAACGCGGTCCTGCTCCACTGGAACACGACACTGGTCACCGACTCCCTCCACGGCTTCATCGGCCTGGTCGTCCTCATCAACTGGCAAATGGTCGGATACATGATGATCATCTACATCGCCGGCCTGCAATCCGTGCCCAAGGAACTCATCGAGGCAGCACAGATCGACGGCGCCGGAAAGTGGCAGACCCTGCGCAACGTCACCATCCCGATGGTCATGCCCTCCATCACCATCTGCACCTTCCTGACCCTGAGCGGCTCCTTCAAGCTCTTCGACCAGAACCTCGCATTGACCAACGGCGCCCCCTTGGCCGAGACGGAGATGGCGGCCCTGAACATCGTCAACACCTTCTTCGCCCGTTCGGGATTCGAAGGGGTCGGTCAGGCCAAGGCCGTCGTCTTCTTCCTGCTGGTCTCGGCCATCGCCTTCATCCAGCTGCGTTCCACCCGTTCCAAGGAGGTCGAGGCATGAGCACCGCAGCACCCACCCGCACCACGGCACAGGTTTCCGGACCGAGCACCGGCGGGGCAGGGGCAAAGATCCTCCTGCACGTCGTCCTCGTCGCCCTCACCCTGGTGTTCCTGGGCCCCCTGATGTTCATCCTCATGAACTCCTTCAAGGGACGCTTCTTCATCTCCGACCAGCCCTTCGCCCTGCCGCTCGGCGACTACTTCGTCGGAGCCGACAACTACCTCAACGGATTGCAGGCCACCGGATTCTTCACCGCGATGGGATGGTCCTTCCTCATCACGATCCTGTCGGTGGTCGTCATCGTCTTCTTCTGCGCGATGACCGCCTACTACATCACCCGCGTGAAGAGCCGCTGGACCAGCGCCCTGTACCTGCTGTTCGTCTTCTCGATGGTGGTGCCCTTCCAGATGGTCATGTTCCCGACCGTCAAGATCGCCGACATCCTCAACCTCGACAACCCACTGGGCATGGTCGTGCTCTACCTAGGATTCGGCTCGGGACTGTCGGTCTTCGTCTTCTCCGGCTTCGTCAAGTCGATCCCCCTGGAGATCGAAGAGGCCTCGATGATCGACGGATGCGGGCCCGTGCAGAACTACTTCCGGGTGGTCATGCCCATGCTCAAGCCCGTGATGATCACGGTGGCGATCCTCAACGCCATGTGGGTGTGGAACGACTACCTGCTGCCCTACCTCGTCATCGGGTTGTCCACGCCGTACAAGACCATCCCCGTGGTGGTCCAGCAGCTGGTCGGCTCCTACGGTTCCAATGACATGGGGGCTCTCATGGCCATGTTGGTCCTGGCGATCGTGCCCATCATCGTCTTCTACCTGGCCAGTCAGAAGTACATCATCGAAGGCGTCGTCGCAGGGGCCGTGAAGGGGTGATTGAGGTGCGTTCCCGTTCAGGGCGTCCGACCATGAAGGACATCGCGCGCGAAGCGGAAGTCGCGCTGGTGACCGTGTCGCGCGCCCTGAACGGGGAGCCCGAGGTCTCTGCCGAGACCCGCGAGAAGGTCCTGGCGGTGGCCCGTCGCTTGGACTATCGCCCCAACCGCCATGCCCGGATGCTCAAACTCGGAAGCTCTCGGGCCATCGCCCTGATGATCAAAGGCGTGGGCAACCCCTTCTTCCAGATGATGGTGGACGTCATTGAGCAGCGTGCACGCCAGAGCGAGCATCTGCTCACCGTCGCCAAGGTTCCCCACTGGGCAGACGAAGTCGACGAGGCCGCCAAACTCGTCGATGAGGACCTCATGGCCGGCATCATCTTCCTCGGAGGCAGATTCGCTCACGAGGAAGACGTCTTCGACAGGATCCGCGTGCCTTTCGTCCTGTCAACGGTGAGGCACCTCGAACACGTTCCGGAACAGGCCTATTCCTCGGTGAGCGTTGATGACCGCCTGGAATCCGGGCGAGCCGCCGAGGCCCTGGTGGCACTTGGCCACCGCCGAATCGCGGTTCTCGGGGTGATGCCGGGTGACCAGTCCATCGGGGCCCCTCGCGTCCAGGGGTGCATGCAGGCGCTGGCTCGCGCCGGTGTGCCCGTCGATCCCACACTGGTCCTTGCCGAGGACTTGGACTCCTCTTCCCCATTCTCCACCCCCTTTTCGATGGAGTACGGCTACCGACTGACCGCCCGCCTGCTGCGCGAGCGTCATGATGTCACGGCGATCTTCGCCGTCGCGGACATCATGGCGCTGGGGGCGATGCGGGCGATCAGGGAGGCGGGGCTGCGTGTGCCCGAGGACATTTCCGTCATGGGCTTTGACGGCCTGCCCTTCGGCGACTACATGCACCCTCCCCTGTCGACCATGCGCCAGCCTGCCGTCGATCTGGCCTCGGCCACCTGCGACCTGCTGCTCGAACGCATGCGGGGAGGCGCTCCGCGTCACGTGGATCTGCCGGCCGAGCTCCTCCTGCGGGGCACCACCGGCCCCGTTCGCGACTCGACCCGGAAGGCGGCTCGATGAGCGGCGGCCTGGGACCCGATTCGCGGATCCACTCCCTTTTGTCGTGGACGGGGTCCTTGGTTGCGGCCAATGCGGTGGCCTTCGTGTCCACGTTCACCGTCATCGGCGCAGGTCCGGGCCAGCTCCTGTGTTCTCTCGTCGGACTCGACCTGGTCAGGGGCGGCCCCGGGCGCCTTGGAGCCGCGCTTTCCCGCCTTCGTTCGCCAGTGGTCCTTCCGGCCGTCCTCCTCGCAATCGGCGAGGGCGCCCTGGCCCTCCTCCTCGGATGGGAGTGGCTCGTGGTGGGGGCACTCGCCTCCCTCACCATGCAGATCCTGGCCCGCGCCCTCATCCTCTTCGTCGCCTTTGTCCTGGCACTGACTCACGTGTGGCTCTGGCCGATTCTGGCGGCTCGCGTCATGGACGGCGTGGTGACTGGTGTGGGTGACGTGCCCACTTTGCTGGCACACGCATTGCTCCTGTCGGTTGCCTCCCTGCCGCGTTCGGTGGGCGCGTGCCTGGTGCTGGTCGCGCCACTGGTCGCCGCCCTCGCCTCCCTGCAATGGGCTGCCTGGGTGATCTTCTGGTACCTGTCCATCGGCATCAGCTTCGGGGCGTATGCGGGCGTCCTCGCGGCCAGGCTTCGGGTGGCTCCCGACATTCCCCCTGAGGCGGATGAGTGAAGGCGCGGAAGGAGTAATCTTCCTGTTGTCCGAAAGGTCCTCCCGAACGAGGCACGATGAGCACCCCCGCCGCCGCCAAATCGAGCAGAGCCACCAAAGGCAGGCTCCTCCCCCTGCTCGGTCCCGCCTTCGTGGCCGCCATCGCCTATGTCGACCCCGGCAATGTCGCCGCGAATGTCACCGCAGGCGCCCGCTACGGCTACCTGCTCGTGTGGGTCCTCGTCGCCTCGAATGCTGCGGCCATGCTCGTCCAGTACCTCTCGGCCAAACTTGGTCTGGTCACCGGACGCTCACTGCCCCAGCTCCTCGGCGAGCACCTGCCCCGCATCCCCCGCCTGCTCTTCTGGGCGCAGGCGGAACTGGTCGCCGCCGCCACCGACCTGGCCGAAGTCATCGGCGGAGCTCTAGCCCTCAACCTGCTCTTCGGCATCCCACTGCTGTGGGGAGGCGCCATCATCGGCTCGGTGTCGATGCTCCTCCTGGCCCTGCAGGGCCGCGGCCGTCAACGCGTCTTCGAGTGGGCGATCATCGCCCTGCTCCTGGTCATCACCGTCGGCTTCCTCACCGGCCTGGTCGTAGCACCACCACAGTGGGGCGAAGTGGCCGCAGGCATGATTCCCCGATTCGCCGGCACCGACTCGGTCCTGGTCGCCGCCTCCATGCTGGGGGCCACGGTCATGCCCCACGCGGTCTACCTGCACTCCTCACTGGTCAACGACCGGCACGGGCGGGACGACGAGGCCGCAGGGCCGGGCCACATTCGGCGCCTGCTGCGCGCCACGCGCATCGACGTCACGTGGGCACTGTCGTTGGCCGGAATGGTCAACATCGGCCTGCTCCTGCTCGCGGCCTCGGCCCTGCAGGGCGTGGAGGGCACGGACACCATCGAGGGCGCCCATGCGGCGATCACTGCGGCCCTGGGCGGCGGAGTGGGTGCAGTCTTCGCCGTGGGTCTGCTGGCCTCGGGTCTGGCCTCCACCTCCGTGGGCGCCTACGCGGGCTCGGAGATCATGAAGGGGCTGCTGCATGTGAAGGTGCCCTTGCTGGTGAGGCGTCTGGTCACCTTGGCCCCCGCCCTGGCCATCCTGGCCATGGGAGCCGAACCCACATGGGCGCTGGTCCTGTCGCAGGTGCTTCTCTCCTTCGGCATCCCGATGGCCGTCATCCCGCTGGTGCGCCTGACCGAGGACCGGGCCCTCATGGGCGAGTACGTCAACGCGACGGTCACCCGAGTGGCGGGCTGGGCCGTGACGGCCCTCATCGTCGCCCTCAACCTGCTCCTCGTCTGGCTGACCCTGACCGGCGGCGCCTGAGCCGACTCCTCATGAGGAACCCCGCACCCGAATGCTGTCAGGACGCGGATTCGGGTGCGGGGTGGATCCGGGCTCAGTTCCTGGAGTCCTCGTAGGCGCGCATGAGGTCGATGCGGCGCTGGTGGCGCTGGTCACCCGAGAAGGGGGTGGCCAGGAAGATGTCGATGAGGCGGATGGCTTCCTCGACGCTGTGCTGACGTCCTCCCACGGCCACGACATTCGCGTCGTTGTGCTCGCGGGCCAAGGCGGCGGTGGCCTCGTTCCACACGAGGGCGGCGCGCACGCCCTTGACGCAGTTGGCGGCCATCTGTTCACCATTGCCGGAGCCTCCGATGACGATGCCGAGAGAACCGGGCTCGGCGACGACGGCCTCGGCCGCTTCGATGCAGAAGGGCGGGTAGTCGTCCAAGGCGTCGTGGACGTGAGCACCGTGGTCGACGACCTCGTGGCCCTGTGCACGCAGGTGCTCGACGACAGTGTTCTTGAGTTCGAAGCCGGCGTGGTCAGTGCCGATGTGAACGCGCATGAGGTCTTCCTCCCAAGTGCAGCAACAGTGGTACGAGCGCAAGTATGTCATCCCTCACGCGGGGCTTTGTGGGGCCACTGGCCCGCGAGCGGGCCGGTCGGGGGCTGTTAGACTGTTCATTCGTCGGCCCCGATGGCTCAGTGGATAGAGCGTTCGCCTCCGGAGCGAAAGGTCGCAGGTTCGAATCCTGTTCGGGGCACACATGGGAAGTCCGGGGGCTTCCTTCCTTCGGCAGTGCCGATGAGGAGGGCTCCTGCTTCCTTGCGGGGAGCCAGGTGCCTCAAGTTCCGGATTCCATCGGATGGCATGCCGCTCAGTCAGCGCTTGGCAGTTCGGGGTCGAAGACCTCTTCGATGCTCAAGGCGAATTCTCGGGCGATGGTGAAGGCCAGTGCGAGCGAGGGGTCGTACTTGCCGGTTTCAATGGCGATGACCGTCTGACGGGAAACTCCCAGTCGCGCTCCCAGTTCGGCCTGGGTGAGTCTGGCTTCGGTGCGCAGCTCCTTGACCTTGTTCTTCATCAGCGGTACTTCCTCGCGCTGATGGCGGCACCCATGGCCCATGCGACCATGACGATCCCGAATGAGGCGATGAAGGGCACATGGATCTTGGCGACGATCTCCAGCAGGCCCGCGGTGCACAGGATCGGGGCGCCGATGCAGAATCCGAGGGCCATGGCCTCTTGCATCTGTGTGCGGGCGAACTCGTCGGATTCTGCCCACAGCAGTCGGACGGCCCGGACGAACAGGGGGACGGCGGGCAGGACGAGGACCAGGGTGCACGATGCCCACGCTCCGGGCAGGAGACGGGACAGGGCAAGTGCGGCGGTGAGCAGCGACACGTAGGCGCCAGTGGCGGCGCCCATGCGGGCGAGGTAGCGGCGGGTGGGCGGCTCCGGAGTCTGCATTGGAGTGTTCCTTTCTTGTGTCGGGCGCGAAGGCCGTGGGTGCCCCGGTCAGGACAGTGCGAGGAAGAAGACGGGCAGCCCCAGGCCGAGCAGGTCGAACAGCCAGTGTGCAATGACCAAGGGGGAGGTGGTGCGATGCCAGACCATGAGGCCCGAGAAGACCAGTCCGGCCAGGAATGTCGTGATGACCTTGGCAAGGGTGGCATGCGGGTCGCCGACGGTGAACCCGATGTGCTGCAGACCGAAGACCAGGCTGACCAGAAGGATTGACGGCACCAGCGACAGGCGCCCGGCCACACGGGACTGCAGGTAGCCGCGATAGAGGCCTTCTTCTGCCACAGCAATGGTCATGGGCATGACGGTCAGGGCAAGGATGCCGAGCCACAGCGGCACCTCGGGCATGGAACTTGTGGGGGCGGGCGGGGCTCCGTGGTGGGCGACGAGGTTGCCGATGAAGGTGGCGGGCAGCCAGGCGACCCACACGATGACGAAGCACAGCAGGCCCCAGGCGATGTCTTTCAGGGCGAAGGGCCGGTAGAGGTCCACCAGGCGCTTTCCTTCTGCGCGCATGAGGCGGGCAAGGACGACCAAGGTGAGGATGTCGACGGCGATGACGGCCAGGTTGGTCCAGATGAGTGACTGGTGGGTGGCCAGCAGGGCGGCTCCGGCGGCCAGGAGGGGCACCAGGCGGAGCGACATCGCCAGCGCAATGCGGCCCCACGGGGTGTGGACGGACGGCGGCGGGGGAGGCGGAGGTTTGCTGGTCAAGGGGAGAAGTTGTCGTTTCCATGCCCATGAATGTACAGGGTCCTTGACATCCAAGTCAAGCCACCTTGACATCAATGTTCAGCACCCTTGACACCACAGCTCATCCCCCATCCGCGAGATTCGTCCGTCATCTCGCGAGATTCCTCCGCCGATCCGTGAGATTCCTCCTTCACGGTCAGAGCGACGAATCTCAGCGCACCAGAGCTCAAGTCGGACCAGAGGAAGGGAAGGTTAGTATCCGGGGATGAACCACCCCACGCCTCGACGCTCCCGAGATCGACTGCTCGGCATCCTTGCCGTCCTCGTCACTGCGGCGATCTGGGGCACCCTGGGAACCGCAGCCACCTTCGCACCGGAGGTCGGCCCCTTGTCCATCGGCGCGGCCTCGCTGGGAATCGGCGGCTTGCTCCAAGGCCTGCTCGGCGCGAAAACCATCCGCCAGGGACTCCCCCACCTGCGCCGACACATGGGGACCATCCTCTTCGGGGCACTCATGGTGGCCATCCACCCACTGGCCTTCTATGCGGCGGTCGACATGGCCGGAGTCGCCATCGGAACCGTGGTCGCGATCGCCTCGGCCCCCGTCCTGGCAGGCATCCTCGAAGCAGTCGTCGACCGACACCGCCTGGGAGCGGCATGGCTGCTCGCCGCCGGCATCGGAATCCTCGCCTCCGCACTGCTGGCCATCTCGAATCTCGGAGCATCCGCCACCGCACCCACACACACCGTCATCGGATTGGCACTCGCCCTCGTATCCGGCGGAACGTACGCGGCCTACTCGTGGGCGGCCCAACGCCTCATGCTCGACGCCGTCCCGCGCACCGCCGCAATGGGTTCCGTCTTCGGTCTGGGCGGCCTCATGCTCCTTCCGGTCCTGCTCCTGACAGGCGCACCGCTGCTCGCCTCGGCGCGGGCCTTCTGCGTCGCGGCCTACACCGCCCTCGTCCCCATGTTCGCCGCCTACGTCCTCTTCGGCTACGGACTGTCCAAGATCCGCGCCTCCACGGCCACCGTCATCACCCTGGTCGAACCGGCGGTGGCTGCGCTACTGGCCATCGTCGTCGTCGGCGAAAGGTTGACGCCACTCGCGTGGACCGCTGTGGCGCTGTTCGCCCTGGTCCTAGGGATCCTCACCCTGGCGCCCTCCTCCCCCGGGCCCCATGACGAGGCCACCCGTGCCCAGTGAGAGGACGGCAACTGCACATGGAGCACCCACACGGCACCTCACCGCCACGTAAAGTGGAAGCAATGCGTGCGGAACGGAACGCACCCGCCCTCGACACAGGCAAGGACTCCTCGTGACATATCCCTGGTGGTCGCTCATCCCCTTCGTCCTCATGCTCGCGGCAATCGCGATCCTGCCGATCTCGGGCGCAACCCACTGGTGGGAGAAGACATCCAGTCAACTCCTGGTCGCCCTGGGCCTGGCGATCCCCACCTCCATCTGGCTGTTCCTCTTCGCAGGATCTGAACCGCTGGTGTCCACGGGGATCGACTACATCCAATTCATCTGCCTGCTCCTGTCCCTCTTCGTGGTCTCAGGCGGCATCCACCTGGCCGGCGACATCGAAGCGACCCCACGCAACAACACGATCTTCCTGGCCGTCGGAGGTCTCCTCGCCAGTTTCGTCGGCACCACAGGCGCGGCGATGCTGCTGATCCGCCCGATCCTGGCCACCAACCGAGAACGCACCCACCGGCTGCACACCGTCTTGTTCACGATCTTCATCGTGGCCAACTGCGGAGGGCTGCTCACTCCTTTGGGCGACCCGCCGCTCTTCCTCGGCTTCCTCAAGGGAGTGCCCTTCACCTGGACCTTCAACCTGTGGGTCGAATGGCTCTTCGTGCTGGTCCTGCTACTGCTCACCTACTATTCGCTGGACTCGACGTACCACGCCTCCGAGCCGCAGCGCGCCGTCATCGCGGACCGTACCGAGATCACTCCCCTGCGCCTGGACGGCAAACTCAACCTTGTCTTCTTCGCGGCGATCGTCGCCTCCGTGGCCTTCATCCCTTCCGTGGACGCCCACGAGGTCGCCGCAGGCCACGCGCACGGTCTGGCCCTGGTTCCCTTCCGTGAGATCGCCATGGTCTCCATCGCTGCGGCCTCGTACTTCCTGGGCTCGAAGAAGGTGCGCTTCGAAGACAACGCCTTCACGTGGACGCCGATCACCGAGGTCGCCGTCCTGTTCATCGGCATCTTCGCCACGATGGCCCCGGCGCTGCGCTTCCTGGAGCAGGTCGCCCCGTCCCTGCCCTTGAACCGGGTGACCTTCTTCATCTTCACCGGCGGATTGTCCTCCGTCCTGGACAACGCCCCGACCTACCTCACCTTCTTCGAGATGGCCAAGGTGCTGGCCCAACCCGGACAAACCCTGGTGGCGGGAGTCCCGGAGCACTTCCTGGTTCCCATTTCACTGGGCGCGGTCTTCTGCGGGGCGATCACCTACATCGGCAATGGCCCGAACTTCATGGTCAAATCGGTCGCCGAATCCGACGGCGTCGAGATGCCGTCCTTCGGACGCTATGTCGTCGACGCTTTCTTGCTGCTGGTGCCGGTCCTGGCCTCGATGGCTCTGATCTTCGTCGCCGAGATCTGGTGGGCACACATCATGGGGTGGGTGCTGGCCGCCGCGATCGCCCTGCTCGCCGTCATCCGCATCGTCCGGGCCCGCCAGCTGGAGGACAACTCCTTGGCTCGCACGCAGCTCTGACCCCGGTTCGCACCGAGGTCGGACCCCACGGCCGTCTTCACTCCCGTGCGGCGCCGTGGTACCAGGTCGGCGGCAGCATCCGGCCCTTGCGCACCGCCAGGACGAGGATGACCAGGCCGAGGAGACCCGCCACCGCGATGGCCACCACGGAGCCTTCGACTCCCATTGCCCCACCGGTGAGCCACTGCGGCCCTTCCAGGCTCGACGTCAAAAGGCCCCCTTCGTTGGTTGCACCAGAGACCACTCCGCCGAAGAGCGAGGCCATGGTGGTGTTCCATGCGATGTGCAGACCGATCACCAGCCACAGTCTGCGCGTGAGCAAGTAGGTGGCTCCCAGGAGAATGCCCGCCTCCAGGACCAAGGCGAGGCTGGTGAAGAGCGAGGCGCCCGGGTTGAAGATGTGGGCGACACCGAAGAAGAGCGCCGTGACGGCCAGCGCGCCCCAGGAGCCGATCCAATCGTCCAGGATTCTCAGCAGGTTGCCGCGGAAGAAGACTTCCTCGTTGAATCCTGCGGCGATGCCGATCGCCAAGCCGGAGACGATGCCCGGGTTCCATCCGATGTCGTGCACACGGTAGACCCCAAGGATCCACAGCACTGCGAACATGAAAGTCATCAGCGCGAAGCCCATGCCCAGCCCCGCCCCGAACTCGCGCAGTTTCCCGGGCCCGGCCAAGCCCGTGCCGGGCCGCCCACCGAGATGCTTGACGATCAGCGCATGACCGCCGACGGAAACGGCGGCGGCCACCACAGCGCTCAGCAGGAAGACGGTGGCGGCCAGAAGGGGATCGTCGGGCCTGATGCCCTTGAGGGCGTAGTAGGGGGCGATGCCCATGACTTGGGCGGCGATGAGGAGGGCAAAGGAGGCCAGCAGCTGCCATCCGCGCCAGCGCTGAATCCTGTCAACGCGTCCATCCGGGTGGGACGAGGGCGGCTCCCACGGCTTGCCCACCCATGACCGGTCCCTTTCGGCGTGTGATGTCGCACTGCCCACGATTCCTCCTAGTACCAGTGACTTGATTGCCGGGGTCTGTCCGAAGTGCGTAACGATCCTCGCACATGTGCGCACAGTGCGAAGAGGCTTGGCCGGTGGCCGGGGTTCTTTCGGGGAGGGATCCGGGTGTTCCCGGACGGGCGCCATTCAGTCCTTCGGCGCGGTCCACGTCGAGGGCGTGCGCGAGGGCGGCGGCACTTCGCGCCAGAGCCCCATGTCCACCAGGACGTCCTTGGCCAGACTCGGTCGATCGGTGACGATGCCGTCGACTCCGAGGCCGACGAGTTCGCGCATGGTGGCCTCGTCGTTGACGGTCCACACGTGGACTGCCAAGCCGGCCCGGTGGGCGGTGGCGACGAAGCGCCGGTCGACGATCCGCAGGAATCCCTGTCGCACAGGAACCTGCACGGCGCGCACTCCCTGCTTGGGACCCGGCACACCCCACGCAGTGGCGTCGGAGACCGTCTGGGCGGCCCCGACCAGCAGTGCCACTGCGGTGGTGCCAATGGAGGTGGTGAGCATCGGCCCGGCCAGGGCACGCAGACGTGCCAGGCGGCGCTCGCTGAAGGATGCGACGAGGACCCGATCGAAGGCGTCGTGGTCCTCGATGACGCGCAGAAGCGGTTCGGCCACCGCATCGCTTTTGGCGTCGATGTTGAAGTACATGTCCGGGTGCGTCAGCAGGGCCTCGGACAGGGTCATCATGCGTTCACCGTCGGTGCCCACGAGGTCGCGCAGCTCGGACCACATGAGGTCGCCGATGGCCCCCTTGCCGTCATAGGTGCGCTCGACGGTGGCGTCGTGGTTGACGACCACCACTCCGTCCTTGCTGAGGTGGGCGTCGGTCTCGATGTGACGGACCCCGAGCCCGCGCATGGCGGCGAAGGCCGCCGGTGAGTTCTCCGGGTGTTCGTCTCCCCCGCCCCTGTGGGCCAGGACGAGGGGACCACGCACGCCGGTGACCGGGTACATCAGCAGCCTCCTCCCACGTGTTGGGCCTTGTGGGCGATCATCCAGGCCTGGGGATCGACGTGTTTGTCGGCCGAATCGTGGATCTCGAAGTGCAGGTGCGGGCCGGTGGACCACCCGTTGGAGCCGATGGCGCCGATGTGCTGGCCGGCCTTGACCTCTTCACCCTGCTTGACGAGGATCTTGTCCATGTACTGGTGCAGGTAGTACGAGTAGAAGACCTCTCCGTCCTGGCCCACGTGCTTGATGCCGACCAGCGCGCCGGAGCGGGAGTTCTCGGACACCTCCGTGACCACGCCGTCGGCCACAGAGTACAGGGGTTCGCCCATGGCACCGGACATGTCGATGCCTTCGTGCATGAGCAGCTGGCCGGAAATCGGCGAGATGCGCGGCCCGTAGGGCGAGGTGATCTCGTAGGCTCCTTCGGCCACCGGCCAGTACAGTGCGGCAACCTGGTTCAGGGTCCGGGTGCCGTCGGCAGCGGCGGCGGGGACGCATTGCGACACGGTCAAGGGGGAACGCACGCGGGTCCGCGAGGCTGCGGTGAGGTCTTCGGTCAGAGCGTGGGCGTCGGTGAGTCCTGCGGCGGCGGACACCCACGTGCTTCCTCCCACCGGGGTGCCGATGGCGCGCACCGGCAGTGCGATCGACGAGGCCGGGGAGAGCATGCCGCTCAGTGGTGTGGCGACGGTGACGGCGGCCAAGGCGGTCAGCAGGACGCCCTTGACGGTGGCGCGCCTGCGAGTACCGGGTTCACGACGAGGGCGGCCCCCGCGCCGGCCCGCGCTCCGGCTGCCGGCAGTCGAGGCGGTGCGACGGCTGCGCAATGCGGGGGTCGGGGACTTCGCGGCAGGCGTGGGGGCCTGTGAGATCTTCGCCTCCACCTTCGAGGCGACCGGCTCGGATGCACCGGATTCTGACGCCCGCTTGACCGGCGCGGGCACCGGAGCGGATCGCTTCACTGGCGCGGAGGCGACAGGCACCTCCTTGGCGGGCACGGGCACCGTGGGGGCCATGACAGGAGCCGAGGTCGCATGGGCGGCACCCACTGTGGTCGTCGCACGCGTCGAGGGGCTCGTGGTGCAGGCCTTTGCCGACAGGGAAGAGGTGACCCGGGCGCCGGTCGTCACCCGAGGGCGGGCCTCCTCACGGGCTTCGACTCGCTGACGTGCCGCTTCGGCGGCCTCCTGGGCGGCCAAGCGCTGACGTGCGGCGGCGGCGCGGGAGCGCGCAGGCGGAGTGGGGGCGGGCTCTGAGGTGAGGCTCGGGGCGGGCGAGTGGATCTGCCGACGCTTCGGCAGCGGGCACCTGCGACGTTCCTCTGCCAAAACCGGCTCCTCCATGATCAGACGACCTTCAAAGATGCCCGACAACTCTGGCACCGCCGTCCAAATTAGCGTGAAGAGACCGCTCCAACGCCACCCGGTCGCAGATTGTACAAGGAACTGTACATGGGGGGTGTGGTGCCCCTCGCAGCCGTTTGTCCCGGGCCACTCCGGGACCTCACAATCGTCCGTCCCGCTGCAAGGAGTCACGCACCTCGCCGACGAGTTCTTCGAGGATGTCCTCAAGGAACAGGACCCCCACGGCAGCCCCCGAGGAGTCCTTGACCTCCGCGCAGTGCGTGCCCGTGCGTTGCATGTGCCGCAGGGCGTCCTCGACCTCGTCACCGGCTCTGACCGATTCCAGACGACGGATCCTCCAGGGCTCCACGGGCTCGGCCCGCTGCTGCCCCACCGCATGCAGTACGTCCTTGAGGTGGACGTATCCGCACACGCGCCCGTCCTCGTCGCTGACGGGGAAACGCGAGAACCCGGTCCGGGCCACCTCCCGTTCGACCTGCTCGGGTGTGACAGTTCGCGGCAGGACGACAAGGTCGGCCAGCGGCACCATGGCCGTCTCGGCGGTCTCCGTGGAGAACTCCAGGGTGCCCGAGAGCAGCCCGAGTTCGTCTTCGATCATTCCCTCCTGTTGGGAGAGTTCGACGATGGAGGCCACCTCCTCCACGGTGAAGGTCGAGGAGATCTCCGAACGCGGTTCCACACTCAGGCGGCGGAGGAACCAGTTCGCAGTCGCATCCATCGCCTGGATGACTGGACGCAGCACGCGACCAAGGGCCACCAGCGGCGGCGCCAGGACCAGCAGGATCCGCACCGGGGAGGCGATGGACACGTTCTTGGGGACCATCTCCCCAAGGACCACGTGCGCCACGAGCACCAGGACCAGTGCCGCCGTGAAGCCCACTGCGTGCGAGGAGGCGGCAGGCAGGCCGATCCGCTCCAGCGGCATCTCGACCAAGTGGGCGATGGCGGGTTCGGCCACCACACCGAGCGAGGTGGAGGCCACCGTGATGCCGAGCTGGCAGATGGCGAGCATGAGGGAAACGTGTTCGAGGGCGTACATGGCCTGCGTGGAGCCGCGAGCGCCCGCCTCCACGAGGGGCTCGACCTGGGAACGTCTGGTGGAGGTGGTGGCGAATTCCCCTGCGACGAAGAAGGCGTTGACGGCCAGCAGGAGGACCGTCAGGACGAGGGCGAGGGTCGTGCTCATCGCGCACCCTCCTCCGGCTCTCCCCGCCCGAGGGGATCGATGGCCTCCCCGTCACGTTCGGGTGGAGGGGTCAGGGCGATCTGCGTGACCCTGCGTCCCTGGACCTGGGTGACCTCCAGGACCGATCCCGCCACCTCGGTGACGTCTCCGACGACGGGGACGCGTCCGAGTTGCGTCATGACCAGGCCCGCCACCGTGTCCCAGGGGCCGTCGTCGGGCAGGGCGACTCCGGCGCGTTCGAGCAATTCGTCGGGGCGCAGTGTCCCGGGCACCAGGAGCACCCCGTCCGAGCGGGTGCGGATGCCAAGGCGCCGGTGGTCGTGTTCGTCGGAGACCTCGCCGACGATCTCCTCGACGACGTCCTCCAAGGTGACGATGCCCGAGACTCCGCCGTACTCGTCCAGGACGACCGCCATCTGCACGCCCCCGTCGCGCAACTGGACCATGAGGGGGCCCAGTTCCAGGGTCTCGGGCACGCGGGGGGCCGGGGCGAGCAGTGACTGGGAGACGACAGGCACCTCGGTGCGCCTCTCGAAGGGCACGCCAATGGCCCGTCGCAGCGAGACGATTCCGAGGACGTCGTCTGAGTCCTCGCCGATGACGGGGAAACGCGAGTGCCCGGTCTCTCGCGCACGGTCGACCACGTCCTGGGCGGTGGCGTCCTCGGGCAGGAAATGGACCAGGCCGCGGTCGGTCATCACGTCGACGGCGGAGAGTTCACCCACGCGGATCGACTTGGTGAGCAGGGCCGCGGTGGAGGTGTCCAAGGTGCCTTCCTGAGCGCTGTGTCGCACGAGGGCGGCCAGCTCTGATGCGGAACGTGCGGCGGAGATCTCTTCCTGGGGTTCGATGCCCATGCGGGCAAGGATCCAGTTGGACACCGCGTTGAGCAGGCGCACCAAGGGGCCGAAGACGGAGGTGAATGCCATCTGGAAGGGGACGACCAGTGCGGCGGTGCGCATGGGGTGCGACAGGGCGAGGTTCTTGGGGACCAGCTCTCCGAAGAGCATGGACAAGGCGTTGACGGCCAGGGCTGCGACGACCACGCCGACGGTGGTGGACACCGCCGACGTGAGTCCGACGGAGTCGAGCGCTCTGGCGCTCATGTCCGCAACGGTCCTCTGGGTGGTCCAGCCCAGAAGGATCGTGGTGAGTGTGATGCCGACCTGTGAACCGGAGAGTTGGGTGGACAGGGAGCGTGTGGCACGAAGGACCTGTTCGGCGGAGCGGTCCCCTTCGGCGGCACGCCTTTCGACGACCGCCTGGTCAAGGGCCACCAGTGAGAATTCGGCGGAGACGAACAGGAAGGTCCCGACGGTCAGGGCCACGCCCAACAGGATCATGAGCAGGTCGAGGATCATCGGGGCACCTGGGTGGTCACGGGCGGGTGGAGGGCGCTGGTCTGCGATCCGGTGCGAATGTGGTGC
Source organism: Schaalia sp. 19OD2882 (assembly GCF_018986735.1). Classification (NCBI taxonomy): domain Bacteria; kingdom Bacillati; phylum Actinomycetota; class Actinomycetes; order Actinomycetales; family Actinomycetaceae; genus Schaalia; species Schaalia sp. 19OD2882. Next base: position 990,946 of record NZ_CP065521.1, on the reverse strand, counting down.
AGGTGGCGGCGCGGGGACCGGGTCACGACGAGGGCGGCGGGTCGGGGTCGACTGTCACTGTCCATGATTGCCCCATCCTACGCGTGGGGCGCCGCAGGCGCCCCGGTGGTTCATGGGTCTCGTGCAGTGCCAAGGCAGCGCCATCTGTCGGGGTCGGTTTCCCACCTGCGGACAAGGATGTCCCTTGCCGGATCAAACGCCACTTCCGTGACACCTCAAATCTCCTCAAAGTGCCACGGACTTTGGTCCCTTTCCCCATAGAATCGTCCCGTGCCCGCACTGTGAGGGCCACGACGAAACGAGGACGATGGTGACTTCGACGACCCAAGCCACAGGAGACCAGGACAAGTGGTACGTGGAGCGGATGCGCTCCCGATGGGAAGCGGACCCCACGTCCGTGGACCCCTCGTGGCAGCAGTTTTTCGCAGGCGAAAAGCGACCCGCCCAAATCCGCGACTCCGTGGTGCCGGCACCACCGGCCCCGCCCTCGTCCCCCGGCGTCCCCGTGCCCGTGGCCACCACCCCGGCGGTGCCCCAGGTGCCCCCGACCCACTCCCCTGCCGAGGCCACCCACCCCGAGCCGGCACCACTCAGCGCCGTCGTCACCGCGGAGATCGAGGTCGAGGCCGCCCCCGAAGCCGAGACCCCGCGCAATGTCGAGTCGGTGACACGCTCCGACCTGCCCCCCGCACCCCGGTCCCGCATCGAAGAGGCCACCTCCCCCTACACGCGCCAGCAGTCCGGCCACACCGCCTCGGCCCTGACCTCCCAAGCACTTCAGGAAGACGCAGTCGAACCCCTCAGGGGCGTCGCGCGGGCCACTGCGAAGAACATGGACGAATCCCTCACCGTCCCCACGGCCACCTCGCAGAGGGACATTCCCGCCAAACTCTTCATCGAGAACCGCCTCATCATCAACCAGCACCTGGCGCGCACCATCGGCGGCAAGGTCTCCTTCACGCACCTCATCGGCTACGCAGTGGTCGAAGCCCTGTGCGAGCTGCCGCAGTTGAACGTGCGCTACGGCGTCGAGGGCACCAAGGCGACCCTGACCCGACATGCCCACGTGGGCCTGGGGCTGGCCATCGACGTGACCAACGCCAAGGGCGAACGGGTCCTCATGGTGCCCGCCATCAAGAACGCCGACACGCTGACCTTCATGGAATTCGTCGACGCCTACCAGGACGTCGTGCGCAGGGCCCGCACGGGCGAACTGGGTGCTGCGGACTTCGCCGGGGTCACCGTCACCTTGACCAACCCCGGCACCCTGGGCACCACCACCTCCGTGCCCCGTCTCATGGTCGGCCAAGGGCTCATCGTCGGGGTCGGAACCACGGACTACCCGGCCGCCTACCGGGGAGTGCCCGCCAAGCGCCTGGCCTCACTCGGCATCGGCAAGACCATGTACATGTCCTCCACCTACGACCACCGCGTCATCCAGGGCGCCGCCTCCGGCGAGTTCCTGAGACTGGTCGACACGAAACTCACCGGCCGCGACGGCTTCTACGACCGCGTCTTCACCTCACTGCACATCCCGCACCAGCCCTATGTGTGGGAGCCCGACCACGAGTACGACGCCGAGCGCGAGAAGGGCAAGCCGGCCCGCATCGTCGAACTCATCCACGCCTACCGTTCGCGCGGACACTTGGCGGCCGACACCGATCCGCTGGCGTACCGGGTGCGACGCCACCCCGACCTGTCCCTGCAGCGCTACGGATTGTCCGTGTGGGACCTGGACCGGTCCTTCCCCACCGGCAACTTCGGCGACCAGGAGCAGATGCTGCTGCGCGACATCCTCGAACGCCTGCGCGACACCTACACGCGCAGTGTCGGAATCGAGTACATGCACATCCAGGACCCGCAACAGCGCCGATGGGTCCAGGAACGCATCGAGCAGCCCTACGAACCGCCCACCGCCTCCGAGAGGCACCGCATCCTGGACACCTTGGTGCGGGCCGAGGCCTTCGAGGAATTCCTCCAGACCAAGTACGTGGGTCAAAAGCGTTTCTCCCTGGAGGGCGGAGAGTCCCTCATCCCGCTGCTCGACCAGATCCTTGCCAGCAGTGCACGCACCGGCATCCACGAGGTCGCCATCGGCATGGCCCACCGTGGCCGCCTCAATGTGCTGGCGAACCTGGCCGGGAAGAGCTACGGCCAGATCTTCTCCGAATTCGAGGGCAACCAGGATCCCCGCACCGTCCAGGGCTCCGGTGACGTCAAGTACCACTTGGGCACCGAAGGCGTCTACCAAGTGGAGGACGGGGTCGCCACCAAGGTCTACCTTGCAGCCAACCCCTCGCACCTGGAGGCCGCAGACGGAGTCCTCGAAGGCATCGTCCGCGCCAAACAGGACCTGCTGGGCGACTCCGAACTGCCGGTGGTGCCGATCCTCGTCCACGGTGACGCGGCCTTCATCGGCCAAGGCGTCGTCCAGGAATGTCTGAACATGAGCCAACTTGCCGGCTACCGCACCGGCGGCACCATCCACGTCATCGTCAACAACCAGATCGGGTTCACCACCGGCCCGACCTCGGGTCGCTCCACCCGCTACCCGACCGACCTGGCCAAGGGCCTGCAGGTGCCGATCCTGCACGTCAACGCGGACGACCCGGAACAAGTGGTGCGGGTGGCCCAGTTGGCCGCCGACTACCGGAACGAATTCCACAAGGACGTCCTCATCGACATGGTGTGCTACCGGCGTCGCGGACACAACGAGGGCGACGACCCGTCCATGACCCAGCCGGTCATGTACAACCTCATCTCCCGCATCCCCTCCACCCGCACCGTCTACGTGCGCAACCTCGTCGGTCGCGGCCAACTGACCAAGGAGGAGGCCGCACAGACCATCGCCGACTACGAGGCCGAGCTCGGCGCCATCCTCGAGGAGACCCGCCAACACGGCTGGTCGCCCGATGCCGGCGCCCGCGACCAGGAGGGCTGGGAGGTCCCCGAGTCCCAGCGCCCCGGCCAGGGCATGATGATCGGCTGGACCTCGGCGGCCCCCGCCCAGGCGCTGGCCCGCATCGGGGACGCCCAGGTGGCATTTCCCGAAGGTTTCACCCCACACCCCAAGATCCGCCAACTGTGCGAGAAGCGGCGTGAGATGGCGCTGGGCAAGACGCGCATCGACTGGGGATTCGGTGAACTGCTTGCACTTGGCACCCTGCTCATGGAAGGCACGCCCGTGCGCTTGTCCGGCCAGGACTCCCGCCGCGCCACATTCGTCCAACGCCACGCGGTCCTGCACGACCACACGAACGGGCGCGAGTTCACCCCCCTGCAATTCCTCACCGGGGACCAGGCCAGTTTCACGATCCTCGACTCGCCCCTGTCGGAGTACGCGGTCATGGCATTCGAGTACGGCTACTCGGTGGAGCGCCCGGACGCCCTGGTGATCTGGGAGGCCCAATTCGGCGACTTCGCCATCGGCGCCCAGACCGTCATCGACGAATTCGTGTCCTCTGCGGAGCAGAAGTGGGGTCAGCGTTCCTCCGTGGTCCTCATGCTCCCCCACGGGTACGAGGGCCAGGGCCCGGACCACTCCTCTGCCCGCATCGAGCGCTACCTGCAGCTGTGCGCCGAGGACAACATGTGGGTGGTCCAGCCCTCCACCCCGGCCAACCACTTCCACATGCTGCGCACCCAGGCCTATGCGCGCCCTCGCAGACCCCTGGTGGCCATCACCCCGAAGCAACTGCTGCGCCTTTCTGCGGCCACCTCGGAATTGGCGGAGTTCACCCACGGCCGCTTCGTGCCCGTCCACGGCGAGGCGGATGGGACGATCGGGGCGGCGGGCTCGCCCCGGGTCGACCGTGTCATGTTGTGCACGGGGCGCCTGTACTACGACCTCGTACGCGAACGCGCGAACCGGGAGGACGCCTCCACTGCGATCCTGCGTCTGGAACAGCTCCACCCGCTGCCCACCACGGAGCTGGCGGCCGAACTCGCGAAGTACCCGGGGGCGGAGATCCTGTGGGTCCAGGACGAGCCGGCCAACCAAGGTGCGTGGGGCTTCCTCGCCCTCAACCTCTTCCCCGAACTCGGCCTGGCGGTGCGCCGCGTCAGCCGACCCGCCTCCGCCTCCACGGCCGCCGGCCGAGGCGCCCTGCACCAGCAGCAACAGCGCATGCTGTTGGACGAAGCCTTCGCCCGCTGAGGTACGGTGATCCCACACCTCAGGCAAGGAGGAGAGCGTGCGCATCTGTGTCATCGGTGACGAGCTGGTCGCAGGAGCGGGGGACCCGCGCGCCTTGGGATGGGTCGGCAGGGTGCTCGCCCGCAGCACCTTCGCCGAAGCGCCCACCGTCATGACCCTGGCGGTTCCGGGAGAAACCACCGCCCAACTGTCCACCCGCTGGGAGGAAGAGGCCCTGCGCCGCTTGGGCACCACCGGCACGCGGGCGCTCGTGGTGGGTGTGGGCTGCGCAGACGCGAATTCAGGACTGTCCACTGCGCGTTCTCGCCTGGCGGTGGCCAACATCGCGGACCGGGCCGCCGCCCTGGGGATCCCGAGTTTCGTCGTCGGCCCACCTCCACTGGCCGGCGCCGACCAGGCACACTTGGAGGAACTTTCGCACGCATGCGCCCAAGTGTGCGAGCGTCGTCAGATTCCCTTCGTCGACACCTTCACGCCCTTGGTCGCCCACGACCAGTGGTTCGAGGACATGGCGTCCTCGCCGGCGCGTACACCGACGGGCATGACCCTGCCGGGCCAGTCGGGCTACGCCCTCATGGCATGGTTGACGCTGCACCAGGGCTGGTACGAGTGGACCGGGGCCGACGTCAGGGAATGAGCCCGCCCTGACCCGAATGCGGGCCGGACGCACGAATGCCCGGTGGCCGTGCCACCGGGCATCGTCAGGTCACGGTTCAGGCGTTGGGACGCTTGCCGTGGTTCGCCCCGCTCTTGCGGCGGTCGCGACGCTTGCGGCCTCGCTTCGACATCTCGGTCTCCTCGTCAGTGGTCGATCACAACCGTCACAGTCTCCCACACGCGCGCCCGCCGTTCCAAGCCGCAGGGCCCGTCGGCGACCAAGTGCACATGCGGGCGCGCATGGGATTCACCGCTCCTCGGTGATGTCGATGCGTGTGACTCGGGTGCGCACCGCCCTGCGCGAGCGGGACACGGTGAGCTCCATGATGCTGGCCCGCAAGCCTTCGGGGGCCTGGTGCGAGTAGCAGCGGCGCAGGGCCCGACGCATGTGCCGCTCGGCGTCGACCACGGTGGCGCAGTGCGGGCACTGGCGCGCGTGGGCCTCCAAGAGGCGCCGCATGCGGGCGTCGGGCCCGTTCAATGTGCCGGCCTCCACCAAGGCGGCCAGGTCGTCGCACTCCTCGCAGTCGAGGTAGGCGTCCAACTGGGCCCTCAGTTCCTCGCAGGTGAGCTCCTCACTCATCGCTTGCACCCCCGATTCCGTATTGGGTGGCCACATCCGCCAGCACCTCGCGCAGTGCCTTCCTGGCCCGGTGCAGGCGCGACATGACGGTGCCGATGGGCACGTCCAGCATCTCGGCGACCTCCCGGTACTTCAGTCCTTCGACGTCGGCCAGCAGGACCACCAGGCGATGGTCCTCCGACAGGGACTCCAGGGCCAGACGCACCTGGGCGTCGGGCATTCGTTCCAAGGCCTCGACCTCGGTGCTGGGCAGGGGCGTGCCGGAATGGGCGGCGGCCTCGGCCAGCTGCCAGTCCTCCACCGTGTCGGTGGAGGCGCGCCGGGGAGAGCGCCGGTCCTTGCGGTACTGGGAGATGTAGGTGTTCGTGAGGATCCGGTACAGCCACGCCTTGAGGTTGGTGCCAGGAGTGAACTGGTGGAACTTCGTGTAGGCCTTGAGGAAGGTCTCCTGGGTCAGGTCCTCGGCGTCCGCGCGGTTGCGGGTCATTCCCATGGCGGCACCGAAGATCTGGTCGAGCAGCGGCAGCGCCTCGGCCTCGAAGAGGGCGTCCCCGTCCGTGTCCGTCGACGGTTGGTTCGGGGACGAGGACGGCTCGCCCCCGTCCTCGTCCTGTGTACCCGTGTGCGCATCCATCACGGCCAATGGTATAGCCCCTCGCAGCTGCCATGCCGACCTCAACGCCCGAGCCGACCGGAGTGTTCCCTTCGTGACGCTCCGGGTTGGAAGTCCTCGCGCAAGCGGGCCTTTCACGTGACAATGGGCAGATGAACCTCCTGCGCCTGGTTGCTCGCCCCCTGCTCGCCGCGCCCTTCGTCCTCGACGCCGTCTCGGCCCTGACCCGTCCACAGGACCACGTCGAACGGGCGAGGGCGGTGCGTCCGCTCCTGGACCGCATCCCCGGATTCGAAGACCTCGACGATTCGACGCTGCGCCTGGCCACTCGCCTTGCCGGAGGAGCCACCCTGGTCGCCGCCCTGGCGTTCGCCACGGGCAGGGCCGCGCGCACCAGCGCCACGGTTCTGGCGGCGGCTGCCCTTCCCATCGCGCTGGTCAACCACCCCGTGTGGGCGGCCACGGACAAGGAAGAACGCGTCGAGCAGGCCAAGGGTCTGCTGCTGCGCGGCGCCCTCGTCGGGGCAATGACGATCGCCGCCGTGGACCGTCAGGGGCGCCCCTCCGCGCAGTGGCGCTACGGCGCGTGGCGTGTGCACCGTGGGCAACTGGACCAACTGCGCTCACAGGAGCGCCAAGCCGCAGCCCTTCGCGCCGCCAAGGTCGAGGAGGCCCACGCCCGCGCCCTGGAGAAGGCGGCCTCGCGGGCCCTCGGACAGGCCCGCCTGGAAGGCGGTGTGGAACGGGTACTGGCTCCGGCGGCACAGGTGGGCCGGCGATGACCCCTGCGGGCGGCCACTGGTCAGCCCCTCATCACCCCACCCCCGTCCACGCCACCATTCGCGTTCCCGGCTCGAAGTCGCACACTGCGCGCGCCCTCGTCCTGGCCGCCCTCGCCAATGCCCCCACGACGATCCGCGGTGCCCTCGACTCGCGCGACACGACCCTCATGGCCCGTGCCCTGACCTCCTTGGGTGCCGGAGTCGAGCGGGACGGGGACGTGTGGCGGGTTGCTCCGCTGGACCCCGCCGCCATGGAGCCGACCACCGTCGAGTGCGGGCTGGCGGGCACCGTCATGCGTTTCGTCGCCGCTCTTGCGGCGACGGGGGCCTGTCCCATCCGGTTCACGGGCGACGAGGCCGCCTTGGCGCGCCCCATGGGGCCCTTGCTGGATGCACTGTCCTCCATGGGGGTGCGGGTCGAGTACGAGGGCGATGCCGGCCACCTGCCCTTCACCGTGACCGGGCCGGCACGGGTGCCCGCCTCCGCAACAGTCCGCGTCGATGCCTCGGCGTCCTCGCAATTCCTTTCCGCCCTGTTGCTCGCCTCCCCCCTCCTGGCCGACCCGCTCCGCATCGAGGCCGACGGGAACGTCGTGTCCATGCCGCATGTGCGGCTCACGGTCGAGGCCATGCGCGAGCGGGGCCTGGATGTCACCGACGCCGGTCCCGGCAGGTGGCTGGTTCGCCCGGGCCGCGCGGCGGGCGAGAGCGTGGACATCGAACCCGACCTGACCAATGCGGGCGTGTTCCTGGCCGCCGCCCACCTGACCGGTGGCACGGTGCGGATCCCCGACTGGCCCCGGGCAACGGCTCAGGCCGGTGACGCCTGGCGTGACCTCTTCACGCGCCTGGGCGCACGGCTGCGGTGGGTCGAGGGCGCTCTGGAACTCACCGGCCCCGGGGTGGGCACCTATGACGGGCTCGACATCGACATGTCCGACCACGGTGAGCTGGTCCCCACCTTGGCGGCCGTCCTGCTGCATGCGCGCACCCCCTCGCATCTTCGCGGAATAGCGCACCTGCGCGGACACGAGACGGACCGGCTGGCCGCCCTCGTCGACCAGATCCACGCGCTGGGTGGCGGGGCCCGAGAGAAGGCCGACGGCCTGGTCATCATCCCCACCCCGCTGCACGGGGCCGCCCTGGAGGCACGCCAGGACCACCGACTGGCGACATTCGCCGCCCTGGTCGCCCTGGTGGTGCCCGGCGTCCAACTGGACGACGTGGGAGCCACGTCGAAGACCCTTCCGGGGTTCACACGCCTGTGGGAGATGTGCGTGAGTGGTCACCGTGGCACGTGACGTGGGAACCGACGACCGGCGTGTGCGAGTGCGCGCCGGCAAGGGCTCTCGCCCAAGGACCAAGGTGCGCCCCGACTGGTCGACGAAGCCCCTGGGCCGGGTCGTGGCCATCGACCGGGGCCGTTACGGGGTGGTGGTCGACGGGGCCGGGACGCGAGTCAACGCCGTGCGCGCCAAGGAGCTGGGCCGCGGCTCAGTGGTCATGGGCGACAGGGTGCGTCTGACCGGCGACCTCAGCGGACGGGTCGACACCTTGGCGCGCATCGTCGCCGTCGAGGAGCGTCGCAGCATCCTGCGGCGTTCCCTGGAGGACGCGCCGGACCAGAAGGGTGAGAAGGTCATCGTGGCCAATGCGGACCTGCTGGTGGTCGTCACGGCGCTGGCGGATCCTCCGCCTCGTACCGGCATGATCAACCGCTGCATGGTCGCCGCCTTCGAGGCGGGCATGGACGTGGTCCTGTGTCTGACGAAGTCCGACCTGGCAGACCCCTGCGAACTTCGCCGCGCATACGCCGACTTCGAGGTGACGGTGGTGGCCACGTGTGCCCGGGCCGATGGGGGCGTCGAGGGCCTGGAGGACCTCGAAGACCTGTTGACCGGGCGATTCTCCGTCCTCGTGGGGCATTCCGGTGTCGGCAAGTCGACACTCATCAACGCTCTGGTGCCGGGGGCGGGCAGGGCGGTCGGTCACGTGAACGAGGTGACCGGGAAGGGACGCCACACGTCGACCTCGTCGGAGTCCTTCGAACTGCCCGGCGGCGGCTGGATCGTCGACACGCCCGGGGTGCGATCCTTCGGGCTGGGCCATGTCAGGGTCGAGGACGTCCTGAGGGTCTTTCCCGAGGTGGCCGAGGCCGCCGCCTGGTGTCTGCCGATGTGCACGCATCTTGCGGGCGAAACCTCCTGCGCGTTGGACGAGTGGCGCCTCGGCGCGGGCCCCTTCCGCGTGTCGACCGGGGGCGCAGACGAGGGCGGCGCCAGTGACGAGGAGGAGGTGGCGCGCCGCGCCGCGCTCGTCGAATCCGCGAGGCGCCTCCTGGGGGCCGTGGCCACAGCGGAGGCCGCCTCGCGGGCCGCCCGCTGAAGGGGAGGAGCCGTCAGCGCGGGTCGCCTCGTCAACGCCGGTCAACGTCGGTGCAGCCGGACGAATGTCGAGAGCACCGAATGGCAGGGGCTCACGTTCACGCTGCGAACCATCGCGCGGATCTCCTTGGCCCGCGCCGCCTCGTAGTAGCGGCCCGCATAGTTGTCGATCCTGTTCTCGATGCCCGCAAGGTCCAATTCCGGGTGGAACTGGGTGCACCAGGCCGCATCCCCGTAACGCACCATGTGGATCGGGCACGCCTGGCCCGTGACCAGCACCGTCGCTCCCTCGCCCAGCCGGGCCACGCCCTCGTGGTGGCCCACGTAGGAGTGGAAGGCGCGGGGGAGCCCGGCCGACAGCGGGTCGGCGGCGCCCTTGTCACTGAGGTGCAGCAGCGGAGCGGAGATCTCCTCACCATGGGCACTGTCCATGGCACCGCCCAAGTGGACCGTGAGGGTCCCCAGGCCGTAGCAGATGCCGAGGAAGGGGAAGGAAGCCTCCAGGATGCGCGGATACAGGTCGGCGTGCAGCCGCGCCTCGATGCGCTTCTGGATCTCGGGCTTGTCTTCCTCGGCGCGCCCCACGTCGAAGGGGGAGCCGCACATGATGATCCCCGACCACTCGTCCAGGTCGATCGCGGGCAGTCCCACCTGCTCCATTCGAACCCACCGGTACTCACCCGCACCCAGTCCCGCGATCCTCGGCACCGCCTCGGCCTCGGAGGCGGCCGGTCCGGCATCCGCGCGGGAGGACAGGATGAGGAAGGGCTTCGACATGGGCCCATGCTACGACAGGCCCGCTCCGCCCCTGCCGGGGGTGATGGAGCGCGGGACCATGTGACGAGCGCCCCCTGTACTGTGGGGTCATGAGCACGCCCCTGGCCCACGAGGACGACCTGCGTCTGGCGCACCTGCTTGCCGACGAGGCCGACGCCATCACCATGAGCCGCTTCGGCGCGGAGGACCTGCTGGTCGAGTCCAAACCGGACCTCACTCCCGTCTCGGACGCTGACCGCGCCGCCGAGGACGCGCTGCGGGCGATCCTGGCCGAAGCCCGCCCGGGCGACTCGGTGCTGGGTGAGGAGCGTGGCACGACCGGGCAGGCGCGCCGCCAGTGGATCATCGACCCCATCGACGGCACGATGAACTTCGTACGGGGCGTGCCCGTGTGGGCCACCCTGATCGCCCTGGTCGAGGACGACGAGGTGAGAGTCGGAGTGGTCAGTGCGCCGGCACTGGGCACACGCTGGTGGGCGCGCCGTGGCGGCGGCGCGTGGACGGGACGCACCGTGTCGGAGGCACGCAGGATCCACGTGTCCAAGGTGGCGCGCCTGGAGGACGCCTCCCTGTCCTACGCCTCGATCTCCAGCTGGGCCGCACACGGCCTGGGGGATGAGTTCGCCGCATTCCTCACCCGCTTTTGGCGCACGCGCGCCTACGGGGACTTCTGGAGTTACATGCTGTTGGCCCAGGGCGCGGTGGACGTGGCGGCAGAACCCGAGTTGGAGGTCTACGACATGGCGGCCCTGGTACCCATCGTCGTGGAAGCCGGGGGGCGTTTCACCGACCTGTCCGGTGGTGAGGGCCCGTGGGGGGGCAATGCGGTGGCGAGCAACTCGCTGCTGCACGAGGAGTGTCTCAAGGCGCTCCGTGCACCGCACTGATCCGGCCTGAGGTGGAGCAACGGGTGCAGTGACTCCACTTGTGGGTGGTGGGTGGGACACTTTGGACATGCGCATCCTGCACACTGCTGACTGGCACTTGGGCCGTACCCTGCACGGTGAGGACCTTGGGCCGGCGCACGCGGCTTTCCTCGACCATCTCGTGGACCTGGTCTCCCACCATCGGGTGGACGTCCTCGTGGTCAGTGGGGACGTCTTCGACCGGACCCTGGCCCCCTTGGCTTCCCTGCGGCTGCTCCAGGGTGCCTTGGAGCGTTTGTGTCCGATGACCCGCGTGATCCTTACTCCCGGCAACCACGATTCGGCGACCCGCCTGGGCTTCGGCGCGTCCCTCATGCGTGAGGAGCTGCGGGTCTTCTCCCGAGTGGACCAGGTGGGCATCCCGGTCGAGGTTCCCGGCCCGGGAGGCCAGGACGGTCTGCTCGTCTACCCGGTGCCGTGGCTCGAACCCGATCTGGTGCGTCACGAACTGGGCGAGGTGGGATCCCCCGTCGCCCGCTCACACGAGGCCGTCCTTCGAGCAGCCCTGGCACGGATCACCGCGGACCTTCAGGTGCGGCGTTCGCAAGGCGACGCCCGCCCCGCCCTGGCCATGGTCCACACCTTCGTCTCCGGCGCCGTGGAGTCCGACTCCGAAAGAGACATCCAGGTCGGCGGTGTCGCGGCCGTACCCGCCTCCCTCTTCGAGGACACCGGCCTGGCGTACGTCGCCTGCGGGCACCTGCACCGCCCCCAGGACGTGAAGGGCACCGGCACCAAGGTGCGTTACAGCGGTTCGCCCCTGCCCCTGTCCTTCTCCGAGGCCGGGGACCACAAGTCCGTCACCTTGGTGGACATCTCCCCCGACGGCGCGGTCGACGTGCAGGTGCTCGAGCTTCCTGTGTGGCGGCGTTTGGCGGTGCTCGAAGGCACGATGGAGCATCTCCTCTCCCCTGCCACCGACACCCACCTGCAGGACTGGGTGAGTCTACGAGTCACCGACCCGGCACGCCCTTCCGAGATGGTGCGTCGCCTGCGAGAACGCTTCGCCCACGCCCTCCTCGTCCAGCACACTCCGCAAGGGGTGCAGGCCCGCACGGCTCCCGACGCCCAGGACCTGCGTACTCGCGGCGCACGCGAAGTCAGTCGCGACTTCTTCGAGGCGGTCGGTGGGCGCCCCCTCGACGAGGAGGAAGCCGCCCTTCTCGACGACGTCCTCACCGCCATTCGATCGGAGGCCACGGCATGAGACCGCGCACTCTTGACTTCACCGGCATCGGCCCCTTCGCCGGACCCCAGCACATCGACTTCACCGAGTTCGAGGCTTCGGGCATCTTCCTGCTGCGTGGGCCCACCGGGGCGGGCAAGTCGACACTGGTCGATGCCGTCACCTTCGCCCTTTTCGGGGACGTCGCGCGTCAGGGCGACTCCGACAAGGCCCGGCTGCGCTCCACCTACTGCCGTTCCTTGGACCCCAGCGTCGTCGAACTTGTCTTCGAGACCGGGCGCGGACTCTTCCGGGTGCGACGCACCCCCTCCTACACCAAGGCGGGTCGCAAGACCCCGTTGAACGCCACCATCCGCTTGGAACGGGTGGTCGAGGGCGACGATGGTGCCTTCACGCAGGTCGAGGCGATCTCCTCGAACATCCAGGAGGCCAATGCGGAGCTTTCCCGCATCGTCGGCCTGACGAAGGAGCAGTTCCTGCAGACCGTCGTCCTGCCGCAGGGGAAGTTCGCGCGCTTCCTGTCGGCCACCTCCGCCGAGCGTGAGCGGATCCTGCGCAATGTCTTCGGCACCCACGTGTTCCAGGTGGTGCAGGACGAGTTGCGTGGGCGCGCCGGCGACGCCCAGTCACGGATTTCCGCTGCCCGCACCCAGTTGGCGACGGCCATCGGAATCTTCGCTGGCCTGGTGGCCTCCTCGGCTGCACATGCGGACGCAGCGCAGGCCGATGTCGGGATCCGCGCCGAGCCTGCTCACCCCCTTCAAGACGCTGCAGGTGCCTCACTCATGGACTCCCACGCGCTGCGCGCCCTGTGCGAGGCGGAACTGGAGGTCCTCGACGGCGCGCGCGAGGCGGCAAGCGAACGCATGGGTCCCCTGCAGGCGCGGGCGCACGCGTGTCAGGAAGCACTCGAACGCGCCCGAACGCTGGAGGCGCTCATCGCCCGCCGAGACCAGCTGCTTGAGCGTCTGGAGACCCTCAACGCCGATGCCCCACGAGTGGCTGCGGACAGGTCTCGCCTGGAGGCCGCCGCCCGGGCCGACGAGGTGTGGCATCTGGTCGAGGCCGCACGCACCTGTGCGCAAGACCTTGACGCAGCGCGACTGAAGGCGCTGGCGCACGTGAACGCCCTGGACCGGTCGACGGGTGTGCAGGTTCCTGCCGGCTCCGACGCCCAGGACTTCCCTGCAGACCTGCTCGCTCAGGTCACGGCCGCTCACCAGGGCCAGCACACCCGCCGCACCCTTCTCGACTCCCTGCGTGATGTCGAGCAGGCCCTGCAGGACAAGGAAGCCCTCATCGCACGGACCAGCGCCTCGATCGACTCCGACCAGGCCTCCTTGGTCGAGGTCGAAGGCACCCTTGCGGAGGCCCCCGCACGCAGGCGCGCCCTCGACGACGAGATTGCGGCCCTGGAGACCCTCACCGCGCAGGCTCCCGCCTTGCAGGAGCAGGTCCACGCCCTCGATGAACGCATCGAGGCCGCCAACCGCGCGGACCTGTTGCGGGCGGGTCTGGCCGGACTGTCCCAGGACCTGGGCACTGCCACCCAGGAGGCCCGCGTCGCCCGCGCGCACTCCTTCGTCCTCCACGAGGCGTGGCTGGCCGATTCGGCGCTGACCCTGGCGGCAGATCTGCACCAAGGCCAAGCCTGTCCCGTGTGCGGATCCTGCGAACACCCTTCGCCGGCCCGTCCCGGCCCCGACCCCACCCATGAGAGCGTGTCCAGGGCGGATCTCGACCGGGCCGACGAAGCACTCCGCGCTGCCGAGGAGAAGGTCTCGACCGCCCGCACTGCCCACACCAGGGCCGTGGAGACGATCGCAGAACTCAATGCCCGCGCCAAGGGTGACAGTACGTCGTTGGCGCTTGCCAAGAAGGACCTCTCGGCGCAGGTCGACCGCGTGGCTGCGGCCGGCCGACGTCTGGCCGAGGCGCGCAATGACCTGGCAGCTGTCCACACCCAGGTCACCACGGCCTCGGCCCTAAGCGCCGACCTGCGCGAAAAGCTGGCCTCCGCCCGCACTGCACTGGAGGCCGCCCGGGCCGGTGCGGAGGAGGATCGCCGGCAGTTGCGCGCCGTCCTGCCCGACGGTGCTTCTGCTGCCCAGACGCTGGCGCGCGCTGAGGCAGAGCTTGCCGCCCTTGCGGACACCCAGGAGGCATTGCGATCGTGGGAGAAGGCCACCGACATGCTCTCCGACATGCGTGGCCGATGCCTCGCAGCACTTGCCGAAGCCGGATTCCCTGCCGGTGACGAGGGCGTGAGAGCCGTGCGCGAGGCACACCTGCTGCGGGCGGAGTCCGAGGCCTTGGCCGCCGCCATCCGCGCCCATGACGGGGCGCTCGCCTCTGTCCAGGAACAGCTCGCCTCCGACCCCATCCGCTCCTGTGAGGGCGCGGAGGCGCCCGACATCGACTCGCTGGCAGTGGCCGAAACTGCTGCGCGGGAGGCGCTCGCCGCCGCCTCCGCCGAGGTCCTTGCCCGCACCACGGCCCTGCAGGAGGCCAGTCGCGCCCTCGACTCGCTCACGGCTGCCGCCGAGGTCCGGGATCGCGCCGCCAGCGAGGCCGGCGCCGTGTGTCGTCTGTCGGCCTTGGCCAATGCCACCGGTCCGGAGAACCTCTTGCAGACTCCACTGGCCTCATGGGTCCTCATGTCGCGCTTCCAGGAGGTTCTTGACGCCGCCAATCCGCGCCTGCTCGATATCTCCTCGGGACGCTACGAGTTGGAGAAGGTCCTCGACGATGGCACGCAGTCACGCAAGTCCGGCCTTGGCCTGCGGGTGCGCGACCACGACACGGACGAAGTGCGGGCCACCCGCACCCTGTCCGGCGGCGAGACCTTCTACACCTCCTTGGCCCTCGCCCTGGGGCTTTCGGACGTGGTCACGGCCGAAGCCGGGGGCATCGAGATGGGCACCTTGTTCATCGATGAGGGATTCGGGTCGTTGGACGCCGCGACCCTGGACGTCGTCATGGGTCAACTTGAGGCGCTGCGCGAAGGTGGACGCACGGTCGGGGTGATCTCCCATGTGGACGAGTTGGCCAGACGCATTCCTGAACAGGTCATCGTCTCGTGGGAGCCGTCACGGGGATCCACCGTGACGCTCAGGCGCTGACCTCGCCGGCCTGCGCAGGTCGAAACAATACGCCGCCATCAGAGCAGTGCGATCGCGAGGTCCTTGATCTCCTCGACGTCGTACCACTCCAGTGCCTCCTCCCACAGGGCGGCCACAGCGTCATCGGCCTCGTCCTGCTCGGTGGCCTCCACGACCGCCTTCACCAGGACCTCGGCCTCCTCGCCGTCGACCAGGACGGCCACGACATCGGCCCACCCGAGGGCACCCGGGGCGACCTCGACCACCCCTTCGCCTTCAGGGACGTCGGCTTTCGTCACGTCGACGGCCAGGACGATCCTGCGTAGGGCGTTGCCCGGCGTGTCCCGCAGCATTTCCAGCGAGGCCAGCGCGGCCTCGGTCTGGGCGTCGTCCTCGAGAACCTCCAGTTCCTCACCGCGGACCCCAGGAGGGGCGACAACCGTCCATCCGGTGGAGGGCGCCAAGGAGTTGGCCGACAGGTCCGACGAGATCGCGGGGCAGAAGATGCGCATGCCTCAGTGTCCCACGAAGGCGACATGAGCTGCTCTCACATGCCCTGCACGACGGTGGCGGCAAGCTCCGCCCACGCCCTGGACGCGGGGGCTTCCCGCGCATTGTCGACCACCGTGCGTCCGCGAAGCAGGGCGTCGGGCACCGCTTCGTCCTCGGGAACCAAGTGGACGAGGTGTCCGTCGAGAAAGGGGGCCAGCGCGGCCCGAATGGCGTTCGGCCAGCGGGGGCCGGCAGCAGCGCTCGAACACCGGTTGACGCACACGACCAGGCGGGCGGAAAAGCCCTGGTTGCTCCACCACTCGTGAGTCAGGGAGAGCCGGTGCAGGCCCACCGCGTCGCCGCGCGCCACCATCAGCACCGTGTCCGCTTCCCTCAGGACGGCTGCGGTGGTCTCGTCCCGGGTGCCCTGGTGCAAACTGCGTTCTTCCACGGGGTCCAGGTTGACCGCAGGCAGGTCGACGACGACGGTGTGGGCCACCCGCCGAGCGGCTCGGAGCACGTCGACCAGCGCGGCGGGGCCCACCTCCTTCCAACGCTGGGGCACCCCCAGGCCCGTGAGGACGGAGAATCCGTCATCCAGGGTGTGCACGACCCGGTTGACGTCTGCCGGGCTCACGCCTCCGCGTCCGGCCACACGCGAGAGCGCCCCCAGGCCCGAGGGGTCCACCGGCAGGGACAGCATGTGCGCCAAGGACGGGTTCAACGTGTCCGCGTCGACCACGACGGTCTTTCCCGCGTGGGAGGCCCATCTGGCGACCGCGAGGGCACTGGTGGACCGGCCCGGGGCGCCCGAGGTTCCCCACACGGCCACGAGCTTTCCGCCCGGCCCGGGCGTGATTTCCTGGCCGGGACGCGGGAAGTCGAGTTCCTCCGGCAGGGGCGCCGCAGGGATTCCTCGCGACCCGAGCGCTCGAAGGGCCCTGTCCCCGCGCACGAGGGCGAGAAGGGCCTCGATGATCTGGTCGGTGGCCCGGGAGGGGATGACTGCGTCCGCACCCAGCGCCAAGGCGGACGGGTTCCGACCGTCGACCAGCAGGACCACACCCGCCCCGGCCAGGAGCAGGTCCTCGACCACGCGGGCGTCCAGGTCGGGGTCGTCGGCATCGATGCACACCAAGTCGGCCGTGCCCGCTCGGACGGCGGCGACAACCTCTGCAAGGTCAGCGCAGCGCCGGACGACTTCGAGGACTCCAGGATGCCGCCCGATGGCGGCGACGATGGCGCCTTCGACCTCGGCGTCCGCCAGCAGGGCGACGGCGTGGACGGGGCCGCTCATCGTCCCACCGGAACTGCGGTCAAGGTGGTGCGTCGGGTGGTGGCGCTGAGGACTTCGGGCAGGTCCTCGGCGTGGAGGACGACTTCGATGCGACGCCCTCGATCTGCCGTGTTCGCCTCCAGGACCTGGACGAGAGTGGCCCTGCTGCCGAGCTGACGAGGCTCGACCTTGTCCTTTCCGGCCAGGGAGTCGTCCGGCACCGCCCACAGTTCGAGTTCGTCGCCGGCCTGGACGCTCTCGGGCAGAGCTTGGGCGACGGTGAGGACGATGCGACGAAGCTTGAGGTCGCTGCCGGCTCGTGCGGCGCTGAAGGTGAGCAATTCTCCCTTGTCGATGGTGCGCGTGGCGACGGCGTCCTCGGGCAGTTCACCGTCCTTGACGTAGACGTCGCTCTCCGTGCGCACCTCGACGACGGTGGTGTTGGAGGAGTCGAGGACCTCCCCTGGGCTGATGGCGCGTGTGGCCTGCAGCATCGGAGTGCCGTTGCGTGCGACGGAGACGATCCACGTCGTGCCGACGACGGCGAGGATGACCAGAAGAAGTCCTCCGATGAACCTCGGGTCCTTCCACACGGGGCGGTCCCGGGTCACTCGGATCTTGGTTGCTTTGGTGGTCACCATCACATCTTGCCAGCTGGGGCCACTCCTTGCCAAGATCCGGTGATGTCCGAGAGGATTTGCTCTTGGCATGAACCGTGATGCAATGGCATGATTGAGTCATGAGCCCTAGATTTCTCACCCTGGCAGATGTGTCCGAAACCTTGAACCTCACGATGTCGGCAACCAGGGCGCTGGTTTCCTCGGGAGAACTGCCCGCGATCCAGGTCGGCGGCAAGCGCACGTGGCGTGTGGAGGAGACCGTCCTGGAGAAGTTCATCCAGGACCAGTACACCGCGACCCGCGAGCGCATCACCGCGGGCCAGACGGACTGAAATCCCCTCACACCACCTCAAGCCCACCCGCGCACGCTGATGCGGGTGAGTCCCTCGAGGTGCACGGCGACGACAGTTCGCTCGCCGACGTCCCGCGTGTCTCCGTCCACACCCCCGCGGTCGACCTCGAGGTCGAGATGATCGCGGTAGACCGCAACAATGCGCCCCACATGCGAACCCGCATCGTGGTCCACACGTAGGCGTGCGCGCATGTCCGCCAATTCACGCAAGGCGTGGCCGATGGTCAGACCTGTGGAGACCGCACCGTCGCCGCCGGCCACACCTCGCAGCGGCTCAGCCACGACCACGGCACGCATTGGAATGAGCGACTGCCCGGTGCCCTCGTCCAGGAGGACCCAGGTCCGCGCAGCGTCGACCACCCGCCCGATCAGCCGCCCACCGCCACGCAGAGACAGGCTGAGCACCGCCCCGCGCATCGCACGGATGCGCATGTCCAAGGTGATGCGCGTGCGTTCGGAGTCGGCGAGGTCGACGATTTCCCCTTCTCGTTCCTCGCGGCGCTGGGCATCGAAGCGACTCGACAGGTCGGCGAACATCATCTCCAGGTCCACACCTCCACGTTCCCACAGCAAGTCGCTTTGCGCGCATCTCAGCGGATCACAGCTTCATCTCGAATCGCACCCATTGACATGAACTGAACTCAATGACACCATGTGTGGGAGAGATCGACGGACACCAATCTCAACGTGGAGAACTCATGGACACGACGCAACCCCTCTCCCACTCCGGCAGTGATCACGTCGAACGCCTGATGAACGGGCTCTTGACCGTGGTGGGCCCACCGGTCAGCGCAGGCCTCGCATTCGCGGCATGGCACATGTGGCCGCAGACGCCGGAGCACCGCCCCGACCTGCTCCTTGCCGCTGTCCTCGCGCTGGTGGCCGCACTCCTGCTCGCCCACAACTCCCTGAGCCTGCTCATTGCGCGTCTGTCCCTGTTGCGCTCCACTCCCGCGGGCCTGGCCCGCGCGTGTCGCTCACTCGTCGAAGTGGCGGGAAGTCCCTCGGCGCGTCGCCTCCTCGCCCGCTCGAGCGCCGGAGCAGCACTCGGCGTGGGTCTGCTCGCCTCGGGCCTGGGCTCCGCCCTGGCCGCCGAGGCTCCCCCGGCCGACCCCGGCACAGTGTCGCAGGTCCCCCTTCAGGACGATCTCGTGTGGGGGCTGGACCTGTCGGACATGGGTGCGGCAGCCTCATCCGCTCCGCCACAGACCCCACCGAAGGCGGAAGCGGCCCAGAGTGCGCAGCCGGCACCTGCGACGCCTGCACCTGCACCACAGGTGTCGGCCCCGCCCACAACCGTCGCACCCCCGGAAGACGCCGACACACATGTGGTGGCCGGCGGAGAATGCCTGTGGTCGATTTCCGCGGATCTTCTCGACCCTGATGCCTCTGAGGCGGACATCGCCCGGGCGTGGCCGACCCTGTATGCCCACAACCGAGACGTCATCGGGGCCGACCCGGACCTCATCCTGCCGGGGCAGGTCCTCCACATACCCGGAGAACTGCAATGAGAACCATCGCCCAGCAGCGCAGCGCCCGCTCGCGCGCAGGATCCCCAGGCGCCACCAACGCCGTCTCCGCGCCCCAAACGCCCCGTTCCCCGGGCACCCGAGTGCATCGGCACCATGACCTGCACCAGGTGAACCTCGTCGGTTCTCGGGCCCACCCCGTGCGCGACCAGCAGCCCGAGGCGCCCCTGCTCATGACGTTCCCGCTGCCGGACCCGCACACCTGGGCCGAAGGCATTGCCCGGGGCCTGAGCGAAGTGCTCGACGGACACCGTCCTCTCGCCCAACTCAGACGGTGGGTCACCCCGGAGGTCCTCGCACTTGTCGGCCACGACCTGCAGGTCAGCGGCGCGCGCAAGGCTGCCGCAGCGGTCGTGCGCGCCTGCAGGGTGAGCACCGTTCGCGACGGAGTGGTCGAGGTCGCAGCGCTCGTCTCCAGCGGCCGGCGCCCGCGAGTCCTCGCCCTGCGGATGGAAGCAATTCGAGGGCGGTGGCTGACCACCGCCCTCGAACACAGTTGACGACTCAGTGCTTGCGTCGACGACGTGCAGCACGCCGCTGCGCGCGGTTGCCACCGGCGAAGGGCCCCTCGCCCGAAGTCGGCGAAGGAGCCGACGCGCTGGTCCTCTCCCTGTCGGATGAGGAGTACCTCAGACGTCGCGACTGACTCTCGTGGCCCACGGTACCCATGACCGAGGCGGCCTTGGCCACTGCTGCGGCGCGCACAGCCGCCACAGTGCTCTCATCCACCGTGGCCGACGCACTGGGGGCCGCCTGACCCGGGGCGGCGGACGCAGTGGCGGCGCCGGCCTCGGCCGATGCGGACACGCCGGTGGAGGGCTTCCCGGTGGCGACAGGCTCGGCCGCCCGGACACGATCGGCCTGTTCCTGGGCGTTGGTCAGAGCCACGTCGAACTGCTTGACGAAACCGAAGACCTGCTGGACGGACTCCTCGCGGATCCTCTCCATCATTGCGCTGAACAGTTTGGCGCCCTCGTCCTTGTACTCGACCAACGGATCACGCTGGCCCATCGCCCGCAATCCGATGCCCTCCTTGAGGTAGTCCATCTCGTAGAGGTGCTCACGCCACAGGCGGTCGACTGTGGCGATGACGACGCGGCGCTCGAGCTCCCGCATGGGTTCTTCGCCCAACTGCTGGAGAGCCAGCGGATTGGCGTTGAGACGCTCCTCCGCCTCCATGTACTGGGTGCGGATGTCGCCCACGACCTCGCCCACCAGGTCGGATCGGACCATGGAGGCGCGACCGCCGTACTCCTTCTCGACCTCGGCGTAGGTGACCGAGGGCGGGTAGTAGGCGCGCAGGGTGTCCCACAGGACGTCCAGGTCCCAGTCGCGCGGGGGCAGGCCAGCCGTGTGCTGGTCGACGATTCCCGTGACCAGGGACTCCGCGAAGGAGCTCAACTGGACCTTGAGGTCCTCACCCTCCAGGACGCGGCGACGCTCGTCGTAGATGAGCTCACGCTGACCTGTCATGACGTCGTCGTACTTCAGGACGTTCTTGCGGATCTCGAAGTTGCGCGCCTCGACCTGGCGCTGGGCGGAGGCGATCGAGCGGGTGACGACCTTGTTCTCCAGAGGCAGATCCTCCGGGTAGGCGCCCGAGGACATGATCCGCTGAGCCAGTCCCTGGTTGAACAGACGCATGAGGTCGTCCTCCATGGACAGGTAGAAGCGGGACTCGCCCGGGTCCCCCTGGCGCCCGGAGCGGCCTCGCAACTGGTTGTCGATGCGCCGGGACTCGTGACGCTCAGTGCCCAGGACGTAGAGGCCGCCGAGCTCGCGCACCTCTTCACGTTCGGCCTGGACGGCGGCCTCGGCCTCTTCGAGGGCGATCGGCCACTGCTCCCGGTACTCCTCGGGGTTCTCCTTCGGATCCAGTCCGCGGGCGGCAAGGTTGGCCTGGGCGATGAACTCCGAGTTGCCGCCCAGCATGATGTCGGTGCCTCGACCGGCCATGTTGGTCGCCACCGTCACGGCGCCCTTGCGGCCGGCCATGGCCACGACTTGCGCCTCGCGCGCGTGCTGCTTGGCGTTGAGGACCTGGTGGGGAATGTGGCGTTCCTTGAGCAGGCGCGAAACCAGCTCGGACTTCTCCACGGAGGCGGTGCCCACCAGGACCGGCTGGCCCGCATCGTGCCTGGCGACGATGTCCTCGATGATGGCGGCCAGTTTGCCCTTCTCCGTCGGGTAGACCAGGTCCGTCTGGTCCTTGCGGATCATCGGACGGTTCGTGGGGATCGGGATGACGCCGATCTTGTAGGTCGAGGCGAACTCGGCGGCCTCGGTCTCGGCGGTGCCGGTCATGCCCGCGCGCGAACCTTCGGGGTACAAGCGGAAGTAGTTCTGCAGGGTGATCGTGGCCAGCGTCTGGTTCTCGGCCTTGATCTGCACGCCTTCCTTGGCCTCGATGGCCTGGTGCATGCCGTCGTTGTAGCGGCGGCCCGGCAGGACGCGGCCGGTGTGCTCGTCGACGATGAGGACCTCTCCCCCGTCGACGATGTAGTCGCGGTCGCGGTGGAAGAGCTCCTTGGCCTTGATGGCATTGTTCAGGAAGCCGATGAGCGGTGTGTTCGCGGCCTCGTAGAGGTTCTCGACGCCCAGCTGGTCCTCGACCTTGTCGATGCCGTCCTCCAGGACGCCCACAGTGCGCTTCTTCTCGTCGACCTCGTAGTCGACACCGGCTTCGAGCAGGCGTGCGATGCGTGCGAACTCCGTGTACCACCGGTTGACGTCACCGGAGGCAGGGCCGGAGATGATGAGTGGTGTGCGGGCCTCGTCGATGAGGATCGAGTCGACCTCGTCGACGATGACGTAGTTGTGGCCGCGCTGGACCATGTCCTCCACGCGTTGGGCCATGTTGTCGCGCAGGTAGTCGAAGCCGAACTCGTTGTTGGTGCCATAGGTGATGTCGGCCTCGTACTGGCGGCGCCTTTCGGCGGGCTCCTGCCCGACCAGGACGCAGCCCACCGACACTCCGAGGAAGTTGAAGACGCGGGCCATGAGGTCCGACTGGTACTTGGCCAGGTAGTCGTTGACGGTGACCACGTGGACGCCCTTGCCGGTCAGGGATCGCAGGTAGGCGGGCATGGTGGCCACCAGGGTCTTGCCCTCGCCTGTCTTCATCTCGGCGATGTTGCCGCCGTGAAGGGCGGCGCCGCCCATGATCTGGACGTGGAAGGGGCGTTGACGCAGGACGCGCCATGCGGCTTCGCGGACGGTGGCGAAGGCTTCGACGAGCAGGTCGTCCAGGGTCTCCCCCTGCGCCAGACGCTCCTTGAACTCATCGGTCTTGGCACGAAGCTCTTCGTCAGTGAGTTGCTCGAAGTCCTCTCGCAGCGCCTCGACCTGCTTGGCCGTCCGGTCGAGCTTGCGCAACTGGCGCCCTTCGCCGGCGCGGAGGATCTTGTCGATGATGCCCACAGGGTCTCCCATGTCAGTGGCCGGGTCTCCAGGACCGCGGACGTGCGCGTCGGCACGCAGCCCCCAGTCTACGCACCTCGAGGCAAGGAGCGTCCTCCGCCCACCCTCCCCACCCCACCGCTCTCCTTCCCTCACCGCAAGATTCGTCCGTCATCCCGTGAGATTCGTCCGTCCCTCGGTGAGAATCGTCCGTCATTCGTCCAGGCGCGGGCTTCTTGGGTTCTGACGAGGGCGGAGCCTGCCCGTGCGCCGCTCCTCTCGGAGGTTCGTGTGCCAGGCAGAGCCTTGAATCCGGTCGTCCGTCACCTGCGTTGACGGATCCGGGGGGCACGAAGGAGGTGACCGCCCGCGCGATTCAGGCGCGCCATCGGCCTCTGACCTCGAAGGCGAGTCGCCGAGGTCGTGAACCAAGGCGTTTTCCTTGTCTTCGACGTCTCAGAACTGTGGGTGCATCACCCAAGCAACTCGACGAAGGTGCTCACGAACACTGACGGACGATTCCCACCGGATGACGGACGAATCTCGCGACGAAGGGCGGGAGCACGGGTATTCGCCGCGTGCTCCCGCCCCCGGGCGTGGTCCCTGACAGGCGACGGCGCTCAGCTCACAGTCGTGTTCAGGCGCAAGACGCCGTAGGTCCAGCCGTGACGGTGGTAGATGACACAGGGCTGCTTCGTCTCACTGTCGATGAACAGGAAGAACGGGTGTCCCACGAGTTCCATCTGGTACAGGGCCTCCGACAGGGTCATGGGCTCGGCCTCATGGACCTTCTGACGCACGATCACCGGGGAATCGCCCAGCTGCTCCTCACGAGCCTCTCCAACCTTGAGGTCACCGGCACTGCGCAGTGTCGCCTCTTCGAGCACCTCGACTTCAGGAGCGACCTCGGGCAGCTCGACCGGCAGGTCGGCCCCGTCGGGCACATCCAGGTGGCGACGGTGGTCCTTCGCGCGGTCACGCAGACGGCGCAGGCGTTCATAGAGCTTGCCCGCCGCGATGTCGACCGCCGCATACCTGTCTGCCGATTTCGCCTCGGCCCGGATCACCGGGCCCTTGCCGTAGACCGTGAGTTCGATCCGCTCCGCCGTGTCGGCCTGACGCGGATTTCTCTCATGGGTGAGTTCGACGTCGACCCGCTGGGCTCGCGGGTAGAACTGGGTGATCTTGGAGACCTTCTCCTCGACGTACTCACGGAAGTTCGGGTGGATCTCGGCATTTCGCGCAACGACAGTGATGTCCATCATTTCCTCCAGAGGAACTGGCGGGCGAAGCCCGCGTGGGTGGTGTCCGGCGGCATCGTCACCCCGGACGGTGTGTCTGGTTCCCACCTCCCTCCGGCGGCGGCCCCCAGGACGTCCTCGTCCTCGTGGAACCACGTCTCGTGATGGCCTCATCGTAGCGCACGCGGTGACCCACGTCATAAGGAATCGGGTGGTGTCATCGCAGGTGGCGACCACTCACGCACGCGCCAGCGCCAGGAAGACGCACCACCGGCCCCCGAGGACCCGCGCCAGCTCACGCGCAGTTGCTCCGGTGGTGACGACGTCATCGACGAGGACGAGGCCGACCCGGGTCGGCACCTCGACCAGGGCGAGCATCGCCCCACGCCGCCCCCTGCGACGTGCGGCGGAGGTCTTGCCGGACTGGCCCCGGGCGCCGGGGCGCAGCCAGGCGGCCTCGACGACCTCCGCACTGACCCCTGCACGCTCCGCCAGTTCCCGGGCCACCGCACAGGCCAGCACCACTGTCACCTCCCGTCCGAAAAGGCGCCTGCGCCAACTCGAGGGCGCCGGAACCACCCACACCCGGGTCGGCGCATCCGGGCCGGGTGGGCCGGTCCAGGCGAGCAGGCCCTGGTCGACGAGGCCTCGCGCGAGGGTGGCCCCGGCCCGCTCCAGCCACGAGTGCGGATCCCACCGGGCGGAGTGTTTGGCGGCCAGGACGAGTCCGCGCAGCTCGCCCTCGTAACCGCCCAGGGTGAGCAGCGGTGCCGCAGCGCACCTGCCCTCAACCTCCAAGGGGCTCCACTGTCCGACGGGCCCGCCCGACCTGGCGGCACAGGATGCGCACAGGGGCGTGTCCCACTGGCCGCAGCCGGGGCAGGTGGCCGGCAGCGCCAAGTCGACAAGTAGGCGCACACACCTCCTCCACCCCCGGCGAATCCGGGCGACCGGGGTGCTGGGGCCCACTGGATCGAATGTGCCGTCCACACGTCCATGCAAACACCGGCGGGCCTGTGACACAGACGAGAATCGGGCCCCTGTGGACAGCGCTTGGCGCCTCGGTGGGCCCTGTGGACAAGGGCAGTCGCGGCAGCCCCCTGTTCACGAGCGGACTCCCGGCGTCCACGGCCCACCACGTCAGCCCGGGAAACGCAAGTCCTTGACAGTCGAGGCCACCGGCTGCCACAAGGCTCCGCTGCGGGTGTGGCGAGTGCCGTCGTCCAGGGTGACCACCAGACTCGAGGCCGCCGGGCCGGCACTGATCGAGACCACGTGCGCGGGCGCAGGGGCCGAAGAGGCAAGACCCCCGAAGTCCACTGTGAACATCGATGTCGCAGAATCGGCCGTACCCGGGGTCTCGTTGACCAGAGCGACGAATCGTGACGGCCCCGCCCACGACACGTCGACGACCCCTGCCGCCAGTGCGGGCACGGGCTCCACCTGCCCCAGACCCATGGGAGTGCCGTCGCCGCTCCGTTCGACCACTGCCGACCACAGGCCGGTCGCACCGCCGAAGGACCGAAGGAGCAGGACCCGGCTGCCGTCGGGTGAGACATGGACACGGACCAGGCCTTGCGCCACGTCCGAGGGCAACTCGGGCACCGCGGTGCGCCCGTTCGCGTCCAAGGCCACCATCGGTCGAGCAGTGGCAAGTGCTCCGAGATCCTCGGCCCCATCGACTCCGCCCCCACCCGCAGCAGCCGCAGCAGCCGCAGAGGCAGGCACCCACACCCACCCGTACCTGTCGACCGAGACATGGACCGGCGCCGCCTTGACGTGGATCCGGCGCCGCTGAAGGCCGGAGGCGGCGGAGATGGTCAAGGTGTCTGCCTCGCGCCACACCACTGGCGAGTCGCCGAGGGGCCCGAGCGCCAGGTCCGAGGCGGCATCGCCGGGCCCATTGGGCGCCAGGTGGGGGCGGATGGTGCCGGCGGTCCAGGACCCCAGGCCCTGGTCGGTCAGGACCAGGGCCGCATCGAGGGAGTAGTCGGGTCCCGGAGGGGAGGCTCCCACGAGTTCCTGCCCGGACACGCTGACCAGGACCCCGGAGATGGCGGGCACGGCGGTGAGGGTCTGCTCGATCTCCCAGCGCATGAGTGCCGCGGCCCTGCCCGTGGGCGCCTGACCGCTGAGCAGGACCTTTGCCAGGCCGTCTGTGACTTCGACCCCGCGCGAGTCCAGGACGGTGCCTGCCGGCACGGCGTTCTGCAGCACCGTGGTCAGTGACTCACGTGGACCTTCGACAAGTCCTTGGACGAGGTGGGTGGCGAGGCGGCGCGCCGGGTACCAGCGTGGGTCGGCGACCAGGGCGTCTCCGGCGGCTGTGGGGAACTGCAGGTTGACGAGGTCGTGGGTGGCCAGGAAGGAGGCCTGCGAGACGACGATCCCGTCATCGGGGGCGTCGATGCGCCACTGTCCGTTCTCGCGCACGAGGTGGAAGGTGGCTGACACGGAGGAGGCCGGAGCCCTGGTGAGGATCCCGTGGGAGTCCACTGAGGCCACGGCGGGGACCTCCAGGCTGACCGTGGTGCGTGTGGCCTTCTCGGCTTCGGTCGGGGTGGAGATCACCGGGGTGGCGTCGGTCGGGAAGATCTGGACGCCGGCTTGGGGGTTCCACGACTGTGCCGAGGCGGTGGTCAGGTGCAGGCGCGCGGTGGCGAAGTCGTCGGAGGCTCCTGCGGCGCATGCCAGAAGGAAACCCTGGACGAGTTCCTGGGCGGTGGCGCCTTCGGCGGGGCCGCCTGCGGACAGGACAAGGGGTGGGGAGTCGGGCACTTCGACGTCGAAGGCCTGGGGAGCGCTGGACGTCGGCAGTGCGGAGCAGGCGGACACCGACAGGACGAGGGCGAGGGCGGCGCTGACGGCGGGTGTCCGCCACGCGCGGGGACGACGGCCCGGTACCCGGGTCATCATTCCTCCTTCCACAGTTCCAGCGGACGGGTTCGAACCGGATCGCCCACGGTCTTGGGCAGTGTGACGAGGAAGGAGGCGCCCTGTCCCGGGCGACCCCAGGCCTCGATGGTGCCCCCGTGGGCACTGACGTCCTCGCGGGCGATCGACAGACCCAGCCCGGTACCGCCGGTGGTGCGGGCGCGGGCGGGGTCGGCGCGGTAGAAGCGGTCGAAGACCCTGTCCACGACCTCTTCGCTCATGCCGACCCCGTGGTCGCGGACCCGGACGGCGACGTCGGTGGGTGTGGCGGCCACGTGGATGTCGACCGCAGTCCCATCGGCGTGTTCGACGGCGTTGACCAGCAGGTTGCGCAGGACGCGTTCGATGCGCCTGGAGTCGATCTCGGCCGCGCAGCGTTGCCCCGGCGCGTGGATCTGCACGCGCACGGAGAGCCTTGAGGCGAGTTCCTCATTGGCGGTGACGACCTTTTCCACGAGCGGCCGCAGGTCCGTGGTCTCGGTGTCGAGCAGAGTGGAGCGGGCGTCGTATCGGGAGATCTCCAACAGGTCGGAGAGCATCGACTCGAAACGCGCCACCTGCCCGTGGAGCAGTTCCGCGGAGCGTTTGGAAGGCCCCTTGAGGGCGTCCCGGTCCTGCCAGATCATCTCCTCGGCCATGCGGATCGTCGTCAGGGGCGTACGCAACTCGTGGGAGACGTCGGAGACGAATCGCTGCTGGAGCTTGGACAGGGTGTCGTACTCGACGATCTTGTCCTGCAAGGAGGAGGCCATGTCGTTGAAGGCGCTGGACAGGCGACTCATCTCGTCCACCCCTGACACGGAGACGCGCGCCTCAAGGTCGCCTTCGGCCAGCCGCGAGGCGGCTCTGGCCGTCGTACGTACCGGGCGCAGCAGGTGGTGCAGGGTCCAGAAGGTGCCGATGGGCACCAGCACGAGTAGTGGAACCGCGCCGATGGCCAGAACCTCCATGACCATGTCGACCATGGCCTGGTCATCCGCCAACGAGTAGACGATGAACAGCTGGTGGACCCCGGCCCGAGGCAGGCGCACCTGCATCCCCACCAGGATTCCGGGATTGCCGAAGGAGTCGGCGCCGGCGGCGGGAATCGCGACGGACTGCCAGTGGGCCTTGCCGGTGTCGCGGATGGCCGTGCGAATCTGATCGGTGACAACCGCGTCGAGTGTGGGGTCGACGATCTCGTTGATGCGGAATCCACCGGAGTTCCCGGGGGTGCGCAGCAGCAGGACGGACACGGCGCCCGCCCCGGCGGCTGAGGCCTTGGTGGACTCCACCGTCTGACGCGCGACCTCCTGGACCTGGTCGGGGCTGGAGGCGGTGGATTGTTCGAAAGTGGCCTGCGCGCCCGAGAAACGCACGGAGGCGTCTTCGAGCACCTGGGCGCGGCGCGCTTCGAAGATCCCGGTCTTCATCTGGGTGGCGACCAGGCCCCCGAAGACGGTGACGGCCACCATGCCGGCGGCCGTGATGACGAGGGCGGAGCGGATCGAGATGGAGGAACGGACCAGGGCGACCAAGGGCCAGGCGGCGACGCGGCGCCACAGGCCCTTGACACACTCGATCGCCTCAGGAGGCATTTCCAGCGCGGTAGCCGACGCCGCGGACGGTGACGATGACCTCCGGCTTTTCCGGGTCGCGTTCGATCTTGGAGCGCAAGCGCTGGACGTGGACGTTGACCAGTCGCGTGTCTGCGGCGTGGCGGTATCCCCAGACCTTCTCCAGCAGTTCCTCGCGTGAGAAGACCTTCCACGGGGCTCGCCCCAGGGCAACGAGCAGGTCGAATTCGAGGGGGGTCAGGGCGATCTCCTCGCCGCCGCGGCGAACCACGTGTCCGGGCACGTCGACGACGATCTCACCGATGGTCAGGTGTTCCTCGCCGACCTCTTCGCGTCCACGCAGGCGGGCGCGTACGCGGGCCACGAGCTCCTTGGGTTTGAAGGGCTTGGGCACGTAGTCGTCGGCTCCGGCTTCGAGTCCGGCGACCACGTCGGTGGTGTCGGAGCGGGCGGTGAGCATGACGACGGGCACGTCGGACTCGCGGCGGATGAGGCGGCAGATCTCGATGCCGTCGAGCCCGGGAAGCATGAGGTCCAAAAGGACGAGGTCGGGTGCGACCTGTCGGAAGGTGTCGAGGGCGAGGGCGCCGTCTGCGCAGTCCACGACCGTGTATCCCTCGGCTCCAAGGACGATTCCGATCATCTCGGACAGTGCGACGTCGTCATCCACGACGAGAATGCGCGAGCTCATGTCCCGATCGTGTCACGAACCGGCCCTGTGCGCACGCCACCCGGCCGGTCCGGGCCGACTTCCCGACGTGTCATGATCCACCCGCAGCGTGTCCCCGGTGCCCGTGGCAGGATGGACCCGACGCGTCGGGCCTGCCGACGTGCGTGAACTCCAGGAGACACGATGACCGAGGCCGACCCGCACGGGCAGTGGCGCCAACCCTCCGAACCTCCCATGGACCCCGCACAGGGCGGCCACGCCGCATGGACGTCGTCCTCGGATGCTCAGCAGGGCGCCGTCGGACAGGCCCCGGCCTCGTGGAACCAAGGGGCCCCCGCACCCTCACCGTGGCAACAGGGCGCACCCGGCGGAGCCCCACAGGGCGTGTGGGCGGGGCCTCCAGGCGTTCCCGCCGGCCAGGCCGGCCCGTGGGGCCCGCAGCCACAGGGAGGTGCCCAACTCCCGCCCGCGCCGCCGGTGTGGGGCGACAGCGCCCCCCGCCCGGGGATCATCCCCCTGCGCCCCCTGGGCCTCGCGGAACTCTTCGAAGGCACGTTCCGGGCGGTGCGCGCCAATCCGTCGGTGATGTTCGGATTCTCCATGGCGGTCATGGCGCTCGTCGCACTGGTGGCCGGCATCCTCCAGTTCTTCGCGTGGGACTACGTCTTCGCCTTGGCCGAGCAGGACCTCATGACCGCCAATGCCGAGGACCAGCTCACCCAGACCGCCGCCGCCATCTCGGGAATGATCTTCTCGACGTTGTTCTCCTCCGGCCTGATCGCCCTGTCGACGACGATCCTCACCGGCATCCTGGCCATCACGGTCCATGACGCGGTGCTCGGCCGCAAGGCGTCGGTCGGTGACGCCTGGCGTGCGGTGGCTCCGCGCGTCCTGCCGCTGCTCGGGGTGTCGATCCTCATCTCCCTCATCCAGATCGTGGTCCTCCTGGTCGTGGGCGCCCCGGTGGGCCTTGGCGTGTGGGCGATCGTGGGAAGCAACCCGGAGGAGCTGTCCCCCGGGGCCATTGTCGGGGTCGTCCTGCTCGTCCTGTTGGCCTTCCTCCTCATCGCCCTCGCGGTGGTCGCCCTGTCGGTCAAGTTGGTCTTCGCCCCGCTGTCCGTGGTCCTCGAACACCAGGGTCCGATCGCCGCTCTGGGACGCTCGTGGAAGCTCACGAAGGGCGCGTTCTGGCGCACCTTGGGCCGCTACTGGCTGATGGGGATGGTCCTGTCCTTCGCCTCCGGGTTGCTCGGAGGTTTCGCCGGGGCCATCGCCAGCCTGTTCGTGATCCTGGGTTCGCCGGCCGTGGGCCAGGCCGCGACCATGTTCTTGTCCACTCTGCTCAGCGGCATCGTCCTGCCCCTGTCGGGTGCCTTCGTCACCCTCATGTTCATCGACGAGAGGATGCGTTCCGAAGGCATCGCCGCCCAACTGGCTGAGGCCGCCCGACAGTGAAGCCCACCGGCGATGTGATCACCCCCGACGACGACCAGGCATTGCAGTGGGTCGTCGAAGAGCTCCAGCGCCCCGAGTACTCGACGGAGCTCAATCCGCTCACCCGTCTGATCCGCGCCATCCTGCAACTGTTCAAGGACGCCACTGACGCCGGTCCCACCGTTGTCCCACCGGTTGAACTGGTCCTGCTGGTGGGCTTCGTCATTGCCGCAGTCGTCCTGGTCGTCGTCGTCGTCCTCAATCCGATCAAACTGCGCCACAGGTCCTCCTCGGGAAGTGTCTTCGACGAGGAGTCGGTGCGATTGGAGGACGTCCTGGAACGCCTGGCAGCCGCCCAGGGCGACAGGGCCTGGGACGAGGTGTGCGTGTGGGCATTCCGCGTGGTCGTCCTGCGGCTGGCAGCTGCAGGCGTCTTGCGCGACAGCCCGGGCCTGACCGCTCACGAGGCCGCCACCCGCTCCGGCAGGGCCGTGCCCTCCTTGGCCGCCGACCTCGACCGCGCGGCGCTGCTCTTCGACGAGATCCGCTACGGCGAGCGCGCCGCCACCGAGGACGAGGCCTCCTTCGTCGTCGCATTGGGCGACAAGGTGCGCATCCAGGCGCCCAGAATCCGCCGTGAGGCCACGTCAAACTCGACGACGGTGGATGGACGGACCCTGTCGGCGGACATGGCGCGTGGCGCACACGAAGAGGCGCCCCGTATGAGGGTGCCGACACCATGAGGGCCACTCGCACCTCCGTCGTCACCCCGACCCCGACGAGTTTCCTCCGCTCCCTTGCTCCGGTCGGCATCTTGGCCGGGGTCATCCTCCTTGCCCTCGTCATGACGTACCTGCTGCCTTCCCTCGAACGCGATGCGCGTCCGCTGGCGGCCTCCAACTCGACTCCTGGCGGTGCCCGCGCGGTCGTGCAGGTGATGCGCGCCCACGGGGTGGAGGTCGTCGAAGCGGCCAGCGCACTTGAAGCCGTCACCAAGGCCCGTCAAGGGGCGACACTGGTCGTGGCAGGGGCGCACCGTCTGAATGACGAGGTCGCCGATGCCGTCCACGAATTGCCCTCGGTCCTGTACCTCGGCACAGGTGCGTACTTCTCGGACAAGGAAACCCACATCGACTCGACCTCCGTGTACGAACACCAGTCGACCCGCATCGATGCCGCATGCGACGTGCCCGCCGCACGCGCCGCACGCGCGGTGGCCAAAGCCGATGTGGGCATGGTGTTGGACGAGGCAGAAGGCGACTTCACCGGATGTTTCCCGATCGGCACGGAGGACCACCCGGACCAGGCCTACCTGTACGTCGAAGGCACGACGAAGGCCGGGTGGCGTGGTTTCATCGCCGCTCCCGATGTCGCCACGAACCGCTCCGTCGACGAGGAGGGCCACGCCGCGCTGGT
The DNA here is from genome assembly GCF_018986735.1 of Schaalia sp. 19OD2882. Classification (NCBI taxonomy): domain Bacteria; kingdom Bacillati; phylum Actinomycetota; class Actinomycetes; order Actinomycetales; family Actinomycetaceae; genus Schaalia; species Schaalia sp. 19OD2882. The sequence continues at coordinate 958,862 of NZ_CP065521.1, read as the reverse complement.
CATCAACGCCGCAGCTCGCACGGGCACCGTCGTGTGGTACGTGCCCAACTGGAGCGACACGCTCAACGATGCCCCCACCCCCGTGCCCGCACACTTCGTTCCCGTCCTCGTGGTGCTCGTGGGTGCCGGCCTGGTCCTGGGCATGGCACGAGGGCGGCGCCTGGGGCGCCTGGTCCCCGAAGACCTGCCCTCCCACGTGCCCGCTGCGGAAACCGTGATCGGTCGCGGCCGACTTCTTCGCCACTCGAAGGACCACGCGCACACTGCGCGGGTCCTGCGCCGCCACACCGCCCGCGCGCTGGCCCGCCGAACCGGCGTGTCCACCCGGGCACCGGCGGACGAACTCCACGCCGCCCTCGTCCAACGAGGCGTCGACCCGAACGTCGCACGCGACGTCCTGTGGGGCCCCACCCCGACCAACGAAAGGGAACTCATGGCCCTTTCCGATCGACTCACCGAATTGGAGGAGACCGTCCGACATGTCTGAACCGAACACCCACCCCGGTTTCCCCGATGGGCAGGGCGCCGGAGGAGCCGGCCTGCCCCGACATGCGCACATGCCTCCTGGCGTCACCCCGACACCGGGCCATGCACAGCCCTGGACGGGGCAAGCCACCCCGACTCCCGCACCGGGGGCGGCGATGCCCCAGGCACCCGCCCATCCGACGCAGCCACCGGCACCCGGGCAGTCGGCGGGCCCCATGGCCCCACAGGGGGCCGGAGTCCCCGTCGGCCCTGATCTCAGCGAGGCGGACCTGCGCACCCGTGACTGCCTGGTCGCCTTGCGTCAGGAGATCGGCAAGGCAGTGGTCGGGCAGGACGGCGCCGTCACCGGGCTGGTCATCGCTCTGGTCGCCGGAGGTCACACGCTGCTCGAAGGCGTTCCGGGCGTGGCCAAGACCCTCATGGTCCGCACACTGGCCACAGCCCTGGACATGCAGATGGCCCGCGTCCAGTTCACGCCGGACCTCATGCCCGCCGACATCACGGGGTCGCTGGTGTGGGACGCCGGAACCTCCACCTTCGAGTTCCGGCCCGGCCCGGTCTTCACCAACCTGCTCCTGGCCGACGAGATCAACCGCACCCCACCGAAGACCCAGTCGGCTCTGCTCGAAGCCATGGAAGAACACCAGGTCAGTGTCGATGGCACCACACACGCCCTCGACGACCCCTTCATGGTCGTGGCCACGCAGAACCCCGTCGAGTACGAGGGCACCTACCCCCTTCCGGAGGCGCAGCTCGACCGCTTCCTGCTCAAGCTCGAACTGCCCCTACCCGGACGCGATGACGAGATCAAGGTCCTCGCCCGTCACCAGGGCGGCTTCGACCCGCTGTCCCTCGGCACGGTCGGCATCACCGCAGTGGCTGGACCCGAGCAGATCCTGGCCGCTCGGCGTGCCGCTGCCAAGGTCGAGGTCTCGGCACCCGTCCTGGCCTACATCGTCGACCTGGTCCAGGCGACGAGGCGCTCCCCCTCCCTGCGTCTGGGCGTGTCCCCGCGCGGTGGCACGGCCCTGCTGCGCACGGCTCGCGTGTGGGCCTTCCTCCAGGGACGCGGCTACGTGACCCCCGACGACGTCAAGGCGATGGCGGTGCCCACCTTGGCCCACCGTGTGGGTCTGCGCGCCGAGGCGGACCTGGAAGGGATCACCGCCCGCACGGTCATCGAAGGGCTCCTCGCCCAGGTTCCGGTTCCCCGCTGATGGCGCTGTCGTGGCGTGCGGCGCTTCTGGTCGCCCTCGGGGTCGTTCCCGTCATCGTGTGGCCCTCCACGGCGTTGGCCTGGGGGTGGATCCTCCTCGCCCTGCTCGTGTGCGTGATGGACATGGCGTTGGCCGTGCCTGCCTCGCGCCTGGAGCTGCTGCGCGAGGTCGAGTCCACGCTGCGCGCCGACGAGACCACACCCTCGCGAATCACTCTCCACAACCCGACCAACCGGGGCCTGCACGTGGTGGTGCGTGATGCCTGGCAACCCTCCATGCGGCCCTCGCCTGCCCGCCACGACATCCGCCTGCCCGCCGGGACGACGACCACGGTGGAGACGATCCTGGCGCCCGAGCGCCGCGGCACCCGTAGCGCCGACTACGTGACCTTGCGCGTGTGGGGGCCCTTGGGATTGGCTGCACGCCAGTCTTCGGTCACAGCCCCCCTCACGGTGTCGGTCCTGCCCGAGTTCCGGGCCCGAAAGCTCCTGCCTTCGCGACTTGCCCGGCTGCACGAACTCGAAGGGACCACGGCCACGGTTCTGCGCGGCCCGGGCACCGAGTTCGACTCCCTGCGCGAGTACGTGCGCGGTGACGACCCGCGTGACATCGACTGGCGTGCGTCGGCCCGCTCGAAGGAGCTGGTCGTTCGCACGTGGAGACCTGAACGCGACAGGCACGTCGTCCTGGTCCTGGACACGGGCCGTTCCGGCGCCATGCTGCTGGGGGCCCCGCGAGGGGTCGGCAAGGACGCGGACGTCCTCGACCTGGGGGTGGCACCGCGTCTGGACGCAGGGATCGAGGCCGCATTCCTCCTGGGCGCGCTGGCGGACCGAGCCGGCGACCAGGTGCACATGATCGCCATGGACCGCCAGGTGCGCGCGCGGGTCTCGGGCGTGCGGGGCGCGGGTTTCATGCGCAATGCCGCACACGACCTCGTCGACGTGGCCCCGTCCTTGGAACCCGTCGACTGGGCGGCAGTGGTCGCCGAGGTCAACCGCACGGTGCGCCACACTTCCCTGGTCGTGCTGTTCACCGAGGTCCCGCCTGTCGGATCGGACCCGGACCTGCTCGACGCCATCTCCCAGTTGGGGTCACGCCACCGGGTGATCGTCGCCAGTGCGCAGGACCCTGACCTGGCGCGGCTGGCTGCCGCGCGCGCCGACGCGGCACAGGTGCACACGGCGGCCTCGGCCATGTCCAGCCTTGCGGAGGAAGAACTCGGAGGCACTGACCTGTCTCGCGCGGGTGCTCATGTCATCAGTGTGGACGCGGGCCTGTTGGCGGCCCGCACCTCCGACACCTACATCGCCTTCAAGAAGGCCGGCCTGCTCTGAACCCGGGGCGCTCCCCGGTCCTCCTGGGCCGGCCGATCCGTGGCCGGCGACTCAGCCCGCCACGGGCTGTGACCAGCCGGCATCCTCTTCGAGGTCGCCGGTGTGTCCGGCCTTCACGGCGCGCCCCCCGACCAGCAGGATGTAGACCCACACGAGGGCGGTCAGGAGTGTCCCTGCGCCGATCTCCACGGCGGCCGGCAGCTCCGAGGGTGTGACGAATCCTTCGATCAGGCCCGACAGGAACAGGAGGATCGTCGTCCCGCCCGCCACGGTGACCATCGCCCGACCCGTGCGGGCAAAGGACTCCATGCGGGTCAGCGGCCCGGGCACGATCACGGACCAGAAGGTCCGCAGGCCTGCGGCTCCCGCGATGAAGATGGCAGTGAGTTCGGGCAGTCCGTGGGGCAGGATGAATCGGAAGAACTGCCAGGCGCCCGCGTACTGGTAGACGATGGCGCCGGACACTCCGACACCCAGAGCGTTGTTGTACAGGACGGCGATCGGATACAGGCCCGTGATTCCCGCGCCGATGCACTGGGCGGCGATCCACGCATTGTTCACCCACACGGACACGGCGAATTCCGCATTCGTGTCCTGGCTGTAGTAGGCGACGAAGTCGCGGGTCGCGTAGTGGCGAAGCTGCGACTCGGTGCCCAGCAGCTGGAAGAGCGAGGGGTCGCGCAGCAGCCACCATGCCTGGAGCAGCGCAATCGCCAGGAAGGCCATCATCACGCCGAAGATCCACCACCGGATCCGGTACAGGGCCGCGGGCAGCACGATGCGGAACCATGCGGACACGGCGGCGCCGGAGATGCCTGAGACCCCTGTCAGGCGCGCGCGGGCCCGGGCCAGGTCACCGGAGAGGGAACGGATGGCATCGGCGTCGGGGTTCAGAGCGCGCACAGCGGCCAGGTCACCGGTTCCCTGCCTGTACAGGCGAGCCAACTCGTCAGTGGTCGCCCCGTCCAGGGTGCCTCCCGAAGCCAGGGTGTGCAGTCTCGCCCACGCGGGGCCGCGTGCTGCTCTCAGCGCATCGATGTCCACTCCGCTAGCGTGTCACACATGAGTGCTCCCGTCGTCCCGGTGCGTCACATCACCGAAGAGAAGATCGTCACCGGTGAAGCGGTGGAACTGGAGATCCATCCCGCTTCACCCGTGCTGCGGATCGCGGCTCGTCTGGTCGACACCGTCATCACCATCCAGGTGGGGGTGCTCCTCGGCAACATCCTCTCACCGCTCGTCGAGAGCCTGTCGTCTTCGTCGGCGCGCATCGTCATGATTTCCTTCGCCGTGTTCATCATGGTGCTCATGCCCTTCCTCGTCGAGGTCCTCACACGAGGCAGTTCCTTGGGCAAGTGGGCGTTCGGCATCCATGTGGTGCGCGACGACGGTGGCACGGTGACGGCCCGCCACGTCATGGTGCGGACCCTCGTGGCCGTTCTCGAGATCTGGGGTACTGCCGGCGGCCTGGGACTGACGGCGATGATGGTCTCCCCCAAGGGCAAACGTCTGGGCGACCTGGCCGGGGGCACCATGGTGGTGGCCCTGCCCAATCCAGTGGCGCACCCTGCGCTGCTCATGCCACCGGACCTGGGGGCGTGGGCCTCCTCGGCCCAGATCCTTCCCCTGCCCCCGGCCCTGCACAACGAGGCCCTGGGCTTCATGCGTACCAATGCGTCGCTCAGGCCCGATGTGCGCGAGATCCTTGCCCGCTCACTGGCCGCCAAGGTCCAGGTCCGGGTCTCTCCCCCGCCACCTGCCCCAACCCATCCGGAACGTTTCCTCGCGGCGGTGTTGGTCGTCCTGCGCGACCGCGAGTACTTCCGCGCATTGCACCGCGATGCCGTGGGTGCGCAGCGGCGCGTGGGGCTGGACGCCCCTCAGTGGGGCATCTGAGCCCCTTCAGTCCCCGTCGGGCGCGTCCTGCCCGAGGGCGCCCACCCGGTCCGTGTCCTGGTCGGCGACGACGTGGAACATCGAGCGTCGGCGCGCCCATGGCGAGGAGGGATCCAGTGGACTCTTGGTGGCATCCGCCGCCGACGCCTCCTGGTCGGTGCCGGGCAGGGGCGCCTCCTCACCGTTGACGCGGCGGAAGGGCCCGTACTCGGGGCTGCCGCTCCGGCGGGTCTCGGCGCGAGGTGCCGGGGTGGGGTGGGTCGGCGTCGCCCTTGCCATGTCCGCCTGCGCGTCGTGGGCGGTGATGTCGGCGGCGCGGCGCACTGCGTCGACCAGGGCCATGAGATCGTCCGGCGAGGGCGGAGCCGGCTCGAAGTTGGTCGTCAGGCGCACCACCTGCCACCCCTTGGGGGCGGTCAAGGTCTGTGCGTGGACCTCGCACAGGTCGTAGGTGTGGGGTTCGGCGGTTGTCGCCAAAGGCCCCAGGACGGCGGTGGATGCGCCGTAGTCGTAGGTGAGGGTGGCCACCGCAGAACGGCTGCACCCCGGTTTCGAACAATGCCGTGCCGCGATCACCGCTACACCTTACGTCAGGGGCGTGGGGGCCACAGCACGCCACTCGGGACGGGTAGTGTGAGCGCGTGCGCACCTCGAACCGTCATCGCCCGGCCCGTGACCGGCACGGTCGCGGCATGCGTTCTCCCATGTTCTTTCCGGGCGTGCCCGCGTGGACGACTCGGCGCGAAGCCTTCGACGTCCTCGTGGCCCGGGTGGTCAATGACTTGGCCGCCAGGTGGCCGGCGGTCGCCTCCATCGAGTTCGCCACCGAGGACGTCCCGCCCTCCTCCCCCGCCCAGTGGGAGGACCACTCGAATGTCCTGGCGCGCCTGTTCCCCGCTGACCGCCGCCGCGCCCTGGCCGACAGGATCGTCGTGTACCGCCTTCCGATCATGCTGCGTTCGACGGTGGACGAGGCACCGAAGGTCGTCCGCAGGGTCCTGGCGGAGAGGATCTCGCACGTCCTTGCGATCCCCCCGGACGAACTCGACGACGCGCTGTCCTGATGCGCCCGTCGTCGACCGGCTCCCCTCGCCCTGGCTCCTCATCGGGACGCAGGTGTGGTACGCCCTGAGAATCCCATGGGGAGTGTCTGCGCAGGTCTTCAGTTGCTGACGCTGACCGTTCCGGTGGCGCCGGCCTGGTCGAAGAGGCCCGGCCGCCATGAGGCCAGGACGGGGCCGGTGGGAGTCGTCGCCTTGACGCGCAGAGCGAGGTGCACAGGAGTGTTGGAGGTCATGTCCGACTCCGCTGTCGGCAGGGGCAGGACCGCGCTGGTCCCAGCGGCCACGGTGTGGGCCTTGCCTGCCAGGGTCACGGTGGCTTCCGGCCCGCCCGCGGGAGCGTGGACGACCAGGTCGGCGCTTGCCTCGGAGGCACCCGAGGTTGAGGGGAGCGCCGAGGGGCGAAGTGCCTGGGCCGAGAGCACCTCTTCGACGTGTCCGGTGAGGGCTTCGGCGCCGGGCAGGTGAAGGGAGGTCAGGGCGCGTGTGGGGGTCGAGAGGCTGCGGTCCTTCCACGTGCCGGCACCCACTGCCGCACCTGCGGTCGTGGTGGTCACTTGGGCCGCCACCGGCACGTCGGAGGAGATGAGCAGGCTCGCCCCGTCCGGCACCGTGCCCACGGGCACGTCGAGGACGGTGGAGGCGTCGACACTGACCGCTTGCCCCAGGGGTGTGGTGGCTTCCGGGCCCGCCAAGGACAGGCGGACGGTGGCCGGTGAGTCGCCGGGCACCGCGATGCGCACACGGGAGCCCGCGCCCTCGACCAGACCCGGGATGACCAGGTCCGTCCCGGGGGCCACGGCCGAGGCCCATCCGGCGCCTGTGGGAGTCTCCCCGTCCAGGCCGGCGGTCTGGGCCCAGGCGACGACGCCGGGTCCGTCGGCTGTGATCTCCAGGGCGGGTCGTTCCTCGTCCGGGAACCACGAGGCCGGCAGCAGGGACACGCTCTTTCCCGCCGGGACGGTCACACGTGTGCCGCCGGCCTCCAGCGGGCCTGTGGCGCCGAGGGCACCCACGGTGACCACCGAGGGCACTTCGGAAGGATTGGACACGACGAGCAGCAGGTCCTCCCCCAGTGTCGTCGCACCTGCGAGGATCCACTGACGCCCTCGGGCGCTCGCGCAGCCCGCCAGCGACAGTCCGCGCAGTTCTCCTGCGCCTTGGCCGGCCACGACAATGCCCTGGGGGTTGCGAGCCGCATCCGCACCGACTTCGAGGACGGGGGACGGTGAGGGGTCCCAGTGGCCGGTCAGTGAGCTCCATGTGGCGGTGGCACCGCTGCGCGCTTGCGGGGCGAAGGGGTCGAGTGTCCCCGGGGGGCAGGCGAGCAGAGCGCGGCTGGGACGCGAGGTGACGTCGAGCGAGGTCGGGGCGCCGGCTGCGGGTGCGGGAAGCCGCAGGCCGCCGACGAGCAGCGCCACCGATCCTGCCAGGGCGAGGGCTGCGGCGCCGGGCACGAGCAGGGCCGGGCGGCGGCGCCTGGTTCTGCGGCGACGCGGCGGCTCGGCAAGCTCGCGCGCAGGCTCCGTCTGCGGGGTCATCGGCGCCTCCTGACGGGGATCGAGGCGAGCAGGGTGAGGATGAGGGCGAGAATGCAGGCGATCTTCCACGGCAGGGTCCACCACGCGTCATGCGTGACGACGAGGTGTCCGGGCCCGGGCACGGTGAAGGCCTGGCTCCAGGCGCTTTCGCCGCCACTGACCACCTGAAGGGGCTTTCCGTCGAGGTTGGCCCGCCAGCCGTTGTCCGCCCGTTCCGCCAGTCGGAGCGTGCCGGGGCCCACCACCTGCGTGTCGACCCGCAGCTGGGTGGCGTCCAGCGCGCTGACGGCATCATCGGTGACCAGTTCGACTCGGGCCGGGGCACGCCCGTCGATCCGCAGGCGCCACAGGTCACCGAGCTCTGTCACACCGATTCGCTCCAGGCCGGGGGCGCGTCCCAGCGCGTCCTGCCAGGTGGACGGACTCTTGCCGGTCGGAAGCAGAATCGTGTCGACCCCGTGTGCGGCCAGTGCGTCGACGGTGGCGCGGTCGGGTTGGGTGACCAGGGTCCAGGACGCCTCGGCCAGGTCGTCCATGGCGCGGTCCCCGGCGGAGCCACCGGTGCTGTGCAGGGCGCGCAGAGCAGGTGTGGAGGTGAGCCAGTCCTGCCCGGGTCCGCGCAGCAATTCGACCTGCAGGTCGGCGGCCCGCCCGGCGGACAGGACCAGGAGGCGCCCGGCCCTGGTGGAAGTCTGCGCCTGTTCGCTGACGGCCGGGACCCGGGTTGGTGTGGTGGTGGGTCGTCCTGAGGAGGAGGCATCGGCGCCCACAGAGGCGACCTGTCCGGCCACGGGCACGGCCAGGGAGGCGAGGACGACCAGTCCTGCCCCGAGTCCCACGCAGCGGCGGAGGCGTTCGGGCAGGCGTCGGGCAGGTGCCGTCGTCGCATCGGCTGGGGGTGGACCTGCAGGCGCCAGCAGCACGAGGAGCAGTGCCAGGCCGGCAAGGCTCTGCCAGATTCCGGGCCATGCCGACACCGGTGTGGCTTCGACAATGGCGACGGGCAGGAGGCGCAGGAGCACTGCGGGGACGAGCAGGACGGGGACGGCACCGAGGGCAAGGGCCTGGGCGCGTGCCACCGGGCGCGCGGTGGCGTTGGCCCGGCAGGAGGGGACCAATGCGCTGGCGGCCCGGACCAGGACGGCCAGGACGAGGAGCAGCGTGAGGCCTGCCTCCGCCCATCGCAGAGGGGTCCATTCGATCCACGTCGGCAGGAGCAGCAGGCTCTGCCACGGCGGCGCCGGGACCGTGCGGGGCGCCGGACCCGTCGTGGTCAGCAGGGCGATGCGTGATCCTGCGGTGGCCAGGGAGTCGAAGACATGTGGGGCGACGAGGACGCCTGCGGGTACGAGGGTGAGCAGGGCCGCACCCGTTCGCCGACGCAGGAGTGGTGCCAGGGCGGCGAGCCCGGCAGCGAGGGCGAGGAGCAGTGCGGGCTGGGCGGTGACGAGGACCGTGGCCGCCAGGGCGGCCAGACCCGCATGGCCTTTGCGTGGCCGTGGTGGGGCGGCGAGGAGCTTGACGTCGTCGGGAGTGAGCATGCGGATCCACGCCAGTGCGAGCACTGGCGCCGCCACATGTGCCATGGCGGGGACGAGGAGTCCTTCGACCAGTGCGGCGGTCAATGGTGCCAGGCCCGCCCATGTCAGCCCCGCGAGCACCCGCGGAAGGCGCGCGCAGGTGAAGACTCCGGCCAGCGTCCATGCGGCAATGCCCGCCGCCGGCATGGCCACGAGCAGCAACATCCGCATGGTCTGGTCCGGTGCCACGCCGAGGGCTCCTCCCGGGGCGCTGACCAGGGCCATGAGGACTGTCGAGGGGTCGGGGGCTGCGGCGTGGCCGTCGCCTGCGGGCAGCCAGGAGGACCATGCGGCGGCCCACAGGTCCGTCCAGCGTGCGGGCAATTGTGCGGGAGTGCCCTGATGGGGCACTGCGTCCGGGCGCAGTCGCCACAGAAGGGACAGGGCGAGCAGTCCGCCTGCGAGCAGGCCGGCGTCCGCAGCGGCCCGTAGACGGCCTCTGCGCCGATCGGCAGCCGCCCGCGCATCCTGTCCGGCTTGAGCCTCCTCGCGTTCCTGGGCGCGGGCCAGGCGCCGCATTTCGCGGATCGTGGCCGCAGGTGTCTCCAGGCCCTTGAGGGTCGAGCGGGGCACGGTGCGCACCCTGGCGTTGCGGAAGCGCGCCGCGACGATCCGGTGGGTGCGGGCCACCAGGGCGAGCCACGCGGAGATCTCGGCCCAGGCCAGGCCGGGTGTTCCCATGGCAAGTCTGGCCACCGCGCGCGCCGGGGCGATGAGTGCCAGGGCGAGTGCGACCCACGGCAGTGCCCACCAAGGAGTGGACGCTGCCCAGGTGTAGGTCTGTGCAAGGCGGCGCGCCCGGAAGGAGGCGTCGAGTTCGGCCGGCGTGGACCCCAGTGAGTCACGGCGGTGGCGCAGACGCGCGGCGGGGGCCACCAGGACGCGCCTGCCTGCCAGGTGCAGACGGCGTCCCAATTCGAGGCCGTCCGCGAATGGTCCGAGCGCCGGGTCGAAGCCGCCGACCTGGTCGAATGCGGCCGCATCGAGGAGCATCCCGGCGGTGCCCACGGCCAGGACGTCGGTGGTGGCGTCGTACTGGCCCTGGTCGATCTCTCCCGGCAGCAGGTGGTCGACCCGACGGGCGCTGGAGGTGGCGCGGACACCGAGTTCGAGGAAGTCGCCCTGGTCCCAGGAGACCTGCTTCGGGCCCACGGCGGCGACGGTGCGTGAGGATTCGGCGACGCGGAGAAGTTCGTCGAGGCAGTCGGGCTCGGGCAGGGTGTCCTCGTGGAGGATCCACCACCATTGGGCGCCCTCGAGGATCGGTGCTGCGCCTTGAGTTGCGGAGGCGGCGGCGATTGCCCTGCCGAGATTCGCGGCCCGGACTCGCACGACTGTGGCTTCGCAGGGAAGGCGGCGGGGGTCGACCTGGGCCAAGGTGGGTGCTCCCGGGCGGGAGCGGGTGTGCACGTCGATGACGAGGACGGCGTCGGGTCGACGCGTCTGGGAGTCAAGGGATCGGAGGATCCGCTCCAGATCGGGGGTGGCGCCCCGGGTCACCAGGATCGCTGCGGTTCCCCGTCGAGTCATCGCCTCACACCGCCGAGCGACGCAGGCGGCGCCTCTCACGCTCGGACAAGCCGCCCCAGATGCCGAAGCGCTCGTCATTGGCCAGTGCGTACTCCAGGCACTGCTCACGCACGTCGCATGCGTGGCACACGGCCTTGGCTTCGCGAGTGGACCCGCCCTTCTCCGGGAAGAAGGCCTCCGGATCGGTCTGCGCACACAGGGCAAGCTGTTGCCAGGCGAGTGGCCCGTCGGCCACCGCGAAGCCGTGGGCATCGGCATCAGACCAGGTCACAGGTCCTTCACCCAGGATGTTCCACACGAAGCCGTCTCCTTGTTGCAATAGGGTCAACATCAGAATTACACGCGTGTCATACCGACTCGTCAAGCCGAATGGAGTAAGTCAGTCTGAATCTGCACACATGGTCAAGGTCTAGGATGCCCGTGCACGCCAGCGCCCCTCGTCTAGGCTCGACCACATGACGGACCTGTCCTGCCTAGTCAGAGCCATGTCGGGCCGACCCGGGCCCGCACTCACATGGTACGGCACCGACCGGGTCGAGCTCACGGGCCCGGTCATTGCCCGCTGGATGAGCAAAATTGCGAATCTTCTCACGGGCGATCTCACCCCCGACCCCTTCGGGACGCCCACCGGCGGAACACTGACACTACGTCTTCCGAGGTCATGGCAAGGTCCCCTGTGGGCGTCCACAGCATTACTGACCAACTGGAAGGCGAACATTGAATCTCTTCCCACCAACCCTGACTCAGTACTCCTCACACACCGCGTGGACGAGGAATCCACGGCCCACGCGCAGGCAGGAGGCTGGGTCCTCGTGCAGGACCTCTCGCCCATGTCCGTGCGCTTCCCTCAGCCGCTTCCGCCGGGCATGACCGACGCCCTCGTCGAAGTCATGGCCCAACCGGATGCCCTGACCACCGCACCACCCACAGGCGCTCCCAGTGTGGAAGATCTCGTCACCGCCGCTCCCACAGGGCACACGAGCACCACCCGCATCCTCGCCCTTTCACGTGACCCGAAGGCCGATGCCCTGACACTGCTGTCCCACTGGTCACAGGGACGCAGCGTCGTCCTCGTGGACCCGCAAGAGCACGACGAAGACGCCATCCAAAGCATCGCCGGCGTCGAAGGAGCCCGCCCAGCGGCCCCGTGACACTCCCGTCCAGCCTCTTCAAAGGAAGTCCCCAGTCTTCGGGGATACCATCAGCAGAGCCGATCCTTAGGAGAACCCCATGACCCACTCCCCTGTCGTCACGATCGTGATGCGCACGAAGGATCGCACGATACTGCTCGACAGGGCACTGGCGGACTGTGCGGCGCAGACCTTCACCGACTGGGAGCTGGTCATCGTCAACGACGGAGGGTCACCCACTGAGGTCGACAGTCTGCTGCTCGCCCACGCCCACTCGCTGGCCGGACGTGCACGCGTCATCCACAATGCCGAATCCAGGGGCATGGAGACCGCGTCGAACCAGGCGATCAGCCAGTCCACGGGCACCTACGTGTGCATCCACGACGACGACGACACGTGGGCGCCCACCTTCCTCGACACCTGCGCGTCCTTCCTGCGTGCCAACCCCGACCTGGGCGGTGTGGCGGTTCGCACCGAGATCGTCCTGGAGAAGATCGGCAAGAGGAGGGTCAGCGAACTCGGGCGCTTCGCCGCCTTCCCCCACATCCACCACTTCTCCATGTCCGCGCTGCTCAAGTCGAACATTGCGGTGCCCATCAGCTGCATGTACCCGCGGGCGGTCATCGAGGACCTCGGAGGCTTCCGCGACGACCTGCCCGTGGTGGGCGACTGGGAGTTCCACATCCGCCTGGCCGTCAAGTACGAGGTCGGGTTCATCGACGGAAAGCCCCTGGCGTTCTGGCACCAACGGCCGACCCAGAAGGGGGTGCTCGGCAATTCGGTCTTCGCCGGCGCCCAGGACCACGCCTACTTCGAGATGCGCGTGCGCGACGAGTACCTGCGCGAGTACGCGCAGAAGAACGGCGTCGGAATCCTCCTGTGGCTGGCCACCGTCCTCAAGGACAACTCCAAGACCACTCCTCAGTCCTTCGTCAACGACGCCGCCACCCAGGCCCGGCGCTTCCTCGCCGCCCTGCCGAGGACCTGATTCCGAATTCCTCCCGGACAGGGAGCGCCCCACGGTCCCGCACGCACCTCCTGTCCTTCGAGACGGCGTTCACCTGGGCGTCAGCGAGCGCGAAACACCCACCTGTAGCCCAGGTAGTTGCACAGTGCCCCCACGCCCATGGAGAGCACTTTGGCGGCCGGAGACACCACCTGCCGCCCAAGGCCCGGAAGAAACAGGTCGGCCGCCCCGATCACCACCCAGATGACGCCCGACTGCAGAACCGTTCCCGTGAACAGGGTCAGTCCTGCGAATGAGAAGAAGTCCCCCCAGGAGCGTCGGGCCGCACCGAAGACGAAGGACTGATTCACGAAGTAGGACACGCAGACCGTGATGACGGTGGAGATGACGTTGGCGGGAACCGGATGAATCCCGACGAGCACAGCCCCCACGGTGAACAACGCGAGATCCAGCAGTGAAGTCCCCACGCCCACGAACAGGTACCGCCACACCGAGGACCCGTGAAGGAATGCATTGGTCACACGCCGCGCCAGCCCGGGAATGCGCCCGGACGCTCCCCCCTCAGCCACGAGGGGTTGACGGAAGCTGGAGGTAGGCCAATCTGGTCGCTTCCTGCCGAGCCTTGAGAATCCCGGACTGGATCATGCCCACGACGCCGGACATGGCCCCCAGAATGACCAGAGATGACGCCAGGACCGCGGAGGGAAGCCTAGGCACCAAGCCCGTGTGGGCGAACTCCCACACGACAGGAGCGCCGAAGGCCAGAGCCAGGGCGAAGAGGATCATGGCCAAGGAACCGTAGAAGGCGAGGGGTCGCTCGTGGGCGAGGAGCCGTGCGATGAGGCCCAGGATCCGCATCCCGTCGCGCACGGTGTTGAGTTTGGACTCCGAGCCTTCCGGACGGTCCTTGAATCCGACCGGATACTCACGTTGGGGGACCCGCAGCGCCATGGAGTGCACGGTCAGTTCCGTCTCGATCTCGAAGTGGCGCGACAGGGCCGGGAAGGACTTGACGAAGCGCTTGGAGAAGATCCGGTACCCGGAGAGCATGTCGGTCACAGGCTCGCCGAACAGCCACCCGACCAAGGCGTTGAAGGCACGGTTCCCTTGGGCGTGCCCCGGACGGTAGGCCGAGTTCTCCTGGTCGTCCACACGGCATCCGAGCACATGGTCGAGGTTCTCGCGCAGAAGCAGGTCGATCATCTCCGGTGCCGCAGCTGCCTCGTAGGTGTCGTCGCCGTCGATCATGAGGTACACGTCCGCGTCGACGTCCGCGAATGCACGCCGCACGACATTGCCCTTGCCCTTGCGGGGCTCGTGACGGACGATCGCGCCGGCTTCGGCCGCGACCTCACTGGTCCGGTCGGTGGAGGCGTTGTCATAGACGTAGACGTCGACACCGGGGATCGCCGCCCGAAGGTCACGGACGACAGCACCCACCGCCGTCTCCTCGTTGTGGCAGGGGACGATGGCCGCAATGCGCAGGTCGGCTGGGATCACGATGCACCTTGGGTTCCTGCCGACGCCTCTTGTCGCGCCGGTCACCCAACCCTAACGCGTTTGAGTCGCCACTCCCGTCATCGACACCACGCCGAGCAGGAGCATGATTCGGCCACGGGCAAGCGACCTGCGACAATGACAGCAGCACCGACACGCCTCTGAAAGGAAGCGATTGTGAGCTGGTTGGCGTTCTGCGGACTTCTACTCCTGGCCACAGCGCTTCTGCTGGTCCCAGGACTGCTGGTGGGATGGGCCGCAGGCCTACGAGGCCCCTCATCGGTACTCCTGGCCCCGGTCCTGTCGGTGGGCACCGTGTCCGGAGCGGCGATCCTCATGGGCGCCCTCGGCATCCCCTTCACCCCGGTCCTGTTCTTCGCCGTGACGGCAGTTGCCTGCCTCCTCACCCTGGGAGGACGGCTTCTCCTGCGCAGGGTGTTGCCGGACGGTCCACATGAACCCGCCCCAGCCTCACCCCGGCTGTGGGGAGCCATCGCCATGGGAGTCGCACTCAACGTCGCCGTGGTCTGGTGGCTCTTCCTCAGCGCCCTCGCCTCCCCCGACGGCATCATCCAGACCTACGACACCCCCTTCCATTTCTCCGTCATCACCTACCTGCACGAACAGGCCAATGGCTCCTCCATCGGCTCCGCCCTCGTCGACCGGACAGTGGGCTCCTCCTTCTACCCCGCGGCATGGCACGACATGGTGCTCCTCGCACTGGAAGGTCTGCCGGCGCCGCTTCCCGCCCATGTGAACGCCTCGATCGTCATGACCATGGCCTTGGCATGGCCCCTGTCCGTCATGGCCCTGACCCATCACCTGCGCCCGGGGCGTCCTCTCGCCCTCCTCGCGGCGGGCGCCCTGGCAAGCCTCTTCTCCGCATTCCCGGTCCGCTACGTCGTGTGGGGGGTCCTGTACTCGAACCTCCTGTCATGGGCGGTGCTGCCCGGAGCCATGGTGCTCTTCACGCTCCTGTGGTCCTCCCGAGGGCGGGACCTTGCGCGAAGTGCCTTCCTGTTCGTCCTGGCCTTCGTCGGGGTGGCGCTGGCCCAACCCAATGGGGTCTTCACGGCCTGGGTACTGCTGACCCCCTTCCTCGTGGCACAGGTGTGGGCCCTGTGCCGCACGTCCTCCCGTCCTCGCCTCACGGGCACCATTGCCGTGACCACCTTGCTCGTGTCCATGGCGGGACTGTGGCTCTTCATCCATCGACTGCCCTTCATGGCGCGCACGGTCACCCACAATTGGCCGGCCCACACCGATCTTGTCGGCGCCACCAAGGAGATCCTCACCGGAGCCACCAATGGCATGCCTGCCGAACCGGTGATGACCTCGGCAGCGCTGGTGGCTGCGGCAACATGGCTGGTCCTGTCGCTGCGCAGCAAAGATCGCCCATGGTGGCCAAGTGCCGCCTTCGCCATCACCATCGTCATGTACATCATTGGCTCGGGCGTGCCTTCAAAGGTCGTCACCCCCGGATTGCTCAACCACTTCAGGGACGTGCTCACCGGATTCTGGTACCACGACCAGTTCCGGCTGGCCGCCATGCCCGTCCTCGTCGCCGTTCCTCTGGTCGCCGTCCTTGTCGACGACCTTGCCGACGCACTCGCACGTGCCCTCACGCGCACCGGGCGATCCAGCGCCGAGGACGCACCCACCGGCCTGGTCGCACCCACCGTTGCCCTGACGAGCATCGCCGCGCTCGTCGCACCCACCCTCGTCTGGGGAGTGGTGCCCGAACGGCGCGCCAGCATCCACAACGAGAGTGTCCTTGCCGAGGACCGCCCCTTGACGGTCTCGGAGTTGGAGTTCATGCACCGGGTCAAGGACTTCGCCCGGGGACGCACGATCCTCAACCATCCCTTCGACGCCTCCGTGTACGGGTATTCCCTGGTCGGACTGAACCTCGTCTACAGGTCTTACCAGTGGAACTGGATCGGCAGCCCCACCGCCGACCAGACCGCCTTGCACACCATCGTCCACGATGTTGCCACCCGCCGTGACGAAGTGTGCACACTCCTGGAGCGCAACGACGTGTCCTACGTCCTGGTCATGCGCCGAAATGCCACCAGCGAGGAAGGGAACTGGGGCCTGACCTTCGACGGGGACTTCTGGGCCGGCCTCGACATCCGACCCGACACCCCCGGGTTCACCCCCGTCCTGTCCGACGAGCGCGGAGATGTCCTCTACGAGGTCAGCGCGTGCCGATGAGGCCGCACTGCCGGATGCGGCGGGGCGGTCTCGCGCACAAGTGCGACCGGGCTAGACTCGCATGGAACCACGACCAGAGGAGGCTCGATGTCGACCACGCCCACCGTCACCATCGTCACCCGCACGAAGGACCGGGCCATCCTGCTCGACCGTGCGATCCGCGACGTGATCGCGCAGACCTTCGAGGACTTCGAAATGGTCATCGTCAACGACGGCGGTCGCCCGGAGGAGGTCGACGCCCTGGTGGCCAAGTACGCCGACGGACTCAAGGGACGTGCGCGGGTCATCCACAACCCGGAGTCCACGGGCATGGAGCACGCCTCCAACCAGGCGATCACCTCCTCCACCGGTCGCTACATCTGCATCCACGACGACGACGACACGTGGGCTCCGTCCTTCCTGCAGACCTGCACCGCGCACCTGGAGGCCAACCCGGAACTCGGAGGCGTCGCCGTGCGCACCGAGATCGTCCTGGAAAAGCTCACCGCGAACTCCGTCCAGGAGATCGGCCGGATGCCCGCATGGCCGGAGATCCACCAGTTCTCCCTGTCCCGCCTGGTGCGTTCCAACATTGCCGTGCCCATCAGCTGCATGTACCCGCGCAAGGTCATCGAGGACTTGGGCGGTTTCCGCTCCGACCTGCCGGTGGTCGGCGACTGGGAGTTCCACATCCGCCTGGCCGTCGCCTACGACGTCGCCTTCATTGACGGAAAGCCCCTTGCCTTCTGGCACCAGCGGCGCCAGCAGAAGGGCGTCCTGGGCAACTCCGTGTTCGCCGGAGCCAAGGACCACGCCTACTTCGACCTCAAGGTCCGCGACGAGTACCTGCGCGACTACGTGCGCCGCAACGGAATCGGCGCACTGTTGTGGCAGGCCGCCGTCTTCGAGGACATGCGTCACTCCTCCCAGACCTTCTTCAGCTGGGCGAATTGGAAGGTCCGCAGGGTGTTGTCGGTCCTGCGCAAACGCTGACCACGAATCGTGCGCTGTGCCCCCGGTCCTCATTCGGACCGGGGGCACGGCCTTCGTGGCAGGTGCGTCGCCTCAGTGCGTGACGTCCAGGTCGGTGGGGTCCTCCTTGAGGGCGTGGCGGTCGAAGGTCACCTCACCCATCGCCCGCGGGAAACGCACACGAGGGCGGAACCACAGGCCCGACACGGCCGCCCACGAGAGTTTGGCACGAAGCGGCACAGGAGCCGGGGTCGTGAGCATCTGGCCGACCATCGACTGGAATGCCGTGGCGAGGATGTCGAGGCGGCGAAGGGACATGGCTGCCGACACTTGGTTGCGGATGCCGCGCGAGAACTTCCAGAAATTGTCCTCGGTGACTTGTCCCCAACTCACCGCATCGTTCTTCGGCATCAGGTGATCGACGACGGAGTCCGGGACGAAGATGCCGGTGCTCCACTTGGCCAGACGGTAGGTGTACTCCGCGTCGTCGAACCAGATGAAGTACTCCGGATAGGGCAGGCCCACTTTCTCCACCGCATGACGCATGACCATGCACGACACGAAGGACGCACACTCGAGGTTGACCCACCGCTTCCCGTGGGCCAAGGGCGAGATCCAGTCCCACTTGGCCTTCGGATAGTTCATGCGGCAGGCCTCACCGTCGGTCCACACGACCATGGAGGACACGAAGGAGGGCGGACGCGACTGGTACGCGGCGGCCTCTTCGTAGGCATCCACGAGTTGGGCCAGGGCGTCGGGCCTGGGAACCGTGTCGTCATCCATGATCCAGAAGGCGTCGTACCCGGCTTCGTAGGCCAGGTCCATGCCGACGTAGAAGCCTCCTGCGCCACCGTCGTTGCGGGGAAGACGGTGGATGTCCATGGTCATGCGGCGGGGCTTCCACCCCTTGAGCATCTGCCATGTGTCGTCGGTGGAGGCATTGTCGATGACGATCACCACCTCCGGAATCCTGGTCTGGGCGTCCAACGCCGCCAAGGTCTTCTTCAACAGCTCTTGGCGGTTGTAGGTGACGACGATCGCAGCGACTCTCATGGTGTCCTTTCCTTCAGCTCTTCCGTGTGACCCGAGGCATCGTTGTGCGCCGCCGGTCACGCCCCTCGCAGGACGTCGACGGCCTCGGCTGCCGTCCCGTCAACCTTCAGATGACCTCTTTCCAGCAGGATCCCCCGATTGCACAGGTCGCGGATGAGTCCCAGGTCATGGCTGACGATGACCAAGGACTTGCCCTCCTCCTGCATTTCGCGGATACGCCCCAGGCACTTGTTCTGGAAGGGTTCGTCACCCACGGCCAGGATCTCGTCGACCAGAAAGATGTCGGGGTCGGTGTGCACTGCCACGGAGAATGCCAGGCGCAGGAACATGCCCGAAGAGTAGAACTTCACTTCCGTGTCGATGAAGTCCCCGATCTCCGAGAATGCGGCGATCTGGTCGAAGGCGTCCTCGATCTGCTCCTTGGTCATCCCCAGGATCGCGCCGTTGAGGAAGACGTTCTCGCGGCCGGTCAGGTCCGGGTGGAAGCCCGCACCGACCTCGATGAGTCCGGCCATGCGGCCCTTGTACTTCACGGTGCCGGAATCGGGACGCATGACGCCGGAGATCAATTTCAGCATCGTCGACTTGCCCGAGCCGTTGTATCCGATGAGTCCGATGGAGTCTCCGGGTTCGACGTCGAAGGAGACTCCATCCAAGGCGCGGAACTGACTGGAGAGTTGGTCGCGCCTGCCTGTGAGGGTCCACACGAGACGGTCCTTGAGGGTGCGCGTGTTGTGGAGGGTGAATTCCTTGACGACCTCATTGACCTTGATCACTGGTGCCATCACAGCTCCTGGGCGAATCGGGACTCGACGCTGCGGAAGTAGAGTTCTCCGCCGACCAGGCACAGGACAGAGACGACGACCGCGCAGATCGTCCACATGCCCATGTGCGGAGCCATGGCGGCACCGGCGTCGGCAGGCAAGGTCGCCTGCCAGAATCCGTAGTGGAAGAGCTCCACGGCCACGGTCATCGGGTTGAGCTGGTACACCCACCACAGCCATGTGGCGCCATGGCTGACCAGCACGTCGTGGACCATTGCCCACGTGTACAGGACCGGTGAGACCCACGTGACGACCATGAGGATCAGGTCGACGAAGTTCTCCGCGTCACGGTAGAAGACGTTGAGGGCGCCGGAGAACAGGCCCAGACCCAGTGCGAAGGTCGACACGATGAGGAAGGCCACCAGGATGGCGCCCACGCCCATCGGGCTGGGCGCCCATCCGAACAGGAGGGCACCGACGACCAGGACGACCACCTGCGGCAGGAAGTGCGCCAAGGCCACCCACAGGGCCGAGGTCGGGAAGAGTTCACGCGGAAGGTAGATCTTCTTGACCAGAGCCGCATTTCCGGCGACCGCGCGGGTGGCGTTGCCGAAGACCTCGGTGAAGTAGTTGATGAGGACCACGCCGGAGAACATGTAGATGACGTAGTTCTCGATCTGCTGGTTCATCCTCATGAACACGCCGATGGCGAAGTAGAAGACGAGGAACTGGGTGGCCGGCTTGGCGTAACTCCACAGCATTCCCAGCACGGAGCCCCGGTAGCGCTGCCTCAGCTCCTTGTGGACGATGAGGCTCATGAGGAAGGGCTGGCGGAAGACCTCCAGGAGTCCTGCGGACTCGCCCGGGGTCTGGTAGCCCTGCGTGTCGGCCTGGCCGCTCACTTCACCGCCCTGCCGTCGAAGATGGGAGCCAGGTCGTTGTCGACCATGGTCAGCGCCGACGCGATGGCCATGTGCATGTCGAGGTACTTGTAGGTGCCCAGGCGCCCGCCGAAGAAGACTTGGGACTCGCGGGTCATGAGGTCACGGTATGCGGCCAGACGTTCGCGGTCCTGCGCGGTGTTCACCGGGTAGTAGGGCTCGTCCCCGTGATCGGCGAAGCGCGAGAACTCGCGGAAGATGACGGTCTTGTCGGTGCGGTATTCGCGCTCGGGGTGGAAGTGACGGAATTCGATGATCCGCGTGAAGGACACGTCCAGGTCGCCGTAGTTCATCACGGGGCAGCCCTGGAAGTCGCCGGTGTCGACGACCTCACGCTCGAAGTCGACGGTGCGCCAGGACAGGTCTCCTGCCTGGTGGTCGAAGTAGCGGTCCACGGGTCCCGTGTAGACCACCGGCACTTGTCCGACCACTGCGGCCTTTCCCAGAGGGTTGCCGGAGGCGAAGAAGTCCGACTCGAGGAACACGTCGATGCGGGGGTCCTCCACCATGCGCTCCAGCCATGCGGCGTAGCCGCCTGTGGGCAGGCCCTCCCAGGTGTCGTTGAAGTAGCGGTTGTCGTAGGTGTAACGCACTGGCAGACGGGAGATGATCGAAGCGGGCAGGTCCTTGGGGTCGGTCTGCCACTGCTTGGCCGTGTAGTTCTTGAAGAACGCCTCGAAGAGGGGCCGTCCCACCAAGGACACGCCCTTGGACTCGAAGTCGGTGACATGGGAGCCGGCAACTTCGGCGGCCTGTTCGGCGATGAGGGCGCGCGCCTGGTCGGGGGTCATGGCCGAAGCGAAGAACTGGTTGATGGTCCCCAGGTTCACGGGCATCGGGTAGACGACGCCGCCCACCGTCGTCCAGACCTTGTGCACGTAGTTCGTGAAGGTCGTGAAGCGGTTGACGTACTCCCACACGCGCTCATTCGACGTGTGGAAGAGGTGGGCTCCGTAGGTGTGGACCTCGATCCCCGTGTCGGGGTCGATCTGCGAGTAGGCGTTGCCGCCCACATGCGGTCGGCGGTCGATCACTGCGACCCTGAGCCCCCAGCGTTCGACTGCCTGCTGGGCGACGGTCAGACCGAACATGCCCGAGCCGACGACGACCAGATCATGGTTCACGGAGTTCCCCTTTCGTCCCCGACAGTCTATGGCACGGCGCCGCACGCCGATGCTTCCCCCGTGCTGGTCAGCGCGTGCGTGGAAGCTGGAGCGACGCCGGTGGTGTTCACCGGGTGAGCTCGGTCTCCAGCAGATCCGCCAACAGCAAGGTGTACTCGCGTTGGACGTGGTCGTGGTCGTAGAAGACCTGCACTCCCCCGACGGCCGCGTGGCAGGTGGTGGGGCTGCAGAAGCCCGGCGTCATGTCCGCCAGTCGGATCATCGGGTCGTCGGCGGCCTCCACGGCACGGTCCAAGGGGGCCATCGGGATCGCGTCGGCGCGAGGTCGGTCGCATTCGGAAGGATTCCGCCAGTTCGTGCTCACGCATTCGACGGGTCGCACCGCCTTGTTCAGTGGGGTGTCCGTGATGACGCTGACGCGGGTCCCACCGGCGGTCCACCTCTTCCACATGGAGCCCATGCCCTTGGCGTAGGCCTGCTCGCGGGTCAGCCCACTGCCGAACTCCACCGGTTCACCGATGGCGTAGGTGCTGGTCACCACCATGTCAGGTCGGACACGGCCGATGTGGGCGTCGACCGCGTCGCGGGTGGCCTCGCATCCACGCACCCTCGGGGTGTCATCGATCGTCAGCGTGAGGTCCCCGATGGGGCAGCCGCCCTTGACGAGGGTCCGCAGTTTCCATCCTTGGCGGCGGGCGACCTCGTCAACGGCCCATCTCCACTGCTCCGCATGGGAGTCGCCGACCAGGTACACGAGGGGTGCGTCCGCGCGGCCCTGACTGTGGTCGCATTCGACCACGGGGGGAAGGGAGTCCTTCTCGTCCTGGAGCAGGGTGCACGAGGGCGGCGCCGTGAAGTACTTGGCGTCCTCTCCCAGGGAGCGGGTTTCGAGAGGGTCGCCGATGTGTCCGGCGCACGCAGGGTCCAGGAGGGCCTTGGGCCCTGCGCACGGGCTCTGGAGGAAGACTCGGTGCGCCTCGAGTTGCGCGTGTTCGACCATGCGGCCCGCCTGACGCAGTCCCACCCCCGTGCCGGCCAGGGCCAGGACGGCGACGAGCATCACTGTCATGGTGCGCCGGGTGGTCCACGGCAGGGCGCGCCCCGGGTCCTCGACGAAGCGTTTCGTCGCCCAGGCGAGGGCGAAGGTCAGGGCCATGAGGCCAAGCTTTTCCGGCCACAACGGGGGTCGGCCGAAGGCGTGCGGGAAGAGGACGAGCAGCGGCCAGTGCCACAGGTACAGGGAGTACGACAGGTCGCCGAGAAGACGCACGAGCGGCAGGTCCGTCACACGACTCACCCAGGGCACCGCTCCCGCCGTGCCTGCGGCGATGACCAGTGCCGTGCCGACGACGGGCAGCAGTGCCCGCCACCCGGGGAAGGGGTCGGTGGGCTGCAGGAGCACGCAGGATGCACCCAGCATGAGCCATCCCGCTGCGGACATGGCGGCACGCCCGGCGGGCCGGTCCCACCGTCCGATCCGCTGTGCGCCCAGGGCCAGCAGCCCTCCTGCGGCGAACTCCCAGAATCGCACGGGTGTGAAGAAGTAGGCGCGGTGGACGTCCACCGCGGTGAACCACACGGAGAAGGCAAGGAAAAGGCCCGCCACGACGGCCACTGCCACGGCGAGGCGCCCTCGAACCCGCTCCGGGTCCCTCCCGCGAAGGAGCAACAGCAGGGCCGGCCACAGGAGGTAGAACTGTTCCTCCACCGACAGCGACCAGTAGTGCTGGGCGATGGTCGCCGTCTGGCCTTGGGCGTGGTAGTCGACGGCCTGCCAGGTCAGCCACAGGTTCTGGACGTAGCCGGCCGCCGCAGCCGCCTCGACGCCGTTGGGACCCCACAGGTTCGACGGCATGAGGGCCACGACCCCGGCCAGGGAGACGACGAGGACCAGGAATGCCGCGGGCAGGAGCCGCCGCACTCGCCGGGCGTAGAAGCGTCCGAGCTGGACCGTGCCGGTGGAGAGGATCTCCTTGAGCAGGTGGGAGGTGATGAGGAAGCCGGAGATGGCGAAGAAGACGTCGACTCCGGCGAAACCACCGGGCAGGCGCTCCGGCCACAGGTGGACTCCGAGGACCATGAGGACCGCCAGGGCGCGCAGGGCCTGGATGTCTCCGCGCAAGGCGGTCGGTGTCGCGGTGGCCTTCACGCGTGGGGGGCCTGTCGGAACCAGCGCCCCTTGCCCACCGCATGGTAGAGGGCGCGCCGCAAGCCGGAGGGGATCAGCCGGTACACGCCGCGCACGGCAACATTGCGCACGCACTGGCTCACAGTCGTGATCCGACGGGCGCGCATGCGGCGCTGCAGCGCCAGCTCCGAGCGCAACATGGCAAAACCTCCTCGCCTGGAATAGGCGCCGGCACCCACCCGGTACAGGACCAGCGCCTCGGGGTGGTTGGCGCAGGGAACTCCGGCTGCCACCATCCGCGCGAAGAGCCAGTAGTCCTCCATGTGGTCCACGTGTTCGTAGCCGCCCACCCGGTCCACGGCCGAACGCCGGTAGACGACGGTCGGGTGGTTGAAGGGGTCCCTGTAGGTGACGACCTCGCGGATCTCCTCCTGCCCCAGGGGCATGCGGCGCACCAGTCCCGGCCGGGTCTCGTCGGTGTCGAATTCGGCGATGCCCGCCCCCACCAGGTCGAAGCCCTTGACGATCATGGGGATCTGGAGTGCGAAGCGTTCGGGCACGGAGATGTCGTCGGCGTCGGCGCGGGCCACAACCTCGTGCGCGCACTGTGCGAGCCCGTGGTTCAAGGCCTCGGTGAGACCCCGGTTGACGGGAAGCCGGTGGACCCGCAGGGGCACCTCTGCGACGAGGTCGGGGCGCTGCCCTGCCTCGGCCTCGCTCAGGATCTGGTCGACCTCGGGGCGCACGGGCCCATCGCACACGACGAGGATTTCGTCGGCGGGCAGGCTCTGGTCGGCGCCGACGCTGCGCAGGGCTCTGCTGAAGTGGTCGGCGCGGTCACCGATGTACACCGGCAGCAGGACGGAGAAGGGCGGGAGGTCCTCAGTCACCTGTGCCTCCGACATCGAGGGCGGCGACCTCGGCGGCCACAGGGGTGCCGGCCAGGACCTCGCTGGTGGCTCTGGGGGCGTGCAGGCCCTGGCGCACCCCGTCGACAATGCGCTCGGCCATGGCTCCCCGCTCGGAGGTGGTGGCCAGCAGACGCGCCCAACGCAGGGCCGTCATCCCGCCGAAGAGGATCTTGTCCGCCGGCGAGAGTCCCGGCGAGCGGGTGAAGGCCCACACCTTGTTGCGCACCTCGTTGACCATGCGCGGCCCGGGGTCGGCGGTGGAGTTGCCGAAGACCTTTGTCCGGTGCTCGACGCGGGCACCGTCCACGTACAGTCCGATGCGTGTGCGCAGCAGACGTGAGGTGTATTCGAAGTCGTCGTTCCACAGGAAGTAGTCGGCTTGGGGCAGGCCCTCCTCTCGCACGGCGCGCGCGTCGATGAGGATTGCGACGAAGGAGGCGGTGCGGATCTGGCGCGCGCCCACGGCCTCGGCCTTGCGGTGCAGGCGCGGGGCCAGACCGACGCGCGTGCGCGGCCGGTTCATCGGGTGTTCGCGCCCGTCGGTCCAGTCGGCCCGGCAGGCCAGGACTGCGGGGGTGCCCTCGTAGTCCTCGCGCACCCGCAGCAGGGCCTCCAGGGCGTCCGGATGCGGGACCGTGTCGTCATCCATGATCCACACGAGGTCAGCTCCCCTGGCGATGGCACGGGCGATGCCTGCGGCGAATCCTCCGGCGCCTCCGAGGTTGCGTGTCATGGTGACGATGTCGGTGACACCCGGGTGGGCGGCGAGCACTTGGGGGGTGGTGTCGGTCGAGGCGTTGTCGACGACGACGAGGTCGTCCAGTGGGCGGGTCTGTCCGGCCAGGGCGTCAAGGGTGTCGACGAGCATGTCGGCGCGGTTCCATGCGACGACAACAGCTGCGATCCGGGATGCGGACATGGGGACAAGCCTAGGGCACTCGGGTGGCGCCGACGGAGTCGCACACGGTCAGTCGGAGCAGTCGTGCCTGGCCCTGCTCGTCGACGACCTCGGTTCCTCCCGAGGCCTCCAGTTCTGCCAGGGCCTTTTCACCGGGGAAGTCGGGGCCCGCGTAGGGGCCCCAGAAGTAGGCGGGTCCGAAGTCGAGGGCGAAGTGGATGCGGCGCCTGTCAAGGACCGTGCAGATCGCCGGGTCCTGGGCGGCCTTTGCCAGCGAGAGGGCGAGCTTCTTGCCCTCGGCGTCTCCGTCGACCACCACGTGGGGGAAGAGGACCTGCCTGTGTGCGAAGGTCGGGGCCAGGACTGACCCGTCCCACGGGTTGTTGAGGACGGTCTCCCCGGGGCCGACGTGTGTGGGCAGGCGTCGCAGGAGGGTCAGTTCGTCCTCGTCGAGCAGGCCGTGGCCGAGTTCGTCGGTGTACCCCCACGCCCAACTGGCCCGTACCAGGGCGTAGCTGCGTTCAACGGCGGCCCCTGTGAGGCCGGCCACCATGACCAGGACGCCCAGTGCCGCCGGTAGCGCACGCATGGGTACCTTGAGCCATGTGAGCTCTGCCAGGCGTCTCCTCAGGAGATGTTCCACCAGGCGCGCAAGACCCAGGACGCCCAGAGCGGCCAGGAGCACCTCGGTCACGCCCAACAGTGCGGCCAGGCGCTTGGTGTCCCCGTACCACAGGCCCACCATGTAGGACTTGAACGGCGTGGAGTCGCTGGAGCCGACCACGTAGAGAAGACCGGCGAAAAGGTGTGCCAGTGGCACCCACAGGGTGCGCACGTCCCGCAGGGCCGTGACGGCGCCGACCAGGAGCAGCGGCGCGAGGACCCAGGCGCCGACGCCCGCCAGGTCCGCAGTGTCCCCCGCCGATCCCCATACGAGGTCTCTCAGGGCCTCCAATGGTGTCTGGGTGGCCGCCCAGAACCGGTCGGAGGTGCGCAGCCTGGCCAGGGCGGGCACGAGGAAAGTCGCCTGATCGAGCGCCACCCAGGCGGTGCTCACGCACAGTGCGCCGGTCAGTGCGCCAAGGACGCACTCCCGTGGGGTTCTGCCCCATCGCACGCCCACCCGCACCGTCTCCTGCACGAACAGGGGAAGGGCCAGGACCAGGGCGGCGAAGAAGACATTCGGGTGGGACACCCCCAGTGTGACCAAGCCGAGCAGCGCCCCCACCACCGCCATCCCCCGCTGGCCCGGGTCGGACCTTCCGAAGGCCATGACGAGCAGGGCAAGGACCAGCGGCAGCAAGGCTGTGGCCAAGAGGTTCGGATACAGGACCCCGAACCATGTGAGCAGATTCGGCATCTGCATGAAGGACACACTGGCCAGGGCCCCCACGGCGGCAGCCACATGGGAGCGGGCGACGGAGCCGGCCAGTACCGCCATCGAGGTCGGCCACAACACGGAGGTGACGACGATGACCATGGCATTCGTGGCGGCAGGCGCCGAGGCCAGGCCCCACAGGACGGGCAGGCTCGCGATGTCGTGCCAGGCGGCCGGGTAGAAGCCGGGCGCGTCCACTGCCGAGTAGCCGGCATGCAGGACCGAGGCCCGTCCCGTTGACGCAATGATCTCCAGGAGGTTGAGGTGGAAGGCCCCGTCGTAGGACTGGGAGATGTGTTCCGGTCCGCCCATCGCGCCAGTGAGAAGCCTCGCGTGCACGAGTGCCACGACAGCCACCGCCGCCGGTGCAACCCACAGGGGCCCGTCCCAGCGCGGCCGGAATCCCGTCCCACACGAGGGATCCCGGCCGTTGACGACGGGACGGACCAGCACAGCGACCCCCACCAGCACCAGGGTCAGGGCTCCCAGTGGCAGCAATCCCCAAGGCACGCCCACGGCCTCGGCCCCCATGGCCGCCAGGACGAGGACGAGGACACTGAGCAGCGGTGCCGCCGCGACCAGGATCCGCGCCCTGGCCCCTGCTGCCAGCGCAACTGCTGCGCCCGGCAGCACGAGCACGGCCAGGACCACCCCCACGGCCGGGAGCAACTGGAACCATGTCGCCAAGATGTGTCCTCCCTCTGGTGCCAGTACGAGTGGGATCGTGGGGGTCCCAATGGGGCGTGTCAGTCACATGCCGAAATGCGCAGGAGTCGCGCATGTCCTTCACGGTCGATCTCCTCGACCAGCCCACTCCACGCGATGCCTTTGAGGGCCGGGAAACGTAGGTGCTTGCCCCACGTGTCGCCGTGCCACAGGTAGTCGGTGCCGAAGTCCAGGACGTAGTCGATGTGTTCGTCGCGCACGATCTGACACACCTTCGGGTCGGTGGCGGCATCACGCAGGTGTTCGGCCAGGTACATGGCGTCCGGGTTGTACACGGGGGCCACGTGCGGGAATGCGAAATCGACTCCCCCGATGCCCGAGGCGAAGACGGAACCGTTCCACGGGTTGCCGATGACCTGCGAAGCGGCGGGCACATGCTGCGGGAGACGCTCGAGCAGGCGGTACTCGTCCATGGACAGCAGACCGGCGTTCCACGACTCGGTGGTGTCGAAGTCGGAGTTGGAGCCGATCTTCGAGTACGAGGCGCGCATGGGGGCGCTCACCTGGGCGAGCAGCGCCAGGAGGAGCACCAACGTGGGGGCGACCAGAGCCACCATGCGTCTCGGCATTGCGTCGGGCAGGCGAGGGGCCACCCAAGTGACTGCCGACTTCGCCAGCACCCATGCGCCCAGCGCGAGCAGGAAGACCCCCGTCAGGCCCACCATCGCCTCGAAACGACGCGTGTCCGCGTACCACAGGCCCACGATCCAGCCGCGCCAAGGCTCTTGCCAGGAGAATGCGACGACGTAGAAGAAGGCGGCCACGGTGTGGCTCAGCGGCAGCCACGCCGTGCGCAGGTCACGCAGGCACCACATGGCACCCACCAGCGCGACAGCGCCTATGAGCCACGGAAGAACCCCACTCTGGTTGATCATCCACCCCGTGGTGAAGGACAGGACACGTGCCACCGCCTGGTGCACGGCGCCCTCACTCGCCCACACGGATTCAACCGATCGCATACCTGCCAGGGCAGGAACGGCCATTGTCATCCGCTCCACGGCCACATAGGCGCCCACCACCATCAGGGTCCCGATGACTGGCCGAATCCACCAGCGCCCCCGCCGCTGGACGGGGACCAGGGCGGACCACGTGCCGACGAGAACCAGCGGCAGGGAGAGGATCACGGCCGTGAACAAGGCGCTGGGGTGGGTGACGGCCAGTCCCGGCAGAGCGAGGATGCCGACACCGAGGGTGGTCATGGTCTCTGCCCGCGTGGCGTCTTCCTGGAAGAAGAGGCGCACGAGGATTCCCAAGACGCCGACGACCAGCACATAACCCAGGAGGTTCGGGTACAGGACCCCGAAGTAGGTGAACTGGTTCGGCATCTGCGGCAGGGCGAAGGCAAGCGCACCGGCCACCGCCCCGAAGGTCCACGAACGCGTGAGGGATGCCGTGACCAGGACCACGAGGGCGGGCCACAGGAATCCGGTGACGGCAAAGGTCATCGCATTGATGGACACCGTGGCCGGCACGCCGAGCCATTGGGAGACCAAGGCTGCCACGGCATGCCACGTGGCCGGGTAGAAGCCGCTGTCCGTCCCGTGGGTCGTCAGCGACACGTGCAACCACGAGGCGTCACCCCGTGCCACGAAACGCTGAACCAGGTTGACGTGGAAGGGCGAGTCGTAGGTCTGCGACAGGGCGAAGGGGAAACGATAGGCGCGTGTCAGACGCACGAGGTGCACTGCGGCGGCAGCCACGGTCACCGCCACGGCAATGCGTGGATCCCCGTCCCACGGCGTCTCCGAAGTGCGCTCGCGAAGACGCGCCAGTGCTGCCAGTCCAGCGAGCGCAGCGGTGACCAAGGCCAAGGGCACGATTCCCCAAGACAGGCCCACCAAGGGCGCGCACACCGAGGACAGGGCGACGACTGTGGCCGAGAGCAGGGGGGCGGCCATCAGCAGGGTCCTGGCACGCAGAGCAGCCGCCCACCCGATGAGGGCGCCGGGTACGAACAGGACCGTCCCGGCGAGGACCATCCCCGCGAGGACGTCCAGCCAGGTCGAGTTCATCAGCCCTCCGTCGAGGGTGCGCCGATGACCATGCGCGGGGTGCCTGCCCACAGGGCGGCGTCAGTGACCCGACGCCCGTCGAAGAGCAGCTTGACGCCGGGCAGGTCGGCGGGGGC
This sequence comes from Schaalia sp. 19OD2882, assembly GCF_018986735.1. Classification (NCBI taxonomy): domain Bacteria; kingdom Bacillati; phylum Actinomycetota; class Actinomycetes; order Actinomycetales; family Actinomycetaceae; genus Schaalia; species Schaalia sp. 19OD2882. Next base: position 929,404 of record NZ_CP065521.1, on the reverse strand, counting down.
GAGGGTCGTGTACTCGGCGTGGTCTGCCTGGATGATGACGGCGTCGACGGCCTCACCCACGTGGTATGCGTCCCACCCGTAGGCGGCCAGTTCCTCGTCGGTGTACATGGGGTCCTGGACGCTCACGCGGGCGCCGCGTCCACGCAGGGCCTCCACGGTGGCGAAGACTCCGGAAAATGCGGTCTCCTTGACACCGCCGCGGTATGAGGCGCCCAGCACGGCCACGTGCATGCCGGTGAGGTCACCGAGGACTTCTGCCACGCGATCCACGACGTAGGTGGGCATGTCGGCGTTGAACCAGCGCGCGGTGTGGACCACGGAGGCATCCGGGTCGGTCGACAGGTACAGGCGCGGGTAGACGGGGATGCAGTGGCCTCCCACGGCAATGCCGGGCATGTGGATGTGGCTGTAGGGCTGGGAGTTGCAGGCCTCGATGACCTTGTACACGTCGATGCCGGCCTTGTCGGCGTAGACGGCGAATTGATTGGCCAAGCCGATGTTGACGTCCCGGTAGGTGGTCTCGGCCAGTTTCGCCATCTCGGCGGCCTCCGCGGTGCCCATGTCCCACACGCCGTTGGCTCGCGGCAGGTCGGGACGCTCGTCGAAGTCGAGAAGCTGTTCGTACAGGGCGATTCCGGCTGCGGTGCCCTCCTCGGAGAGGCCGCCGACCAGCTTCGGGTACTTGCGAAGGTCTGCGAAGACCCGTCCGGTCAGGACGCGTTCCGGGGAGAAGATCAGGTGGAAGTCCTTGCCTTCGACCAGTCCCGAGATCTTTTCGAGCATCGGCTTCCAACGACCGCGGGTGGTGCCCACCGGCAGGGTGGTCTCGTAGGAGACGATGGTGCCCGGGGTCAGGTGCTCGGCCAAGGACTTGGTCGCGGCGTCCATCCACCCGAAGTCGGGCTTGGAGTCGGCGTCGACGAAGAGAGGCACCACCAGGACCACGGCGTCGGCTCCGGGGATGGCTTCGGCGTAGTCGGTGGTGGCGCGCAGACGTCCGGCGGGGACCAGTTCGGTGAGCTTGTCCTGCAGGAAGGCCTCTCCGGGGAAGGGTTCCTTCGCGTCATTGACGAGGGCGACGGTGCGCTCACTGACGTCGACGCCGATGACCTCGTGGCCTTTGTCGGCGAATTGGACCGCCAGTGGAAGACCGATCTTGCCCAGTGCGACGACTGCGATGCGCATGTGGAACTCTCCTTGTCACGGTGTGTGTCGCAAGAAGTCTAATGCGTGGGTGCGGGCTCTCGACACCTGCCAAGGCGTGGCGTTGCAGGCACCACGAACCTGGCCGTGGCGACCTGGACGGGTCAGTAGGGCAGGGTCCGGTCCCCGATTCCTGCGTCGGACCTGAGGATCTGTCCGAGGCGCGCGAACTCGGGTTTTCCGGTCATGCGTGTGAGGTCGGCCAGCTGCTGGCCCACCCGGTAGTGGTACTGGTACGAGGCGTAGTTCGTCCGGCGGCAGAACAGGCTGGCGCAATAGTAGGGGGAGCCGCCGGGTTTGCGGAAGTGCCTGAAGGTCGCGGCGATCATCGAGACCACACCGTCGGGGATCTGCCGGACGCACGAGGAACAACCTCTCGACGGAACTCGCGAATGCTCCCATCGTTACAAGCCGCCAAGGGGCGCGTCCAATCGCGCAGGGAATGACTTCTCGAGTCAGTGGGGAAGGATCGCCGTGCCGGGTGCCCAGTCGTCGGCCAGGAACAGGTCCGCGAAGACTCCTTGCAGGGTGCGCCCGCCCAGCAGGTCCTTGACGTACTGCGAGGACCTGTGCGTGCCGAGGAACGCTTCGAAAGCCATCGGATGGTTGAGCTGGGTGCGGGTGGACAGGATGCGGCGGGCGGCCTCATCGGCGCGGGTGGCCCGCAGCACGGACACCAGTGCGCCCTTGACCCGACTGTCCAGCCGGCCCAGTGTCGGCGCCCAGTATTCGCCTCCGGCGCCGGTGGTGCGGGCGTACAGGTCGCTGGTGAAGCGCGCGTACCAATGGCGGGGCCCATCGGTGAAGGTGTAGCAGCCGGACTCCCATGCCCGCACCACGCCCCGGTCCAGCATGGGCAGCGCCCAGTCCAGCCCGAAGTGTTCGTAGGCGCGCATCGAGTTGTTTATGTACTTGGCCTGGCGTTCGCGGATGTTGAACCACTCGATCCACGACTGCACGTGGGTGCTGGTGGGTTCCCAGTTGATTTCGTCCAGGAAGGCGCGCATCTCTTCCACCACGACCTTGTTGGCGCGCACGTCACGGGGGCGCCCCTGCAGGCAGAAGTGGTGGTCCGCCAGCACCTCGGCCAGCTCTCGCCTGCCGAGGACCCGCCCTTGGGTGACGACCTGCTCGTCGTGGAGGTTGCCGACCACCGTGTGTCCGGGAAGAACCACGGCGCCCGGCTCCAGGGTGCCGTTGCCGGTGAGTTCACGCAGCGCGAACCAGTCCTGGTAGTGCGGCAGGCAGGCGCCCGCCCACCCGTCTTCGAGGAAGGCCCCGCCTTCGTCGATCCACGCCCGACGCACCTTCTGCGCGTCGGTGGGGACGAAGACCCATTCGGCGCCTATTTCCTGGGCGACGGTGCGGGAGACCTCGGCCTCGGTGGAGCCGGGCACCCCGTAGGTGAAGGCCAGGACCCGCTTGGCCTCGGCACGGCAGAGCAGGGCCATGAGCAGGCGCGAGTCAATGCCGCCGGACAGGGGAACGGCGATCTGGCGCTGCCCAGCCAGCTCCACGGTCCGCGAGACGGCGGCGTCCAAGGCCGCCAGGAACCCCGCTGCGAAACTCTGTTCGTCGTCGGTGCGATCCGGCCCGTAACGGAACATGTGTGCCATGTGGGCGCGCGGGGTCTCCTCCCCGTCGCGCAGCTCGACCACGCTTGAGGCAGGCACCTGCCACATGCCCTCGATGAGGGTCCGCTGTCCCAGGACGAAGCCCGCGTGGCGGAATTGGAAGGCGCCGTCGGCGTCCAGGCGGGCCTCGGGCATCATCTCCAGAAGGGGGCGCGGGTGGTCGGCGACCACCCACCGCCCGCCGACACGCGTGCACAGCAGGGGGATGGTGCGGCCGAAGTCGGTGACCAGCAGCGTGGCTCCCTCGACGGGAATGACGGCGGCGAATTGGCCGTGCTGCGCCTGCGCCCAGGTCAGGGCCTCGTCGACGGTGGTGGGCAGGGGGCCCTCCGGCGTGGCGCCTCGGGGTGCGCTGCGCCAGTGCGCGCCCGGCAAGGCGGTCGGATCCCACAGGTGGGAGGTGAGGACGAGGGCGGACACGCGCGCTTCCTTTCCGTCGAGTGGCCGTGGGTGACCACTCTAGTCGAGTCGGTCAGGAGGTGATCCGGCGGTAGATCTGCTCCAGGGCGTGCACCGACACCACCGGGGCGTGGTGGTCGAGGACCCACGAGCGCCCCGTGCCGCCGACCTGCTCCAAGCGGTCGGGATCGGCCAAGGCTTCGCGGACGACGTCGACCAGGTCCGTGCGGGTCGAGGCGATGACGGGCACCCCGGGGGCGTCCATCACCACTGGCCGACCCAAGGCCATTGCCTGCAATTCGGAGGTTCCGGGTACGCCGAAGGAGTGCTGGCCGACGACCAGGTGTGCTTGGGCGAGGAAATCCCAGTAGTCCTCCTGCGACATGCGCGGGTACAGGACGACGCCACAAGCCTTCGCCCGGTCGGCCAGGTCCCCCCAGTCGAGGCCGTGCACCTGAACCCCCACGTCCACCATGGTGGTGGCGGCCTCGACCATGGCGGCTCCCCCCTTGGACTCCTCCCAACGCGAGCAGAAGACCACCCGGCCCGGGACGGGAGCGGGAGTCGATCGGTCGAGGATTCCCGGCGGGAGGGGGTTGGGCACCCAAGTGGCGTCCGGGCGCAGTTCGCGCACCGCATCGGCCAGGTCCTCGGTGGCGTAGACGACGGCGTCGGCCTCAAGGATGCTGCGGCGGGTGAGCCACCCGGCGCCGCTGCGGTGCAGGTCCACGCGCACGTCGGTGCCGTGCAGGTGCAGGACGTGGGGCCTGGCGGAGCCCCAGGACAGGTAGCCGTTGGGTCCGTAGTGGACGTGGAGCACCTCGGCCAGGCCCCGCTCCCCCATCCACCGGGTCAGGTCGGCGGCACGCTCCAGGGCCGCCCGCCACATCGGGGGGCGCACGGGTGGCAGGCTCCGCAGTCTCCAGGAGCGCCCATGCGCATTGGCGGCACGTACGAGGGCGGAGGGGACTCCTGCCACGTCATTGACGTGCAGGACACGGGTCCTGTCGGTGTAGGTGGCCACGCGTTCCCTTTCAGGCAGAGCTGTCCGAGGCTCCGACTAGGATAGGTGCGCTGAGGGTCACCCGGCCCCAGGGACACCCGAGGACCGCACATGCCCACGATGATCTTCCACGCACCGTACCCGCTGGACCGCAATGCGAAGGCAGCGTCGGGGATCCGCCCCGTGCGTCTGCGAGACGCCTTCGAGGAGCTCGGCTACGAGGTGCTGGACGTGACGGGAACGGGCTCCGAACGCCGCCGCCGCATCCGCGCCCTGCGCCAGCGGCTGAGGGCAGGTCAACGCATCGACTTCCTCTACTCGGAGTCGGCGACGATCCCGACGATGCTCACCGAGCCGCGCCACCTTCCGCCCCACCCGCTGCTCGACGTGGATCTGTTCCGCCTGTGCGCCAGGCACCGCGTGCCCACGGGCTTGTTCTACCGGGACGTGTACTGGGCTTTCCCCGAGTACGACGAACAGGTCAGCGCCCCGATTGCTCTGGCCATGCGCAGCCTGTACCGCTACGACTTGGCGTGGTACTCGAAGTGGGTGGACCGCCTGTTCCTGCCGTCGATGGAGATGGGCGAGTTCGTGCCCGTCTACCCGAAGGACCGCATGCGGGCACTGCCTCCGGGAGGCACGCCCAGCGACGTGGCCCGGCCGAGTCTGCAGGACGGGGTGCTCACCCTGGTCTACGTGGGGGGCCTTGGCGCCCACTACCGGCTGCACGAGGCTGTCAAGGCCGTGGCCGGGCGCAGTGACACTCGCTTGGTCATGTGTGTGCCCGAGGCCCAGTGGCAGGCCAACGTCGGCGAGTACGCGCCACTGATGGCCGACAATGTCGAGGTCGTCCACGCCTCCGGTGACGCCCTTGAGCACCTGTACGCGAAGGCCGACTGCGGGGTCCTCTTCGTCGATCCCATCGACTACCGGGGTTTTGCCGCACCGGTGAAGCTCTTCGAGTACATTGCCCACGCAGTGCCCGTCCTGACCGCCGGTGGGACCTTGGCCTCGCACATCGTCACCGAGGCAGGCCTGGGTTGGGCGGCGGACTACTCCGCCCAGGCGCTCGGGCGGCTCCTGGACGACCTGCACGCCCACCCGGAGGTTTTCGCGGACACGGCCGCCCACATGCGCGATGCCCGAGAGCAGCACACGTGGCTGGCGCGCGCCCGCGCCGCCGCTGAAGAACTCACCGCCGTTCACCAGTGAGGCGGCCTGTGGCCCGGTGGGTGCCTTTCGCGCTCTTCGCCCACGGCATGGAGATCCTCGTACCCTTCGGGCGGGCCTTGGCCCCGTCAGTCGGTTGATCCCAACAGGCGCTCTTCGAAGAGGCCGACCAGCTGGTCCGTGTACTGCTTCTGCACGTGGTCGTAGTCGTAGTAGACCTGCACCCCGCCCGCTGCGGCGTGGCAGACCGTGGCGTCGCAGAAGGCATCCGTCATGTCGAGCAGGCGCACACCGCTGCCTTCCCACGAGGCCACCGCAGCGTCGAGAGGAGCTGACGGCAGCGCCCTTGCACGCTCCACTGCACACGCCGCCGGGTCATTGGCGTGCACCACAGGGCACTCGACAGGACGCACCGCTCCGTTGAGCGGCGAATCCGCAATGACATCGACATGGGCGCCCCAACTGCGCCACTGCTCCCACCAGCGGTGCAGGCCCTCCTCGTACTGCTCGACCTGGGGACGCCCGCTGCCGTCATCCACCTTCCACCGCACCGCGAAGGTCGTGTGGAGGAGTCGGTCGGGGCGAGCCCCCACCAGGTGCTTTTCGACAGCCGAGTGCATACGTGTGCAGGCCGCGTCCTGATGGGTGTCGCCGGAGGCCGAGGGCACAGGAGCCATCGGGCAGCCACCCTTGTAGAGGAGTCGCAGGCGCCACCCGTGCTTCGTGGCGATCTGGTTGACGACATGCTGCCACTGCTGCGCGTGGGAGTCGCCCAGCACGTAGACGAGGTCGGCGCCTGCGTTGCCTGCGCTGTGGTCGCACTCAAGGATCCGCGGCAGTCCGTCGCCGGATTCCTCACTGAGAATCACGCATCCTTCGGGGTGCGTGTAGTACTTCGAGGAGTCGGACAGGTATTCCTTGAACAGGGGGTCACCGACGTGTTCGCGGCACTGGGGGTCCAGCAGTGCACGGGGCCCTGCGCACGTTCCTGTGAGGAAGACCTGCTCGGCCTGGTCCATGGCGCTCTGGGAGGAGCGTGCGTGTCCGATCGCCGCTGCCGATCCGGTCAGGGCGATGCCCAGGGCCACAAGCATCGCCAGCAGCACTTTGGCGTCGGGCCAGGGGGTTGCCTGGCCCGGGTCCTCGACCCACCGTTTCGTCGCCCACGCCAAGGCGACGGTCAGCGCGAGGATCCCGAGCTTGTCCTGCCACACGGGTGTGTGGCGCAGTGCGAAGGGCGCCAGGATGATGAGCGGCCAGTGCCACAGGTACAGCGAGTAGGAGATGTCGCCGAGGAAGCGGAACACCGGGAAGTCGGTGACCACGTGCAGCACGGGCACGTGCCCGGCGCATCCTGCGGCGACGACGGCGGCCGTCCCGAGGACCGGCACCAGCGCCCACCAGCCGGGAAATGGCGAGGTCGGGGTGAGCAGCACAGTGGTCACGAACAGCGCGAGCCACCCGGCAATGGCGACGAACACGGCCATGAGGCCTCGCACATGTGCGGCAAGCCACCCCGACGCAAGAGCAACCAGCCCACCGACGGCGAACTCCCAGAAACGCACGGGGGTGAAGAAGTACGCCTGCTTCGGCGACCACCATGTGAACCACAGGGAGAAGGCGAAGAAGACCAGCGCGAATGCGCCGACCCATGCGGCAAGGTGGCGGCGTCTGGCCAGGATCGCCCTGGCTTTGGTGCCCTGCCCCATTCGCGCCGCCCACGCGGCCCCAGCCATGAGCGCTCACGGCCACAGCAGGTAGAACTGCTCCTCGACGGACAACGACCAGTAGTGCTGGACCACGGAGGCCGCCTGCCCCTGCGTGTGGTAGTCCACGGAGGTCAGGGTCAGCCACAGATTGTGGACGTAGGACGAGGCCGCAGCGATCTCCACGAAATTTCCCGCCCACCTGTCCCACGGCATGAGGACGGCGACACCGAGGCCAGCGCAGGCCAGGACCAGGAAGGCCGCCGGCAGCAGGCGCTTGACCCTTCAGGTGTAGAAGCGGACCAGTCGGACCCGCCCTGTGGATTCCAGCTCCTTGAGCAGGTGCGAGGTGATGAGGAATCCGGAAATGACGAAGAAGACGTCGACGCCTGCGAAGCCGCCGGGCAGGAATTCGGGCCACAGGTGCACGCCGATGACGGCCAGGACGGCGAATGCGCGGAGTCCTTGGACGTCCCCACGGAAGCCCGCCCGGCGCCCCGGCCTCGTCCTGTTCGCAGCGGACACCGACGTGTCAGTCACGTGCGACACCTTGCACGATGGCGGCCACCCGGTCCCCAGTGGCGCGGATCGACCGGTTCTCCACGACCCAGGCGCGCAGTCGTTCCCGGCGCTGGTCGTCCGCTTCGGATTCGACGGCACATGTCATGAGGGCGGCCACCGGGTCGACTTCGTGGTCGCAGGCCCATCCCAAGTCGAAGTCGTCGACATCGGCTCTGGCCGGGCCGACCCCCGCGTAGAGGACGGGGGTGCCGCAGGCCAAGGAGGCCAGCACCTTCGTCGGGTAGGCGAAGTCGTAGCCGATGCCCGGCTTGATGGACACCAGTGACGCCAGAGCGCCCCTTTGCCAGCGGGCCGCCTCCTCAGGTGGCACGGATGCGCGGAAGAGCACCGCTCGGCGCCCGTCGAAGTCGGGGATCCTCTCGCCCAGTTCAGCCAGGTGCGGCCAGTACGAGCCCTGCCCCAGGAAGAGCAACTGCACCTGCGGGTGCTGCGCGCGCACGCGGGCCAGGGCGCGCACGAACACGTCGGCCCCCTGCCATTCGGAGGCGGTGCCCGCGTAGACGAAGTACCTGCTGCCAACCCCTGCGGCTTCCAGTTCATCGCAGGTGGGTGTGCCGCCATCGGTGCTGAAGATGTCAGTGTCGATCCCGTTGGGCACCACGTGGACCTTTCGTGCGCCCAGTTCCCGAACGCGGGCGGCGACCTCGTCATTGACGGCGACGACAGCCTTGGCCCCGGACACGGCGAAGGACTCCATCCACTTCACGGCCTTCTTGACCACCGCAGGGGCGTCGGTGGCCTCGGTGGCATCCGACCACACGTCCGGGGCGTACCACACGTAGGGGATGCGTCGCGCCCCCAGGGCGATGCGGGACACGACTCCGGTGGTGGGGGGCGGTTCGACCAGAGCCACCGACGCTTTGGGCGCGACCAGCAGGCGCACGAACAATGGCAGGTCGTAGCTCATGTAGGGCACGTATCCGCGCAGGTAGCCGCTCTTGTCGCGAAGTGCCGGCCAACGGCTGACCCGCAGACCCTCGGGGTCTGTGGGCGTCTGTCCCGGCACGGTGGTGGTCAGGGCGTGCACAGCGCGGCCAGCGCGCACCAAGGCTCTTTCGACCGCGTCCAGTCGGAACGAGGCCGCGGCCGCCTCCGGCAGGTGGATCCGGGTGACCATCAACACCGGGCGACCGCCTCCTGTGGGGCGTGGAGGACGACTGGGACTCATGCGACCACCTCTTCGTACACACTCAGCCACCGGGAGGCGAAAGCCTCCTTGCCGAAACGGGCCATGCACCTCTGGGCGCGCGAACGGCGCTCGTCGGCAGTGGTCGGGTGCTCCACGTGCTCGCGGATCGCCGCCGCCAGCCGGTCGCAGTCACCAATGGGCACGATTGACCCGTCCCCGGGCCCGACAATGGTGAGTCCTCCCCACGTGGCGGTGGCCACGACAGGGGTTCCGGCCGCCAACGACTCGGTGAAGGCGACACCGAAGGACTCCGAGTCCGACGGCATGACGAACAGGTCGATGTCCGCGTAGAACCGGCCGATGTCGGCGCGAGAGACGGAACCGACCAGCTCCACGGCCTCGCGGGCCGGGCTCTTGGCCACCAGGGTCTGCACCTGAGCACCGAAGGGCGTGTCCAGAGGGCCGCCGATGCGCAACCTGGCCTCAGGGCACCCGGGGTGGAGGCCTTCGAAGGCCCGCAGGATCAGGTCGACACGTTTGACGGGGTCCAGGACCGACAGGTGCCCGATGACGAATCCTTCCCTTCGGGCACGGGCGGCAGGCAGGTCCATGTCGGGAAGAAGGTTCGGCAGGTACTCCCAGACGCCGGCCTTCGACCCGAAGCGCTTTTCCAGGTGTGCCGCATGCCCGATGGACACGCCGGTCCTGCGGGCGGCCGATGCGACGACTCGTCGCTCGCTGGCCGCACCGAGGGGTGTGCGCACGCGCATGTGGGACAGGGAACGGTGTTCGGTGAGGATCCACGGGATGCCGGTGCGCGTGGACAGTGCAGCGGCCAGGAAGGCCCCGGGGTAGAGGCTGTGGGCGTGGATGACGTCGGGGCAACCGTTGGCCTGCACGTATGCGTCGAAGGCTGCCATCAGGGCAGGGACCGACCTCCAGGTGCTCAGAACCCGGGTGGACTGGATGATCTGCGGAGCCACGAAACGCAGGACCTGCACACCGTCCTCGTCCAAAGGCGCGATGGGCAACGAGGGCGCCGCCTCCCGCTCAAGGAGGGCACTCATGTGGGGGGCCAGCACGCCGACCTGCACCCCGGCTTCAGCCAGAGCCCGGCACTGCTCCCGGAAGAAGGAGCCATTCATGTCCTGTGGGCCCGACGGGTACCACGAGGGCAGCCACAGGACGTGCAGACCTTCAGCCATTGCCGGGACCGTTCGCGGGCGGCTCCAAGGCCTCGGGGGCCGCCACACCCGCGCCGCGCAGGATCTTCGTCAGGGCCGCATCCCACTTGGGCACCTCGGACTCGCAGGACAACTCACGGGCGTGGGCGTGCGAGGAGGCCTTGAGGACGGCGACCTTCTCGCGATCCAGTTCGGACAGTGCCCGGGCCAGCTCCTCGGCCCCGACACCGTCGGTGACCACCCCCACCTCTGCGTCGCGCACGACCTTGGCCATCTCGGGAATGGGCGAGACCACCAGAGCCAAACGCGCCTGGATGAAGTCGAAGACCTTGTTCGGCAGCGCGTTCGCGAAGCTGAAGTTGGACGCGGGCAGCAGGAAGGCGCCGATGTCGTACCGGTTCAGGGTCTCGATGAGTTGCTCGTAGGGAACCGGGTCGTGGACGGTGAGGTTCGACTCGGTCTCGGCCAGCTGCTTGAGTTCGGCCAGGTGCGGCGGGTCATTGGGAGTCAGGTACAGGTCCAAGGTGTAGCCGGGCACAGACAGGACGCCCTCGACGATGGCGGTGATGTTGCGTTCGCGGTGGCTGGTGCCCGAGTGGACCACACGGATCGGATCGTCGACGGACCCGGGTTCGAGGTCGTGGAAGGGGGTGGCGTTGGTGACGACCCCCACCTCAATGCCGAATTGCTCAGAGTACTCGCGGGCGATCCCTTCACTGACGGTGGTCACGGAGGTCACCTTGGGCAGGTGGACGCGGCACAGCCAGTGGTACCAAGGGCCGATCCGCTTCTTCCACGGCGCATGGTCCTCCGCCAAGCGCGGGAAGTACTCGTGCAGGTCGGCATGGATTCCGCACCTGGGCTTCAAGGGGATGGCCAAGGGGACCGTGTCGATGTCATCGGCCAGGATCACGTCGAAGCGGCGTCCCCGCAGGGCGCGGCGTGCGGTGCGCACATCGGGTATGAGCCAGTACCCGGCCCTGTAGGCCTTGGTCGCCAGCAGCAGGTCCCAGGTCTTGCCCGGCAGGGAGGAGTGGTCGATCTGCACGTGGTCGTCCACGCCGTCCGGGGCCTCCCCGAAACCGCAGGTGGTCACGTGGTAGCGGCCCACCGCCATGCGCACCTGCTTGAGGACACGGGCATCGTGACGGATGGGTGAGAAGCTGAGGATGAGCAGGCGGGGGCGGGTGGGCATGTCAGTCGTTCCTCTCCGCGTGGGGCGCCGGGGTCGGGGTGCCGAAGTCCAGGTCGGTGGCGTCGACCAAGCCTGCAAGGTGTGCCTGGACGGCGAACTCGGGTTCACGGGCCACCAATTCGTCGAATGTGCCACGTGCGGTCATGCTCCCATGTTTCATGAAGCAGACTTGGTCGGCGTGGCGGATGGTCGAGAGCCTGTGGGCGATGGAGATGACCGTGACCTGCCCGTGAAGGCTGCGGATGGCTTCGGCCACCGCGTCCTCGGTCTTCGTGTCCAGGGCCGAGGTGGCCTCATCCATGACGAGGACCAAGGGGTCGACGTACAGGGCGCGGGCGATGCCCAGGCGTTGGCGTTCCCCACCCGACAGGGCGATGCCGCGTTCCCCGATGCGGGCATGGATGCCGCCAGGGCGTCCCGCAACCATGGAGGAGAGTTGCGCCTGTTCGACGGCTTTGAGGACACGCTCTTCGTCGATGTCGTCCCCCCAGGTCAGGGCAATGTTCTGGGCAATGGTCGCATCGAAGAGGGAAACCTCCTGAGGGACGTAGCCCACGCGCGAACGCCACTCCTTGAGGACCTCCTGCAAGGGTCGCCCGTCCAACTCGATCCGGCCGGACTCCGGCAGGAGCAGCCCCAGGAGGATGTCGACCAGGGTCGACTTGCCAGACCCGGAGGAGCCGACGATGCCCAAGGAGGATCCCATGGGGATGCGCAGGTCAACCTGGTCGACGGCGCGGGCGTCCGCACCGGGGTAGGTGAAGGACACGTCCGTGAGGACCAGTTCGCGCGGATCGTCGCCCACGCGGTCGCTGCCGATGACCTCTGCGCGTGCCACATAGCCCTCAGCAGCCCGAATGTCCTGCAGCACAGCCTCCAAGTGCGGCAGGGAATTGGCTGTGGAGGTCATGACAGTCTGAAAGGAGACGATGGCTGGGACAATGCGGAACCCCGCCACGGCGAACAGGGCGATGGAGGTGAAGGCCTCCTGGGGGCCCAGCATCCACCATGCGAATCCTCCGACCAGCAGGAATCCTCCGACCAAGGCTGCCTCAACCAACCGTTGGGGGACTGCGCCAAGGAACAGCAGGTTGGCGCGGGCGCGGGTGGAGTGCTCTCGGTTGTCGTGCACCACCCGTGCGACGTCGGTGAAGGCGTCGCGCAGGGTGATCTCCTTGAGGGAGCCGACCATCTCCGTCATGAGCTTGGTGATGCGCAGGGAGTAGCAGAGGTTGACATTTCCTGCCACCACGGCAGAGCGGGAGATGCCCAAGTACATGATGGCCGCGACGATACCCAGGTAGACCAAGGTGATGGTGGCGATCGTCGGTTGGGCGACCAGGAGGACCGCGAGGATCGTCGCGAAGGTGACCAGCTGTTGGGGCAGGGTGACGGCCGGCATGAGCACGCCGGAGATCGTGTTGGCGATGCCCACGTCGGCCATGCGGACGATCTCCGCGGTGGAGCGGGACAGGCGGTCCGTCCACGGGGCACGGATGTAGGCGTCGAAGAGTGTGTCCCCCACCGTCATCTCGAAGCCTTTGAAACGCCTGGTGGCGAACCATTGGATGAGCAAGCCGAACACGGCCTTGAGGATCATGAGGACGCAGACCAGCAAGAGCAGCCACGGGTAGCCCGACGGCCCGACCTGGCCGAAGAGAGGCAGGTGGATCGTCGCACCTGTCATCATCGGCGTGAGGATCATCGCGAGGATCGCCAGCGCTCCGACGTCGAGGAGCGACAGGGCGGAGGTGGAGATCGCGTAGGCCCAGAGGAAAGGGGCGGCCCCCTCGGGAAGAAGGGGGAGCAGTTCCCGCAGGGCGTCGATCAACCGCTTCATCCGGTGGGGGTCCTTCCGTGGGTACTGGAGGTCCTACTCTACTCCCCCACTGCGCGGCGCCTTGGGCCTGGTGACCGCCGCCACGAGGTGGCGCAGGCGCGTGTCGGGCTGCAGCAGGCCCTTGGGGGAGCTGGGCAGGACCTTGGCCCACCGCGGGGCGCGGGTCAGGCCCCCGAGGGCGTCATCGACGCGATCCGGGGCGGCCCTTCGGGCAAGGGCGTCGAGCACGCCCACCTCCGCCGGGGACAGGGCCGTGCACGCCCGGGGTGCCAGGCGCGTCCAGCGGGCGGCCGCCCGTGCACCCTCGTCGACGAGGTCGGGGCCCAGACTTCCGGCGTGGGCCGCGAGCGCCGGTATCACCGAACGGCGCAGGACCCTGATGGCCAGAGCAGTGCGCAGGCGCTCGTCCAGGCCCGCCACCCACTCCTGGGTTGCGAGGCGGTTCGGTGGAGCGAGCAATTCGGCCAAGGGGAAGGGTGTGCGGGTGATGCGTTCGGCCCCGTCGTCGCCCTCCACATAGCAGGGGCCGTGCCATCCGAGCAGGTCGATCCTGCCGGCCGTGCACCACACGTGGGCCGAGTAGGCCAGATCCTCCCCGGTTCGCAGACCCTCGGTCATGCGGATGCGGTGGGCGCGCAGCAGGTCGGTGCGCACGAGCATGAGGGGGCCCGTGCGGTACATGAGGCGGTCGGAGACCGGGTCGAGGTCGCACAGTCGGCGCCTGCGCACTGGCGGCACATCGATGCTGCCGTCCCTTTCGTCCAGGACCGGCAGGATGAGCACGTCCGGGTCGCGTCGGGCCAAGTGGTCCCGCCACGCGGCCACGGCCCCGTCCTCGTAGTGGTCGTCGGATCCCATGCACGTGGCCCACGCGGTGGTCACGGCGTCAAGTCCGGCGTTGAGAGGACCCGCCGGGGAGGGGATCCCGTCGCCGCATTCGACGATGCGGACCGCGCTTCCGAAGGGGGCAAGGCGGTCGGCGAAGACGGAAGGGGCGATGTTGTGGCAGGCGACCACGGCACGGGCAACCCCCGGGGCCCCGCAGGCGGGTCCGACCACGGAGGCCACAGCTCTTTCAACGGGACGTTCCTCCCGGTGGACGGGGATGACGACCTCGACAAGTGCTTCTCCCATGGTTTGCTCCTCACTGGCCCTGCCAGACCACGGCGTCCAGGCGCGGGGCGGTGACCCGGGCGTCCAGGTGCTCCAGCACCCAGCGGCGCGCCTCGACCTCGTCCACTGCTTCTCCCTCCGGTCGGGCCAGGGCAAGGATCCTGCGGGCGGCGTCCTTCGGCGTGTCGACGACCCAGTGGGCCGGGTAGATGCGGGCGGCACCCCCCAGGGGCGCCACCCACGGCCAGTTGCGCACCACGGGCACTGCGCCCGAGGCCGCACCTTCTTGCAGGGCAAGATGGGCAGATTCGACCAGGGAGGTGGACAAGATGACGCCGACCCCTTGCAGGACCTCAGGCACGTCCTCGCGTCTGCCGAGCCTTTCCACCGACTCCCCCAGGGCGGTGATCCGCGCGTCGAGGTCGCGCCAGTACAGGCTCGGCGCCGCCTCACCTGAAGCGGTGGGGTCGGGGCCCACGAGCAGCAGACGCCAAGAGGGGTCATGGGTACGCACGAGGTCCAGCACGTCCAGGGCCCAAGCGGGGTCCTTCACACGGGTCCAGCCGACCAAGGCCATGGTGCGTGCGGAGGCCGGATGCTTCGGCAAGTCGTATCGGGTCAGGTCGGTGACATTGGGGACCACATGGATGCGGGTGCGTTCCTCGATGCCGGGGACGCTGCGGCGCAGGAGCTCACGCACATCGTGGCTCACCAGGACCAGATGGTCGACCCGGTTCCATGCGACCAGGGTCGGCATGAGGGTCTGTGCCTCATAGCGGTGCAGGCGCACGACCAGACGCGCGGCCAGGTCGATGCCGGACAGGCGTGCTGCCAGTGCCCCACCCCACTCGCAGTGGATGACATCGGCCCATTGAAGATCCTCTGCCAGCCAGTCGGGCGCAACCGGGGTACGTCCAAGGATTCGGTCCGTCACAGTTTCGCGCAGGTGCCACCAGGGGGCGCGGCCTTCCTCGCGGGACAGGTCTCGCACGCGCACCGCGACGCGAGGATCGTCGTTCCAGCGTCGAAGTGCCTCTTCCATGAACACAAGGTTGGTGTCCGTCAGGACCAGGACCCGAGCGGGTGGATTCTCCGAATCCTCCGGGCGGCTCGCACTCCTGTGGCCCACCTGGTCAGCAGCCGGTCGGTCCGGGGCGGCGGCCCGCAGACGTCCAAGCAGTGGATGGGCCAGCAGGTGCTCCATGAGGGCTTCGTCGTGGACCAGAGGTGAGGCGTCGCCGGCCTGTTGGATCCTCGGGTGGAAGACAAGGGCGAGTGTTTCGGTGACCAGGTCGACCAGTTCCCGCGAGGGGGCTCTCGAATCCCACGCCTTTTCGGCCACGTCCAGGGCGCGCGCCACAGTGGCCGCCCACTTCGTGTCGGCCCCCATTCGCTCCACCTGCGAGGTGGCGGCCAACACCTCGAGGCGGGCCCTGACCACCTCGTCGGTGCAGCGGGAGGACAGGGCCAGGGCCGTGCGCTCGGCGCGGGCGCCCACATTCGCATTGACTGCCACATGGCAGGCGCGCACGGCCAGATCGCGTCCCGCGCGAATGCGTCCCAGTATCGGCGCCCCCATGCGGATCCCGGCCAGGAGGCACGACAGGGCCAACTTCGTGAGGGCAGGACTCATCGGCGCAGGTTCTCCTCGGTGTCATCCGGGTGCCCGTCCCAAACGGACACGGGCACTACCATTGTGCCCATGCGCATCGTTTCCGTCGTGGGGGCACGCCCCCAGTTCGTCAAGCTGGCCCCCATCGCCCACGCCTGCAAGGACCTGGACGTGGACCACAGGATCATCCACACGGGTCAGCACTACGACCCGATGCTCTCCGACGTCTTCTTCCGCGACCTGGGCATCCCCGAGCCGGATGTCCACCTGGGGGTGGGCTCAGCCAGCCAGGGCCACCAGACCGGCGCCATGATGGGCGCCCTCGACGACCATCTTCCCGACCTGGAGCCCGACTGCGTCCTGGCCTACGGGGACACGAACTCGACGCTGGCGGCCGCAGTGTGCGCAGTCAAAATGCACCTGCCTCTGGCCCACCTGGAGGCCGGCCTGCGTTCCTTCAACCGGGCCATGCCGGAGGAACACAACCGGGTCCTCACCGACCACGCGGCCGACCTGCTCCTGGCACCCACCCAAGTCGCCGCGGACCACCTGGCCACTGAGGGCCTTGCCCACCGCACGAAGGTCGTCGGCGACGTCATGACGGACGTCCTGCTGCAGGTGCGCGACCAGGTGGCCGAACTCCCCTCCCCCGTCGGCACTGAACTCGGCCTGGAGGACGGCACCTACTCGCTGGCAACCATCCACCGGGCGGAGAACACCGACTCGGCCGATCGCCTCCAGGCGATCCTCGACTCCTTGGGCAGAGTCGACCACCCCGTGGTGCTGCTCGCACACCCGCGGATGCTGGCCAAGTGCGTCGAGCACGGAATCGACCCGCGTCAAGGAAATCTGCTCATCCACGAGCCCCTTGCCTACCCCGACCTGGTTGCCGCCGCCCTGCATGCCCGCGGAGTCGTCACCGACTCCGGCGGGCTGCAGAAGGAAGCCTTCCTGCTGCGTGTCCCCTGCACCACAGTGCGCCCCCAGACCGAATGGGTCGAAACCGTCGAGCTCGGCTGGAACGTCCTGGTCGAGCCCGGCACCACCCTGTCCGAGGCCGTGGCCCGCCCCCGTCCCGCCGACACAGACGCCACCCCCTACGGGGACGGGCACGCGGCGCGCCGCGCCGTCCAAGCCATCGTCGAAGCCTTCGCCTGACGGCGGGGTCCCCGTCACCAGGAGCCGGAGCAGGTCAGGACCCTCTCGACATCACCGCCGACAACGCCCGTTCCTCCGACGACATCAGTCCAAATCCGCGGCCCACGGCACGAACTCTGTCGCGCCACCCACGGGTGGGTGCGGGCACCGTCGTCCAACAGGATCACTCCGGAGCGCTGTGCAGCCAGGACGCTCCCGCTGAGGGCGTCCGGGAAGCTCTTGCCCGTGACGACCACGGCGGTTCGCGCATCGGACATGCGCAAGGCCACCTTGTCCGCGGTCTCGTAGCGGGAGGATCCGGTGTGGGCGCCGGTGATGCTCACACCGGCGCTGCGTGCGGCTTGTTCGGCCTGTCCGCCAACCGTGAAGACCTCAGGAGCCGAGGCCGCCAAGGCACGCACCTGCGCGCTCATGGAGGTGCCGCTGGTCAGCAGCACCAGACCTTGACGCCCGGCTGCCAGGGGTACGGCGGACAGCGCATCCGGGAAGTCATTTCCCGTGGCCAGGACGACCGGCAGGGCACGGGCATTGCGTTCGCTCAAGATCCTGCGGGCCACTGCCACTGAAGTGGCGAATCGGTCATTGCCTGCCACACGGGTGATGCTGCGTACGCCTGCGGCACGCAGCTGGGTCTCGATGTCAGGCGGGAGGGCGCCGGTGCCGCCCACCAGAATCACGCGCGTGGCCTTTCGACGTTCGATCTCCCCACGAATGGGCGCGGGAAGGACGGCTCCGTGGACGAGCACAAGGGGCGCCTTGAGGTGGGCGGCGTAGGACGCTCCGCTGAGCGCGTCGGGGAAATCGCCTCCGGTGGCCATGACCATGGTCTCACCGGCGGGCAGGGATGCGGACACTGCGGCGCTGGTGGCGTAACGGTCGGGGCCGGAGTGGCGCCTGACCCACCTGGGAGTCAGGGCGCTGGAGGTCACCAAGGCGGGTACGAAGTCTGTGGAAACGCCGTCCGCAACCGAGGGAGTTTCCTCGGAAAGAACCGCCCATCTTGTGGACTGGTTCCACGCCGGGCTGAGTCTTGCGCCTGTGGCAGAAACGGCGAGGGCCCGCACCATGCCGTCGATGTGGACGAGGATGCCGGTCGGTCCGACACGCATCGACTGCGCGTAGCCGCCAATGTCCTGACGCCACTTGGTGGCACCGTTCCTCGGGTCCAGGGCGACCAGTTCCCCGTCGGTGGCCAGTGCGAGGACGAATGCGGGAGCGTACACGTCCTCGGAGACGATCCCAGCGGTGGCCACGGCCCGAGAAAAGGGGGTCACCTTCCAGCGCACAGTGAGTTCTCCGGAGGCATCGGTCGCCATCCGAGCGACCCTGGGCACTGACCCCGGCAGAGGATCCACGGCTTCGCCGACAGTTTCGGTGCCGACGTAGAGGTCAGTGCCCCGGGCGGCAATAGCAGTGGCCGTCTCGTTGCCGAAGGGACTCTGATGGACGCGGCTCGCGTGGGTGGCCAAGTCGATGCGGGTCAGGGCTCCTGCGTGTCGACCGTAGTCGGGACGTGTGGAGACCCACAGGGAGTTGGTTTCGGGCATGTGCTGGATGGCCCGGGGGCGGGACTGTCCGTGGCCGATGGTGGTGATCTCGGCGACATCGAGGTCGGTGTTGATCCTCAGCACCTTGGAATTGGGATAGGTGGCGGCGTAGAGGTCCTCGCCGACCATGGTCTGCACCTTCGGTTCACCGGGCACTGGCACGACGGGCCGGGAACACGATCCATGCGCCTGGTAACGGTAATGCCCTCCGACCAGGACGCAGGAACCGAGTCTGGCAATGCCTTGGGGAACTGTGTCGGGGGTTTCGGACACGCCTTGTTCATGCGAACTCAGGACTGAGGTCTGCCCTGACGCCAAGTCGTGGCTCCAGAGATCTCCGGTTCCAGTGAGTCCACTCACGCGGTTCTCGGCAACCTGGAGCATTCTGGTCTCGGAGTCAGACACGGGGGTGGCAATGACGCTGTACTCCGTCGTGCCGTCATCACCCACGACGACGCGATGCAATGCCCCGTCGGGCCTGGTCGTGAACCAGAACTCTCCCGGTGCGCGGCCCGCTGCCACACGGTCGATCGCCGTGGCGCCCTCGGGTGTGACCGACGCACGCAGACCGGTGGAGTCGATGATGCGAAGCACGGCCGGGCTCTGTTGACCGATGGCGGTCAAGGGAGTCCCCGTGTCAGGAGCCGAATCGGACTGGGAAGCCATCGCGTAGGGGAAGGACGCACTCCTGAGTCCGTCGATGTTCACCGCCGCGGGTCGCCACCTTCCGGGCCCGAACCCCACTGCTCGTCCGGCAGCGGCGTCGAATCGCTCCACACGCGCTGGGGCCCCGAGTCCGACCAGCAAACCACCGGCGGTGGAGTCAAGGGATCGAACGTATTTCACGTCCCTCCACCTGCCATCAGTGGGCGTGTGGTCCTCGATGGCGAAAGTGTCCAGGTTGATCCGCCGCAGACGCGGACCTGTCGGGGTGTACGAGCCCACCCAGTACCACCTGCCGCGCGCGCCGGGAACAGTTCGGTCGCGGGCGATGTCCATGATGAACTCGCCCGGCCACCGGCCGATGGTGCCCTTGAAGGTGCGCGCCTCGGGATCGAACTCGACAACGGATGCGGGATTGTTCGTCCCGATCACCACCGTCGCCCCGTCGGAGACGATCGCCCAGGCGCCGGTACCCACGGGCAAGGATGCCGCGTACTGGAACCGGCCTGCCTCCGAGACGACATTGACCTGTCCGGGCGAGCTGGAACGGGAAACGGTCACCACACGTTGGCCAACACTTGTGCCTGCTGTGACCGCATTGGTGTGAAGGGCGATCGGGTTTGAGGTCGCCTCGCGGGTGCTCGCCACCTCGTCGCCGGGTACGGGCAGGGCATCGGCATTGGGATCGCCGGTGGCTCCCTCCTGGACCTGTGAGACGGTGGTCGACTGCGGGTCCTCCACGGGTTCCGGCGCCGGATCACTGGGCTCTGCTCGGGCGACTTGGGCCTGGACGAGGCCACCGACCAGGACACTCAGGGCAATCATCGCGGTGAGCAGGCGCGTTCGTCGTCCTGTCCGACGGGTGTGCGTTCCGGCAAACTGCGTGTGTCTCATCGTGGTACTTCCCGCGTGATCTGGATGGGCGGCATGTGGGGAGAAAGCGACCCTACGACACATGTCGCCCGGTCACTGTCCTCGTGGACAACAGATGGTTCTGCGCAAGAGGCGTTCCGACTCCTCACGCCGAATCCGTTCACCCGGCGGCACAGGCGCGCGCCTCGTCCAAAGTGCTGTCGTGGATGGCGCCGGTCCCGCCGATGGCGACAACCTTCGTCGGCCTGGTCTGCTTGAGGTAGGTGCACACCGAGGGAGGAAGCACCTCGGAGTGGGAGAGCACGCGCGGTCCGGTGGTGATGACTCCGGCCGCCACCCCGTCCGCCAGGACGTCGCCGCGCACCAGGTACACGGTGCTGACCTTGCCCGTGTAGGCCGCCTTGGCTGAGGCCAGCGCCGTCGCGTAGCGGTCGGGGCCGGCCAGCCGGGTACCGGCGACACCCAGGTCGGCGCCTCCGAGGATCTTCACCGACGAACTCATGCGCGTGATGTCGGCACGGGTTCCCGGGTCGAGGGGGCCTCCCACACGCGAGAGCAGGACCGGACCGTCCTCGGCGTTCGCCGCCACCACCGCGTCGGGTGATCCCTGGCCGTCGGCTCCGAATGCGTCGGCCACGTAGACCGAACGGGCCCCACCGGGGAAGGCGCGTCGGGCGATGAGGCGGGCCGTCTCGAAGCGGTCGGCACCGCCCAAGCGCACCCGAGCCTTGCCGGGGAAGGCCTGGAACAGGGAGTCCGAGAGCACTCCGGTGCCTCCGACCAGAACGATCTGGCTGGCGCCCAGCCGCTCGACCTCCGCCTTGACGACTGCAGGGACCGAGGTGGCGTGCACCGGAAGAACGGGTCCGTCGGTCACCACGCCGGCGGTCATCGCGTCCACCGGCGAGTTCGCGTTCACCAAGTACACGGCTGAGGCGCTGTGGTCGGGGAATGCGTGGCGGGAGATCGCCACAGCGGTGTCGAAACGTGTGTTGCCGGACAGGCGTCCGCCCGAGACCATCGGCTTGGTGGGGCCGGTGCCCGCACCGGCGGCTCCTGTGCGGATCTGACCATTGGCATCGATCCACGAGTCGCGGCCGTTGAGCAGGTTCTGCACCACCGTGCGCAAACGCGGCAGCTTGTCGTAGAAGGCCTGGCCGGGGCATGCGGTGCCCCCGACGTCACGGTGTCCGCTCAAGGTCTTGATGGTGCGGCCCACGGCCGGCTGGCCGGTGACCCGGATCGGGGCGTCGACATTGTGTGCGCCCATGCGCTTGAGAAGCCACGCGGAAACCTTGGCCACCGCATTCTGGGCGGCGATGGGCGGCTCCACATTCGTGAAGTCCCCGACGACGGACACTCCCAGCGTGTTGCTGTTGGCCCCGCGCGCGTGTCCGGCCTCGTAGAAGCCCGTCAGCGAGCCCTCGCGCCCTTGGTAGACGGTGCCGTAGCGGTCCACGAGGAAGTGGTAGCCGACGTCTCCCCAGCCCAGGGTCGAGGCGTGGTACTGGTGGACGCCGCGCACCGCCTGTGGGGCCTGGGCGCGCGAGTAGTTGTTGTTGCCCGCCGTGTGGTGGATGACGACACCCTTCGGGGTGATCTTCTCCAAGTCCCAGTCGGAGGTGGAGGAGATCCCCAGACCCTTGCGGGTGACGATCTGGAGCCCGTGGTAGCCGGGACTGTAGGTGCTCAGTTGGTCGGGGTTTGCGGCGCCGCGCAGGCGAGCGCCCGCAGTGGTCCCGCTCAGCAGGGCTGCGGTGTCCTCTTCGGCCGTGGCGGGTGCCCGGTGCGTGGTGGAGTCGATCTCGGCCGGGGACGCCGGGGCGGGCGCATCGGTCGCAGTCGGCTCGGTTGTGCTCGCGCCATCGGGAGCCGGCGGGACGGGGGTTTGCGACGACGTCGCCTCCGATGCGGGTGTCTGCCCGGTGGGCTCTTCGTCCTGGCCGATGACGACCAGTCGTGCATCGGGCAGGGGTGTTCCCTCCGAATCGCGGATGACGGCCTCGACGGCGCTGGCGTCCAGGGCCAGCAGGGGGTCGGTGCCCTGCTTACCGCGGGCGCCCTCGGCCTCGTTCTCGAGGTCCCATTCCTTCCACTGGTCCCAGGTGTCCCCGTGGAGCAGACGGTAGGTGATCGTCGCCCCTTCGGGGGTGGCCCCACCGGGCAGGGTCACGCCGAGGACGGCCACGTCGGATTGGATCTTCGTTCGGGCCACCTGGACCTTGGCGAGGTCCTGGGTCTGGGGCAGTGCGGACTGTGCGGCGTCGAGAGCCCGGTCGCGGGCCGCAAGACCCGCGCTGTCAGTGGCCGGTCCTGCCACGGCTTGCGCGTCGACGACTCCACTGGCCCCCTGTTCGGCGACGAGGCGTGCCGCTGCCTCCGCGGTGACGACCTCGTCCTGGGTCTTGGCGGCCTCCCCCCGGGTCTGTGCGGCGCCCGTGCCGTAGTCCTCGGGGGCCAAGGCCTGCTCCATGCCGACTTCGACACTGGGCACCTCCCCTTCGAGCAGGGTGGCGCTGGCATTCGGTTGGGCGCCACCGGTGTCGGGGCCGTTCTGGTCCGCGATGGCCGTGCGGGGGCCGGCGAGCGCGACGAGGGCGACCAAGGTTGCGCTCACTGCGAGGGATTTCAGGCCAAGGGTGTGCATGTGTGATCTTCCGTAGAGGTCGGTGGACAGGTTCGAGATCGGGCGGCGCGGATCATCGGCAGGCGCGGGTGGCGTGGGCGTCGGGGACGACGGCGCTTCCGCCAAGGACCGTGCGTCGGGAGTTCTGCAGGTCGACTCCCGAGCCGGCCTCGATGCATCCGGGGCGGGCCAGCAGCATGGGCGCGTCCTTGGCGGCCACCAGTGGTGCCGCCGTCATCGCATCGGCGAAGTCGGCTCCGGTGGCCACGGTGAGGTCGCGCACCCCCGGTGACCAGAAGGTGGAGGCCACTCGTGCGGCCGTCAGGTAGCGGTCGGGTCCGGCGATCACCTTGACCCGCGCGTCGTTGGCGGCGGTGGACATGGCGTCCGTGTCCGCCTCGGACCAGGTTCCGCCGATGACGTCGACCTCCCACGGGTCGAGTCGCCGCAATTCGGCGGCCACGGAGGGGTGCACCGCCCCGTGCTGGACCAGCAGGACGGCTTCCTCGAGGTGCGCGGCGGCGGCTCCGGCGACGAGGGCGTCAGGGAAGTTCGTTCCGTCGGTGACCAGGACGAGGTTGGTGTCACCGGGGTGCTTGGCGGCGATGCGCGCGGAGGTCTCGTAGCGGTTGGAGCCGCCGAGGCGTTCGATCCTCGCTCCTGCGGCCAGACGGGACAGTTCGCCGGCCACTTCGTCCGAGACGGCTCCGGTTTCGCCGGCGATGCGGATGGTGGTGGGCCGGTTCTGGCGGATGTAGTCGGCGGTCGAGGTCGGCACGGAGTCCTTGCGCACCAGCAGCAGTGCGGACTTCTCGCGTCCCGCAAGTGCGCCCATTGTCAGGCCGTCGGCGAAGGATTCCCCGGAGGCGACGTGGATCGTTCGTGTGGACAGGCCTGCCGCCCGTGCGACGGCCACCGCGGTGGCGTATCTGTCGGCGCCGAAGATGCGCGTGAGGGAACCGCCGACGATGGGCACCCCGCCTGCCGAAGCGTTCGGTGTCGCAGGTGCGGACGGCGTCTGGGTTGCGGGGGCCAGGGCGGTGTTCGGCCGTCCGAACCACAGGGAGTGGAAGCGGAAGAAGTTCCTGTTCCCGTAGGAGGAGCACGAGTCCCCCGTACCCCCACCTGCTGCCAGGGCCGCGGCATTGGGCGTGTAGGGAGTGTAGTTGTACAGGGCGGCGGTACCTGCGCTGCGGATGGTCACCCGTTTGCTTCCGCAGGAGGTGCCGTACTTGTATTGGATGTCGACCGTCTGTCCGTTGCGGAAACTGAAGGAGTCGGGTTGGCCCCGGTACTGCTGCAGTCGCGAGGCGGCGTTGTAGACCTGCCGGAAGAAGCCTGCGTACTGGGGTTCACAGGGTGCCGCGTCCGGGCATCGGAATCCCATGGCCTTCTCGTAGGCGCGGGCCGTCGGATTCGTCGTGGAGACCAGGGACTGCTCCTTCTGGAGCATGACCAGCAGCACCTTTGGTGAGACCTGGCAGGCTCGGGCCACCTTGCCGATGATGGTGGATGCCCTTTCCCCCCGGGCTGCCTGGTAGGCGCCGACGCACCACTTAGTGGCGGCCATGGTGGCGGTGTCGAAACGGGCGTCCTTCAGGCAATCCGAGCCATCGGCCCCGCCCTCGCACCGGGCCCCTTTGGACTCCAGGAAGGCCTGGATCTGCGCATCCGTCATCGAGGAGGCGACCTGCGACCCGTACATCTGACTGTCGTGGATCAGCAGTCCCGCGTCGAATCCTTCAAGTCCTGTGGCCGCATCCGTGGTGGGTGCACCGACCAGTGTGATGGCGGCTGATGCGAGTGCCACGAGGGCGGTGGTGGTCGCGAGAGGGCGACGGAACATGGAACCTCCAGTGATGGGAATGTTGCCAGTGTTGCACATGTGACATGAACGAACCAAGCCCGACGAACTATTACATACTGGACAATCGCCTGTGACCGGCGCGAACTCCACCAGGTGTGAAAGAAGGCCCCGTGGGGGAACCAGCGGTTCCCCCACGGGGCTTCCTCGGCGATCGAGGATCAGAAGCGGACGGAGTCTCCGGTCCTGGCGGAGTCAAGGATGCCTTCGACCACGCGCAGCGCCGTCAAGCCCTGCTCCATGGTCACGTGCTCCGAAGCAACACCCAGGATCGCGTCACGGAAGTGTTCGTGCTCGACGGCCAATGGCTCACGCTTGGTCAGCGCGTAGCGCACGACCTGCCCCTCGGACACACCCCGGAATGCGGCGATCTGGTCCCATTGGACCGGCATGTCGCCGTTCTCGTGGAAGGTGAGGTCCCCCATGGCGGTGTCGGCCACCAGGGCCCCGTGCTCACCCGTGACGATCGTCGTACGGTCCTTGAAAGGGCTCATCCAGTTCACCAGGTGGTTGACCAGCACTCCGTTGCGGAAGCGGCCCGAGGCCACCAACATGTCCTCGTGCTCGCGGCCCGAACGGTACGTGGTCTGCGCGTACACGCTCTCGTACTCCGAGCCCGCCACCCACGCAGCCAAGTCCACGTCGTGCGTGGCCAAGTCCTTGACCACGCCCACGTCGGAGATCCGGGCAGGGAAGGGCGACTGGCGGCGAGTGACGATCTGGAAGATCTGGCCGAGCTGTCCCTCCTGGATGCGCTTGCGCATCTCCAGCAGGGCAGGATTGCAACGCTCGACGTAGCCGACCGCGCCGACCAGGCCGGCATCGGCGAAAGCCTTGGCGATCCGCTCACCGGAGGCCACATCGGCCGCCAGCGGCTTCTCGACCATGGTGTGCACCCCGGCCGCCGCCAGTTTCAGGGCGGCGTCCTCGTGGTAGACGGTCGGCACGGCGACGATCGCCGCATCGATGCCCGCCGCGATCATGGACTCCACGTCGGGCAGAACCTCCATGTCACCGGCGACACCGAAGCGGTCACCCGCCGGGTCAGCCAGGGCAACCAGTTCGAAACCCTCGGTGTTCTTCGCATTGCGGACGTGATGGCGCCCCATGGAGCCGATGCCCAGGACACCGACGCGCAGCTTCGTCATGGTCAGGCACCCGCCTTCGCGCAGGCGTTGACCGCCTCGACGATGCGCTCCAGGTCGGCCTGCGACAAAGAGGGGTGCACCGGCAGTGAGACGACCTCACGGGCCGCCTTCTCCGTGTTCGGCAGGTCCAGGCCGGGCGCGAAGTGGGCCAGGGAAGGCAGACGGTGGTTCGGGATCGGGTAGTACACGTCGGAGCCGACCTGCCACTCTTCACGCAGGGCCTGCATGAAGCGGTCGCGGTCGGTGTCCTGCACGCGGATCGTGTACTGGTGGTACACGTGCACGGCCCCCGGGGCCACCGGCGGGACGACGACACCCTCAAGGTTGGCGTCCAGGAACGCGGCATTGGCCTGACGCTGGGCGGTCCATGCGCCGATCTTCGTCAGCTGAACGCGTCCGATGGCCGCGTGGATGTCGGTCATGCGGTTGTTCAGACCCACGACCTCGTTCGCGTAACGCTGCTCCATGCCCTGGTTGCGCAACAGGCGCACATTGCGCGCCACGGTGGGATCCGAGGTCGTCACCATGCCGCCCTCGCCGGAGGTCATGTTCTTGGTCGGGTACAGGGAGAACGCGGCGAAGGTGCCGAATGCACCCACCGGGGTGCCGTTCAGCGCCGCACCGTGCGCCTGGGCGGCGTCCTCGAAGACCATGAGGCCGTGCTCGTCGGCGATGGCGCGGATCTCGTCCATGGCGGCCGGATGTCCGTACAAGTGCACCGGCATGATGGCCTTGGTCCGCTCGGTGATGGAGGCGCGGATCGACTCGGGCGACAGGCAGAAGTAGTCGCCCTCGATGTCGGCGAAGACCGGCGAGGCGCCGGTGATGGCCACCGAGTTGCCCGTGGCGGCGAAGGTGAAGGAGGGGACGATGACCTCGTCACCGGCGCCGATGCCGGCAGCCAGCAGAGCCAGGTGCAGGGCGGAGGTGCCCGAGTTCACGGCAATGGACTCCACGCCGGGGACCAGGACCTTGGAGAACTCCTCCTCGAAGGCGGCAACCTGCGGGCCCTGGGCGACCATGCCGCTGCGCAGGACGGCAGTGACGGCCTCGACCTCCTCCTCACCGATGATCGGTTTGGCGGCGGGGATCATTTCGCGGGTCATTCGGTTTCCTCCATCTCGAGGGTGTCAGGGTTGGTGAGGCGGTAGGTCGCCCCGGTCAGAGGGCAGGTGAAGCGGGTGGGATCGGCCTCGTCGGCCACCAGGCGGGCGCCGGCGCGCCCGACCCACCCGATGCGGCGAGCGGGAACTCCGGCGACGAGGGCGTGGGCAGGCACGTCTTTGGTGACCACTGCACCTGCGGCCACCGTCGCCCACGCGCCGATCGTCACAGGGGCCACGCACACGGCGCGCGCACCAATGGCGGCCCCGTCCTCGATGGTCACACCCACGGGCTCCCAGTCGTGGGCGGACTTGATCGTGCCGTCAGGGTTGACGGCACGGGGGTTGTGGTCATTCGTCAGGACGACCGCCGGGCCGATGAACACCCCGTGGCCGAGCCGTGCCGGCTCGTAGACGAGGGCGTAGTTCTGGACCTTGCAGTTGTCGCCCATGACGACACCCGTACCGATGTAGGCACCGCGTCCGACGATGCAGTTCTGTCCAAGGACAGCGTCCTCTCGCACCTGTGCCAAGTGCCAGACGGAGGACCCTTCCCCGATGGTTGCGGCGTCGGAGACGTCCGCTGAGTCGACGATGCGCGGCATGCACAACTCCCGGTCTCGGTGATTCGTTCGCGCCAATCCTAAGCCCCATCGCCACCGCGGCGCCCCGGCCGAACGTCCGAGGTCCACACGTGTCGTTCCCCCTGTGACTCCAGGGTGCCTTCCGGCACGGGAGTCGACGCGGATGGAATACTGTCCCCATGCACTCCTTCCCGGACACGTGGCTCGTCATCCCTCTGTACAACGAGGCTGAGGTCGTCGGGGACGTCGTGCGGGGCGCCCTGCCCACCTTCCCGCACATCGTCTGCGTGGACGACGGTTCCCGCGACGGTTCGGCAGAGGTCGCCATTGCCGCAGGTGCCGTTGTCGTCCAGCACCCCATCAACCTCGGTCAGGGGGCCGCCCTGCAGACCGGCTTCGACTACGTGCGCACGCAGACCGACGGACGCTACGTGGTGACCTTCGACTCCGACGGACAGCACCGGGTCTCGGATGCGGTGGCCATGCGCCAGCGCGCTGAGGCCGACGACCTGGCCATCGTCTACGGATCGCGTTTCCTCGGCACGAAGGCCCAGACCGGTTGGCTCAAGGCCCTCGTCCTCAAGACGGCCGCCCTGGTGACGCGCTGGCAGACCGGACTGCGTCTGACCGACGCCCACAACGGCCTTCGTCTGCTACGACGTGACGCACTCGACCAGGTCAACCTCCAGCAGAACCGCATGGCCCATGCCAGTGAGATCGTCGAACAACTCTCCAAGACGGACCTGCCCTGGGCCGAGATGCCCGTCCACATCGACTACACCGACTACTCCAGGGCCAAGGGGCAGTCCCTCTTCAACTCCGTGAACATCCTCGTCGAACTCGTCATGAGGTGACCATGCCCACGTACTGGATCATCAAGGGCCTGCTGCTCCTCGCGCTGGCACTGCTGGCCGTCCTCGTCCTGCGCCCGGTGCGCACCGCCAAACACCTTGCGGTGCGGCGCCTCGGCATGCTCGCGATCATCGTCTTCGCATGCTTCGCCGTCCTGTTCCCGGGAATCCTCAACCACCTGGCGACCTTCATCGGTGTCGAAAAGGGCATCAACCTGCTCGTCTACACGCTGGTGCTCGCCCTGTTCATGCAGATGGCCTCCTCCTACAGGCGCGACGCCGAAGCTGAGCGACGTCTCACACGCCTGGCCCGCGCCATCGCCCTGTCGAATGTGCGTCCCCCCAAAGCCTCCCCAGCCGACCAGCAGACACCCGCAGCCCCGCCCTCGTCGTCCGGCGAGACCCCCGGCTTGTCCAACAAGTGAAGCCCCTCCCACGACACCCCAAGTGCGCCGTGTCACCCCCCGCCTCACAGGAGGGACCCCTAGGATCTCTTCCGATGAGTTCTCACCCTGACAGCGCCCGGGCCCACGCCCTGCACTCCGCAACCGAACCGCGACGCCTCGCTCCGTTGCGGGCGGCGCTGGTCGCATTGTTGAGTGTCGTCACCTTCGTCGGCGCGGGGGCCGGGGCCACATGGTTGGACCTCAGCGCCCGGGTTCGCGCCAATGTGCTGGGCGGCGACTCCCTGACCGCCAGCCAGTCCGGCGTGGGGTACAAGGTTCTTCCGCCGGCGGACTCCTTCAAGGGCCGAGCCCTGAACATCCTCGTCTCCGGCATCGACTCGCGATACGACCAGGGCGCCTTGGCCTACGGAGACACCGACGAACACGTCGTCATCCACTCCGACACGACGATGCTGCTGCACATGTCCGCCGACCGCTCGCACGTCGAAGTGGTCTCCATCCCCCGCGACCTCATCACCGAAGTCCCCGAGTGCATCGCCTCGGACGGCACGAAGACCGAGAGTTTCGAAGGCATGTTCAACTCGGCCTTCGCCTACGCGGCCGTCACCACGGACATCACCGCCGGGGTCCTGTGCACGAAGGCCACTGTCGAGCACCTCACCGGTCTGGACATCGACGGCTACGTGGTCGTCGACTTCAAGGGTTTCCAGGCGATGGTCAACGCCCTGGGAGGAGTCTGGTACGACGTCGAAGAGGACATCGACGACGAGGACGCCGACCTTCACCTGTCCGCCGGCTGCCAGAAGCTGGACGGGGTCACCGCCTTGGGATTCGCCCGAGTGCGCAAGAGCGTCGGGGACGGCTCCGACACCGGACGCATCGGGCGCCAGCAGAAACTGGTCTCGGCAATGATGCGTGAGGTCCTGTCCAAGAACTTCGTCACCGAGCTGCCGGAGGTGCTGTCCTTCGTCAGGGCCACCTTGGCCTCCCTGTACACCTCCCCCAACCTGTCCAGCTTGGAAACCGACGCCGGCCTGCTGCTCTCGATCGCCTCCATCGACCATTCACGCATCACCTTCACGACGATGCCCACCTACCCGGCCCCGTGGGACTCCAATCGGGTCCTCGAGGACGAGGTGATGGCCGACCAGTTGTGGGCGGCCCTGGCCGACGACCGGCCCATTCCCTCCGGTTTCACGGTGACCAACGGCAACGGAAACACTGGCGTGCTCACGGAGGTCACGCAGGATTCGGGTCAGTCCGCGACGACTTTGGTGGAGCAGCCTGCCTCCGATTCGGCCGAGGGCACCGGCCCCACCGGTGAGGCGGCCACCGAAGGGGCGCACGCGAACCCGGGCACCGCCCCCGAAGAGTTGCCCGCCGCCTCCCTCACCGAAGCCGCACCGACGCCCGCCCCTGCACCCCCGACCACATGCCCTCCGAGATCGTGACATGACGCTGCCCCCGTCCTTCGCACCCGACCCGTCCAGGCGCCGCCCTTCCTCCGCGGGCGCCCAGCCGACGCCTCGGAACTCCGCCACGGAGCCGCGAACCGGAACCGACCAGGGCCCGCAGGGGCCACAGGCACTCCAGCGTCATTCCGTCCTCGGCCACACGCAGGGTCCTTCCGCCCCCGGTGGCGTCCCCGAGCGTCGCACCGTCCTCGGCCCCCAGGGCCATTCCTCTCCTGACTCCGCACAGCGAGGCCCCGCCCTCGCCCCCACCTCCACCTACCCTGCGGCCATGGGGCGACGCACTGTTGCGCCGGATCGGATGCCTCCGGCATTCGCACCTCGCAGAGGCGCCGGCTCCGCACGCGGACCGGTGCCTGCGGCCCCTTCCTACCCCCCGGACGCCGACACCGAACCACGGTGGGTGGCCCCGGAGCCGCGATCTCCACTCCAGCCCGCCCGCAGGCGGCGTCGACGAGGACGGCGCGCGGTGACGATTCTGGCCCTGCTGCTCGTGTTGGTCATTGGGTGGCCCGCGTTCCTCGTGTGGGACGCGAACTCCACCATCGGTCGTACCGATGCGTTGAGCGGAGCCGCTCCGACAGAAGGTGAGACTTGGCTGTTGGCCGGTTCGGACTCGCGTGCGGACGGTGCGGTGGCCGACGACACCGAGGGGCAACGTGCCGACTCGATCATTTTGGTGAATGTTGCCCCCAATGGGCAGGCTTCGATGATCTCGATCCCACGTGACACCTTTGTCGAGATCCCGGACCAGGGTGGAGACAAGATCAACGCCTCCTTCGCCCTCGGCGGGCCTCAACTGCTGGTGAGGACCGTGGAGGGGCTCACCGGTTTGACCGTCGACCACTATGCGGAGATCGGCATGGGCGGGGTCGGCTCCATTGTCGACGCGGTCGGAGGTGTCGAACTCTGCTACGACCGCGACGTCGAGGATGCGTATTCCGAGCTGTCTTGGAAGGCCGGCTGCCACCTGTCCGACGGTCGCACGGCCCTCGCCTTTGCCAGGATGCGCTACGCCGATCCTCTGGGTGACATCGGGCGTGCGGAGCGCCAGCGTCAGGTGGTGTCCAAGACGGTGGCGAAAGCCACCTCACCTGCGTTGGTCGTCAACCCGTTGACCGCGCTGTCGCTGGAGCGCGCCGGCGCCAAGGCCCTGACCATCGATCGGGACGGCTCGGTGGTGGACGTGGCGAAGCTGGCATTTGCCTTCAAGAAGGCCCAGGCCGATCGGCTCAGTGGTGCTCCGCCGATCGCCTCCCTGGACGAGCAGACGAATGTCGGCTCCGCTGTGGTCCTCGTGGACGACACGGCCCCGGACTTCTTTGCGAAGGTCCGTGAAGGCAGCCTGACCCCTGAGGACTTCGTCCAGACCTTCTGACCCTTTCGTCGAGACTCGACGTGATTCGACCGACGGGGTCAGGGGTGTGTCAGTGTCCTTGGAGTTCTTCGGCGGTGTCGGTCAGGGCGATGTGGAGGTGTTTGACTTCGAAGGGGGGTGTGGTTTCGACGGTTTTGAGTTTTTCGTGCAGGGTGATGGTGTGTCCGGTCCACGGGTTGGTCACGGTTGCTTGCCACCATGTGGTCAGTGTCAGGTGTGTGGACTCGATTGGCTCTTCATAGGTGTGTTGGTTGGTCATATCCGGGTAGGGGGCACCCGGGTCGTGGGAGACCACCGGGTGGCTGCCGTCGCCGAAGTCGAAGATGAACTCTTGGGCGTGGAAGGTGATGGTGACTGTTTTGCCGAGCATGTTCACCGCGTGTTCCTGGTGGGTGCGGGTGGCGTGGGCCAGTTGGGCGATGCCCACCACTGCCAGGTTCGGGGGCTGCATGACCAGCCCGGCGGGCTCGACCGTGACAGTGGCGAGCGCCCTGCGTGTGATCTGCCAGTCGGAGGGCACGAAGGGCGCATCTGCCGGCTCGGGCGGACACTGACCCCGAGCACGCCCCATGAACACCTCCTCCATCTGCTCAGGCGTGTAACACCAGAACCCAGAATGATCCACCAAATACGACGGAAGAGACTCCAACACAAGACTCTCAGAAGCGGACGGCACTCCAAGACCCAAAAGCGAGAAGTCAGGGTCGCTGGCCCTCGACTCCCACTGGATTCCTTTGACACTGAGATCACCATTGTCACCCACCTCTGACTCCAACCCCGTGCCAGAACTGCCCGCATTTCCTGAACTATCTGGACCCGGCCCATCTTCAGCTAAGACAAGGAGCATACCCACTGTCGAAACGATCGCAAGCGCTCGCTTCCAGTCGACCCATGTTATTCGACACGTCACGAGCCCCATCTCATTCATCCTCAATGATACAAGCCCGAAGCACCCACTGCCCGGAGATCCATTTGCCTTGAAGCTCCACATCGTACTCGCGGTACGCGCTCTTCCTTATCGAGCGATCTCTGAATGTGACGTGCGGTGAGGCATGAATCGTTCCGACAAATGCAACCCTCCCGTCATTGGCCAGGATTGGGCGCTCGCTCTTTGAGAAGCGGTAGCGGAGTCCGTGTTCCCAGCCACCTTTTTCGTAGACGTCCTCGATCGTTTCAATCCTGTTCTTGCAGAATTTGCATGAGTTTCCTGAGACTGCTTCGAGTTTCTCGGTGTCGCCCGTGTACCAGGAGTGGGCCAGCAGATCCAGGTAGTAGCGGATGAAGGCTTCCGCGCCTTCGACACTGGGCTCCTTGGCGATGGCCGGCAGAACCGGTTCGACCATGTCCGGGTCCTCGGGCTGCAACAAGTACCCGTTCGGACCCACCACGTAACCACCGGACATCTGAACCTCACCCGACTGCACACCACTGCCAGCAGAGTCCAGCGACCCCGCAGAATCACCGCTCTGACCGCCCCCCGGACCCTGACACGCGGCCAAGCCCAACAGCCCCACCACCACACACGCCACCACCAAGGGCCCAACACCGCGTCGAGCCAGTACCCTCGCCCCGCTCTCAATTCCCATGGACCCTACAGTAGATACTCAAGGACTCAAATGGAAGACAACTGAACAAATCCGTGGACAACCACCCCCACCGCGCCCGACCCACCAGTGGACGAAACAGGCGTCCCGGCTGGTCACACCCAAGCAGGAAGCGTCAAGCCCTTGCAAGACCAGCGGGTTGGAACCGTCCCCGAAGCGGACCGGACCATGACAGCAGCCACCGCCCTACACAACCTCCCAGCCGGAGAGCACGAACGACGCACCTGCCGGCTCGGGCGGACACCGACCCCGAGCACGCCCCATGAACACCTCCTCCATCTGCTCAGGCGCGCAACACCAGAACCCAGAATGATCCACCAAATACGACGGAAGAGACTCCAACACCGGACCCCCAGCGGCAGAAGATGCTTCGGAGAACTCATCTGAACCAGGCGCAGAAGACGAGTCTGTTTGTATGCCGACAATCCCGATCGTGTTGGAGTCCGTCGCCTGCGCATTTACGCTCGCATCCCTCGAATCAGGGCCTCCTTCTCGGTTCACGAGCGCTTGGACTTGCAGAGGAAGAATGAGGGCATAGATTGTCGACACAGCTCCGAGCGCAAGCCGCTCTTTGGGTTGCAAAGAGCCTCGTCTAAAACTGAACATATCACTCCTCCGTCAGAATGCCGGCTGTGAGGGCCCAGTTTCCTGAGAGCCACTTCGTTTGAAACTCCATCTCGTATTCCCTCGAGGGAATTTCGAATATTGATCTCCTTTTGAATAGGAAGTGCGGAGACACGCTGAGTGTGCAAAGAAATGCCACTCGTCCATCATCCGCAAGAATTGGCCCCCTCAGGACTGTCAAACTATTGGACAGTCCGTGCTCCCAGCCGCCCTTCGCGTAAAGCCCTCGGATTGCCTCGACCCTGCCTTTGCAGAATTTGCATGAGTTTCCTGAGACTGCTTCGAGTTTTTCGGTGTCGCCCGTGTACCAGGAGTAGGCCTCCAGGTCGAGGTAGTAGTGGATGAAGGCTTCCGCGCCCTCGACGCTGGGGTCCTTGGCGATGGCGGGCAGGACCGGTTCGACCATGTCCGGATCGTCGGGCTGCAACAAGTACCCGTTCGGACCCACCACGTAACCACCGGACATCTGAACCTCACCCGACTGCACACCACCGGCAACAGAGTCCACTGAGCCCACAGAATCACCACTCTGACCGTCCCCCGGGCCCTGACAAGCGACCAGCCCCAGCAACCCCACCACCACACACGCCACCACCAAGGAGCCAGCGCCGCGTCGAGCCAGCACCCTTACCCCGACCTCATTTCCCATGACTCACACGCTAGATACTCAAGGAATCGATGGGAAGACAACTGAACAAATCTGTGGACAACCACCCCCACCGCACCAAGCCAGCTGACAGACGAATCTCACCGAATGACGGACGAATCTCACGGAATGGGAGTGGGTCAGGGCAGATGAGCTGGTCCGCCAACTTCACTGAGGGCTTCTGTCAACTTCCCCAACGGCTTTGGGGCGGTTTCCCGTGCCGGCATCGACTCCGGCGATGACGATGTCGATCTTGCGGTCCAGCCAGCCACGATCGAGGAGTTCGGCGTTTGGAAGCAGAGCGCTTGGAATCGCCCGGGCCGCGGTGCCGTTCGCGACGCGGTCATGAGCCGCGCCCACGCCGGTCCTCAGGCGCGGATCGACGGGCCCACCTTCGGGCGACCACGCCGCCCGAAGAGCGCCCACCTGGATGTTCGTGGAGATCGTCAGGTCCGCGATGAAGTCGATGAGGATGAGGGCGTCTTCTTCGCCCAGCCCCCCCTCCACGAGGGCGGAGCGGACACTGTGGATCTCGGAAGCGAAGGCCTGGTACGCCCAGGGAACCACCATGAGGACCCGCGCAAGCCCTGGGTGATCCTCGAGAAGACGCCACATGCGTTCGACGCATTCGCGCGCGACCTCGGGCCAGGGCGCAACAGGGATGGCGAAGTCGGCTTGGCCGGCGATGCGCCGCAAGCACATGTCGAGAAGGTCCTCGCGCGAGGACACGATCCGGTACAGGGCCGATGTGGCGACCCCCAAGCGTTTGGCAACCGACGAGAGCGTGAACGAGTCGACACCGAGGTCGAGGGCGGCAGCGATGACGTCGTCGCTCGCGAATCCGGGCTTGGGCCCAGTCGGGCGTCCGAGTCGCTTCATGGGGCAACCCTAGTGCCCGGAGCCCTGGATTGCCTTGAAAGCGATCGGAGACTAAGGTGACCCTCACTCAATACTGAAACCCATTCACAATTGGCGGAAGGCAGAGTTCACAAGCGATGACACAGACAAACAGTCCCTCGCAGGTCGGCGAGGGCGCCACGGAAGCACTCAAAGAGCCTTCAACCGTGAACCGGGAAGAGAACGCCCTGGCCGGGAACGACCGCGAACGATCCCGAGCAGGCCAAAAGGCCCTCGCGCGACTCGGTGCGCCCGTGCGTCCGATGCTTCTGATCGGGCAGATCCTCACAGTCGTCGCCGCCCTCCTCGGCGTCGCCCCCTACGTCGCCCTCGTCCGACTCGGACAGCTCCTCCTGAGCGCACACCAGTCGGGCGCGCCCCTGGACAACGACGCCGTCCACTTCGTCGTCATGCTGCTCATCAGCGCCTACTCCGCTCGTCTACTGCTCCACTTCCTCGCACTGCTCATCACCCACTTGGCAGACCTGCGACTTCGAGACCGAATCCGCAGGGACATCGTCCACCGACTCTCCCGCGCACCCCTGGCCTGGTTCACGGCCTCGACCTCGGGACGCATCCGAAAGGCCGTCCAAGACGACACCGTCGCCGTTCACACCGTCATTGCCCACGGCCCCATCGAACGCCTCAATGCCGTCGTCTCGCCGCTGGCCCTTCTGGGCGCCGCCTTCTGGATCGACTGGCGGCTGGCGCTCCTCGCCGTCGCAACCATCCCCCTGCACGTCGCCACCTACACCCTCACCCTGCGAGGGATGAACGAGAAGACCGTCGAGATGGACCGGCGCATGGCGAAGGTCTCCTCGACCATGGTCGAATTCGTCGCCGGGATCTCCGTGGTCAAAGCCTTCGGCAGGACCGGCCGGGCCCATCGCGCTTACATCACCGCCGCGGAGGACTTCTCCACCTTCTTCTCCAACTGGTCGCTGCCATTCATCTCCATTTCCTGTGCTTCCTTCACATGGGTGTCCATTCCGGTCCTCCTGTTGGTCAATCTCGGTGGAGGTGCGTTGATGATCGACGCAGGCCTGGTCGACCTGCCCGCGCTGCTCGCCACGACCCTCATCGCCCTCGTCCTGCCCGGAGCGCTCATCACCATCGTCACCGTCTCGTGGGCCTACCAAGTCGCGGGCGCTGCGGCCTTGCGCCTCTGTGACGTCCTCGACACCGAAGCCCTACCCGAACCGCGCGACGCGAAAACCCCCACGTCGGGACGCGTCGACATCGACTCCGTCTCCTTCTCCTACGGTGACAACCTCGCCATCGACAATGTCAGCCTGACTCTCGAGGCCGGAACCGTCACCGCACTCCTCGGCCCGTCCGGCTCAGGCAAGTCCACCCTGGCCACTCTCATCGCCCGTTTCGCCGACCCCGACTCGGGCGCCATACGCATCGGAGAAGTCGACCTGCGCGACATGACCGAGGAGACCCTCTACTCGACCGTTTCCTTCGTCCTCCAAGACGCGCAACTCCTCGCCGCACCCATCAAGGACAACATCGCCCTGGCCCGCCCCGAAGCCACCCTGGAGGAGATCCGCGCCGCCGCACGAGTCGCCCGCATCGACGAATTCATCACCGGATTGCCTCGCGGATACGACACCGTCCTCGGCAGCGAAACCTCCCTGTCGGGCGGCCAGGAACAGCGAATCGCCATCGCCAGGGCGGTCCTGGCAGACACGCCTGTGATCCTCCTCGACGAAGCGACCGCCATGGCAGACCCCGAGTCCGAGGCCGAGATCCAGGAAGCCCTGTCCGCTCTCGTCAAGGGTCGGACCGTCCTGGTCATCGCGCACCGACCCGCCGCCGTGCGAGGGGCCGACTCCATCGTCGTCATGAATCGCGGACGCATCAAGGCTTCAGGACGCCACGAGGACTTGCTCGACGACCCGCATTACCAGGCGCTGCTGCGCCTGAGTGGAGCAGACGACGACCTGCTCTCCCCACAGGGCAACGCAGACAGGAAGGATGCCTGAGATGACCGCCGCGAACACTCCCGCCCCACGCTCCCTCATCCTGCGATACCGGGGTCTCATGGAGCCCCGATCGTGGAAGCTCTTCTCCACAGGTCTTGCCCTCGGAGTCGTCAACGGGCTCGTCACCGGCGCGGCCCTGCTGGCGCTGCTCCCCGCGACGCTCGCCCTGGCAACGGGCGAGGCTCACTGGGGGCTCGTGTTCTCCCAGTGGCTGATCGTCCTTGCCGTGTGCGCGATTCTGGCCGTCGCCTCCGACTTCATGGGCCAGCGTTTCGCAATGCTCGGGGTCCTCGGCTTCATCCCTGACACCCACCACAAGATCGGTGACAAGATCGCCACCCTGCCGCTGCACTGGTTCACCGCGGAATCCGCCGGAGTCCTGTCGCGCGCCGTCACGAAGGAACTCTTCGACCTGGCCGAATCAGGGGCGCACTTCCTCTTCAAGGTCTTCTCCACCGTGTCTGCGGCGGTCGTCATCTGGGCCGGGTCGTGGGCGTGGGACGTCAGACTCGGCCTGTTCCTCACGGTGAGCGCCCCTGTCCTGGCAGGAATCCTTGCACTCTCGCGCCGGCTCCTCAACCACGGCAAGGCGATCCTCGAACCTCGCGAACGCGAGCTGGCCGCAAGGATCGTCGAATACAGCCGCTGCCAGGGCGCGCTGCGGTCGTGCCATGCCGCCGGCGACTACGCCCAGCTCGACTCCGCATTCGACGAATGCCTGCGCACCTCCCGGCGCACCCTGTGGTGGGAGAGCGCCGCGAACGTCCTGTCCGGCGCCTTCACGCAGATCATCATTGTCACAATGATCGTGCTCACCGCCGGATTCGCGGTCTCGGGCGCGATGGAGCCGCTGGTCGCCGTCGCCACGATCGGGATCTGTCTGCGATTCACGACGATGCTCGAGGACATGTCCGCCACCCTCATGGGCGTGGAGGACCG
Organism: Schaalia sp. 19OD2882; assembly: GCF_018986735.1. Classification (NCBI taxonomy): domain Bacteria; kingdom Bacillati; phylum Actinomycetota; class Actinomycetes; order Actinomycetales; family Actinomycetaceae; genus Schaalia; species Schaalia sp. 19OD2882. The sequence goes on along the minus strand of NZ_CP065521.1, from coordinate 891,262 downwards.
ACGTCAGATCATGAACCACATCCATGAGGTCATGGACGCCGACGTCCTGCCCGAGCCGGAAGTGTCCGCCAAGATGAACGCCCCCGGACAGGTCGAGTTCGTCGACGTGCGTTTCGCCTACGTCAAGGGGACGCAGGTTCTCGACGGGGTGTCGCTGCTGGTCCCGGACAAGTCGATGTGCGCCATCGTGGGCCCCTCAGGGTCCGGGAAGACGACGATCGCCCGCCTCGTCGCGCGATTCTGGGACGTCGACGAGGGCAGCGTCCGAGTCGGTGGCGCCGATGTCCGTGAGCTCACGGGCGCGGACCTGATGAAGCAGGTCTCCTTGGTCTTCCAGGACGTGTACCTCTTCGACGACACGCTGGACGCGAACATTCGCATCGGGCGACCCGACGCGAGCGAGGAGGAGGTCCGTCGCGCGGCCGACTTGGCTGGCGTCACCGAGATCGTCCAGAGGCTCCCTGACGGCTGGGATTCGCGGGTCGGCGAGGGCGGGCGCGCCTTGTCAGGCGGCGAGCGCCAGCGCGTGTCCATCGCCCGCGCCCTGTTGAAGCGCGCGCCGATCGTCCTTTTCGACGAGGCGACCAGCGCCTTGGACGCGGAGAACGAGTCGCACATCGTCGCGGCGATGGAGGAACTGCGCCGCACCTCGACCCTGATTGTCATCGCCCACAAACTCGAGACGATCCAGCGGGCGGACCAGGTCGTGGTCCTGGGTTCCAATGGGCGCATCGCCCAGCGCGGGTCCCACGACAGTCTCGTCAATGTCGAAGGGCCCTACCGGGACTTCTGGGAGTACCGGAGCCGATCGAAGGGGTGGACATTGGTTCTCTGAGGAGCTCCGAAAGGCCGTGGCGCCACTGGACCGACGAATCTCGCGGAGGGATGGACGAATCTCACGCGGGGTTGGTGGGCACCTCGATGCGTCGGGGGCCTGACTGCCAAGCGTCCCATGCGGAGGTGAGGATCTCCTCAACCCCGAAGTTCGCCTTCCAGCCCAGGTCCACGCCGATGCTCAGCGGATCGCCGATGAGCTTGGGCGGGTCACCGGCACGCCGGTCGACCTCGTCCACGGGGAAGTCCCAACCGGAGACCCGCCGCAGCCCATCGATGATCTCGCGCACCGAGGTCCCCATCCCCGTGCCGACATTGAAGCTGCGATGCGCCGGCACACCCTGTTCGAGGACGTCCATGGCGGCGATGTGTGCCTCGGCCAGGTCCATGACGTGGATGTAGTCGCGGATGCAGGTGCCATCGGGTGTCGGGTAGTCCGTGCCGAAGATCTTCGGGTGCTCGCCCTTGGCCAAGCGGTCCAGCACCATGGGCACCAGGTTCAGGCAGGCGGGATCGGCCAGGTCGACCCATCCCGCACCGGCGACGTTGAAGTAGCGCAGACCGATCCAGTTCAGGCCCCAGGCCTTCTCGCAGTCCGCCATCATCCACTCGCCGATGAGCTTGGTCTCGCCGTAGGGGTTGATGGGTCGGCACACGGCGTCCTCGGGGACGACCTCGACCGCAGGCATGCCGTACACGGCAGCCGAGGAGGAGAAGATCATGCGGTCCACACCGGTCTCGCCCATGGCCATGAGGACGTTGGCCAAGCCGCCGACATTCTGCTGGTAGTACCAAGCGGGTCGCTCGACTGATTCGCCGACCTGCTTGCGAGCGGCGAAGTGGATGACGGCAGTGACATCCTCGTCGACCATGGCATTGGCCAGTTGGACGCGGGCCGCGTCGGTGGCCACATCCACCTGGACCAGCGTGGCGTCACCGATCCGCTCGGCCCGGCCCGTGGACAGGTTGTCGACGACGACGACCTTCTCACCGCGCTCCTGCAAGAGTCTGACGACGTGCGCGCCGATGTAGCCGGCGCCTCCAGTGACGAGAATGCTCATGGTCACAGCCTATCGCCACCACCGCTTGCACCGGAATGGCGTTGTCCCGGTCCCCGTGGGAGGACGCCAACGGCGCGCAGGTGCCGCCGGCCTCACTCCCCCGCCGTGGCACCCGCCAAGCGGGCGGCCAGCGCCTGCCCCTTGGCCACGGCCTGCCCTCGCAGGTCCGCCTGGAAACTCCGCATCCGCTCACGCAAGGCGGCGGCGGCCTCGTCCCCGCCTGCGCCCAGGACACGCGCAGCCAGCAGACCCGCATTGCGGGCTCCGGCAATGGACACGGTGGCCACGGGCACTCCTGCCGGCATCTGGACGATGGAGTGCAGCGAGTCGACCCCGTCCAGGTGTTCGAGGGGCACAGGCACGCCGATGACGGGCAATTCGGTGAGGGCCGCCAACATGCCGGGCAGGTGCGCGGCACCACCCGCACCTGCGATGACGACGCGCAGGCCGCGCTGGGAGGCGTTGCGCCCCCAAGCCAGCATGTCCTCGGGCATGCGGTGGGCGGAGACGACGCCGACCTCACAGGCGATGCCGAACTCGGCCAGGGCATCCACCGCTGCGGACATGGTCGGCCAGTCGGAGTCGGATCCCATGACGACCCCGACCAGGGGCGCAGGACCGGTGCGGTGCAGGACGAGGTCTCTGGGCAATTCGGGTGTGGTCTCCATGTCTCCTCCAGTGGTGGGTGGGTTGGCGCTCCGACAGGGGCCGGGCGTGTCCGGCTAGGACGGGGCGGTCAGTCGGCCCTCTTCGTGCTTCGTCCGGCCAGGGCGTCGACGGCGCGGGTGGCCCGCGAGCGCGCCTGCCCGGGATCGGCGTCGACGACGGCGACGTGTCCGAGTTTGCGTCCGGGCCGCACCTCTTTGCCGTAGAGGTGCACCTTGACGTCATCACCTGCCTGCAGGGCGGCACCCAAGGCGCGCGCAGGCTGGGCGAGGGTGGAGCCCAGAAGATTCACCATGACGGCGCACGCCCCCGGCCTGACCATGTCGGTCGAACCCAACGGCAGGTCCAGGACGGCCCTGAGATGCTGTTCGAACTGGCTGGTCAGGGAACCGTCAATCGTCCAGTGCCCGGAGTTGTGGGGCCGCATGGCCAGCTCGTTGACGAGGACGCCCAGGCCGTCCGCGCTCTTGACCACGAACATCTCGACCGCCAGAACCCCGGTGACGTCGAGTTCGGCGGCGATGCGCTCCGCGATGCGACGGGCCTCCTCGGCAACCTCGTCCGGCAGATCGGGGGCCGGGGCGATGACGACGGAGCACACGCCCCCTTCTTGGATGGTGGCCGCCACCGGCCAGGAACGAATCTCCCCCGAGGGGCTGCGGGCAAGCAGAGCTGCGGCTTCGGCGACGAAGGGGACCTTCTCCTCGGCAAGCAGGGGCGTACCCGCGGCGAACCAGTCCTCCACATCCTCGTCCTGTTCGACGATGCGCACGCCGTGTCCGTCGTATCCGCCCACGGGGGTCTTCAGGACGACGGGCCAGCCGACCCGGTCCGCGAAATGTTCCAGGTCCTGCCGACAGGTGACGCGCGCCCACGCGGGGCAGGCAATCCCGAGCTCGGTCAGGCGCTCGCGCATGGCGAGCTTGTCCTGGGCGAAGACGAGGGCGTGGCGGCCGGGGTGGACGGGCAGGTCGGCGGGCAGGCCTGCCAGCAGGGACTGTGGGACGTGTTCGTGTTCGAAGGTGAGCACGTCGGCGCCCCGGGCGGTCCGGGCCACGGCCGCAAGGTCCGAGGCCGCGCCCACGCGGGAGGAGACGACCACCTGCCCGGTGGATCCGTCGGCGGCCTCCACCAGGGGCCGCAATTCGATGCCGAGCGCAATCGCGCTCTCCTGCATCATGCGGGCGAGCTGCCCACCTCCGACGACGGCGACAACAGGCGCGCTTGGCGCAAAGGAGTCCACTCCCCCACTCTATCGGCCGGGCCATGCCCTCGGAAACGACGCCCGCGCCAACGGTGCCTTCAGAAGCGGCGTGAGCGACGCCCCATGGACACCAGCGGCCCCATCGGCATGATCCGGTCGGGATCGAGGGAGGCGGGAACGGCCGCCAGCGAGACGCGGAAGACGGGCGGGGCGTTCTGCGCCAACTCGAGTCGTCCGCCCATGGCGGCCGCCAGGTCCTTGGCCAGCGCCAGGCCGATGCCCGTGGAGCCGTGGCCGGAGACCCCGTACTCGAAGAGGTCCGGTACCAGCTCGGCTCCCACACCCGCGCCCTCGTCGGACACGTCGATGACCACGCCCCTCTTGTTGGCCGACGACCTGGCGATCACTCGGACCGTGTCGGCCCCGTAGCGCAGTGCGTTCTCGATGAGGGTCGCCAGCACCTGCCCGAGCTTGGCCCCGTCGGCCAGGACCGGTACACCTGCCTCGTCGGTGAAGATGAGGGCACGCCCGGCCTTGTCGAATTGCGGCTCCCATTCCTCACGCAGGTCGTTGAAGACTTCGAGCAGGTGGATGGCGGTGGTCGTGCCGCCGGCACGTTTGGAGGGATCGAGCAGTTCCGAGACCACATCGGTCAGGCGTTCGACCTGTTCGAGGCACGAACGCGCCTCCTCCTGGACTTCCGCTTCGGTGGAGATGAGTTCGATCTCTTCGAGTCGCATGGACAGCGCAGTCAGCGGAGTGCGCAACTGGTGGCTGGCATCTGCGGCGAATTGACGTTCGGCGGCCAAGCGCCCGGCCATGCGCTCACCCGTTCGGACCAGTTCTTCTTGGACCAGGTCGATCTCTTCGATCCCTGAGGGCCGAAGCCGCGCCCGCACTTGCCCCGAGCCGATCTGCTCGGCCTGGGCCGACAGGTAGATGAGGGGGGCGGACAGTCGCCTGGAGAGCCGGTTCGCCATCATCCACCCGACTGCCATCGAGGCGATCATGCCGCTGAGGAACAGGGCGCAGGTGCGGATGATCCGCTGGATCGTACCCACGGCGGAGACTTCCAGCCGCACGGTCGCCGAGGCGGAGTGGGCGGTGGCCACCAGGACGGGGTCCTGGACGGGAGAGCCGACCGTGTGGTCCCCGGCGTCGATGGTGCGCACGAGGGCGTAGACGTCGGGCTCGTCCTCGTCCAGGGGCAGCGCCCATGCCTCGACGAGCGACTCGGGCACGGAGCCGGTGGTCTGGATGCGCCGGTCGACGGCACGCAGCAGGGACAGGGCGCGCGAGTCGAGGTTCATCTGCTCGGTGCGCCACTGGAGGACCGAGGCGGCCAATGCGCCCGGGATGCCGAGCAGCAGGGCGACGACGGTGACCGCTGAGAGGATCATCCTCACGGCGCGTTTGCGCACTTCGGCCTCCCGTCAGCCAGGTCGGGTCAGCGTGCGGCCTTTTCGAAGCGGAAGCCCATGCCGCGCACGGTGGTGACGTAGCGGGGGTCGGCGGCGTCGTCACCGAGTTTGCGCCGCAGCCACGACACGTGCATGTCAAGGGTCTTCGTGGAGCCGGTGGGGTCGGATCCCCAGACCTCACGCATGAGGGTCTCGCGTTCGACGACATTTCCGGCCTCGCGCACCAGGACGCGCAGCAGGTCGAATTCCTTGGCGGTGAGCTGCAACTCCCGCTCCCCACTGAAGGCGCGGTGGGCGTGGACGTCCACACGTACGTCCTGGGCGACCAGTTCTCCTTCGACACTGTCGGCACCGGTGCGACGCAGGAGGGCCCGCACGCGGGCCAGCAGTTCTGCCAGGCGGAAGGGCTTGGTCACGTAGTCGTCCGCGCCGGCATCCAGGCCGACGACCATGTCGACCTCGTCGGTGCGTGCCGTGAGGATGAGGATCGGCACTGCGCGTCCGGACTGGCGGATCTCGCGGGCAACCTCCAGCCCGTCGATGTCGGGCAGGCCGAGGTCGAGGACGACCAGGTCGACACCGTCAACCTCCGACAGGGCTCCGCGGCCGGTGCCGTGGGCGCGCACTTGGTAGCCTTCGCGCCCCAGGGCGCGGGCAAGAGGTTCGGAGATCGCGGGGTCGTCTTCGACAAGAAGTACCGTGGTCATGGAGCCATCCTATACTGGAACACTCCCGAACTTTCAGTTCTGTTGACTTTCTCCAAGCCAGATCGTCACATTGCAAAGTCTCCTCACGCCGCGTCGACGCGCCACCCCACTCATTGGATGCGGGTCAACAGATACGGCGAGACCTGCCCGAATCCCCGCAGTTCCGCCGAGGGGAATTCCTCCAGGCGGTAGCTTGCTCCGATCTCGTCGGCGGCGATACCGGCAGCGGTGGTCGGGTCGGTGAGGATCCTGCCGACCGGCGCAATGTCCGCCAGTCGGGCAGCAAGGTTGACGGTGGGTCCGAAAACGTCTCCCGAACGGGAGAACACGTCCCCACGGACGAAGGAGGCGCGCACGGGAAGGATCTCCTCGTCGGCGCCGAGCCTTTCGATGAGGGAACTGGCGACCTCCAGTCCGGTGGGCAGGTCGTCGGCGATGTACATGACCGCGTCACCGATCATCTTCACCACTCGTCCGCCTGCCTCGGTCACGGCGGCGCGCGACTCCTCCTCGAATCGCTGGATGAGGCCGACCAGGGCGTCTCCCATGATCGTCGAGTGCGAGGTGAAGGAGACCATGTCGACGAAGCCGAGGGAGCGCGTCAGGGGAAAGCGGGCTTTGACGTCCTCCAGGCCCCTGGCGGCGACCTCGGAGTCCATGCGCGAGAGCAGGGCTTCGAGTTGCCGGTGCCAGGAGTGGGTCATCATCCGCTCCAGGACCGCCACCTTGTCGCGCATGTGGTCCAGGACGTAGATGCGGGCGGTCGTGTCGTCCAGGCCCAGGCGCCGCACGGCGTCCTCGACCAAGGCTTCGACCTGCCACAGGCCCAGTCGGTCGGCCAGGTGGGCGTTGGCACGCAGCAGCGACTGGCTGGTGGCTTCGTCGATGGCACCGGATTCGAGGAGTTCCGTCCATGAGGCGTACACGCCCAAGTCCCGGTGGGTGAATGCGAGTGCTTCGGGGTCGCGGACGGGAAAGCCCATGGCGGACCAGAATCGGCGTACGCCTTCGACGGTGGTGCCGGTGCGTGAAGCGAGGTCGCGGGCGCTGTGCACCACGGGACCGCCGAGCAGTGTGGAGGCGTAGGAGGTGAGCGTCGACTCGGGCGCGGGCGGCACTTCGAGAACGTGCGAGGTGGGCTCACGGACGTCAGTCACGGCGAGCACCCCCTGAAAGATGTGTCCATCATCACTTCGAATTGTAAGCGATTGTCACATTTTCGTCACATTGTGCGAAGCGCCCTCCGTGAGCCGCCGAGCCCGTACCGTCTCCGGTCTGCGAGAATCGGCCCATGATCCTCGCCCTCGCCTCGAAGTCCCCCGCCAGATCGGCCACCTTGCGTGCCGCAGGGATCACCCCCTCGGTCTTTCCTTCCGATGTGGACGAGGACGCCGTTCTCGCCGCATTCATCGACCGGGCCCGCGCCCGAGGAGAGGCGGCCGGAGCGGCCGAGCAGGTCCAGGTCCTCGCCCGGGCGAAGTTGGAGGAGACATTGACCCACCTGGTCGAGGTCGAGCACGCCCACGTCCCCCACGACAGCACCATGTTCGTCGTCGCCTGCGACTCGATGCTGGACACCGACGGGCAGGTGGTCGGCAAACCCGGCTCCCCCGAAGAGGCGCGTCGGCGAATCCTCGCCATGAGTGGCTCCACAGCGACCTTGTGGACGGGCCACGCGGTGGCGCTCCTGTCGGCCGCCACCGCCCCCGGGGCGCGACGCGAGGTGCTCGCCCGGGCAGGCGCCGCCGCCTCCACCGTGGTGCACTTCGCCGACATGGACCAGGACGAGGTCGACGCCTACGTGGCCACGGGCGAACCGCTGCACGTGGCAGGTTCCTTCACGATCGACGGATTGGGCGGCGCTTTCGTCCGCGGAGTCGAAGGGGATCCTCACAATGTGGTCGGCATCTCCTTGCCGCTGCTGCGTACCCTTGCCCGCGAAGTCGGCGTGACTTGGCACGAACTGTGGGACGCCCACCAGTTCTGAGACAAGAACGCGTAAAGTAGCGGTCATGGAGACGACGACTGCGTGGGGCATCGGCCTTGCCACCGTGACGAATTCAGGACAGACGCTCGACGTCTGGTTTCCCTCCCCGCGCCTCGGGGACAAGCCCGAGGCCGGCGACCCCGAGCTGCTCGAGACCCTGGCCGCCATGCAGCAGGCAGACGAAGCCCGCCGGGTACGCGCCTCGGTGGTCACCTGCGTCGTCGACCTGGACGACCAGCCCCAGTCCACCGCCGACGCGTACCTGCGCCTGCACCTGCTCTCTCACCGCCTGGTGCGCCCCAACACCATCAACCTGGACGGGATCCACTCGCGTCTGCCCAATGTCGTGTGGACCAGCGCCGGCCCCTGCGCGGTCGAGGACTTCGAGGCCACGCGCCTGCGCCTGCGTGCCCACCTGGGCCACCCGGTGACGGCCCACGGAGTCGACAAGTTCCCGCCGATGGTCAACTACGTGGTCCCCTCGGGAGTGCGCATCGCCGAGGGCGCCAAGGTGCGCCTGGGTGCCCACTTGGCAGAGGGCACCTCGGTCATGCACGCCGCTTTCGTCAACTACAACTCCGGGACCCTGGGGCGTTCCATGGTGGAAGGCCGCATCTCGCAAGGAGTCGTCGTCGATGACGGGTCGGACGTGGGTGGTGGAGCCTCCACCATGGGAACCCTCTCGGGCGAGGGACGGACGCGGGTCCGCGTCGGCAAGCGCTGCCTTCTGGGCGCCAATTCCGGTCTGGGCATCCCCTTGGGTGACGACTGCGTGGTGGAAGCCGGCCTGTACCTCACTGCCGGCACGAAGGTGGCGCTCATGCCCAGTGGCGGCGTCATCCCGGGGTCCAACGGCCTGTTCCAGGACCCGCGCATCGTGCCGGCAAGGGCACTTGCAGGCGCCTCGAACGTCCTGTTCCGACGCAATTCCATGTCCGGTCGGGTGGAGGCTCTGGCCCGCGGCGACCGGCCCATCGTCTTTGCCGACACCGACACTCCGGTGGCATGACCCCGCCGGCTTGGAGGGCCACCGGCGGGGCGGCCGCTTGCCCTCAGATCTCCGCGCGGCGCTGACGGAGCCGCATGGGCACGTAGTCGCGCTGGACCTCGCCGACGTAGACCTGGCGCGGACGGCCGATCTTCGTCTCCGGGTCCTCGGTCATCTCCTTGTACTGGGCGATCCAACCGGGAAGGCGCCCCAGGGCGAAGAGCGGGGTGAACATCTTCGTGGGGAAGCCCATGGCGGAGTAGATGAGGCCCGTGTAGAAGTCGACATTCGGGTAGAGCTTGCGCGCCTTGAAGTAGTCGTCCGACAGGGCGATGTCCTCCAGCTCCATGGCGATGTCGAGCAGCTCGTCACGCTTGCCCAGGCGGGACAGGACGTCGTGGGCCGTCTCCTTGACGATGGCCGCACGCGGATCGTAGTTCTTGTAGACGCGGTGCCCGAATCCCATGAGGCGCACCCCGGCCTCCTTGTTCTTCACGCGCTCCACATAGGTCTGCACGCTCTGGCCGGTGGCCCGGATCTCGCGGAGCATGCGCAGGACCGCCTCGTTCGCGCCGCCGTGCAGAGGGCCGGCCAAGGCGCCCACACCTGCGGCCACCGAGGCGTACAGGTTCGCCTGTGAGGAGCCCACCAGACGCACCGTCGAGGTCGAGCAGTTCTGCTCGTGGTCGGCATGCAGGATCAACAGCATGTCCAGGGCGCGCACGATCGCCGGGTCGATGTCGTAGGCTTGGTAGGGCATCCCGAAGGTCATGCGGATGAAGTCCTCGGTGTATCCGCGCTGGTTGTCCGGGTACAGCAGTGGCAGACCGGCGGAGCGCTTGGCGATGTAGCCGATCATGGTCGGGAGTTTCGCGATCAGCAGGACCAGGGCGCGTTCCAGTTGTTCGGCATCGCGCGGGTCCAGGGTTGACTCGTAGTAGGTGGCCAAGCCCGCCACACCCGCCTGGAGGATCGCCATCGGGTGGCCGTTGTGGGGGAAGGCGGTGAAGAAGGCCTTGAAGTCCTCGTGCAGCAGGCGGTGCTTCATCACGCGGCGGATGAAGGCTTCGAGGGTGGGGGCATCAGGCAGTTCCCCGTGGATGAGCAGGTAGGCGACCTCGAGGAAGGATGAGTTCTTCGCAAGCTGTTCGATGGGGTAGCCACGGTAACGCAGGATGCCTTCACCCCCGTCGATGAAGGTGACGGAGGATCGGCACGAGGCCGTGTTGGTGAAGCCGGTGTCCAGGGTGACCAAGTCCGCGTCCGCCATGAGGCGCCCGATGCGCACGCCGTCGGTACCCACGGTGGCGGCTTCGCGGGGCAGGTCCACGCTGGACTCCCCCACGACGAGTTTCGCCGCGGGTGCGGCGGGGGATTCCATGGGCGTCCCGGTGGCGGTGTCGTTCTCGGTTGCGGCCTTGGACATGGTCAGGACCTCCTTGATGATCAGTGCCAATGTCGACCTCGACACTCCAGCACACTGCCCCACCGAATGTGGGACCCTGGTCCCAACTGTAATCCCTGAACCAAAAGTTCGTCAGGGTTCACCACGTTCCGGACAGGCCCTCCTCGATCCGGCGGGCGGCTGCCTCGATGCGCTCGTCAGAGGCGGTCAGCGCGATGCGGACCGCACCGTGGGCGGCCTCGCCGTAGAAGTCGCCCGGGGCCACGAGGATGCCGAGGGCCGCGAAGGCGCGCACCAGCTCCCAGGAGTCCCCTCCCCCACGTGCGAAGACCTGCTCTGCCCCCACGCCTTCCCGGTCGCGCCGCACCCACAGGTACAGTCCGGCCACCGACTCGGGATCATTGACCAGGTCCGTGCGCGACAGGGCCTCCAACAGACGTGCGCGACGCGCCGCATACCGCGCCACCTGCGCCTCCACATGCGCGCGGTCCGCCAGTGCGATGGCCATGGCGTGTTGGACGGGGGCCGGCACCATGAGTCCGGCATGTTTGCGCACCTCGACGGCCGCACGCACCAGGTTCGGGTCGCCGGCCATGAGGGCTCCCCGGTAACCCGCCATGTTCGACTGTTTCGACAGGGAGTACAGCACCAGCAGACCCGTGGGATCGCCCTCGCACACCCCGTCGGACAGCAGGGAGGGCACACCCGTCCGGGTCCACGGAGCCTGCCAGGGCAGGGCCGCGTAGCATTCATCGGCGACCAGGACCGCGCCACGCCCCCGTGCCCAGTCCCGGGCGGCCCGCAGGTGGTCGACGGACAGGACGTGCCCGTCGGGGTTGCCCGGAGAGTTCAGCCACACGAGGGTCGCATCGGGCCAGTCCTCGGGGCGCGTCGGGTCGACGGGAACGGGGGTGGCTCCGGCCAGGCGGGCGCCGATGTCGTAGGTCGGGTAGGCGACCTTCGGGACCAGGACCCTGTCCCCGGGCCCCACGCCGAGAAGACGCGGCAGCAAGGCGACCGCCTCTTTGGAACCGATGGTCGGCACCACCCCGTCGGGTCCGGGGTCGACCATGCCTCGGCTGCGACACCAGGTGCGGATGGCGTCCCGCACCTCCTCGGTGCCGACGACCACCGGGTAGCCGTGGGCGTCGGAGGCCTCGGCCAAGGCCGCGCGGGCCAGGTCCGGGGTGGAATCCACCGGGGTGCCCACCGACAGGTCACAGATGTCGCCCGGGTGGGAAAGGGCCACCTGCTTGTGGGGGGCCAGCAGGTCCCACGGGAAGTCCGGCAGTGCCAGGGCGCGGGGCAGGCGCAAGGGCTCCATCATTTCGCTGTCCTTCCGGGGACGAGGGCGGGGCGGAGATGCGGGTGTCAGGAGTTGGCGTCCAGGTACTCCTGGTTCTGTGGGGGCAAGGCGGCGATCATCGCATCGTCGAAGTCCTGCACTCCGGCTCGCTGGGCGCCGCCGGGCGAGCCCAGGTCGTTGAAGAAGTCGGCATTGGCCCGGTAGTAGTCGGACCACTGCTCGGGCAGGTCGTCCTCGTAGAAGATGGCCTCCGTGGGGCACACGGGCTCGCAGGCACCGCAGTCGACGCATTCCTCCGGGTGGATGTACAAGGACCTGGCACCCTCGTAGATGCAGTCGACGGGGCACTCGTCGACACACGCGCGGTCTTTGACGTCCACGCAGGGCTGCGCGATGACGTAGGTCATTTCCCTTGCTCCTCCCCAACGGGTGCCGGCTCCGCGCCGGCCGGTGAACAGCTCATATTATCCACCCATGGACGATGGCACAGCACCCCCTGCAGGTGGCACCCGCGATCCTGGCGCCCCTGCCCCGCGCCCGCCGTGGCTCGACTGGAGGCCGGGGCAACGGGTGGCGTTGCTGGCGCGCCTGGACGACGGGTTGCACGAGGTGGCCGGTGAGTTGATGCACACGGAACTCAGCCATGTCCTGGTGCAAAAGCGCGATGGCACCCTGGTCCGAGTCGACGCGTGGACGATGGTCACCGGTCGGGCCATCCCGGCAAGGCGGTGACCGGCCCTACGCCCCTCACTTCTGGGCGCGGCGCTGCCGGGCGGCGATCTTGAAACGCTCCTGGGCGTCCAGCACGACCTTGCGCACACGCACAGCCTCCGGAGTGACCTCCACGCATTCGTCGTTGGCGGCGAACTCCAGGGACTCCTCCAGGGTCAGGCGACGCGAAGGAGTGAGGGACTCGTACACGTCGGCAGTGGCGGAGCGCGTGTTCGTCTGCTTCTTCTCGCGGCAGATGTTCACGTCCATGTCCTCGCCGCGCGGGTTCTCACCCACGACCTGCCCCTCGTAGACCTCCGAGCCGGCCTCGACGATGAAAACACCGCGCTCTTGCAGGTTGATCATCGCGTAGGGAGTGGCCTGGCCGGCCCGGTCGGCCACCAAGGATCCGGTCAGGCGCTGCTCGATGGGCCCCATCCACGGGGCGTAGCCCTCGGAGATGGAGCTGGCGATTCCGGTTCCGCGGGTCTCGGTGAGGAAGCGGGTGCGGAATCCGATGAGGCCGCGTGCAGGGACCACGAACTCCAGGCGAATCCACCCGGACCCGTGGTTGGCCATCGTCTCCATGCGTCCCTTGCGCGCCGCCATGAGCTGCGTGACGGCCCCCAGGTACTCCTCGGGAATGTCGATGGTCATACGTTCCATGGGCTCGCAGGTGGCGCCGTCGATCTGCTTGGTGACGACCTGCGGCTTGCCGACGGTCAGTTCGAATCCTTCGCGGCGCATCTGCTCGACCAGGATCGCCAGGGCCAGTTCGCCGCGTCCCTGGACCTCCCAGGCGTCGGGGCGGTCGGTGGGCAGGACCTTGAGGGAGACGTTGCCCACCAGTTCCTTGTCCAGACGGTCCTTGACCTGGCGGGCCGTGACCTTCGCGCCCTTGACACGGCCCGCCATGGGCGAGGTGTTGATGCCGATGGTCATGGAGATCGCCGGGTCGTCGACCGTGATGAGAGGCAGGGGTCGCGGGTCTTCCAGGTCGACCAGGGACTCTCCGATGGTGATGTCCTCGATGCCGGCCACGGCGACGATGTCGCCCGGCTCGGCGGACTCGGCGCTGTGGCGCTCCAGGCCCTCGGTGCGCAGCAGCTCCGAGATGCGCACGGTCTTCAAGGTGCCGTCGTGGCGGGCCAGGCCCACGGTGGAGCCCTTGCGCAGGGTGCCGTTGTGGACACGCAGCAGGGCAAGGCGTCCCAGGAAGGGCGAGGCGTCCAGGTTGGTGACATGCGCCTGCAGGGGTGCGCCCTCCTCGAAGGTGGGGCCGGGGATGCGCTGCAGGATCGTGCGGAACAGGGGCTCCAGGTCCTCGGTCGGCAGGAGTCCGTCGCCAGGATTCGTCAGGGAGGACACCCCGGCCTTGGCGGAGGCGTAGACGACGGGCACGTCCAGAAGCGCGTCCACATCCGCCTCGACACCGTCGTCCATGAGGTCCTCGGCCAAGGAGAGCAACAGGTCGGTGGTCTCCGAGACGACCTCCTCGATGCGCGAGTCCGGTCGGTCCACCTTGTTGACCACGACGACGACGGGCAGCTGGGCCTGCAGGGCCTTGCGCAGGACGAAACGGGTCTGGGGCAGGGGACCTTCGGAGGCGTCGACCAGCAGGACGACGCCGTCAACCATGGACAGGCCACGTTCGACCTCGCCGCCGAAATCCGCGTGGCCGGGGGTGTCGATGACGTTGATGACGACCCCGCCGGTCAGTCCCATCTCCTGGGCGGCAGGCCCGCGGTAGTGGACGGCGGTGTTCTTGGCGAGGATCGTGATGCCCTTTTCGCGCTCCAGATCGCCGGAGTCCATGACCCGCTCGCCGGTCTTGTCCACCGTGTCGCGTTCGGAGAAGACACCGGACTGCCACAGCATCGCGTCCACGAGCGTCGTCTTCCCGTGGTCGACGTGGGCGACGATGGCGACGTTGCGCAGGTCCGGGCGCTGGGGCATGGGGGTCTCCTTCTGGGCACGGAGACCGCCGGCCTGCCGTCCGAGGGGACGAGGGCGGTGCTCCGCGCGACGGTGGGCGTGCTGACTCCAGCGTAGTGCGCCCCTGTGATCCTCCTTGAAGTGACCTCTGCGACATCGGACACGCTCACACTGCACTCGCGCGGCCCCTCCCGACCGGTCGAGGTCTCCTCGCAACCACTTGTCACCACGTAGGATCGGCCCATGGGGACCCCTGATCGGATCAGTTTGGACAATGGTGCATCTGCCGCCACTCTCACCACTTTGGGCGCCCAATTGCTCAGCTGGGCTCCCACGGACGACAAGCCGGTCCTGTGGATGTCCTCCAAGGCGGTCACCGACGGCTCGCGTCCGATCCGTGGTGGAGTCCCCGTGTGTCTTCCGTGGTTCGGACCCGCCTCCCTGTCCGCTGCACCTGTGGAGCCAACCGCCCGGGCGCACGGGTTTGCGCGCATGTCCACGTGGTCGGTCGTCTCCCAGGACGAGGGCGCCGTCGAGTTCGAACTCACCCACGGCCGCGAGGACCACGGTGGAACATTCCCCCACGCGTTCACGGCGACCATGAGCGTCCGGCTGGACGATGCGGATCTGCTCGTGGAACTCACCATGCGAAATGACGACGACCACGACTACCTCGTCGAGGCGGCGCTGCACGCCTACGTGGCCGTCGGCGACCTCAAGGACGTGACCATTGGCGGCCTGGAGGACGCCCAGTACCGTGACCTGCTCGACGGACAGGTCCACACCCAACGCGGCGAAGTCGCCCTCGTCGACAGCACCGACCGCATCTACCGCTCCTGCGCGCCCCTGGTCATCGAGGACCCCCGGTGGCTGCGCCGGATCTGCTTGGAGAAGGACCGCTCCGCCAGCACCATCGTGTGGACCCCGTGGATCTGCGGGGCCCGCGAGATCGCCGACATGGATGACCACGAGTGGATCTCCTTCGTCTGTGTCGAAGCGGGCAACGTGCGCGAGGACGCCATGGAGCTGCCGGTCGGAGCCTCACGCACCATGGCCATTTCCCTGCACGTCGACCCCCTCGACTGATCGGGGCCGGCACTCCCGGCGGCACCCGACCGGGCAAGCACGGACCTGAGCACCGATGGTCACTGGGTAACATGACGTGACAGGCCACGCCATCATGAGCACATGTGAACGGCCCTGTCCGACCTGAAGGAGTTCACGTGAGCGACACTGCGGCCGAGCCCACACGGCCCCGCCACCGCTGGCTGACATCCCTTTCTTCCGCAGGACGACTTCTGGTCAGGTGCGTACGCGGGGCGCCCGCCGCAACCACGCTGGCCGCACTCGCCTTGACGGTTGGCCTGGCCGGAATCCTCGGCCATGCGTCCTGGTACCCGGCGCTGCACACCACAGCCGATCCCCTGGCGCGTCCGTGGGTGGTCGTGACGGCCCTCCTGTGGACTCCCACATGGCACCAACTGGCCGTGGCCGTCCTGGCCATGGTCACCATCGGCGCCCTGGTCGAACACCGTCTGGGCACCGGCACGTGGACTGCGGTGGCGGCCACGTGTTCCGTCGCCGCTCTCGTCATCACTCAGATGATCCTGCTCGTGGCCGACAGCATGCATTGGCTTGACCAGCTCATGACCGCCCCACCCGGCGGAATCGGCCTCGTCCTGGCCGCCGTGGTGGCCGCGTGGGGCCGCACCCTGAACGCATTGGCCCGTCGGCGCGTCCTCGCGGTCGTCCTGCTGTCCACACTGCTGCTCGCGGCGCTCGGAGGCACGGCGAACGCCATGGCACTGTTCATCTCCGCCACACTCGGGGCATTCGTCGCAGGATCGATCCTGCGCTCGGTGCTGGGAATCAGGGAACGCCCCCTGGTGGGAACCCGCCACGAAGGCAGAACCCTGGTGGCACTGCTCATGTCCGTGGTCTCCGTCGGCTCGTTGCTGGCCCTGTGGTACACGCACGCCAACGGGCCGCTCGCCTCCGCACGCCTCGGCCTCGACCCCGGCTACCTCACGGTGGAGTCCCTCATGGACCTGTGTGAGAGGGTCGACCTTGCCACATGCGCCCACGCCATCGACACCCTGCGCACCACCGGAACCGCGCCGATCGCCCTGACGATCATGCCGGTCTTCCTGCAACTCGCTGTGGCAATGGGACTGCTGCGCGGGCGACGGTCCGCCTTCTGGGTGGCGGTCGTCGTGGAATCGGCCCTGGCCGTCTTCGCCTTCGCACGGATCCTGGTGCCTCGGGAGGACTTCATCTTCGAAGGCAATGCCGCCATTGACATCACCTTCGCCAACGACCTTCCCGTCGGCCAACTGGTGGTGCCGGTCCTGCTTCCCCTGACGACGCTGGCAGTGGTCGTGTGGAACAGGCGGTGGTTCCGCGTCAGATCCACGCGCCGCGACCTCGTCTGGGCCGGAGTCGCCCTTGCCACGGTGGCAGTGCTCGGCAGCCTCGTCGCAGTGGTGGGCGGCCTGATGATCCGCAGCCAATTCGTCCCCGCAGCCACGTGGGAGCTGCTTGCCGCCAACTACTGGGCCAGGCTCCTTCCGCCCACCGCCCTGTTCCTCCTCACTCCCCCGCTGCTCCCCTCCTCACCCGCGGCCTTCCTGGTGGTGAACTGGCTTCCGGTCCTCGTGTGGGCGGGGGCGGTCGCCATCCTCCTGCGACTGTTCACCTCCACCCCTGCGGACCTGCAGACCACGGCCTCGGCCACGCAGAACAGGGCCAGAGACATCGTGCGGGCCACCGACGCGGGCACCCTCGGGTGGATGCTCACCTGGCCGGGCAACAGCCGCTGGTTCGCACCCGAGGGCAGGGCGATGATCGCCTACCGCGCGGCCCACGGGGTGGGTCTGACCCTTGCCGACCCTGCCGCATGCACCACGGACTTGGCAGGCACGGTCGAAGCCTTCGCCGAGCACTGCACGGAACACTCGCTGGTACCGGCCCTGTACTCGGTGCACGCCCCCACCGCAGCCCTCGCCCAACGGCTCGGATGGACCAGTGTGCAGGTGGCGGAGGAGGCCCTCATCGACCTGCCTGACCTGGCTTTCACAGGAAAGAAGTTCCAGGACGTGCGCACCGCCCTCAACCGCGCCAAGACGGAGGGCATCGAGGCCCGCTGGACCACATGGCAATCCGCTCCGGCCGGCATGCGCGACCAGATCCGGGCGATCTCGAACCAATGGGTCGCTGAAAAGGCCCTGCCAGAGATGGGCTTCACCCTGGGCGGGCTGACGGAGATCAAGGATGCGGACACCAGGCTCCTCCTGGCCCTCGACAAGGACGGAACCGTCCACGCCGTGACCTCGTGGCTGCCGATTCACCGGCAGGGCCGGCTGATCGGCCTCACCCTGGACGTCATGCGTCGACGCGACTGCTGTTTCCGGCCCGTCGTGGAGTTCCTCATCGGCCGCGCCGCCCTCGACGCCAAGGAAGAAGGCCTGCAGGTCCTGTCCCTGTCGGGGGCTCCCCTTGCCCACTCGGCACCCACTCATGGACCCGACGGCACCCATTCGGCGGCGGCCGAGCGGATCGAACCCCTGCTCGATTCCCTGGGCGCCCTGCTCGAACCGGTCTACGGGTTCCGCTCCCTGCACTTCTTCAAGTCGAAGTTCCAGCCGAGGTTCGAACCCCTGTACCTCGTCGTCCCGGACGTGACCGACCTTCCCGCAGTGGGTGCGGCCATCGCCAAGGCCTACCTGCCCGGTCTGGGACCCGTGGAAACCGCTCGTTTCGCCCAGAAGTTGGTGACCCATGACTGAGGCAATCATCGCGTGGCTGGCGCCCCTGCCACTGATCGTCCCGGACCCGGTGACCTGGTGCGGGGCGGTGTTGGTGGTGCTCGCCCTGGTCTGCTGGTTCCTGTGGACCCGCCACCTGGGGCCCGTCGGCCAGGTCCTGGTTCTCCTCGCCGGCCCGATCGTCGCCCTCCTCGCCTGGGTGGGGGTCGACGTCCTGTGGCGCCCCTTCGCCGACGGGGTCGGGAAAGCGACCTTCACGTGGATCGGGGCCGTGGTGCTCGTGATTGCCGAGATCCTGTCCGGGTGGAGTTCCCAGGTGCGGGCCGCCCGGCGTGCGGGCGACCACAAGGGAGTCGATTCGGCCATGCATCGCAGGACCGCTCGCGGGCTCGGCGTGGGTCGCGGCCTCGGCCTGTTCCTGGTGGGCCTGGCGCTGGCGGTGGTCGCATTCCTCACGGGCGCCGTGGGCGTGAACTCCACCTTTGGCGCCTACCCCACGCTCGGCGCCGTCATGGGCTGGGGGATCAATGCCACGCCCCTGCCCCCCGCAGGCGGCGGGCAGTCCGGAGCCGGCGCCTCCGCCCCCCAGCCCGGGGCCACCGCCGCCTCCCCGCAGTCGGCCGCCAAACCCGCTCGCCCGCAGGGCCCCCTGGCGGCCTCCTGGAAGGCCCCCTCCGGGATGCCTGCCCAAGGCAATGTGTACACCTCCGAGATTCCCGCCTCAGGCGACTTCTCTCCCCGACCGGCATGGATCTACGTCCCGCCCGCCTACCTGAGCGCCACACCCCCGGTACTGCCGGTCCTTGTCCTCATGGCCGGGCAGCCGGGCCAGCCCGGCGACTGGTTCACCATCGGCCGCGTGAAGGAGACGATGGACGCCTGGGCGGCCAACCACCAAGGGTTGGCGCCGGTGGTCGTCGTGGCCGACCCCTTGTCCTCCGACACCGTCAACCCCCTGTGCTCCGACGCGGCGCACGGTGACGTGGCCACCTACCTGCAAAAGGACGTGCCGGCCTGGATCGCCCACAACCTCAAGGTGGACCCGGACCACAGCCGGTGGGCGATCGGCGGCCTGTCGAACGGCGCCACCTGCGCCCTGCAGGTGGCCACCCGCGCGCCGCAGGTCTACACGACAGTGCTGTCCATGTCCGGCGAGGAGCATCCGACCCTCGGCTCCGAGGAACGCACCATCAGTGAAGGATTCGGAGGCGACCGCGCGGCCTACCAGGCCAATGACCCCCTGACCCTGCTGGGCACGCATCGCTACGAGGGCCTGTCCGTCCTGTTCAGCGTGGGCGCGGACGACAGCGAGTACCTGCCGGGAGTCAAGCGCCTGGCCGAGGCGGCACGCGGGGCCGGCATGAGCGTCGAAGAACGCACCTACCCGGGAACCCACTCCTGGCAGGTGTGGACCATGGCCCTTGCCGAGCAGGTCGACTGGCTCGCCGCACGCCTGCAGATCATCGGCTGAAACCCCGACCTGCATTGCCCGGGGCCGCGACCTCGTAATCTGGAAGCACGGCCCACAAGGGCCCCGATCCCCCACCCCAGGAGGCACTGTGCGTGCGCGCCAGTTCATCGCCCGGACCTACCTGCGCTTTTCGCGCTGGACCTTCGTCCACGAACCCCTGCCCGAGCGGGCAATGGTCATCGGTGCCCCACACACGTCGAACTGGGACGGGGTGTTCATGGCCCTGTGCTTCTGGTCGCTGGGGCGTCCTTTCCATTTCCTGGTCAAGGACTCGATCATCCGCAAGCCTCTCTTCGGACCGTGGGTGCGGTGGATCGGCGGAATCGGCGTGGACCGCAGCGCCGGCAGTGGTCTGGTCGACCGCATCGTGCAGCTCTCGCGCGAGGAGTCGCCCTTCACCGTGGTCCTGACTCCGAAGGGGACCCGGTCTGCGCGCCCGTACTGGAAGTCCGGGTTCCACAGGATCGCCACGGGCGCCGACCTGCCCGTCTTCCTGGGCTTCGTCGACCGGTCGACGATGACCTTCGGCTGGGGGCACAGCATCCGTCCGGGCCAGGACCTGCGCGCAGACATGGACCGGATCCGCGCCTTCTACGCGACGAAGTCCGGCTTCCACCCGGAAAAGGCGTCGGTGCCGCGCCTGCGCGCCGAGGACGAGGACGCAGGTGGAGTCGGTGACGCCGGTGCCCGCTGAGGCTTCCCGCCGCCCCACGCCGGAGCCGCCGATGACCCGCGAGGTCATGGACGCCCGCGGCAGGAACGCCCTGCGCATCCTGGGTGCCACTTGGCCCCCGGAGGGCGCCCTCGCCGCTGCTGGGCGCCCCTTCGACGAGGACTGGGCCGGCGCCGCTGGGCGCACTGTGCAGGTCTCCTCCCCCCTGACCGGCGCGCCGATCGGCCAAGTGCCGGCCTTGGGGCGGCATGAGGTCGCCGGCGCTGCCCTTGCCGCCCGGCGCGCCGGCGCCCTGTGGGCGTCCCGGCCCCTGCGTGAGCGCACACGTGTCCTGCTGGCCTTCCACGACCTCGTCTGGAAGCACAGGGACGCTCTGTTGGACCTGGTCCAGTGGGAGTCGGGCAAGGCTCGGGCCCACGCCTTCGAAGAGGTGGCCGACGTCGCCATCACCGCCCGCCACCTGGCGCACACGGCCGCCTCCCGCCTGCGGAGCGAAAGGCGCACCGGCGTCATCCCCGTACTGACCCGCACGGAGGTCCACCACCACCCCAAGGGAGTGGTCGGGATCATCGCCCCGTGGAACTACCCGTTGATCCTGACGGCCTGCGATGCGATGGCGGCGCTGGTGGCCGGCAACGCGGTGATCCTCAAACCCGACTCGGCCACCCCCTTCACCGCGCTGGCGGTGGCGTCCCTGTTCCACCGGGCAGGGCTGCCCTCCGAGGTGTTCCAGGTGCTGCCCGGGTCCGGTTCGGTGGTGGGTTCGGCGATCGTCGACGAGGCCGACGCCGTGATGTTCACCGGTTCCAGCCCCACAGGCGCTCGGGTGGCCGCGCGGGCGGCCGCCCGCCTGGTGGCGGCCTCTGCGGAGCTCGGCGGCAAGAACCCGATGGTGGTTCGGGCGGATGCTCCTGTGGAGCGCACGGTGCGCGGCGCCGTCAAGGCGTGTTTCGCGAACTCCGGGCAGCTGTGCGTGTCGATCGAGCGGATCTACGTGAATGCGCAGGTGTGGGATCGTTTCGTCCCGGCCTTTGTCGAGGCGGCCGGGCGCGTGGGCGTGCGCGCCACCATGGAGTGGACCACTGCCATCGGGCCGCTCATCACCTCGGCGCACGCCCGACGGGTCGACGCCCACGTCCGCGACGCGGTGGCGAAGGGCGCGCGGGTGCTCACCGGCGGATCCTTCTGTCCACAGGCTTCGCCCGACCCGTCGGATCCGAGCGCCTACCTGCCTACGGTGCTCACCGACGTGACCTCCGCGATGGAGGTTTTCGCGGAGGAGACCTTCGGTCCTGTGGTGAGCGTGTACCGGGTGGCCGACGACGAGGAGGCCCTGCGCCTGGCGAATGCATCCCCCTATGGTCTGAATGCGTCGGTGTGGAGCGCCAACGCCACTGCCGCGCGGGCACTTGCGCGCAGGATCCGATGCGGCACGGTGAACGTCAATGAGGGCTACGCGGCCACGTGGGCCTCGCCCGGCGCCGAAATGGGCGGGCGCGGGCGCTCGGGGCTGGGCAGACGTCACGGACGCGAAGGACTGCTGAAGTACACCGAGACCCAGAGCGTGTCCACGCAGCGGCTCTTCGGCCTTCAAGCGCCCTTGGGCATGGGTGAGGAGGCATGGGCGCACCTGATGGGCACATGGTTGCAGGTGGCGCGCCACCTGCCCTTCCTGGATCGTTGACGCCCGGGGGCCGGTCGATTCGGTCGCGGTAGCGGCGTAGTTGCGGGAGAATTCCAAGGTAACGACCCTAGGAGATCCTCGTGTTCGAGCAACCATCGTTCTTGCCGCCTTTCCTGCGTCCCACCGTGGTGCCCGTACGCGGCGCCGTCGTCCTGGTCACCGGGGCGGGATCGGGCATCGGCGCCCTCGTCGCCCGAGGGGCGGCAGCACGGGGAGCCAAGGCGGTCCTCCTGTGGGACATCGACGAGGACGCCGCCAACCGGGTGGCAGCGGACATCGTGGCCGCAGGCGTCAGCGCCCGAGTGTGGTCGGTGGACGTGGCCTCGACGACGTCGGTCAAGGACGCCGGGGCCGGTGTCCTGGAGGAGTTCTCCCGCGTGGACATCCTGGTCAACTGTGCGGGTATCGTCACCGGCAAGTACTTCGATGAACTCAACGACACCGATGTGCGACGCACCTTCGAGGTCAACACCTTCTCCCTGTACCGGTGCACTCGCCCCTTCCTGCCCGGCATGATCGCCCGCGACAAGGGGTCGGTGGTCACCATCGCTTCTGCGGCGGGGCTGGTGGGTGTCTCCCGCCAGACGGACTACTCGGCGTCGAAGTTCGCGGCGATCGGTTTCACCGAGTCTCTGCGCAGCGAGTTGCGCCACCGCGGCTCGCGGGTCCACACCTTGGTGGCTGCCCCCTACTACGTGGACACCGGCATGTTCGACGGGGTGCGCACCAAGATTCCGGCGCTGCTGCCGATCCTGGATCCGCGTCGGGTGGCCGAGCAGGTGCTGGACGCCGTTGAGAAGGGTCAGCAGCGCAAGGTCATGCCGGTGTTCGCCAACGCGGTCATGGCCCTGAAGGTCCTTCCCGTTCCCGTCCTTGACTGGATCACCGACCTGTTCGGGGTCTCGTCGACGATGGACCATTTCGTCGGACGCAAGGTGAAGGACCCGGGGCGAGGGCTTCGCGCAACCGGGCGCTGACGCCTCTGAGCATCTGGCTGTGAGGCTCTGACGGCCGCTGTGGCTCTGTGAGCCCGGCGTCAGCCGCCGATGGGAACCACGAGCATGCTGAGGCCCTTCTGGCCGGCCAAGGTGAGGGTCACGGTCCAGGAGTTGTTCTGGAAGGCGACATTCGACAGGCCCTCCGTGGGCTGGCCGAGGTCCTCGGCGGTGAACCCGGCGGCTTCCATGGCCGCAACCTGGGCGTCGAAGTCCTGCTTAGAACCCTCGGCCCACACGAGCAGGTATCCGCCGCTCTGGTCGGTCACCAGGTTCGGCTTCGCGGAGGGCAGGGGGATGTCGGCGGGGAAGTCCGCAGGCACGTCGACCCCGTCGCCGGTGACGTCAAGGCGCACATCCGACCCGCTGGCCTGCTCTTCGATGGCCTTCTCGATCTGGCGTTCGGCGATGTTCTGGACGGCATTGCAGGCGGTCAGGGAAATGGCGAGCGCCGCGACTCCTGCGATTGCGGCCAAGGACTTCAGTGCCTTCATGGGATTCCTTCCGTGCGGGATCGCTGTGGGGACCAGTGGAGGCCCATGCGACATCATCCCAGAAGTCGTGTCGCTCGACACCTGTGGTCCGGTCACCGCCCGTTGAGAACCAAGCCGACGATGGCGACCAGTGCGCCCAAGGGGACCAGGATCACCGAGCCGTAGGCCTGGAGCGCATTCATGAAGTGGTCGACCTGGAAGTAGGCCTGAAGGAAGGGGAGGCCACCGGTGATCAGTGACATCGAGTTGACGATGTTCCACACGCCCAGCAGCACGCCGACGACGAGCATCGACCATCCGGTACGCGGCATGTGTGCCACCCACGGGGCCACAGGCGCGCCGGGTTGGGCGTACTCGGTGGCGTGGGTGGCCTGCGGGGCGGTGCACTGCACGCCGCTGACAGACCCGTACGGGGACTGCGCGGCCGCGATCTGCGCGGGCGCAGCGCCGGCCTGTTGCATGGCGGTGATCTGCTCGGGGGTCAACGGTTGCCGCGCCTGCTGGGGATTCGACAAGGCAGTCTCACTTCCTGTACTTGTGATCCGGTCAGTATTCCAAGAGTTTCACCACCTTGCAACGACCGTCCAGGGCCCCGTGGACACCTCCGCGCGTCTGCTGGGAACATTGAAGCGAGTCTCCGTTCCGACACGCATGTCACCGATGAAGGAGTGCCTGTGAGCCCCAACCCCCAGTCAGCCACAAGTCGCGTCCTGCCAGGCGTCCTGATACCCATCCGCATGACCGCCCTCGTTCTGGCGGTACTGCTTGCACTGCTCCTGGCCTGCCCGTCCGTGGCTGCTCCTTCTCCCGCCGACCCGCGTACCGACGATCCGCAGTCCGCCCTGCCCGTTCCTGCGGCCCCGCAGTCGGCCGTGGCACCTGCCGGTGGGCTCCACGCCCTCGACGCCGCAGATGCCGAGGCATGGCTGGACGGCCTGATCCCCTCGATCCTGTCCACCACGGATGGACCGGGCGCGGCGGTGGCTGTCGTCAAGGGAGGGAAGGTACTGCTGGCCAAGGGCTACGGGGCGACGGA
Organism: Schaalia sp. 19OD2882; assembly: GCF_018986735.1. Lineage (NCBI taxonomy): Bacteria > Bacillati > Actinomycetota > Actinomycetes > Actinomycetales > Actinomycetaceae > Schaalia > Schaalia sp. 19OD2882. The sequence goes on along the minus strand of NZ_CP065521.1, from coordinate 866,920 downwards.
CCAGTGGTCGGCGGGAGACCCGCTGGGCACACCGGTGGATCCGGAGCGCACCCTGTTCCGACTGGGCTCGGTCACCAAACTCTTCACGGCGATCGCCGCCATGCAGTTGGTCAAGGACGGACGCCTCGACCTGGACGCCGGGATCACCCAGTACATCGACGTCCCCCTGGACCTGCCCATGGGCGAGCCGACCGTGCGTGACCTCATGACCCACACGGCCGGCTTCGAGGAGTACTTGGGGCAGATCCTGGTCAAGGACCCGGCTGCGCCCCAGCCCTCTCTCGAAGAGGTCGCGCGCGACCAGCCGGCACAGGTGCACGCACCCGGCACGGTGTCGGCATACTCGAATTACGGAGTGACCCTGCTGGGGCTGATCGTCGAAAAGGTTGGCGGCAAGCCGTGGACTGACACGGTCCGCGACCGGATCCTCGCCCCCCTGGGCATGACGCACTCGACGATGCTCCAGCCCGTCCCCACCGACATCGACGGCTCGGTGGCCCAGGGCTTCACCGACCCGGCCCAGTCCACCGGGGCACAGCCTTTCGAACGCATCGGCATGGCTCCCGCCGGTGGCGGCAGTGCCACTGCCGCCGACATGGCGCGCTTCGCGAACTTCCTGCTTGGCCACGGCCCCGACGGCGTCCTGGACGAGGCGACCTTGGATCAGATGACCTCCCCGGCCATCGACACCCAGAAGGCCCCCTTGTACGCCACCTCTCCCAACACAATGGGCCTGCAATTCTTCGTGACGACGACCAATGGCGTGCGTGTGGTCGGGCACGAGGGCGACCTCACCCAGGCCCATGCCATGGTCTGGGTCTTCCCGGAGCACGACACCGGCTTGGTGGTCATGCAGAACGGGCTCGGTTCGGGCAACAAGGGCGATGTGCGCCCCGTCCTGGTCCAGCAATTCGTCGAGCGGTACCTGGCGGCGCGCCCCGAGGTGCCCGACGCAGCCGCGGGGGCCCACGAGGCCGCCCGGGCCCTGGCCGGCACCTATGTGTCCTCACGAATCCAGTACAGCGGGATCATGCGCACATCGATTCCCCTGTCGGAGGTCACCGTGGTGGCCAACGAGGACGACACGGTGTCCCTGACCGGTTCACCCGCCCGGTGGCGCATGGTCCGTGACGGCGTGTGGCAGGCGGTCGACGGAAAGGGCAGTGGCCCGATCGGCGCCACCTTCGTCACCGACGGAACGACGATCCTGCACGTGCCCGCCCATGAGCTGAGGCGCCAGGAGTTCTTGGACTCCAGCACCTTCTTGTGGCTGGTGCTGGCACTGGCGCTGCCCGCAGCCCTGGGCACTTTGCTGGTCTTCGTCGTGGGTGCCCGCCACCGTCGCCATCTGCTCAAGTTCGCACCCGACTCGCCCATTGTCGACGAGGGCGGCCTGGAGAGGTGGAGCCGCCGCGCGATGGTACTGGTCGGGCTGGGCACATTGCTTGCCTTCATCGCCTTGGCCGTCTTCAGCGCCTTGTCAACGGCAGCTTTGAAGCCCGAGATCGTGAGTTTCAGGGTCGTGCAGGCCGGCTTGGCGTTGGTGGCCCTGGGCGGAGTGGCGGCACTTGCTCGCTTGGTGACGGCCGTGGGCCGTCGCCGGTGGGGCGCCGCACTCTGGGCCCTGTTCGTGGCGGCCGGGACGGCGGCCACGCTCTTCCTGTGCTGGCACCACAACCTCTTCGCCCTCGTCCCTCGGATGTGAGCACGGGGTGGGCCGCCCCGTGCGGCCCGCCCCCCCGACGGACGAATCTCACGGGTTGACGGACGAATCTCAGCGAATGCACGGATCCCCCGGTACCCGCTCGACGAGCGAACGTACCGAGGGATCCTTGCGCAGAAGGTCGGGTCAGCTGCCGGACTGCGTGGTGCTGGTCGAGCCGGACTGGGTCGAGCCGCCACCAGTGTTTCCACAGGCGCTCAGTGAGAAGGCGAGGCCGCCGGCCACGGCGAGCGCGAGAATCTTCGTCGTCACGTTCTTCATCTTCGATGGTCCTTTCATCGGAGGGCGCGGGGCCGCACCCATGGCTCCAAATTTAGGGAAAGTCTGCCACTCCAACAACTCTTGATGGGGAATGCAGATTTTCGTTGACTTGGAGGTCCCCACGTGCTAGCCGGACTTTTCCGCGTGATTCCGCGGCTCAGCCGAGCGCGACTGGCCGATCTGCGTCCGTGACCCATCCACTCCACGAACTGGCATACAAGACGGGGTCGGCAAGGATTCCGCTCGCAGCGCCCGCCAGAGCCGCATGACAGGCCTGGATTCCGGATCCGCAGTACAGGCCGACCTCGACCCCCGGAGCCGCCCCGACGGCCTCGAACTTGGCGGCCAGCTCCGCGGCAGGAAGGAAGCGCCCGGTCTCGTCCACCAACTCCAGGGCCGGCAGTGAGCGCGCGCCGGGAATGTGGCCGGCCACGGGGTCGATGGTCTCGTCCTCTCCACGGAAACGATTCGCCGGACGCGCGTCCAGCAGGACACCGGTCTCGGCGATGCGCGCGGCGCCCTGGGCCTCGACCACGCGGCGCCCACCGGGTCGCACCGTGACATCGCCTGGCACCGGCACGACCTCTCCACCTTCGACGGCTCCTCCACCGGCCCGCCATGCGCGCCAGCCTCCGTCCAGGACCCGCACGTCCTCGTGCCCGGCCCACAGGAGCAGCCACCACGCACGTGCAGCGGCGATCGACTTCCAGTCGTCGTAGACGACGACGGGGCGTCCTGCGCTGACGCCGGCCGCACGCAGGGCCGCCTGCAGGACCTCCACCTCGGGCAGGGGGTGACGGCCGGTCACGCCCGGAACGTGGGGGGCGGCAAGGGCGGTGTCCATGTCCAGGTAGGCGGCACCCGGCACATGCCCCTGCAGGTACTGGGCATGGCCGTCGACGGGAGAGCCGGGACCCGGGTAACGCACGTCAAGGACGACGGGGCGGCTTCCGGGATCCCCGGCAAGCAGGGCGCTCAATTCGACGGCGTCGACAAGGGGCGAGGGCGAGGCTGTGTCCATGTGAGCAGAGTAGGCCAGCTCCGCCCCTCAGGCCCTCACCAGCGCGTCGGCGCACACGTCCTTCGCCCCCGCAGGTCGGCGGCCCAGCCGTTGGACGCCGGGGGCGCCCTCGTCCGCACAGGGTCTAGCGTGACCACGTCACCCGACCGCCGGCCGCACCACAGGAGGACGCCCTTCATGTCCCAGCAGCCCTCCGCCACCCCGATGGATCCCGCCTCGACGTCCACCCCCGCCGACGGGCACAGCGACGCCGAGTCGCGAAAGCTCCGCCGGTCACTGGTCGGCCGTCACCTGACGATGATCGCCATCGGCGGCTCCATCGGCACAGGCTTGTTCGTCGCATCGGGCGCCACGATCTCCCAAGCCGGCCCGGGCACGCTCAGCCAGGGCTCGGACAGGGCCGCCGGCTCCGCCGTGGGCCCCGCGGCGGCAAACCCTCCCGCCTCATTCGACCTGGAATCCCACCGGGGAGGTCGCGGTGAAACCACCGAAGAATCCATGCGGGCCTTCGAGAAGTCCCTCGACCTGGGGGTGACCACCCTGGAGTTCGACATCGTCCTTGCCAAGGACGGCACACCGGTCGTCTGGCACGACCCGGTGGTCCTGCCAGAAAAGTGCAAGGACACTCAAGCCGCAACCGAGGGTGACCCGCAGTTCCCCTACGTGGGCAAACTGGTCCACGACCTCACTTGGGCCCAGCTGCAGACCCTGGACTGCTCCGGCGGGCTCGAAAAGTTCCCCGACGCCGAACAGGTGGCTGGCAACAAGATGCTGCAACTGGCCGACGTCTTCGAGTTGACGAAGAGGCGTGGGGCGGATGTGCACTACAACATCGAGACCAAACTGGAGGCCATCGAGCGCTCGAAGTCGGCCACCCCGCAGGAGTTCGTCGACGCGATCCTGCCGGTCATTGACAAGGCGGGCGTCACCGACAAGGTGATGATCCAATCCTTCGACTGGCGTTCCCTGCCCTTGGTGCACGCGAAGAATCCGAACATTCCGCTGGTGCTCCTGTGGGACGAAACCACATGACTGTCCGGCTCGCAGTGGACGGGTGACATCGACTTCGACGCAGTGGGCGGCGACATCGTCAAAGCCGCACGCCAACTCAATGTCTCCGTGCTCTCGCCCGGCTACTCAGTGCCCTACGGCCAGAAGGCAAAGGACGAGGGCTTCCGCCTGATCGCCGACAAGAAACTGTGCGAGCGCGCGCATGCGGCGGGAATGAAGGTGGTCCCGTGGACCATCAACGACCCCGAAACCATGGCGGCGCAGATCGAAGCCGGTGCGGACGGCATCATCTCCGACCACCCGACCAGGCTGCGTGAGGTGATGGCGCAGCGCGGCATGGACCTGCCCAAGCCCTACCCGGCCAAGTAGGTGGTTCCTGGGCCTGGCGAAGGAACTTGGGACGAGGACGGCGGCGCCCGACGGGAGATCTCCCGCCGGGCGCCGCCACTACGTGGTTCACAGCCAGTGGGCGCGAAGCTCCTGCGGCTCCTTTGCGGACAGGTCCGCCAAGGTCACGTCGAAGACGGTGCGGGCTCCGACCTGGCCGCGTGCGGCCATGCGGGCCACTGCGCGAGCGAAGGCCACCAGCACGGAGCCCGTGAACTCGGGGTTGGAACCCAGCTGCAGTTCGAAGGTCACGTTGGCGGCCACGCCCTCGGAGGTGACGCCGCGGCGGATGACTGTTCCGCCGTGCGGAATGCCCGCGTGGTCGCGCGCCATTTCCTCGGCGGTGACGAAGGTGACCATCGTGTCGTGGTCGGCGAAGTAGTTCGGCATCTGCGTGATCTCACGCTCGATGCGCTCCACGTCCGCCCCTTCTTCGGCCAGGACGTAGCAGTCGCGGGTGTGCATCGAGCGGGTGGTCAATTCGACCTCGTCCCCGTTCTTGACGGCCTCGACGGTGGCCGGGACGGGCAGCGTGTACTGGCGGGCGTCGATGACGCCCTCGATCCGGCGGATCGCGTCGGAGTGCCCCTGCGAGACGCCCGGCCCCCAGAAGGTGGTGGAGGTCCCGTCGGGCAGCACCGCGTCACCGAGGACGCGCAGCATGGAGAACAGGCCCGGATCCCAGCCGGTGGAGATCAGCGCCAGGTGTCCCGCGTCCTTTGCGGCAGCGTCGACGGCGGCGAAGTGCTCGGGGATGCGCGCGTGGGTGTCGAAGGAGTCGACGGTGTTGAAGATGGCGGTCGTCTGCGGGCCCTGGGTCTCCAGGTCGGTGGCCGAGCCTCCGCAGTTCACGCACACGTCGACCTTGTCCGCCCACGCCGCCATCTCGTCCACGTGTGCGACGGGTGCGCCCTTGGTGGTGATGCCGGCGGGGTCGCGCCTGGTGAAGACGACGGCCACTTCCACGTCCTCACACTTCGAGACGGCCTGCTCCACTCCGCGGCCGAGGTTTCCGTACCCGTTGATCGCCACCCTGATCATCATTCCTCCTGAGTTCAGCTGATTCCACGTGCAATCCTGCGACCACAGTGGCGCGGATGCCGAAGTGGTCTCAGGGGACGGACCGGCTTCCTCCGCTTCCCTCACGAGGACGGGGTAGCCCTCCACGACAAGCGTCGGAGGCCCAGAGGTGGTCACGCACTCGTACCATCGAAGAGATCTGCTCGGACGGGCACGAAGCAGCGCGACTGGGCATCGCGGTACCTCCCCACGTGGAGATCGACCCGGCGCGAGACCTCAGGAAGGACATCCACCCATGAAGTACGGCATCCCGAGTCCAAACACAAGACCACCGGTCGACCCGGCCGCTGCCTACCAGCAGCAGATCACCGGAATCCACTACGACGCTTGCGACAACGAGATCAAGTACCGTGTGCGAGGTCCTGTCGGGGACGTCTACTTCGATGGCGCCGTGGAACGGCCAGGAACCTCCACGCCTTTGGTCTACCTGGATGCCAAGTACGGCTTCACACACCTGTTCGACGACCCTTTCGCCCTGAAGTCCCTGTTCACCCGGATGATGCTCGTCGACCAGGCCCGCGCCCAACTGATCGCTGCCGATGCCAGAGGCGCGGTCATCGAATGGCATGTGTCCACCCCCGCGGGCGCTCAAGCCATCCGCGATCTGCTCAATGCCCACGGGATGAAACGCATCGTCGTCATCCACACCCGATCGATCTTGGAGGCCGACCGATGACCTGGGACCTGACCCGATTCTCCGTTCGCTGCGCATGGACGAGAACCGGCGAAACGCCGAAGCGCATTGCCCAGATGACAGAGGCCTACATCGCCGACTTCTCGACCAGGATGGGCGGGGGCAGGTGGGCCTCCCTCGATGGCGCCTGGGACGGCTCGATCGCCAGTTTGACCGCTCTGGTTCGCCAAGGCGTCGAGACCGGCGAAACCCGTGACTCGAATCCAGCGGGGGGCCACGGAGTGTGGATGCGGAGCGTGCACAGCCCGGTGGAGTCGCTCCTCAACGTCTTTGCCGGACAGGCACAGCTGTCGCCCGCTGTGGCATCTCCCGGGATGACCCACGCCTTCGGAACGAAGTCCGACGTTTCGGCGCCCGTGACCTGGGATGCGGCGACCAGGGCTGCCATCACCGCCTTCGACCCCGCATTCGTGGCCGCCCAGGAGAGGGATCTTCTGCGCGTGGCGCCTGGCGAGGGATGGCAGCTACCGATCGCCTACCGCGTGTGGGTCAACGAGAGCGTCGGCCGCGTGCAGCAGGTTCCCGATGGGGTGGTCCTCGAAAATGTGGGGAAGGGCACTCTGGTGTCGGTCCCTGTGGAGTGGCCTGCCCAGCGTGTGCTCGAGCAGATGTCGGAGGTCTACAGGTTGAACGGGCTGGACAGCGTCCCGCTGCTCGCGCAGTGACGTGTGTGACGGTGCGCTCGCGCGCGGCCGCGCTCCCGGGAGGATTCGGGTTCTCCGGGCAGAATCCGGTGTGTCGTAGGGGTGCGGGCCTGTCTCACCCGCGCAGGATCTTGTCCATGGCGCGCCCGCGGGCGACCTCGTCGACCAGCTTGTCCATCTGGCGGACCTGCCGACCGACCTGTTGAGGCGCACGGCGGCATCACTGCTGGGCCCAAAGAGCGGCGGTGAGGGGCCATGACCTCGCCGCAGACACTGAGTGACTCTCAACGCAGGGACTTGGCCGCTTGGGTGGCCGAATGCGCCGAGCCGGGCATCGATCTGGTCGACAACGATCCAACCGCACGTAGGCGCGCGCAGGAGGCCTTGGGGAGGACGCGGGCTTTCGGCCAGGCCGCCTCGGGCCCGTTGGGTCCGGGGTTGCTCAGCAGAGACGTCGTCGGAGAAGCGATTCTCGCACTCCAACTGGCGATCGCCGAAAAGTGATCCGCCGCTCTGCGGACAATCCCTTCACGCCGGGCCCGCGCGAGCCCGCCCGTCGATAGCATTGGGGACATCGAACCGCCGCCCAGGAGGAGGCCACCATGTCCACCGCCAAGGACACCCGAGCCGTCGCCACGATCCCGCAGGAATGGGTGCCACGTGTCGGCCTCGTCGAGGGCGTGGACGTCATCGCCTGGAACCTCGACGCCCCGTCCGAAGCCGTCGCCGACGCCACCTACGTGTGCATGCCCTACCAGGTCGGCGGACACCCATGGCACCAGCTGGCCAGCACCCCGAAGGTACGCACCGTCCAGCTGCTCACCGCAGGTTACGACGACGCCCTGCCCCACCTGCCCCAGGGCGTCGCCTTGTCCAACGGGCGCACCATCCACGAGACGGCGACTGCCGAACAGGCTTTGACGCTCACCCTGGCCAGCCAACGCGGCGCACTGCACTGGGCGGGCAACCACCACATGCAGACGTGGCGCCCCATGGGTTTCGAACCGGGGTTGGCCGACCGGCGTGTCGTCATCCTGGGATACGGCAGCATCGGCAAGGCGATCGCCCGGCGTGTGGCGCCCTTCGAACCGGCTTCCATCACGGCCGTGGCCTCCCGCCGGCGTCAGGGTGACGAGGTCGTCGAAACCGTCCACGGGATCGAGGACCTGCCGTCGATCCTGCCGCAGTGCGACGTCCTCATCTGCGTCCTGCCGGCCACACCCGCCACAGCGGGCTTGATCGATGCCGAGGTGCTCGCGGCCCTGCCCGACGGGGCTCTGGTGGTCAATGTGGGGCGTGGCGCCGTTGTGGACACCGGCGCGTTGGTGGAGGCCTGCGCCAGCGGCAGGATCCGCGCGGGGCTGGACGTCACAGACCCGGAACCCCTGCCCGACCGCCACCCGCTGTGGACCACCCCCGGCGTGCTGGTCAGCCCCCATGTCGGAGGACGCTCAGCGGCCTTCTTCACCAGGGCCGCCAACCTCATCAGGCGCCAGTTGAAGCATGTGGCTGCAGGAGAGCCTCTGGAGAACATCGTCGCCTGAGCCTCCAGCGGCGCAGGTGGCTGCCCAGTGCCACTGTCAGCGGCGCGACTCCTGCCGCCCAGACGAGGGCGCCGAGGACATCACTGGGGAAGTGCACTCCGACCACCATGACCATCCCGGCGATCGCTGCGATGCAGACCACGCCCAGGCCCGCCACGAGGCGGCGCAGACGCGAGGACCTGGACATGAGGACCCCGACTGCCACCAGCGTGGCCACGAATGTCGTGTGACCGCTGGGGAAGGACCAGTCGGTGGGTGTGATGCCGCTGGGGTCGGGCAGCAGGTGGACGAGGGGGCGAGGGCGCTTGAAGACCAGTTTCAGCAGGTTCACCGGCGCCCATGTGATCAGGACCGCCGCCCCGTAGTGGACGCCCACCCACATGTCCTTGTTCTTCACGGCAATGATCCCGGACATCGCCACCGCCAAGGCGATCGCGCCGAAGAGTTTGAGGCTGCGGTAGACGGCATCGGCCAGCGGTCCCACCCACGTCGTGTGGGCGGAGTTGAACCATGCAGTCACCGTCAGGTCACCGCTCCAGGTGCGCGCCCACATTCCGAGGGCGACAGTCAGCGCCACACCGACCAGGGCCGTGCCCAGCGTCAAGGCGTCGACGCGCTTGGAGGCCCACCCGGTCTCGGGTGTTCCTGAGGCAGACGGGACTTCATTTCGTGCGGAGGCCGTGTTCATGGTCGAACCATTGTCCACTGTCCCCCGCCCACTTCGCGACGGGGCCGACGTGTGTCCGCCCTCGTGGTCAAGCGGGCCACGGCGGGCCTTGATCTCAATAGGGTGTTGGCCATGGACCCCAATCCCTGGAGGAACCGCCTGAGCTTCGGCCTGGGCACAGTGGGCCGTGACATGACGGCTGCGCTTGTCGGCGGTTACCTGATCTTCTACCTGACGGAGGTGGCCCACATCGGCACGGCCGCCACTGGGGCGGTCACCGTGGTGCTGGTGGTCATGAGGATCTTCGACGCGGCAAACGACCCGATCATGGGGATGATCATCGACAACACGCGCACCCGGTGGGGAAAGTTCAAGCCGTGGTTGGCGCTGGGCGCCGTCCTGTGGTGTGCGGCGACCTTCGCCTTCTTCATGGCCCCAGACCTTCGTGGGTGGGCCTTCATCGCGTGGTTCACCGTGGTCTACCTGGTCTGGTCCATCGCCTACACGATCAACGACATCTCGTTCTGGTCCATGCTGCCTGCCCTGTCGCAGGATCAGAGGGAGCGTGAGCGCATCGGGTCGGTGGCGCGGATCTGCGCGAATGCGGGCCTTTTCGTGGTGGTCGTGTCGGTGGTGCCGGCAACGAAGGCTCTGGGCCAACTGGTGGGCAGTGCGACCGGAGGCTGGTTGGCCTACGCCGGGATCCTGGTCGCCGCGAATCTGGGGTTCCAGATGCTGACGCTGGCCTTCACCCGCGAGCGCGTGGAGCCCGAGCGTCGACGCACGTCACTGCGTGAGGTGCTGGGCGTGCTCGTGCGCAATGACCAGCTCATGTGGGTGACCGCGTCGATGTTGGCGTACATGAGTGGCTACATGACGGTGACCAGCTTGGGCATCTACTGGTTCAAGTACGTGTACAGGGACGAGGACGCCTACTCGGTCTTCGCGGTGATCCTTGCAGTGGCCCAGTTGGGGGCTCTTGCCCTGTTTCCTGCCCTTCGGGCGCGCCTTCGACGCTCTGAGCTGTTGAACCTGGGCATGGTCTCCAGTGCAGTGGGTCTTGGGGTCTTCTGGTTCGCCGGCTCTTCTCTGGCGCTGGTCGCGGTGGCCGGGGTGCTGCTCTTCGCCGGGCAGGGAATCATCCAGTTGCTCATGCTCATGTTCGTCACGGACTGCGTGGAGTACGGGCAGTGGAGGTTCGGGCGACGCAACGAGTCGATCACCCTTGCCGTCCAGCCCTTCATCTACAAGGCGTCGACGGGGATCTCCTCGGGGTTCATCGGAGTGGCGCTGCTCGTCTCGGGCATCAGTGCCGCACATTCGGTCCCGGACGTGACTCCCGCCGGGGTCCACGCATTCAAACTGGTCATGCTGGTGGTCCCGATCTTCCTGACGGCCTTGGCGTGGGCGGTTCTGCGACGCGGCTACCGGTTGGACGAGGCGCGTTTCGCCGCAATCATGCAGGACCTGCGCCAAGGGAAGCACGAGGCCGCCTCTGACGCCGGCGTGACGAGCCATGAAGGGTGAAGCGATGGCACTGGACCACAATTCGACACTGGGCGACGTCTACGCCCATCCTTTGGGTCGCGACGTCATCGACAAGATCCTCATGCAGATGGGGCGCAGCCCGGCGTGGGTGACGAACCCGCTGGTCCGACGCCTGCGCCTGTCCTGCGTGCGGCCCTTGGTCGCGCGTTTCCTCGGTCCGGACTTCGTCGAGACCTTGCTGGCGCTGCTCGGCGACTGCCCGCCCTCTCCCCCACTGGCCGACGCTCCCGTGGCACCCACATGGTGGAAGAAGGCGGTCTTCTACCAGATCTATCCGCGTTCCTTCGCCGACAGCGACGGGGACGGCATCGGCGACCTGCGCGGCGTCATCGGGCACCTGGACCACCTGGAGGACCTGGGCGTCGACTGCCTGTGGCTCTCGCCGATCTTCGCCTCACCCAATGTGGACATGGGCTACGACATCTGCGACTACCGGGACGTCATGACCGAGATGGGCACGGTGGAGGATCTGCAGGAGCTGCTGGATGAGTGTCACCGGCGCGGCATGCGACTGATCCTGGACCTGGTGGTGAACCACACCTCCGACCAGCACCCGTGGTTCCGTCAGGCACTGGCGGACCCGCAGGGCCCGTACGGCGACTTCTACTTCCTTCGCCGGGCCGATGCTTCAGGCGCCCCACCCAACAACTGGACGTCGTTCTTTTCCGGGTCGGCGTGGAGGCGCATCGGTGACATGTGGGCGTTGCACCTGTTCGCTCCCGAACAGCTCGACTTGAACTGGGACAATCCCGCGGTGCGGCGCGAGGTCGCCGACATCGTCCGCTTCTGGGTGGACCGGGGCATCGACGGCTTCCGCCTGGACGTCATCAACTACGTGTCCAAGCGCCCGGGCCTGCCCGACGGGAACGCGGCGATCGGCCGGCTCATGGGCTTCACCGGGGTCGAGCACTACTTCCACGGTCCTCACCTGCACGACCACTTGGCGCAGCTGCGTCGCGAGGGCTTCACCCGTCCCGGCCAGGACGCAGGGCACGAGGCGCCGGGCCAGGACGCCCGACCCGTCATGGTCGGCGAAGGGCCGGGGGTCGGGATTGAGGTTGCCCGGCTCCTGACCAACGCCACACGCGGCGAACTGGACCTGGTCTTCAGCTTCGACCACTTGGAGACTCCGGGACATGTCCGCTGGGACGACTACGCCTACGACCTGAACTTCCTCAAGCACTACTGGATCGACTACCAGAGGCGTTTGGGCAGCGACGACTGGCAGACCCTGTTCTTCGAGAACCACGACAATCCACGGATGATCTCGAAGGTGAATCCAGATCCGGCTGTGCGCGCACCCCTCGGCAAGGCGCTTGCCACCCTGCTGCTGACCATGCGTGGCACGCCCTTCATCTTCCAGGGTCAGGAGATCGCCTCCGTCAACCAGGACTTCCCCGGCGCCGAGGCCCTGCGTGACGTCGAGTCATTGAACCTCCTGGCCGAAGAAGGCCCCACCGCCTGGGGCAAGATCGTGACCGGGTCCCGCGACCATGCGCGCACCCCCATGCGGTGGAGTCCGCAGCCCGGCCTCGGCTTCACCACCGGAACTCCCTGGATCGCCGGGTACGAGGATTCGCAAGGGTTCACGGTCGCCGAGCAACAGACGGACCCGGACTCGGTGCTCGCCTTCCACCGGGCTCTCATCGCCCTGCGCCGCGCCCACCCTGCACTGTCACTGGGGAGGATCGTTTTCGTCGACGAGGGCGTGCGCGACTACTTCGCGTACTTCCGCGAACACGAGGGCGAACGCCTCTTCATCGAGGTCAACCTCTCCGGGCGCCCTCTGCCCCGCCGCCACGCGGACAGGCCCTTGGAGGTGCTGCTCGGCACGGCGCCGGACCGCCGTCGCCCGATGGCCCCCTACGAGGCGATGGTTTGTCGGGTACTGCGCGGCTGACTCTCTCGGCCTTCAGCACGGCCGCCAGGCGCGTAGCACCGAGGTCCCGTGTACCCGGGGTAGGGGGAAGCATCATGTCCCTCGTCTTCACCGTCGCCGGACCCTGCCCGGGGTTCGGGAAGCGGATCGGGGTCAGGTGTACGGCCGGGCTCCGGGTCGGGAACGTGAACCGGATCCGGATCCGCTGCGGCCTGCTGCGCCGCCTGTTCTTCGGCTTCGCGCTCGGCGGCTTCCCGTGCGGCCTGCTCGGCTGCTTCACGAGCCGCACGTTCCTGCGCGGCCTTCTTTGCAGCAGCTTCATCAGCCTTCTTCTTCGCTTCGGCGGCAACCTTCGCCGCAGCTTCGTCCTGGCGTCTCTTGACCTCCGCCTTCAGCGTCGAGGCGGCGTCCTCGATGTCGCGCACTTGCGCCGAGAGCCTCTTGACGTCCCAGGCGGCCCTCATCCACGCGGTCTCATCAGTGTGGGGCAGAGCATCCATGAGGTCGCGCAGACGAGCGGCGTCGGTCGAGATCGCGTCGAAGGAACCAATTTGCAGATCTTCGGGAGGGGTCGACGTGGCTGCGGCATATGAGTGCACCAATGAGGTGACCCGGGCAGGCAATGTGCAGGAGGTGTCGGCGTCGTACAGGCCCACCGCTGCCTTCTGAGCGCGTTCCTGTGCGGCCTTCACTTCTGCGTAGTGTTCGGTGTTCGGCTTGACGAGGACTGCCACGCCCAAGCCGGCCTCGGCGATCGCCGCGTTGACGAGCGTGCCGTTCTTGCGAACGCCAGCCAGCAGTCGACCGTACTCGTCACTTCGCTCGATGTCGAAGTCGAGAGTGACGGCCTGCCCTGCTGGCAGCAGATCCGTGAGGAATGCAGTGGCCTCCGGTCCCAAGCACTGGACAGCCTTCTCGGGATGCTTGGTTTCCGGGGTGTCAATGTTCAGCAAACGCACGATGGCGCTCCTGCCTGCCAGCTGGACCTCGATGGTGTCTCCGTCGATGACCCTGGTGACTGTTTCCGATTGCCCACCTTGAGGTCCCACAGCACTGACGAAGGCCACCGCAGCTTCAACAGCCACGGTGGCAGCCGCGAACCCGGCAATCACCTTGAGGCCCGATCCCGCAATGCCGTGCATGGACAATCCTCTCCTCATCCAAACTGGCCACCCCCGTCTCATCGGAAAGTGGCGTCGTGTTCTCCTCTCGCGGGATGCTACCGAGTACAGCGAGTGGCCAAGTCGCCCCACGGCCCCGAATCGTTGCGCCGACCGGGCTCCAACTCCTCCGACTCACTTGTGGTCCTCACCTCCGCTGCCCTGTCGAAGCCGCACGGCGAGTCGCAGGTGCGGGCCCTCCCCCCGACCTCGTCCCACATTGACTAAGCTGCACGAACGCCCGCATTCGCCGCGAGGACAGGCCTCGTGGGTCCGCGACGCCCGACGCGCAACGGACTGCCCGCCCGACGGAGCGATTGCTCGACGCCCGAGGACACGATGCCCAACCCCACGCAGGACACCACCGGATCCCGTTCCGTCCGCCGCGCCCTGCCGCGCCCCTCATGGCTGGAGATCAGCCACATCAACGAGGTCCTGCGCAAGGAAACCGTCGGAGGGATGCTGCTGGTGGCGGCCACAGCCATCGCCCTGCTCTGGGCGAACCTGTCCCCCACCACCTACGGGGCACTTCGCGACTTCCACGTGGGGCCGGCAGCGCTGCACCTGAACCTGTCGCTGGGACACTGGGCAGCGGACGGGCTTTTGGCAATCTTCTTCTTCCTGGCCGGTCTGGAACTCAAGCACGAGTTCGTGGCCGGATCGCTGAAGTCCCCCGCCAAGGCCGCTCTGCCCGTTGCCGCAGCCGTGGGCGGCATGATCGTGCCGGCGCTGCTCTTCACCGCCTTCAACCTGGGCGACGGCCAGGGCGCCCTTGCAGGCTGGGCCATCCCGACCGCCACCGACATCGCCTTCGCACTGGCGGTCCTGGCGGTGGTCGGCACCCAGTTGCCTGCGGGCCTTCGGACCTTCCTGCTCACATTGGCGGTGGTCGACGACCTGCTTGCGATCATCGTCATCGCCGTGTTCTACAGCTCGGACCTGCAGCCGCTCTTCCTGGCGGCAGCAGCGATCCCGCTGGCCCTGTTCGCGGTCCTGGTCAGGCGCCGCATCACCCATTGGTGGCTGTTGTTCCCGCTGGCCTTCGCCACATGGATGTCCATGCACGCCTCGGGCATCCACGCCACGGTGGCCGGTGTCCTGCTGGGCTTCACCGTCCCCGTCCTGCGCGAGGGTGTGAGCGGGGTGCGCGACATCGCCCACGAGTTCGAGCACCTCTGGCGACCGATCTCTGCGGGCTTCGCGGTTCCCGTCTTCGCCTTCTTCGCCGCAGGCGTGACCATCGGCGGCGCGGAGGCCCTGGGGGCGGCGTTGACGGACACGGTTGCCCTGGGCATCGTCGTCGGCCTGGTGGTGGGCAAAAGCGTCGGCATCTTGTCGACCACTTGGCTGATGGCCCGTTTCACCCGCGCAACCTTGGATCCTGCCCTGTCGTGGATCGACGTCCTGGGAGTGTCGGTGCTGGGCGGCATCGGCTTCACCGTGTCGCTGCTCATCGGTGACTTGGCCTTCGGCGACTCGGGGGGCCGGGGCGAGGTCGTGAAGATCGCGGTCCTGCTGGGCTCGCTGTCGGCCGCTGGCTTGGCCTCGGTGATCCTGGTGCTGCGCAACCGCGTGTACCGGCGCATCAACGAGGCCGACGCGGTGGACGCTGATCACGACGGTGTTCCAGACGTCTACGAGCAGGATGAAGAGGACAGTGGAAGCGGCACGGCGGATCGCTTTGTCTGACGAGGGCGGAGTGCCCGTCCCTACGACTGTGGTTCCCGTGCGAGCTTCGGGTGCGGACGGGGCGATTCAATGCCGGTCCCGCCGCGCGCAAAGTCCGTCTGCACCGTGACTGAGGCCGGCTCCTCCACTTGAAACCTGGACTTCGCAGTTGCAGCGCCCTGTTCTTGCCGCCGGCAAAGTGCCGGAACCGGCGCCGGGCCACGAACGCCTTCGTCGCCCGGCTGCGTCGACTACCAGATCGCCTTGATGATCACCGACAGTAGTAAGACACACGCTATGGCCATGAAGTGCCTTTCTCCGTAGGACAGCACAGGTGGCCCCGGCAACGGCTCAAGACGGTGCCAGAATTCCTCGAACCATTCCGGCATCTGTCCCCCCGCTTCTTCCCCCTCATCCTCGGCCACGTCAACATGGTCATCCTCATCGTCGACATGGTCATCCTCGTCAACATGGTCATCCTCATCCTCATCGTCGAACCCCGAGTACTCGATCGCCTGCCAAAGCGGATAGGTGACGAAGATCGGCAGGGCGGCTTCCTGCTCCAGCACTGTGACGATGGACTTGTGGTTCTCCGCGTAGAACCAATAGCCCGGAACATACTTGTCTTCGTCGCTGACTTCTTCCTCGGGGGTCTCGGGGAGCAGCCCCCTCCGGTTCAATCTCCCGTACCTGTCGGTGAACACCGCCTGCAGTTTTTCGCGCAGCCGCAAGAGTTGTCCGCGTCCGGTCTCGGTGCGAGAGTAGGGCACGGGCTGCCAAAACACCTGGTGCACCAAATCTTCGCAGTAGTGGACGACCACGCCGGGCACGGCCCACGGCCCCACAGGCGCAACATAGCGTTGTACGGTCTCCTCTTCGCTCTCCACCTTCACCCAGCCGTGCTTTTCGGCCAGCGCCAGTACGAAGGGGCTTCCGCCGCTTCTTCAACTGCGGTGAGGTCCGCAACCAGGGCGGTGATTTGTCGCAGCACCTGGTCCTCATCGAAGCCCCCGCCAGTGGCGGCCTGTTCATCCACTACGCTCAGCACGCTTCGGCCCCCGATTTCCGTCAGGGTCATGACCCGGTTGCCGGCCTGCCACTGGTACTGCCACCCGCCCTCGATCTGCGTGCTGACGGCCTCACCGAGGTGATGCTCCATGCCCTGGCGCGCCTCGCCCTCGCAGGCGAATGCGGGCAATTCGATTGAGAGTTTGCGCTTTCCCGGGCCCTCGCTGCTCACGGTCACGGCCGGCGGCGCAAAGATCACGCCCAGTTGTGGTCGCCCACCAGGATGGCTGACTGTCTCCAGTGCGCCACCCCCGGCAAGGAAGAAGTGTTCAAAGGACCCCGACAGGCGCAGCCAGCCCATGTCGTTGGCAAATCGCAGCAGTCCGCCAAGGCTCACCGGCCATTCTTCTGCCCCCATGGCGTCCACCAGCGCGAAAAAGCCGTCCCCATGAATCAGAGCCGGTGTCATCACGGGGGTGATCGCGGCAGCGGGAGGAATCTCGGCGGACTCAAAGGCCTGTGTGGCCCACGGGACGGCGCCATCAGGGCGCCCGGCGGCGGAAAAATCACTGGCAGAAGGAAAGTCGGCGGCGGCGTTGAGACGGGTCACCCAAAGATCGCTCACCTCTTCCCCTTTCGAGACCAGGTGCAGGCGCACTCCTCCTGGCAAGGCCCACCACCGATAGGCGGTGACCTGGTCATCGGCAGTGGCGGTGACGGGCGCGCCGTAGTGCCGCTCCAGGAAGGCCGTCCGCCTCGGTCAGGCATTCTCCCATCGCCTCCCCGGCCGAGTTCCACGCGCCCGCATGTCGTTTGAGTGTGCCGGCCAAGTCGAGACGGTAGGCGGTGATTCCACGCTCGTCGTGCAGGGCGTTGAAGTCGAAGGCGGCAGGGTCAAGTGCGGGGCTCGTGACCGCGGACTGATCCATCGGCCCGCCGCTTTCACCCCGCTCCAACGGCAGCGGCCATGCCGCCTCACCTGCGGCTTCCACGAATGCGGCGATCTTGCCGGTCAGGTTGTCAAGTGGTCTCATGGTCCCTCGCTCCCCATCCGTCCCTCGTAAGTGTGACACGCACACGGCTGCGGTCCTTATGCTTTACACAATCCATTCACAGGGGGAAACCATGCAGCCGATGCCCGCCGAGGACCAGCAAACGCCACCCACCGACGCCGGTGCCCACGCGGAGCGGTCCACCGGGGGGGCGGCTGAGCGCCCTGGCTGCGCACTTGGTGGGCTTGGCGGCTTCCACGAAGTTCTTCCTGTACATGGGCGGTTACCGTCTGTTCCAATCCTTCATCTGGAACGGCCGGACCACCGGTATGGTCTCCCTGTCGATTCAGCGCGGGCCCGAAATCTTCTTCGCCGGGATCGCGCGTTCCTGCCAGACGTACTTCTTCTACCGACCAGCCGAGCAAGCCCTGGAGGGCGGCGCCCACTTGTTCGCCCCGTGCGTGGAGCCCGCCACCCGCCTCACGGTGGCCTTCAACCCCGCCGATCCCACACAGGCGGTGCCCGTGCTTTTCACCGCCCAAGAGGGGTTCTTCGTCTCCTTGGGCATGGCGCTGGTGGCGTACTCCGTCTTCTTGACCATCGCCGCCCAGGTCGCTCCCCTGCCGGTGGCCTCTACAACGAGCCCGTGGACCGAGGGCGCAGTCCTGTTCTCCCACTTCTACAGCAATGCCTGGATGCGGATGATGCAGGACAGCAGAACGACCATTCGCCCCAGCCTGTAGCGCGCTGCCCACTTGGCGCGCCCTTTCTCCTGCAGTCGGTGGCAGACCCGCCGCGGCTGGGGCAGGCATCCGCTTTGCCCCCAGTCCCCGATCTGGCCGACGTGGGCCATGGGCGCTCGCAGGGTCTGCACGCCGGCCGGTCTTTGAGAGAGCACAAGTCACGCTTCTGGGCGCAGCTTCGGGCACGGCTGCCCTCGCCCGCCCAAATGTGGGCAGGGCCCCGGTTCCCCGGGCCCTGCCACGATCGCTGCGGGAGCGGCCCTGGCGGCCTGGACCGCTTCTTGGCTTTCCTCCCGCCGAATCATCACGCTCCGGCCGGCTCCCGCCTGCCCAGTCGGACCTTCTTGACCTCCCTGGCGGTCTCGAAGTCCGTCTCCTTGAAGCCGAACAAGTAGGTGGCGGTGAAGGAGACCAGCAGCGTCGCAAAGGATGCGATCCAGTAGCCCGTGAAGCTACCGTCGATTCCGTTGGGGTTGATGAAGGACGGGAAGCCCACGAAGGCGCCGGGGAAGCCCCACATGTTGACGTCGAAGAGCCCCGTGAGCAGACCACCCACTGCGCCGCCCAAGGACGCGGTCATGAACACGCGGCCGTACTTGAGGTTCAGGCCGTACATGGCCGGCTCGGTGATACCACAGAAGGCGGAAATTGTGGCCGGCCCGGCCAGGGCCTTGATCTTGGAGTTCTTGGTCTTGAGCCAGATGGCCATGGCGCCTCCGCCCTGCGCGATCATCGTGGCCGAGAGGATGGCGTTCAGCGGGGAGGAACCATCGATGGAGATCTGGGAGGCCACCAGCGGGATGACCGCCCAGTGCAGGCCAAAGATGACCAAGCACTGGTAAAGGCCACCGATGATCAAACCTGCCACCGGGTAGTTGAAGGACAGGATGGAGTTGACACCGTCGGCCAGGCCGCCGGAGATGAACATGATGATCGGTCCAAAGACCACCAGCACCAGGGCGGAGACCACGAAGACCTCGATCAGCGGCGCGAAGATGGAGCGCAGCATGAGCGGAATGTACTTCTTCAGCACAGGCTCGATCTTTGCCGCCAGCCATGCGGCGACGATGACCGGGAAGATCGAGTACGCGTAGGCGTTCTCCAACGGCAGCGAGATCGGGATGCCGAAGAACTCAGCATTGAAGACGGTGTTGCCGAAAGTGGCAAACGCGTTGTAATTCTCGGATTTCGGGTTCGACATCGTGACGATGGACGGGAAGACCAACACTCCACCGATGATCGCCACCACGATCGGGTCGGAACCCAACCGCTTTGCGGCCGTGAAGCCGATGATGATCGGCAGGAAGTAGAACATGGACGAGGACATCGCGTCGATGATCGTGTAGGTGCTCGTCCCGGTCTGCACCAGGTTGAATTCGGTGAGCAGAGCCAGGATTCCCTTCAGGATGCCGGAGGCGGCCAACAGGCCCACGACCGGGATCATGGATCCGGTGATCACGCCGATCAGGGAGGAGAAGCCGAACTTCACCCAGCCGAGGATGGTGGTGGGCTTTTCCACCTCCTCCGCCACGTCATCGCCGGCCCCGCCCAGCTGCTTGGTGATCGCCTCGTACACGTCTGCAACTGCCTGCCCGATGACCACCTGGAACTGGCCGCCGGCCTTGGCGACGTCGATGATGTCCAGGCTCTTGAGGTGGCCCTCGTCCGCCAGCGAGTCGTCCTTCAGGTAGAAGCGCACCCGGGTGATGCAGTGGATGACGCTCTTGATGTTGTCCTGACCACCAACTCCCTTGATGATGTCGTACGCCAACAGGTCGAAGCCCTGCAGGCCCGCCCGCGCCGGGTCGTCCTCCTGGGCCGCCGGGCGCGCTGCCGGTGCCGCTTGGGCCTTGGCGGCCTGCGCTGGGCTGACCGCCGCCACCTGGGCACCCAGCTCGGCCTTGCCCTGCTGCAGCTCCAGTTTGCCTCCGTGTTTCTTCTGGTTGGTGAAGACCACCACCGTCATGGTGGACTTCCCGGCCGCTTCAACGGCCGCCAGGTCCATCGTGGCAACCGGGGTGTCTGCCGCGATCACGTCCCCCTTGGCGATTTGGAGCGTGAACGGCGCGCCGTCCAACTCCACCGTGTCGATGCCCATGTGCACCAGGATCTCCACGCCGGACTCGGTCTTCATCCCGAAGGCGTGCTTGGTCCTGGCGACCATGGTGACAGTGCCGGAGACGGGGGCAACCACGGCGCCACCAGTCGGGGCGACACCGAAACCGTCTCCCATCGTCTTTGACGAGAACACCGGGTCTGGGACCTGGTCGATGGGGACGATCTCACCCGCCAGCGGCGAGAGAATCGGTTCATTGTCGGCAGTACTCATCGGGAGCCTCCATGATTGATGTTGGTGAGGGACAAGTTTGATTGGAAAAACGATTGGTCAGATCAGGATTGCAAGGGACTGGTAGGCGCGCAGGCTGACGGCCTGCTGCGCGGGCGAGGCAGCATCGTCGTAGTTGGAAATCAACACCCGACCGCCCACGAACTCGACCGGGACTTCCACCTGCGTGGGCGTGCCGTAGAAGTTGTTCAGCACCAGTAGGCGTTGGCCGTCGTACTCCCGCACGTATGCGAAGACCTGCGGGTGGTCCAGGGCGTAGGGGGCGAAGGTGCCGTACCCGATCAGCGGTAGTTCCTTGCGCAGCCGGATCAGCTTCCGGTAGTAGGGCAGGATTCTGCCGCCGGCCTCCTCGGCCTCCACATTGATGTGCTCTTGGTTGGTGGGGCGCAGCCAAGGGGTGCCGCTGGTGAAACCGGCTGTGGCGGAGGCGTCCCACTGCATCGGGGTACGGGAGTTGTCGCGGGCCTTGGCGTGCACCGTCGCGAAGGCCTCTTCCCGGCTCATCCCACCGGCCACCAGCTCCTCGAAGGCATTGATCGCTTCCACGTCCCGGTATTCCTCGATCGAGGTGTAGTCCGGGTCCGTCATGCCGATTTCCTCTCCCATGTACACGTACGGGGTGCCGCGCATGAGGTGAATGGTGGTTGCCAGCATGGTGGCGCTCTCCACCGGGAAATTGACCACGTCACCGAAGCGGTTGTTCGCGCGCGGCTGGTCGTGGTTGTTCCAGAACAGGGCGTTCCAACCCCCGCCGGCCTGCATGCCCACGCCCCACTCCGACAGCAGCGACTTCAACGCGTCGAAATCGAAGGGGGTGCGCGTCCACTTCTTGCCGTCCAGGTAGTCCACCTTGAGGTGGTGGAAGTTGAAGGCCATGGAGAGGGTACGACTGTCCGGGTTGGAATAGAGGATGCACTTCTCGATGGAGGTGGAAGACATCTCCCCCACGGTGATGCTGTGCGGATCCTGCCCGAAGCTTGCCGCCGCCAGCTCGCGCAGGAAGGGCACCACCGCTTCGCCGTCCGTGTACATGGCGCGGTCGTCCGTACCCGCCGGGGCGGAGGGAAGATCCTGCGGCTTGCCGATCAGGTTGATCACGTCGAAGCGGAACCCGTGAACGCCCTTGTCCAGCCAGAACTTCACCACGGCGGCCATCTCCTGGCGCACGCGAGGGTTGTGCCAGTTCAAGTCGGCCTGGGTCACGTCAAAAAGGTGCAGGTAGTAAAGGTCAGGGTTGCCGGCGTCCGGCCCGGCGGCGTTCAGCGCGAAGCCGTTTTCGGCCGCCCCCTCCGGCGTGATGCCCATGCCGGCGTACTGGGCGGTGAACGGCGCCCAAGCGTTGCCACCAAACTTCGAGACCCAGTTGTTGGGCAGCTCTCCGCCAGGCCCGGCCGGACGCAGGTAGTAGAAGTCCTGGTACTCCTTCTCCCCGGCCAGGGCCCTCTGGAACCATTCATGCTGGGTGGAGGTGTGGTTCAACACCATGTCCAGCATCACACCGACTCCGTGGGAACCCAGTGCGGCCACCAGCTCCTCGAAGTCCTCCATCGTGCCCAACGAGGGGTTGATCGCCCGGTAGTCCGCAATGTCGTAGCCATTGTCCCGCTGCGGCGAGACGAAGAACGGGTTGAACCACACCATGTCCACGCCGAGTGAGGCAATGTAGGGCACCTTTTCGATGATGCCGCGCAGGTCCCCCACGCCTGAGCCTGTCGAGTCTCGAAAAGAGCGCGGGTAGATCTGGTAGATCGTCTTGTCTTGGAAGCTCATCGTCAGCCTTTCACCGCCGGCCAACCGCCACCCCCACGGAGCGGTTCGTGATTTGCACAGTATTTGGCCCCAGCGTTCCCGGCAGGCGTTTGCGGACCTTGTTGCGCAGTTGCGTGGAGCTGTTGCGTTGCCCGCAGGTCGTCCGGCAGCGCCTCCCAACCAGCGGGGGTGGCGGAACTGGACGGAACTAGACGGAAAAGCGGCGCGTGCTGCCGCGCACCACCAAGCGGGTGGGCAGGGTGACCGGCGCCGGCGAGGGGCCGGAGGGGGCGGCCAGAATCTGCAGGGCGAGTTCGGCGGCCCGCTGCCCCTGTTCGCGAGCCGGCTGCGCAATCGTGGTCAATCCCATCATTGAAGCCACAGGGTGGCCATCCACCCCGATCACGGAGATGTCGCCCGGAATGTCCACGCCCACCTGCCGGAAGGTGGCGATCATGTCTGCGGCGATCTCGTCGGAAGAGCAGATGACACCTTGGGGCAGCTCCTCGCTGGCAAGCAGCAGTTCTGTGGCCGCCCGGCCAGGCTTGCTGCTGTAAGGGGCCTGCACGAACCGTGGCCTGAGCCCGGCCTTCTCCATCGCCTGCCTGTAGCCCACGCCGCGCCGGCGCGTGGCCACGCCGTAGGTGCCCTCGTGGTCAAGGAAACCGGCGTAGGCGATCGAGGTCAGGCCGACGTTGCGCAGGTAGTTGGTGGCCATGTGGCCGACGGCGATGTCGTCGATGCCGACGCTTGCCACGCCCTCGACCACGGTGCCGGCAATGACCACCGCCACCGGCAGCTCCTTCAGGGCCTGCACGGGAATGTCTCGTGGGGCCGGTACCAGGATGACCAGGTCGATCTCATCCGCCAAGTGCGGGTCCGCCAGGAAGGCGGCGCGAGTTGAATCAGACAGCCCCTGCTTGACACGCAAGGAGACGTCCAGCGGACCGAGAACGTCGTGTATGCCAGCCAGGATCGAACCGAAAACCCAGCGATCGGACTCCGGGACCACCGCCGTGATCCGCGCGGGGCGTGCCCCCGGGCCAAGCCAACGGGAGTCGAGGGGCACGCCGGACACCGGGCGGGCTGGCGGCGGGCCACCGGCGGCCAGACCCGCCGAGGTCGAGGCAGTAGCAGGTGCCGTCAGATAGCCGAGCCGACGGGCAATGGCAAGGATTTCTTCACGTTTTTGGGCTGAAACTCCGGGGGCACCGCTGAGCGCCCGTGAGACCGTGGAGACGGCGACGCCAGCGGCTGCGGCGATGTCAGCCATTGCCACGTTGCTCTCGGTCTGCGCCATGGCGATACCATCTCACGCGGGGGTGCGGCGAGCAACCAAATTGGTGGCAGGCGCCGGCAGAGGTGTGCCGACCCGTCCCGGGTGTTGGCGGCCCCGGTTTTGTCGATGATTGGCGGCACTGATCGAGAAGGCCGCGGGCATGCGGGTTCGAATCCGAATTCACGAGGGCGGCGCCAAGCGCGGGACCCGGATGGCAGCACCCTCCAAGTGCTTCCAAATTGCCGAACCTTGCCGATGTGCATTGAGCCCATGCAATACGGGTTTGCACATCGGCAAGGTTCAGTACGGGGCAGCGGACCTCAGTCCACCGGATGGCCGGTGACGGGCCCCTCTGTGTTGGGCTTCCAGCCCAGTGCCGGGGCGACGTGCTCGGCGAAGGCCTGCAGGACGTGGACGTTGTAGTCCACCCCGAGTTGGCTGGGAATGGTGAGCATGAGCGTGTCGGCGGCTTTGATGGCCTCGTCCTTGGACAGCTCCTCGATGAGCACGTCTGGCTCGGCGGCGTAGGTGCGCCCGAAGGTGGAGTGCAGGCCGTCGATGATGCCGTAGTGGTCCTGGTCGTCACCTGCGCGCAGGCCGAAGAGCTGTGCGTCGGCTTGGGAGACGATGGGGAAGATGGAGCGCGAGACGCTCACGCGTGGACTCCAGTCGTGGCCGGCCTCCTTCCAGGCTGCCCGGTAGCGCTGAATCTGCTCGGCCTGCAGGTCGGAGAAGCTCTTGCCGGTGACTTCGGTCAGCAGGGTGGAGCTCATGAGGTTGAGCCCTTGGCGTGCCGTCCACTCGGCGGTTTCACGTGTGGCCGCACCCCACCACAGGCGCCGGTCGACGCCTGGCGAGTGCGGCTCGACGCGCAGGCGCGGGAGCTCGCCGGGGATCATGGCGTTGCCCGGGTCGAGTTCGGCCTGCGGGACGCCGCGCACGGCCTCCAGGAACTTGGCGGCATGGGCACGGGCGATGTCGGCTCCACGCGGGTCCTTGGAACCGGTGTACCCGAAGGCCTCCCAGCCGCGCTTGGCCTGCTCCGGGGAGCCGCGGGAGATTCCGATGGCGATGCGCTGGTCGGCGAGCAGGTCGAGGGCGGCGACCTCCTCGGCCATGTACAGGGGGTTCTCGTAGCGCATGTCGATCACGCCGGTGCCGACCTCGATGCGCGAGGTCCGGGCTGCCGCCGTCGCCAGGAGCGGGAAGGGCGAGGCGGCCTGGCGGGCGAAGTGGTGCACGCGCCAGTAGGCGCCGTTGACGCCGATCTCGTCGGCACCCACGGCGATCTCGACCGCGTCCTTGAGTGCCTGTCCCGCGTCAGGGTCGCCGGGGCCCCGGCCGTGTCCGTAGTGTCCGAAACTGAGGAATCCAAATGCCTTCATGCAAGATTCAACTACCTGTCTCGGCCGATGATTCCCTTCCTCCATTTGATGCTCGTCACATGGAAGGCTCCCGTGTCGAGGCTGCCGACCCCGCGGGGCGGTTGACGGGGGCCACATGCCACGACTTGTCTCCCGTTGAGCAGCGCGCACTCGGATGCGATCAGGCGCTGGCCGCCCGAACGTTCCAGGGCACCCCGTTTACCGGCTCACCCAAAGCCGCCGAGAGGGACCCTGGCCCCTACCCGATGCCTTCACGACTCCCCGGCCGAAAGACTGCTAGTGATCTGCGCTCTGACTGCCGTGTCCGACCGCCAGGAGGCGCTCAGGCAGTGCCTTGAGCACCAGGACTGCCACGACGCAGGCCACGGCCAAACCCAGCACCGTGACATCGGGTACCAGGAACCACAGAAGCACGAAGACGGCCATGGGCTTGCGCAGGGCCACCGTGGTGGCCGCTGCCATGCCGGCCACCATCGCCGTCTGCATGTCGAGCAAGGGAAGAAGCGCGAGGGTGGCAGCGCCCGCGCTGGCACCGGCGAACATGAGGGGGAAGAAGTCCCCTCCTCGCCATCCGGCAGAAAGACTGAGCGCGGTGGCCACCACTTTGCCCAGGCCCAGCAGCACCAGTGGGACCCACGCCCCGGCCTCGGCGTGGGAGAGGAGCACCCCGAAGTCGTCATGACCCGAGAAGCGCAGCACCGGCCATGCGCCCAACAACACTGCAAGCAGGGCCGAGCCGACAAGGGTCTGCACACGCGGGGATCCAAGTTTGGACACCAGCCTTCCCAACCAATGTCGCACCAGCAGATAGAGCACCGCCAGCCCCGCCCCCACTGCGGCGGGGATGGCTGCCAGCAAACCGGGCAGCGTGGCCACATCGGGTCCGGGCAGTTCCAAGGGGTGGGATTCCAACCCCAGCACGCGCGAGGTCAGGATGAACGCCACGAATCCGGCCAAGGAGGCGCCAAAGACCGACAAGCGCCCCATGGATGGGCTTTCCTGACGGTAGACCGCGCCCACGGGTGGCGCACCATAGAAGCCTGAGAGCACCGCAGCGTTGCCGGCCTCGGCGATGAGCGCGGCCTCGGCGCGGGTCCGGGCGATCCGGTGCTTGATGATGACGGAGAATTCGGTGACCACCGCCAGGAGACCTGCTTCGGGGCCGATGGCCCCTCCGAAGCCGATCGCGATGACGGCCGACATGGCCAGGACTGCGATCCTGCGCCATTGCCCGGAGGCAGGCCCTTGGGGATCAAGTTGATCGTCCAGATCCGCTTCCACGGAGTAGTTGCGCAGGAGGGCGATGAGGACGCCACCGAGCATGACCACGACCACGGTGTACCACCACGCACGGTTGTGATCCCAGATGAGGTGTTGCAGGGTCTTCATGAGGAAGAAGGTGACGCCGGCAACCGCTCCTGCAATGAATCCGTAGCCAACGGCGATGCCGTGGATGCGCGCCGACAACTTCGCTCCCTCCGGACCCCGTTCCGCATCCATCGGCGCCCCTGCGTTCAGCCCAGCAGCCATTGTCAGACCCCAATCACTCGCATTGATTCCCGCGCCCGGCAGGTCACCCGCCGATGCCTCGTCCTGTGCTTTCGCGGCCTTCCACCGAGTTTCCAGCGTTGCCCGGCCCACTCAGCCCTTCATCGGCACCGTCCCGTGATCCATCTTCCCCGCGGGAGGCGGCCTGTCGGGCCCGGCGCAGGTTGTCTGAAACCGCCGCAGCCAAGGCACCCAGAAAGACGACATCAAAAATGATCATGGTCGTCACCAAGGCCCGCGCAGTCTGACCCACAGGGTGGATGTCCCCGTACCCGACGGTCGAAATGGTCGTGATGGTGAAGTAGAGGGCATCGGTGCGTGTCTCCAGGCCGACGAATTGCCCCGGCTGGTGCACTGACACGGCGTAACAGGTCAGGGCCAGTAGCGCCACGGCGGCGATGAAGACGGTGACAAGCCTGCCGATTCTCTCGGAGTGGTAGCGCAGTTGGCGGACAACCACCGCAGCCAGTCCCACGAGGAGCACCACTGACAGGCCACTGCGCAGGGGTAGGTCCTCACCGGGGTGCACCGGCAGCACATAGAAGGCTCCGATGATGAGAATTGCTACGACCAGATGTTCGACCGGGTGTCGGAACATTACGTCCGAGCCCCTGGACGTCAGGCCACTTCGGGCGATTGCTTTGCCATCGAGCGCACACGAAAGCCCGCAACGACCAACGTGATGCCCCAAGCCACTGCCATGAGTCCCAGGAGCCAGGTCAGGGTCAGCAGCGCCTCGGCAGGATTGGCCAGGACGACGAGGCCGGCCAGGAACCACAGCACGCCACCGAGCGCCAAGAGGACCTTGTCCACCATGGCCTTGGGAGCAAATGCGGTCACCAGTTCAGTGACGCCGCGAGCAAGCAGGAAGATGCCAAGGATCCATGCCGATACGGCCAAGCCGATACCTGGACTCGCCATGACGGCGACACCCGCAATTGATCCCAGGATTCCAGAGACCAAGTACCAGCCCCTGGCACTGCGGTCCCTGAAGGCCATGACCAGTGAACTGATCCCGTCCATGAGCGCGTAGGCACCCCAGATGATGGCAAAGGTCATTGCGGAGACTCCCGGCCACAGTGCGAGCACCAGCCCCCACAGCACCCCGAGGACACCCATGGTGATCAGAGCAGTGGAGGAACGCCCCACCATCCCCTCAAGTGACGACGAACCCATGAGAAAACCACCTTCACCAGCACAAACGGACACACTGTCAGATAATTGTAACATGCCTGCCATGCCTCGCCCCGAGCACGCGTGTCGCGACATGGCTGCCGGCACACAGGCGCGCCGAACACTCACACCATTCCACACCTCGACGACATGTGGGCTCAAGACAATTGCCGCCATCGCATGGGATGAACTGCGTGGCATCGATCCCGGTGGGCAGATTCTGGCGCCACGAGGGCGCACTCCTCGAGGGCCGAGATGGCGGCGGCGTAGCGTCGAAGCAACACTCCCTGTTGGTGGGGTCTGACCGGGTAGGGAGGTATCCATGTGGCGTGTGTCGTTGTCATTGAGTGACAGGGCAGCGATCGGGACGGGGACGAAAGCAGGCCTGTCGTTTCATCAGATTGCTTGGTACCTGGGTCGGTGCCCGTCGGTGATCTCCAGGCAGATCCGCCGAAATACGACAAGAACGTGGGGCGTTAGGTCGTGAGCGCGGAGGCGGCCGCACAACGCCGCCGGGCCCGGCCCCAGCCACACAAGGTTACTGCCGGCTCGGCACTCAAAGCACGGGCGGGAATGGACCTTGCGGCACCATGTCCCCCGAACCAGATCGCAGACCACTTGCCTCTGGAGACGGCAGACCTGAGGGGGAATGTACGGCGACTTCTCCCAATGCGCAAGGCCGGAGCATCTGCGGCGAAACGATTTACCAGTACATCTACGCGATCCCACGTGCCGCACTCGCCTGTCGAGAGATTTTCTGCCCTCCAATACTCACCCGCCACCGACCCTGCACCTTTGGCTGCACCCGGGGCGGGCCGACCATCGCCCTGCGCCCATTGATCGAATGCGGCCCCAAGACCCACGGGGCGGCGGGTTCCTGGAGATTGGGAAGGAAATCCCATCATCGCCAACAACGCTGCCTTGTGCGCCTCGACCGGTGCAACAGGTCAGTGGATTCGCCGGGCTGGTCACTCTGACCTCCACGCACGCCGGCCCCACCGCCGACACGGTGATTGCGCACTTCAACAAGCTACCAAAGACGCAGCGAGCAAGTATGGCCCGGGATCAAGGCACCAAGACAGCCCACCACGCCAAGATCATCCCGGCCACACATACCGGGTCCATCTCGCCACTTCTCACTTGCCCTGGAAGCAACCCAGCAACGAGAACACCGCCCGTGACCTTGTTGGTGGTTCTGGATGGTCCGGTGCCCGGTCAGTGGTCGTGGGCATGATGTCTTGCCCCTGTCCATGGATGATCCGGGGGTGTTGTCACCCGCGACCACGGGCGCTGGTGACCGCTGATTGGGGGAACGGCCGACTCTTGTGGGTTGGGGTCTTGGGTGACGTGGGTGCGGGACAGGTACGCCCTCTCACTGGCCATTGACCGCCAGGGAGGCGCCCATGGAGGTGGGAGACATCGAGGTCTTCGTCGGTATCGATGTCGGCCAGGCCGAGCACTGGGCCACGGCTTTGACCCAGGGCCGAAAGAAGCTGTTGGACATGGCCCTGCCCAACCACGAGGCCCGCCTGGGCGAGGTCTACGAAGGCCGCCCGGACCATGCCCCACACCCTGAGAGCCATCAATGCCACCGACGAGGACGCCGCGCTGAGGGTGCTCACCGGCTTCGATCGGGACCTGGCCCGCCAAGTCAACCAAGTTTCCAACCGTATCCGAGGCCCATGTGCACCCAAATCCATCCCTCTGTCGAAGGGGTGCTGGGCCCTTGGTTGGAGCACGATGGCGTGCTGGAGATGATCGCCACCTGGTCGACCCCGGCGGCGTTGAGGAAGGCAGGTAGGGTCCGGATCGATGCCAAACTCAAGGCCAACGGGTGCTGGCGCCATGCCGCCTGGGCCCAGGCCATCGTCCAGTCCCTGAGCAAGCAGAGCGTCACCGTCGCGGGGACTGACGCTGCCAGTGTCGTCCCGCCGCACCTGGCGCGCCAGCTCATCGCCCTGCACACCCAGAGAGCCGATGTCGCCGTCCAGGTCGAGGCTCTGGTGGAGGCCCACACTCTCTTGCCCGGTCATGACCTCAATGCCCGGGGGCGGGTCAGGACCGCCGTCACCTACCTGGCCGAGACCCTGGGCAAGACCCTCACCACGGGCGCCTGGCCTCCTACGCAGTCCTGGCACCCGTCACACGCCGCTCGGGCACATCGCTCCGCGGCGAGCACGTCTCTCATGGTGGCAACAAGCGCCTCAAACGGGCCATGTTCCTCTCAGCCTTCGCTTCCCTCCACGCCGACCCGGTCTCCAGGGCCTGCCACGAACGCAAGAGAACACAAGGCAAACACCACAACCAAGCCATCCTCGCCCTGGCAGACCGCCGAATCCCCACCCTGCACGCCAAGATCCGCAACACCACCCTCTACAACCCACAACCAACCCAACCACCAACCACCGCCGCTTGACACACCACACAGGAGCGCCCCCCTTCGCGGGGTCAGCTTGGACGGCCTTGATCTTCTCCCATACCACGTCATCCGACAACACTCGTGCCAAGGGGTGACGCTTGCGAGCCGCCGAGTCAGCGGATGAGGCGATCTTGCAGCCACGCACGGTGAACACCTCACAGATCGGTGTGAGCCCGAATCCGACCCTGTGCTCTTCGATGAAGGCCACCAGCATGACAGCCGCGAGTCGAGTTTCCGCCGCGTGTGAAACTTGAAGCCGCCAACAAGATCCCGTTGACGCGCTTTGGCTCCCGGTCCTCGGCCTCCAACGCCTTGATACGAGCCGACTCGCTGGTGGTGGTCACACCAAGGAGCCCGGCCAGAATCTATACAAGCCAGCTTGACCCATCTGCGCAGCACGTCTGGATCCACCCCGACCCGCCGCCCAACCCTGATCACAGCCCGGTTCATCAACAAGCAAGGGACCCTCCCTCAAAGCCTCCAGAAACAGCCCAAGCGCCCACTCTCGCAACCCCGGCAAGTACGTCCCAAGAACCGACACGATCCATCCCCCTCCCACCGAATCAAACCCACCACCAAACCCAGCGCGGCTCACGATAAAAGGGGCATCCTCAGACGTCAGCCCCGTGCAGAACTCCACTGCGTGACATGATGACCATGAGCACCCGTCGAAACAGTTCAAATCCAAGTATTTGCGCAGATGAGACTATAATTCTCCGCAAGCGCTGAACCGTGACTCACCAGACGGAACGACAGAATCACCGCGCGCGGCCCTGAGGGCCGGTATGGAAGGTCGACGCCGGGCAAATCCCGTACTCATGACCGACACGGCGGCGGAGATCAAGTTGGCTGGGGAAGCCATAACTCCGAGCTACGAAGGGCGAAAAGATCACCCGAAACAGCGAGCATGTATTCGTGAAGCAGTTCTACCACTCGCACTCGAGATGCTCTGGCGCTTCGACGAGTACCGGGATCCATTCGGGGTCAAACTCATCTGCCATGCCATCAGACCAGCAGTCGAAGGGCTCCTCACCCCAGCCCGGAGCGCCGCCGTCGATCGCACGCCGTCAAGTCCGCCGGACCGAGCGACGACCCACCTCCTGCAGGAGGTTGCCTGACTATGTGCAGATGACGACGGCCTCTGCGTAACTCAGGAGTTGGGCTCTGGATCGCACGCTTCCCGGCAGACCGCCCGCAACTGCGGGTGCTCCCGTACGATCTGGCGCTGCCGTTCTGCCGGCAGCCCAAGCTCGTGCAGGACGTTGAGGATCACGACCGCAGTCGTAGCCTCGACGATGGCGATCAACTCGTCGATGGAATGCTTGGGCGTCCTGCCCTCGTGTGCAAGATCATTGCGGGCTTGTGTCGTCCGTCCCGCCCAATGATCAATGTCTGGCACAAGCTGCGCGATCGCGTCCCGATCAGGTCGAGCAGCGAGAGCGCGAAGCCGGTCCCGGAGCTTCGGATCGTTTCGAATCATCTCCTTCAATCTTCCGCGATGCATCTCGGGCACCACGTCAAGCATCGCGTCGCGCATCTCCGTGAACTCCTCCTCTGGGAACGGCTTCTCATCAATACCGAGGCTCCGGTGCAAGACCTCGGCAGCCCCCACCGCCATCAGGAGGTTGTTCTCGACGAAGAGCGCCGGTGCGTAGCGCAGACCCAGGATCATGTTGATCGCTGCCTGCAGTCGGTCATAGACCTTGCACCAGCGCGGCACAATCTCCTCGAACGGAAGCTCCTCGCAGGTGAAGAACACGTGGTGGAGGTCAACAGCCTTCGCGTCGTGCTTGCCGAGCACTGCAGGCGAGCCGAGCACTGCAGGCGAACAGAGTACGTTACAGAGTACGTTGGCGCGCCGACGCGGCAAAGGCTGACCATCCGGCGAGACCGACTCGGTCCCGGCAACCTCCAACCGGAGCCAGATCACGCCAGCGGCGCGGTGCGTTGCCAGCGCGATCAGGTCCCGTATCAGTCTCGCCGCCTTCAGCGCGTCACTCAGGGCGAACGGCCCGGCCGGGCACACGCGGATGAAGACGGTGTCGCGCACGCTAGCGACAGTTCCGCCTTTGCGACCGTCAAAAGGCGACCAAGTGTTAGTGTGCATGAGGTGGTACTCTGCGCCATCGACTGTCACCGCCTGCACCTCGACGGGTTTCACCAAGATGCTCCCAGTCCCGTCGATCTTGTCCTCGGAAATGCCGAAGGAAGCCCCGAAGCTGGACGATGTAGCCCACAGGTTCAAATCTTCGACTGAGACCTCGGCCGCCGCGAACGCTTCGCCCTCTTCTCCGCTGACATGTTTGCCGATGATCACCATCATAGCCATCACCGTCTGCGTATCGGGGCTCCCGTCCTGTGGGAATATGGCTCGCTTGCTATGGAGGGAGTCGCAGACCAGAAGAGTAACTTCACATTGCTCGGCCATGCCGTGGATGACATCCCACGTCCTGCTACCCCCGTGGTACACCGTCCCCCCCGGAGGCGAGATTAGAAGTGATGTCGTCCTCAAATGCACCGATCAGCGAGAGCGAGATGTTGCCCTCACCGTCGTACCGCAGGAATCCTGGGACCTTCTTGTCAGGGTCGTCCGGCAGCCACCACAGGCCACGCCACTCGACGGCTTCATCGAGATTCAGAGGACCTTTTTTCATCGCTCTCCAAAAGTTACTATTTCTTCCCACCAGACGTCAGCCCTGTACGGACTCGACGCCGTTCCGGCTGGCGCCTCATCCCGCTGGTCATGCCTCAGCATTCTCGGCCGGATCAACCTCATACCAGTGCTTGGGATTCCGCCCGCACTCAAGAGCAGGAACACGCTCTGTTACCTCGCGCCGCCTCTTACCGTTCGCATCGACAGAGTCTGTCCACTCTGTCGGCTTGTTGTAGTAGCGCATCTTCCCACCGCACTGAGGGCAAGCCCCTGTCCGAATCTTCTCCAGCGTGATACGACGCCCCACACCGCTCAACGCCCATCCCAGAAAGAGTGGCCGCCGCAACTGGAATTTCGTCAATCGACGAAGCGACATGACCGAGACAAACATCAGGAATATAGCGATGAAGACCCAAAACCACCAATGCTGCCCACCCCTTGGCTCTGATAGATCAAGCCCCATTCTGAACAGTTGAAAAACGGGTCGCAACACCTTCCAGAGCGGGAAAACCCCTACCAACCCCAATACCAGACCCAGCCATGAAAGGACTCCTTGAGTGAAAGGACTGCGCCACTTCGGAACTGCCTCATATGTGGCCGATGGCGGAGCGCTTGGCGCGGCATTGAGCACCACGTCACGCCCGGCTTGGAAAATGCCGCCGTAGACATCCCCGCTTCCAGCAATCACGGAGTGCCCAGAAACGCCAGCCAGCATAGCTCCACATTCCCCACAGAACTTCTGCTGCGACTCAGTAGGCTGCCCACAAGCGCGACACCTCACTTCTTCCTCCCAGACGTGAGCCCCGTACGGAACTCCACCACGTCCCCGTCGGCCATGACGTAGTCCTTGCCTTCCATGCGCGCGCGGCCGGCCGCGCGCGCCTCGGCCACGGAGCCGTAGTGGACCAAGTCGTCGAATGAGACGATCTCGGCCTTGATGAAGCCCTTCTGGAAGTCCGTGTGGATGACACCGGCAGCCACCGGAGCGGTGTCACCCTTGTGGATCGTCCACGCGCGCGCCTCCTTCGGGCCGGCCGTCAAGTAGGTCTGCAAGCCAAGGGTGTCGAAGCCGACGCGCGCCAACTTGTCCAGCCCGGACTCTTCCTGGCCGGAGTCCTCCAACATCTCGCGAGCATCGTCCTCGTCCAATTCGACCAGCTCGGACTCGAATTGGGCATCCAGGAAGATCGCCTCCGCGGGAGCCACCAGCGCGCGCAACTCCGCCTGCTTGGCCTCGTCAGCCAAACCTGCTGCATCCATGTTGAACACGTAGATGAATGGTTTGGAGGTCATCAGCTGGAAGGACTTGACCGCGTCCTGGTCCAGCTTGGCGCCCTCGGGACCGGAAAGCAGATGCCCCTTCTCCAGCAACGCCAACGCCTCGCGCGCCGTCTCCAGCACGATCGGCTCCGTCTTCTTGCCGCGCACCTCCTTCTCCAGGCGCGGGATGGCCTTTTCCAAGGTCTGCATGTCAGCCAGGATCAGCTCGGTCGAGATCGTTTCGATGTCCTCAGCCGGGTCGACCCGCCCGTCGACGTGCACGACATCCGGGTCCTCGAAAGCGCGAGTCACCTGGCAGATCGCATCGGCCTCGCGAATGTTCGCCAGGAACTGGTTGCCCAGCCCCTCACCCTCGCTGGCGCCGCGCACGATTCCGGCAATGTCGACGAAGGACACGGTCGCGTGCAACTTCCTCTCCGAGTGGAAGATCTCGGCCAGCGTGTCAAGGCGCGGGTCCGGCAGCGGCACCACACCGACATTCGGCTCGATCGTCGCGAAAGGGTAGTTGGCAGCCAGCACGGTGGCGCGCGTCAACGCGTTGAACAGGGTCGACTTGCCGACATTGGGCAGTCCGGCGATTCCGATGGTGAGAGACACGCCTGCCATTCTAGGCGAGCCCGTCCCCGCCCTCGTCGTCGCGCATCCGCGCCACCGCGCCGGCCCCGCCTCGTCCTCGTCCTCGTCCCGGATCCACAGCCCCGGTGCCGGCCCCCTTCGTCCACAGGTGGCCCCGGGCGTTTCCGCCTTTTCACAGGACGAGGGCGGGCTCCTTGAACGCCGCATTGCGCGCCGTCAAAAGTCGGCACATGGAACTCTCACTTGCAGGCTTGGTGCCTTTGCGCGGACGCCACGAGACTCAGCGCCGAGGACACGATCTGGTGCTCATCCGGCACGGCTTCGCCATTCCGAATCCGCCCGATGCCTCCGACCTGCGGCCCTGGCAGGCCAATGACCTTGTGGCACGGGCGCGAATCCTGGCCACATGTCTCTCCCACGCCGGCCCTCCGGTCTTCTCGCTCGAATCCGCATTGCGGCTTCACGGACTGCCGACTCTTGACAGCAACCCGGATGTCACCTTCCACACGGCGACTCGGCGCA
This sequence comes from Schaalia sp. 19OD2882, assembly GCF_018986735.1. Lineage (NCBI taxonomy): Bacteria > Bacillati > Actinomycetota > Actinomycetes > Actinomycetales > Actinomycetaceae > Schaalia > Schaalia sp. 19OD2882. The sequence goes on along the minus strand of NZ_CP065521.1, from coordinate 831,958 downwards.
ATGCGCGCATCCTGCCACCGGTGGCCATCGGACCCCACCTGGTTGCCTCGGTGAGGGCCCGTTGGACTTCTCCTGCGCTGTCGACGGCGCCGGTGCAGGCTGCAGGAGTCTGGGTGGACGATCCCGCAGAATGCGCGGTGCGAATGGCAATGATGCGCCCGTTCCTGCACGCGATGGTGGCAGCCAGTTCGGTCCTGCGACACCTCAGCGGCTTCAACCGTTTCGAACAGGAGTCTTCCCGGCTCGCCGAAACACGGGTCAGGCATCGCTTGATCGCGATGGTCGAGGCTCTGGGGCACAGGCGAGGAGTCGCACGGGCTCGCCTTGTCCTCACACACGCCGATGCCGGCGGCGAAAGCGTGGGAGAAAGGGTCCTGCTCGCGCTGCTGCTGTCGATGGCCCCAGAGCTGGTCGAAACCCAGGTGAAGGTCGTAGCAAATGGGCGTCTGTACTTCCTGGACTTGGCCATGTCCATTCTGAAGATCGCCTTCGAGTTCGACGGCGTGCTCAAGATGGGCTCCGACCCGGAGCAGTTCCGCCGCGCCCAACATGCTCTGCTGGCCCGTCAGCGCGACCTGGAGGAAGCAGGTTGGACCGTCATCCGTGTCGGCTGGGTGGACTTCTCGGACTTGGCGGCCCTGCGGGCCAGGATCATCCAGCGGATCGAACGCGTGACCGGGCGCGAGGTCCAACTCAGTGTTCAGGCGCGCCAGATCTGGGCACTGCTGGTCGCCGACAGATGAGCGGCGGTCTTCTGCGACGGATCTGACGTCAAAGGCGAAAAATAGCCCGTCGTTCTTGACGTATCAGAGGCGTCATTGACTGCTGATCCACGAATGGCAGTCAAGAACGCCATCGTCGGCACAGTGTGGGTCCTCAGCTCGTGTGGTCAGGCCCGGCCTGGCGCCTGGCATGCGGGCGCTGGTCGACCATTCCGTGCTCCTTGAGGGCCGCGCGCAGGTTCCTCGGCAGTGCAAAGGTCGTCGTTTCGGTCTCGGTACGCACCTCTTCGACATTCGGGAAGCCATGCTCGCCCAACCAATCGACAACCTCTCGCACAAGGATCTCGGGCACCGAAGCCCCCGAGGTCAAGCCGACCGTCGACGCCCCGTCGAACCATTCGACCTGCAACTCGTCGGCCTTGTCGACACGATGTGCGGCACCAGCCCCGGCCTCCAGGGCCACCTCGACCAGGCGCACGGAGTTCGACGAGTTCGCCGAGCCGACGACCACCATGACATCGACCTGTGGCGCAATGGACTTCACAGCGATCTGACGGTTCTGGGTCGCGTAGCAGATGTCATCGGAAGGCGGATTGACCAGCAAAGGGAAGCGCTGGCGCAGGCGGTCGACGGTCTGGTTGGTCTCGTCGACGGACAAGGTGGTCTGCGAGAGCCAGACGACGCGCTCGGGGTCACGCACCTGGACCTTGGAGACCTCGTCGGGGGTACCGACGACCTGGATGTGTTCGGGCGCCTCACCGTAGGTGCCTTCGACCTCTTCATGGCCTTCGTGTCCGACCAGGACGATGTCGTAGTCCTCGTTGGCGAATCGCACTGCCTCGCGATGCACCTTCGTCACCAGCGGACAAGTGGCGTCAATGGCGTGCAGGCCGTGCGCATCAGCGGTTTCGCGAACCATCGGCGAGACGCCGTGCGCGGAAAAGACCACATGGGCGCCTTCGGGCACCTCGTCGGTTTCCTGGACGAATACGGCGCCACGTTTGGTGAGCATCTCCACGACGTACTTGTTGTGGACGATCTCCTTGCGCACGTAGACGGGCGGGCCGTACAGGTCCAGTGCTTTCTCCACCACGTCCACGGCGCGATCGACCCCTGCGCAGTATCCACGTGGTGCGGCCACCAGGACCCGTCCGGTGCCCGTGGGAGCAGGGGCGGAGGCGGTTTCAACCAGGGGCTGGTTCGTCTGGAGCGTCATGGCTCCAACCCTATCGGGCACCCGGTCCGCACCCCTGGCCAGGAGCAGGTCAGAGCGCTCACACAGGCACCCCTCCCCCGGCGTCACCCCCTTTGCACTTCGACCACCCCGATTCCGCACACAATGCGGACCCACAGGTGCTGGTGAAACAAACCTGAATCGTGCTGACCAGCGCATTCGTTCGGCGACCCGGCGGTGCCGGCCGCGCATTGTGTGCGGTATCGAGGGGGCAGCAGGCGGAACCGGTGCGGAATCCAGGGGCGGTAGGTGCATGTCGCCCGGAGGCGCCCGACAGGCCCCGCCTCCAGCGGCCAAGCCCGTGTGTGCCATCCTTGGACCGTGCCCCAGACTTCACCCGCCGGCAACCCGCAGCCCTTGGCCGCCAAAGCCGCCGACACCACCCGCGAGAACCCGTGGCCGTTGCGCCTGTTGGCGGAGAACATCCGCCGTTACGTCGACCGGATGTCGGAGATGTGGGTCGAAGGTCAGGTGGTCGAATACCGCCCGAGGCCCGGCACGAAGATGGCCTACTTCGTCCTGCGCGACCTGCAGGCCGACATGTCGATGCGCGTGTCGACCTTCGCCGGGGTCATGGAGGCGGTGGGCCCCGGCTTCGAAGAGGGTGCACGTGTCGTGGCCCGCATTAAGCCGAACTTCTGGGAACGTACGGGTTCTCTTGACCTGCGTGCCAAGGAGATTCACCTGCAGGGCATCGGCGACCTGCTGGCACGTGTCGAGGAGCTCCGTCGGCGCCTTGCCGCGGAAGGCATCTTCGACGAGGACCGGAAGAAGCCCCTGCCCTTCCTGCCGCGAATCGTCGGACTGGTGTGTGGCCGCAATGCGAAGGCGAAGGAGGACGTCATGGTCAACGCGGCTGCGCGTTGGCCGGGCGTGCGCTTCGAGGTGCGTGAGGTCGCCGTGCAGGGCAACGCCGCCGTGCCGCAGGTCTGCGGGGCCGTCGAGGAACTTGATGCGATGAGCGGCGTAGACGTCATCGTCGTCACCCGTGGTGGCGGTGCCGTGGAGGATCTGCTGCCGTTCTCCGACGAACGCATGGTGCGTGTGGTGGCAGCGGCCCGAACCCCCGTGGTCTCGGCGATCGGGCACGAATCCGACGCACCCTTGCTGGACCTGGTGGCCGACCACCGCGCTTCGACTCCCACAGATGCCGCACGTCGTGTGGTACCTGACCTGGCCCAGGAGTTGGAGGGATTGACGAGGGCGACGCAGTCGATGCGTTCCCGCATCGCCACCCGCCTTGCCCAGGAGGAGCATGCACTGGAATTGCTCACCTCGCGCCCGGTGTTGCTCCAGCCCTCGGCGGTGCTGGAGGGCCACTTCAGCGTGCTGGATGCACACATGGCGAGCCTGCGCCGCGCAGTGGAGCGGACACTGGAGCGTGAGGGTGCGCTTCTGGCGCATGCCAGTACCACCCTGAAGGCGCTGTCACCCCAGGCCACCTTGGAGCGGGGATACTCGCTGCTGCGCACTCCCTCGGGGGCTTTGGTGCGCAGCGCCGAGGAGGTCAAGAAGGGGGACCTGTTGGAAGGCGTTCTGGCACGAGGGCGCCTGGTCGCCCAAGTCGTCGGTGCGACGAAGCCACCGGCCCCCTGACCAGCCCCAGCCCCGCCCCCACCCCTGACGACCCCGGAGAAGCTCATGACCAGACAAGAACGTCCCGATCCCCAGGCCCTCAGCTATGAGGAGGCCCGCGACGAGCTGGTGGCCATCGTCCGCCAGCTCGAAGGCGGACAGGCGCCATTGGAAGCCACGATGGAGCTGTGGGAACGCGGCGAGGCTCTGGCGGGGCGCTGCCGCACGGTGCTGGAGGATGCTCGCGCACGCCTGGATCGCACCCAGGCGCAATCCAGTGTGTCCGAGGCCACCAACTGAGGCGCGCAGGCCGTTAGACTGACCTGCGAAACCGCGTGTTCCCGCAAGCCCGCACCCCCTCAGGAGGAACTCCGATGGACCTCGCCACCACGCCCCACGTCCTCGCGATCGGCGAAACGCTCATGGACATCGTCCAGCCCTTCGGTGCCAGTGAGCCTGCCGCCGAGTACCCGGGTGGTTCCCCTGCTAATGTCGCAATGACCCTGGGGCGATTGGGGCGCACGGTCGTCCTGCAGACGTGGATCGGTGACGACCTGCGCGGGCACGCGATCGATGCGCACTTTTCCGCCTCTCGCGTGCACATCACCGCCGAGTCGCACGGCGCCCATCACACGTCGACCGCCTTGGCCTCCTTGGACCAGCGTGGCGCGGCCACCTACACCTTCGACTTCGACTGGAGCCCCACTGCGCCCATCGCAGTGGGCGAAGCCGCTCGAATCGTGCATGCCGGGTCGATCTCGGCGACGACCACACCCGGCTGCGACGCGGTTCTCGACGCGTTGCAGCGCGCACGCGCCCACGCGTTGGTCACCTACGACCCCAATGCACGCCCGAGCCTCATGGGCACGCCCGAACAGGCACTGGCCAAGGTGGAGCGTTGCGTCGCCCAGGCCGACGTGGTCAAGGTCTCCGACGAGGACATCGAGTGGTTGACCGGCGGGCGCGACATGGACGAGGTCGTGGCCGCTTGGCTGGAACTCGGCCCGAAGTTGATCGTGGTCACCCGCGGCAAGAAGGGCGCGTTGGCCGTGTCCGCATCGGGTGTTCGCCTGGAGTCCGTGCCCGGGGACGTTGTTGTCGTGGACACGGTGGGGGCCGGTGATTCGTTCATGGGCGGCATCCTGGACGCCCTGTGGGAGCTGGGCCTGCTCGGCGCCGAGGGCCGCGAGCGTCTTGCCTCCATCAGTCGGGACGAGGTCGCAGCCATCCTTGCGCGGGCCGACCGGGTTGCCGATGTCACGGTGTCGCGCTCGGGCGCGAATCCGCCGTGGGCGGACGAGCTCGAAGGCTGAGACTGCCGCGTTCGACCTCAACGCCCCATGCGTCGCTCACGCTGGGCGTAGGCACGCAGCGCCCGCAGGAAGTCGACCCTGCGGAAGTCGGGCCAGTAGGTCTCGCAGAAGTAGAACTCGGAGTGCGCCGACTGCCAGAGCATGAAGCCCGACAGGCGTTGCTCGCCGGAGGTGCGAATGACCAGGTCAGGGTCGGGCTGGTCCTTGGTGTACAGGTGGGCGCCGATGTCGGCGTCGCTGAGGGTGTCGGCCAGCTCTTCCAGGCTGCGCCCCTGCTCGCCTGCCGAGCGGATCAGGGCGCGCACGGCGTTGGTGATCTCGTGCCGCCCGCCGTAACCGACGGCGATGTTCACTGTCATGCCCGCGCTCTGGGAGGTGGAGTCCACGGACATCCGCAGGTCCTGGGCGACGTTGTCGGGAAGCAGACTCATGTCACCGACCAGCCGCAGCCGCCACGGGCCCTGCTGCGCCAGCGAGGCCACTGCGGCACAGATGATGCCGAGCAACTCCTCCAGCTCCTTCGACGAGCGCGACAGGTTGTCGGTGGAGAGCATCCACAGGGTGACGATCTCGACACCGACCTCGTCGGCCCACCCGAGGAACTCGGCGATCCGGCCGGCGCCCGCACGGTGCCCCTGGGAGGTGGTGGCGCCCGTGGCCTTGGCCCAGCGGCGGTTGCCGTCCAGTATGACGCCGATGTGGCGCGGGATGGACTCGCGGCGCAGCGAGCGCATGACACGGCGTTCGTAGAGGTCGTAGAGCAGGTTCCACTGCGCCACTTCGGGCCTCCTCGGGTGTGGGGGTCTCGCGTGCGGTCACTGGCGTGCGTGTCGTGTGGGCGGGGCCTCTGTCGCGACCGGAGCACGCCACGCATGGTTCATGACGTGCCAGGACGTGCGGCAGTGTCCACTGCGATCAGGGTACCCCTGAGCGACGGGTGCAGGTCGCCCTCGGTACCGGGACACCCACCCTACGGTGTAGTAACCTACGGTTGCGTAGGGCAAGGGGTTCGAACGCCCGCCGGGCGCTGTCCCCTTGGTCCCAAGTCCCCCGGAACGCCCGGTGGACCCTCGAGGGAGTGGTGGAATGAGCATGAAGATCGCTTCGCTCAAGCCGACTCAGTGGATCCCCGACCAGCTCGTCGCGATCAAGCCGCATCTTCGCGGGTGGATTCACCTGGTCACCGCCCCCTTGTCGCTTGCCGCCTCAATCGTCCTGACCGTCCTTGCCCCGACCACTGCCACGAAGTGGGGGGCCGCAGTGTACTTGGTCGCCTCACTGGTGCTCTTCGGTGTGTCGGCCGCCTACCACCGCTTCTACTGGGCGCCGAAGTGGGAGAACTTCTGGAGGCGCTTGGACCACTCGAACATCTTCCTGCTCATCGCCGGGACCTACACCCCTTTGTGTCTTGCCCTGCTGTCCTCTCACGACGCCATGGTGATCCTGCTGATCGTGTGGTGCGGCGCCTTGGCGGGCATCCTGTTCAACCTGTTCTGGTTGAACGCCCCACGCTGGTTGCTGACATTGGTGTACGTCGTGCTGGGATGGGTGGCCATCGCCTACCTGCCACAGTTGTGGGCGGCGGGCGGCCCAGCCGTCGTCCTTCTGATCTTCGCGGGCGGCCTGCTGTACACGGCCGGCGCCGTCATCTACGCCTTGAAGCGTCCGAACCCGTCGCCCACGTGGTTCGGCTTCCACGAGATCTTCCATGCGTGCACGGTGGCCGCGTGGACCTGCCACTGCGTCGCCGTCTACTTGGCGGTCCTCGGAGCGGCCTGAGGGGGCGAGGGCGGGGCTGACGCCCTTCGTGAGCCCCGGCGGCACTCCGGCACCCACCCTCATTTCCTGCACGGAGCCGGATCAGTGGCACACTTGCTCTAGTTGAGTGAGTCCATCTGCCGGCACCACCACGGTGCCGGCTCTCATTTTCCGGAGGTTCCCATGGCCGACACCCAGTGGCTGACCCAGGCCCAGTACGACGCGCTGCAGGCCGAGCTGACCGAACGGGTCGAGGTCACGCGCCCCCACATTGCCAAACTCATCGACGCCGCCCGCCAGGAAGGCGACCTGCGTGAGAACGGCGGCTACCACGCGGCCCGCAATGAGCAGTCCCTGAACGAGACCCGCATCCAGACCCTGCAGGAGATGCTAGAGAACGCCGAGGTGGGTGAGACCCCCGCCGATGACGGTGTGGTCGAAGCCGGAATGGTGGTCAAGGCGCGGGTCGCCGGGCGGGAGATGGAGTTCCTGCTGGGATCACGTGACGCCGGCGGCGACCTCGGCGTGCAGGTCTTTTCGACCCAGGCCCCCTTGGGTGCCGCCGTCAACGGGGCACGCGCAGGCGAGACCGTCAGCTACGAGGCCCCCAACGGCAAGACCATCGAGGTGGAGATCATCTCCGCCACCCCCTTCAAGGGCTGAGAGCTCCCCGCCCCGACCTTCACGCCTTGCGTTCGGGGCTCCCATTCGTGTCCGTGCCGGACACTCCCTCAGTTGACTCGGCCACCCGACTGGTCGGGTTCGGCCGGGGAGTCGGGCGCCACGCCCTCGCCTACGAGCGGGCGCGCGCCTTCGGCTTCCTCCGCTGCCTTGAGACGGGCGCGCTCCTGGGCGGCAGCGGCCTCCTCTTCGTCGACGACTCCGTCCCCATTGGCATCCAGCGGGGCTTCGGCCACCATGACGACCGGGGCGGCGCCCTCACGCTTGTAGGAGGAGCGGATCATCTCCGCCAGGTGCCCGGGCGCCCCACCGGGTCGGTCCTTCTTCGTGGCCAGTTCGGGCACCGGGTCGTAACCGTGCAGGTACAACATGGTGGCGTTGAGGAAGGCGGCCACCGGCACGCCGAAGACCGCACCGGGAATACCGGCCACGGCGCCGCATCCGGCGACCACCAGCAGCACGGCCATGGGGTGCAGTGACACGGCGTTGGACATGATGAAGGGCTGCAGCAGGTTTCCTTCGACCTGTTGGACCACCAAGATGACGACCAACATGATGACGCCCGCGGTCAGGCCCTTGCTGACCAGCGCCACCAGGACCGCGATGGACCCGGACACCAGCGCACCCACGATCGGCACGAAGGAACCGAAGAAGACGACGACGGTGATCGGCACGGCCATGGGGATGCCGAGGAATGCGGCACCGATGCCGATGGAGACCGCGTCGATTGCGGCCACCTGGATCTGGCCGCGCACGTAAGCGCCCAGGGTCACCCACCCGCGGATCGCCGACTCGTGGACGGGCACCCGCGCCGGTTCGGGGAGCATGCGCACCACCCAGATCCAGATGCGGCGCCCGTCCTTGAGCAGGAAGAACAGGCAGAACAGGGTCATGGCCAGTCCGGAGAGCAAACTGATGACGGAGCTGGTCACCGACAGGGCACCGGAGGCCACGGTCTGGGAGTTCTTCTGCAGCCAAGCGGTCACCTCGACCTGGACGGTTCGCTGGATGTGGTCCAGCGCCGAGGTGTCGATGTTCAGGGGCAGACTCTTGATCCACTCGATGGCCTCGGTCAGACCGAGGTTCGCCTGCCTGATGAGGTCCGGGACCTGAAGGGCGATCTCCGTGCCCGCTCCGGACAGTGTGGCCACGACGACGGCCAGGGTGATGACCAGTCCCAGGGCGGCCGCCAACGCCCGCGGGAAGCGGAGCCGCCGATGCATCCACTCGACCATGGGCGAGATCAGCACCGCAAGGAGCAAGGCGATGGCCAGGGGAAGCAGGATGAAGGACAGTTGCACGGCGATCCACGCCAGGCCCGCGGCGGCCGCAGCGACGACGATCGCCCGCCAGGACATGGCGGCCGCCACACGCAGCGACCACGGGACAGCGGACTGTGCGGATTCGTCGCGCAGGGACTCACTGGCGTGGAATTCGATGGCGGGACCGCGCTCATCCACCTTGCGCCGCTCCGGGCGTTGCGTGACGATGCGGTCGAGCAGGTCGGCAAACCCCCACCACTGGCGTGAGTTCTCTGCGCTCATGTGTCCTCCTCGCGTCGGCGTTCACCCAAGAGTAGCCGCGGGCGCCCACGTCAGCGCGACCAGGACGAAGGCCGGGCGCCTCGTGGGCAGGACCTGGACCGTGCGGATGCCCCGCAGCAACTCCCCGTCCTCGCCAAGCGGGTCGTCCTGGTCGTTGCGGGCAGGATCCTCGGGTGTTTCTTCGTGGGATTCGCTGTCACTGCGCCCATCGGATCTGTGAGATTGCTCGCCGACTGAGTGCGAGCGACCTTCGCCGGGCCCCACCCTGGATGCGACAGAACCCCCGCACACACGGTGCAGGGGTTCTGAGTGGTGCCGGTGGGATCAGGCGACGCCGAGGATGTCGGTGACGAAGACCAGGGTGTCCCCGCCTCGAATCCCCGCCTGGGGAACGCCGCGCTGACCGTAGCCGTACTCGGAAGGGATGGACAGCAGGACACGTGAGCCCACACGGTGTCCGACCAGGCCCTCGTCCCAGCCGCGGATGACCATTCCGACGCCGATCTGGAAAGTCAGGGCGCCGCCGCGGTCGTAGGAGTTGTCGAAGACCTTGCCGTTCCACACCTGCCCCAAGTAGTGGCAGTGGATCTCGTCGCCGGCTTCGACCACCTGGCCCTCACCCTCGTGCAGGACTTCGACCAGCAGCTCAGGCGAGGGCTCGGTCGAATCGAAGGTGAGGACGGGCTTGCGACCGAAGTCGCCGGTGACGGTGATGTTCTCCACGGGGGGTCCTTTCGACGGGGGTGGCGCACGCAGGCGCCCGGGTGAGGGCGGCTCCCAGTCGAAGCGGGTGCCGCCGGAGTCGATCGAGGGTCAGTCGCGCAGTCTGGCCAGCAGCTGCAGGATCTCCAGGTACATCCACACGATGGTGACCATGAGGCCGAATGCGCAGGCCCACGCGTAGCGGGAGGGGGCGCCCATCTGGATGCCGACCTTGGCCTGGTCGAAGTCCTGGATGAGGCACAGGGTGCCGATGCCCACGGCGATGAGGCCGACCAGCACACCGACCTCGACCTGCAGACCCAGGATCGAGATCGTCGTGTTCGAGAAGGAGGTGCCGATGACGCCGAAGGCCACCAACAGCATGTTGACCAGGCGGTAGACCAACAATCCCACCAAGCCGATCAGGGCGATCTTGGCCAACTTGGGCGAGTTGCGCACGATCCCCATGGTGAACAGCACCAGGGTCACCCCGAAGACGGCGAGCGTGGCCAGGACCGCCTGGATGACGATGCCCGGGTACAGGTGCTCCATGAGCATCGAGAAGGCGCCCAGGGCCATGCCTTCGAAGGCCGCGTAGGCCAGAACCAGGGCGGGCCGGATGGTCCGCGAGAAACTGTTGACCAAGGCCAGGACGAAGCCGCCGATGAAGCCGACGGCGACAAGACCGAAGAGGATCGACGAGTTCATGGTGGCCGCCCACCACGACACGGTGCCCACGGCCAGGAGGAGCGCGAAGGACAGGCCCGTCTTGACCAGGACGTCGTCGAAGGTCATGCGGCCGCGGTCCACTGCGTCGGCGGCGGGCGCCTGCCATGCGGCCTCCATCGCCTGCTGGTCCCACCCTGACGGGGCGGACTGGGAGATGGGCCCACCCTGCTGGGTTCCCCGGTGGGGCGAGGGTGGGGCGTACTGCGTCTGGGCGCCGGGCGCACCGACCTGGTAGCCGGGCATGGTCGGGTATCCGGCCGGAGTGGTGCCCGCCCACTCTCGCTCGAGCTTGTTGAAGACCGGGTTGCTCATGGTGTCCTCCACTTCGGGCGCACGCACGGCACCCTCAGTGAGAACTGAATCATGTACGCCCGACAAACGCCACCTCTGGGCGCCTCGGGTCTCTCCGCCCGTGGCGAACGGGGCCCGGCCGACCTCGCCGGGCCCCGACGCCCGCACTCGACCTGCCGGTCCTCAGACCCGATTGGTCGAACCGAAGACCTCCATTGCGCGCGCGACCGCGACCTGCATGGCCTCCATTCCCGCCCTCGTGACCTCCCACGGGTCGACCTGGTCCCGATGGGCACCCATCCACGCGCGGGTGGCGCCGGTCCACGCCAAATTCGAGTCGGTGCCCTGGTTGATCTTGCGCATCCCCAAGGCGACCGCCCGACGCTTGTCCTCGGCGGTGATCCCTGACGAGGGCGATACCCGCCCGCCATGGGCGTTGACGCGGGCCACGTCCTCGTGCGGGCAGGTCGAACTGCCGTGGAGCACCAGGGCCACCTCCGGCAGCGCCCGGTGGACCTGCTCGATGAGGTCGAAACGCAGCTCCGGTTGGGCGCCCACGGGGAACTTGACCGCTCCGTGGCTGGTGCCCACGGCCAGGGCCATGGCATCCACACCGGTGGTGCGGGCGAAGTGGACAGCGTCCTCGACGCTCGTCGTCTCGAAGTCGAAGGCCCCGCGCATGCCGGCGCCTTCTCCCCCGCCGCCGACCGTGCCGACCTCGCCTTCGACCGACACCCCTGCCCCTGCGGCCAAGGTGACCACGCGGAGGGTCTCGGCGATGTTGTCCTCCAGGCTCAAGGGCGTTCGACCGGCCTCGTCCCTGGAGGCGTCACGCATGACCGAGGTGAAACCGCAGTCGATGGCGCGGGCGCAGTCCTCGTAGGTGCGCCCGTGGTCCAGGTGCAGGGCCACCGGCACCTGCGCCGTGGCCTCCACGACGGAGCGGGCCAGCGGCCACATGATCGCATCCGGCAGGGTTCCCACTCCGGCGATCATCTGGACGATGACCGGGCTGTGTTCCCGGTTCGCCACCTCGACCACGGCCGCCACCTGCTCCAGTGTCGAGCAGTTGAAGGCACCCACCGCGTAACCGCCCCGCTCGGCCTCGACCAGCAGGTCGGACATGGGGCGCAAGAACTCAGAGGGCATGGTCCAACCCCAGCTCGTCGTAGGAGAGCAGGCTCAGGTCACTGGAGATCGCCTTGGCCGCCCACAGGATCTTCGCCGCCGACTCGACGGCCACGGCGGTTTTGAAGGCCGTGCGCAGGTCGGGGCCCACGGTGAGGATCCCGTGGTTCGCCCACACGACAGCATTGAGATCACCCATGACATCGCACATGGCCTCGCCGAACTCGCGGGAGTTGGACTGCTGGAAGGGCATGATCGGCACTTCGCCCTTGGTGTAGATGATCATGTTCACCATGGACCCGGCGATCGGGGTGCCGGCCACCCCGAATGCGTTGGCGAAAACCGGTTCGGCGTGGACGATCGCCTGCGCATCCGGGCGGCGCTCGTAGGTGGCCAGGTGGACGTCGATCTCCGAGGACGGGGCGTGCGAGCCGGAGTGGACCGCGCCGTCCATGTCGACGATGACCATGTCAGTGGCGGACATCCGGTCGTACTCGATGTCCGAGGGGGTGACCATGACCAGGTCCGTGCCGGGGATCCTCGCCGAGATGTTGCCCTGGGTGTTGAAGTTGAGTCCGTACTCCATCGACTTCTGGCAGTAGTAGAGGATCTCAAAGGCGAGGGGAAGATGAGCACGGTTGAACATGGTGTGTCCTTTCGTCGGGGTGTTCAGTGTGCGAGGTATTCGCGGCGTTTGTCGGCCAACAAGTCGCACCTTGCGGGTTCGACCGTGGCCAGGACGGGCGGGGTGTGGCATCCCACGAGGGATTCGAAGGCGCCCAGACCGACCCACGCCTGCAGGGCAGCGCCCTGAATGGCGGCGTCGGGCGGGACGATGGTCAGCGTGCGCGTGCAGGCATCGGCGCGAATCGAGGTGGCGTCGAAGGAGGCGCCCGTGCCGGAGCAGTGCACGCGAGCGGGGCGCCCCAGTGAGGCTTCCGTGCGGGCAAGGCCGTCCCCCAGCTCGAAACCGGAGGCTTCGACCATTGCCCGGGTCAGGTCGACCAGGTCCACGTCCAGGCTGAGTCGATGCATGCTCGCACTGGCCGAGGGGTCGTTGCGGAAGGTCGGGGATCCTCCGAAGTAGGGGTGGACCAGGACTCGGGTCACCTGTCGGGCGGCGGCCTCCGAGACCAGCGAACCCACGGGGCGGGAGCCGAGTTTCGCCAGCCATTCCAGCGCCCATCCGCCTGCGGGTATGCCGACCAGGGTGAGCCACAGGTCCTCGGCCACCGGGTAGGTGGGCATGGCGCTGCCGAAGACGTCGGGGCGCCCCCACCGGCCCTGTGTGAGGCATTCGGAGGAGCCCGCGGAAAATACGGCGACCTCGGCCGGGATGCCTCCGGCGCCCCAGTAGGCGCAGGCCTGGTCGTGGGAGCCCACGACGATGGGTGTCCCCACGGGCAGGCCGGTCAGGCCGTGGCCGTCCTGGTCGACTGCGCCGACGACACTTCCTGCCGGTACGACCGGCGGCAGCAGGTGGGCGCCGAGGCCCGCCCAGCTGCACAGTTCGGGCGACCATTGGCGCGCGTCGACGTCGAACATGCCGGATCGTGACGCCAAGGACAGGTCGATCTGCGGGCCGCCTCCGAGGAGTTGTCGGATGTGGCTGTCCAGGGAGACCACACGTCCGAAGCTCTCCCCTGCCCGGTGGCGCCCGTGCAGACGGAAGACGGGAAACATGGCGTGCAGCGGCTGGCCGGTGGTCGCCTGGAAGTCTGCGGCGTCCCCGGCCTCGGCCATTTCGTCCTGTGAAGGCACGCCGGAGGTGTCCACGGTGACCGCGAAGGACTCCGGGGCACTGCCCTGCGGGGTCAGGGGGAAGATGACCTCGCCCTGGGAGGAGAAGGAGACGGCGTCGACCTCGACTCCTTCATTGCGTTCGAGCAGGGAGCGGATTCCGGTGAAGACGGCCGTGAGCACGTGGGCAAGGACCACGGTGGCGCGCCCGTCGGACTCGAAGGCGACCGTGATGCCGGTGCGGATGGCGTCGTGCAGGTCGAGGTCGCGGTCGACCAGCGCCACGCGCACTCCGGAGGTGCCCAGATCCACTGAGACGATCATTTGATGGCTCCTGCCAGTCCGTTGACCAGGCCCCGCTGCATGAGCAGGAAGATGAGGACCATCGGCATCGAGATGAGGACCAGGACGGCGAAGAGGGCGCCCGGCTGGGACAGGTAGATGCCTTGGTACGCCAAGGGGACCAGGACGAGGGGTTTGAGGATGTTGTCCGCGATGGAGACCAGTGGCAGCAAGAAGTCGTTCCACGTCATCATCGACTGCCACACGACAACCACCGCCACCGAGGCCTTGGCCAGGGGCAGGTAGATGCGGAAGAGGATCCTCCACTTGCCGGCCCCGTCGACGAGGGCGGCCTCGTAGGTCTCGTCGGGGATCGCGGCGAAGGAGTTCCTGATCATGATGACCGCGAATGGGGTGCCCAGCGCCGTGTAGACCAGGACCAGGCCGATGATCGAGTTGTACAACCCGAGGAATTGCAGGACCCGGTAGACGGCCACGACGATGGAAGCCATCGGCAGGACCATGGTGAGGACCATGAGGGCGAAGACCACCGGTTTTCCGGGGAATCGCAGGCGCACCAGGGCGAAGGCGACCATGGATCCGGACAGGACCGTGAGGATCACCGAGGGCACGGTGATGAGCAGGGAGTTGACCACGTGCCTGAGGATCGGGTTCTGCGCGAAGATCAGGGAGTAGTTCGACAGGGATGGGCTGTTTGGCACCAGCCCCCAAGCGGTGGTCGTCGGGTCGCTCGTGGGCATGAGGGACAGGCTGAGCACCGCCAGGACCGGCAGGACCCACAGCAGGGACCATGGGGCAGCCAGCAGGTGGAGGTACTGGATGGCGTTTCTACGCTTCTTCATCGCGTCTCCTCTTCAGGACTCGGGTGAGCAGGGACGCTTCGTCGTGAGAACCGGAGATGAATCCGGCGCCGAAGAGGACGACCAGGACCAGGGCGGAGACGACTGCCAAGGCAATGAGGACGATCGACAGCGCGGCGCCACTGCCCACGGACTGCAGTTCGAAGGCCTTGAGGAATGTGTAGGTGGGGATCATCTCGGAGGCGTGGTTGGGGCCTCCCTTCGTCGTTGCGTAGACCAGTTCGAAGGTCTTGAGGGATCCGATGACCGAGAGCAGCACCAGTGACAGGTGTGTGGGCTTGAGAAGCGGCAGGATGATCGAGCGGACGGTCCTCCAGTAGGAGGCTCCGTCGATGCGCGCGGCTTCGAGCAGCGAGGCGTCGATCTGCTGGAGACCGGCCAGGTAGAAGAGCATCGAGTATCCCGACCACTGCCACACGTTGATGACGATGACGGTGAAGATGGCGGTGTCGGGGCTGCCGAGGAAGTTCTGGCCGAACCATTCCCATCCGGTGGCGTGGGCGATGGCACCCGTGACGCCCCGGAAGGGGTCCAGTAGGCGCTGCCAGACGATGCCGATGACGATGGGTGAGATCACCACGGGGACGAAGAACAGGGTGCGGTAGACGATGCGCCCTTTGAGTTCGGTGTTGAGCAGCAGTGCCATGAGGAATCCGATGACCGATTGGGGGACGACGGTCAGCAGGATCCACAGAGCACTGTTGCGCAGGGTCAGGGCGAATGTCGGGTCATCTGCCAGGGCCGCGTAGTTGTCCAGGCCCACGGGTGTGGCCTCGTTGATGCCGTCCCACTCGAGCAGGGACGCCTGGAAGTTGTAGACGATCGGGTAGGCGACGAAGACGAAGAAGAGAACTGCGGCTGGGAGCAGGAACAGGTAGGAGTCCCACTGGATTCGGTCGGTCTTCTTGTTCATGAGTCCTCCGGCTCAGGGTGGGCGGGGCCCCGGTGGGCCCCGCCCACGTCGTCACTTCTTGAGCACGGCGTCCTGTGCGGCCTGGACCTTCTGGGCGGCGGTGTCGGGAGTGAGTTCTCCCGTGGCAAGGCCGGCCAGGGCGTCACCGAGTGCGGAGTCCATGTCGGGTGTGCGCAGGTAGCGCGAGTACGTGACCTTGGGCATCCACGTGGTGGTCATGAGGTCCCAGACCTCCTTCTGGTGGTCGGAGGTGAACTTCTCGGGTTCGAGCCCCTTGACGGCGGGCAGGTCGTTGAAGGTGTTGATGAGCACCTGCGCGCCCGCACCTGCGATCCAGTCGGTGAGCACCTTGCATGCCGCGTCGGGGTTCTTCGTGTTGGCCGAGATCCCCAGACCCACGTCGACTCCTCCGACGAGTTGCGACTCGCTGGCTCCCCCCGCAATGGTCGGGAAGAGGAAGGGTGTGAAGCCCTTGAGGCCTTGGGACAGCGGCGGTGCGTCGGTCTTGGCGGGGTCGGACTGTTGGATCCACCAGGCACCCAGGGGGATCATCGCGGCGCCGCCGGCCTCGAATTGGTTGGCGCCGTTCGGGTAGGCGTCCAGCGCCATGGCGCCGTCCTGGGCGATCTTGTCGGTGAAGAGTTTCTGCCAGTGTTCGAAGGCCTTGACCACGGCCTCGTCGGTCCATTTGGCCTTGCCGACCTCGGCCTCGTAGACGAGGCCGGGTTTGACGTTGTTGGCGATCTGGAGGAAGACGACATTGCGCAGCCACGAGTCCTTGGCCGGAAGCATGAAGCCCGCCTTGCCGGACCCGTTGAAGGCGGCGGAGGCCTTTTGCAGCTCCTCCCAGGTCTTGGGGGTGGCCACGCCCTTTTCCTTCATGAGCTCGTCGTTCTGCCACAGGTTCACCGTCTGGACCAGCAGTGGCAGGGTGTAGTAGTTCTCGTCGCCCTCGGGATTGCCCAGCAGGGACTGCTCCAGACCGATCGGGTGGAACTTGTCCTTCCAGTTCTCACCCCAGGTCTTGGCGGCGCAGTCGTTGAGCGGCATGAGTTTGCTGCGGTACTGCTGCGTGAGGGCACCCGGTTGCAGGCCGACGATGTCGGGCATGGTGTCCGAGGAGGCTCTCGTGTTGAGGTCCACGAGGTACTCCGGGTAGTTGAAGATCTCTGACTTGATGATGATGCCCGGCTCCTTCGCCTGGGTGGCCTCGACCATCGCTGCGGTTGTCTGGGCGATCGGGCTCCATGACCTGAAGGTCACCTCTCCCCCGCCACCGGCGCCGCCACTCATCCCCGAGGGTTGGGAGACGGGTTGTCCCGCGCATGCGGTGAGGATCAGGCCCAGGCAGGTCACGCCCACCATTGCTCGTCGTGACACGGAGATCATGCTCTTCTCCTTTCTGCGGGGCGCCGTTGCCCCGCGACCCCGTTCTCCGGTCCTCCGTTGGACCGTGGGGCGTGTTCCCAGTTTTCGAGAAATCGATTACAGTGTCAAGCACTGAAATGATTTCGTTACCGAAGAACCGCTTTCGTGATCCGACACTGCTACGGAGGAAGGCATGAGAGCCCGCATCGTCGACGTCGCCCGCGAGGCCAAGGTCTCCACCGCGACCGTCTCGCGCACCCTCAACGGAGCCAAGGTCAGACCCGAACACGCCCGCGCCGTCGCCGCAGCAGTCCAACGGCTCGGCTACTCCCCCAGTCGAGCCGGCAGGGCCCTGCGCAAACGGCAGGCAGCGGTCATCGCATTGGTGGTCGGCGACATCGAGAACCCCTTCTTCACCGCCATGGCGCGAGGAGTCGAGGACGTCGCCCTCGACAATGACCTGAGCCTGGTGCTGGCCAACTCCGACGAGGACCCCGACAAGGTCGAGCGCTACCTGCAGGTGGTCGTCGACGAACGGATGGCAGGCGTGGTCATCTGCCCGGCGGACACGAATGTCGACCTGTCCCCCCTCGTCGACGAGGGCGTCCACGTGGTCGTCGTGGACCGACCCACGCGTTTCGACCTCGACCACGTGCTGCTCGACAACGAGAGCCTGGCCCTGCAGGCCACCCGGGACCTCATCGCCCGCGGAGCCCGCAGGATCGCCTGCCTGACCGGGCCGGCGACGATTCCGACCGCCGTCGAGCGCGCCGGCGGGTGGCGCCTGGCACTGGAGGAGGCGGCCCTACCGGTCGAGGGGCGTCTGCTCACTCACACCGACTTCCGCGTGGCAGGGGCCAGGCGGGCAACTGAGCAGCTCCTGGGCTCCGCCGATCCTCCTGACGCCCTGTTGGCGGCGAACAACCTCGTCGGAGTCGGCGTACTGCAGGCGCTCGACGCATGCGACTCCGCCGCCCTGGTCGCGGTTCTCGGGGAACTTCCCTTCCAGACCCACCACGACCAGCACATCCTGGTGCGCCCGCTGGACCCGGCACTCATGGGGCGCCTGGCGGCGCAGATGCTGTGCGAGCGAATCAACGGGTCGCACACCGGACCCGGTCGGCGCCTGGTGTTGGGCGGGGCCGGTGGCCCCCCTCTTCCTCGCGGTGCCCCCAGTCGGGTTCGAACCGACACTTGACCGATTTTAAGTCGGCTGCCTCTGCCAATTGGGCCATGGGGGCTGGTCAGGGGCGATTCACAGCAGCGACAGGGCGATACCGTCCAGGATGTCGTGCTCGGAGGTCAGGACGCGGTCGATGCCGCGCCCCTGCCCGCCGGTTGCTGCGGCCACCCGCTCGACGATGCGGGACCAGATCAGGGCACCGCCGGCGATGACATCGGCCCGCCCCCGGGGCATGAACCCCAGTGCCGCCTTGACGGACACCGGCTCATCCACCATGAATCGCACGGCCTTGCGGATCTCCTCCAGGGTGAGCACGGCGCCGTCGATGCGACTGGGTTGGTAGTCCACCAGCCCCAAGGCCTGGGCGGTGACGGTGGTGACCGTGCCCGCCACCCCGACCAGGGTGCCCACCTTCGTCAGGTCGACCACGGCGGCGGCCTCGTCCAGGCGCTCGTCGATCCATGTGATGGCCCGGGCCTCGGCGGCGGCGGGAATGCCTGCCTCGGGGTGGCAGTCGTGGAAGAACTTCTCGGTGACCCGCACCGACCCCATGTCCACTGAGATCGCGCAGTCCACCGAGGTCCGCCCCAGGACCAGTTCGGTGGAGCCGCCGCCGATGTCGACGACCATGAGGGGGCGCGGCCACCGGGGGGCCACGCCGGAAACGGCCCCCGCGAAGGACAGTGCGGCCTCCTCGTGGCCGGGCACCACCTCGGGTTCGATGCCGAGCACCTGCACCACGGCGCCGATGAAGTCTTCGCGGTTCGAGGCGTCCCTCACGGCCGAGGTCGACACGAATCGCAGGGCCCGGCAGCCGAATTCGTCGATGATCCCCTTGTACTCGCGCACGGCGGTCATGGTGCGTTCGATCGCCTCCGGGGCCAGCACGCCGCTGCGGTCGACTCCCTGCCCCAGGCGCACGATGCGCATCTGGCGGGTCAGGTCATGCAGGACCGGGCGACCATCCCGGCTGTCGGCATCGGCCACCAGCAGGCGGATGGAGTTGGTGCCACAGTCGATGGCGGCGATTCTCGTCATGGGGCAATCGTCCCACACAGCGGGCTCGGCGCCGGTCAGCGCCCGGCCGCCTCCAGGGTCCACAGTCCTCGCTCGACGATGATCTCCAGCGCACGATCCCCCACGACGTTGACTCCGGGGCCTGCGACAAGGGAGTGAGCGAGCAGCGCATGCAAGCACTTGACCCTGTTCGGCATGCCCCCTGCGGAGATCCCGTCGATCTGCGGGACTTCACCCAGGCTTCGGCGACGTGCGATGTAGTCCTCGTGGGCGCGGGCGTGGGCGGCCATGGCCCGCGGGTCCTCGGCCAGCCAGCGATTGAGGTCCTCCATGACCTTCTCGGCCTCGAGCACCGAGCAGGCGTAGATCGCGTCAGGGTCGGTGAGGTAGAAGGTCGTCGGGAAGGGGGTGCCGTCCTCCAGCCTGGGGGCGGTGACGACCACGGTGGGGCGCCCGTCGCTCCTGCGGGCGCCGATGCCGACGACTCCGCGGGGGACTCGGTCGAGTTGTTCGCGCAGGATGGCGAGGTCCTCGGGGGTTGCGGGGTCCCATGCGGGATGGTCGACGGGCTGGTTCATCGGGGCTCCTGGCGATGGGGGCGGGGTGTCACTGGGCGTCCGACTGGGGCGCCTGGGCGCTTTGGCCGGTCGAGGCGCCGGAGGGGCCGCTCTGTGCGCTGCCGGACTGCCCATGGGTGAGCAGGTCGGGGCGTTCGAGAGTGCTGTCGGCGGACTGGATGGACAGTGCGACGACCTGCAGCCATGGGCGGGCAGGTCCTTCGTCGGCAGCGGCGGCGACCCGAGCCTGGTCGAGGTACTCCTTGCCGGGGTCGACGACGGTGTACTGGGTCTCGCCGGGTTTGACGTATCCAAGGCGTTCACGGGCCTGGGAGGCGACGAATTCCGGGTCCTGCCACAGTTCCAACTGCTCCTGCAACTTGGCGTTGCGTTCACTTGCCGCATCGACCTGGGTGGTGATGCGCCGCAGTTCCTGTTCCTGACTCCACCACTGGAACAGTGAGGGCACCAGCATGAGGGCCAGGAACCCTGCGAGCAGGGCGATGCCGAGGAAGCGTACGGAGATCTCCACGCCGCCGAAGTCGAAGGTGGTGGCAAGGTCGGGACCGGTCGAGGCTCTTTCGCGTCGGGCACGGCGGCGCTTCCCGGCCTCCCGGATGCGGCGCGCGGCACGCTCGGCGGCATCGCCTTCGCCGCCCTGGGGGCGAGTGCGGGGCGTGGCGCGCACGGGACGACCCTCGGAATCGAGGGCGCCCACGGCTCGTGGGGTCCGGCCGGTGCGGCCGGCCGAGGGGGTTCCGGGCGCGCCGGATCCGCCCTGGCGCGCCGAGCGCCTGGGCGGACGAGGACGCGAGGGTCCGGAGGTGGAGGCCATGAGCAAATGGTGCCTGTTCGTCCGCAATCTCGCAGCACGAGTTGCCCGGCATGTCCTCAGTGCGTCGCACGCCTCACGGCGCTCGCTTGTCCACAGGAACTCCCAATTCCCTTCCGTAATGACATGAACCGACGCATACTGCATTCATCAATATTGAAGGGATGGGGAGACCATGAACCTGACACCCGGCACCGCAATCCTTGCCCGCTCCCACGGCGCCCTCCTCGTGGGTGCAGACCCCACCCGAAGGCTCCTGCTGCACTCGCCCACCCCCGATGAAAGACAGTGGCTGCTCGAGGCCGCTCGCGCCGCCCAACCTGCCGATCTCGGGCGAATCCCTCCCCCCGCTCCGGCCCCGACTCCGGCCCTCGAACCCCTGCGCCTGCGTCTGCACCAGGCGGGACTCCTGGCTAGTGAGGACGCCCGGCCCGCCTTGCGCCTGCTCCTCGACGGAGTCGACCCGACCTCATTGGGTGTCCTGCCCCTTCTGCGCGAGGTCTGCGACCTGCACGTGCACCTGGCCGACCACGCCCCCGCCGACCGCAGCCTCCAGGAATTCCTCGGCGTGCCCTGCCTGGGTCAGGCTCGCGGGCGCGCAGCCTCGGCGTGCCTGGCCCCTCGAATGCCGGATGTCACGTGGGGACGCATGTCGCATGCGGACATCGTCCTGGTCACCCGCGAGCGCATCGTCGACCAGGTCCGAACGGGTGCGCTGGTCGAGCAGGAGGTGCCCCACCTGCTCCTCACCCACGACGAGGCCAGCACCGTCATCGGGCCACTGGTCGTGCCGGGGCACACTCCGTGCGCCCATTGCTGGGAGTTGTCCATCACCGAGGCCGAGCCGCGGCATCCGCTGGACCGCCTGGAGCTGGAGGAGTGGCGGGTGGCTCGGCCCGGTCCCGCCCGCAGGCAGGTCGCCGCCCTGGAGGCGGCGCGCGCCCTGCTGGCGATCACGGGTGCGCATCGGTTGGGCGGACGCGCCCCCACCACCTGGGGCGGGCTGCTTGTCCGGGTGGGCGAGGACGGCGAGGCGAGGAGCTCTCGGATCGTCGCCCACGCCAGGTGTCGCTGCGGAGCGCTCGGGACCCCCTTCCCCGTCCGGCGCGAAAAGGCCCGCCGCACAGGAGTCGGTGCACGCGAGCCCCTCAGTCGGGGCGCGCAAGGTGGCGCGGGGGCGCAGGTGTTCGAGAAAGTGCGCTCAGCCGTCCTCGTCGGCGGGTGAAGCGGGCTCCTCGCCTCGGATGAGCGCCAGCAGCGGCGCGCCGAATCTGTCGAGTTTGACCTCTCCGATGCCTTTGATGACCCGCAATTGGGTGAGCGTGCGCGGGCCGGCCACGGCCACGTCCCGAAGCGTCTGGTCGGTGAGGACCGCGAAGGGAGGAACACCGAGTTGGCGTGAGAGGTCGAGTCTCCATTGCCGCATGCGTTCGAACAGGGCCACGACCTGCGGGGAGTTCTCCTTTTCGAACTCCTCGTTGATGCGCGCGCGGTTCTTCTTGCGGGAGGGGGCGGCCTCGCCCGCACGCCCACGGCCCCGTCCGGAGGACTCCTGCTCCGGCCAGATCCCGTGGAGCAGGCTGGAACGTTTCCTGTTGGCGCGTCCGCCCTCGCCCCTGGCCTTGGCCCAGGAGATCTCCAGGTGGTCGCGGGCCCGGGTGATGCCGACATAGAGCAGTCGGCGTTCCTCCTCACGCGCTTCAGGAGTGGTCGCCATCGAGATCGGGAGCAGCCCTTCGGAGGCGCCGACCAGGAAGACCGCGTCCCATTCCAGGCCCTTGGCGGTGTGCAGGGTGGTCAGGGTGACGCCCTCGACAGTGGGGGCCGCCTGGGCGCGGGAGCGTTCGGCCAATTCCTCGACGAATTGCGCCAGCGTGAGATCCGGTTTCGCGCGGGCCAGTTCGACGATGGCGGTGAGGTTGTCCCACCTCTCGCGCACGGCACCGCCGGCCACAGGGGCCTGCGGTGCCCATCCGAGGACGGACAGGGCTTCCTCGACCAGGTCGACCAGCGTGTCCTGGGGCTTGGTGGAGGCCTCGGCGTCCTGGTCGCGGGTCGTGGTGGCGACGGCGTTGTCGACGACGGCATGCGCCAGAGCGTGGCGGCGCAGGGCGAGCATCGCGCGTTGGACTTCTTCGCGGTCGAAGAATCGTGTGCCGCCCTTGACGACGAAGGGCACGCCCACCTCGGACAGAGCCTGTTCGAGAACTTCCGACTGACTGTTGGTCCGGTACAGGACGGCAATGGCGGACCAGGGCAGGCCATGGGCGTGGAGTTCGTGTGCGCGCCGGGCCACGTGGTCGGCCTCGGAACGTTCGTCGGCGTGGGTGGAGAAACGCACCGCCGAACCCGGTGGGCGGGTCGAGGTCAGGTGCACGGCGCCCGAAGTGCGCACAGGACCCGAGGCGCGCCCATGGTCCATGAGTCGATTCGCCACGGCCACGACCTGGGGGGTCGAGCGGTAGTCGCGGGTGAGTTCGACGACATTCGCTCCCCTGTGGCGCTTCCGGAAGTCGCGCAGGTATGCGGATGAGGCCCCCGCGAAGGAGTAGATGGTCTGGGCGACATCGCCCACCACGCACAGGTCGTGGCGCTCCCCCAGCCACAGGTCCAGAAGGTGTTGCTGCAGGCGCGACACGTCCTGGTACTCGTCCACGACGAAGGTCCGGTACTGGGCGCGGATCCGGCGGGCCACGTCCTGGCGCTCCTGGATCATGCCCGACAGGGTGAGCAGCACGTCCTCGAAGTCGATGACACCGCGTTCGTCCTTGGCGTCCTCGTAGGCGTCCAGCAGACGCACCATGTCCTCCACGGAGGTGCCCGAGGGCGTGGGGCGCGAGTCCCTGCGGATCTGCTCGGCGTAGGTCTCGGGTCCCACCATGGACACCTTCGACCATTCGATCTCGGCGGCCAAGTCGCGCACCAGTGCCTTGTCGACGCGCATGCCGATCCGTGCGGCCGCAGCGGCCACCAGGGAGGCCTTGTGGGGGATCAACTCGGGGACCGGTCCGCCGACCACCCCGGGCCAGAAGAACTGGAGTTGACGCAGGGCGGCGGAGTGGAATGTGCGCGCCTGGGCGCCCGGGACCCCGAGGTCCCGCAGCCGCGAGCGCATCTCGGCTGCGGCGCGCGCCGTGAAGGTCACCGCCAGGATGTTCGTCTGGTCAAAGGCGCCCGTGGCGACTCCGTAGGCGATCCGGTAGGTGATCGCCCGGGTCTTGCCGGTTCCCGCCCCGGCGAGCACCGCCAGCGGGCCTGCGACCTGGACGGCGACCTTGCGTTGGTCAGGGTCCAAGGCGTCGAGGAGCTGCTCGGGGTCACGAAGGGTCATGGTCGGATCATCCCATCCCCCACCGACGTCTGCACCCTCCCTCCCGGTGCGGGTCGCGTCCGCCCGTGGTTCAGGTCGCCGGATCCTGCGCATGTGCGGGCCACGGCGGGAGCGGGCCGCCCAACCAGTCCTCGAGCACCACCCGGGCAATGGCCGTGGGCCGCGGTGGTTCGATGTCACCGGCGGTGACGGCCTCGACCAGTTCGCTGCGGCTGAGGAAACACGCCCTGTCGATCTCGACCCCGTCGGGTGTGGGCGTCCGCGCACTGCCCGGCGCCAAGTGCGCCCGGAACGCCATCATCATCGAGCGCGGGAAGGGCCAAGGTTGGCTCGCCAGGTAGTCGACTCCTGTGACCTCCAGGCCCACCTCCTCACGCAGTTCCCGCACCACCGTGCGTTCAGGTGATTCGCCTGCGTCGACGAAGCCCGCCGGCAGGGACATGAAGCGCGGTCGCCACGCGGTGTTGTGGGCCAGGAGCACACGATCGTCCTCGTCGGTGACCAAGGCGATGACCGCCGGGTCCTGCCGGGGGTACTCCAGGCGTCCGCAGGCAGAACACGTGCGCGTCCAGCCGCCGCCACTGACGTGGGACGGCGCGCCGCAACTCTGGCAGAAGGAGACCTCGCCGTGCCAGGCCACCAATGCGCAGGCCGAGGTCGCCAGGGCCGCGTCCTCGTCGCCGAGCAGGTGCCCCACTCGCCTGAGGTCGGACCACACGCCCCCGAACTCCTCCACGCCGGCGCCTTCGACGCGGGCCTCACATCTGCCGGGCCCGGCCGAAGCGCAGGTCCTGGGCACGTGCAGCGCCACGTGGAAGGTGCCCTCGGCGGTGACCCCCAGGGCGAGGACGTGACTGGTCCGGCCCGCGACCATCTCACGCAGCTGCGCCCCGCCCCGCAGCAGCCCCACCTGCCGCCCGTTCGCGGGTTGCGAGGCCAGGAGAACCGCTCCACGGTCCCCGACCACCAGGTACTCGATGCGTCGGACTCCTGCGATCGACCCCTCCACCACGAGGTCCGTCTCGCCCAAGGTCTGCCTGAAGGAAACCATCGGGTCGATCAGTCCACGGGCCAGCGGCAGTCGGGCGTCCATGACGACCACGGTAGCGCCCGGCTAACGTGGGGGCATGACTGCGAACACGCGCGCCGACGGGCGCACCCCCGACCAGCTCCGACCTGTGCGACTGACCCGCGGGTGGTCGGGCACCGGTGAAGGTTCCGTCCTGGTGGAGTTCGGCGACACACGCGTCCTGTGCGTCGCCTCCTTGACCGAAGGCGTTCCCAGGTGGCGCAAGGGCAGCGGCCAAGGGTGGGTGACTGCCGAGTACGCGATGCTTCCGCGCGCCACCTCCGAACGCTCCCAGCGCGAGTCCGTCAAGGGCAAGGTCGGTGGGCGCACCCAGGAGATCTCGCGTCTGATCGGACGCTCCCTGCGTGCCGTGGTGGACGTGGCCGCCCTGGGTGAGAACACGATCGTCCTGGACTGTGACGTCCTGCGCGCCGACGGCGGCACGCGCACGGCGTCCGTCACCGGCGCCTACGTGGCCCTGGCCGAGGCGGTGCGTTGGGGCACACAGGAGGGGCTCATCGTCCCGCGGGCCGCCCGCCCGGTCCTCACGGATTCGGTCAGTGCGATCTCCGTGGGCATCATCGACGGCACGCCAATGCTGGACCTGCCCTATGTCGAGGACGTGCGCGCCCACACCGACATGAATGTCGTCCAGGTGGGCTCGGGCGCCTTCGTCGAGGTGCAGGGCACGGCCGAGCACGCCCCCTTCGACCGGGACGAGTTGGGCGCCCTGCTGGACCTTGCGGCCTTGGGCAATGCGCAGTTGGCCGATGTGCAAAAACGCTGCCTGGAGGCGGCCCGGGGTGAGACGGTCACGCTGTGAGTGTGCGCCCTCGCCTGGTCTTCGCCACCGGCAACGCCCACAAGATCTCTGAATTGGAGGCAATCCTGGCGCCCGCGTGGCAGGGATACGAGGCCGGGACCATTGCCCGCATGTCGGATCTGGGCGCGCCCGAGCCCATCGAGGACGGAGCCTCTTTCGAGGAGAACTCCCTGCTCAAGGCCCGCGCCCTGGTGGAGTTCACCGGGCTGCCGGCGATCGCCGACGACTCGGGTCTGAGCGTCGAGGTCATGGGTGGCGCTCCGGGGATCTTCTCGGCGCGCTGGTGTGGGCGTCACGGGGACGATGCGGCCAATCTGGACCTGCTGCTCGCCCAGTTGACGGATGTTCCTGACCGCCTGCGGGGCGCCTCATTCGTGTCGGTGGCGGCTCTGGTCCTGCCCGACGGGCGGGAGTTCGTCGAAAGGGGCGAGGTCCACGGGCGTCTGCTGCGACTGAGACGTGGCGAGGGGGGCTTCGGTTACGACCCGATCTTCGTGCCCGACGGTTTCGAGGAGACCACTGCGCAGATGTCACCCGAGCAGAAGAACGCCATCAGTCACCGGGGCATTGCGTTCAGGGCGCTGACCCCCGCCATCGTCGCTACCCTGCGCGAGGGTGAGGGCGTCCTCAGTTGACGCCGACCGCAGCGGCAACGGGGATCGGCAGGGCCTCGGCCGGGGCTTCCTGCGGAGCGCCCACCGGGCGCGGTCCGGCGCCGGCCAGGACGCGCTTGGCGCGCACGAGGATGCGGTCACGGACCTTCCACGTCATGTGCACGCCGATCGCCATGAACATGAGGTTGGTGACCATCGAGGGCCAGGACCGGGTGGCCAGGCATGCGAAGGCGAGCATGGCGCACGCGGCCATGTTCAGCGCGTGGTAGCGCAGCGAGTCGGGCGCGAAGCGGCCGCTGGAGACAAGGTAGTAGGCGGCCATGGAGCTGGCGGCCCCCACCCATCCGAGAACCATCGCCACTGCGCCGATCGAGAAGGTCATTGCATGATCGTCGACGCCACCCGGGATGTAGCACAATGGAACCCTGCTTCACACCTCGTGAAGCATTGCTTCATTCATGGGGGTGTCGGTGCACATTGACCCGCGAAGACTGCCATTCCTCCTGGCAGTCCACCAGGAAGGGGGCGTCGTCGCAGCTGCGGACGTGTTGCACATCTCAGCATCGGCCGTGTCACAACAGCTGCGTCACCTGGAGGACGAGGTCGGTCTGACCCTGGTCCAACGCACCGGCTCCGGCCTGGTCCTCACCCCCGCGGGCCTGGTCCTTGCCCAAGGCGCAGAGCGGATCACCGGCGAGATCGACCGGATGACGACCGAGCTGCGTCCGCTGGCCGGTCATGTCACCGGAACGGTGACCATCGGCGCCTTCGCCACCGTCACCCGCGCCCTCCTTCTGCCGGCCCTGCCCCACCTGCGCGAAGAACTTCCCGGCGTGGAGGTGAGTCTGCGCGAGGTCGACGAGGGCCCCGGAATGGCGGCACTGCGCTCAGGTCGCCTCGACGCCCTCGTCCTGGAAAAGGACACCGACGTCTCCCCCACCCCACGCGGCTGGGAGGATCTGCCCCTGCTGGACGAGAAGTGGGTGGTGGTCTCCCCCGAATCCGCACCGACGGTGGCCACCCTGGACGACCTCGCGCGCCTGCGGTGGTTGCGCGTCTCGGCCGGGATGACCGGCACGGAACCCCTTCGACGCATCCAGTCCCGGGTCGGTGAACTGGAGGTCGTCGACTTCTCCTACCTCACCTACGAGGTCGCGCTGGCCCTCGTACGCGAAGGAATCGGGTCCACGGTTCTGCCGGCCATGGCGCTGCACCGGGTGGACACCACCGGCATCCGCCTGAGCGCCATGGCGGGCCTGGGCGTGCGGCGAATCCTCCTGCGCAGACGCCGGGGCTCAGGGGACGAGGACGCCGCCGGCCAGTTCGTCACCCGCCTGCGCGGACACGTCGCGAGGAATGGTCCCAACTGGGACCCGCAGCTCTGACAATTGCGGGGTGGCTCCGGCCCGCCCGTGACGCAGGGAACGACCGAAGCTGCGTCCCACCGTGAAGCACTGGCCGGCCTGGGCGGCCACGAGGGGCCCGGACCACGTGCGGCGCACCTCCTCCAGCGCGACCTCGACAGGGGTCCAGGGCTGGATGTGGGTCGCCACCACGGCCGAGACCTCGGCCCTGGTGGCCAGGCGTCCCGCACGTTCCCCGTCCATGTGGATGCCTCGGGCGGTGTCGGCTCTGGTGAAGCCCACCTCGGTGAGCAGCAGGTCGACACCGCGCGCGCCCTCGAGGATCGTGTCGCACTCGTCGGTGTCCCCCGTGTAGAAGAGGGTGACCGTGCGGAAGGGGTCGGCCTCGTCCGGGCCGGAGATGCGCACGCCGAAGGCCGGAACCGAATGCCAAGCGGGGCTGGGCACCAGCGAGAGCGGCCCGATCTGCACGTTCTGGCCGGCGATCAACTCCTGGACGCGGAACTCCCCCGCGTAGTCCTCGCCCGGACCGCAGCCGTCGATGTCGCGGATGCGGTCGATGGTGCCCGCCGGGCCCGCCACGACGATCGGCGCCCGCCCCTTGGCCGGCCCCCAACGGCGGTGCACGTGCAAGGAGATGACATCAGCCATGTGGTCGGCATGGCAGTGCGAGAAGACCACGGCGTCCAGGTCCACCGGATCGATGTGGCGCCACAGCTGTCCGAAGGAACCCGGGCCCAGGTCCAGGGCCAGGTTCCACCAGCGCACCACCCCGGTGACGGGATCCATGCCGCGAGCGCGGACCAGGTAACAGGAGGCTGAGGAGTGCGGGCCGGACATCGACCCCGTGCACCCGACGATCCTCAGTTCCATCCCGTGGCCGTCCTGCCCCTGCGTCCGCCGCCGTGGGAGTCGACGTCGACGTGGTGGACCTGTTGGACCTCGGGACCCAGGAATCGTCTGGCCAGTTGCGGGAAGGCTCCTTCGGCCTCGGTGGTGAGGAAGAGGTGTTCTTGGCGCTCGCCGGGCCCCAGGGGCACGTGGAGCATGTCCCTGTCGACCAATTCGTTGTAGGTGACGTTGGCGGTGGCCTCCGAGGAGGTCACCAGGGTGACGCCCTCGCCCATGACGCGCCCGATGACGCCTGTGAGCAGCGGGTAGTGCGTGCAGCCCAGGACCAGGGTGTCGACTCCGGCGCTCTTGAGCGGGACCAGGTATTCGCGGGCGACGGACTCAAGATCCGGCCCGTGGGTGATGCCCGCTTCGACGAATTCGACGAATCGCGGGCACGCTCGGGCGTGCAATTCGAGTCCGGGCACTGCGGCAAGGGCCGAACTGTAGGCCTCCGAGCGGATCGTCGCCTCGGTGCCGATGACGCCGATCCGGCGGTTGCGGGTGGCGTTGACCGCTGCGCGGGCCGCCGGGGTGATGACTTCGATGACGGGGATTCCCGCATCGATCCAGTAGCGTTCCCGCGCATCCGACACTGCGGCGGCCGTGGCCGTGTTGCAGGCGATGACCAGGGCTTTGACTCCCCGGGAGGCCAGTTCGTCCAGGCCTGCCAAGGTGTGTTCACGGACGGTGGCGATGGGTTTGGGGCCGTAGGGGGTGTTCGCCGTGTCGCCCAGGTAGATGATGTGTTCGTCGGGGAGTTTGTCGATGACTGCACGCGCGACGGTCAGGCCTCCCAGGCCCGAGTCGAAGATCCCGATCGGCGCGTTGTCCATGCTCCGGACACTAGTTGGTGGGTACTCCCGCACGCATCGCGCCAAGCAGTGAACCTTGCCACCAGGTGACCATCATGTACACCGCGGCGACGTTGTTCTCCCTTGCGCGGGACTCTTCCTGCTCCATGGCGAGGCGTTCGACACGTTCTGCGTCCGACTGGTCCTCCAGTCCCAGTTCCCCGGAAAGGGCCAGGCGCACGTCATTGAGGGCGGCCAGCCAGTCCCACACGTCGTCTTCGTCGACCCACACCGGTCGTGCGGCAAGACGCGCACGGCTCATCTCCTGGCGAACACGACGCAGGCGTGAGGACTTTTCCGCGCGCAGGAAGTCCTCCGTCAGGGCACGCATGCGTTCGGCCTCCTGCGGTTCCAGGCTCATCGACGGCAGGAGGTGTCCCAGTGCGGGGTCGTGGGGTGCGGGCCGGTCGGTCTCCTCGTCGATGGCCGCCAGGACCGGGCTGGAGACCCCCGGGTCGTCCAGGACCAACAGGATCTCCCGCAGGAGCTGTTGGAACAGCAGCGAGTGGTCCCCGTCGAGCGACGCCCGGTACCCACCCGGAGCGCGTTCGAAGTGGCCGATCATTCGTCACGCTCCAAGGTGGCGCGCAGCCCGTAGCCGTGCAGGGCGACCACGTCGGCCTCCATGCGCTCCCGCATCCCCGTCGAGACCACTGCGCGCCCTTCGACGTGCACCTGCAGCATGAGGGCCTCGCAGGTGGAGCGGGGGTAACCGAAGTGACGCAGGAAGACCTCGGTGACGTACTCCATGAGATTGACCGGGTCGTCCCACACGACAGTTCGCCACGTGGACAGCGGGGCTCTGACCGTGTCCACGCGCGAGTCCGGACGAACCTCCACGTCGGCTGACATGCTCCAAGACTAGGAGGCCCCGGTCCTTCGCCGCGGCGTTTCGGTCGGAGCCGGGGCATGGTGCGTTAGGTTTGGGACATGCCTGCTTCCTTCTCCACGTCGCTGTTGACGGACATGTACGAACTCACGATGCTCGATGCCGCCTTGCGTTCGGGCACGGCATCACGCCATTGCGTCTTCGAGCTCTTCGGACGTCGCCTGCCGGCGACCCGCCGATTCGGGGTGGTGGCCGGGACCGGACGCATCCTGGAGGCGCTGGAGCGTTTCGAGTTCGAACCCGAACAGATCCAGTGGCTGCGCGGGCTGGGAATCGTCAGCGAGGAGACGCTGGAGTACTTGGCGAATTTCCGATTCTCGGGCAACATCTTCGGATACGCCGAGGGCGAGTGTTATTTCCCCGGGTCGCCTCTGCTCACCGTGGAAGGCACCTTCGCCGAATGCACGGTGTTGGAGACCCTGCTGCTGTCGGTGCTCAACCACGACTGTGCGATCGCCTCGGCGGCCTCGCGAATGACCATTGCCGCCCACGGACGGCCCTGCAATGACATGGGAGCCCGCCGCGCCCACGAGCGCGCGGCGATTTCTGCGGCCCGGGCCGCCTACATCGGTGGCTTCGCCGGCACCTCGAACCTGGAGGCCGCCAAGCGCTACGGCATCCGCGCAATCGGCACTGCCGCGCACAGCTTCACCCTGCTCCACGACTGCGAGCGTGAGGCCTTCGACGCCCAGATCGCCTCCTTGGGAACCGCCACGACCCTGCTGGTCGACACCTACGACGTGGCCCAGGGGGTACGCAATGCCGTGGAGGCGGCGCGTGCCGCCGGGGGTGAGCTCGGCGCGGTGCGCCTGGACTCGGGTGACCTGGTGGCCCAGGCTTTCACGGTGCGCGGTCAACTGGACGCCATGGGGGCCACGACGACGAAGATCACGGTGACCAACGACCTGGACGAGTACGCGATCGCCGCCCTGGGCGCCGCGCCCGTCGACTCCTACGGTGTGGGCACGAAACTCGTCACCGGTTCCGGGGTGCCCACGGCCGCCCTCGTCTACAAGGTCGTCCAGCGTGAGGGCGAGGACGGGGCCATGCATCCGGTGGCCAAGAAGTCCGAGGCCAAGTCGACGGTGGGTGGGCGCAAGTGGGCCGGCCGCACGGTGGACGAGGACGGCTACGCCGCCGAAGAGGTCCTGGTGACCGCCCCCAGTGAGGAGGCCGCCATGGCGGAGTTGGAGCGGCTGGGGGCCCGGCCCCTGCAGGTGGTCCTGGTGCGCGACGGGGTCATCGACGCCGAGGCGTGGGGCCCCGACGCCTTGGAGCGGGCCAAGGAGCGTCACCTGCGTTCCCGCAATGAACTGCCCTACCAGGCGTGGCGACTGTCCGAGGGCGAGACGGCGATTCCCACCCGCCACATCGCACTCTGAGTGCTGCTCGCGCCGCCGGCGCCCTCAGGAACGTCCGACGAACCACTCGCGCAGCAGCGCGATGCGCGCCTCGATCTGCTCGGTGGTGGCCTGGGCGACCTCGGGGCCCCCGCAGCGCCTGCGAAGCGCCGAGTGGATGTTCGCGTGGGACTCCCCCGACCTGCGTGACCACGACGAGACCAGGTGCGAGAGTTCCTTGCGCTTGGCGGCGCGCCGGCGGTGGTCGGCGATCCCGGAATTCGCCTCACGCACGCGTGCCGCCTCCGAGGACCTCCTCTGCTGGGCGATCTGTTCCTTCTGGCGGGCCCGCAGCAGGGTGGTCACCTGTTCGGGTTCCAGCAGCCCGGGAATGCCCAGGTACTCCTGTTCCTCGATGGAGCCGACCTGCGCTCCCGTGCCCCATGCGGCGCCGTCGAAGAGGACGGCGTCGAACTCCGCATCCGCTCCCAGGGCCCGGAAGGAACCCGTGAGTTCGGCCGAGGCCTTTTCCTCACGGTTGGCCCGGGCCACCAAGGCGTCCTCGGGACTCCACTCGGGGTCCCCGCCCTCCGCCGGTTTCCGGTCGAGTGCGTGGTCGCGTTCGACCTCCATCTGTCCGGCCAGGTCCAGCAGGGGCACCACGGACGGGATGAAGACGGTCGCGGTCTCTCCGCGGCGGCGTGCCCGCACGAATCGGCCCACCGCCTGGGCGAAGAAGAGCGAGGTCGAGGTGTTCGTCGCGTACACGCCCACCGCCAGGCGCGGCACGTCCACGCCCTCGGAGACCATGCGCACGGCCACCATCCACTTGTCGGTGGATTCGCGGAAGGCGTCGATGCGTTCGGAGGCGTCCGCGTCGTCGGACAGGACCACGGTGGCTCCGCGTCCGGTGATGGAACGCAGGTGGCGGGCGTAGGCGCGCGCCTGGTTCTGGTCGGCGGCGATGACCAGTCCTCCGGCGTCGGGAACTTGGCGTCGCACTTCCTCCAGGCGCTGGTCGGCGGCCTGGAGGACCTGTCGGATCCATTCCCCCGACGGGTCCAGGGCGGTGCGCCAGGCCTGTTTCATGAGGTCCTTCGTCAGCGGCTCGCCCAGGCGCGCCGTGTACTCGTCGCCCATCGAGGTGCGCCAGGACATCTGCCCGGAGTAGGACATGAACAGGACCGGCCGCACGACCCCGTCTCGCAGGGCGTCCCCGTAGCCATAGGTGTAGTCGGCGCGTGAGCGGCGCACCCCGGAGTCGTCCTCGACGTAGCGGACGAAGGGAATGGGTGAGGTGTCGGAGCGGAAGGGCGTTCCCGTCAGCGCCAGTCTGCGCGTGGCGTCCTCGAAGGCTTCACGCACACCGTCGCCCCACGACAGGGAGTCTCCGGCGTGGTGGATCTCGTCGAGGATGACCAGGGTGCGGTGGGTGCGCGTGCGCGCGCAGTGGACCATCGGGTTGGCGGCGACCTGCGCGTAGGTGACGGCCACCCCGTCGAAGTGGGAGCCGGCAAGGCCTTGGGAGTTGGTGAAGGCGGGGTCCACGTGGATGCCCACACGCGCTGCGGCATCGGCCCACTGGACCTTGAGGTGCTCGGTCGGGCAGACGATCGTCACCTTGTCGACGACGCCCTGACCCATGAGCTCCACGGCGATGCGCAGGGCGAAGGTGGTCTTGCCGGCCCCGGGGGTGGCCACGGCCAGGAAGTCCTGCGGAGCGGAGTGCATGTACAGGGACAGGGCTTCCGCCTGCCACTTGCGCAGGTTCTGTGCGGTGCCCCACGCGGCTCTGGCGGGGAAAGAGGGCGACATGGACTGAGCGGCCGAGGTCGACGCGTGTGCGGGACCACCCGGCCGTGCGGGCGTGGGCCTCACTGCCGGCCGCCTCCAGACCCGGAGCCCCCGTCGGAGAAGGGCCAGTTGCGCCCATTGCGTCCCATCTCCTCGCGCAGTTTCCGGCATGTGGGGCACACGGGGAATTTCGAGGCGTCCCTGGTGGGGATCCACACCTTTCCGCACAGGGCGACCACCGGCTGGCCGGTGATCATCGACGAGTTGGCCTTGTCCTTGCGCACGAAGTGCGCGAAGCGGTCACCGTCTCCGGGTGACTTCTCGCGTTCGACCTCGGTGCGCTCGAGCAGTCCGGTCGAGGACTGGGTCGCCGGGCCTTCGGGTGCTCCCGGGCCGGTGGGTTCGTCGAGTGCGCGCATGGGCTCCATGGTAGCCGGGCGCGGCGGTGGGGCCACTGCTCGCGTTGGGCGTCGATGCGGCCAAGGGACGAGGGCGGGCCCGCCGAAACCGCGTGGTTCCAACGGGCCCGGGCCTTCGGGTACGGCGGGGTGCGCTCAGAGCGGAAGCTGTTCCTTCTCCCACACCTCGCGGTAGAAGTCCTTCATCTCCAGGCGGGAGGCGGCGGCCTCGTCGAGGAAGACCACGGTGTTGGGGTGCATCTGGAGGATGGTGGCGGGCCAGCGCTGGGAAACGGGCCCCTCGACGAGTTCGCGCACGGCTTCGGCCTTGCCTTCGCCGGTGCAGATCATGAGGTTCTCCCGAGCCTCCATGATGGTGCCCAGGCCCTGGGTGATGCAGTGGGTGGGGACCGCGTCGATGTCGCCGTCGAAGAAGCGGGAGTTGTCGCGGCGGGTCTGTTCGGTCAGGACTCCCACGTGGGTGCGGGAGGTCAGGGATCCTGCGGGTTCGTTGAATCCGATGTGTCCGTCCGAGCCGATGCCCAGGACCTGCAGGTCGATGCCGCCCGCTTCGCGGATGGCGGCGTCGTAGGCGGCTGCGGCCGCGTGGCTGTCACCGGTCCAGGCGTCAGGTCCGTGTGCGGCGCCCTCACGGAAGTCGACGAGGTCGACGAGGTGGCGGTGGATGAAGTTCGAGTAGCCCTCGACGTGGTCGCGGGGCAGGCCGACGTATTCGTCGAGGTTGTAGGAGGAGACCTCGGCGAAGGAGATGCGGCCGGCCTTGTGGCGTTCGACCAGTTCGGCGTAGAGCGGCAGGGGGGTCGATCCGGTGGCCAGACCGAGGACGAAAGCGGGTTTGCGCCGGTACAGGGCTTCGATTCTGTCTGCGGCGAGGCCGGCGATGGCGGCGGCGTCGGGCAGGATGGCAATCCTCATGGAGAAGGCTCCTCAACATTGAAGGTGCCGCAGGTCGCGGCGTTCGCAGGTGCCAGTCTACGCCTTCTCACACACGAAAATGCGTACTTGTGCGCGTTCTGAGTCACTAATCGTCAAGAAACATCGCTCATGTGGGTTTCCGGGGACAGAGAAGGGGCCCGTCCGAGGTGGACAGGCCCCTTCACGCGGGTCGTGTCGACCGATCAGGCGGAGACGGCCTTCTTCAGGGTCGAGCCGGCCGAAAGCTTCACGCCGAAGCCCGCGGGGATCTGGATCTCCTCGCCGGTGCGGGGGTTGCGGCCGGTACGGGCGGCGCGCTCGACGCGCTCCACCGACAGCAGACCGGTCACCTTGACGGACTCGCCAGCAGCCAGCGACTCGACCAGGACTTCCTGGAAGGCGGCAAGGGCAGCGTCAGCCTGGACCTTGGTCAGGTTGGCGCGCTCAGCGATCTTGGCGACGAGTTCGGTGCGGTTGACGGACATCGGGAACCTCATTCCTCGTAGTTTCGGGGCCACAATGGTGGTCACAGGGGACACAGTACGTAAAACAGTCGATGTTGTCAGGTCGAGACCCGCTGTTTCGCACAATTCAGACGACACTCGTGCACTCCACGGGCCCCGAAGGCGCCTCCCGGGCCGCTGCGCCCCCTCGTCGCCTGCTATTGCCTCTTCACCGCCACGATCTTCTGCAAGATGACGAATCCCAGCAGGACGACTCCGATGAAGACCTTCGTCCACCACGAATCCAGACCTTCGCGGGCAATGAGGACCTGGATGAGCCCGTAGACCAGGACACCCACTGCCGAACCCAGGACGAAACCGTAGCCGCCCACGAGCAATGTCCCGCCGATGACCACCGAGGCAATGGCGTCGAGTTCCATTCCGATGCCCGTGAGATTGAACCCCGACTTCGTGTACAGCGCGAAGAGAATTCCCGCGATTCCCGCACACGTCCCGGAGATCACGTAGACAAGCACCCGCGTGCGCCCCTCACTCAGGCCCATGAGCCGAACAGCCTGCCCCTGGTCCCCCGCGCCAAGGCCGTACACGGTTCGCCCGAAGCGGGTGTGGTGGAGGATGTGGAAACCGACGAGCAGCACGATCCCGGCCACGATCATTGACGCATTGATCCGCCACAGCGACTTTCCCTCACCGAATTTCAGGGACCACGCGGCCAGCGCCGCAAAACCCTGGTCCTCGATCGGCAAGGATTGCACCGAGACGACATTGGCCAGACCGCGGGCAAGGAACATGACGGCCAGCGAGGCGATGAAGGGTTGGATGTCGAAGACCTGGACCAGGACCCCGATGACCAGTCCACAGGTGGTGCCGATGAGAACTCCGACGATGACGACCACGGGCAGGGAGGCCCCCGCCATGAAGAGTTTGGCGGTGACCAGGCCGACCAGGGCCACCACGGCCCCCACCGACAGGTCGATGCCGCCGGTGAGGATGACGAAGGTCATCCCCACGGCCAGGACCAGCAGGTAGGAGTTGTCGACCAGCAGATTCGACAGGAGCTTCATCGAGATGAAGGCGCGCGACCCGCTGCCCAGCCCGTAGCGGAGCTCGCCGATCAGGAGAATGACCGCCAAGGTCAGCACGGTCCCGATGACCGGCAGGAAGCGGCGGTCGATCCTGGGCACCCGTCGCAAAGTGGCATGCGCGGTGTTCATGCGACCACCTCGCTGGTCATGGCTCCTGCGCGGGCGGCTTCAGCGCGCGCCCTGCGCAGTCGCATCCTTTCGGCGAACAGCGGCGAGGCCGCCACACACACGGCGATGAGCACCACCGCCTTGAACAGGGGCGTGGTCTGGGAGGGCAGTTCGAAGATGACGACGGCCCTTTCCAGTGCGGAAAGGATGAGCGCGCCGACGACCGTACCGGCCAAGGAGAACCGGCCGCCGTCGAGTTTCGTCCCGCCCAGGACCACGACCATGATCGCGTCCATCTCCTTCATGAGGCCGATGTTGTTCGCGTCGGCGGCCATGGTCGGCGCGCCGTAGACGATGCCGGCCAGTCCCGCCAGCAACCCGCAGACCACGTAGACGATCCATGTGGTGCTGGCGGCGCGCACACCTGCCAGGCGCGAAGCCTCCCGGTTGATGCCGATCGACTCCAGCATCATCCCGAAGGCCGTGCGTCGCACCAGCAGGGCGAGCAGGGTGAAGACGACGGCCGCGATGACGACAGGGTTGGGGATGCCCAGGAAGAACCCGGAACCGATCGCCTTGAACGGGGGTGAGGTGACGGTGGTGATCTGCCCTTGGGTGAGCAGCATGGCGATTCCGCGACCGGCGACCATGAGGATCATCGTGGCGATGAAGGGTTGGATCTCCAACACCGTGACCAGGAACCCGTTGAACACGCCGATGACCAGGGCGACCAGCAGGCCGAGCAGCAGGGCGACGACCACGGTGCCGGGGTCGCCTCCCGCGGGTGAGGAGTCGATCCACGTGAGCGAGACGGCCAGGGAGATCGCCATGACGGCACCCACTGACAGGTCGATGCCGCTGGTGGCGATCACCAGGCACATCCCCAGGGCAAGCAGCAGCGGTGTGGCGGAGTTCCTCAGGATGTCCACGGGCTGTCCGAAGAGGTGCCCGTCCTGCACGGTGACGTCGAGGAAGCCGGGGCTCTTGACTCCACAGGCGATGACCAGGGCCACCAGCGCGATCGAGGGCCAGAAGGTCGAATGCCCGGAGGCTTTCCGCAAAACCGCGCCGATGTCGAGTGAGGCGGCGCGCCCGTTGTCACTCATGTGCGACTCCTTCACCTGCGGCCCCGTCCTCGTCCTGGGCTCCTCGCGCCGAGGCGATGGCTTCGAGGACCGTTTCCTGGGTGACCTCGGGACCGTTGTCGATGGTGGCGATCATCCGCCGGTCCCTCATGACGCAGACCTTGTGGCACAGGCGTACGACCTCGTCGAGTTCGGAGGAGATGTACATGACGGACATTCCCTCAGAGGCGAGTTGCGTGACGAGCTTTTGGATCTCGGCCTTGGCACCCACGTCGATGCCGCGCGTGGGTTCGTCCAACAACAGCAGTGAGGGGTCGGTGGCCAGCCAGCGTGCCAGGAGGACCTTCTGCTGGTTTCCGCCGGAGAGGTTCTTGATGAGCGCTTCGGGGTCGCGCGGGCGGATGTTCATGGCCTCCATGAAACGCCGGACGATCTCGTCGAGTTCCTTGCGGGGGATGGGGCACAGCGTCCCACGCGCGGATTGGAGAGCCAGGGCGATGTTCTCGCGCACCGTGAGGTCCGCGATGATGCCATCCTTCTTCCTGTCCTCGGTGGAGTAGGCGATGCCTTCCTTGAGGGCCACCAACGGGTTCTTCAAGGCGACCTCGTGCCCACGGATCTCGATGTGCCCGGTGTCGACCTGGTCGGCGCCGCACAGCAGGCGCGCCGCCTCGGTGCGCCCCGAGCCGAGCAGGCCCGCCAGGCCGATGATCTGCCCCTTGTGGACGCTCAGGTCGAAGGGTGCGACGCTGTGGTTGCGCCCCAGGGCCCGCGCTTGGAGGAAGGTGGGGCGGACCTCCTCGTCGTCGGCCAAGGACCGGGCGGTGGACTCGATCTGTGTGAGGGAGTCGACGGTGTGTCCGACCATGGCCGAGACCAGGTCGCGGCGCGAAACCTCGTCGGTGACGAATTCGGCGACCAGACGCCCATTTCTCAGGACGGTCATCCTATCGGTGATCTCGTAGACCTGGTCGAGGAAGTGCGAGACGAAGATGATGGAGACCCCTTGGTCCCGCAGCTCCCGGACGATCGTGAAGAGCTGGTCGACCTCGCTGGGGTCCAGGGACGAGGTCGGCTCGTCCAGGATGAGGACCTTCGCGTCGGTGACGAGGGCGCGGGCGATGGCGCACAGTTGTTGGACGGCGACGCTGTGCGAGGACAGTTGCGACCTGGGGTCGATGTCCAGGTGCATGCGGGCCAGGTTCTCCGCGGCGATGCGGCGAGTGGCACGCCAGTCGATGAAGGGCCCGATGTGGACCTCGTGGCCCAGCATGACGTTCTCGGCGACGGTCATGTTCGGGCAGAGGTTCACCTCCTGGTAGACGGTGGCGATTCCCCGTCTTTGGGCGTCCTCAGGGCCCGTGGGCGCACAGGGCCGACCCAAGAGGCTGATGGCACCGCCGGCAAGGGCGTTGATGCCGGTCAGCGCCTTGATCAGGGTCGACTTGCCAGCGCCGTTCTCGCCCATGAGGGCGTGGACCTCCCCCTTGGCCAGTGTGAAATCCACTGCGTCAAGGGCTCGTACCCCCGGGAAGGTGACGGTGATCCCCGTCATTTCGACGACCGGTTCGCGCCCGCCGCCGCCTGTGGCACTCATCGAGTTCTTCTTTCCTCACTCGCAGCCCATTGTCCTGTGCGCCGACGCGCCCGATCAGTAGGCGCGGGCGTCGACCTCCGCCTGGGTGATCGTCTGGTCGAAGGCCTTGTCCTCGACGACGGTCTTTTCAGGGACGGATTCTCCGGCGGCGACCTTCTTGACCAGTTCGGCCAACTGCTCACCGAAGATCGGGTTGCACTCGACGACGTAGTTGAACTTCTTGTCCACCAGGGCCTGCAGGCCGTCGCGCACGCCGTCGATGGTGACGATCTTGATGTCCTTTCCCGGAACCTTGCCGGCCGCTTCGATGGCTTCGATGGCTCCCAGACCCATGTCGTCGTTGTGGGCGAAGACGAGGTTCATGTTCGGGTGGGCCTGCAGGGCGGCCTCCATCGCGGTCTTGCCTTCGGCGCGGGTGAAGTTGCCTGAGGCCTTGCCCAGGATCTTGTCGGCGCCGACGACCTCGTCGAAGGCCTTCTCACGGTCGATCTGCGGGCCCGAGCCCATCGTGCCCTGCAATTCGAAGATCTTGGCGTCGGGGACGTTCTTCTTCACCCATTCGCCGGCGGCCTTGCCCTCGGAGGCCATGTCGGAGCCGATGTGCGTGACGTAGGACTTGTCGACGCTGGTCTTGATCGTGCGGTCGACGAGGATCACAGGAATACCGGCGTCCTTGACCTCTTGGAGGACCTCGTCCCATCCGGTCTCGATGACCGGGGCGAATGCGATGACATCGACGTCCTGGGCGATGAAGTCGCGCAGGGCCTTGATCTGGTTCTCCTGCTTCTGCTGCGCATCGACGAAGG
This sequence comes from Schaalia sp. 19OD2882, assembly GCF_018986735.1. Lineage (NCBI taxonomy): Bacteria > Bacillati > Actinomycetota > Actinomycetes > Actinomycetales > Actinomycetaceae > Schaalia > Schaalia sp. 19OD2882. The sequence goes on along the minus strand of NZ_CP065521.1, from coordinate 792,060 downwards.
TGAGGTCGAAACCCTTGTCCGCGGTGAGTGAGGACTTGATGGACTCGGTGCTGGCGGTGCGCCATCCGGACTCGGCGCCCAACTGGGAGAAGCCGATCTTGATGGTTCCTCCGGCGCCGCCTCCACTGGCGGCCCCGGACTCGGCTCCGCCTCCCCCGCCACCGGATCCGCAGGCGGCCAGGGAGAGGGCGACAACGGCAGAAGCTGCGACAGCGGCCAGACGCGGCCACTTTCCGGTGTGGGACATGGGTTCCTCCTCGAACGATCCCAGAAGGTCCGCGCGTGCCGGTCACGCCTTCGGACCCTGTTCAGACACTTGGAGGTTAGCGCTAACACCAGATCCACTGTGAGCATTCTCTCATTCGTAATCATATTGTGACCCTCTTTGACGAAGGCCTCTGACGACGTCAGAGGGCATTCCAGCCACAAGGGTGGAGGGCCCGTGCCTACTCCCGCGGGCCCTCCACCCAGCTGCACCCGCAGCGCGGCGATTCAGCGCCTCACAGACCCTGCGCCAGGCGGTGGTAGGCTTGGTTCCACCGCACACGCTGATGGAAGTCGCGGGCGGTCGTCGACTCGTCGATGACCAGCAGCTCCATACCGGCGATCCGGGCGAACTGGTCCCACACCTCGACACCGACCTGGGTGGTCATCACCGTGTGGTGGGCTCCGCCGGCGGTCAACCACGCCTCGATCGAGGTGTACAGGTCCGGTTCGGGGCGCCACATCGCGCGCGCCACCGGCAACTTCGGCATCGGGTGGGCCGGCTCGACCACCTCGACGACATTGGCCGTCAGTCGGAAACGGTCCCGCATGTCCGACAGGGCCACGACCACGCCGGCGCCGGCTGAGGCGTCGAAGACCATGCGCACGGGATCCTCCTTGCCGCCGATGCCCAGCGGGTGGATCTCGACACGGGGCCTGGCGGTGGTCAGACTCGGGCAGATCTCGAGCATGTGCGCCCCCAGGATGAGTTCCTGGCCGGGCACCAGGTTGTAGGTGTAGTCCTCCATGAGGGAGGCCCCACCGGCAAGCCCTTCCCCCATGACCTTGGCAGCGCGCACCAGCACGGCGGTCTTCCAGTCACCCTCGGCGCCGAAGCCGTATCCGTCCGCCATCAGGCGCTGGACCGCCAGGCCCGGAAGCTGACGCAGCGCCCCCAAGTCCTCGAAGTTCGTGGTGAAGGCCTTGGCCCCCCTCTCGTCCAGGAAGGAACGGATGGCGATCTCCTGGCGGGCGGCGTAGCGCAGGCACTCGTGGCGAGGTGCCCCCTTTCGCAGCTCCTCGGCGACGTCGTAGAGCTCCTCGTACAGGCTGACCAGCGCATCCACGTCGGACTCGTCGACGGCCCCGACCGCAGCGACCAGGTCGTTTACGCCCCACGTGTTCACCGAGACGCCGAGTTGGCGTTCGGCCTCGGTCTTGTCGCCCTCGGTGACGGCCACATTGCGCATGTTGTCACCGAAGCGCACGACACGCAGTTCGTGGGTGGCGGCCCAGCCGGCGGCGGCACGCATCCACGTGCCCACCTTCTCGCCGACCTGCGGATTCGACGCGTGCCCGACCACCGTCGTGCGCGCCACCCCCAGGCGCGTGAGGATGTAGGCGTACTCGCGGTCGCCGTGTGCGGCCTGGTTGAGGTTCATGAAGTCCATGTCGATGGAGTCCCAAGGGATCTCGACATTGGCCTGGGTGGCCAGGTGCAGCAGCGGCTTGGACAGGACCTCCAGGCCACGGATCCACATCTTCGCCGGGCTGAAGGTGTGCATCCAGGAGATGACACCCAGGACCCTGTCATCGGCGGAGGCGTCGAGCATGGCCCGGCGGATCGCCTCGGAGTCCTTGAGGACCGGCTTCCACACGATCGGCGCGGGAAGGACCCCGGACTCGTTGAGCAGGCGGACCACCTCCTGGGACTGTTCGGCTACCTGACGCAGGGTCTGCTCGCCGTAGAGGTCCTGGCTGCCGGTGAAGAACCAGACCTCACGGCCTTCGTAGAAGCTCGACATGGGGACAGTTCCTTCCTCGTGGATTCTTCCGGCCCTCTCAGTGCTGACCGTAGACGTTCTGGTAGCGGGCGTACAGGGAATCGATCCTGTCCTGGGGAATCGGGATGGGCTCACCGAGTTGCCGGCTGATGTGCACGGTGCGGGCGACCTCCTCGACCATGGCGGCGGCCTTGACGGCGGCGCGGGCGTCCTTGCCGATGGTGAAGGGCCCGTGGTTTCGCATGAGCACCGCGGGGCTGCGCGAGGTCGACAGGGTCTCGACAATGCCGCGTCCGATGGAGTCGTCGCCGATCAGGGCGAAGGGGCCCACGGGTACCGGGCCGCCGAACTCGTCGCCCATCATGGTCAGGACGCAGGGGATCTCCTCGCCGCGTGCAGCCCAAGCGGTGGCGTAGGTGGAGTGGGTGTGGACCACTCCACCGACCTGCGGCATGTGCGTGTAGACGTAGGCGTGGGCGGCGGTGTCGGAGGAGGGCGAGGCGTCCCCTTGGACGAGGGCGCCGTCGAGGTCGCACACCACCATGTTCTCCGGTGTGAGGTCCTCATAGGCGACCCCGGAGGGCTTGATGACAAGAAGGTCCTGCGAAGCGTCCTCGGCCGGACCCTTCACCCTCTGGGACACGTTGCCGGCTGTCCACACGACCAGCCCCCACCGGGTGAGTTCCCCGTGGAGCTTCGCCACGACCTGCCTTGTCCGTGCGACCTCTGCCGTGAACTCCTGCGTCCACGTCGTCGGATCCCTGTGGTCCACGATGTCCTCCTTCATTGGGGCACGTCCCTGCGGACCCCCCAAGGTTAGCGCTCACATCGTTGGCATGTCCACGATTCGAGGGCGGCCCGCACCCCCCTTCCAAGGGCCACGAAGGCCCCGCCTTCGCCCCCGTCCACGGGAGCCGTCCACACCACGGGTTCACCCCTGCCCCTTCACCCGGTGCGCGGGGGCGCAGTGGACTCGCGCACCACCAGTGTGGGGGCGAGCATCGAAGTCTCGACCGCCTCGCCCTCGTCAATGGCCCGCACCAGAGCATCGACCGCCCTGCGGCCCATCCGCGTGAAGTCCTGCCCGATGGTGGTCAACGAGGGCAGGTAGTGGGCCGCGGCCGGCATGTCGTCGAATCCGACCACGGACACCTCCTGCGGAATGCGCACCCCCAACTGCCCGAAGGCCCTGTACAGACCCAGGGCGGACTGGTCGTTCGCACAGAAGACCGCCGTGGGAAGCCCTTGGGCGTGCATGCGCAGGCCTTCGCGGTACCCGACCTCGAACTCCCATCCACCGTCGTGCGGCTCACGCACCGCAAGACCCCGATCCTCCAGCATCCCGCGCCACACGCGGCACCTGATGCGCGCCTCGAAGTAGGAGCGCGGACCCGGCACGTGCGCAATGTCCGTGTGCCCCAGGTCCAACAGGTGCTCCATGGCCGCGCGGGCGCCGGCCTGCTGGTCGATGGAGATGGTGATGACCCCGCAGCCCGGCCCCGGATCGGCAGCCGTCACGGCGACGACGGGCACCGGAAGGGACAGGTTCGCCAGGTCGGCGGCCACGTCACGCACAGGAGAGATGAGGACCACCCCGTCCACGGGCAGGCTGAGGAAGTGGTCGATGACCGCACGTACGGCGCCCGGGTCGTCATCGTCGACAGGGGCCACCACCGTGTAGTAGCCGTGGGTGCGGGCAGCCACCTCGACGGCCAGAAGAGTCGACATCGGGCCGTGGAACAACCCGGAGGTGCTCACCACGCCGATGGTCTCGGACCTGTTGCGCGCCAGTGCCCGCGCCACGGAGTTGCGCCGGTAGCCGGTCTGTTCGATGGCGTCCAGGACCTTGCGTCGGGTCTCCTCGGCCACCCGCCCACTGCCGTTGAGCACGCGGGAGACCGTCTGGTGCGACACCCCCGCGATCCTCGCGACATCCGTCATGGCCGGGGCCCTGTGCCCCCCACCCGCACTCCTCATTGGCGTCCTCCGAACTGCCTCACAGCCGCGCTCACGGCCGTCGTGTCGGTCTCGCCATGGTCGCACGACCCACCGGGCGCCTGCGGCAGCTTTCCCGGAAAGGCTCTCAGGCGTGTCGCGGCGCGGCGGTGGAGCCTCGCACGACCAGTCGCGTGGGCAGGTGCGCCTCCTGCGGGAGCGACTCGCCGGCGAGGGCCTCCTTCAAAGCCGCGACGATCTGCTCGCCCAGTGCCTCGAAATCCTGGGCGACCGTCGTCAGAGGAGGAACGTAGAACGGGGCGGAGGGCAGGTCGTCGAATCCGACCACGGAAACATCCTCGGGAATGCGGACCCCTGACTCTGCGAAAGCGCGGTACAGCCCCAGTGCCAATTCGTCATTCGCGCAGAACACCGCGGTGGGCAGTCCCTCCTTGACCAGGACCCTGCCGGCCTCGTAGCCGGAGTCGCAGTCCCACGCGTGGCCCAATGGCTCGCGCACCGTGAGCCCGCGCTCGGCCAGTCCGGCGCGCCACACGGATTCGCGGATACGGGCCTCGTAGGCCCCGTCGGGACCGGCCACATGGGCGATGTCCCGATGCCCCAGGCCGAGCAGGTGGTCCATCACGGCGTCCGCGCCGCCCTCCTGGGCGATGTGGACACCGATGATGCCACTCATGGCGCCGATCTGCGCCGAGGTCACGGCAACCATCGGAACCGGCAAGGAAATGCCCTGCAAGTCCCGGGCGATGTCACGTGTGGGGGCGATGAACACCAGGCCTTCGACGGGCAGGCCCAGGAAATCGTCCAGGGCCCTGGCGACCTCGTCGACCTCGGCCTCGTCGTCGATGGGTGCCACCACCGTGTAGTAGCCGGCGGCCCGCGCGGCGATCTCCACGGACAACAGGATCGAGGTCGGCCCGTAGTGCCATGAGGTGGTGGTGACGATGCCGATGACCCCGGAGCGGCGGGTGACCAGTGCGCGGGCCACCGAGTTGCGGCGGTAGCCCAAGGCCTCGATGGCGGCCTGCACCTTCTCGCGGGTGTGTTCGGCGACATTCGCCGACTTGTTGAGCACGCGGGAGACCGTCTGGTGCGACACCCCCGCTGCGGCGGCCACGTCGAGGATCGACGGCGGTCGCCTGCGGTTTCGACCTGTGGCCATTGGCCCTCTCCTCAGTCAATGCGGGCGAGCGCTGTCCCTTCCCGATGGTGCGAGGGCAGGGCTCAGGCGCGATCGCCTGAACGCCCCGCCCTCGTCACCGTGTGGGACGGGCTCGACTCACTGGTTGCCGGAACGACGCTTGTTCCACACGTCGAAGGCGACAGCCAACAGCAGGACCATGCCCTTGACCATCTGCTGGGTGGCGGTGTCGGCACCCAGCAACTGCATGCCGTTGGACAGGACCGCCATGATGAGACCACCGATGAGGGCACCGGAGATGCGTCCGATGCCGCCAGTGGTCGACGCGCCGCCGATGAAGCACGCGGCGATGGCGTCGAGTTCGAACATGTTGCCGGCGCCCGGCTGGGCGGCGGACATGCGCGAGGAGTAGACGACGCCGGCGATACCGGCCAGCAGACCCATGTGGACGTAGGTCCAGAAGGTCACCGCGCGGACACTGATGCCGGACAGGGCCGCTGCGGCCTTGTTGCCGCCGATGGCGTACACGTCACGGCCGAACACGGTCGAGTTCGACATGACCCCGTAGATGAGGACGAGGACGGCCAGGAGGATCAGGACGATCGGCAGGCCGCGCTCGTGCGCCAACTGCCAGGCAAAGGCCATGACGACCAGACCGATGAGGACGATCCTCACGATGAAGATCCACATGGCTTCGATGACCTGGTTGTAGGCGATGCGCGCCTGACGCGAACGCCACTGGGAGTAGGCGAAGCCCAGGACTCCGATGCCGAAGACCACCAGGGTGAATACGTCGTACCCGTGACCGCCGAGCAGGCCGTTGAGGTGGCCCTGACCAATCGCCTTGTAGGCCTCGGGGAAGGGAGAGACCGACACGTTGTTCGTCACGACGAAGGTCAGGCCGCGGAAGAGGAGCATGCCGGCCAGGGTCACGATGAAGCCGGGGATGCCCACGTAGGCGACCCAGAAACCCTGCCAGGCACCGATGAGGACACCGGCTGCCAAGGCGGCCAGGATGCCCACCCACCAGGGCAAGCCCTGCTTGATGATGAGCACACCGGCGATGGCTCCCGTCACCGCGACCACCGAGCCGACCGACAGGTCGATCTGGCCCAGCACGATGACGAAGAGCATGCCGATGGTCAGGATGAAGACGTAGGAGTACTGCTGGACGATGTTGTTGATGTTCGGCGGGCTCAGGAACGAGGGGCTGAGCACGGAGAACAGGATGACGATCGCCGCGAAGGCGACGAAGATGCCACTCTGACGGATGTTCCCCTTGAACATCTCGACGAGGTTCTTGGTGCTGCTCACTTTCCTTGCTCCCTTGCAGGTTCGATTGTCATGAGTTCCATGAGTTTTTCCTGGGTGGCATCGGCCACGGGCATCTCGCCGGTGACCCTGCCGTAGGCCAAGGTGTAGATGCGGTCCGAGACACCGAGAATCTCTTCGAGTTCGGAGGAGATGACGATGACGGCCTTTCCTGCGGCCACCATCTCGTTGATGAGCGTGTAGATCTCGAACTTGGCACCCACGTCGATGCCGCGGGTCGGTTCGTCCAGGATGAGCACGTCCGCATCGGTGTAGAGCCACTTGGACAGGACGACCTTCTGCTGGTTTCCGCCCGACAGCGAGCCCACCCGCTGGAGCACGGACTGGGAACGGATGTTCATCCGACGCTTGTACTCATTGGCAACGGCCAGTTCCTCATTGCCGTTGACCATTCCGCGGCGGGCCAATTTGAACATGCCTGCCATGGCGACATTGTGTCGGATGTCGTCGATGAGGTTCAGACCGAAGTGTTTGCGGTCCTCAGTGGCGTAGGCGATGCCGTGGTGGATGGCCTCGGAGACCGTGCGAACCCGGATCTCCTTGCCGTCCTTGTAGATGCGTCCGGAGATGTCCCGACCGTAGGAACGGCCGAAGATGCTCATGGCCAGCTCCGTGCGGCCGGCACCCATGAGGCCCGCGATGCCGACCACCTCGCCGTGACGGACCGTGAAGGAAGCGTCCTTGACGACCACGCGTCCTTCCTGGGTCGGGTGGTGGACGGTCCAGTCCTCCACGCGCAGGATCTCCTCACCGATGTGGGACTCACGTGCGGGGTAGCGCTGTGAGAGTTCTCGACCCACCATGAGCGAGATGATCCTGTTCTGGGTCGAGGCCGGGTCCGACATGTCGATGGTCTCGATGGACTGGCCGTCACGCAGGATCGTCGTGCGATCCGCGATGGCCGCGATCTCGTTGAGCTTGTGCGAGATGATGACGATCGACACGCCCTGGTCGCGCAGCTGGCGGATGAGGTCCAGCAGTTGGGCCGAGTCGTTGTCGTTGAGGGCGGCGGTGGGTTCGTCCAGGATGAGCAGGCGCACGTCCTTGGCCAGGGCCTTGCCGATCTCGATGAGCTGCTGCTTGCCGACACCGAGCTGACCGACGGGGGTCAGGACGTTCTCGTGCAATCCCACCTTGGCCAGGATCTCCTCGGCCTGGCGGTTGACCTCGTGCCAGTTGATGAGGCCGCCCGTCATGGGCTTGTCGGAACCGAGGAAAAGGTTCTCGGCCACCGACAGGTACGGGATCAGAGCCAGCTCCTGGTGGATGATGCCGATGCCGAGACGCTCGGAGTCCTTGACGTTGGAGAATCGCACCTCCTTGCCGTCGAAGACGATCGTGCCGTCGTACTGTCCGTGGGGGTAGACACCGGAAAGAACCTTCATGAGGGTCGACTTGCCGGCCCCGTTCTCTCCGCACAGGGCATGGACCTCTCCGGTGCGGACCTCCAGGTTGACGTGTTTGAGCACCTGGACGCCGGAAAAGCCTTTGTCGATGTCCCGCATCTCCAGAATATTTGACGCCATGTCACTTCCAAATCTGCCGAATGTGGCGGGTGATGGAGGAAGGGGCGGGACGGGCGCGACCCCAGGGCCACGCCCACCCCGCCCCGTTCCAGGCGGAGATCACTTGGCGGCGACGCCGGCCTTGACCTCGTCGGCGGTCCAGTAGCCCGAACCGATGATCTCGGACTCGATGTCCTCCTTGAAGATCGTCTTGACCTCGAGCAGGTAGGACGGCACGACCTTCACACCGTTGTCGTAGTCGGTGGTGTTGTTGATCTCGGGCTCCTTGCCCTCACCCAGTGCGGTCACGGTCTTGATGGTCTGCTCGGCCAGGGAGCGGGTGTCCTTGAAGATGGTCGAGGACTGGACACCGTCATTGATGAGCTTGACCGAGGCGATCTCGGCGTCCTGACCGGTGACGATCGGCAGTCCGGCGGCGATGTCCTTGCCGTAACCGGCGCCCTGCAGAGCGGTGATGATGCCGCGGGAGATTCCGTCGTAGGGAGACAGGACACCGGCGATCTTGCCGGAGCCGCCACCATAGGTGGAGGTGATGAGGTCCTCCATGCGCTTCTGGGCGACGTCCTGCTGCCAACGCAGCGTGGCGACCTGGTCGAAGTTGGTCTGGCCGGACTTGACCACCAGGGTCTTGTTGTCGATGTAGGGCTTGAGGGCCTCCATCGCGCCGTTGAAGAAGAACTGCGAGTTGTTGTCGTCGTTGGAGCCGGCGAAGAGCTCGATGTTCAGGCCGGTCGGGTGTCCGGCGACCTCCTTGCCGTCCTTGTCGACGATGCCCATGCCGCGCAGCAGAGCGGTGCCCTGGGCGACACCGACCTTGTAGTTGTCGAAGGAGACGTAGTAGTCGACGTTCTTGTTGTCGCGGATCAGGCGGTCGTAGGAGATCACCTTGATGCCGGCCTGGGCGGCCTTGTCCAGCTGCGAGGACAGTGCGGTGCCGTCGATCGAGGCCAGGACGAGGACCTTGGCGCCATTGGTGATCATCTGGTCGACCTGCTGGGTCTGGGTGGGGATGTCGTCGTTGGCGAACTGCAGGTCGACCTTGTAGCCGGCCTTCTCCAGGCCTTCCTTCACCGCGTTGCCGTCGGCGATCCAGCGCTCGGAGGTCTGGGTGGGCATGGCCACGCCGATGGTGTCGCCCTTGGCCAGCGAGAATCCGGTCGAAGCGTCGCCCGACTGCGCCGAAGCGCCCGAGCCGGTGGCGTCCGAGCCGGCCCCACCCGCACCACTGCCGCCGCAGGCGGACAGGAGGATGGCTCCGGTTGCGAAGATGGCGGCAGCACCTGCGGCGCGGCCACCGAATGCGCGACGAATGTTCATTGATTTCTCCTCATTGAGCGATCGACCGATGGATCGGTTCGACTGGTCCGGCAGCTCTCGGACGTCCGCGTCCGATGTCTGACGGGACCACGTTAACGATCACATCAATGTCGGGCAACCGAGCTCAGCAACGATTCGATAACGTTCACACCGCCCTCGTCACCTGTGCCGGGGGGTGTCGGGAAGCACCCGCCCCGCCCTCGTGACCCCGGGTCGGACTGCCCCCACACGCAGCGATCCGCCCGTGGAACGCCCGCTCGTCATGTCCAAGTTCTTCGACACCCCACCCGCAGGCCCGACGAGTCTGCATTGGCACGTGAACCGGCGGTGATCGGCCCCATCACGCCCATCGCCGCCACCGCTCCCTCACTCGGGTGCACACCACGAGCAGCCAGTGGCGCCCCGAAGCGCCCACCAGAGCCCCGACCGGGGCCCAAGACCGGACTTCCCGTGCAGTCGGTTTGATAATCTCAGAGGCGTATTGGGTTCAGTTGTCCGCAAATGCCCAAACCGATCTCCCGTCAACCTCAAGGACTCCCGTGACCACCACGACTCCCACCGGCGCCACCCACGAGGTCGGTGTCGACGACCTCTTCTTCTCCACGACCGATGCGCGCGGTGTCATCCAGCGGTCGAATGAAGTCTTCGTCGAACTCTCCCGCCACCCTCGCGAAGAACTCACCGGCGCACCGCACAACATCATCCGCCACCCTGACATGCCCGGCGGCGCCTTCCGCGCCATGTGGGACACCCTGGAGTCGGGCGAGCCCTTCGCCGCATATGTCCGCAACCTTGCGGGCGACGGAAGCGAGTACGACGTCTTCGCCACCGTCACCCCCCTGCCGGACGGCGGCTACCTCTCGGTGCGCTCGCGCGTGATGAACCCCGACATCTACGAGACAGTGCTCGACGTCTACCGGGACGCGCGCGAGGTCGAGCTGGCGGCGATGGCCAACGGCATGAACCGCCGCGACGCCGCCGTCGAAGGCGTCGGTCGCATTGTCGCCCGACTGGGCGACCTGGGCCTGGGTTCCTACGAAGAGTTGCAGCTCATCGCCCTGCCCGAAGAGGTCACCGCACGCGCCAAGGTGTCAGCCGGCCTGCCCACCCGCCCCGGCGCCACCGGCCAGTTGGCTGAGCTGCTCACCGCCTCCCAGGAGTTGGCAGAAGCACTGGGGGCATGGACTGCGCACCAGGAAGAACTCGTCAATCTGGCGTCCTCGCTGCGCCGCGTCGGAGCAGACCTGACCAGCGCCTCGAAGGACCGCCGCCTGACCCCGGACAAGATCGCCGCTCTGGATCGATCCAACCCCACAGTCAAGGCCCTGGGCGAAGTGCTCGACCTGTGGACCCGCATGCAGGGCAACGTCCAGGAGCCCGCCGATGGTCTGCTCGACCGGCTCTCCGCATTGGCGTTGACCACGGGCCGCGTGGGCTTCCGCATCGCCTTGGCGCGCCTGCACACCAATGTCATCGCGAACTTCGCCGCCGAGCTGATCGACGGCGTCGGCGACCACGAGACCTCCGTCCATGCCCTGCCGGACCTTGCGGCATCCCTGCGTGACGGCATGACCCAGTTGGACAAGCAGTCCGCCCTGGCCCTGGACTACGGCAGGCGCGCCGTGACCTCCGTCGACCGCACTGCGGTCTTCATGGAGATGCCGCACCAGCTTCTGACCATGTGGACCCAGTCCAACTTCAAGAAGGACCTGCCCGCCGACGCTGCGCTGATGTCGCAGATCATCGAGCGCCTGGTGATCGTCGTCGACAACAACCTCAAGGAGCTGCACGCGCTGTCGCGCCGCTGCGTCGAACTGGGCGAAAAAGCAGATCTGAGCCTTGTGCGCGAGAAGGTCTTCAAAGTCTGCGCGATCGCCGAGTCGATCACCAACTGAGCCTGCGCACCCTCGAGCGGGCCGCCGGCACGCCTGTGGCTGACAGGCCCCGGGCCCCGCACCCCTCGTCGGCGCGGGGCCCGTTGACGTCCACCTGCTCACTCGCGCAACGGCGAACCCTGGACCTCGAAGCCGGAGCCGCCCATTTCGCCCGACAGGATGGCCATCGCCTCAGTGGTGGCGACCCGCCTTCATGGCATGAACGACCAGTTCGCATCCACTGTCGAAGATGAGGACAACCACTTCGAGAAGACGTCCATTCGTGTCGAAACCCAGCCGTGACTCCCGCTGCAGATCCTCCTCTTCATGCGGCTCGACCCACATGGGCCAGGTCGCCGCCTGCACGATGTCCACATCCGAAACTCCATGTCTGCGAGCCGAGCCATGGACCGAGATCTTCACACAAACACCGCTTCGCGCAAGAGCTCGGATCGCGTCTTGTTCAGCCGCGCCGCCTTGGCATCGATGAAGGCCAACTCCTGTTCAGTGAATCGGACCGTGACCACCCTGCTCGGCGCCGTTCCGCGCCTTGGCCGGCCCCGGCCGCGCCTGCGAAGGACTTCGGCGTCACACCCAACCTCTGCTTCCTCAGCCCAGGAAGCAATCTGTTCTTCGGTGGCTGACACGCCCTTGATCGTCTCCACCATGCGATTGTCGTATTACACCATTCAAGGCTGCTCAGATACTGGGTACTGTCAACATCTGCCGGATGAAGGTCCACCAGGGCTGGAAGAACCCGGGATCACGCTGACTTCGGAGCATCAAAGTGGAGTTCGGGGCGCATGTGTCGGCCTCCTCCCGGCATGACGCCCCCCGCCCTTGTCCCTCGCAGACAACAAGTGGTGCCGATGACGACAAGAGGTGTCGAAATCCGCCCACACATCGGCACCTCTTGTCGCTTTCGGCACCACTCACGGCAACCGTCTTCGCACGCTCCGACCACGTCATCGGGCGCTCCGGTTTGAGCGGTCACGCACTGTCAGACCAACGGCCAGCATGTGGCGGTTGAGAAGGGCTCCGTGCAGCCCGCCAACATGACCCGACGGGCCAAGTGGCGCCTTTGTCGAGGGCGAAGTGCGCGTGGAGGCACAAACGTACAAAGGGGCGGGTCAGGTGCGCGCAAGCTGGGAGGCTCGGCCCTCCGTCACACCCAACACGGGCGCAGCGTCCTGCACGGTCAGGCCAGGACTCCAGGGGACGACTGCTCAACCACTGCAGGCACCGGGGTCGCGTGGCAGCCAGCCTCGGAGAGAACAGCTGCCAAGCTGTCGATATCCGACTCGGAAGCCGCGTCAGGGAACGTCCAGTGAATGTCTTGCTGCTCGGTGAACACGTCGACAGTTCGCCGAAGGTTCCCTTCGCGATTGGCGCGAACGCGCACGTATCGCACATCGTTCAGTGAGTAGATCTGTTCGAGTTCGCCTCGTTCGAGGAAGTCTGTCGGGCGCGCGGTGATGATTCGTCGATCGGTCACCGCAACGAAGATCTTCGGTGGGCGCTTCTCACCGAATTTGTCGCCCCTTCCCGATGCGACCCGGTTCCAGGCCCTGTCAAGCTTGGTGAGAAGCAGTAGCTGAACTCTGTCGGAGCTGGGCGTTCTCTCGAATGGGAATGCCACGCCTCGAAGAGTCTCGCCGTCTGCAAGGAACCATCGGAGGATACGCAAGTAGCGATCCAAGTCGATCCCCTCGGGTGCACACACGATCTTCGGCACCACTGGCGTCTCGGCCACTGGCCTGAGCACCTTTGCCAGGGGCTCGATGGCTTCGAGGAGCTGCCTGCAAGTGAACTGGGATGCCTTCGCATCCTTCCTCTTCTTTGTCAGGGGCACGGTGGCGGGACCGGAGAGCTCGGCGATGATCCGCAGCTCACGCACGAGCGAATCAGTCAGCAGGCGAATTTCGGTGAGCGACTCGTCGATCTCGTCCGGCGTGTTTCGGGTGATCCGGTCGAAGAGCTGCGCTTCACTCTCGTCGCCGACGCTTCGCTTTCTGGCGAGAGCAGCGCGGACAGCTTGGTACTCGGCGTAGGTCTTCAGCGAGCTCAGAAGCGCGTAGGTATCGAAGACGATTGCTTCGGCGTTGGATTCGACGTAGTGGCGGCGGGCAGAACCCTCCACCTTTCCGAGTTCGTCGATGTGGCCCGCAACGTTCTTGCGGTACAGTTTCTGTTGCTTGCGGATGCTGGGGGCGCTGGCGGCAATCGGTTCCCAGACAGAATCGGTGATGGCGTCCAGTTCGCGGGTCTCCTTGACCGCCTCATCGACGGATTCCGACAGCCCCTCAAGTTCTGCCCATTGCTCGTTTCGGATGGCTTTGAGCGTTTGTGTCGTGAGCTGAATGTTGGAGCGGACGAGGCCGGAGATCTCGCCAAGTTGCATCTGGAGAGCGATCATTGCCACGGCCGGACCGATGGCGGCGATCGCTGTTGCGGCCGTCATCGAGGCGGGGACAAAACGCGCCTGAGCGACCAGTTTGCCGTTCTTGAAGATTGTCCCGAGTTTGGCTCCTTCCTTTGTTGCCATCTGTCCGCCACTCTTCAGGAGAGACAGCGTCGCATCGTTGACACGGAAGAGTCCTTGCGCGCTCGATACGGCCTCTGCAATGTTGCCGACGATCGTGCCTGCGTTGCCAAGCGAGCCAAGTGCGGCGGAGAGCTGAGCACGGTCGAATGACGGCAGCATGTCAATGCTGATGAGCTCAAGACCGTCGGGGACCTCGCCGAACACGACCGCGACACCTGGAGTCACCTCGACGAGGGTCGTGGATGGAACCAGTTCAAGTGCGTCAGACCTGATCTGACCGTTTTCGCTGTTTGTCCGACAAACGGCCTCGTCACCGCGGGGGTTGTCGCGTGCGTCGTCCATGTGGGTTCGCTTTCTCGCCAGTGGCCGTCTCACTCCCGGCACTCGAAAGACCATTGTCGCAGACACCACTGGCCGTGGTCACAACGAATGCAGCCTCGCGGCAGACACCACACCGAGGGGCTGAGAGCTACAGCTCTTCAGCCCCTCGCAGATGGTGGAGATGGGGGGAAACTCAACACAACCTGGCATGACCAGCCAAAACATCGAGGGCGCTACACGCCGTGCCATCCCCGTGCCACGCGAACGCCGCGCTCGCGGGCGAGGAGGGTCTGGTAGTCGAGGATGAGGCGCCCCACCACCCCGCCGGGAGAGTGGAGCATTCGCGTACCTGCACGCCCTCGTCGTCGAGGCGGTCGAGGAGGCCCACGAGTGTGATGGTCACACGTGCATGATCGGCCTGGTCACCCACATGTGCGGGTGCTGCTTCTTCTCCCGAAGGGGGGCGTGAATTCAGAGCTTGTCGTTGGCCATGGCCTCGGCTTGGCTGAGGCGGTATTGCTCGGCTTCAGGCTCTTCTACGAATTCGAGGAGGTTGCCGGCGATGGAGGCAAGCTCGGTCCGGACCTCAGCAGGGGTGGCGCAGAAGAATTCGCGGCGCGCGTTGATGCGGTTCACGCGTCGATCAGCAAAGCGGCGGTGAAGTTCCGCCTCGACTCCGACTGCGTCTTCGGAGAAGAACAGGGCGTGGACGTCGAAATTGAAAGGGACGGATGCGTCGCCGAGTTCGCGCACGCGGTCCATTGGCTCGAGACGTCGAGTCATGCCGATTTTGACCATGCGTTCACCGAAGGCTCCGATGTTCGAGATGACATACACGTAGCCTGCCCGAATGTTTGCGGCGCGGAATTCAACGGACTGAATCTCGGCTTCAACCTGGGTGAGATTGGCGCGGATCTGCGCCGCCTCGTCGACACGCCCTTGCGCTTCGAGCGCGGCAAGAACATTCTCGTAGTGCGCCTTCTGTTTGGCGAGCTTCTCTCGCGCCGCCTCGAACTCCTTCTGGGCTCGCGCTTCCTCGCGCAGCCTTGCGCGCTCTTCGCGCTCGGCCTCCTTCTCTGCCTTCTTTGCGTTCAGGTATCGCAGAGCCAAGATGAGCTCGCGCTGACGAAGGGCGTGATACTGCGAACTGATATGGAGGTTGATGAGCTTTCCGAGCGCCTTGACCTGGTCGCGAGCACGTTCGAGGCGCTTCTGCGCGGCTTCACCATTCCCAGCCTTCACGGTGAGGACGCAGTTCTCAGCTTCGGCGTTGTAGGCGCGAAGCATCATCTTGGACATGTCGGACACGAACTTGCGGCCTTGGGCTTTGGAGCCGTTGAACGTGAAGTCTGTGTTGGCAACGACGGCACTCTTGGCGCGGATCATCTCCTTGATCCTGGATCGAACTTTAGCGAGCTCGTCACCGAGTTGGACCGAGGACTCAGCGGGATGGGTGTATTCGCTCAGGCCAAATTCGGAGAAGATTCGCACATGCTCAATACGGCTACCAAGGGCGGTCAGTTCCTTCTGCTTCTCCCGGATCTCTTGGGCAATGGTGTCGGCCTCGCGTCGACGCGCTTCGAGAAGTGCGTCCAAGTCGGCAAGCTCGCGCGCTCCAGCAGTCTTGCGTTCTTCGAGATCGGCGGCCATCGATGAGGCGAGTGCTTGCAGCCGAACGATATCGCCCCCGCCGGTGCGTTCGAGGATCCCACGCAGCTCCTCGATGCTCCTCAGTGCATCGAGGTATTGCTTCTCACCGACGGCGAGCTTCTGCTCGAGTTCCTGAATCCTTGCCTTCTTCGCGCCAAACACCTTGGTGTCCTTTCGCTACTGAGTTGCTTCCCTGGCTCATGCGCCCCCGATCAGGCGCGCGACTGGCACGTCACACCGCGACGCAGCCCTTGGGCGGCCGTCCGGCTGTAACACTTCCGACACGAAACTGGGCACCTCAGGCCCCGTCCACGAACCCACCACTCCCCTGCTCGTCCTCCGGCGCGTAGCCAACGTCGTGGGCGGCCATCTGCAACCAGTCGAACCCACCCTCGCCGAAATCACCCGTGTCAGCAGGGGGCGCAGAAGGTAGCGAAACGGGGGCGGATGCGCCATCTCGGGCAGCGCGTTGTTCGGCGCGCTGAAGCAGAAGGCCACTTGACAACCCGAGGCCAGAAGCAATGTCGGCTAGGGAGTTGACGGTGATGGCGCGCTCAGCCTTCAGCAGGCGGATCAGCGTCCGCGCTGGGATCCCGCTGCTGGCAGCGAGGTCAGCGATGGTCAGCTGCTGCGCCGCGCGTTCAGCACGGACCTCCGCCGCCAAGGCGGCGTTGAGGCCACTTCCGTGTGTGCCGTCTCGTGAAACCATGACACAAGTGTGCCACATTGGACACTAGAAGTATCAGTTCTGGGACAAAGGATGTCCAAACTTGCGCCGGTGCCCAACTGGGCACTTAAACTGCCTACATGGTCATCACGCACATCGGACTCGGCGCAAAGGTCGCCAAGCTCATCGATCGGAAGCGAACCCAAGCAGGGAAATCCGTCGTCGCCCTCAGCAACGAGAGCGGAATCCCACGGGCAACACTCATCCGCAGACTCAACACGGGCTCCGGCTTCACAGTCGAGGAACTTGAACTCATCGCCAACACCATGGGCACAACTGCCGCCGCCCTCGTGACCGAAGCCGAGAACACAGCGCTCGCGGCTTCGTCTGGGGAGGTGGCGTGATGACCAGCTACGAGGAGTTGTTTTGCAGGTCTCGGCGCGTGTGGCGTCAAGTGGACTTGGA
Source organism: Schaalia sp. 19OD2882 (assembly GCF_018986735.1). NCBI lineage: Bacteria > Bacillati > Actinomycetota > Actinomycetes > Actinomycetales > Actinomycetaceae > Schaalia > Schaalia sp. 19OD2882. Next base: position 775,278 of record NZ_CP065521.1, on the reverse strand, counting down.
TGTCACCGAGGTCGTCGAGGAAGTGGAGAAGCTGACGAAGCGGCTGGCGACCGCGTCGCAGGGCATGCCCCTCTTGTTCGAGGATCCTCCGAGAAGCGTCAACGCAAAGTCTCAAGGGCAGCGACGTGCTCGTCGAAACCTTGAGTACTTGGATGCTCAGTTCGCGAAAGTGGCACGCGTGGCCGAGGCGAACAGAGCGCAGATGCGGGAGCGTTTCGCCGGCTCGTCACTGAGGCTCGGGCAGAATGTGGGACAGGCTGATTCCGCTCGGCTGGATCTCGATGAGGTACACGAGGGGCTCTCCAGCAACGCTCCTGCGGGGGTGCTCTCGGATCCAGGCGTTGACCAGGTCATCGTCGAGACTGTCGGTCGCCCGGACCATGTGCTCGGTGGTGCTGAACCTGAAGCCGGGCCGGAGCAAGATCGTGCCGAAGTCGGTGTGCTCGTCGTCGCAGATGGCGATCTCGACGGTGAGGTCCTCATCGCGGGCGAACTGCAGGGCCCTGGCGGCGATCTCGGGCCTGACGGTCGCGGGGAACTCGAAATTCATGATTCTTCCTCCTCGGTAGGGGGTTCGGTGGTTGGCGCTTCCAACCCTACCGAGGAGGAACCCAGCGGGAGCGTGCCTGAGAAGAGCGGGTATGCGGCGTACGCCCGCGTGATTCCCGGCCAGGTGACTGCCGATGACCTGCCGTGGGCATTGCGCGTCAAGGTCGACAAGGCCGCGATCGACGAGGTCGTCGACCGTGCGCTCCGCATCAAAGAGTCTCAGGGCCTGACGTTGGAGGTCGCGCGTGCAGCGATGCATGTCGGCGCGGTGGAGGCGCTGACTTGGTCGGGCTTCCTCTGGAGTAAGTACGAGGGGGAGACGGTCTTGTTCGGCATCCACCGGATCCCGGCTGAGATTGCCGATCGTCTGGTCGAGTTCGTTGATGAGGCGCTGGCGCACACGAGGCTGATGCCGTTCGGGACGGGGCGTCCGGAGTTCGTTGCCACCAGAGTCGCCCGTGGGGTGGCGCGCATGGCGCTGGCCTGGGCGGACGAGCACAAGGGGCAGTGGTGAACGCCCAGGATGAGTTCGTCGCGACGCTGTCGGCGATGTTCGGTGCGCCTGCGCGCGGGTCAGTTGAGGAGCCCGGCGATGGTCGTGATGCCGGCGGTCAGGAGGTTCCCGGCGGCGCCGGCGGTGGCGCTGGCCACCCAGGTGCAGGTGAGTCGGCCGACAGCGGCGAGGAAGCCTTCGCGGCGGTCCTCGGGGACATGCTGAAAGGTCGGCAGGACGGCACCAGCTACTTCGCAGGTGGCGGAGCGGACTTGGTCGCCGGGCGCGCCGTCGTCGAGGAGCCGTTGCGCGTGCCGGACGAGTTGGAGGAGGCGGTCGCGTTCTTCAACCGGCAGTTGGGTCAGTTCCCTGAGCTGCTGGTCGATTTCCACAAGGGCCTCGCGCAGACCTTGCGCAATCTCGGGGGTGATCTCGGTGGGCGGCACTAGTTCGCGTTCCATGCGTCGTCCGACTTGGCGGAGCATGGACCGGGCGCCCTGGGAGGCTTTGGGCAAGGGCGCGGTGACGCACCAGTCGGCGCGGGGCGGGAAGACCTCGCACAAGAACTCGGTGAGCGTGGGCGCCTCATCCTCGTACGACCCGTCGTCGCGGAGGAATTGCTCGACCTGTTCGAGGAGCGTCGCGGCGCGCTTCTGGGCTTCCCAGAAGGCCTGGGAGTTGGGGTCGTTGGTTTCGGACCCGCGGGAGATGACGACGGAGCGTTCGTCGGTCCAGGTGTCGATGAGGTCGAGGAGTTCCTGCGCTGGGTTGCTCATGGCCCGACCCTACAGGCGGGAGGTGGCCTGGTGAGTGCTCGCAAACGGCCTGGGGGTTCTGCTCCCCCGCCGGAGGCTCTGTTCGACCCGGAGGTCTGGTACGCGGCCCGCGAGATTGCGCGGCGCTTGTCGGTGACCAGGCAGACGGTGGACAGGTGGTGCTCAGAGGGCTTGGTGCGCGGCATGAAGATCCGCGGCTCGGTCCGGTTCCTGGGGAGGGACCTGAACTCGTTGATGGTGCCGATCGGCCCACCGCCAGCCGCGTGAGACCGGGACACAGAGGAAATGTGAAGCGCCCCGCCCGGGCGGTGGTGTGGGCGGGGCAGAGCAGAAAGGAGTTTCGAATGCTCGATGGCAATCGTATCAAGTGGGACCCGCAATTGGGGCTGTGTGGCCTCGCGGGCATCAGAAGCCAAGCTGGCGGCTCGAAGGGCCCGTCCGGTGGTGCAGAGCGTGGAGGAGGCAGCGTGAGCGGGATCGACGAGTCCGCGGCGGTGCGGGGCCGGGAGTTCATGCTGGGCTACGCCGAGGGCTGCATCGAGGAAGCGCACGATCTGGTGACCGAAGCCACGCAGGAGGCGTTGACCCGCGCTCACGAGGAGCTCCTGGTGGCAGCGGGTGTCCTGCAGACCGCGATCAAGCTGGGGGGGCGAGCACAGTGAACGCAGGCCTGGTCAAGTGGGGGCTGCGCCTCATAGTGGCCGCCCTGGTCCTGGGCGCCGTCAACTGCATGACGTCGCTGGCCTGGGGGACGGTCGGGGGAGGGTTCGGCCTGCTGGGCGTCATCACCATGACTGTGGGGGTCGCCCTGGTGTGGGGTGGTCGCGGTGGCCGGTGAGCGGAAGTCGGGCACGGACCGCCGGCCGAAACCGTGCCTCCACAAGCGCGTCAAGCACACGCACGGGACGAACCACGCGTATGAGCAGGACGGCTGCAGGTGCGATCCCTGCACGAATGCGCACGCCGCCTCCTGCGCGTCCTGGCGGAAACAGGAAGCGGAGTCCAGGTGGGTCGCGGCGGGTGTCCTGCGGGAGCACCTGACTGGCCTGAGGAGTCAGGGGGTGACGAGGGCGGAGATCGCGTGCGCGACAGGAATGTCGGTGAAAGCGGTGTCCAACTATTTCTACCGGAGCAACAAAGTCGCGGCCTCGACCGCGCGCCGGATCATGAGCATCTCGGTGGAGGACGTCAAGGCTCGCCGCGGTGAAGTGCTGGTGCCGGCGTGGGGAGCGACTCGGCGCTTGCGCGCTTTGGCGGTCCTGGGGTGGGATGCCAACGCCTTGGCACAGCGCATTGGTGTGAGCGCGGCTCGCGTGGAGGGCATCACAGCGGACGACGAAGTCGTGGAGCTACCGGCGGCGGAGGCGAGTCGGATCGCGACTGCGTATGACGTGTTGTGCTTGCGCCGGCCAGCCAGCTGGGAGTCGCCGGACTCGGCGAGCCGGGAGGCTGTGGCGCGTTCGCTCGGATGGGCGGAGCCAGCGCAGTGGGCGGGCAGGGATTTGGAAGCCAAGGGGGCGCGACCGTTGCAGCACGGCCGATTCGACGCCGTGCCGTTGCTGGAGGTGTCGGCGCTCAGCGCGACGCGCGTGCAGGGCGCGCTGGTTGTGCGTTGCGCGGTGCGCCTGGTCGCCGGCGACGCGGATGTGCGCCGGATGCGGCGCGTCCTGGCGGAGGCGACGAAGTCAGCGCTGAGCGCGCACGGCTTGGTCGCGAGCACCAGGCCCCGCGTGAGGCGGCACCCGGAGACAAGGGAAATGGCGATGACCGTGAGAGTGAAGCAGGCATGAAGAAGGCTTTCGTGAGGAATTTGCGCGGCAGGCCCGGCACGGATGTGGCCGTGAAGGTGGTGGGCGGCCCCGAACCGCGAATCCGACTGCACTCAACCACGTCCTGCTGGTTCGCGAACTGCTGGTTCGACGCGGACGGCCTGCGGGAGCTGATCTCAGCGCTGCAGCAGGCGGAAGAGGACTTCCGGCTGAATTTCGCGTGTGGCGCGCGCGACTTCGACGACAACGACAACACGGATACGACGGGAGACGGCGAGTGAGCACGATGGAGACGATGGCAGATGCAGCGGAGTTGGAGGTCGTGGAGCTCGCGCCGGACCAGGTGCAGCTGGACGACAACGTTCGCAAGGACACGGCCCTGTCCGATGAGTTCTTGGCTTCGGTCGAGGCCTTGGGCGTGATCGCCCCGGTGGTGGCTTCACGTGACGCCCTAGGGCAGATCATCGTGCATGACGGACAGCGGCGCGTGCTGGCCGCCCGCAAGATCGGCTTGGCACGGATCCCAGTGCTGATCGCGCCAGCGCCCGGCTCGCCGGAGGCCAGGGTGGTCGAGCAGCTCGCGTTGAACGAGGCCAGGGCGGCGCTGACGACTGGCGAGCTGGCTGACGCGGCCCGCCAGCTGGAGCTGTTCGGCATGGAGCCTGACACGATCGCCCGCAAGGTAGGCCGCCGCCCGGCGGAGGTCAGGCACCTTCTGCGCGCTGCCGCATCGCGTGAGGCGGCTGCGGTGGTCAGACGTCTGCCTGACCTGACGATCGTGCAGGCCGCACGCTTGGCAGAGCTGGCGGAGTCGCCGGCCTGCGACGAGGAGACGTTGCGCGGAATCGAGGAGCAGCTGACGGGATCTCCGGAGCAGGGGGATCACATCATCGCCAAAGCGTTGAAGGACGTGCAGGTCGAGGAGCGGATGCGTGAGCTCGAGGCGAGCTTCGCCGAACGCGGCATCACGTGCGTGCGCGAAAGGTCCGAGGACTGGGTAGCGGCCGGCGGAAGCAGGCTGGCGCGGTACTCGACCCTCGTGGACAAGAAAACCGGGAAACCGCTGGAGGAGCAGGAGCAGGAGAGACGCCCGGGCCTGGTCGTCGTCCTGCGAGACACAACGGACGGCGTGATCGCGAGCTACTGCTGCCACCGTGACAAGGCGGCCGGCCTGGTGGACCGGTGGTACTTCAGTCAGAGCGCGCCGAAAGCGGCCGAGAAGACTGACGAGGAGCGGGCGGCTGAAGCGGCTGAACGCCGCAGGGTCATCGAGGGGAACAGAGCGTCCGACGCGGCCAAGGAAGTGCGAACAGCCTACGCGCAGGCACTGGTACGTCAGGGGACGAGTGAGAGCATTTTGACGACTCTGGTCGATTTCTTCGGCCATGCCGGCGGCCACGCCGGGTGGGTGCTGGACCCGCCCGCGGCCCTGCTGCAGGACGCAGGAGTGCTGCCAGCAAAAGTCACAGTGGAAGCGTGGGGGCGGTTGAACCAAGCACAGGCGAAGAAGACACTCTTGGCAGCCGTGTTGACAACCTGCGAAAACCGGATGGGCCGCAGCTTCTGGCGACATGTCAGGGCCGCAGGCGGATTCGGCCATCGCCCGTTCCGCGTGCCGATGGAGTGCTGGTACCTGCGATTCCTCGCACGACAGGGCTACGCACTGGCCGACGTCGAGCGCGAGTACTGCGAGGCCTGCGAAAAGCTGGTTGCCGCCGAGAACGCGAAAACCGAGCGGGGAGGCAAGAAATGACCGGGCGGGAGATCGAGTTCTTCGTGGCCGGCACTCCAGTGCCTGAGGGGTCGACAAAATACCTCGGGCACCGAGGAGGTCGTCCAATCATCGTGCACGACAGCCCCGATCTGGTGGCGTGGCGGCAGGCCGTCGCCCTGGTGGCCGCGAACGAGGCGGCGAAAGCCGGCTGGGACCTTCCATTGGACGAGCCAGTGTCGGTCACGACCAAGTTCTTCATGCCGCGCCCCAAGAGCGCGCCGGGCCGAGCATTGCCGGCGGTGAAACCCGATTTGGACAAGCTCGTCCGCGCTGTCGGTGACGCCTTGGGAACCCGACTGTTGCGAGAGGACTCGCGGATCGTCAGATGGGCTGCCGACAAGGTGTACGTGGGACAGGGCGGCCAGCCAGGCGTGGCCATCGCGGTCGTTCGCGACGTCGGCGGAGCGGAGGAGTGATGGAGGTCGGATCGATCACCATGCGGCTCCTCATCGCAGGCGACGGGAGCGAGGACGTGCACATCAGAGTCGAGGGGGACATCGGCTTGTGCACGCAGCTCGGCATGCTCGACCTGGCCAGAGAGGCCGTCAGAGAGATCGCGAGACGTGACGATGACGAGGGGGACGCGGGGTGAGCGCTGGCTTGGTCGTGATCGTCACCCTGGTGTGCGTGGCCGTGGTCGGTGCCGTCCTCGTGTGGGGTGACTCATGGCTCTGAAACCGCATCCAGAGGAGTCGTTCCACTGTGGCGCGCGCGGCGCGTTCCGGGTTGTCCCGTGGGTGGACAACAGGCCTCGGCCCGACCTGGAGCATGCGCGCACGCTGTTCTGTGACTTGCACAGGTCGCATGTGGCGCGTCCTGGTCAGGCCAGGCACTTCGACAGGGTCACGGGGCACTCGTGGTCCGACCAGGGATCAGGTGGAGAGGGGGTGGGGTGATGGAAGTGTGTGATTCGTGTGGTGGTGTGATCAATCCGCTGACCGGCGAGTGCCGGTGCAGCGACTAGGGGTGAGGAGTGAGCGTGAGCGAGGAGACAAAGGCGAACCGCATTTGGCTGACGACTGCGCAGGCGGCAGACCGCTTGGCAGTCTCGAAGCGGACTCTGATGAGGCTCAGGCAGTCAGGTGCTGGCCCGAGGTTCCACAAGCGCGGGCAGATCGTCAGGTACAGGGCTGACGATGTCGACAGGTGGATGGGAGGTGACACCTCGCGTGAAGCGCGTTGAACTGCGGACGAGGGTGGCCTCGCCACGTAGACTCCGTGACGAGGCCACCCGCCGCTTTCAGATCTCCGAGCGGTCACTTCGAGATCTTGTAGGTCGTGTTCGGGTGGCTCTTCGCGTACGCGGCCGTCACGAACTTCCCGGTCACTGCGGATTTGTGACGGCCGCCACTCTTCTTACCCATCTGGCTCACCTCCTTTCGGTCTTCATTTCTGGCACCCGCACTTCGCGAGTGCCAACGGAAGACTATAGGAGACAAGCACTACATATGGGGGTTGCATTGGGCGGCGCGCCGTACATCTTGTGTGGTGGGTGCACCTTGCGGGCACTCCGTGAAGTCGCGACAGTGAAGATGCCTTGCGGCCCAGAGGCGGTGAAGGCATGAGCTGGGTCAAGCTCGGTGACGAGTCGGACATGAACGCTCGGCTGATGGCCTTGTCCGAGTGTGAGGGCTTCGATTCGCGGACCATCAACGAGGTCCACGGGTGACCGGCGAGTGTCGGTGCAGCAGCTGAGGGGGAGTTCACGTGTCGTGGACACGCGTAGGTGATGAGGCGGCGACGCACCCGAAGCTCATGGATGTCATGAGTGTCCCAGGTGCGGACGCGAGGAGCACGAATGAGGTCTTCGGCTACATCGTGCGACTGGCGACCCTGTCGGCCAAGCACATGACCGACTACGTGCTGGACATGGGTACCGCCGTCATGTTCGCGAACGGCAACCTGGCCGTCCTCGAGCAGGCGGTTGCCGCCGGCCTTCTCGAGTACATCGAAGTCGACGGGGCCCGCAAGGTCCGCCTGATCGACGACCCTGCTTTCATTCACATCAGGCTGAAGGAGGACGTCGAGCACGACCGGCAGCAGAACAACGACACGCGGAACCCGAATCTCAAGGGGCCGGTGATTCTGCGCGACGGGGACACCTGCAGGTGGTGCGGCAAGCACGTCACGTGGTCTGGCCCTCACGGCAAGTACAAGGCGACCATCGACCACCTGGAGCCGGGCAAGCCGGGGACGGTGGACACGATGGTGGTCGCCTGCATGCCCTGCAACAGCGCTCGCCAGCAGGACGACATGGGCACCTGGTCGACCTATCACCAGCTGCTTCCAGCGCCTGCCCAGCCCAGGTACGGCAAGTGGTCTCGCCGCTACCTCGTGGAGCGCGGATTCCTTCGGGAGCCTGCTGCTCCGACTCCTGCCTTGATCTCGGATGAGGTCTCAGGTTCGCCCTCGTCGGGCGAGTCCCCGGACCAGGTCCTTGAGATCGGTGGGGGCCGTACGTCGGACGCCGATGGTGCGCCCGCGAGTATCTCCCGGGAGGTGATCTGCCTGCCCTCGCATGCGGGGCGGGACTGTGATCCTCCACAGAGTGAAGTCTGTGCCACTGCCAGTGGCGCTGTGACGCCCTCCCGGGATGACTCCGGCACCGCGGGGCCCGCGCATGAGGACGGCGGCCCTGGTCGCTGCGAGTCAGGCCAGAGTCAGGGCAGAGTCAGCCCACTAGTCGCTGACTCAGTCATGACTCAGTCGCGACTCAGTGCCTCTGCAAGTCGCGACTTTCCGGGTAGGGAAGGGACGGGTGGGGGCGGGTCGGGCAGGGAAGGGCCTGGTCTGGACGGGACGGGGAGGCAGGGCGCGCCGCCTGGGAGGCGCAGGAAGCGAAGGTCGAACCGTGGGAGGAGTGTGCCTTGATGACGGGTGACTTATGGTGTGTATGTGGCTGCCGGGTCTCGGGTAGGCACCTGGGGTCCTGTGGGGGTGAGCCTTGCAGGGGGTGTGCGCCCAGGCCTGCGGAGGTGGGTCGCCTGTGCCGGTGGTGTTTCCAGCGTCTGACAGGTGCGGTGGTGGACATGCCTGGCCTGGTGGAGCATCTGCACTTCGAGGCGGTTCCGTCGATCCAGTCGCCGATGGGTCGTGGCGACTCGGGTGGTGGTTCGGTTCCTGGGTCCAGGGTGTTGTTCCCTGCGGCTCTCGACGCGGCTGACGAGTTGGCGGCGCTGCTCGGGTCGTGGATCGACGAAGTGGTTCGTCTGCACCCGGCTGGGTTGCGTGGCCCATCGGCGTGGGGGTGGAGGTTCTCGGCACCCGAACGCCAGGTGGACCCGGCCTCGGGCAAGGTATTCCTTCCGGCCGAGCACCGGTTGGGAGCGTCAGTCGACGCGGTCCGCTCTGCATCGAAGTGGCTGCTGCCTCACCTGGCGTGGGTGGCCGCCCAGTCGTGGGCGGGCGACATGCGTGCCGAGCTCGACGCGGCGGTGTCGACCGCCAAGGCCCGGTGGCCCGTCGAGGAGCCGGCGCACAGGGTGCCGATGCCCTGCCCCTGCTGCGGTCTGCGGTCCCTGGTGTACTGGCCTCCTCGTGAGGCGGGGGATGCGGCCTTGGTGTCCTGCGACAGCGAGGACTGCGGTCGCCTGTGGGTCGAGGACGCGTGGACGCGGACGGTCGAGCTGGTGCTCGCTCGCCCGGACCTGGTCGAGGAGGTGGCCGAGCGTGCGAGCGCCTGACGGGATCGAGTGGCTGACGGTGGCCGAGGTCGCCGACCGCATGGGCATCGACGCGTGCAGGGTCAGGCAGTGGATCGCACGGGGCAGGGTCCAGTCGGTCCTGGTTGCGGGCCGCCGCTGGGTGCGCTGGCCAGACGCAATGGCGCAGGAGAAGCGGGGTCGCCACGCTTCTCGTCCGCACGCGGGGGCACACTGATGTGGGGTGAGTTGCCGTCCTTTGGCCGGGGTGTCACACTGGTGTCAGTGCCACCAGTGTGCCCACGCCCCGCCCATGCAGGTCGGGGCGTTCGTGTTGAGGGGGCATGATTGGCTCATGGCTTCACGAATCTGCTGGAACTGTGAACAGGTAGCGCACCTGACTGCGCACTCAGACGTGACGCAGGCCGCCGATGGATTGTGGTGGCAGGTCTTCAAGTGCGACAGCTGCGGGTACCTGTCAATGACTTCGACCGCTGACCTCGACGGCATGGACCGCATCGAGGTGCGGACAATCCTGGAGGCGTCCGACCACCAGGCTGAGTGGCTGCCGGTTCGCGGCCTGGGGAGGAGGTTCGTCGACGTGCCACATCCGATCTGCGATGCCGCGTCCGAGGCGTACGCCTGCTACTCGATCCGCTCGTACAGGGCAGCGATCCTTCTCGCGCGATCAGTCATTGAGGCTGTCGCGAAGGACAAGGGCCTGACATCAGGCACACTCTCCTCGAAGATCGACCACTTGGCCGAGGTGGCCGAGCTGCCGGGCTTGCTGGTTGAGACCGCTCACGAGATCCGCCACCTCGGCAACGAGATGGCGCTCGGAGACTTCGTCGCTGACGTCACCGAGGAGGAATGCGACGACGTGCTCGCGTTCATGTCGTCCCTGCTTCAGTACATCTACCAGATGCCCGCGCACCTGACCCGATACCGGGAAGCACGTGAAGCCAGGCGCGCGAACGGAAGAGACGGGCGCTGACCGTGGGCTGGGAGTCCAGCGGGCGCCGCGCCCGGCTGCCGCGCGACTGGCAGGAGCGCCGGCGTTTCGTCCAGGCAAGGGCAGGCGGACAGTGCGAGGCCATGCTTCACGACGGGACGCGCTGCCCAGCATGGGGGACGGACTGCGACCACGTGCAACGGGGGGATGACCATCGGGTCGAGAACCTTCAGTGGTTGTGCTCGTGGCACCACAAGCGCAAGACCCGCGTCGAGGCCCAGCAGGCCCTGGCCGAGGCGCGACGCCGGACCGCGCCGCCGCCCCGCCCACACCCGGGTCTGACCAGCCCAGGGGGTGGGGACCCCCTCCCCCGCCCGACCTGAGCACCAAGAGGTGCTGTCGGATTTTGTTTGTACGGGTCTGGGGATTCGGAGATGGGGACTTTTCGTTGACGTTACACAGAAAAGTCGGGGTGCGGGTGTCCCTCCCGTGAGGGTTTTGACGGGGGATTCGAGCGGCGTTACAGGGGTAGGAGGCGCCCGGCGCGGAACACTCGGCCGGTGACGGTGATGTACCTGCCGACCGAGTAGAACTCGACGCTCTGACCCTTCCAGGTGCGCCTGAATCCGGGGCGCTCGCACGAGGTTCCCCAGATGTGCAAGCCGCGTCCGCTCGGGCTGGCCTCCACGTAGGAGCCAGCGTAGAAGTCGAGGAGCTCGACGGTCGCCTCGTTCGGGGTCCCGTCCTCGTCGAGGCAGTGGTCGAGGTCGATGCATCCGATGCCGGCGCCGAGGACGTAGCCCAGGTGCTCGGGGTCGCGCTCGCGGGCAGCATCGTAGGTCCCCCAGGTGGCGGGGTTGGTCGATGAGGCCGCCTGCCCGGTCCTTGGATTGATCGGCCGCTTGTCAAGGTGGTTGACCCACCTGGGCTGTGAGATCATCTCGGTCGGGACATTCCCGGCGCGGGCCGACCGGTGAGCGGCGACTCGGCAGCGCGTCGAGCAGAACCTCGTTCCGACTCTCTTGGACGAGGGGATGGGGCGCCCGCACCAGGCGTTCTGACAGATCCTCACGCAACCATTGTAACGCGAAAACCCGTTGGGGGATCTGACTGTTGGGGGTGATCTGCGCATGGCTGGACGCGGCCCGCAGCCAAAGGATCCGACCAAGAGGGCCCGTCGCAACGCCGACCCGGCGCCGTTGAAGATCATCCCGGCGATCCCCACCGAGCAGCCGCCACTCCCCAAGTTCTACCGAGAGGTCGTTGGCGAGGATGGGGTTCCCCGCAAGAAGCTGTTCGTGTGGCCGGCGGTCACAAGGCGCTGGTGGCAGATGTGGGCACAATCCCCACTGTCGGGGGATTTCACCGAGACGGACTGGTCGTTCCTGCTGGATACGGCGCTACTTCACGCGGCTGTGTGGTCAGGAGACTTGCGGTTCGAGTCGGAACTGCGTCTGCGGGTCGCAAAGTTCGGTGCGACGCCCGAGGACAGGGCGCGCCTGCGCATCACGTTCGCTGACGCTGACATGGTAGAAGCAGGTGAGCCAAGACTCGTCGACGGCCTGGGGAGCGCTCGACAGCGCGCGCGCTCGCGGGTGACTCGCCTGGCGGCTGTCGACGCCTGAGAGGGGGCGCCATGCCATGGAAGCCTCTCGAGGGGGACGAGTTCCCGACGCTGGGGTTCGACGTGGCGGACTGGATGACTGCCTACCTGCTGCGTCCGGACACTGACAACGCTGAGCCGTTCGTCCCGACGCAGGAGCAGTTGGACTTCCTCGTGAACTTCTACGAGGTCGATCCGATCACCTGTGAGCGCGTCAAGACGCGCGGAGTTCTGTCGCGGCCTCGAGGGTGGGGCAAGTCGCCGTTCGTGGCGGCCTTGGCGGCTGTGGAGGCCATGGGGCCGGTCCTGTGCGACGGGTGGGACGCTCAGGGTCAGCCCGTGGGGGTCCCGTGGTCGACCCGGCGGACACCGCTGGTGCAGGCGACGGCGACGACTGATGACCAGACGTCGAACACGTGGGACCCGCTGTTGGAAATGCTGCGTGGCTCGCCGGCACAGGACGAGTACAGGCTTGATGTGATGGACTCGTTCGTCGCGCTGCGGCGCGGCCGGATCGAGACGCGCACCTCGTCCGCGACGTCGGTCAAGGGTGCTCGAGCTGTGTTCGCTGTCATGGATCAGACGGAGACGTGGCTGCCGGGCAACGGGGGCATCAAGCTGGCGCGCACTCTTCGCTCGAACGCGCGGAAGGTCGGCGGAACCACGGTGGAAACGCCGAACGCGTACACGGTTGGTGAGCGCAGTGTCGCTGAGATGACAGCGAGGGAAGCGGACCTCATCGCGGCTGGCAAGGTGAAGGAGCTCGCCGCAAGGACCCTTCTCTACGATCACCGGGAAGCGCCGCTGACGACGGACCTGGCGGACCACGACAGTCTGATCGAGGGGCTGCGGGTAGCCTACGGTGATTCCTCGAGAGATCCGCGTGGGTGCGTGCTGCACGATCCGCCGTGCACTCCTGGGTGGGTGAATCTTGAGACGATCACTGCGGAGTTCTGGGCGCCGTCGGCCGACCCGGCGCAGATGTCGTCCGACTTCCTCAACCAAATCACGTCGGCGTCTGACGCGTGGCTGTCGATGCCTGAGCTGCGGGCGATCGAGGACCGCACCAAGGTCGTGTCATCGACCGAGCCGATCACGCTTGGCTTCGACGGGTCCGAGGGTCGCAAGATCGGTCTCGCTGACTCCACGGTCCTCATCGGGTACTCGGTTACACAGAAGCACTTTTTCAGGGTGGGCATCTGGTCCCAGCCTGACGGGCCGGCGGGCGAGGGGTGGACGCCGCCCAAGTTGGAGATCGAGCAGACCGTGAAGGCGGCGTTCGAGCGGTTCAATGTCGTTGGCTTCTACGCTGACCCGTCGGCAGGGTGGGCGCAGCTCGTCAAGGAGTGGGAGGCGGCCTACCACGGGCGCCTGAAAGCGAAGATCAGCGCCAGCGAGCCGATCCGCTACCCGCAGCGCAACGTCTCGCAGACGTGTCAAAACTTCGCGGACATGCTCTCCGCGATCCGCTTGTGCGAGGTCACCTACGACGGGGACCCGACGTTCACTGCTCACCTGCTCAACGCGCGTAAGGCGCCAAGGCAGGCCGGGTACGTCCTCGTCAAGCCGCCAGACGATCAGGACTGCAGCAAGATCGACGCCGCCTGGGGCGCCATGTTCGCGTTCAAGGCGGGCCTCGACGCCGTCGGAAAGGGCGCCGCCAGGCAGACGGCCAGGCGCCGCCCGCGCCGCATCTACTGAGAGACCAGGGGAAGGGGAACCGCATGCCGAAGACGATGGACCAGTGGGTCTCCTTCCTCACCGAGCGGATGGACAAGGCGCGTCCCAGGATCGACAGGCTGCGCGGCTACACCAACGGCAACGCTCCCCTACCGGAGATGGGGCCGAACCTGCGCAAGTCATGGGCGGCCTTCCAGCGGCGCGCCTTGGCAAACTCGGCCGCTCTCATCGTCGATTCCCTGGCCGAGCGCATCCATCCGAACGGGATCCTCGTCGGCAACTCACCTGATTCGCCCCTCGCGGAACAGGCGCGACGGATCTGGCGGGACAACCGCCTTGACGTCGCTTTCCAGGACGCAGCTCGCGATGCCTTCACCGTCGGCGTCGGCTACATGCTGGAGACCGTCGACGACAACGGGGAAGCCGTCGTCACACGGGAACGGCCGGAGCAGTTCTACGCCGAGCCGGACCCGGTCCGCCCGTGGAAAGCCCGGGCCGCCGTCAAGGTCTGGCGAACCATGTCGGACCACACCGACCACATGGTCGTGTGGGTCGACGGCGTCTGCGCCGAATACGCGCGCGACTCATACGGCAGGGACGCCAAACTCATCGAACGTGTCCGCGGAGACTGGAACATCACCCGGCTCTCCGAGTACGCAGGAGACCCGCCCGTCATCCTCCTGGTCAACAAGGACGAGATGGGTGAGTTCGAGGCCCACACGGGCATCATCGACCGCATCAACACCGGCATCCTCTACCGCCTCGTCACAATGGCGATGCAGACCTACAGGCAGCGCGCCCTCAAGGCCTCCTCGCCAGACGCCCCTGGCCTGCCGGACACGGACGAGAAGGGCGACCAGATCGACTACCAGGCGATCTTCGAACCCGGCCCAGGCGCCCTGTGGGAACTCCCACCTGGCGTGGAGATCTGGGAATCCCAGACCGTCGACCTCACCCCCATGCTCAGCGCCGTGAAGGACGACTGGCGCGAACTCGCAGGCGCCACCCGCACCCCGCTCTCCGCGATGCTCCCAGACGCCGCGAACCAGTCCGCATCAGGAGCCGAACAGCCCATGGCGCAACTCGTCTCCAAGGCAGAGGACCGCATCCGCCGCTTCAAGCCCGCGCTCGCGGTCATGTTGGTGCGCGCTCTGCAGATCGAGGGCGCGCAGCTGGATGGCGCGACGGTCGAGGCGAAGTTCGCTCCGCCGGCGACGATCAGCATGACGGAGCGGTACGCGGCTGCTGCGCAGGCCAGGGGTGCTGGCGAGGCGTTGGAGACGATTCAGGAGAACATCCTGGGGTATTCGCCTGAGCAGATTGCGCAGGACAAGCAGCGGCGCGCGGAAGAGCAGATGGCTCTGGCGCTCGGCCTGCAGGCCGCGCAGGGGGTGACTCCTCAGCCGAAATCTGGTGGGCAGCTGGCCCCGATCGGCTCCGCTGACGTGTCTTCACGGGCTGCGAGGGTGGGCTGAGGATGCCGGCGATCTGACGGCCGAGGTCGAGGTCTTAGGGCTGGAGGGCGTTCGGATGAAGGGGTGAGTGATGCCTGACGTCGGCAGGTTGGATGAGCTCGCCCAGGTCTACGACGCTCAGGTGCACGAGATACGGTCGGCGGTCGAAGCATTCGGTCGCGCTGTCTGGGCGAGTCTGCCCTACTACCGGGATTCTGCGATCGAGGAGATGATCGCGGCGATCGTGCCGCGCGTTCGTGCCGGCCAGTTGCAGACCGCGAACCTCACTCGCGCCTACATGGTCGAGTGTGCGCGCGAGTTGGGGTGGAAGCTCGCGCTTCCGCCCATCGACGAGGAGGCGGTCACGGGGCTGCGGGGAGTTGATCCGCAGGCCGTGTATCGGCGTCCTGGCGTGCAGGTGTGGAATGGGCTGTCCGAAGGAAAACCACTGGACGCTGCGGTCCGCGCTGGGGAGCTGAGGTTGATTCAGCTCATTGGTGGGGACATGCAGAACGCAAAGCGCGTTCAATCACGCGATTCGATGCGCGCGATGGGCGGCCAGTACTACCGGCGAATTCTCACTGGTCGCGAGAATTGCGCCCTGTGCGTGATTGCGTCGACGCAGCGCTACCACGTGAAGGACCTGCTGCCGATCCATCCGGGGTGTGACTGCAATGTGGGACCCCTACCGCCGGAACTCGCGATGCGTCAGGTGATTGACGAGGAGACGTTGGAGCGCGCACATCAGGTGGTGGAAGCGCGCACAGGCGTGTCTGACAGGAGCGGGCGCCTGCCGGACTATCGTCACTTGATTCTGGAAACCGAGCATGGCGAATACGGGCCGGTCATCTCCTTCAAGGAGACGAAAGCGAAGAGCCGCAAGAAGGCGAAGAAAGCCGAGCGCCAGGGGCACAAAGCGGAAGAGTCTGCCGCCAGACGTGCTGGGCTTGGCCAAGTCAAAATTCCGCGCGGCCTCAAGGTCAAAGCTCACGAGATCGCCACAGGTGAAACGCTGGCGGCTGCTGGCATCGACGTGGAATTTCGGCCGCTTTCGCATGAGAAGGGCGCCAAGAACCCGGACGCAATCATCGAGGGCCACGTGTGGGAGTTCAAATCTCCCAGGGGGTCCTCTGAGAGGAACACAATCTCTGACCAGTTCAAGCGAGGCGCAAAGCAAGCTGATCGCCTTGTCATAGATCTGCGGCGCTGCGGGCTTTCTGATGAGGTCGCACTCGAGCAGATTCGGAGGCGATTCTTCGGGCGTCAGAAATTCGTCGAGATCATGGTGATCGACCATGCAGGAGAGCTGACGCGCCTGACGCGCACGACAAGTGGTGGTACGCTGTAGCTGTCAGGTGGCAGCCGTCCCACCGTCGCCGTAAGGCATTTGGGGAAGGCCAGCCGCCTGACCTTTTTGCTGCGTCCAACAGAAGATGTCCGCCCGCGGCAGCTGGGCGGAGTTTCAAGGCCCTACCGAAAAGGCGGGGCCTCTTTTCGTACCCGAAACGGGAGAGGAAACCATGAGTGACACGACTGAACAGCAGGCTGCGGCGCCGCAGGAAACCGTCGAGTCCGAGGCCGCCGAAACGGTGGACTACCGGGCTGAGGCCGAGAAGTGGAAGGCGCTGTCGCGTCGAAACGAAGCGAAGGCGAAGGAGAACGCGGAGAAGGCGCGTCGCCTCGATGAGATCGAGGAGCAGTCCAAGAGCGAAATGCAGCGGGTTGTGGAGGCCAGAGAGGCGGCCGAGAAGCGTGCGGCATCGGCTGAGGCGCAGCTGCTGCGCGCGAGTGTCGCAGCATCGAAGGGCGTACCTGCCAATCTGCTGTCCGGGACGACGGAGGAGGAGCTGATGGCGTCGGCGGATGCGCTGCTCGCGTTCCATGGGCATGTCCAGGAGGCCGCGGGGGATTCGGCGCCTCCGGCCTCGACGTCGGCCTCGCACGCGGGCAACCGCGGGGACGAGATCCGGGGGGCTGCTCAGCTCACTCGTGAGGATCTGAAGGGGATGACCCCGGAGGAGATCAACAAGGCGCGTCGTGAGGGGCGCCTGGACACGCTGCTCGGCCGCTGACAGCGGGCGAGAAAAGATCAACATTGAAAGGGGCCAAGCGATGGCTTTGCAGCACTTCATTCCCGAGGTCTGGTCCGCATCCATCCTCGAGAACTTCCACAACCAGGCGGTCTTCACCGGCCTGACCAATCGCGAGTACGAGGACGCCTTGTCGTCGGGCTCGAAGGTGCACATCCCGGGGATCGTTGACGTGAGGGTCAAGGACTACAAGACCGGGGTCGTTCCCAAACCTGGTGGTGGCGGAACGATTCCGCGCACGACCGCACCGGACGCCCTCGCTGACACGGGCATTGACCTGGTCGTCGATCAGGAGAAGTCTTTCGATTTCCTGGTCGACGACATCGACCGCACACAGGCGGCGGCGTCCTTCGACGCCTACACGCGCTCGGCGGCCATCGGCCTGGTCGAGGATGCCGAGGCGTTCCTGACCGCTCTGGTCACTGCGAACGGGACGGTGATGCCGGGCACGGTGGCCGTCACCGATTGGCCGTCTGCCTACGCAGCCGTCCTGGCCACCCGTGGCGCGCTGTCGGCGGCCAAGGTCCCCCAGTCGGATCGTGTCCTGTTCATCAATGCGGCGTTCGAGCAGGGTCTGCTCGCCGACGGATCGAAGCTGACCGCGTTCGACACCTCCAACTCGACCGATGGTCTGCGCGAGGCGGCGATCGGGCGCCTGCTGGGCTTCGACGTGGTGACCTCCCCGTGGATGGACAACGCCAAGCCCACAGCGATCGGCGTTCACAAGCCTTCGGTCGCCTACGTCTCCCAGATCGACAGGATCGAGGCGATGCGGTCGGAGGAGAAATTCGCCGACCGTGTGCGCGGCCTGCACGTCTACGGCGCCGCGATCCTGCGCCCCACCGCTGTCCAGGTCTACAAGGGGGCCTGATCATGAAGATCAAGGGACGAAGCGGCCTGGTGATCGAAGTGCCTGAGTCGGTCGGCACTGGCTTGGTCGGCGCAGGCCATGCGGAGCTGGTCGACGACGCCACCCAGGCGCCGGCGTCCGAGGAAGCGGCGCCCGAGGAAGCGGAGTCCGACGGAGAGGCCGGCCAAGAGGCGGAGGCCAAGCCGAAGCGTGGGGCCAAGTCCTGACAGGCGGTGCGAGGGGAGGGTGAGGCATGCAGCTCGCTAGCAAGTCTGACGTTCAGGCGGCGCTTGGGCGCGACCTCAGTGAGGGCGAGGCGGCGCGGATCGAGCATCTGCTTGATCTGATCTCCGCGAAGTTCGAGGCTGAGGCGCGTTGCAGCTTCACCAAGTCGGAGCGCACGCACCGGGTGAAGGTCAACGGCGGGCAGGCTTACCCTCCCATCGTTCCGATCCAGTCGGTCCAGAGCGTGGTTGACGATGACGGCCTGGCGATCCCGTTCCGGGTGCGTGCCGGCGCCGTCGTCGTCGACCTGCCGTCGGACGAGTTCGTGACAGTCACCTACACGTCTGGCCTCGACAAGGTTCCGGACCGGGTCCGCCTGCAGGTCGCTGACTCGGTCGCCCGGCTGCTGCGTGCAGACCCGCGGGCCGCCGCCGGCCAAACCCAGGCCTCGACCACCACGGGGCCGTTCAGCGAGTCGTCGTCGTTCGCGGCCTGGACGGTGGGCGGCCAGGGGCTTCTCTCCCCTGACGATCTGGCGTTGGCCAGGTCCTACCGGCCACGGCGCGTGAACGTGTGGGTGGGAGGTGTCCGGTGATCGACAGTGAATGGCTGGTCCAGGTCACCAGGATCCGAAGCACGCCCGCTGGCGTCGACCAGTATGGAGAGCCCATCCCGGGGCAGCTGGAACGCACCGTGCTTCCGCCTGCGCTGTTCGCGCCAGCCTCCTCCGCCGAGCCGCTCGCACCAGGCCGCGCACCGGTCATCTCCACGGCGTCTCTGTACTGGCGAGGCCAGCACCCGGACGTCCAGGCGGGCGACCAGGTCGAGGTCGACGGCATCACGTGGGAGGTCGAAGGCCGGCCATCCACATGGCCCAAAGGCCTCGTCGCGGAACTGCGGGCGTCAACGGGGAGGGGTATGGCATGAAGAAGGTGTGGATCCAACTCGATGACGCTGCCGTCAAAGCGATGCTCACCTCACCAAGGGCACAGATCGCAGTGAACACCTTGGCGACCGAGATCGCGCGCAGAGCTGGCAGCGGCTTCGGCGTCCTGCCGTCCACCACGTCAAGGGCGCGCGCATACGTCCGCGCCCTCACACCGGCGGCCAAGAGGGCCGCAGCAAACCACGCGCTCGAACGCGCAGCGTCAGGAGGACCACTGTGACCAATCCAGATCCGAAGGAAATCCTGCTCCGCCACCTCGGAGAGGCACTGAAACTCCCCGTGGTCTCCAAACGGCCCGACAGTGACGTGCCAGACGAGTTCGTCGTGATCACCGTCCTGGGCGGCCCCGGCCGCTCCCAGAAGGTCCTCACCACGGCCTCGCTCACCGTCGACTCCTACGCGCTGAGCACCGGCCAGGCGGCTGCGCTCGCGGCCAAGGTCGATGATCTCGTGCACGCTCTGCCGGCGTCTCCGGAGCTGATCGCTCACGTGGTCGGCTCGACTCCGGGGGAGCTCCCGGATCCTGACAGGACTGACAGGCCGAGATACACGGCCACCTACCAGATCACCACCAAGATGAAGCGAAAGGGGCCGTGAAATGGCAACTCTGAATGCGCTCAATGCGCTCATGTTCGGGTCGGACAACGACTCGCTCTACCTGGGGGAGCACTCCCCGGACGACGTGAAGGGAATCACGGGCCTCAAGGCGGAGATCCCTCAGACCCTGATTGACATGGGGTGGGTCAGCGAGGACGGGCTCTCGCTCGACCTGGCGGACTCGGTCTCTGAGATCAAGGGCCACCAGGGCCACGGCACGGTTCGAACGTTCATGTCGGATTCAACGACGAAGATCAGCGCGGTCTTTCTCGAATCGAAGCTGAAGACGGTCGAGTGGAACCTGGACGCGAAGGTCGCCAAGCTCAAGGAGACAGTCGGCTCCGAGCAGGTCGACATCGCAAAGCTCACGGTGCCGGCAGCCCGCAAGGTGCGTCGCTTGTCGGGCGTGATCGACGCGTTCGACACGTCGGACTCGTCCATCCAGTGGCGCGTGCTCTTCCCGACGCTCGAGCTGGGTGAGCGCGAGGGAGTCCAGCTCAAGGTCGGTGAGATCACCGCGTGGAAGTACACGCTTCAGGTGATCGGCGAGTACTACCTGCTCACCAATCACAAGGCGATGATTCCCGCCTGACGCATGCTCCCGCCCGGGCCGGTTGTCGGTCCCCGGCCCGGGCGGGCACCACAGACCACCAGGGGCCGGCCGACACTGACGAGTGAAAGGGACCGACACATGAGCAACAAGCGAGGACGAGGCAAGCGGAAGGCGCCGTCGGCGGCGGAGCTGGCGCGCCGTGAGGCGCAGGCACAGCAGGACACCGGGGAGGCGTCGGAGCCGGTCGAGGTCGACCTGTGGGGAGCCACAGTGACGATCAGCCCGAGCATCGTCAACGACCTCGGCTACACCTTCCAGCTGCTGAAGATGGAGGACGAGAGCGAGCCGGAGGCCGAGCGTTTCAAGGCCGGTCTACTGGCGGTCAAGCACATGCTGGGCGCTGACCTCGACCGCGTGATCGCGGCGATCCGCCGAGAAAACAACGGAGCGGCCCCGCTCTCCGTGCTGCAGGAAATCATGTCCAAGTGCCTGGGGGCACTCGACCCGGAATCCCGGGCCTCCTGAGCCTGCTTGCCAGGCGGTGGGAGGCGATCGAAGCGGATCTGCTGCGCGTCTACGGCGTTGACCTGTTGGGTCTGTTCCGGGGGGAGCTCACGCTGCGTCGTCTCGCTGTCCTCGTCCGGGGGATGCCGCCGGGGTCGACGACGGCGTTCCTTGAGGGCGGGCGCGCGGCTTGGTCGAACGAGGTCGCCGCCGTCCATGAGGAGGGGTGGCTGCTGCGCGACGTCGTCGTCCAGTTGCTGGCTGGCAAGGGGGCGAAGCGTCCTCCGGCGCCGGAGCCTCCGGAGCCGGGCTGGTTGGACAAGGCGGCCGCACGCGAGGACAAGCAGTTGCGGAAGCTGGAGAACTGGCTCGCACGCCATCCGGAAGTGCAGGCCTGAGCCTGGCCGGTGAACTGAATATGGGAAGGGGGCCGTCGTGGCAGGAAGCTACAACTTGGGAACCGCGTGGCTGCAGGTGGCGATCAGCGGCAAGGGAATCGCGCCGCA
Source organism: Schaalia sp. 19OD2882 (assembly GCF_018986735.1). Classification (NCBI taxonomy): domain Bacteria; kingdom Bacillati; phylum Actinomycetota; class Actinomycetes; order Actinomycetales; family Actinomycetaceae; genus Schaalia; species Schaalia sp. 19OD2882. The sequence goes on along the minus strand of NZ_CP065521.1, from coordinate 754,316 downwards.
GATCAATCGCGAGCTCGGCGGAGTCCGTACGGACAAGCTGGAATCCAAGATAGTTTCCGGCCTCGGCGGCGCCTTCAAGACTGTCGGGTCGATCGCCTCGGTCGCTCTGGGCGCCGCGGGCATCGCCGGACTGAGCCTGGGCCTCAGCCAGGTCGTCACCGAGGCCCTAAACGCCTCGGATGCGACCGACAAATTCAAGAAGACTCTGGGCTTCGCCAAGATCGGCGCGGCAGACATCGAGAAGCTGACGGCCTCGACCAAGGAATACGCCGACCGGACCGTCTACGGGCTGGGAGACATCCAGTCGATTACCTCCCAGCTGGCCGCGAACAACGTCAAAGATTTCGACAAGCTCGCCGAAGCCGCCGGAAACCTCAATGCGGTGGCCGGCGGAAACGCGGAGACTTTCAAGTCGGTCGGCATGGTCCTCACCCAGACGGCAGGCGCCGGCAAGCTGACGACGGAGAACTGGAATCAGCTGGCCAACGCGATCCCGGGCGCCTCCGGCCAGCTCCAGCAGGCGCTCGCAGATGCCGGCGCGTACACGGGCAATTTCCGTGAGGCGATGGAGAAGGGGCAGATCTCCGCCGAAGAATTCAACGACGCGCTGATGGGCCTGGGCATGACGGACGTGGCCAAGGAGGCGGCCACTTCAACCTCCACGATGGAGGGCGCATGGGGCAATTTCGAGGCCACCATGGTCACCGGCGCCACAAAACTCGTCGACCAGGTCAAGCCATCGATCACGAACGCACTGCAGCACATGTCCGACGGAGCAGAGCAAGGGTTCGCGTGGGTGATCGACACGCTCATCCCGAACGTCCAGCGCCTGTGGGACATCGTCGCCAACGGGGATTTCTCCGGCCCGATCTTCGGCCTCGAAGAGGACTCGGCCCTCGTCGACTTCCTGTTCACAGCGCGCGAGTACGCGGCAGGACTTTACGACACCGTCGCCGGTGACCTCATTCCGGGCGTGAAGGGCCTGTGGGACATTCTCGCAAGCGGGGATTTCTCGGGCCCGATCTTCGGCTTCGAGGAGGACTCAGCGTTCGTGGACTTCCTGTTCAACGCGCGCGAATCAGCTCTGGCTCTGTGGGCGGCGGTCCAGGACAACTTGGTCCCCATCGCCACCGACCTATTCAACGGCATCACCGGGTTCCTGTCCCAGGTCGCGAGTTCCCCGGCTTTCGGCGCCGTCGTCGATTTCATCGCGGCGGTCGTTTCGATGAAGGAACTGCTCACGGCGGTCGTCGCCGCTTTCGCGACGTGGAAGGGCCTCATGACGGCCTTCGCGATCGTGGAGTTCGTCAAGGGCATGTGGGCGATGGTCACCGTCGCAAACGCGCAGACGGCCGCACAGTGGCTGCTCAATGCGGCGCTCAACGCCAACCCGATCGGCCTGGTCGTCCTCGCGATCGCCGCCCTGGTCGGGGCCCTCGTTCTCGCGTGGAACAACTCTGAGACCTTCCGAACGATCGTCACCGCAGCCTGGGAGGGAATCAAGGCGGCGGCGCTTGCGGTCGGTGACTGGTTCATGCGGACCCTGTGGCCGAACATGAAGGTCCTGTTCGAGTGGCTGGCGGCTGGCGCCAGGGTGATGGGCGATGGGATCGGCCGCGCCTGGGACTGGATCAAATCTGCGGCTTCAGCCGTGTACCAGTGGTACACGGGGACGGTCCTCGCCGGCTTCAAATCGGTCACGTCAGGAATCCTCAAGGGCTTCGAGCTGATGCGCGACGGCATCAGGGTCGTGTGGGACAAGGTGAAGGAGATCGCCGCAAAGCCGGTGAATTTCATCATCAACACGGTCTACATGAACGGCATCAAGAGGACGTTCGACACGGTCGCCGAGAAGCTCGGCCTGTCTCTGCGTCTGCCGGCAGTCTCTGGGATCCAGGGGTACGCGTCGGGCGGCGTCCTGCCCGGCTACACCCCGGGCAGGGACGTCTTCGATTTCTACAGTCCGAACGGTGGCGGCCACCTGCGCCTGTCTGGCGGTGAAGCGATCATGCGTCCCGAGTGGGTGCGCGCGGTCGGCGGCCCGGCTGCCGTGGCTGCTATGAACCGCGCCGCCCGCTCCGGAGCGGCGCTGTCATCTGTCGGGGACAGGGGAAACACTCAAGCGTTCGCCGATGGCGGCATCTGGGAGCGGGTCACCGGGTCGTTCTCCGACGCCATGTCATGGGTGGCAAGCGCACAGGAGGCGGTGGCCTCGATCATTCAGGACCCGCTGGGCGCCGTGGAGAACTTGATCCGCACGCCGGTCGCGAACATGCTCTCTGGCATCGGGGTGCAGGGCACCTGGTCGCAGATCCTCCAGGCGATCCCAGGCCTGTGGGTCGACGGCATCGGGTCGCTGCTGAAGAGCCAGACCGCCGGCATGTCGTCCTCGGCCCTCGTGGCGATGGCGCGCCGAGCGATCGGCACCCCCTACGTGTGGGGCGGCGTCGACGTGCCAGGCGGCGTCGACTGCTCGGGCCTGATCGTGTGGGCCCTCCACCAGATGGGCGTGCCCGTGCCCAGGCACACAGCCTCCACGTTCCAGGCGGCATCCAAAGCGGTCCCTGCAGGATCGGTCCTGCCGGGCGACCTGTGGTTCTGGGGCGGCGCGCCCGGAGTCGGAGGAGCCCATCACGTCGCCGTCGCCTCCGGCAACGGCATGATCGTCGAGGCCCCGACGTTCGGCATGACCGTGCGCGAGACCGGCGTATACGGCGGCGCACACGCAGGACGATTCCTCTACGACTCAGGCGGATGGCTCCAGCCGGGCGTCTCCGTCGTTGAGAACAGGACCGGCAAGCCAGAGCCGGTCTTCTCCGCCGGCCAGTGGGGACTCCTCGAAGCCCTCGCCTCCAACAGCCGAATGCCTGAAACCTTCATCCTCAAGGACGTGGACAACGCGCTCATCGGCCGGGTGCGCGTCGAAGCGGAAAACGCGGTGGCCACGGCCACCGCGCCGGTTTCGCGCTCGCGGGCTCGTGAGCTGATGGGCATCTGACAAGGACAGGGGGCGCCGTCATGGCGATCGTGTGGAGCTCGTCGTCTGGCTACATGTCAGTCGGCATCGAGCTGGGGATGTGGGGAAACCCGTCCTCAGGGTCGATGACGGTGGAGGCCGCGTACTTCCTGAGGTCGGACGCCTACGGACACAACTGGTCGAACGTCCTGCATCGGACGGGGTCGATCTCGGGTGATGTCGAGGTCTCGTTCCAGTCCGGGTTCGGCCAGACGGTCGTCAAGGAGGTCGCCCGCCAGCGCACCACCGTCGCCCTGAAATATGGGGCGACCACGAGGGCGAATTTCAGCGCTCAGCTGGGGCCGATCTGGAATGGCGGCAGGCCGGAGGTCACGGCAGGTGTGACGCTACCAGCGCGCCCGCACGTGGCGCCGCGCCCACCGAAGAACCCGGCAGCCGCGTGGGTCGCGGACAGGCGCACCAGGGTCACGTGGGAGGGAGACTACACGGGCGCCACGGGAGCGCAGCCCTGGTCGGGGGTGCGCGTCCAGCGGTACACCGGCTCCGACAAAACATGGCGGACGATCGCGGTCCTGCCATGGTCAGCGACCGCGTTCGACGACGCGTCTGCTCCCCTCAACGAACACACCGAGTACGCGATCGTCGCCTACAACAGCGCGGGCCAGTCACCAGCGGCGTGGGCAGGCACGGTCAACACGAGGCCGGCGACTCCGGTGAACGTGCAGGCCGTCAAGGACGGCCAGGACGTCATCGTCTCCTGGGAGCAGAAGTCCTCGCCGATCAGCTACATCACTGGCTACGACGTCCTGGACGGCGGGGTCGTGGTCGGCCAGGTGCAGGGCGGAGCATCCCAGCAGTGGACCCACGTCGGCCCGTCGACGTCGACCACGCACACGTACACGGTGGTCGCCAAGACAATCCGGCCGGCACTGTCGTCAGCGCAGTCGCTCCCGTCACCGACTGTGCGCCTGCTCGCCCCGCCTGACGCCCCGACCCTGGTAGCCCCGAGCGGCTATGCGACGCCCGGCCAGGTGGAGCTCACCTGGGTGCACACGCCGACGGACGCGTCCAGGCAGACACGCGCCGAGGTCCGCCACCGCCAGCAGGGCGCCTCCTCGTGGACGACCAGCATCGTCACGGGGCAGGCGCAGAAGTCGGCGGTCGACCTGCAGGTCGGCTCCTGGGAGTGGCAGGCCAGAACCTGGGGCTCCTACATGAGTGGGCAAGAACAGGGTGCCTCACCGTGGGCGGCAGTCAAGACCCTCATGGTCGTCGACGCGCCCACGGTCCAGATCACGAACCCGCCTGACGGGACCGTCGCGGTCTCCTCGATCACCGTCTCCTGGGCCTACTGGCAAGCCCAAGGGTCCGCGCAGGCGGGCGCGCAGGTCGAGGTCGCAAGAGGCGGCCAAGTCATCGAGGAAAAGCAGGTCCAAGGGCCAGCCACGCAGGCGGCACTGGACACGCGCTTCGAGGACGGCGCCGCCTACACGATCACCATCAGAGTCCGCTCCGGCCACGGCATATGGTCCGAGGTCGACACGCGAAATGTCACGGTCGACTACCCCGAGCCGCCGGCGCCTCTGGTCGAGGTCACATGGGACGACCAGCTGGGGCAGGCGCTGATTCAGATCACCAACCCGGCCGCAGGCGCAGACCAGGCAGAGACCGTGTCCAACACGGTCGAACGCTCCGTCGACGGCGGCGCAACCTGGGAACCGGTAGCCACCGACCTGCCAGTGTCCGCCGCCCTCACGGACAGGGAGGGCCTGTCCAACGGCCAGACCCAGTACCGGGTCTCCGCAGTCTCGGCGCTCCCCTCGTCCGCGTCGACCACTGTCACCCTGGACGCAGAGTCCTGGGCGATCTGGCTCACAGGCGGGCAGGACGGCACGACCACCGTCGGCCTGTTCTACGACCCCGAGCACACGCTCGCGCCCGCCCTCCTCAACCGGGAGGTCCACCACTTCGCCGGCCGACTACTCGGCGTCGAAATGGCCGGCACACAGCGCTCGCGGGTCATCGGGATCTCGGCGACGCTGCTCGATGAGGACATGCCTCTGCTGCTGCGGTTGGAGGAGCTGGCGCTGACGCCAGGCCCGATCCTGTACCGGGATCCTGCGGGGCGCAGACTCTTCGCGTCCCTGTCGGGCGTCCAGCTGTCCAGGCAGCTGTCGACCGCGTGGAAGGTAAAGGCGCAGGTCGAGGAGGTTGGTCGTGGCTGACCTGACGGGGCACAGGGTTGCGGGGTTCACGGTGACCCTGTTGGACGCTGACGAGCAGGAGAAGGGTCTGCTGGACGGGGTCACGGGCGGCGACGTGACGCTGTCGGCGGCCACGCGCCTGCGGGCCTCGGGGACGCTGCAGGTCGACGAGGTCGGCCAGCAGATCGACTGGGGGACCGACCGTGTCCGCATCGACTACGAGGCGAACGGCCAGGCGTGGCCGATCGGTGTGTTCCTGCTGTCGGCTCCGACCCAGTCGTTCGAGGACGGCATGGTGTCCAGGCGCGTCGAGCTGCTCGGCAAACTTGCAGTCATCGATCAAGACGCGACCGTGAGCACGCTCTCCCTGGCATCTGGGACGCGGGTGACGGACGCGGTCAGGCAGATCCTCGCCGAGGCCGGGGAAACTCGCATGGCCGTCACCGACTCGCCGGAGACGCTCAAATCACAGATGGTCTGGGACCCCGGCACCTCCAAGCTGACAGTCATCAACGATCTGCTCGACGCGATCGGCTACTGGGCGCTCTCCCCGGATGGCGCCGGCGTCCTGCAGGTTCGCCCATACGTCCGGCCGGCGGCCAGGCCACAGTCGTGGACGTTCGCTGAGGGGGAGCAGGCCGTTCACTCGGCGAAGTGGGACCTGGAGCAGGATCTCGCAGACGTGCCGAACCGGGTGGTACTGGTCGGCCAAGGCTCTGACGACAAGCCGGCCTTGGTAGGGGTCGCATCGAACGAAGACCCTGACAGTCCGTTCGGCTTCCCAGCGCGCGGCAGGTGGGTAACGCGCACGGAGACCGGGGTCGAGGCCTCCAGCCAAGAGGTCATCGACAGTCTGGCCAGACGACGCCTGATCGACGCTTCCACACCGGTGGCCACGATCCGCATGACCCACATGCCGCTGCCCCTCTCCCCAAACGACCTCGTCACCTGGGACACCGGCGGCCACAAGGCGAGAGCAACCATCCACGAGATCGCCTACGGCCTCGACCCGACGGCCCTGTGCAGGACGACACTGAAGGAGGTGGTCGACCTGTGACAAGCCTCGACTACCTCGCCTCAGTCATCGCAGGACTCAAGCGTCAGGCCGCGCAGATGCCGACCCTGAGGTGGGGGCAGGTCACCGGCGCGTCTCCGCTGCGGGTCACCCTCGATGGTGACACGCAGGCGCTCGCGGAATCGCCAGTCGACCTGTGCGGCCGCCTCGCCGCTGGGGACCGGGTGCTGACTGTGACCGCGGCGCGGCGCGTCTACGTCCTCGGTCGTCCTGGTGGTGCCAGGCCAGCGGATCCGAACACTCTGATGATCGACGGCGTCGCCTACCCGGCGTCAGGCGTAATCCAGGTCCGCGGGCTCCCAGCGTGGGGACTCTCATCGTCACCGTGGTGGGCGACGAGCTTCGAGATCGACCCACCATTCGCGCCGCCGCCCGGGTGGTTTTTCGCTCTGTCGACGGCGACAACGACAGGATTCACGCTGGTGCACGGGGTGACGACGGGTCTGACGGCCGGCGGAAAAATTCTTGCGCGCGCCGTCCAATTCGGGTCGGCCGACAGGGCGGCCTTGAAATCGGTGACTTGGCGCCTGACCAAGTCGTGACATGAAGAGACGAGGAGGAAGCGTGTCATACGCGGAGGATCAGGAATTCCGAGCGAGAGTCGGAGTCTGTCTGAGAGCGGAGGGCATCGTGGCGCCGGCCCAGTGGCTGATCGACAGGATCGTCGATGTCGCCATGCAGCCTGGACTGGCCGCGGCCTACGCGGCCGCGTGCGCCAGGCACATTGACCGGCCTGGCCTGTACGAGGACGTCATCAGTGACAAGGCGATCCTGGAAGCGGTGCACAGCGTCCGAAAGAACCACCCGGACCGCTGACCTCAGCGGCCACAGGCCGCAGAACAACTACTCCCCCGCGCCACCGCTGGCGCGGGGTTTGTCATGCCAGCAGCAAGGAAGGAAGGCAACGGAATGTCCGATCAGATCGAGACCGACACCGACGTGAGCGTCGAGGATGAGGTCACGCTGATGCGCACTGCGACGGCCACGGGAGACAGCTCTCCGGCCGACGTCGCGGAGGCTCAGGAGGTGACCTACTGATGATGGCAACCGCGCGACAGGTTCTCGCAATCGCTACGGGTGAGCTCGGCTACAACCGATACGACGATCCAGCCGAGGGGACGAAGTACGGGCGCTGGTACGCGCAGACGCACGGTTCCTACTTCGGGGCTTCCGGAGTCCCGTTCTGCGCCATGGGCGTGTCCTGGACACTCTCGCGCGCAGGAATGACTCCTCCGGGCGGTCACTTCGCGTACGTGCCTGCCGGGATCGCGGCTGCACGCCGTGAGGGGCGTCTGGTCGACATCCACGATGCGGCCCCCGGCGACCTCGTCTGCTTCGACTGGGATGACGACGGCGAAGCTGATCACATCGGCATCGTCGAGCTCAACCGCGGCTCGTACGTGCAGACGATTGAGTTCAACACGTCGGGATCGTGGGCGGGCTCGCAGTCGGACGGCGGTGGCGTCTACCGGCGCACCCGCGGTTGGGGCAGCATCTGCGCGATGATCCGCCCCGCCTACGACCACGCGAGCGCCGTGTTGGACGCCCTCGTCGTCGACGGCATTTGGGGGCCTCAGACCACGCGAGCCCTGCAGGAGATCAACCGCACCCCCGCGGACGGTGTCATCTCGGACCAGTGGAGCGGGTCGAGCCGGGAGATGCCCGCGTGCTCGGCCGACTCGTGGGAGTGGGTCGACGACCCTGCGGAAGGGTCCACCCTCGTCCGCGCGCTCCAGACGGCCTTCGGCGTCACCGTCGACGGCATCTGGGGTCCTGAGACCACCCGAGGAATGCAGGCCTACTACGGCGTCACCATCGACGCCATCCTTGGGCCGGACACGGTCTCGGCCATGCAGAAAGCCGTCAACAAGCAGAAGGGACGCCGCAAGTGAGCATCTACACCACCACAACGTTCTGGGTCGGCGCTGGCGAGCGTGCGATCAAGACGGCCGCGCAGACCATGCTGGCCCTGGTCACGGTCGGCACCGCCGTCACCGCCCTGGACTGGACCTCGATCGCCGCGATCACCGCGACCGCGACCATCGCGTCCGTCCTGACCTCCATCGCCGACCCGAAGGCCACTGCGACCGACGCCGAGCCCGCGTACGCGCTCAGGCATCGAGGAGGCGACGCTGCATGATCGAGGTCCTGGCCGACGAGAAGGTGGCCACCGCCGTGGTCACCCTCCTCGTCGCCGTCCTCGGTCTGGCCGCTGCTGGAGTCGGGGTCGGCATCACCTACCTGAACAACCTCCGCAGGCACCTCCAGGAGAGTCGGGAGGACACGAAGGCGATCCGAGAGTCCACGGTCAACAGCCACTCGACCAACCTGCGAGAGGACGTGGATGCTCTGGCGGGACAGGTCCGCGAGGGCATGACGGCAATCTCGCTGTCCCTACGCAGGGCCGACGCGAGAGCTGAGCGCGAGCACGCCGAGCGGGTCGCTGACATCCGGCTCATCCGCGAGGATTTCGGCCGCCTGCGCACGGACCTGCAGGCTGTGCAGGCCTCGGTGCAGCGAGCCGACGCGCGGGTGGACACGCTCACCAGGACAGTCCCGGACACATGAGCGAGCAGCGCGCTCGAGAACCGCCCCCACCATGGCATGACCGCCGTGGTGGGGGCGGTTTCGTCATGTCCGCCGGCCACCACTCCCGCGCTGCATGCGACTGCGTGACACCGCCTGTATGGCGTCTGGCCCGCGCGAGTGCGACGCGCGCGTGGGATCACGGTGACCATCGAGGTACCCGGCGCTGTCGACCCTGCGCGCCCGCTCACTGTGCGCTGCGCTGATCCTCGACGTGACAAGTGGCGTACCTCGCGGCAGGCCGTACAGGTCGCGGTACTCCGCTGCGGTGAGGCCGTGCGCTGGACGCACGTGCGCTGCCAGGTGCTCGAATCGTCGCCCACACTCGTGGCACAGCAACCCATCGTCGGTCTCATCCAGGATGCCGAACTCGCCTGCTCCTGCCGGCGCTCCGAGTGCCGGCCCAGACCATAGACGTCCCTTCCACCGGCGCTTGTAGTGCATGAGGCACATCCCCTTGGCCCACGCGTCGCGTTCGCAGCCGGGCTCTTGGCACGGACGCGGTTTTGTGGCTTCCACGCGCTGCTCATGCCATGCTCGGATCTCGTCTTCGCTCCACCAGTAGCCATGTCGGATCCGCGTCGGGGTAGGTGCCCGACCGCGTTTGACCATCTCGCGGAGCGTCTCTCGGGTCATGCCGAGGATGGCGAGCGCCTCCTGCGTGGGGATGTACCCGGCTTCGCGGGCCTCCAGGTCTGTGTGGAAGCGTCCGTCGGCTGCTTTCCTGCCCACGTCAGCCTCGCCTAGCGAGCCGCTTGTACACGGTGCGCCTGGTGAGACCAGTCATGTCGGCGATGCCGGTGATCGTGCGTCCAGTGAGCTCAGCGGCGACCATCGCGCCAGTCGTGGCAAGCTTCGCCTGCTCCAGCGCGTGCACGGCGCGCCGCTCAGCGCGGCCCACATCCTGCACGGTCTCGTCGCCGAGGATGATTTTCACAGCGCCGCCCAGGGCCGTCTCCCGCTCGCCGCGCATGTCCTGGCCTGGCATGAGAGCGTCCAAGCGGGCGGCGGCGCGGACGATCAGCTCCTTCTGCTCGCCTGAGGTCTCATCGGCGGAGTCTCCCAGGTAGGCGTCCACCCACGTGTCGTCTCCGTCCCCCTCGTCATCGTCTGCCAGCATGCACCTGTAGTCCTCCAGCGCGTCCAGGACAGCCTGGTCAGGGTGCCGCTGGTCTGCGGCTGGCCCGCCCTTGCCGGTGGGCATCTCGGCAGGCCAGTCCGTGCGGGGCACGTACGCCTCGACTGTGGGCCACTCGGCCGTGTCGTCGCTGGACGCGGCAGGTCCCCTCGTGGGGAAGACGACGAAGGAAGATTCGATGTAGCCGTCGACGTCTGCGATGTGGAACTCGATGCGAGTGTGGTCGTCTGCCCACGCTTGGAGTCGGCAGGTGTCCGAGCAGCCGGAGACCTGGTCGGTCCACTGGTAGCGGTCTCTCATGGGTCTTGTCCTCTCTGTGTGTGTGGCCCGCCCACAGTGCGACCGGGGCGGGGCCGGTCTTTTGGTCAGTCGGTCTCGTAGATGGACAGGTCCATGCCGACGATTGCTGCGGCCTGCGCGTCGTCCATGGTCTCGCCGCCCATCGCCTCGGCGAAGCAGTCCCCCTCGTGCGTGCGTCCCCATGCGGGGACGTGGTACAGGCCCTGGGCGGCGTCTGCGTACTCGTAGAGTGCTCGGGCGATGCCCTCGCCCTGTCGGTCCTCGTCGACCTCGACGTTGAGGATCAGGCCGGTCGTGTGGGCCGCCAGGTAGCCGACCTCGGTGTCGCCGTCGATCATGGCGTAGCGGGTGCCGGGGAGAGTCTGAAAGCCCTCGACCTGCTCGGTGGCGATGATGTGCATGGCTCTTGTCCTTTCAGCTCTCTGGGGGCTGGTCCCCCTGTCGATGCACCTACTGTATACCAGTGCACAGTGCACTGTCTACCCATATACACACGAGAGCGTGTGTCAGTTCTCATACACTCGCCGTCGCCACGCGCCGACGCCGAGCCGAAATCGCAGACATCGAGCCTCAGATGGCTACACCGATGGCTACAGCACCCCGCCTACGGCCGTCGGTACAGGAATGCCCCGCACCGACTTTCGTCAGGCACGGGGCCGATCTCAGCTGGAGCCGCCTGTGGGAATCGAACCCACGACCTATTCATTACGAGTGAATCGCTCTGCCGACTGAGCTAAGGCGGGGGGCCTGCCGCTCAGGTGAGGATCGAGGTGTCCATGCTGTCGGCAAGCGCGCGGTCGCGCGCCTGGGTGGCGTGCTGGTAGCGCAGGGCGACGCTGACGTCGGAGTGTCCACCGCGGTGGAGGAGCTCTGCGAGGGTGGCGCCCTGTTGGGCGAAGACGGTCAGGCCGGTGTGGCGCAAGTCGTGGAAGCGAAACCAGGGGATGCCTGCCGCTGCCCGTGCCCGGTTCCAGTGGCTACGCAGGGTGTTGGGGTGGATCGGCTGGTCGATGAGGTCGGGCCGATGGAAGACCGGGGCCGTTGGTGCACCGCCAGTGTGGGTCTCGAGGTGGGCGCGGATGAGGGGGATGAGGGAGACTGGGATCGTGATGGCGCGGTCTCCAGCCGTTGACTTGGGACCGGTGGTGACGGGCCCCTCCCCGGTGAGGTACTGGATCTGGCGGCGGATGTGCAACGTCGGGGAGTCGTCGAGGGTGAGGTCGCGGCGCTGGAGGCCGATGATCTCGCCCTCCCTGGCTTGGCACCATGCGGCGAGATGGACGGCGAGCCGTAGGTCGTTGGGCATGGCGTTGGCTGCGGTGCGTACTTCTTCGGGGGTTGCGACTTGGCGCTTCGGCTCGGCTGGTGGGTGGTGCTTCTGGCCGCCGGGAACCTGGCACGGCGAGGTGTCGATGTGGCCGGCCTTGACGGCGGCCGCCATGAGACTGACGAGGGTCATGTAGGTGGGGCGTGTCACGCCGGGCCCTGCCTCGGCCCACAGGGCGGAGTACCAGGCCAGGACGTCGCCGGAGGAGATGTAGGCGAGCACATGCTCGCCGAACGCTTGGCGCAGTCGGCTGAGCCGGTAGCGGTGAGTCTGGACGGTCTTCGGCGAGCGGCCGAGCGAGGGCAGGAGTGCCAGCCACTCGTCTGCCCACTCATTGAGCGTGAGAGTGTCGCGGCGCGAGGACCGGCTTCCGCAGGGCCGCCGCTCAGGCCGCCCGGGAGTGAGCCAGTCGCCCTTGGCGATGGACGTCTGAATGCTCGCCAGCCATGTGGAGGCGTCCGAGCGTCGTTCGAAGGTTGCAGGCGCTGTGTATTGCCTGCCGTCGGGCCCGGTGTACCTGGCCTGGAATCGACCGGAGCTGAGCTTGCGAATCGACCCGAATGGGCGCCTAGGCATAGACATCGCCTCCACTTGTGGCACGCGGTCCGACGTGCCACATCTCGTGCCACCTGCGTGCCACATCCAATGAGTAAGCATGTAACAACATGTCACATTCATTGTGGCACGACGGCCCCACAAATCCGCATCAGGGCAAGGAAAACCCCGGAATCACGCGGATTCCGGGGTGTCCAAGTGGAGATGGGGGGAATCGAACCCCCGTCCGACGGCCGACCCCGAGGTCTTCTCCGGGCGCAGTCTGCTGGATCATTTCTCAGCCCCCGGCGTCATGCAGACCTGCTACCGGATGGGCTCAGTCGACTGGGTGTCGGAGGGGGCCAGCCGACACGACCCCCACCCAGTGGCTCCCTGAACGACGCCAGACACCAGGCTGGGAGCACCACCTGGGCTGACGGACTAAAGGTTCACGCGGCAATCAGGCGGCGAGAACGTAGTCGGTGCGATTCTGTTCGGCACCTATTGGTTTGCACGCATCGTTTGCGAGTAGAGCGCGCATCCTCGGCCCGCTTCCCCTCGATCGACGACCGTCGTCGAAACCGATCATCCCCTATTGAGTTCTTCACTCACCCGACCACTGAAGGCCGGATGTTCAAGTGTACAGTCGGGTCGGCGACTGTTCAAGACCGGGTGACGGCTGCAGCAGCCCCGCACAACGCGCGACGCACCGCGATTGCCCGGGGCTTCTGCCCCCCCCGCTTGGGCGGCCATCACTTCCTCAGGGCTTGTCGGCGTAGCGGCGGGAAGCGCCATCAGCGATGGATGAGGGCGGCGCCCCGCCTGTTGCGGGAACTCTCGCGTCAGCCACCCAGCACACCCGGCGTGCAATGCGCACACACAGGCAATGCGCCCCTAGGCCTCGCCCGTGGCGCCCTCGCCTGCCCCTTCGGGCCGGACCGAGGGCAGACCCGAGGATTCCTCCCCCACTCGCATGACCACCAAAGGATCGGAGGTCGGATGCGCCGAACCACCAGCGGGCTCCAAGGTGATGAACACCTCCAGGCCGGGCTCCGGCATCAGGTCGATGAAGGCGAACTCTCCATCGCCTCTCGGCTCGTACACGCCGGCCGGGCTGACCCTGCCGTCCTTGCGCACCCACACCTGCAGCTGCTTGCCCGCCTCGGGAGTCATCTCCTTGGGCAGGGTCACCGCCGTCATCCCCATTCCCGGGGACCAGGTCAAGGTGGCCACATGCCCGTCGGGCATCGTGTCCTTGACCCTTTCGACGTCCTGCATCTGATTGAGGGTGGCGAAATGGCTGGTGTCCTGCATGTCGTCCATGGTCGTCCACCGGCCGATGCCGACGCCTGCGACCAGCAGCACCACCGCTGCGGCCACCTGCGCGACAGGACGCAAAAGGCGGCGGGGCGAGCCGCGAAGAGGCACCACAGGGGCAAGGCCTTCAGCCGTCGCTCTCGCAGCCGGGGGGCGCATCGACCCGGGCCCAGTGGGGCCGGGCAAGCTCGACCCGGGCAGGCTCGTCCCGGCGGCCTCCTCCGCGTAACCGAGGTCGGCACCCAAGGGATTGCTGACCGGCGCGGCCGAAGCCACCTCCAAGAACTGCGGGGTCCTGGCGATCGCGTCCAGCAACTCGACTCGAATGCGCGGGGGTGGCGCCACAGGCGCCAGGCACGCCCCGAGGATCCCGGTCAGTTCGGGGTCGACATCGGGGTCGGCAAATCCGATGACGTCGTTGTTCATCGGTCCACCTCCATCTGCTTCCTGAGTTTGGCCAGGCCGTCACGGATGCGGGTCTTCACAGTACCCAGAGGCACACCACAATGTGCGGCGATCTGGGAGTGTGTCATTCCCGTGAAGTATGCCAGTTCAATGGTGGTGCGATGGGGTTCCCCCACCGCGACGAGGGCGGCCCGTACCTCGTCACTGACAATGCGTTCCTCGACCTGACGCAGGGTCGTGTCGTGGTCGGGTTCGAATGGGATCCATGCGTTGTCGCGTTCACGCGCAGCCTGCGCTGCGCGAACCCGGTCGATGGCCCGGCGTCGAGCCAAGGTCACCAGCCATGCGCGGGAGCTTCCCCGGGACGGGTCGAAGCTGTCGGCGCGCCGCCACACCTCCAGGAAGATCTCCTGCAGGACCTCTTCGGACTGCGCCCTGTCGACGACGATCTGCAGGACCAGGGCGAAGATGCGCCCTGACCACATGTCGTAGAAGCGGGCGAAGGCCTCCTGGTCGCCACCGGCGATGGCAACCAGGGCCTCGTCATCATCTCGGGCCCCGGAAATCACCCGACCATGGTAGTCGGTTCTGTTCCGAGGACGCACGGCTGCGCGCGGGCGCACGGTGGCGCCCACGCGCGCGGGCAGGATGCCCGTGGCCGTGCCAGTCATCAGCCGAAGGTGAAGGAGTAGAGGTGGACACCCGGCGAGACCTGCAATTCCAGGATTCCTGTGGCGGTCTGGTCGGTGCGGACAAGCTCGATGCCGTTGGGCACACCACTGACCTTCATCGACTTCTTCTCACCATTTGCGCTCCACGTGAGTTCGCCCTCACCTGAGGCGACCAGGTTCACCTGCTTGCCCTTGTAGGCCAGACGCAGCGTCCCAGTGGCCTCGGTCGGGGTGATGGATTGGCTCGCCACCTGCCAGGTGCCGCCCAGGGCGAAGTGGTCCTGGGCCGGATCCTTGGCAGGAATGGTGAAGGACTGCACACCGTCGACCAGTGGCCCGTTGTCCAGGCGGTCCACCCGCGCAGAGCCGAGGTAGGTCTCGGGGGTGCGCGGCCCGGTGGCGCGCGGAGCATTGTCCGCAGTCGTGAAGATCGGGGTGGGCAACTGGACGTTCGGGTTGGCGTCGACCAGCAGCTCACGCACGAGCTTCTCGGTGGTGGCCTCGCCGCCCTCGCCGTAGTGGATGTGACGCAGCTGACCGGTGGCGTCCGCAAGGTAGTGGGCGGGCCAGTAGTGGTTCTTGAAGTTGCGCCAGGTCACCAGGTCGGAGTCGACGGCCACCGGGTAGGTGATGCCGAGCTTCTCGGCGCCGGCCTTGACGTTGTCGACCTCCTTCTCGAAGGCGTATTCCGGGGTGTGCACGCCGATGACGGTCAGGCCGGAGTCGGCGTAGGTCTCATGGAGCTTTTGCAGGCCGGGCACACTGCGCTGGCAGTTGATGCACGAGTAGGCCCAGAAGTCGACCAGGACGACCTTGCCTTTGCGGGCCGCCGCGTCGATCGGCGTGTTGTTGGGCGTGTTGAACCACGCGTTGATGCCGGAGATCTCGGCCAGAGGGCCGCAGTTGCCGAGGCTGGTCGCCCCGTCCACGCAGGTCGGGCCGGCAGGTGTCGCCGGATCGGCGGTGGCTTCCTGCAGAGCCTTGTCCGTGCTCTGCTGGATCCCTGCGGTCCAGTCGGGCAGCAGCCGCTGGACATGGGCCGGCAGGTCGAAGACGATGCCGAGGGCCAGGGCCAGCATGGCCACGCCGGCGATGATGCGGATGGCGCGCTGGTGGGTGCGGAAGGCGGCGATGCGTTCAGCCAGTCCACGTCCTGCCAGGGCGAAGAAGAGCAGCGGCACGCCCGTGCCGATCGCGAAGGACAGGGCCAGGGCCACGGTGTCCAATCCGATCTCACCGGTGGATCCGGCCACCGAGACCGCTGCGAGAACAGGACCGGCGCAGGGCACGTATGCGGCACCCAGGACCACGCCGAGCAGGAAGCCGTTGGACGGATTCTTCGACCCTGCCTTGCCGAAACGCTCGAAGGGCTTCTCCAGGATCTCCATGACCTTGGGCACCAGCATGCCGATGCCGATCAGGGACAGAAGGACCACACCGGCCCAGCGAATGGAGTCCTGGGGCAGGTGGGCAAGGGAGAGCAGGGTCGAGCCGAGCAGGGTGAAGAAGGTGAAGCTGAGAACCAGTCCGAGGACCACGAGGTAGGGCCGCCACTTCGACGGGGCAGCAGGTGCGGTGGCGGGTCGCAGGGGGGTCGAGGAGGCTTCGGCCGTGGCCACCGTGCTGGCCGTCTGCACCGACGAGCCAATGGCGAGGCCGCCGGCGGCGCCGGCCATCGGCATCGACTTGCCTGCGCCCTGGGTCCCGATCGGGCCCGCAACGGTGAAACGTGAGGACTGTGCCCCGCCCGACAGGAAGATGACGGGTAGGACGGGGAGGATGCACGGGGAGATTCCGGTGATGAATCCGCCGAGCAATCCGATGAGAATCAGGGAGAGCACGTCCCCTCCTTCCGGTAGGTGGTTGTGACTGCCGTTCGGAGCTCGCCGCGTGCTCGGATGGTGGATTCACGGCCCTCGGCAATGTGTCCTTCCCCACGCCATCACTTGCAATCCGCCGGCCCACCCCACTCCGAACATTCCCCGAAGGCGCCGACCGGGCGCCACCGACCGAAGAGAGAGTTCATGAACATCCGCAAGATCGCCGCCGTCTCCGCCATTGCCTTCGTCGCCGCTGCAGGCCTTGCCGCCTGCGGTTCGGCTGGGACCACCGACACGATGTCCGGCGCCCCCAAGATGAGCGACGACAAGATGTCCGACGCCATGATGTCCGACCAGCACATGATGATGTCGGGCGACGACAAGATGTCGGACGCGATGATGTCTGATGCCATGATGTCCGACGCCATGATGTCCTCCCACTGAGGACTCGCTCTCGGCGCTCGGCCGTCACAGCAAGAGGTGGCACCCCGCAAGGGGTGCCACCTCTTCATTGCGTGCGACAGTTTCGACCAACCTGCGACTTCGACCGGCCTGCGACCCGGAGCGCCCCCGAGCCACGCGGACTCAGTGCCGCGCCTGCTTGACGTAGCGGCGCATGGCGCGTTCGGCCTCGCGCTTGTCCTGGGCTTCACGCAGGGCGTGCCGCTTGTCGAATTCCTGCTTGCCCTTGGCCAAGGCGATCTCGACCTTGGCGCGTCCGCCGATGAAGTACAGCTCCAGCGGCACGATGGTGAAACCCTTGGCCTGCACCCGCTGTTCCAGCCGCTCGATCTCCAGCCTGTGCAGCAGCAGTTTGCGTTTGCGGGTGGGAGTGTGGTTGTTCCACGACCCTTGCGAGTACATGGGGATGTTGGCCCCGTAGAGCCAGGCCTCGCCGTCCTTGATCTCGACCCAGCTGTCGACCAGCGAGGCACGCCCCATCCGCAGAGCTTTGACCTCGGTGCCGGTCAGCACCAGGCCAGCCTCCCACGAGTCCTCGATGAGGTAGTCGTGACGGGCCTTCTTGTTGCGCGCAATCGTCTTCTTCGCATCCGAAGCGGCCTTTCGACGCTCACCCTCTGTGGGCTTTGGCTTCTTCCATTCCTTGGGCACGTCTCGGCCTCCTTCGTGCGGCGTGACCGTTGGGCCCCGGAGCGTCCTCGCCGGTCGAGGACGGGCGCACCTTTGGCGCGCCACGAGGGCGGACATGCGATTGTGCTACAGCCAGCCCATCGGGTCAACGTCGGCACCGTCCTGCATGACCGACAGGTGCAGGTGGCAGCCGGTGGAGTAGCCGGTGGTCCCGACCTCGCCGACGACTGTTCCCGGGGCCACGGTCTGCCCGACGGAGACGTTGACGGACTGCAGGTGGACGTATGCGGAGGACATGGACGAGCCGCCGACCATGCCGTGGCTGACGTAGACGACGTTGCCGCCGGCTTCCTCGAAGGTGACGGCGCTGACCACTCCCCCGCCGATCGACAGGACCGGCGTGCCGCAGTCGGCGGCGAAGTCGGTGCCGTTGTGGAAGCGTTCGATGCCGAGCACCGGGTGGACCCGCCATCCGAAGGGTGAGGTGACGACCAGTGAGATCGGCAGGGGTGAACCGAAGGGGCCTCCTCCGGCACTGGACTGGGTGTAGACCACGTTGTTGCGGCGGTTCTCGGCGTCGATTGCCGCCAACTTGTCCTGGGCGGCCTTGTGTTCGGCCTCCCATTTGGACAGTTGTTTGGTGGCGTCAGCCTTCTTGGCGTCCCATTCCTTCTTCTTCGCCTCGGCCGAGGCCTTGAGGGAGTCGAGTTCCTCGACCTTGGCCTTCGCCTGGGCTGCCGCTTCCTTCGCCTGGGCGGCAGCGGCAGCGGCCTTGGCCTCCAGGTCGGCGACGCGGGCCGTGGTGGCCTCCTGACGCGCCTTGCGGTTGCGGGTGGTGGACTGGGCACCCAGCGCGGATCCGAGGGCGCGGTCCTGGCTGCGTGCGGCGGCTTCAGCCATGGCGGCGCGTTGGCCGAGCTGGGCGGGGGTCTGCGCGGTCATGGCGACGACCATGGCGTTGGGCGTGCCGCCCCGGTAGAGCTCGCGGGCGAGGCCGCCGATGGTGCGGGTGGCGTCCGCCTGCTGCTTCTCCGCCTCCTCGATCTGGCGCGCAAGTCTTTCCTGTTCGGCGCGTGAGGAGTCCAATTGTCCGAGTGCGACCTCATGGTCGCGTTCGGCACTGTCCTGGGCGGTGCGCGCATCTTCGAGTTGCTTCTCGGCGACGGGGATCTGCTGCGTGAGGGCGTCCAGGTCCAGGTAGACCTGCGCGAGGGTCGCGTCGATGCCCTGCAGATCCGCCTTGAGTTGGGCGACGCGCTGGGCGGCGGCGGCCTCGGCGTTGGCGGCGTCGTCCCAGTCATCGGCCCGGGCGAGCGGAGTCCACCCGAGTGAGGCGCCGGCCAGGGCAACGACTGCGGCGGCCGCCAGCCACCGGCCTCGTCCACCCGGTACGAGGGCGGGGCGGCGGGATCTGAGTGACATGCGCACGGCTGGACCTCCTCGGCTCAGATCTTCGTGTACTTGGCCAAGGACACCATCGAGGCGAACAGTGCCAGCAGAACGGCGGCGCCCACGAGGACCGGAGTCATGATCCACACCTCGGTGGTGCCGACGAAAGTGATCCACTGGAAGGTGGGGGCCAGCCAGCCGGCCACGAGGAAGTGGACTCCGGCGAAGAGGGCGCCCACCGACAGCAGGGAGCCGACGACAGCCGCCAAAGCGCCTTCGATCATGAAGGGTGCCTGGATGAACAGGGAGGAGGCACCCACCAGGCGCATGATGGAGGTTTCACGTTCACGACTCATGGCCGACAGGCGGATGGTCGTCGTGATGAGCAGGATCGCGGCCACGATCATCACGGCCGCCAGACCCAGCGACAGGTTCTTGGCCATGTCGAGGGCGGCGAAGAGGGGTTCGATGACCTCCGACTGGTCGCGGACCTCGGAGACCCCTTCCTGTCCGGCGAAGTGCTCCTTGATGAGGGGATACTGCTCGGGATTGACCAGTTTGATGCGGAAGGACACCGACATCATGTCCACGGTGGTCCACTGGCCGATGGCGGAGTCACCGAGCTGTTCGGTGAAGGCCTTGAAGGCCTCCTCCTTGGATTCCTCGTAGACCTCTTTGATCAGGGGGGCGATCTCGGGGGACTTGAGTTTGGAGCGCACGGCGGCGATCTGTTCGGCGCTGGCCTCGGTGCCGTTGCAGGCGGGAGTGGCGTCCTGGATGGCACACATGTAGATCGAGACCTCGATCTTGTCGTACCAGTTGGACTTCATCTTGCCGACCTGCATCTGGGCCAGGCCCGCCACGCCGACGAAGAGCAGTGAAACAAAGGTGACGATGATGACCGCCAGGGTCATCGCGCGGTTGCGGGCCAGGCCCTTGCCGACTTCGGAGAACACGTAGCGCAGCACTGCCCTCACCTGGCCTCTCCGTAGACGCCGCCGGTCTGGTCGCGGATGACGCGGCCGCCTTCGAGCTCGATGACACGCATGCGCATCTGATTGACGATTGTGGCGTCATGGGTGGCCATGACCACGGTGGTGCCCGTGCGGTTGATCCGGTCCAGGACCCTCATGATGCCCAAAGAGGTGTCGGGGTCCAGGTTGCCGGTGGGCTCGTCGGCCAGCAGCAGCTGGGGGCGGTTGACCATGGCGCGGGCAATGGCCACACGCTGTTCCTCACCGCCGGACAGTTCGTGGGGGCGGCGCCCTTCCTTGCCCTTGAGGCCCACCAGGTCGAGGACCTCGGGCACGGCGGTCTCGATGGCGTGCCGGGGTTTGCCGATGACCTGCATGGTCAGGGCGACGTTCTCGAAGACCGTCTTGGAGGGCAGCAGGCGGAAGTCCTGGAAGACGGTACCGACCTTGCGTCGCAATTTGGGCACTGCCCAGCGTGAGAGTTTGCCGACGTCCTGGCCCAGGACCCACACGTGTCCGTCGGTCGCCTTGATCTCACGCATGACCAGTTGGAGGAAGGTGGACTTCCCGGAGCCGGACTTGCCGACCAGGAAGACGAACTCCTCTCGTTCCACCTCCAGGGACACGTGGTCCAGGGCGGGGCGAGCGCCAGGTGTGTACACCATCGAGACATCGTCGAAGCGAATCATGGG
This sequence comes from Schaalia sp. 19OD2882, assembly GCF_018986735.1. Lineage (NCBI taxonomy): Bacteria > Bacillati > Actinomycetota > Actinomycetes > Actinomycetales > Actinomycetaceae > Schaalia > Schaalia sp. 19OD2882. The sequence goes on along the minus strand of NZ_CP065521.1, from coordinate 733,815 downwards.
GCCGTCCGGGTCGGGGTCATGGTCCCGTTCAGCGTATGCGGGAGGCTTCGGGAGGCCTTGGCGCGACACGCGAAACTCCCGGTCCTCGACATGTTGTCCGGCCCCCGGCTCCCGTCCCCGGGCAGCGGCGACCGGCGGCAGCGGCACGTGGGGCGCGCGCCTGGTGAAGGATCGCGGCAAGGGCGCCGCGAGATGCGGGCAGGGTCAGTCCTGTTCCGCCTGCTGGTTCTTGCGCCAGCGGATGCCGGCGTTGATGAAGTCGTCGATCTCGCCTTCGAAGACGGACTGGGGGTTGCCGGATTCGTGTTCGGTGCGCAGGTCCTTGACCATCTGATAGGGCTGCAGGACGTAGGAGCGCATCTGGTCCCCCCAGGAGGCCTTGACGTCGCCGGCCAGCTCCTTCTTCTTGGCGTCCTCCTCCTGCTTCTTGAGCAGCAGCAGACGCGACTGGAGGACCCGAAGCGCTGCGGCGCGGTTCTGGATCTGCGATTTCTCGTCCTGCATGGACACGACGATGCCGGTGGGGATGTGGGTCATGCGCACGGCGGAGTCCGTGGTGTTGACCGACTGGCCGCCGGGGCCAGAGGAGCGGAAGACGTCGATCTTGAGTTCGGTCTCGGGGATCTCGATGTGGTCGGTGGACTCGATCAGCGGAATGACTTCGACCGCCGCGAAGGAGGTCTGGCGGCGTCCCTGGTTGTCGAAGGGGCTGATGCGCACCAGGCGGTGCGTGCCGGCCTCCACGGACAGGGTGCCGTAGGCGTAGGGCGCCTGGACTTCGAAGGTGGCGGACTTCAACCCCGCCTCTTCGGCGTAGGAGGTGTCCATGACCTTCGTGGGGTAGCCGTGTCGTTCGGCCCAACGCAGGTACATGCGCAGGAGGATCTCGGCGAAGTCCGCGGCGTCGACGCCTCCGGCACCGCTTCGGATGGTGACGACGGCGTTGCGTTCGTCGTACTCGCCGTCCAGCAGGGTGCGGATCTCCAGGTCGGAGATGTCGGATTTGAGGGAGGTGAGGTCGCCTTCGGCCTCGGAGAGGATTTCGGCGGCCTCGTCGGGGTCCTCCCCCGCCATGTCGACCATGGCTTCGAGGTCGTCGATGCGCTCGACCATCTTCGTCACGCGGTCGAGTTCGCTCTGGCGGTGGCTCAGTGCAGAGGTGACTTCCTGGGCCTTGGCCGGGTCGTCCCACAGGTCGGGGGCCGCGGCTTTGTCGGAGAGCTCGGCGATCTGGGTGCGCAGACGCTCGGGCTGGACGACGGCGAGGATGTTCTCCATCGTCGCGCGCAGGGACTGGATCTCTTCGCTGAACTCAATGGTCACCCTGACAGCGTAGTGGATGCGGGGGTGCTGGTTCGGCGGGCACTGCGGATCTTGGCCCACATGCGACCGGAGCGGCACGGGTGGGTCGGTCCGAACTCCGAGCCACCGTACATATTGCACATGCTGTCCATATGCGATATAAACAGTATGTGCACATCATTCTCTCCCGCACCTCCGGGACCCCCATGTACGAACAGATCGTCACCCAGATCCGCGAAGCGATCTGGTCGGGCGACCTTGCGCCGGGAACCCCGTTGCCGTCGCTGCGCCAACTGGCGGCCGACCTGGAGGTCTCCCTGATCACGACCACTCGCGCCTACAACGACCTGGCCGCCCAGGGCCTCATCGGCAACCAGGCGGGCCGAGGCTCCTTCGTCCTGCCCCAGGACGCAGACGAAACCCGCGAGCGCCTGCTCGCACGGATCGACCACCACCTCGACGACGCCATTGCCGACGCCCGGCTTGCAGGCCTCGACGCGACAGAACTCAACGAAAGGATGATTCAGCGATGGAACGTCCAACAGTGACCTCCCCCGCCGCACAGGCAGCAGTCGGGGCCGACGACGCCATCAGTCTCCACAGAGTCGTGCGCACGCAGGGGACCTTCACCCTGGGCCCTCTCGACATGCATGTGCCCGCCGGCCTGGTCACCGGATTCGTCGGTCCAAACGGTGCCGGCAAGACGACGACCATCAAGGCGATGCTCGGCATGACCTCGATCGATTCCGGATCCATTCGCGTACTCGGAAACGCTACGGGCGCCTGCCATGAGCGGATCGGCGTCGTCCTGGACGCCCTCGCCCTGTCGACGGAGTGGACTGCGGACTCTGCCGCGCGAACCCTGGCGCGCTTCTACCCGACCTGGGACCAGCCCTACTACGAATCCCTGCTGCGGCGCATGGACGTACCGACGCACACCAAGGTCCGCAACCTCTCTCGCGGCCAAGGAGTCAAACTCCAGCTCGCCCTGGCGCTCGCCCACCGGCCCGAACTGCTCATCCTCGACGAGCCGACCTCCGGACTCGACCCGGTCGCGCGCCTCGACGTCCTCGACGTGTTCCGCGAATACCTCGTCGACGAAGGACGCACGATCCTCTTCTCGACTCACATCACCTCCGACCTCGAACGGATCGCCGATCACCTTCACATCATCGGCGCCGGCCGCACCTGCTTCGAAGGCTCCATGGTCGACTTCGAGGAAGGTTTCGTCATCGCACGCGGCCCGCTGTCCCTCCTCGATGGTCCTTCGCGGGCGGCCCTGATCGGAATGCGCGAGCACTCGGGCTCCTTCGAGGGCCTTGTTCGCGTCGGCGACACGGCGGTCTTCGGCCCGCAGGTCGTCATCGAGACGGCGCAGCTCGACGAGGCCGTCGCCTCATTCATCCGCGACGACGGTCGACCACGGACCGACATCTCGACCTCCACCACAAAGGAGCACTGACATGCGCCGCTCATCAACACCATGCGCCTGGACATCTCGGCGCATGCACCGACCCTGCAGACCTTCGCGGTCGTCGTCCTGATCTTCATCACGATGAACATCGCCGTCAACGGTGGCGAGGGCATCGCCTACTCGCCCGTCATCGCCGCCACGACGACGATGTTCCTCCCCTCAAGGCTCTTCGCCATCGACGAACGCTCGAACCTGACGACGCTCGGAGAGATCCTGCCGATCACGCGAAGTCGAATCGTGGCCGGACGCCACCTCCTCATCGCCCTCGTCGCGGCTGCATCGATCCTCTTCGGCCTGGCGGTCCTCTTCGGCGGACACGCCCTGTTCCCCGGCGAGGTCGACACCCCACTACGGGAATCCCTCGGCGGACTCGCAGTGGCGCTTCTGGTGACCTGCCTCGTGTGCGGCATTCAGATGCCCTTCCTCTACGCACTCGGCCACGCACGCACCGGCATGTGGGCGCTGGGCGCCACCATGGTCGCCATCTTCGGTGGAGTGGCCCTGCTCAAGCAGTTCCCCGACGCCATCACCTCCATGACCGAGATCTTCGCAACGCCGTGGGCCCTGCCCGTGTGCATCGCCGGCGCCCTCGTCGTCCTCGCGCTCTCCGCCATCGTGTCGACGGTGCTGTACCGAGGACGCGACCTGTGACCCCTTCCCACCCGTCCCGAGCAACACAATGCGGGCCTTGACCGCCTCGCGCTTCCAGGCTTTCAGGCGCTCGCGGACTGCCCGGACTTGAGCAGCCAGGCCTTGTCCGCCTCCACGGAAAGGCGCACCACTCGCCCCTCCTCCAGGAGGTCGTCGGCCTTCGGGTCGGGGACCACACAGACCAAGGAACCGAACTCGGTCTCGATCTCGTACTCGACGGTCTCGCCGTAGAAGACGCTGGTGACGATCTGCCCCAGCGAGCCGGTAAGGGCCTGGGGGGCCTCGTCGACAGGAGACAGACGCAGGGACTCGGGTCGAACCATGAGGACGACTTCCTCCCCCGCCTTCGCGGCGCGGCGGGCCTCAGGTTCGGCGGGCACGTCGATGTCCGCCCCCAGGGTGCGCACCCGCACCGTGTCCCCGGCCGAGGCCTCCAGGACCTCGCAGGCGAGGAAGTTCGCGCGGCCCACGAAGTCCGCCACGAAGACGGAGGCCGGGTGCAGGTAGATCTCCGAGGGCGGGGCCACCTGCTCGATCCTTCCGGCGTTCATGACGACGATTCGGTCCGACATCGCCATGGCCTCCGACTGGTCGTGGGTGACGTACACGCTGGAGATGCCCAGGCGCCGCTGCATCCGGCGGATCTCGATGCGCATCTTCACGCGAAGTTTCGCGTCCAGGTTCGACAAGGGCTCGTCGAAGAGGAGCACCTTGGGGCGAACGACCATGGCGCGGGCCAGGGCCACACGCTGCTGCTGACCGCCGGAGAGCTGCGAGGGCGCGCGGTCGGCCATGGCCGTGAGGTTCATGGCGGCCAGGGCCACGTCGACGGCCTCGGTCAGTTCGGCGGCGGGCATGCGCTGCAGCTTGAGGCCGTAGGCGACGTTGTCACGCACCGACAGGTGCGGGAACAGTGCGTAGGACTGGAAGACCATCGACATGGGCCGCTTGTTCGGCGGCATGGTCACCATGTTCTCGCCGTCGAGCATGACCTGACCGGAGGTGGCGTCCTCGAAGCCGGCGATCATGCGCAGGGTGGTCGTCTTGCCGCAACCCGACGGGCCCAGCAGGGTGATGAACTCCCCCGGGCAGATGTCCAGGTCGATGTGGTTGACGGCGGTGACGGCATTCGCCCCGTCGCCGAAGGTCTTCGTCAGCGAGACCAGGGAAAGCCGGCCCGTGGCGTCGTCGCCGGTTTTCGCGGCGGCAGCGCCGGTGGAGGTGGTCGTGGATGAGGTGGACATGCTGTTCTCCTTGGGGTGGTCCGCGCTCACAGGCCGGCGCGGCTCTGCGAGGTCACGGAACGGTCCCTCACCAACACGTTGGTGAGTCCGATGACGGCCATGACGATGACGATGAGGATCGTGCAGAAGGCGAAGGCGTTGCCGAATCTTCCGGCATCGACCTCGGAGAGGATCTGTGAGGTCATGATCTTCGTGCGCGGAGTCGTGATGAAGACGATCGGCGACAGGGTCGTCATTGATCTGGCGAAGGCGTAGGTGAGGCCGGCGATGAAGGCCGGACGGATGAGGGGCAGGGTCACCCGGGTGAAGGTCTGCAGGCCCGAGGCACCCAAAGAGGTCGAGGCTTCGTCGATGCTCTTGTCGACCTGCTGCAGGCTGGCGATGCCGGAACGCTGGCCCGAAGGCATCGAGCGGGCCACGTAGACCAGGATGATCGCCAACGCGCCACCGAATACGGCGCTGCCGCCGGCCAGTGCGGGAAGGAACTGCAATCTGCCGATGATCAACGGCTTGTTGTACGTGATGAGGTAGCCGATGCCGATGACGGTACCGGGCACCGACAGGCCGAGCATCCCCAAGAAGTCCATGAGGCCGGCGCTGGCCTTGAGGCGCACGACGACCAGCCAGGCGACGACCATGCCGAGCAGACCGGCGATGGGCGTGGCGATGAGGGCCAGGACGGTCGTGTCGATCATCGCGTCATTGCCGATGCCCGACAGGATGTACTCGAAGTTCTTCAGGGTGAAGGTGTTGTCCACTCCGAGGATGTTGACGAAAGCCCCGACGATGACGGTCGCGTAGATGGTGACGACGAAGAGGGCCAGGACCGCAGTGACGATTCCCAGGGGAATGCGCGCCGCCAAGGCGCTGACCATGCGTACGCGCCCCGTCGGCTTGCCCGTCACCGTCACCGCGGAGGAACGGGAAGCCCAGTAGCGCTGGAGGAGGAAGACCAACAGCGCCGGCACCAGCAGGACCAGCGAGTAGGCGCTGCCCGCAGCCGTGTTGTACTCACCGTTGACGGCGATGTAGGCGCGCGAGGCCAGGACGGTGAAGTCGCCGCCGATGACCAGCGGGTTGGCCAGGTCTGCGATGGCTTCGACGAAGAGCAGCAGGAAGGAGGCCGCGAAACCGGGGACGAGCATCGGCAGGGTGACGCTGCGGAACACCGTCCACGGTGAGGCGCCCAGGGAAGCGGCCGCTTCCTCCATTGCCGGGTCGAGATTGCGCAGCATGCCGAGCATGTTCATGTAGGCCACGGGGAAGAAGGACAGGCTCAGGACCAGGGTGAGGCCGGACAGTCCGTAGATGTTCCACTGCTGACCGAGCATCTGGGTGGAGATGATGCCATTGCGTCCGAACAGGGTGATCGCCGAGGTCGCCACCGCAAAGGGCGGGGAGACGATCGGGATGAGGCAGATGAGGTGCAGGATCTTCTTCCCGGGCAGGTCCACCCGCGCCTGGACGAAGGCGAGGAAGAAGCCGAGCACGGTTCCCACCGTGCCGACGACGATTCCCAGGACCAGGGTGTTGACGATGATCGCCCGGTGGGAGGCGGTGTCGAAGATTCCTGTGAGGACCGCCGCCCCGTCGGGTGAGAAGGCGCGGGCCAGGACGGTGCCCAGCGGCAGCAGGACGAGGAGGAAGAGGATCAGGGAGACCAACGCGACGATGATGACGGTGACCGGGTCCTGTCGGACCTTTGTGCGCGTGGTGGCCGGGGCGCGTGTGGGCGCCGCGCCGGCAGGCCGTGGTGGGGCTGCGGAGGACATGGCGAAGTTCCGTTCTTGTGTACGGGGGCGCATGGGGCTCCGGCGGGGTGCTGCCGGAGTGTGCAAGGGGGGGTGGGACGAAGGCGGGGCCGCGGCCCCGGGCAAACCCCGGGGCCGCGGAGTCGCTCATTCCTTCGGCTTGGCGGCGATCTCTTCGTCGAAGCGCGCAGTCAGAGCCGGCTTGGCGGCCGAAGCGGCCGCGAAGTCGTAGTCGATGAGTTTGACCGTCTTGAGGTCGACCATCTTGTCACTGACCTTGGCGGCCGGGTTGGTCAGGACCTGGTAGGAGCCCACGGTCTGACCGATGTTCTGGGCGTCGGCCGAGATGGCCCAGTCGATGTACTTCTTCGCGGCTTCGGCGTTCTTGGAGTTCTTGACCAGGGCGACACCTCCGACCTCGTACCCGGTCCCTTCCTTGGGGAAGGAGACCACGAGGTCCTTCATGCCCTGCTCCTGGTACTTCACGCAGTCGTGGGAGAAGACCAGGCCGACGCCGACCTCGCCGCGGCCGGCGATCTGGCCGGGGGCGGTGCCGGACTTCGTGTACTGCAGGACGTTGTTGTGCATCTTCTTCATGAAGTCCAGGCCCTGGTCCTCACCGCCGCGCAGGCTCACCTGGGTCCACAAGGTGGTGAAGGCCGTTCCGGAGGTGGAGGGGTGGGCCGTGGAGATCTGGCCCTTGAGCTTGGGGGCCAGCAGGTCCTCCCACGAGTCGGGCACCTCGACGCCGAGTTTGTCCAGGACCGCCTTGTTGGAGCAGAAGCCGAGGGCGCCCACGTACACGCCGGTCCAGTTGTGGTTGGGATCCTTGTACTTGTCCGGGATGTCGGCCGCGGAGGGCGAGTCGTAGGCCTCGATGAGCCCCTTCTCCACTGCGGCGCCGTAGCCGTCCACGGGTCCACCGTGCCAGACGTCGAACTCGGGGCTGTCCTTTGCCGAGTCGAGTCGGGCGACGGTTTCACCCGAGGACAGTCGCACGAATGAGGTGGGGATGCCGGATGCCTCGGTGAAGGCCTCCGTCCACTTCTGGCACAGGTCCTCCATCGCCCCGCAGGCAATGGTCAGGGACCCGCTGGCACCTGCGCCCGAGGCGGCGCCGCTCTGGGCGTCCTGGACGACACAGGCACTGAGGGCGAGCATGCTGGTCAGGGCCACGCCCACGACAGGCAGGACACGTCTGTTCGTCATGGAGATTCTCCTTTGAATCCGACGGGATCAAAAGCCCGAGATCCTCAACGACCCCGGCCTGTGTCCATGGTCGGGCCTCACGCGCTCGTGCGGCACCCGTGGGGGTAACATCCGGTAACGACCTCGTTACCGCTCCCCCTCCCGGATCCTCGGCATCATGTATCCAACCGAGCGAACGGATTTGACGTAGGTGTGACCGTGTTCACCCAGGGCCTGCCTGGCCCGGTAGGCAGTCATCTTGATCATGTCCTTGGCGCCGGCAACCTCCTGGGTCTGCCACACCTCGTTGAGAAGGTCCCTGTAGGTGACGGGTCGGTCGAGGTGTGCGGCAAGGGTCTCCAGGAAGCGGGCCTCGGTGTCAGGGACGTCGAGGAGGGCGCCGTCGAGCGCGATGGAGTGGGTGTCGGCGTCGAGGGTCAGCCGTCCATTCGTGATGACTTGGCGAGGGCGGCGCCTCCACCGCCGCACGAGGGCTTGGGCGCGCAGGGTGAATTCGCGCGGACTGAAAGGTTTCGTCATGTAGTCGTCCGCGCCGATCTCCAGCCCGTGGACCCGGTCGGCCTCCTCCGACAGCGCGGTGATCATGAGGATCGGCACCTCGGAGACCGCGCGGATCCGTTGGGCAAGGGTGAGTCCTCCGACCACGGGGATCATGAGGTCCAGGACGACCAGGTCGACCTGCATGCGGGTGAAGACCTCCCATGCGCGCGCTCCGTCCGATGCGGTGGCCACGGTGAAACCCGCGGTCTCCAGGGCGAATTGCATGATCATGAGGATCTGGGGCTCGTCGTCCACGACCAGGGCCGTGGCTCCCGCCCCTTCGTCCCTGCTGGTGCTCACCCGTGCTCATCCCCTTCCGTTGTCGGCGTCGTCCATTTGCGTGGGAGCGTGAGGTAGAAGGTCGTTCCCTTGGTCTGGATGGTGTCGACGAGGAGGCGGCCGCCGTGGAGCCTGGCCACCCGTTGCGTGATCATCATGCCCAAGCCAGTGCCCGGGCGCAGCGACCCTCCTGTGGCGAAGGGGACGAAGAGGCGCTGACGTTCCTCCGAGGTCATCCCGACCCCGTCGTCGGCCACGCTGATGGTCACGTCCTCGTCGGAGTCGGACACGGCCACGAGGATCGACGTACCGTCCCCCGCGTGGCGTGCAGCGTTGTTGACGAGATTCGAGATCGCTTGGCTGGTCAGCCGAGGGTCGACGTGCATGTGGATGGGGCTGCCGTGGTTCTCCAGGCGGATCGGGGCGCTGTGGAAGCGCCGCATCTGCGCGACGACACTGCGCACCAAGGCGCGCATCTCGACCCTTTCGAGGCGCAGTTGGAACAGGTCGGAGTCCATGCGCACCTCGGCCAGCAGGTCGTCGGCCATCTCGATGACCTGGTTGGAGTTCTCGGCGATGGTCTTGACGAATCGGTGCTGGACGGGGTTCAGGGGGCCGGCGCTTTCGTCGAGGAGCAGTTCGGCGGCGCCCCTGACGACGGTCAGAGGGGTGCGCAATTCGTGTGAGAGGACTCCGGGGCGTTCCAGGTGTTCCTGGTGGAGGTCACGCAGGCGCGCCAAGGCCGAGCGCGTGCGTTGGAGGTCGTGGCGGGTGTGCACGGCATATCCGCACGCCAGGGCCAGGGCCACCGCCAAGCCGATCGCCACCCACACCCACACCGCGCCTCCCCTTCGGGCACGTGCGGCCCTCACGGCCACAGTAGCGCAGCTCACTGCGCGGCTTTCATGGTCCCGACTTTCCTGCAGGTACGCGCGAGGCGGGCCCGCATTCGCGGACCCGCCTCCCAACGCGAAGAGGTGGACGACCCCGTGGGGATCAGATGAGGCCGTGGGCCACCATCGCATCGGCCACCTTGATGAAGCCGGCCAGGTTGGCACCGGCCACGTAGTCGCCGGGCTTGCCGTACTCGGCGGCGGTGTCCAGGCACTGGCGGTGGATGTCGACCATGATTTCGTGCAGGCGCTTCTCGGCGACGTCGAAGGTCCACGAGGTGCGGCCCGAGTTCTGCTGCATCTCCAGGGCGGAGGTGGCCACGCCACCGGCGTTGGAGGCCTTGCCGGGCGCGTAGAGAACACCGGCGCCCTGCAGGACGTCGATGGCCTCGGGGGTGGTGGGCATGTTGGCGCCCTCGGCCACGAGGATCACGCCGTTCTTGACCAGCGTGCGCGCGTCGTCCTGGTGAAGCTCGTTCTGGGTGGCGCAGGGCAGGGCCACGTCACAGGGAACGTCCCAGATGGAGCCGTCGGTCACCACGCGGGCGGAGGAGCGCTCGGCGGCGTAGTCGGCAATGCGTCCGCGACGGACCTCCTTGACGTCCTTGAGCAGAGCCACGTCGATCCCGTTCTCGTCGACGACGTAGCCGGAGGAGTCCGAGCAGGCGAGGACCTTTGCTCCCAGCTGCTGGAGCTTCTCGATGGCGTAGATCGCCACGTTGCCGGAGCCGGAGACCACGCAGGTCCTGCCCTCGAAGGACGTGCCTGCGGCCGCGAGCATCTCCTGGGCGAAGAAGACCAGGCCGTAACCGGTGGCTTCTGTGCGCACCTGGGAGCCGCCCCAGGTCAGGCCCTTGCCGGTCAGGACGCCCGCGTCGAAGCGGTTGCGGATGCGCTTGTACTGCCCGAAGAGGTAGCCGATCTCGCGGCCTCCCACACCGATGTCACCGGCGGGCACGTCGGTGTCGGGGCCGATGTGGCGCTGGAGTTCGGTCATGAAGGACTGGCAGAAACGCATGATTTCGGCGTCCGAACGGCCCTTGGGGTCGAAGTCGGAGCCGCCCTTGCCGCCGCCGATGGGCAGGCCGGTCAGGGCGTTCTTGAAGATCTGCTCGAAGCCGAGGAACTTGATGATGGACAGGTTCACCGACGGGTGGAAGCGCAGTCCACCCTTGTACGGCCCGAGGGCCGAGTTGAACTCGATGCGGAAGCCACGGTTGACGTGGACGTTCCCGGCGTCGTCGGCCCACGGGACACGGAACATGATCTGACGCTCGGGCTCGATGACGCGGTCGAGGATGGCCAGGTCGGTGTACTCGGGCTTCTTGCCGACAAGGGGCTCCAGCGAGATGAGGACCTCGTGGACTGCCTGGTGGAACTCGGTCTGGCCCGGGTTGCGGTCCAGCATCGCCTGATACTGCGGACGAAGAGATGGGGTGATGAGTTCAATGTCAAGGTTAGCCATGGGTCGAGTGTGCACCCTGTTCAGCACAGAATCATCCCTCTTCCCAACATGTGACACATGATCGGTAAAGATCTGGTCATGAATTCGACCAAAGTCCCCCAGAATACGCACATGCGTGGTCAAGGTCACGTCGAATGGGAATGCGCTCCGTCATGGCTGCGTCAGGCAGGACCGATCCCGTCACGGGAAGCTCACCCCAGACGGGCGGAGGAGGTCTCGACGAGGATCGGGGCGACTGCCGCACCGAGGAAGGGCGGCAGTCCCACCAAGCGCGCGGTGGCGCTGACCCGGACGACAATGTCCTTGTCCTCGACCGACATGCCGTCAAGGTGCACCCCCTCACCCACCCGGCACGTGGTCCCCGCCGAGTCGTCGAGCAGTCCCTGGACCCGCGCCTGCACCAGATCAAGTTCTCCGACGCCCGGGGTGATCCGCCCATCCGCGTAGAAGCCGTTGGCCACCACCACCTGGGCCCCCGCCGCTGCGAGAGCGTCCGCGCAGGTGAGCAGGCGCGAGCGTTGGACGTGGACGGTGGTGATCACCGCACCCACCGACACCAGGGCCAGGACCACCATCGTGCACACCAGGATGAGCAGGCCCACACGCCCCGACTCCGGATCCTGCGCGTCCGACCTGGGCCCTGTCGACACCCGCATCCAAGTCGAAGTCCTCATTGGAGGACCACCTTGTCCACGCGCACCGTCGAAGTCGCCTCCACCGGCACCACACCCAGACCCGTCCATCCCGGAACTAGCGGCCAGGTCACCTGGGTGCGTACGGTAACCGACACGTCCTCCTCAGGGCCCGAGCAGATCCGACACCCCACGTCCATGTCGACCGGCCCTGCGAGTCCATGGTCGGCAAAGGCCAAGTCGACCTGTGCGCGCGCCAAACCCGTGTCGTCACGGTGGATCGCCAGGCTGCGGGCGGCCACGGAGGCCCCGGACTCGGCGGCGAAGACGCTGGCCTGGACCTGGGAGAGCATGAGGATGAAGTAGATGAGCGGAATGACCAGGACCACGAAGTAGCCGACGAACTCGACACTGGCCTCTCCGGATTCGGGGTGACGCTTCGCCCGGGGCCTCATGGCCTCTCCTCGACGAGGGCGCGTCCGCTGACGGTGAGCCACCTGGGGCCCAAGTCGAGCAGCAGAGGCAGCGAGGTCGTCACGGTCACAGTGAGCACCTCCGAGCCTGCGACGTTCTCGCGCGAGGCCGAGGCCGAGGCACGATCCGGCCCCAGCATGGAATCGAGCAGGGCGAGGGTGCGCGCAACGGCCTCGCCCTCGTCCCCGCCCAGGAGGGCGCCACGGCGCGACCCCTCCCCTGCCGCATGGACGCTGACATTGCGCACGTGCAGGGAAATGGCCAATTGCACGGCCCCCAGGAAGAGCAGCACGACGAGGACCTGCACCAGGACGTGGGAGACGACCTGGGATCCCGACTCCGGGTCATCGGCTCGTGCGCGGAGCGCCGGGCCGAGGTTCTCAGATTCCACTGACCTTGTTGAGCGCATCCTGGAAGACCTCGACGAGCCGCGTCTGGGCGACGGTCCAGATGGCCACCACCAGGGCGGCGGTCATGAGGGTGATGAGGACCCAACCGGGCACGTCTCCCCTCTCGGGGTCCTCGGGCAGAGGCGCGGGGGCGTGGGGACGGTGACGGAACATGGTGTTCTCCTTCGTGTGTCGGCTCGGACGTACCAGTGGGTCAGGGTGGGTGAGAGCATCGGGCAACGGGTCACGGTGACAGTGAGACGACGACCAGTCCCGGGTACAGGGCGAAAAGGACCGTGACCGGCAAGATGAGGAAGACGACGGGCACCATCATGGCGATCTCCCGTTTGCCCCCCTCTTCCATGAGCGCCGTTCGGGCGCTCTCGCGGATGTCACGCGCCTGGTCGTGCAGCACCTGTGCCAGCGGGGATCCGCGTTCGATGGCGGTGACCAGTGTCTGGACGAGTCTTTCGAGGGCGGCGGCCTCGTTGCGGGCGGACAGGTCCTCCAGGGCGCGAGTCACCGGCACCCCGAGGTGCACCTGCTCGGAGACGATGTCGAGTTCTTCGCGCACAGGGCCGCTGCAAGCCAAGCGGATCCGGTCCAGCGCATCCGGCACCGACTCGCCGGCGCCCAGCGCCAGGGCGAGCAGTTCCGACACGTCGGGCACCTGCAGGTCGATGCGGCGCTGGCGGGCCCTCGCCCGCCAGGAGAGCACCAGGTCCGCCGCCGCCGCTGCGCACAGGGCACCCAGGGCCATGACCGCCAGGACCAAGCCGCCGGAGGCAGGGCTCATTCCGGAGCGCAGGACCACCGGCAGCAGCACGACCACGGCACCGACTGCACCGAAGAGGGCCAGCAGGGTCTGGCGCAGGCGGAACACTGGCAAGGTGCCGCCCTGTCCGAGCAGGGTCAGGCGACGTTCGACCGTGGCCGAGGTCGATCCGATGGACTCCAACAGGCCCAGCACGGGGCCGCAGACCCAACTCGGGGCCGGTGGGCGTTCGCCCTGGCCCGCGATGCCCCCTTCGGCCACCCGACGTGCCAGGTTGGGCAGCGTTCGGGCACGCGCGCCCAGCAGGAGGAGCACTCCGACGGCGAAGACCACGCCGAGCAGGGCGGGCCCCCACACGAAGGGGTCGGTGACGTCAGGCAGCAGGTGCCTCATCGCAATGTCCTCGTCTCGGAGGTGAGTCTGCCCAGGGCCTGCATGAGCACATAGGCGAGTACGCACAGGAGGGCGCCGGTGACCAGGACGCCGATCCCTCCGGGGGAGTTCCACACGCGGGCGGCGCCGGGTTGGGTGGACACCAGGACCAGGACGATCCACGGTGCGACGACTGCAAGTCTGGCGGCGTTCACGGTCCACGACTGGCGGGCTTCGAGTTCGCCGCGCGTCCTGGCGTCCTCACGCAGGAGGATGCCCAGGTCGCGCAGCAGTCCGGACAGGTCCGACCCACCCACTTCGCGTGCCAGGCGCAGGGCTTCGACGATGCGGTCGGCCACAGGATCGGCGCATGCCGCCTTGAGGGCGTCCAGGGCGGGGGCGAATCGTCCGCTGGCGCGGTACTCGGCTGCGAAGAGGGCGAACTGGGGGCGCAGGGCCTCGGGGCCCTCGGTGGCCAGGTCGCACAGGAGGTCCGGCAGACCGGCACCTGCGCGCACCCCGGACACGAGCAGGTCGACGACGTCGGGCCAGGCGCGGCGCAGCACCTTCGTGCGCGCGGCCGCCCGGGATGCGACGACCAGTTGCCCCATGGGCGCCACGACGAGGGCGACGACGAGCGCCACCATCCACACCCCCGTCCACGCCAGGACGGCCAGGGCCACGACAAGAGCAGCAGCCGCGGAGAGCATGAGAAGGCGGGTGAGCGTCAGGCCGCGGATCTCCGAGCGTTGGACCTGTTCCTCCCACGCCTTCCACCATCCGGGCGCGGCAATGGTCGGAGCTCGCACGCCGAGGACTGCCCAGGCCATGAGGAGCAGTCCGACTCCGAGGACCAACCCCAGTGCAATCGCATCCATCATCGACCTCCGAGAAGTGCCGTCAGGTCGTGTCCGGAGGCGGCGAAACGCTCATACATCTCCAGACCCCCGGAACCGCGGTGTGCGCCGCCCTCGTCAACGGTCCACAGGACCCCGGCCTCGATCCGCTCCCCCTCGCTGCGTCCGGCCAGGGAGAGGACCTCGGTCAGGCGCCGGCGTCCTCGCCAGTCCCTGTGCACATGGCACACGAGGTCGACGCTGGCGGCCAAGGTCGGCACGACGAAAGCAGTGGTCACATTGCCTCCGGCCAGCAGGGGCAGGCCGGTGAGTTTGGACAGGGCTTCGCGGGCCGAATTCGCGTGGACGGTCGCCATGCCGGGGATTCCGGCGTTGAGGGCCAGCAACAGGTCCAGGGCCTCCGGGCCCCTGACCTCGCCGACGATGATCGTCTCGGGCCGCATGCGCAGGGATTCGCGCACGAGGTCGCGCAAAGTGACCTCGCCCCGCCCTTCGAGGTTTCCGGGGCGGGTCTGCAGGGCCACGCAGTCGCGGTTGGACAGGCCGAGTTCGAAGACCTCCTCGCAGGAGATCACCCGGCGCGTGCGGGGGATCTCTCCGGCAAGGGCTCGAAGGACGGTGGTCTTGCCGGCCTGGGTGGCCCCCGAGACGACCACGGACAGGCCCACGTGGACGGCGGCCGCCAGGAAGCGCGCCACGGGCGGCGCCACCATGCCGATGGCTTCGAGTTGGGCCAAGGAACGCGCGGCGCGCACGTGTTTGCGGATGTTGACCGACCAGTGCACACCTGCCACCGGCGGGATGACCACGTGGAGGCGTTCCCCACTGCGCAAGGTCGCGTCCACGAAGGGTGAGCTCAGGTCCAGGCGCCGTCCGGAGTGGTGGAGCATCCTTTCGACGAGGTCACGGATCTGATGGTCGGTGAGGATCACGGTGGTGAGTTCCGGGTTGCCGTCCCTGGCGACGAAGACACGGGAGGGGGAGTTGATCCAGATCTCCTCCACCGACGGGTCGTCCATGAAGGGTTGCAGGGGTCCGAGTCCCGTGACCTCGGAGAGCAGGGAGCGAATGGTGTCGTCGCGTTCACCCTGGCTCATGGGGGCGGCAACCTCGTCGAGCACGGATTCGACGACGCTGCGCGCACGCTCCGCCGAGGCGAAGGGATCGGTGCCCGTGCGGGCAAGTTCGGCCCTGACACGCGCCAGGATGGGGTCGGCGCTCGCCTCCAGCATGTGTGTCCCCCTCCTCGATCAGCAGTTGCTGCGAAACTGTCCGCCACGAGGGCGGATACCTTCCCTACGTGAAGCACACCATGTCTTGGGCTCTTTCGGAAGGGATTCGTACAAATATGTGGACAAGGACCGCATGCCGACCACACGCCCGCCCCGGCTCCGGGGAAGCGCGAGAGCGCGCATGTACCGTGGCCTGATGACACGCACGAAGACTCCCCTGGAACTCGCCGCACTGGCCACGGTTGCCGTGCCCGGACTGCAGGTGGCCGCCGTGCGCCCTGTCGCCCACAGCGACGAGCTGGTCTCGATCACGGGAATCGTCGACTCCTCCGGCAACAGGTGGACGATCACCTGCCCGCACGACACCGTCGGCGGATTGGACATGGAGGCCCAGCAGACGGTCCTGGCCCGCCTGGCCAAGGCCACGGACCACCGGCGCATTCCCTTCGACGTGCCCAGGCCGGCCGGGGCCACGACGACCCCCGAGGGCGACCGTGTCCTGGTCCACAAGGATCTGGGCGGGCGCGCCATGGTCGAGGAGGACTTCGAGGACTCCCAGATGCTGCCCGCATCCTTGGCCAAGGCCCTGGCCTCACTGCACAACCTTCCTCCATTGATCTACACGGGCGCCGACCTGCCCTCCTACGACGCGCCGGAGTGCCGCATGCGGCACCTGTCGGTGCTGGACGAGGCGGCCCGGGCCACGGTGATTCCCGCGAACCTGTGGAACCGGTGGGAGGCCGCCCTGGAGGATGTGACCCTGTGGCGCTTCGCGGCCGTACCGGTGCACGGTGACCTGCAGTCGACTGCGGTCGTGGTCGAGCGGGGAAGTGTCGTGGCGCTGACCGGTTTCCACGGAGCCCACGTGGGCGACCCCGCGGTGGACGTCTCCTGGGTCCTTGCGCAGGCCGGCGACGATTTCCTGGCCCGGTTCCAGGAGGCCTACTCGATGGAGCGCCACGGGCCGGACCTGCACCTGTTCACCCGCGCCCAGCTGATCTCGGAGCTGGCCCTGGTCCGGTGGCTGGTGCACGGGATACACGCGCAGGACCGTCAGATCGTGCGTGATGCCCGCACGATGATCCAGGAGCTCTCGCAGGACGTGGGCGATGACCTCATCGTCCCGCGCCGCCCGAACCCGCATGACGTGTCGGCTCTGACCGAGGAGGACCTGCGTGGTCCGATCGACCTGCATGAAGGGGACGTGCCCACTGTTCTGAACCGACGCGTGGAGGCGCCTCGTGGAGGTGCAGGCCGTGGTGGCGGGCGCTCGGTGCCGTCGGCTCCCGAGGGCGTCGGAGCGGCGACGGTGGCGGGACCCACGGCTCGTGAGCGGGCGGGGCTGCCGCCTCGGGTTCGGGTACGGAGTCGACCTGTGCGCGCCGAGGGCTCCCATGGGGAGCAGGCGCTGCACCAGGCCCCGCCGCAGGCGCCGGGCGGCGCCCCGCGTGGGGGTGGGCCCGAGGTCGCCCCTCAGGATGCGATCCCCACCGAGCGCCTCGACCTGTCCGAAGTGCCGCACTCGGACTGACGACGCCTGCGCTCACCCGCCTTCTCGCCAAGGCCGCCGACTCGGGCGCTCACAGGCGCAGGTGGGCCGCGTCGAGGCCGGCTCCCACTGCCCGATCCAAGTCTGTCGGCGCCGCGACCCCGCGTCGTGCCAGCATCGACAACAGCTCCTCCACGGTGAAGGTTGCCGGCTCCTCGAGGAAGACCACCGCGGTCCCGACCTCGTCTTCAGCCTTCCCGCAGCGCCGGGCACGGGCGCGCCGGTAGAGCCTGAGCTGCGTGGCGTAGTAGGCGATGTCCTTCGGGTCCGAGCCGGGTCCGACCACGCGTCCCGATTTCCAGTCGACCACGACGTCGCGGCCGTCCCTGCCGCGAAGCACCGCGTCGATGCGTCCTTGGACCGAGACCCCGCCCACGTCCACCGCGAAGGGTTCCTCGACGGCAACGACTTCGTGTGTGCGCAGCAGATCCAGGTGCCGGAAGTTGTCCTGCATGGTTGCCAGGCGGCGACGCTCCCTCGGCCCCAGGGCCTCCACGCCCGGCACCTCCACGTCCCACAGGGTGCCGGTGGAGACCCGCAATTCTCCTTCGATCCACTGGTGGAGAAGTGAGCCGAGCATGGATGAGGCGCGCGGCTGGACGGGCAAGGGGCGTCGCAAGTGTGCCGCGAAGTCCTCCGGCGCGCTCATGAGATCGTTGACGGAGGTGGCGGCAAGTCGGTCGACTTCGACCTGCCGGGCCGCATGTCCTTCTGCGTGCAGGCGACGCTCCTCCACCAGGGCGATCGTGTCGCGCACCAGCGGCTCGGCGTCGAGGTCCTCCAATTCGGCCAGGACGTCCCGATCGGTGCGCATCGATGCGCGCAGCGTCTCCAGTCGCTCCGCGCTGAGTCGGACCCGCCGCCTGGAGGGGCCTTCGGGCAGGGGATGGATGACCGGGTCGTCGTCGACAGCCATTTCGGCGATCTGCTCGTCGGTGGGGACGGCCTGGACGGCGGCGTCCAGGGCGTCGATCTCACGCGCCCGACTCGCGGCGTCCAGGTCCCCCACAGCAGCTGACGAGGCCGGGTCATCGGAGTGCCTCTCCTCGGCAGCGCACATCCGGTCGGCCGACTCCTCCGGGCCCGTGCAATCCCCTCGGCAGGCAGGGTCCGACCCTCCCACGAGGTCTGTCTGACCTGTGAAGAGGGCGTGCAGCGCGGCGCGGGCCTCCATGAGGTAGCGGGAGGGGAACTTCGGCGTGGTGGAGAAGTCCACCCACGAGCCGACGAGCAGCATGTCGTGACGCGCCCGTGTCAACGCCACATAGGCGAGTCGGCGTTCTTCGCGTTCGGCGTGGGCGCCGAAGGCCGCTCTGGCCACCTCGCGCACGTGTCTGTTGAAAAGGGAGGTCGGCGTCGAACGGGAGGAGGTGGCCTCGGCCATGAGTCCGTGGAAGTGTTCGGACAAGGAAATGACCTCCCCCAGGCCTTCGACCAGTTCGGGCAGGTCAGCCGCATCCCCACGGATCGGGTAGGGCAGTTCCGAGCGCGCCTTGAGCCATCCACTCGACGGCGCGGGGTCGCTGCGCCAGTCGACGGGCTTGGAGGAATGGCTGGGGAATATCGAATCCCCCATGGACACCACCGCCACGGAATCCCATTCGAGGCCCTTGGCGGAGTGGACGGTGAGGATGTCAACGGCTCCTGGCGCGGGTGAGTCGACGGGGCGGGCAAGACCGTCCTCCTCGGCTTCGGCCACAGCCAACCACTGGAGGAATCCGCGCATGTCGGCGCCGGGGACCTCGGCCTCGTAGGTGAGGGCCACGTCGACCAGGGCGTCAAGGGATTCACGGCCACTGTTGGACAGTGGGTCGGCAATGAGGTCCTCGACCAGGCCGAGGATCCCGATCGTGCGTTCGACCTGGTCGACGACCCCACGGCCGAGGCCGGCCCGTACCGCGCGTAGGCGGCGGGCGAGCAGGCTCACTCGTTCATGGGCGGCCCTGCTGAAGCGGGGGCCGTCACTGCCCCGGGGTCTCCACCCGGCCTCGGGCGGGTCGTCGACAGCGCTGAGCAGGATCGTCGTCGGATGAGCCGCCCCCTTCGCCCCGACGCCCGCCGCTTCTGCGGAGCTTCGCGCCTGCTGGCGCGCCCATTTGCCGAGCAGTGCCATGTCCGCCGTGCCGAGGTCCATGGCCACCAGGAGTCTCGGCAGCCACTGGGCGGCGGACGGGTCCTGCGCGAGCTCAAGGGCCGCGCGGACGTCGGCAACCGCCGGTTGGGCGAGCAGTCCGCCGAGGTCGCAGATGTGGGTGGGTATGCCGGCCTCTCGCAGTGCACGCTCCACATCGGGGAAGTCCCTGCGTCGGCGACACAGGATCGCGCAGGTGCTCCGACGTCCCCCCTCCTGATGCCGCGTGCGCTGCACGAAGTCGACGACGGTGTTCATCTGCGCAGCGCGGTCAGCGACGTGGGCGACCTCGACGTGCCCGGTTCCGGCGCCGGGTCTGGGCCGCAGGAGCGGTGACTTCGCGCGGACCGAGTGGGCACGCAGCGGTTGTGCGACCGCGTTGGCGGCGACAAGGATCCTGCGGTCGTTGCGCCAGGCGGTGGACAGGGTCCGCGTCTGGTCGGGGCGCACGTCGCCCACCGTGGTGAAACGTTGCAGGAAGGACTCCAGTGACGAGGCCGAGGCTCCGCGCCACCCGTAGATCGCCTGGTTCGGGTCGCCCACGGCGGTGACCGGGTGGTCGTGGAAGAGAGTGGACAGCAGGTTCATCTGGATGACCGAGGTGTCCTGGAACTCGTCGAGAAGCACCGCACGGTGCTCTTCACGCAACTGGGAGACGACCTCGGGCGTGGAGGTGACGATCCGAGTGGCAAGGACCAACTGGTCGGAGTAGTCGATGACGCCCATGGCGCGCTTGCGCCGGTCGAACTCCTCGACGAGGTCGAGCAGCAGCAGACGCGCCTCGTTGGCGGCAAGCGCGTCACGCAGGTCGGCGGTCGGTGAGCCGATCTCGGCAAGGTCCTGCCCGAGGGCGATCAGGGCCTCGCGCGCCTGGTCGAGGCTCATGTCGTGTTCTCCGACGTGCCCCGCCATTGCCAGGGCGTCCTTGACCCACGTGGACAGGGCGACCTCACGTGGCAGGGCGGTGGGCCACCTGTCGATGACCTCGGTCATGAGTTTCACGGCGCGGGCGCGGCCGATGAGGCTCAAGTCGGGGTCCAATCCGATGTGCATCCCGTGTTCGAGGACGATCCTCTGGGCGAAGGAGTTGTAGGTCAGGGCCGTGGGCTCCCCGTCGAGGGTGCCACCCAGATGCCCTGCCAGGACCTGCAGGTCCTGGCGCATCTTCGCGCCGAGTTCCCCCGCGGACTTGCGTGAGAAGGTCAGGCCGAGGATGCTGCGTGGGTCGAATCCGCGGTTGGCGACCAGCCACAGGACCCGCATCGACATGGTGGCGGTTTTGCCGGCGCCCGCACCTGCGACTACGAGGAGCGGCTCGGGTGGGAACTCGACGATGGCGGCCTGTTCGGGTGTGGGGGTCAGCACCGCGCGACCATCGGGGGTGGCCAGGGCAAGGACGGAGGCCGCGTCGAGATTCGGGTCGGCGACCAGGACTCCTTCAGGGGTCAGGGACAGGTGGTGCGTGAGGGTCATTCGATGCTCCTGACGGCCAAGGACTCGATGAGGTCGGTGCCGCCGCGCGGCCGGAAGTCGGTGGAGGGGATGGCGGCATAGGTGGGGCCGCGCATGATGTCGGCGACCGCCTGCAGCTCGCCGATCCAGTACTCGGTGCGCTCCGGGTCCAGCGGCATCTGCACGGCGGTGCGCACGTCACCATGACCCAAGTACTTGAGTTCGGCACCCACGCACATGCGCCCCATGGCGGTCAGGGCCAGTTGGTACAGGGCCAACTGCGGGTTGTCGGGCACGGGGACCGCGCTCTTCTTGTTGCCCTTCTTGGCGGTCTTGAAGTCGATGATCCGCCAGCCCTCCCCGACCTTCTCCAGGCGGTCGATCCTCCCGCGGATGCGCACTCCGGCGACAGTGACGTCGAAGGGGACCTCGACCTCGACCTGCGCATGAGAATCTGTGGCATCGAGGTAGGAGGCCAGGGCCGCCACCACCTCACGGGCGTGCTCGTGCACGCGGCGCCCGTTTTCCGTGTCCGGGTCGACATCGAGTTCCGGCAGGTGTTCCTCCAGGGCGGCGAGGATCCGCTGGCCTCCGCCGTGGGGGTGGGCCTCGGCCAGAGCATGGACCAGTGATCCAAGGGTCTGCGCCTGCCCCGGTGCTTCGCTCGCGCCGATGGAGGAGAGGAACCAGGCCATGGGGTTCTCGCGGACCTTTTCGAAGGACGAGGGCGAGACGACGACTTCCGCCGTGCTGCATGTGGCTTCGGCGGAGGAGATTCCTCCGGCGCCCGTCCACGTGCGGGGGTCTGCGGCGCTCACGCCTTCACGTGCGAGCAGGGCGAGCAGGGTCAGGGCGCGCTCACTGCGGGGGCCGGACTCCTCGGATGCGGCGATGTGGCGAAGGGCGCCGACGTGTCCGGCCAGGTCCAGGGGTGGCGGGACTTCGTCGACCTGCAGGTCATCCAGCGCGTCCCCACGAAAGCCCGGGACGAGGTCGAGGAAGGGTGATGGTGCCTGGTCCTCGGACAGGACGGCCCCTAGGTGGAGGACTCTGGTCGAGCGGGAGATCGCTGCGGCGAAGAGGCGGGTTTCGTCGTCGAGGACG
Source organism: Schaalia sp. 19OD2882 (assembly GCF_018986735.1). Classification (NCBI taxonomy): domain Bacteria; kingdom Bacillati; phylum Actinomycetota; class Actinomycetes; order Actinomycetales; family Actinomycetaceae; genus Schaalia; species Schaalia sp. 19OD2882. The sequence continues at coordinate 712,040 of NZ_CP065521.1, read as the reverse complement.
GCTTTGCGTGCGGCCCTGGCGTCCTCCGGCACGATGACATTGCCGTCCTGGTCCTGCGGGAGGCGTCCTGCGACCAGGTCAGTGAGGATGTCGGTGCGCAGCAGCCGGTCACGCAGTCGCAGGTCGGGCCAGGTGCCGTCCTGGATTCCGAGCACGCACACGACCTCCCACTGCCGCCCCGCCGCCTGCGCGGGCGTGAGGACGTCCACCCCGGGTGGGCGGCGTCCGACGGCGCCCAGGGTGTCCACGGGCAGGGTCTCGGCCAGCAGGTCGGTGGCGAAGGCAAGGGCGTCACCACCAAGGTGGCGTTGTTCCCACACGTCCGCCACGCGGAAGAGGGCGAGGACGGCGTCGAGTCTGTCGTCGAAGAGGTCGCAGTCCCCGCCCCCCTTCACGGCCTGTTCTCGCCAGGACTGGGCGACTCCTGCGGCGTCCCACAGGGCCCACAGGGCCTGCGAGGGGCTGGAGTGGGCGACCTCGGATCCCAGGCGCCACATGCTTGCCGCGCGAGTGAGGGCCTCGCGGAGGTCTTGGTCGCCGAGCCCTTCGATCAGGTCAGGAGCCTCCAACAGGTCGACGAGGCCGACAGGTCGAGCCACCCCGACGCCCCTGTCGGCGTTGAGAGTGGACAGGGCGCGCTGCAGGTCCAAAGAGTCGGCGTCCAGGTAGGCGGAGTCGAGCAGCATGTGCGCCCTCTCCGTCGTGACCGTCGGGTCCTCCCCCTGGTCGGCCTCGTGCAGGAGGGCAAGGAGGACGCGGGTGACGGGCTGTGCGGAAAAGACGTGGGCCTGCCTCCTGCCGGCCAGGGGCACCCCCGCCCTGCGCAGGTGACGCCTGGTTTCCAGGACTCGGGAGGCGGATCGGACGATGACGGCCTGCTGGTCCCACGGGATCCCTTCGTGCAGGTGGTGGGCGCGCAGGAGGCGAGCGGTGAGGGCACCGAGTTGGGCGGCCGAGGCCGCCAGGTGAGTGCGCACCTCCTCCGGCGGGGCACTTGTGTCGGAGGCACGGTCTGCGGCGGGGGTGGTGTCGGTCCGCACGCCGCCCACCTGCGGCGCCTGTGGTGTGTGGACGCCGACCGTGCGGCGCCCTGCCGGCCCCGACTGGCCGATGCGTGAGACCGTCCTTCGGACCAGGTCGCGCAGAAGCGGGCCACCTCGGTGGACCTGCCCCAGGTCCACGATGTCGACACCCAAGCGTTCGGCCAGACGTCCATCCAGGTGGGGCTGGCCGCCACGGTAGGAGGCGACGGCCACGTCCGGGTCCGAGAAGGCCACCACGCGGGCCCCTGCCCCGGCACATGCTGCCAACAGCTCGACGGTGGAGGCCGTGCAGTCCTGAAGGTCGTCGACGACGACCGTGTGCGGAAGGGGGGGTGGCGCCGTGACGCCTGCGCCGTCGGCCCGCTCCTGCCAGTGGGTGAGCAGTGTGGCGGCGAGGTGTTGGATGCGTGAGAGGTCGGCCTGCATCGAAGTGCGAGTGGTGACGTCGAATCCTTCTCCGTGCTCCCATTCGTGAAGGAGGTGTCCGGCGCCCTGCCAGACGGGTATGTCCAGTTGGGCGCCCAGGCGGGCCAGTTCGAGCCCGTCGATGCCGGCTTCTCCCGCGCGCGCGAAGAGGTTCCTCACCTGTGCTCGAAAGGCCGGAAGTGCGCGCAGCCCGGGACTGATCGAATCCGGCCAAGGAGCGTCCGTGGTCACGAGCAGACGCCCGAGGAGTTCTTCTTGCCGGGCGCCGGTGACCAGTTGGAGGGGGCCCAGGGGATCGGTGCGCACTCGCCTCCAGGTGTCGACGACGTGGTAGGCGAAAGCGGCCGGAGTGCGCACGGGCCGCACCAGATCCGGCGCCATCTCCTGGACGAGGGGCATGAGGCGGTCGGCCCGCACACGGTCCGGAACCAGGACGAGGACGTCACCTCCGCGTGCCAGGGCCTCGCGCGCGGTGGCCAGGGCGCAGGTTGTGCGACCCGAACCCGGCGCGCCACGAACCACCATGTCGTGGTCACGGGCAAGTTCCACCGCATGGGACTGTGCCGTGTCGAGTTCGACCTTTCGCCCTGCCCTGTGCAGATCCGGCAGTGTCCCAGCCCGTCGTTCGCTCATGACTGAATGATCCCAGAGGCCACCCACGTCTGCGTCCACCCATAATGGATGTCATGACCCCCGGGCGCCTGGAGCACCCGAAAAGAAGGAGACCTGCATGATCACCGTCGTCATCGGCGTGCGCGACATCGCCCGTGAACTCACCGTGGACCTGGAACTCGACGCCGACCGGTTCTTCGCCTCGGTCGACCAGGCCGTGCGTGCGGGCACCCCGGTCCAGTTCACCGACACCAACGGTGACCGCGTGCTGGTCCCGTCCTCGGCCCTCGGATTCGTCCAGGTCGTCAGCGAGAAGCCTCAGCGCGTCGGTTTCTCCGTCGACTGAGCCCCCCGGTTCGCCCTCAGGAGCGACCAGGACCCGCGCTCTCAGGCCTGCAGCCCCAGGTCCGCCATGCGTTGGCCGTGGCACTTCGTCACCTTTTCGACGACGGCGTCGACCTCGTCGGGGTCGCTGAGCAGCGCGGGATGGGTGAACAGGGTCGACCGGACCAACCCGAGGACCTCGCCGGCAACCCGCCGCGCCCACAGGGACAGTCGCGCCGCCACCTGCGGGTCCTGCGCGATCGTCGGTTGCAGGTGCTCCATGGCCCACTCGCCCTGCCCCAGGTCCCAGTCGGTGTCGTGGTCGGCGAAGAGGCCGTGGGCGCGGGTGACCTCGTTGAGCAGGTCACCGAAGATGCCGACGGTGACGTAGGTCTTCACGCTGCGTTCGGACCAGCGGGCCGGACGCGTCCTGGCGTCGAGGTCGTCGAAGAGGTCTTCGAAACGACCGGCGACCTCCAGCAGATCCAGTCCGCGGTGCTGGGCCCACAGCTCGATCTCCTCGAAATGTCGAAAGGCGCGGGCGCTCATGCGCGCGTGCGCCACATGGGCGGTGATCGAGGGCGCCTGGTCGCCGTCCTTGGCAAGGCGAGTCATGACTGCCAGTGCGGAATTCGCCAACAGGCCGACGACCTCGGCGTCGGCGGCTTCCACGGGTTCGTAGGTGCGTGTCATGTGCTCCAGCGTAGTTCGATGCATGTGCCGCCGGGGCCCTGCGGCACGTGCCGACCGGTGCGTGTGTGAGAATCGTCGGAACGGAGGAGGCACGAATGAGCAGGGACCTTGTGGCTCGGACGGTCGACGCGATCCTGGACCGCGTGGCGGATGGAACCTACGCCCTGGATGCCGCCCTTCCCAACGAGGTGGACTTGGCCACGGATTTGGAGGTCTCCCGTCTCACCGTGCGCGAAGCCGTGAAAATCCTGCGCGAAAGGGGCGTCCTGCGCGTGCGTCAAGGACGCGGCACCTATCTGGCGCCCCAGTCGGAGTGGACGGACTTGGCCACGCTCATCGAGATGACACTGCGCACTTCTTCCGAGCGCGAGGTCGGTTTGAAGCTGGTCGAGTTGCGGCGGATGGTGGAGGTGGGCTCCGCCGGCCTTGCCGCCCGCAACCGCAGTGAGGAGGATGTGGAGGAGCTGCGCGAACTCATCGCCCGCCTGGACGAGGCGAGCACCGCCGGCGACGTCCAGCACGTGGTCGATGCGGACATCGCCTTCCACAGGGCGATCATGAACGCCAGCGGAAACCCCTTCATCACGGCGATCATGACGCCTTTGACGCAGGTCCTGCGCACATCGCGTTGGGTGACCTCCTCCCATGAGGACGTCCGCACCCGTGCGCAGACGCACCACCGGGAGATCCTCGACGCAATCGCCGACGGGGACGAGGAACGCGCCAAGGACGCGATGCGTTCGCACATGACGCAAACGCGCCTGGATCTGGCCGATCACGCACGCGACTGAGGCCGGGTGGTTTCTCGATTCGCTTGTCGAGGAAGCACGAGAGGCGCTACGCTGACAATCAGTCCTCAGAGGTCTGAGCACAGAGGGGTGCGCGGACCTGGGCCTCCACGCAAGGAGCACCACATGCCATCGGTCAGCAGCGCAGACCTTCTGTCACCACTCCCCCCGGCCCCCACCACCAGCGCGGCGCAGGTACGGGCCGCCCGGGCGGCCGACCCGTCCAACACCTTCTACGTCGTCCTGGACGACGACCCGACCGGCACCCAATCCGTCGCCGACCTACCCGTCATCACCTCATGGAGGCGCGACGACTTCACCTGGGCAATGGGAACGGGCGCCCCCGCCGTCTACGTCATGCTCAACTCCCGGTCCTTGTCCCCCCAGGACGCCCGGCAGGTCAACGAGGAAGCGGTCCAAGCCGCCCTCGCCGCCGCCCTCGAGGCAGGTCGCACGATCTCCTTCGTCTCCCGCTCCGACTCGACACTGCGCGGCCACTTCCCTGTCGAACCCGACACGATCATGGCCACACTCCATGCCCATGATGGCGCCCGAGTCGACGGCATCCTCATCGTCCCCGCCTTCGGTGATGCAGGGCGTGTCACCGTCCACGGCATCCACCACGCCGGCTCGGCCGCCGAGGGCTACCTGCCTGTCGGTCAGACGGAATTCGCGCGGGACGCCACCTTCGGCTACCACTCCTCCGACCTCGCCCAGTGGATCGAGGAGAAGACCCAAGGCCGGAGGAAGGCCTGCGAGGTCACACGCATCGACATCGACATGCTCCGCAGTGACAGGGACGGCGTCGTCGACCTGCTGCGCAGCGCCCACGACGGTGCAGCGATCATCGCCGACGCCGTCGTCGAGGAGGATCTGCGCGAGATCGCCCTGGCCCTGGCACGGGCCGAAGCGGCCGGCTCCACCTTCATCTACCGGGTGGGACCCCCCTTCATGCGGGCACGCCTGGGACAGGACATCCCCGCACCGGTCACCCCTGAGCGCATCGCCGCCACCCGGACGAACGCTCCCTCGACCTCCGGTGGCCTGGTCGTCATCGGCTCCCACGTGGCCCTGACCACCCGCCAACTCGACCACCTGCGCAAGGCCGAACACCCCCTGGAGATCGAGGTCGAGGTCCCCCGGCTCCTCGACCCGACCACCCGGGACTCCCACGTCCGGGCCGTGATCGACCAAGCCGTCGGAGCCCTGATGGACGGCAATGTCGTGGTGCGGACTTCCAGGAACCTCGTCAGCACCCACGACCCCCAGGAGTCCCTGGCCATTGCCCGCTCGGTCTCGGAAGCCGTCGTCCAGACCGTCCAAGGGGTTCTTGCCCGCTCGACTCCGCGATTCGTCGTCGCCAAGGGAGGCATCACCTCCTCCGACGTGGCCTCCAAGGGCCTTGGGATCCGCCATGCACTGGTCGTGGGCCCCATGTTGCCGGGAATCACCTCCATGTGGGCCGCACAGGACGGGCCCGCCGAAGGAATCCCCTACGTCGTCTTCCCCGGCAATGTCGGCGACGAGACCTCATTGACCTCCGTCGTACGCACCCTGTCCCTCTGAAACGCCTCGACACAGGGCAACGACGCCCGGAAAAGGAGAAATGATGACCACCAGAGTTGCCGTCCTCGGCTTGGGAGCCATGGGACTGCCGATGGCATCTTGGCTGTCCCGAAGCTTCGACGTGATCGGCGCCGACCCCTTCGAGGAACGCCGCGCTCTGGCAGCCGACCAAGGAGTCACCGCCGTCGCCTCCGCCCAAGAGGCAGCCCGCGGCGCAACGATCGCCTTGGCCGCCGTCCGCAACGGAGATCAGCTCGAAGACCTCCTCCACGGTCCCGACGGCATCGTCGAGATCCTCGAGCCCGGTGCGGTCGTCATCCTCACCTCCACCGTCGGCATCACCACTGTGGCAGCAGTGGCTGCTCGCCTGCGCGACAGGGGCATCGGACTGGTCGACGCCCCCGTGTCCGGCGGCCCCGTCCGCGCCGGCGAAGGCGACCTGCTGGTCACCTGCGGCGCCACGCCCGAGGACTGGCAACGCGCCCTTCCCGTTCTGGAGGAGATGGCCGGAACCCTGGTGCTCGTCGGCCATGAGCCCGGAAAAGGACAGGCGATGAAGACCGTCAACCAACTGCTGTGCGGGGTCCACATCGCCGCCGCAGGAGAGGCGCTGGCCCTTGCCGGCCTGCTCGGCCTGGACCAGCACAAGGCCCTGGAGGCGCTCATGGCCGGGGCCGCCCAGTCCTTCATGCTGGGCAACCGGGGACCGCGCGCAATCGAAGCCTACGAGGGCGGCACGCCCGAGACCGCCTCACGCATGGACATCTTCGTCAAGGACATGGGCATCGTCACGGCCACGGCCAAGAGCGTCGGCCTGTCCGTCCCGGTGGCCGCAGCCGCCGAGCAGCTCTACGTCATGGGTGTGGCCCAAGGGCGCGCCGCTGACGACGACTCGACGATCATCAACGTGGTTTCCTGCCGCTGACACGACCTCGACCCGCCACGAAGGGGTGGCGGTCCCAAAGGAGACACCCATGAATCTGTCCGAACTCATCTCCGACGTTTCAGCGTTGAAACGCCTCTTCACGGGTGGCAGGTGGCTCGAAGGCCCCTGCTGGTTGCCAACTGCCGGACGTCTGCGTTTCTCCGACGTCATCGGCAATCGCGTCTGGGACCTGGATCCGCTCAGCGGACAGGCAACGGTTCACGATGACGCCCCCGACCACGTGAACGGACGCACGATCGACCTGGACGGGTCGGTCATCCAGTGTTCCCACGGGGGACGCCGCCTGGAGCGCGACCGGGACGGGCACGTCAGCGTCATCGTCGACCGCTGGCACCAAGCCCGATTCAACGCCCCCAATGACGTCGTCGTGTCCTCCGACGGTTCTATCTGGTTCACCGACCCGGCCTACGGGATCATCTACCCCGAGGAGGGGCATCCGGGCAGACGCGAGTACTGCGACCACTGGGTCTTCCGCCTCACCCCGCAGGGACGCCTCACGGTCGCCCTGACCGACCTCGTCGAACCCAATGGGCTGGCCTTCTCCCCCGACGAGACCATCCTCTACGTCGCCGACTCGGCCGCCCTCAACCGCGAGGGTGCGATGGAACGCCACCACATCCGCCGCTACCTCGTCGACGACTGGCGTGTGAAGGCGGGGCAGGACTTCGTCGAGGTCCGCCCCGGCGTACCCGACGGGATCAAGGTCGACGAACACGGCAACGTCTGGTCCTCGTGTCTGAGCGGTGTCGTGGTCTACTCCCCCGACGGGCAGGAGATCGGCAGGATCCCGGTGCCCGAGAAGGTCGGGAACCTGTGTTTCGGAGGCGAGGACGGGAGCGATCTTTTCGTCGCCGCATCCACCTCGATCTACACGATCCCCACCCTGACCCGCGACTGCCGGCACCTGTCCGGCAGGGCATGAGAACGAGGAACCCGCCATGAAAACCCCTCCCTCTGGCACAGTGTCCCCGGCACGCCTGTGGACGGCACTGCTCCTGCTGCTCGCCCTGTCCTTGGGCGGAGCCGTCCTCGCGAAATCCGCCGACACCGGATTCGGACGCATCGACGTCCAGACGGTGACCTTCATGACCCCGTCGAACGCACCCATGACTGCGAAGATCTACCGACCGATGTGGGTGAGCGAGGATTCCCCCGCCCCCGGACTCCTGGCCCTGCACGGGTACCAGTCGGACAAGGAAGCGACCACCACCTTCGGCACGATCGAATTGGCGCGCCGCGGATTCGTGGTCCTGTCGATCGACCAGTTCGGACACGGTTTCTCCACGCAGCACGGGGTGGACCCGAAAATCATGTCCGGTGCCGCCCACGGCCTGGCGTATCTGAAGTCCCTTCCCTTCGTGGATGCGAAGAACCTCGGAACCTACGGGCACTCGACCGGCTCGATCTACGCCGTCAAACTGGCCAAGGCCGACCCCGACGTCAGGGCGGTCGTGGCACTGTCGGGTGAAGGAGGCGACCCGGACATCCTCGATGTGCGCAACTACCTGCTCGTGCAAGGGGACAACGAGGAGATCAGCCCCTACAGGGAGAAGACCTTTCCCGTCTCCTCCCTCACCACCCATCCGGCTCGTCTGGCGGCCTTCGGCCTGGCAAAGGGCGACACCCTCGAATGGAACCACACCTACGGGGACTTCGCGGACGGCAGCGCCCGTCGCGCCGAACTCGTGGCCGGCACCCACCTTGGAGTCATGACTTCCGGTGCGTCCAACACCGCCGTCGTCGACTGGTTCAACTCGGCCCTGCGAAACGGCACGCAGGACGCCCACTGGATCCCCAGCGACTCGCATGTCTTCCAGTGGAAGGAGATCGGCGGGGCCATCGCGTTCTTCGCCCTCGTCGCCTCCCTCGTCCCGCTCCTCGCCCTCCTGCTGCGTCTGCCGCTGTTCCAGGGGCTCAAGGGCTCCGAAGGCCCCTCGAGGCCGACCAGCCGACGCGATCTCATCATCTCGGGCACCATCGGAGTCGTCACAACGATCCTTCTTTACCCACTGTGCACGCAAAAGGGCGGCGGCCAGGACCCGATCTCGGCAGCCATCCCCTTCCTGCCCCTGCAGATGGGAAACGGCATCGCGACATGGTTGGTGGTGACGACCCTGCTGAACGTGGTGGTGTTCGTCCTGTGGAAGCGCTTCGGTGCCGGACGCGCTTCGTCGTGGTCGGACCTGGGCGTCCTTCCCGCTGAGCAGCCCTTGCGCCGGATCCTCACAGCATTGGGTCTGGCGGCCACCCTGGTCGCCTGGCTGGCTGTGGTGGTGGCGCTGACATCCTTCTTCCGTGGCCCTGAGTTCCGCGTCCTCTGGCCGATGCTCAAGCCGCTGACGCCCGAAAGGGCTCTCGTCCTCGCGCCCTACTTCCTCATCATCTGGGCGTTCTTCTTCGTGGTGAACGGGTTGTCCCTGAACACCATGAACCGGATCGAGGCGAAGGAGGGCCAAAGTGATCTGTGCCTGTGGGCCACACGTTTCGCATTCGTCTGGCCGACGGCGATCCTCGGCCTGGCCCTCCTGTGGCTCTTCCATTTCGTCCCCGGATACGCGGGCATCGGCCCGGGCATGGACGTCATCGGACTGCCCACCTTCGGGGGAAGGTGGATGATGATGCTCTCCGTCATCATCCCGCAGTTCACGGTCCTGGTCGCACTCAACATCTGGGTCCAGGTGCGCACGCGCTCGATCTGGGTCGCATCCGCCCTCGGCGCCGCCCTGTTCACCTGGATGATGGTCGGAGGACAGGTCGGAGCCTTCTGACCGCCTCCGCACCACCGGCCCGTCGGCGCCGGTCGGCCGTGGTGGGTGTGGCGCTCTCCTCACCGACGTGGGCGCCCCGCCCTCGTACAATGGCAGGGACCATGGCTGACCGGTCGCTTCGACACCTTCCTTCGCGCTGCGGCGCCTGACACTGCGCGATCGGCTGCCCCACCACCCCGGACGCGTCCCGGGGACGACCCGGGCCGTGCCCGGAGACAAGGCCGACCGTGAGCACCACTGTCACACAGGGCGCCGACGCGCCCGAGAACACCTCCCCCGCCCTGAATCCCGACGGCGTCGAATACTCCGCCGGAGTCGTGCGGCTGGGCAGCATCGTCGCCCCGCCTCCCGAACCCGAGGCCGCTCCCGACGTCATGGACGACGGTACGGCGACCGCCGACCTGGAGTCCATGTCCTTCGCGGACTTCGGGGTCACCGACCCCATCGTCGACGCCCTGGCGGACAAGGGCATCACCCACCCCTTCCCCATTCAGGCACTCACCCTGCCGCCCGCCCTGGACCGCCACGACATCATCGGCCAGGCGAAGACCGGCACCGGCAAGACCCTGGGTTTCGGGATCCCCGTGCTCGAGGACGTCATCGCCCCCGACGAGCAGGGCTACGAGGACCTGCTCAACCCCGGCAAACCCCAGGCCCTGGTGATCCTGCCCACCCGCGAGCTCACCAAGCAGGTCGCCGAGGACCTGCGTGTGGCCGCGAAGTACCTGTCGACCCGCATTGTCGAGATCTACGGCGGTGTCGCCTTCGAACCGCAGATCGAGGCCCTGGAGCGGGGCGCCGACATGGTCGTGGGCACCCCCGGGCGTCTCATCGACCTTCTGCGCAAGGGTGTCCTGCACCTGTCGGGGGTCGAGACCGTGGTCCTGGACGAGGCCGACGAAATGCTGGACCTGGGCTTCCTGCCGGATGTGGAGACGATCCTGTCGCGTGTACCTTCCAACCGGCACACGATGCTCTTCTCGGCCACCATGCCCGGCCCGGTGATTGCCTTGGCCCGCAAGTTCATGGTCCAGCCCACCCACATCCGCGCCCAGGACCCCGAGGACCAGGGGGCGACCGTCAACACCGTCAAGCAGGTCATCTACCGCGTGCACGCGATGAACAAGGTCGAGGTGGTTTCGCGCATCCTGCAGGCCGAGCACCGTGGACGCACCGTGATCTTCTGCCGGACCAAGCGCACCGCCGCCCGCTTGGGCGAAGACCTCACCGAACGCGGTTTCGCCGTGGGTTCCTTGCACGGTGACCTGGGGCAGGGCGCACGCGAGCAGGCGATGCGCGCCTTCCGCAACGGCAAGGTGGATGTGCTGGTGGCCACCGACGTGGCGGCCCGCGGCATCGATGTCGACGACGTCACACATGTCATCAACTACCAGTGCCCCGAGGACGAGAAGATCTACATCCACCGCATCGGCCGCACGGGCCGCGCGGGCAACTCCGGCACTGCCATCAGCTTCGTCGACTGGGACGACATCCCGCGATGGTCGCTGATTTCCAAGGCCCTTGGCCTGGGGGTGCCCGAGCCCTTGGAGACCTACCACACCTCCGAGCACCTTTTCACCGACCTCGACATCGACCCGTCGGCGACTGGACGTCTGCCGCGCTCCAAGCGCACGCGTGCCGGCCTGTCGGCCGAGGTCCTGGAGGACCTGGGTGAGACGGGCGGGCGCCACGGTGGCGGCCGCGGTGGCCGCGCGGGTGCGGGCCGCGGGGGCCGTGGGCGCGTGCACTCCCCGGAGCGCAACCGCCCTTCCAAGGACGGGGACCGCAGGGCGCATGGGGGCCAGCAGGGTCGTTCGGACCGTGGCGCCAGGGGACGAGGCCGGGGTGAGCACTCTCCCGAGCCTCGCCAAGGTGACGCCGCTGGGAGGGCTCCTCGCAAGCGCGTGCGCCGCCGCAAGGGTCAGTCCCCCTCAACCGACTGACCCACGCCCTTCCCGCGAGATTCGTCCGTCAAACGGTGAGATTCGTCAGTCGCGCCATCTCGGAGGAGTCTGACCGAGGCCGGTCGAGTGTCGACACGAGGAAGGTCGGGTCCTGCGCCAAAAGTCGGCGGCTGCAGCTGAAGCGACAAGGGCGGTGGTGGCGAGCATCAATGCTCGCCATTGCATGGAACCGTCGTGGAACCACCCGGCCGGGTCTTGCTTTGCGCCCATTCCTGTGCGTTCCTAGAGGCCATGGGATTCTTCAACTTTTTCAGACGTACCCCAAAGCCTTCCACGGGCACGACAGCAAAGACGAGCAATGCCTACAGGGGCGGCGGACTCCAGGAACCCGGCAAGGGGCGCGGCCACGGATCCGGCGACCACCGCAGCGCCGGGCACCCGATGGACGACAGACTGCTCGAGATCCTCGAATCCCAGGCCGGAGCCGACCTGAGCCTTGCCCGCGACTGGATCCACTATTCCTACTTCCCGGACGAGACCTCTGCCCGCGCTGCCTTGGCCGAGTGCGAGGCCGCCGGCTGGACCTGCGTCAATGACGTGTGGCAGACCGATGATGGGGCGTGGTCCGTGTCGGTGGCCCGTTTGGACACTCCTGTCAATCACTCGACCGTGCCCAAGGCACGTGTCTTCTTCGAAGAACTGACGGAGCGCCTCGGCGGCGAATACGACGGGTGGGAGTGTGCCGTGGAGCCCAGTGGCAAATGACCAGTGCGGGCAGGTGGTCGGTGCCACCTGCCCGCTGTCCTGCTGCCTCGGGCGTGCGCTTGCTCAGCGCAAGGCGGTGTGCTTCTCGACTGCACGGACACCCCAGCACGTGAGGACCGCACTGAGCAGCAATTGCAGGACGATGGCCCCGAATCCGATGATCTTCGGCTGGCCGCCTGTGACGATGGCGTCGATCAGCGATGGCACGGACCATTCCCATGTGAATCGTCCGGTCGTGATGTCGACTCCACCCGGCAGCAAGAATCCGAGGACGCCGAAGACCTGACCCGTGACGTAGTAGATCATGTAGCCGACGACAGGGGCCCCGAACCCCAGGTGATTCCAGCGCGGACCGGCGCCGATGGACATGATGGCCGCCAGGGGGAAGAGGTAGGTGAAGCCCATGATCGGTACGGATGCGACTGCGATTGCGAGCACGACCGGGTCGATGTTCGACAGGATCGTCGCGAATTGGTCCATGCGTGCGCCTACGTCCACGCCGTTCAGGTACGCCTGCGCCCACCACAGGGCCAGCTGCAGGACGAGCGCGACCGTCACCGCGACCATGAACGCCAAGTACCCGTGAATCGTCTTGGCCAGGAAGACGTTTCGTCCTCGTGTGGGCAGGGCCATCGTGAAGTAGCCCCGGTCGCCGTACATCGTCCGCCAGAAGTTCTGCAGGGAGATGACCAGGACTGCCGCGGGACATGCGAATGCTGCCAACGTGACGACAGTGGCGGACATCGTTGAAATCAACGGCCAACGCAGCATGACGATCGCCAGGGCAAGCGCCGCCACCAGCACTGACAGCCCGATGGCAGTGAGGTTCTGCTTGGCGTTGACGCGGAGCTCATGGGTGAAGAGCCGGGTGAACATCAGCGGTACTCCTTCCGGAACAGGCGGTCGAGGGAGCAGCTGTGCTCCTCGCGCAGGTCATCGGCGTTGCCGGCCATGAGCAGGCGTCCGTCCTTGAGTATGACGGCATGGTCGATGACGGGTTCGATGTCGGCGATGAGGTGCGTGGACACGATCATGAGGGCGTCTTCGCTGAAGTCTCGCAGGATGCCGTTCATGATGACTTCGCGCGCGGCCGGGTCCACACCGGAGATGGGCTCGTCCAGCAGGTAGACCTTGGCCTTTCGGGCCATGACGAGGGCGATCTGGAGTTTCTCCCCCATGCCCTTGGACATTTCCTTCAGGCTCCGCGTCATCGGCAGGGCGAAGAAGTCGATGGTCTCGCGCGCTTTGGCGGCGTCGAAGTCGTCGAAGAAGTGGGTGTAGAGGTCGATGGCACGCGCCGGGGTCAACGCCGGGTCGAGGAAGTCGTTGCCCGGCAGGAAGGCGGTGACGGCCTTGGTGTGCGCTCCCGGCGCGTGGCCGTCGAGGATCACGCTTCCGCTCCAGTCGGACAGGACTCCGGCGAGGATCTTGAGCAGGGTGGTCTTGCCGCATCCATTGGCTCCGAGCAGTCCGACGATGCTGCCGGCGGCAAGGTCCAGGCTGAGGTCGTCCAGGGCCGTGGTGTTCCTGTACTTCTTCGTCAGGTGGCTGACGCTCACCAGCGGGGTCTTGGGGCTGTTCATTTCTCCCCTCCTTCAGGGGTGGTCGCATCACGGTCCCAGCGGGCGCTGAGCAGGTCCTGGGCTTCCGGCAGCTCCATGCCGATGGAACGCAGGGAGTGGATGTGCTCATCAGTGGCGCGTAGGGCCAGTTCCCTCCTGACGAGGGCGATGGCGACGGGGTCGGTGGTGACGAAACGTCCTTGGGCGCGTTCTGCGGCGGTCAGGCCTTCGCGGTCGAGCTCTCCCAGGGCGCGTTGGATCGTGTTGGGGTTGGCTTGGGCTTCCAGGGCGAGTTCTCGCACGCTGGGAATCTTGGCTGCCGGGGCCCACGCTCCCGAGGCGATTCGGCGGCGATAGGTCTCGACCAGTTGCACCCAGATGGGGCGGGTGTCGTCGATGCGCATTCAACGCCCCCTTCCTGCGTCGGTGTATTAATACACTAATACAGTGACACAGATACTCGACTGTGTCAAGCCACTGACACAGTTCACTCCGCCCGATGACCCGAAACCGCACACAATCCTGACCACCCAGTTCAGCCGGGACCACTGTTTCCGCAGGTCACACCCGTCCAGCGTGGCGCATGCGGTCGCACGGGGACCGCATTGTGTGCGAAACAGGTGGGGCCGGGACGGGGACAGCGAGGCTCCCCTCGAAGGCTGTGCCGCAACCCGACTCACCTTCGGTCCACCAGGGCCTCGACGCGGATCCCACAGGAATGCCGTCCGCAGATGCCTCCTGCTCGACGACTGAAGCACCGATTGTGCGCCCCGAGCTTTGCCCCAACCTTCTCGGAGTCACCGACAGCACGCACATGACGGCGCCCCGGAGGACCTTGCGATCCTCCGGGGCGCCGCCCTCGTCCTTCGGGTCCGAAAAGCCGCCACCCACACAGGGCGGGGCACTCGGGCCCTCCCAGGTTTCAGTGAATGGGCGTGGCCTGCAGCCTCCACACTTCGCGCGCGTAGTCGCCGATCGTGCGGTCGGAGCTGAAGCGGCCCGACTTGGTGATGTTCACCCACGCGCGGCGCGCCCAGGCGCGAGAATCCGCGTGATCGGCGGCCATGCGGTCCTTTGCCTCGCGGTAGGCGGCGAAGTCGCCCAACACGTAGTAGACATCGGCGGGTTCGTAGCCGGCCTCCAACAGAGACCAGCGCAGGTCGTGGAACCAGCCCGATCCGTTGTCGTCCAGCGTGCCGTCGGTCAAGGCGTCCAGGACGCGACGCAGACCCGGCACGTTCTCGTAATGCCAACGCGGGTCGTAGTTCTGGCGCAGTTCGGGCAGCTCGTCCTCGGTGGCACCGAAGATGTAGGCGTTGTCCGGGCCTACCGCATCCAGGATCTCGACATTCGCACCGTCCAGCGTTCCCAGGGTCAGAGCGCCATTCATCATGAACTTCATGTTCGAGGTGCCCGAAGCCTCCTTGCCGGCCGTCGAGATCTGCTCGGACACGTCGGCCGCCGGGATGATGTGCTCGGCCGGCGAGACGTTGTAGTTGTGGATGAAGACGACCTTGATGCGGTCGGCCACGTCCTCGTCACCATTGACCAAGTCGGCAATGGTGTTGATGAGCTTGATGATGCCCTTGGCACGGATGTAACCGGGGGCGGCCTTGGCACCGAAGATGAAGACGCGCTTGGGCACGTCCAGGGCCGGGTTCTCCTTGATGCGGAAGTAGAGGTCCAGGACGTACAGGGCGTTGAGCAGCTGACGCTTGTACTCGTGCAGACGCTTGATCTGCACGTCGAAGATCGCGTCGGGGTCGATCTCCACGCCCTCGCGCTGCAGGACCCACGCGGCGAAGTCCACCTTGTTCGCGTGCTTGATCTGGCTGAGGCGATCCAGGACCGCGTCATCGGCGCAGTCGGTGAACTGCGAGAGCACCGACAGGTCGGTGACCCACGCGTCGGAGCCGGTGACCTCGTCCAGCAGGGCCGCAAGGCGGGGGTTGCACTGCTTGAGCCAGCGGCGCGGGGTCACACCATTGGTCTTGTTGTTGAAGCGCTCGGGCCAGATCTCGTGCCATTCGCCCAGGGTCTCGCGCTTGATGATCTCGGTGTGCAGGGCGGCCACGCCATTGATCGAGTACGAGGCGTAGCAGGCGATCCACGCCATGCGCACGCGGTTGCCGGACACGGGCGCCATGTACTCGATGCGTCCCTGGTCCAGGCCGCGCTCGGCCATGTCGATGCGGAAGCGGCGGTCGATCTCGCGGACGATCTCCGCGATGCGCGGGAAGAGACGGTCGAAGATCGTCATCTCCCAGGTCTCCAGCGCCTCGGCCAGCACCGTGTGGTTCGTGTAGGCGAAGGTCTTGGTGACGACCTTCCACGCCTCTTCCCAGCCCAGACCGTGTTCGTCCATGAGCAGGCGCATGAGCTCGGGGATGGCCAGCACCGGGTGGGTGTCGTTGAGCTGGATGGCGTTGTAGGTGGCGAAACCGGTCAGGTCGTTGCCGTGCTCGGCCACATAGGTGTCGATGATGGACTGCAGGGAGGCCGAGCAGAAGAAGTACTGCTGGCGCACACGCAGGACCTTGCCTTCGAAGGTCGTGTCGTTGGGGTACAGGACACGGGAGATGTCCATGGTGCGCTCACGGTCGACGATGGCGTCGGTGAAGCGCTGCGAGTTGAAGGCGTCGTAGTCGAACTCCTCCATCGGCTCGGCCTTCCACAGACGCAAAGTGTTCACGTTGTCCGTGCCGTAGCCGGTGACAGGCAGGTCGTAGGGGATGGCGCGCACGACCAGGTCGGCGTAGCGCACGACACGCTGCAGTTCCTCGCGGCGGATGACGAAGGGGTAGCCCTCTTCCATCCAGGGGTCGGGGTGCTCGGTCTGGAAGCCGCCCTCGAAGAGCTGCTTGAACAGGCCGTAGCGGTAGAGGATGCCGTAGCCGGCCACCGGAAGGTCCAGGGTGGCGCAGGAGTCGAGGAAGCAGGCGGCCAGTCGGCCAAGGCCTCCGTTGCCGAGCGCCGCGTCGGGCTCCTGTTCGAGGACGACGGACAGGTCCTGGCCCGCTGCGGCCAGGGCTTCACGGGCCTCGTCGACCATGCCGAGATTCGACAGGTTGTTGAGCAGGGCACGGCCCATGAGGAACTCTGCGGAGAAGTAGTGCTCCATGCGTCCCTTGGCGTACGCCTGCTCGGTGGCGTGCCAGTTGTCCGCGATGCGGTCCACGACGGCAGCGGACAGTCCCTGCCACACCTCCATGGGGGTCGAGGCGTTCGCGGGACGGCCAGAGTTGGCCCGCACGTGTGAGGCCAGGGTCTCGGTCAGCGACATGTCGTTTCTTCCTTCTGTACGGATTCACCGTGTGCGCTGCGGTCCGTCGCCAGACGGTCCGAGGCGCTGGCTGTCGCCACGCGCATTGCGTGCATCCGCGGGGTCTCGGTGGGTCCGATTTCCCCCGCGAAGGTCTTCGCGCGGCGATTCGCTGCAAGCCTACTGCAAGATGCAGTACGCGTTTCAGAGGTGTCCTCCTCCGGGTTGTGCGGGTGTACCACCGCCCCCGCCTGCCCGCCTGCCCGCCTGCGGCAGCGTTCCTATCGACGTTGCTGTACTCCTACCGACGTTGCAACGTCGGTGGCAAGGTCACGATGTCGGTGGCAATCCTGCGCCGTCAACCCGTCGGACAGGTGATGAAGCCGGCGAAATTCCGGGCTTGCGAGCAACCGCCGACCGGAGCTGCCGGCAGCGTCGTGTACGGAACGTACAGCGGGTGAGGTGGGTTGCCGGGATGGGACCCGTGGCGCCCCCAGGTCACACCTTTGCCCTTGTCAATCCGACACTGCTGCCGCACAGGCCGCCCTCGCCGACCACCCCGCTCACATGTGCAGCGGCATCCATCCGACGGGAAACGGACCCGCCAAGCGCCCACGCGCATCGACCACTCTTGGGCGCCTTGTGCCCCGGCCTCACCCACGGCGCCACGAGCGACGCGAAAGCCCATGGCATCGGTTCCCACGCCGCGACCCGCAGGTGCCAAAACCCGGGTCAGGACCCGATGCCGGCCTCGTGGACGAAACGGAAGAAGGCGGACATCGCCATCTGCGTGGCGATGGAGGCCAGCAACAGACCCGCGATCTTGGTGAGCAGCATGATGCCGCCCGGGCCCAGCAGTCGCGAGAGCTTCAGCGAGAAGCGCATGGTCGCCCACATGACCGCATGCGCCGCCACCACGGCCACCAGCACCGCCACCCAGCTGCCGAATCCGTGGTTGGCCTGGCCCACGGCGACCATGACGGCGACGATGGCGCCCGGTCCTGCCAACAAGGGCGTGCCCAGCGGAACCAGCGCGACATTGACCCGTTCATCCCCGGTGTCCGGTTCCTTCGCGTCCCCTCCCATGAGCAGTTCCATGGCGACGAGGAACAGCAGCACCCCGCCGGAGAACTGCAGGGCTTCGACCGAGATCTGCAACAGGTGCAGGATCTGCTGGCCCAGGACCGCGAAGACGACGATGACTCCGAAGGAGACGGCAGTGGCCTGGCGGGCGGCGCGCTTCTGTCCAGCGGGCGTGTAGCGGCTGGTCAGCCCCAGGAACACGGGGATGGTTCCGGGCGGGTCCATGATGACCAGCAGCGTTGTGAAGGTCGGCGCCAACAGGGCGACGTCGAGCACAGCGTCGAAGTTCAGGTTCACGGACGCAGGACCTCCAGGGCGCCACGCTCCTCGATCTCGCGGAGCACGCTTTCAGGGGTGAGGTTCTCACCCAGTCGATTCGGTTTGCCAGTCCCGTGGTAGTCGGAAGAGCCCGTCATCCGCAAGTTCAGTCGCTCCGCAATGGCCTGCACCTCGGCACGGTCCTGTGGGCCGTGGTCCCGGTGATCCCGCTCAATGCCGAACAGGCCGGCCTCGGCCATGCGGTCGATCACATCGACGGGCAGCAGACGCTGGCGGGCCCGGGCCCTGGGGTGGGCCAGGACGGGCACTCCCCCGGCGGCGATGACCAGGCCGACCGCCTCGACGGGATCGGGCGCCCAGTGGTGGACGTAGTAGGGGCCGCTGGGGTGCAGTGCGCGGGTGAAGGCCGCGCTGCGATCCGGGAAGGCTCCGGCGGCCACGAGGGCGTCCGCGATGTGCGGGCGGCCCACCGGGCCGTCGTCCGGGGCGAAGGCCTGCACCTGCTCCCAGGTGATCGGGTAATCGGCGGCGAGGTTGTCGACCATGCGCCGGGCGCGGGTCAGGCGCGATTCCCGCGACTCTGCGAAGACGTTGAGAAGGCCCGAGTCGGTGGGGTCGGGCAGGTAGCCCAGCAGGTGCACGGTGATGCCCTCCGCCGAGCACGACATCTCCACCCCGCGTAGCAGGGCCACGCCAGTGCCCTCGGTCCGGGCGGCCGCCTGGCCCCACCCTGCGAAAGTGTCGTGATCGGTCAGGCCGATGACGTCCAGACCCGCACGCCGTGCGGCCTCCATGAGCTGGGCGGGAGAGTCGGTGCCGTCGGAGCAGGAGGTGTGCGTGTGCGGGTCGATGCGGATCACCCTTCGAGGGTATCCGACCCCGCCTTCGTCAATCCTTCCCCGGGGATGCGTCCCTGATCTCCTCGGCCACGAGGGCGCTCTGGATGAAGTCCGTCTTTGCGTCCGTGTAGCCGTCCCGGTTGTGCTCGAAGCGCTTCCACAGGGACAGTTTGAGGGCCTCGTAGGCCTTGGCCTCCTCCGGATGGGCCCGCATCCGATCGCGGAAGGTCAGCTCAGGGGTGTCTCCCGGCGTGACGACATGCAGGTGGAAGACCCGGGGCGCGAACCCTGCGGGCGTGTACCCCTTGTTGAAGTGCAGCCGGCGCGCCTCCCGATTCATGAGCAGCCAACCTGATGCCAGGAGTGCCTCCTCGGCCTCGTCGAAGGCGCCGGAGCGGACCTCCGCCAGGATGTCGACAATCGGTTTGGACCAGATCCCGGGAATCGCCGTGGACCCGATGTGGTGCAGGACCACGCCCTCCGGCAGCACGGACGTCAAGGCGAATGCCTCCTGCACATAGCGTTCGTCCCAGTCGGGGCGCGGGGGCACCAATTCGATGGGGAAGAGTTGCCACAGTTCCTCCAGTGTCATGTCCTCCAGGCACTTCACCCGTCCACCGTATGCCTGGTCCTCACCCGAGGTGACGGGCCCTGCGGGGCAGGGGGACAATGTGGGACATGACAGATCAGCCGACGCAGCCAGACGCGCAAGTCCCTTCAGACCAGCCCCAACCGATCTCCGACCGCGGTTCGAACCGCAGCCGCAGGCCCGAATCCGACGCCTTCCGCACCTTCATGGCCTCAGCGTGGGGGCCGCGCCCCGACACCCTTCCCGAGCGTGAGGAGGTCGCCGACTTCCTGCCGCGACGCCACGCCGCCGCAGGCGCCCTCTTCGAAGGCGAACGCCTGGTGATTCCGGCCGGCACCTACAAGGTGCGCAGCAACGACACCGACTACCGCTTCCGCGCCCACTCGGCCTTCGCCCACCTGTCGGGCCTGGGCGGCGAGAAGGAGCCGGACACGGTCCTGGTCCTGGAGCCCCGCAGCGACGAGGACGCCTCCCCGACCGGCCACGAGGCGGTCCTCTACTTCAAGCCGCGCGCCTCACGCACCTCCCGCGAGTTCTACGCCGACTCCCGCTACGGCGAATTCTGGGTGGGGGCGCGCCCCAGCCTGGAAGAGGTCTCCACCGCCACGGGGCTGCGCACCGCGCACATCGACACGCTGCGCGACGCCCTGGCCAAGGACGCCGGCCAGGTGCGCCTGCGCGTCGTGCGGGGCGTGGACACTGCGGTCCAGACCATGGTCGACGAGGTCCGCATCCAGGCGGGCCTGCCCGCCGGTGAGGACGCGCGCGCCGACGACGAGAAGTTGGAGGAGCACCTCTCCGAGATCCGCCTGTGCAAGGACGCGTGGGAGATCGCTCAGCTGCGCAAGGCAGTCGACGTCACCCGCGCCGGATTCGACGACATCATCCGGGCCCTGCCCAGGGCGGTTGGCCACCACCGCGGCGAGCGCGTCATCGAAGGAGCCTTCGGTGCCGTGGCCCGCGAGGAGGGCAACGGCCTGGGCTACGACACCATTGCCGCCTCCGGCGATCACGCGAACACGCTGCACTGGATCGACAATGACGGTGAGGTGCGCGAAGGCGACCTGGTCCTGGTCGACGCCGGCGTCGAGGTCGACTCCCTGTACACCGCGGACATCACCCGGACCCTGCCGGTCAACGGCACCTTCACCGAGGTACAGGCCCGCGTCTACCAGGCGGTCCTGGACGCGTGCGAGGCTGCCCTGGCCCGCGCCAATGAGCCGGGCTGCCGCTTCCGCGACATCAACGACGCCGCCATGAAGCTGATCGCCACACGACTGGAGGAATGGGGGCTGCTTCCGGTCAGTGCCGAGGAGTCCCTCGCACCCGAGGGCCAGCAGCACCGCAGGTGGATGCCGCACGGCACCAGCCACCACCTGGGTCTTGACGTGCACGACTGTGCTCAGGCCCGCGCTGAGATGTACATGGATGCCCTGTTGGAGCCGGGCATGTGCTTCACCATCGAGCCGGGCCTGTACTTCCGGGCCGACGACATGCTGCTGCCCGAGGAATTGCGCGGCATGGGCGTGCGCATCGAAGACGACTGCGTGGTCAACCAGGACGGCTCCGTCACACGCATCTCCGAGGACATTCCGCGCACGATCGCCGACGTCGAGGCGTGGATCGCCCAGGTCCAGCAGCGCTGAGGCCACAGGGGCGGGGCGAGGGGTGATCGGCCTCCCGCCCCGCCCTCGTCAGGAGTTGTCCGGGGTCGAGGGCTCTGCGCCGCCCTGGCCCGAAGCGGACGGGCCGCTCTGCCCGCTCGGAGCCTGCTGGCTCTGCTGGACGCGGACGCCGAAACGCGGCTGCTCGTCCGGACGCGACCCGTACTCGGTGGGGCCGGAGGGCTCCGGACGCACCCTCTTGGGCACCAGGCGCATCTGGTTGCCCCGAGTGCCCTGGAGCAGCTGGAAAGCCTGGTCGACGTCGGCTGAGGCCAGCACCGCGTACCTGGAGGCGACGACCTGCGACTGGGAGACGAAGTCCCTCTCGCCACCCGTTGCCGCGTAGCCGAGCGCCGCCAGAGCGATCCCGCCCAGCGCGCCCGCCACCATTCCGACCAGCATCCACAGTGTGGCCGACTGGCCCTGCACGCCGAAGGAGAGCATGAGGCCCAGCAGGCCGCCCCACAGGGCGCCGGGGCTGGCCCCGCCCAAGGCGGCGCGACTCATCGTCAGGCGTCCAGTCACCCTTTCGACCATGTGCAGGTCGGTGCCGACGATGGTGATCGCCTTGACGTCGAAGAACGAGTCCGACAGGTGGTCGACCGCCGCCTGCGCATCGCGGTAGGTGCGGTAGGACGCGACCTCGACTCCCGTGGGCAGTTCCGGGCTCCTGTGGGCGGGTCCTGAGGTGCGACGTGCCACGGGGCGACCTTTCTTCCATCGGTGGGGCCGCGCCGGGTGAACGGCCACTCGACGGACCGACACGCGGCTGGGGCTCGGCCTGCACCGGTTCCTCCAACTCTCAGATCAGCCTAGGCTGTTCCCGTGAGCAGTGCACCAAAGAGCGTGGCGACGACCGGGCGGCGAGTATTCATCGGCAAGCTCGCCGGCACCGGTGTCTTCGACCCGCTCGGGGACCGCGTCGGCAAGATCCACGACGTCGTCGTCGCCTTCCGCCTGTCGACGGTGGCCAATGTCATCGGATTCGTCGTCGAGGTCGGGCCCCGCAAACGCATCTTCCTGCCGCTGACCCGCGTCACCGCAATCGAGCCCGGATCGGTCATCACCACCGGCCTGCTCAACATGCGCACCTTCACCCAGCGTCCGATCGAGACCCTGGTGTTGACCGAACTCTTCGACCGGGTCGTCCACCTCAACGACGGGTCCGGGCAGGTGCGTGTCCTCGACGTCGCGATGGAGCAGCGGCGCCCTCGTGACTGGGTGATCCAGACCCTGCACGTCCAGCGGGTGCGCACCTCCTCCCTCGGTTTCCTGCGCGGAGGCGAGACCCTGACGGTCGGCCTGGCGGAGGTCACCGGTCTGCTGAAAGCCGATTCCAACCAGGCCGCCACCGCATTGCTGCTCCAGATGGAGGACATGAAGCCCGCCGACCTGGCCGACTTCATCCACGACCTGCCCCTTGACCGCCAGATCGCCGTGGCCCGTTCCCTGAGCGACTCGCGCCTCGCCGACGCCCTGGAGGAGCTGCCCGAGGACGACCGGGTCGCCATCGTCTCGCGCCTGGAGGCCGGACGCGCCGCAGACGTCCTGGACGTCATGCAACCGGACGACGCCGCCGACCTCGTCGCCGAACTGCCACAGGAGCACGCGCAGAAACTCCTCGGACTCATGGAACCCGAAGAGGCCGCCGACGTGCGACGGCTCCTGGCTTACGCCGACTCCACCGCCGGTGGCCTCATGACCACCGAGCCCGTCATCCTGCCCCCTGACGCCACTGTCGCCCAGATGCTCGCCTCCGTGCGCCGCGAGGACATTTCCGTGGCACTGGCCTCGGCGGCCTTCGTCACGCGACCGCCTTCGGAGACCCCCACCGGCAAGTACTTGGGGATGGTCCACATCCAACGCGCCCTGCGCGAGCCCCCGCAGACGCTTCTGGGCACCATCGTCGACACCGACATCGAGAAGGTGGCCCCCGACACCCACGTGGCCACGGTGGTGCGACTGCTGGCCACCTACAACCTCACGGTCCTTCCCGTCGTCGACCAGGACGGGCACTTGGTCGGGGCGGTCTCGGCCGACGACGTCCTGGACGAGCTGCTGCCCGACGACTGGCGCAACCTCGAGGACGAGGACACCGACCGCATCATGGCCAGGAGCATCTATGGCTGAGCGTCTGGACACTCCCCGCGAGCGCAGCAGCGGCCTGCGTCTGCCCTTCCCCCGCTTCTCCCAGGAGGGTTTCGGACGCTTCGCGGAGGCCACCGCGCGTTTCATGGGCTCGCCCGCCTTCATCCTGTACATGACGATCTTCGTCATCGTGTGGATCACGGCCAATGTCATTCTGGTCGCCGTCGCGCACTCCTACGCGTGGGACCCCTACCCTTTCATCCTGTTGAACCTCGCCTTCTCGACCCAGGCGTCCTACTCGGCGCCCCTCATCCTGCTGGCCCAGAACCGTCAGGACGACCGTGACCGGGTCCAGGCCGAGCAGGATCGCCAGCGCGCCGAACGCAACCTGACCGACACCGAGTACCTCACGCGTGAGATCGCCGGCCTGCGCCTGGCCTTGCAGGACATGGCCACCCGCGACTTCGTGCGTTCCGAGTTGCGCGGGCTGCTGGAGGACATGCGTGAGGAGATCGCCACCCAGTCCGCTTCTGCGGACGATTGCGAGGGCGAGGATGCGCCCGGGCACGAGGGCGAGGACGCCGGCCACGATCAGTCGGTCTTTGAACCCTCCGCCGACGCCAAGTCCTGAGTCCGGCTCGCCCATGGACGCACTCGGCACCGCCTTGGCCTCCACCACCGCGCGCGCGTGCAGGAAACCGCCTTCGCCACGGCACGGGCGTGCGCCCTCGTCCCTGCCCGAAGGCCACCCCGGTGACGTGATCCACCCGGTCTAGGATGGGCGCATGTCTGTCTCCGAGAAGCTCGTCCTCGACGCCCTGTCCACCGTCCAGGACCCCGAGATCCACCGCCCCATCACCGACCTGGACATGGTCGACGGGGTTCGCATCGACGGAGGCGCCGTCCACGTCAAGATCCTGCTGACCACCGCCGGATGCCCGCTTCGCAACACGATCCAGGCTTCCGTCCAGCAGGCGGTGGGCGCCGTCGAGGGCGTGGAGTCCGTGCACGTCGAGATGGGGGCCATGGACGACGCCCAACGCAAGGCCCTGCGCAAGAAGCTCAACGGCGGGCGCCCCGAACGGGAGATCCCCTTCGCCCAACCCCACTCCCTCACGCGCGTCATTGCGGTGACCTCGGGAAAGGGCGGGGTCGGCAAGTCGTCGATGACGGCGAACCTGGCGGCGGCCCTGGCCGCCCAGGGCCTGAAGGTCGGTGTCATGGACGCCGACATCTACGGCTTCTCCATCCCCCGCATGCTCGGCACCACCCACGACCCGCAGGTCGTCGACGGCATGATCATCCCGCCGATCGGCGCAGGCGGCGTCAAGGTCGTCTCCATCGGCATGTTCGTCCCCGACGGCCAGGCCGTCATCTGGCGCGGGCCGATGCTTCACCGCGCCCTGCAGCAGTTCCTGGCCGACGTCTACTGGGGCGACCTGGACGTGCTGCTCATCGACATGCCCCCGGGCACGGGTGACGTGGCCATCTCCATCGCACAGTTGCTGCCCAACGCGCAGATCCTTGTCGTGACGACCCCGCAGGTCGCGGCCGCCGAAGTGGCCGAACGCGCCGGCTCGATCGCCAGTCAGACCCATCAGAGGGTCATCGGCGTGGTCGAGAACATGTCCTACCTGCCGCAGCCGGACGGCTCCCGCCTGGAGATCTTCGGCGCCGGCGGCGGCGAGTCGGTGTCCCGGCGTCTGACCGCCCATCTGGGCTACGAGGTGCCGTTGCTCGCCCAAGTGCCCCTGGACATCGCCCTTCGCGAAGGCGGGGACCGGGGCGAACCGGTGTCCGTTTCCGAAGGGCCTGCGGCCGAAGTCCTCTCGGGTCTGGCGAAGACCTTGGGGCAGTCGGCGCGCGGCCTCGTGGGGCGCCCTCTCGGCGTCTCACCGGTCCAAAACTGAGGGCAGCGACCGGCATCTCCGGCCCATGCGTGCGTGGCCGACTCCGTCGCCTGCCGTCCCGCAGCCACGGTCCTCGTCCAATGCCGTCGCGCAACCACGCCCGACCTCGTCCCGTGTCGGGGTGGCCCGCGGCCACCGAAGTGCCTCGGGGATACCCTTGTGGGAAGTGGCTCGCGCAGGATGCGGGCAGGCTCTGCACGTGACGGGGAGGCGTGATGGCGGCGGACAAGGCTCAGTCGTGGGTGTACTCGGAGGACTTCGTTGCCGAGAGCGAGCTCATCACCTCAGCCCGTGAGATCGCTGTCGACTTGGGAGCCGCCCCCGTCTCCACAGGTACGGGTGCCGCGCTGCGGATGCTTGCGGCGGTTTCGGGTGCGCGCGCGGTCCTCGAGATCGGCACCGGCGCCGGCGTTTCCGGCCTGTGGCTTCTCGACGGCATGCCGGCCGACGGGGTGCTGACCACCATCGACCACGAGGTCGAGTTCCAGAAGCACGCCAGGCGGGCCTACATGGCTGCCGGGGTGTCGACCCAGCGCACACGTCTCATTGCAGGTCGCGCGCTGGACGTGCTGCCGCGGATGGCGGCCGGCGGCTACGACATGATGGTCATTGACGGCGATGTCATGGAGGCGCCGGACTACGTGGAACACGCGTTGCGTGTGGTGCGCCCGGGAGGAGTCATCGCCCTGGTCCACGCTCTGTGGCACGACCAAGTGGCCGATCCGGCGCGCAGGGACTCCGAGACTGTCGTGTGTCGTGAGCTCATCCGCTTCCTGCGTTCGTCAGGAAGGTTCGTCCCGACCCTGCTTCCCGTGGGCGACGGCTTGGCGGTCGCCATCAAACGCTGACCTCACCCCCTGTTCCTGCCCCGCCCCTCATCGCGAGATTCGGCGTAGTTGAATTGACGGACGAATCTCGTGGGAAGGGGGAGGGGGACGAAAGCGAGGACCCCGCTGAGCCTGGGGCCAACGGGGTCCGGTGGTTGGACGGGCAGATCAGACTGCGGCGGCAAGGGCCTCGGAGAGTTCCTTCGCCTCGTCAGGGGTGAGCTCGATGACCAGACGACCGCCGCCCTCGCTGGGGATGCGCATGACGATGCCGCGCCCTTCCTTCGTCGCCTCGAGCGGTCCGTCGCCGGTCCTGGGCTTCATGGCTGCCATGTGTTGCACTCCTCCTGTGCGGGGTCGCCGCGCACCCACGCGCGACGATGGACACACCAATTCTACCCGGTACCCAAGTACCTGTACCCGGTAGGTGACCCGCGTCTCACCGCGAGCACACCAGATGCCTCCCGCTCGGGTCACACGCCACCACCCGGAGGACGCCGCCTTCCCCGCCGCCACGAGGGCGGCGACGGTCACCGAGCCAGGACCCTCCTGACAGCCTCCTGCGGGTCGTCAACGACCTGCAGCAGAGCATGGTCGCCGGGCGAAATCGTGCCCGCCTTCGTCATGGTCCCGCGGATCCAGTCGACCAGCCCGCTCCAGTAGTGCGAGCCGACCAAGACGATCGGGAAGGAGTCGACCTTGTGGGTCTGGACCAGCGTGAGCGCCTCGAAAAGCTCATCCATGGTCCCGAACCCGCCGGGCATGACGACGAATCCACGCGAGTACTTGACGAACATCGTCTTGCGGGCGAAGAAGTACCGGAAGTTGATCCCGCGGTTCACCCACTGGTTGAGTCCCTGCTCATGCGGCAACTCGATGCCCAGGCCCACCGACGTGCCGCCGGCCTCCCACGCGCCACGATTTGCGGCCTCCATCGCCCCGGGCCCACCGCCCGTGATGACCGCGTAGCCCTCCTCGACCAGCATCCGCCCGATCTGAAAGGCCTTCTCGTAGTCGGGATCGCCCTGAGGGGTGCGCGCCGACCCGAAGACCGAGATTGCCGGACCGACCTCGGCCAAAGCGCCGAAGCCTTCGATGAACTCCGCCTGGATGCGCAAAACCCTCCACGGGTCCTCGTGCAGCCAGTCCGCACCCACCTGGGTACGAAGCAAAGAAGTGTCGGAGGTCTCCGACGGGATCTGCTCTCCGCGCAGGATCACAGGGCCCCTGCGGTAGCTGCCATTGCCGCCCGCCCGCGGGGCGGGGGTCTGGGTGGGTTCAACGCTCACTGTGTCTCCATTTCCCGTGCTCACTGCGCGCCCGACCAGTGGATCAAGGCTCGCGCAGGTGACCGTAGCAGGATGCGCGGTCCTGGGCGTGCGCCGGCGACCTGCGATTCGGTCCGGCCACCACTAGTGTGGTCCGTATGTCCGACTCTGCCGCCCTCGCCGCCGACATCGACCCCCTCGACCTTGCCGCCGACGCCGCCCGCGTCGTGCGCGAACGCACCGGAGTCCCCACCCACGAGGTCGCCCTCGTCCTCGGGTCCGGCTGGTCGGGTGCCGCCGACCTTCTGGGCGAGGTCGTCGCCACAGTGCCCGCACACGAGGTCCCCGGATTTCGCCCCCCTGCGGTCGCCGGTCACGTCGCCACTATTCGCAGCATCCGGCTGGCGGGCTGCCAGGCCCACGCGCTGGTCCTTGGCGCCCGTACCCACTACTACGAGGGGCACGGGGTCCGCGCTGTCGCCCACGCGGTGCGCACCGCCGCCGCCTGCGGGGCCCGCACCGTGGTCCTGACCAACGGCTGCGGCTCGGTGAACCCCGCATGGGGTCCCGGACAGGTCGTGCTGCTGCGCGACCACATCAACCTCACAGCGGCCTCGCCCCTGGAGGGCGCGACCTTCGTCGACTTGACGGACCTGTACTCCTCCCGCCTGCGCGCCATCGCCCACGAAGTTGACCCGACCCTGCCCGAAGGCGTGTACGCCCAGTTCACGGGCCCTCACTACGAGACCCCGGCCGAAGTCCGCATGGCCGGGATCCTCGGGGCGGACCTGGTGGGCATGTCGACCGCCCTGGAGGCGATCGCCGCCCGCCATGCCGGCATGGAAGTCCTGGGAATGTCGCTGGTGACGAACCTGGCGGCGGGCGTCGGCCAGTCGGCGCTCTCGCACGAGGAGGTCCTGGAGGCCGGGCGTGACAACGGCGAGAGGATCTCGAAGCTGCTGGCGGCCGTGGTCGGACGGATCATCTCCAGCCGATGAGCACTCCCCCGTCGCCCCTTCCTCACGGCCAAGGGTCTTCACGCTCGGCCGCGACGGACCCCCACACGACGGGATCCGACACCATGGGAGGGGCGCCCGACGACACCGTCTCGACGAGGGCCTCCGCCGTGCGCGCCGGCATCACCGTCGGCTTGTCGGCGGTCTTCGCCGCGGTCCTTGTCCTGGCCGTCACAGGCGTCATGGTGATGCGCAGCGGCCAAGGTGACAATGCGATGAGCGCCTCCACCGCTCCAACCCCGGATGGTCCCGCTTCGACCCCACCCCCTGCCACCAGCGACTCCGTGTCGACGCAGGTGACGGGGCCTTTGCTGGACCCGGACTGGAGCGAGGGCGGACACAGGGAATGGTCCATTCCGGCGCAGGACGACACCGCATTCCTGGCTCGCGGCAACTTCCTGCTGACCATCGACCCCGCCGAACCGAAGTCGACCCTCAAAGGCTGGGACATCTCGGGCAGCAGACCTCGGCTCCTGTGGGCCACCGAGCAGCTCCTGTCCTCCAGCAGCTGGGACGACGAGAAGACTCGGGCGGTGGCCTTCGGAAACCACGTGATCCTGGGTGGGCAAACCGTCAACATCACCAACGGTTGGGTCACGACCAGCCCGTGGGGGGATGCCGGCATCAAAGTGGTCACCGACGACACGCTGGTGACCGACGACCACAAAGGCACCCTGCGTGGGTGGAACCCTGCGCTGGAGCCCACGTGGAGCGCAACGATTCCGATCACCTCCACCTACAGCAGCAACCGCTTCGACCCTTTGCTCGCCGAAGGGCACGCCTATGTGGGCTTCCTGCCATTCGCCTCCGCAACAGCACCCTTCATCCTCGAAGTCGACACCGGCACCATCACCCTGGTTTCCGGGCCGGGCACCGGGCACCTGGCGACCAGCGAAAGCACGATGTACTTCCAGAGGCTCGTGGACGGCTGGTCCTTGGTCGACACCAGCAGCAAACCCTTCACCGTGTTCATCACCGATCCCCGCGGGAAGGTT
Source organism: Schaalia sp. 19OD2882 (assembly GCF_018986735.1). Taxonomy (NCBI): domain Bacteria; kingdom Bacillati; phylum Actinomycetota; class Actinomycetes; order Actinomycetales; family Actinomycetaceae; genus Schaalia; species Schaalia sp. 19OD2882. Next base: position 682,823 of record NZ_CP065521.1, on the reverse strand, counting down.
GAGCAGTCCTACTCGATCAACGTCAAGGATTGGCGCGACATCGACCCGTTGATGAACGAGAACGTCCCGCCGTCCAAGCCCGCCTGGAAGGACCTGCAGACCGAGTTCGACAGCTCGGGCTTCGACGTCGAGGTCGTCTTCGACCCGGAAAAGTGCGACACGGTCACCGTTGACCGCATGACGGCGTTGAATGCCCCTGACGGGGCGTTCCTGGACCTGGACAAGAAGCCCTGCTCCCTGGCTCACCCACGGTTGACGGGCGACTCCACGCTTTTGGCATTCACCACGGATCCGTCCGCGTACTCCTCGAGCTTCAGGACCCTCACGGCGTTGCTCGAGGTCAGCACCGGACGATTCGTCGACTACGACTTGGGTGCGGGCATCCAAGGGGCCGGCACGGCCCAGATCGCCCGTTCGAATCTGCTGGTGGTCAAGAGTTCCGACAACGAGATCGTCGGCATTGGAGCCAGCGCACACCCGTGAGTCCGCGCCGCCCTCGGGCCCGGACGGCCCTCGTCCTTTCCTGGGGTCCGCCTCGGAGGAACTCACGCGGCCGGGGCCACGACCAGCTGAACTCTGCGCCAGTGTCCCAGCGCGGGCACGGGTGTGCCATCCGGCTCGGTCAGGACCGAGCTCGCCACCCGGTGCACATGCCCGGTGGAGGGCTCGTAGATGCTCAGATGGGCGGCGTCTTCGTCTGATTCCGGCCCGAGGACCAGAACGACGTGCCTGGGCACGAGGCGTGACCACCACTGCCCTGCGTCGCCGGAGTAGAGGAAGACGTCCTGGCCGGCTCGCACGCATCGTTGGACGGCGGCCATCGCCGCTGCTCCCCACGGGAGGATGACATGGCGGGCACCGGTGGCGCGCTCGGCAAGTGCGGCCAGTGCCCAAGGGGACGTGCCCAGGGCTCGTGGCCACGGCAGACCCGTGCGAGAGGCCAGCCGGTGCAGAAGCGCTTGGCGCCTGGCCACCGACTCCAGTGGTGCTCCCAAGTAGTCGGGGTCGCGCCCTGCGCGCGCTGCGACCACTGCAAGCGAGGCGATGCCGCAGGTCGTGGGGTTGGTCTGGACGGGCATGTGGGCGGCGGGAAAGCGTCTGGGAGCGGCTGGAGGGGTGCGGGGCTCAGTCACGGGAACAGCCTTGCGTCACAAGTGCCTCGCCGCAAGTGCACGGGCCCGCAACTCCCGCTTCGCACACAATGTGCGTTTTGGGGCCACCGAGCAGAAGACGAAAGTAGCGGGATTCCGGGGATTTGGACATCCAGCGGCCGGGGCCGCCACCTCCATTGCGTGCGAAACGCCGGGCAGAGGGCGATGACCCCCCGACCCCGCCTGCGGCTGCCCCTTCGAAGAGTCGAAGGGGCAGCCCCACGTCCTGAGCGGGACACCTCGCGCGATGGAAATCGGTCGCGAAAGCGACCGGAGCTCACTTCTCTTCGGCGGCGGCTTCCTCAGCGGCAGCAGAGCGAGCCTTGGCGGCCTCTTCGGCCAGCTCGACGGCGTGGGCCATCTCGGCGGCAGCAGCTGCAGCGGCCTCTTCCTCCGCCTTCTCGGCGGCGGCGGCCTCGGCCTTGTTCATCAGAACCAGGTCCACGTGCAGCAGGGCGCGGCTGACCGGGTGGCGCTGGACCTCGCGGATCTGGGCCAGGTGGGCCTTGCCGTCCAGCTTGACCTCGACGATGGCATGACGGTGGTCGCGCACGATGAGGAACAGCTCATGGCCGGGCAGGTCAATGTGACGGGTCTCGATGCCGTGTCCGTACAGGGCGCCGGGAACCAGGCCTGCGCGACGGGCGCGGCGGGCAGCGCCCTTGCCGAACTCGTCACGGGGCTGCGCAACGATGACCGGGGTCTCGCTCATGGGAATCTCCTGGAGGTGAAAGGGTTCGATTGTCGACGCACCGGCGCGCCAGAACCCTCGCATCCGCCTGGGGAACGAAGGAGCCCTGTCGATGACGGCGCACGGCCCCACCCTTCGAACGGGATGATCCCGCCCGCTACACGTGAGGCCGTCGCCCTCGCCGGAGCAACCCCGCAAGACTACCCTGCGGGTGTCGCCTCAGGCCACTCCGTCGAACAGGGATGTGACGGATCCGTCCTCGAAGACTTCGCGGATGGCCGTGGCCAGCAGTGGCGCGATCGGCAGGATCGTCAGCGTCGGGAAACGCTTCTGCGGGGTGATCGGCAGCGTGTCGGTCACAACCACTTCGGTGGCACCGCATTCGGCCAAGCGACGGGTGGCGGGGTCGGAGAGAATCCCGTGGGTGGCCGCCACGATCACGGACTCGGCGCCCGCGTTGTACAGGACCTTCACGGCTTCGGTGATGGTGCCGGCCGTGTCGATCATGTCATCGACCAGGACGCACTGCTTGCCGGCGACCTCGCCGACGACACGGTTGGCCACCGCCACGTTGGGACGGGTGGTATCGCGCGTCTTGTGGACGAATGCCAGCGGGCAGCCGCCCAACTTCGCCGACCACTTCTCCGCCACGCGAATGCGTCCGGCGTCGGGAGAGACCATGACGACATTGGACAGGTCCACGCGGGTGCGCACGTAGTCCACCAGGACCGGCATGGCCCACAGGTGGTCGACGGGGCCGTCGAAGAAACCCTGTTCCTGGGAGGCGTGCAGATCGACGCTCATCACACGGTCGGCGCCGGCGGTCTTGAACATGTCTGCGACCAGGCGGGCGGAGATGGGCTCACGTCCCTGGTGCTTCTTGTCCTGGCGGGCGTAGGGGTAGAAGGGGGCCACTGCGGTGATCCGCTTTGCGGAGGCACGCTTGGCGGCGTCGATCATGAGCAGCTGTTCCATGAGCCACTTGTTGATGGGCACGGTGTGTGACTGCAGGACGAAGACGTCGGCGCCGCGCATGGACTCGGCAAAACGCACGTAGATCTCGCCGCTGGCGAAGTCGTAGGCGGTGGTGGGCGAGACGCCGCAACCCAGTGCCTCACCGACCTGGTCGGCCAGCTCGAGATGAGCCCTTCCCGAGACGAGGATCAGACGCTTCTCTCCGCTGGTCACCAGACCGGTCATGCCAGGTTCCTTCCCTACTGGTTCGACTCGGGGGGCGGTCAGTCCCTGTCGGACTCACCCAGGACGCTGAAAGGCGTTCCCATGGTATCCCCTGCCACGACCGCCCCCGCACCCCACACTGCCGGGAGGTGAGCCCCATCACCGACGCGCACGTCATCCAGGGTCGTTCCGGGACCGATCTCACAGCGCGCGCCGATCTCGGTGGAGCCACGCAGGTAGGTGGCCGGACGGATGACCGTGTCGGCACCGATGGTCACGTCCACGTCGATCCACGTCGAGGACGGGTCCTCGATGGTGACGCCGGCACGCATGTGCTTCTCGCAGATTCGGCGGTTGAATTCGGCTCCGAGCTGCGCCAGCTGCACCCGGTCGTTGCAGCCCTGGGCCTCCCACGCGTCTTCGAGGACCACGGCACCGGCGGTACGGCCGGCAGGAGCCGCTGCCGCCAGGACATCGGTGAGGTAGACCTCTCCTTGCGCATTGTCGGTGCCGACCCCGGCCAGGGTCCGGGCCAGGAACTCGCCGTCGAAGGCGTAGACGCCGGCGTTGACCTCGGTGATGGCCCTCTGGGCCTCGGTGGCGTCCTTCTGCTCGACGATGGCGATGACCTGCCCGTCCTGGTCACGCACGATGCGGCCGTAGCCGGTCGGGTCGGAGGTGATGGAAGTCAGGACGGTGACCGCGTGGGCGGCACCCTCATGGGTCTCGACCAGGGCGCGCAGGGTCCCGGCCGAGAGCATGGGGACGTCGCCGGAGGTCACGACCACTGTTCCGCCGACCGGCCCGACCTTGGCGGACAGCGCCTCCAGGGCACACAGGACGGCGCGGCCGGTGCCGGGCACGTCATCCTGGTCGGCGACGAATGTGCGGGGCACGACTCGCAGGGCCTCGGCGACCACCGTGTCACGCTCGTGGCGCACCACTGCGACCAGGTGCTCGGGTTCCAGGGCGTCGGCGGCGCGCAGGGCGTGACCGATCATGGACAGGCCGGCGACCGGGTGGACGACCTTCGGCAGGGCGGACTTCATACGGGTGCCCTGCCCCGCTGCCAGGACGATCACTGCTGCTGGACGGGTCATGGTTCCTCCCGGCGTGGTGCCTGTGGGTCCGGACGAGGGCGGGGCGCTCGCCTGCAGCTCCGCCTCCAGGATTCGAACCCGGACAAAGGGCACCAAAAACCCCTGTGCTGCCATTACACCAAGGCGGAAGGTCGTCTTGATTGTGCCACATCTTCGACTCCCCTCGTCCACGTGGGCGCGCGTGGGATCGCAAGTGGGGTGTCCGTCACCCGTGTCGGCCCCTGCGGTGACCGTGCCATTCGTGCCCGCCGGGCGTGCGGGTGCCCAGCGACGGGTTACGGTTTCACCATGGCCGAAAAGCGCACGAGGATGACCGCCTTCGACCGCCGCGAGCAACTGGTGAGCGTCGGGCGTGCCCTGTTCGCCTCGAAGGGCTTCGACGCGACCAGTGTCGAAGAGATCGCCTCACGTGCGAAGGTCTCCAAGCCCGTCGTCTACGAGCACTTCGGCGGCAAGGAGGGTCTGTACGCGGTGGTCGTCGACCGTGAGGTCCAAGCCCTCATGGGCTCCTTGGAGGCGTCGCTGTCCGCGCCGGCCGGGCCCCGGGCGATCCTGGAGTCCGCGGCACTGTCACTGCTCACGTACATCGAGACGCGCACGGACGGTTTCCGCGTCCTCGTGCGTGACGCGCCCTCGGACCGGACCAGTGGCAGCTTCTCCTCGGTGATCGGCGACGTGGCCGTCAAGGTCGAGCACCTGTTGGCACGCCAGTTCGAAGCCTCTGAGATGGACCCGAAGTGGGCCCCCCTGTACGCGCAGATGCTGGTGGGCCTCATCTCCCAGGTCGGGCAGTGGTGGCTGGACGAGCGTCGCATGGACAAGGAGACGGTGGCCGCACACGTGGTGAACCTCGTGTGGAACGGGATGCGGAACCTGCGGACCTCGCCTTCGCTCATCAAAGCGACGCCACGGACCTGACTGGGGTCATGGAGGCGACTACGGTTGCCCCATGACCATTTCTGACACCTCTGCGATCGAGTCGTGGATCGCCGACGATCCCGACGCCACCACTGCCTCCGAACTGCGCGCTCTCCTGGACGCCGCCACTGGCGGCGACGCCGCCGCCGAAGCCGACCTGGCCGACCGTTTCAACGGCCAGCTCACCTTCGGTACTGCGGGACTTCGCGGCCACTTGGGCGGGGGCCCCAACCGGATGAACCGGGCTGTCGTCATCCGCGCAGCCGCAGGTCTGGTGGACGTCCTGAAGCGCCGCACCGGCGGTGACTTCACCCTGGTCATCGGCCACGACGCCCGCCACGGCTCCCACCAGTTCGCCCTGGACACTGCGGCAGTGGCCGTGGCGGCCGGCGGCCGCGCCCTGGTCCTGCCGCGCGCCCTTCCCACCCCTGTTGCCGCCTTCGCCCTGCGCCACCTGGAGGCGGATGCGGCTGTGGTCGTCACCGCCTCGCACAACCCGCCCGAGGACAACGGGTACAAGGTCTACCTGGGCGGCAAGGTGGTGACCGACTCCGGCCAGGGCACCCAGATCGTCCCTCCTTTCGATTCGGAGATCTTCGAGGCGATCCAGAAGGTTCCGTCGGTGGCCTCGGTGCCGCGCGCGGAGTCCGGCTGGGAGGTCCTGGGCGAGGACTTGGTGGAGGCGTACCTGGACCAGGTGACCTCCCTGGTCCCCTCCCCTGCTCCCGAGGGTGCCGACGCCCTGCGAATCGTGCTGACCTCGATGCACGGGGTGGGTGGCGAGACGATGCTGCGCGCCCTGCACATGCGCGGCTTCCACGACGTGCACGTGGTGGCCGAGCAGCACGAGCCGGACCCGGAGTTTCCCACCGTGCGTTTCCCGAACCCGGAGGAGCCGGGAGCGCTGGACCTGTCCTACGCATTGGCGCGCAAGGTCGACGCGGATCTCATCCTGGCCAACGATCCGGATGCCGACCGGTGTTCCGCCGCCGTCCCGGATGCCTCCAGCCCCACCGGTTGGCGTCAGCTGACCGGGGACGAGGTCGGGTCGCTGCTGGGCGAACAGACTGCGCGCCTGCACGAGGGCGACTCCTCCGCCGTTCTGGCCAACTCGATCGTGTCCTCACGCCAGCTTGCCCGCATCGCGGCCGCGCACGGGGTGTCGCACGCCTACACCTTGACCGGCTTCAAGTGGATCTCGCGGGTGCCGGGTCTGGTCTTCGGCTACGAGGAGGCGCTGGGCTACTGCGTGGACCCCGAGCACGTGCGTGACAAGGACGGGATCTCCGCCTGCCTTCGCCTTGCCGCATTCGCCGCGACCTGCAAGGCCCACGGGCGCACCATGACCGACGAGTTGGACGCCCTGGCCCTGACCCATGGCCTGCATGCGACGGCTCCCTTGACGATCCGCGTCGAGGACCTGTCGATCATCGCCACCGGCATGGCGAATTTGCGCGCCAATGGCATCGCTTCGATGGCGGGTTCGCCGGTGGTCGAGTCGATCGACCTGGCATCCGGTTCCGACTCGCTTCCGCCCACTGACGGCCTCTTGTTCCGCACCGAAGCCGGCGACCAGGTGGTGGCGCGGCCTTCGGGCACCGAGCCCAAGCTCAAGTGCTACCTGGAGGTCATCGTCCCGGTCGAGGGCGGCGACGTCGCCGCAGCGCGCAGGGTTGCCGCCGAGCGCCTGGAGGCCATCAAGGCCGACGTGCGCACCGCCCTGGGGGTCTGAGACACGCAGCAGTGCCGCCGTCCTCTGTGAGGGCGGCGGCACTGTCATGTCCGGCCTCGCGGGCCCTTCGTCCGGTCCCGGAGGACGAAGGGAGCCGTCAGAGTCGAAGCGGGTCGGAGCTCAGTCCTCCAGGCCGTCGAGGATCGCGCGCGAAGCCGACAGGCCTAGGCGGTTGGCCCCGGCCTCGATCATCGCCAAAGCGGTCTCGGCGTCACGGATGCCGCCGGAGGCCTTGACCCCCAGGCGGTCCCCCACGGTCCGACGCATGAGTGCAACCGCGTGGGTCGAGGCGCCCCCCGCCTTGTGGAAGCCGGTGGAGGTCTTGACGAAGTCGGCTCCGGCGGCTTCGGAGGCCTTGCAGGCGGCGACGATCTCGTCGTCGGTCAGCGCTGCGGACTCAATGATGACCTTGAGCAGAGCGCCCGCGCAGGCCTCACGCACGGCGCGGATGTCGGCCTCGACACCCTCCCAGTCGCCCTGCTTGGCCAGGGCCAGGTTGATGACCATGTCGACCTCGTCAACTCCGTCGGCAACGGCGCGGGCCGCCTCGGCGGCCTTGACCTCGCTGGTGTGGGCGCCGGAGGGGAAGCCGCACACGCAGGCGACCTTGAGGCCCTCGGTGGCCGCGACGGGAAGCATCGAGGGCGACACGCACACGGAGAAGGTGCCGAGCTCGGCCCCTTCTGCGACCAGGGCGGCAACCTGCTCGGCAGTCGCTTCGGGAGCGAGCAGGGTGTGGTCGATGAGGGCAGCGACCTCGGAACGGCTGGGCATGTGTGTCTCCTTCTGTGTGTCCAATCGGGTGCAGGGCCTTGCGGTGGCCCCGAAGTTGTGCGCGGGTCAGTTCGCCGTGATGCGCTCCAACACCACCGAGCCTCTCGGTTCGGAGGCGTCAGGGCCGATCTCGATGGCGCCGACCAGTGCCTGGCGGGCGCGTTCGAAGCGCTCCGGGGTGCATGTGTGCAGTCGCAGCAGTGGGTCCCCGGCTCGCACGGTCTGCCCCGGCTTTGCCAGGATCTCGATGCCGGCTTCAGCCTGCACCGGGTCCTCCTTGCGGGTGCGCCCGGCCCCCAACCTCCACGAGGCGACGCCGACCGCCAAGGCGTCCAGGCGGGTCAGGACGCCGTTGCCCTCGGCACGGATCTCCTCGGTGTGAGGGGCCACCGGAAGGGCCGCGTCCGGGTCGCCGCCCTGGGCGCGGACCATGTCGCGCCACCGGTCCATGGCGCGCCCGTCCTTGAGGGCGGCCTCCGGGTCGGCGTCGGGCCGGCCCGCCATGCGCAGCATCTCGCGGGCCAGGGCCAGGGTGAGTTCGACGACGTCCTCGGGGCCCCCACCGGCCAGGACTTCGACGGATTCGCGAACCTCCAGGGCATTGCCGACGGTCAGGCCCAGCGGCACGTCCATGTCGGTGAGCAGAGCGACGGTTTCCACGCCTGCGTCGGTACCCAGGTCGACCATGGTGCGTGCCAGTTCGCCGGCACGTTCCCCGTCCTTCATGAAGGCGCCTGATCCGACCTTGACGTCCAGGACCAGCGCGCCCGTGCCCTCGGCGATCTTCTTCGACATGATCGAGGAGGCGATGAGGGGCACGCACTCCACCGTCGAAGTCGTGTCACGCAGTGCGTAGAGTTTGCGGTCCGCAGGGGCAAGCCCCGTGCCGGCCGCGCAGATGACTGCTCCGGGGCCGGTGCCCAGGATGTCCATGATCTCGTCGTTGGACAGGTGGGCCCTCCAGCCGGCAATGGCTTCCATCTTGTCCAGGGTGCCGCCCGTGTGACCGAGGCCCCGACCCGACAGCTGGGGCACGGCCACGTCGAACACGGCGACCAGTGGTGCCAAGGGCAGGGTGATCTTGTCGCCCACGCCGCCGGTCGAGTGCTTGTCGGCCGTGGGGCGGGGCAGGGACGAGAAGTCCATCCTCTCACCCGATCGGATCATCGCATCGGTCCAGCGGGCGATCTCGGCCCGGTCCATGCCGTTGAGGAAGACGGCCATGGCCAGGGCCGACATCTGCTCGTCTGCAACGACTCCGCGCGTGTAGGCGTCGATCACCCAGTCGATCTGGTCCTCGCTCAGGCGCTTGCGGTCCCTCTTGGTCGCGATGACGTCCACCGCGTCGAAAGGTTCGGTTCCCATCTCTTCTCCTTTTGCCCACCCGCCGTGGGCTGGTGCATTTCGTCGACGAGGGCGGCAGCGCCCCGTGGGCCGGGTCGGGGCAGACGAAGTCCCCGTCCGCTCACGCAGGGTCTGCCCCGGTCACCGACTCCAGGTCGCCCCGCCCGAAGCCTCCGGGCAGGACCTCGTCCATGGTCATGATTCCGCTCGGCATGGCCAGCAGTGTGCGGGGTGTCGAGTGTTCGAAGAGCAGCTGCCGGCACCGCCCGCACGGGGCGCAGGGTTTGCGGTCGCCGTCCACGCAGGCGAAGGCGACGATCCGCCCCCCTCCCCCGCGCACCAGGTCGGAGACCAAGCCGCATTCCGCGCACAGGGTGACCCCGTAGCCCGCGTTCTCCACATTGCATCCGCTGACCAGGCGGCCGTCGTCGACCAAGGCGGCCGCGCCCACCCGGAAGTGCGAGTAGGGGGCGTATGCGGCTTCCATCGCCTCGCACGCCGCCTCGTGAAGGCGCTGCCAAGTGGCGGCGTCGACCTCGTCGCTCGCGGGCGGCACGCCCTTGGAGGGGCAGCGGCCACCCTGGTCGGAAGCGAACGCGCCCGGGTCGGGGTCGCCCGCGCCGCCCTCGTCGGGGCAGACGGATCCGCCGATCACGGGTACGGCACCCCCTCTGCGGCCGGCGCGCGGACCGCGCCGACGAAGCCCGCCACGGCCAGGATCGTCACCAGGTAGGGGATCATCAGCAGGAACTCGGTGGGCACCGTGGCGCCGACGGCCTGCATGACATTGCCCATGTTCGTCGCGAAACCGAAGAGCAGGGCCGCGAAAAGGGCTCCCTTCGGGTTCCACCTGCCCAGGATCATCGCGGCAAGGGCGATGAAACCATTGCCGGCCGACATGTCCTTGGTGAACGCCAGACCCTCGCCGATGGTGAAGAATGCGCCGCCCAGGCCCGCGATCGCGCCTGCGAGCAGCGTGTTCTGCCAGCGCATGGCGTTGACTTTGATGCCCACCGTGTCCGCAGCCTTGGGGTGCTCACCGCAGGCGCGGGTGTGCAGGCCCCACTTGGAGCGGAACAGGGCGACCTGCAATCCGATGACCGTCGCGTACATGAGGTAGACGAGGATCGACTGGTTGAACAGGACCGGGCCGATGACCGGGATGTCCTTGAGCAGCGGAATGCCGATCGGCCCCAGGCTCAGCGACTGGTTGAGTTCCGGGGCGTTCTTCAACTGCGTCGAGTAGACGAATGAGGTCACGCCCAGCACCAGCATGTTCAACACGACGCCGACGACGATGTGGTCGGCCCGGTACTTGACGGTGAACAGTGCCAGCAGCACGGAGACGAGCATGCCCGCAACCGGTGCCGCCAAAAGACCAACCCACGCGCTGCCCGCCGCGGAGGCGGCGATGGCCGCCAGGAAGGCGCCGAAGAGCAGCTGACCTTCGATGGCAATGTTGATGATGCCGGTGCGTTCACACACGACACCCGCCAAGGACCCGAAGACCAGGGGCGTGGCGAAGGCCAGGCCGCCGGCCAGCAACGAAACCACGGGCAGGACGGAGGTCTCCTTGCCGGCAACGGTCCACAGGAGGAACGCGGTGACCAGGGCGGCGCCGACGACACCCATCCACAGTCCGTTGGCGACCTTTCGCGCCAGGGCGCGCCGGATGATCTCCTCGGTGGCGATGACCGAGGCGACCAGCAGTGCGAAACTCACCGGACCTGCCGGAACGGAGACCTCGCCGGTCTCGAACCATGTGGTGGCCCCCGAGAAGGACACGCGTGAGGCGCCGCTGACGGTGAAGGCCATGGCCATCGTGCACACGGTCATGGCGCCGGCGACGATCGGGTCACGCCACTGGACGGGCGCAATGATGTCAGTGGTCGCCTGCTCCGGGGCGACCGGAGCGGTGGAGGTGGCGGTGGCCGGGCTCATGCCTGCTCCCCTTCCTTGGAGGCCGCAGCCTTGGCGGTACGGGCGTTGGAGGCGGCGTCGGCTGCCAGTTTCTCGCGGCGCATGCGAATGGCTTCGGATGCGGCGATGAGCAGCACGATGACCGCCTGGGTGATCTGGACGATGTCCACGGGGATCTGGGCCTTGGAAGCCTGCATGACCGAGCCCGCTGCGGCCAAGCCGCCGAAGAGCAGACCCGCCAGGACCACACCGAAGGGCGTCGACTTGCCCAGCAGGGCCACGGTGATCGCGTCGAAGCCGTAGGAGCCCGCCACCGAGTTGGTCACGACCTTCTCGGTGCCCAGTACCGGCGCGGTGGCCGCAAGGCCGGCCAGGGCGCCGGAGATCACCAGGGTCATCATGAGTGTGCGAGGCACGTTGATGCCGGCCGTGCGCGCCGCCTGCGGGTTCGCGCCGGCCGCGCGCAGCTCGAAGCCGAGGGTCGAGCGCTTGAGAAGCCACCAGACGAAGACCGCTGCCAGCAAGGCGATGATGAACCCGAGGTGCAGGCGGAAATTGGGGCCCAGGATCTGCGGGTACTGGGCGGTGGCCAAGGTCCGCTGGGACTTCGAGGGATAACCGCCCTCGCCGTAGAAGAGCTGCAGGTTGAGCAGCCACCCGAGGAACAGGCTGGCCACCGAGTTCAACATGATGGTGACGATCACCTCGTTGGCCTGCAGTTTGGCGCGCAGGATGCCCGGGATGAAGCCCCACAGCGCACCGCCGATCAAAGCGCCCAGGATTGCCAGGATCATGTGGGCCACCGGCGGCAGGTGGTAGTGGAATCCGATGAATCCGCCCAGCGCGGCGCCCATCATCAGCTGCCCTTGGACACCGATGTTGAACATTCCGGCGGTGAAGGACACGGCAATGGCCAGGCCCGCGATGATGAGCGGCACCGAGCGGGTCATCGTGTCCGTGAGGGGACGGATCGCCGTCATGAAGTCCGGCTGGGTCCAGTCGTACAGGGCCCCTCGCACCAGCGAGATGAAGAAGCCGCTGAAGGAATTCCAGAACGCTGCGAGGAAGTCACTGGGCCGGGCGAAGAAGTAGCCTGCGGTCTCCTGGACGCGCGGATCAAAGAAGGCGACGACCAGCGCACCGATGACCAGGGCCACCAGGATGGCTCCCGCAATGGTCGAGGTCGACGGGTTGAAGAAACGTCGCAGCAGCATGGTGACCCAGCTGGGTCCTTCTGCCGCATGGCGGCCACGCGTGGGCGCAGCCCCGGTGTCCGTGGATGTGGACGGAGTGCTCATTCGGCGGCCTCCTCGGTGGTGACGGGGGTCTGTGCTTCGGCAGGCGCGTTCGTGGCGCGGCCTGCCTGCTCCTGGGCTTCGGCCAATGGCACGCCGGCCATCATGAGGCCGAGGACGTCGCGTGGGGTGTCGGCCGGGACGATGCCGACCACACGTCCGCGGTACATGACGGCGATCCGGTCAGCCAGTGCGACGACCTCGTCCAATTCCGTCGACACGACCAGGACGGCCGTGCCCTTGTCGCGTTCGGCGACGATGCGCTTGTAGACGAACTCGATGGATCCCACGTCCAGGCCGCGGGTGGGTTGGGAGACGACGAGGACCTTGAGGTCCTTGGAGAGTTCACGCGAGAGGATCGCCTTTTGCGCGTTGCCGCCCGACAGGGTCGAGATCGGGTCGTCCACGGAGGTCACGCGCACGTCGAATTGTTCGCGCAGCTGCTCGGCGTGAGTGCCCACCGCCTTGAGGTCCATCGACGGGCCCTTGGAGAAGGGCGCCAGGTGGTACTGGTCGAGGATCATGTTTTCCGCGATGGAGAAGGAGGCGATCATGCCGTCCTCGCTGCGGTCCTCGGGCACGTAGCCCAGGCCCGAGTCCAGGCGCTTGCGGATCGTCAGACCCGACAGGTCCTGGCCGTTGACCTCCACCGATCCGGTGTTCGGCTTGATGGAGCCCAGGACGACCTCGCACAGCTCTGTCTGGCCGTTGCCCTGGACACCGGCCACGCACAGGATCTCGCCACTGCGCACCTGCAGGTCGACGTGGTCCAGCGCGGTGTGACCGGCCTCGTCGAGGACCGAGACGTCCGTGAAGGCCAGCAGTACCGACCCGGGGGTGGCGTCGTCCTTGGTGACCCCCAGGTCCACGGCGCGGCCCACCATGAGGGAGGCCAGTTCCGTCTCCGTCGAGGTCGGGGACGCTTCACCGACGACCTTGCCGCGACGAATGACCGTGATGCGGTCCGCGACTGCGCGCACTTCGCGCAGCTTGTGGGTGATGAAGACGATGGAGGTGCCTGCGGACTTGAGCTCCCTCATGATCTCGATGAGCTCGTCGGTCTCCTGCGGCGTGAGCACGGCTGTGGGCTCGTCCAGGATGAGGACCTTCGCGTCGCGGGACAGGGCCTTGATGATCTCGACCCGCTGCTGGGCTCCCACGGGCAGGTCCTCGATCAGGGCGTCGGGGTCGATGTCGAATCCGAATCGGGCCGACAGGTCGATGACCTTCTTGCGGGCGGTGGCCGTGTCGAGCAGCCCGAAGGTGGTCGGCTCGTAGCCCAGGGCCACCGACTCGGTGACGGTGAAGACAGGGACCAGCATGAAGTGCTGGTGGACCATGCCGATTCCGGCGGCAACCGCGTCGCCGGGTCCTTTGAAGGTGACGGGTTGGCCGTCGATGAGGATCCTGCCTCCGTCAGGCTGGTAGAGGCCGTACAGGACGTTCATCAACGTTGATTTGCCTGCGCCGTTCTCTCCCAGCAGGGCGTGGATCTGACCAGGTTCGACGACGAGGTCGATGTGGTCGTTCGCCACGAGCGGGCCGAAGACCTTGGTGATCCCTTCCAGCTCCAGTTTCACATGTGCTCCTCACGGATTGAGCCGGCTGCCGGCGGCGGCGGCGTCGCTGACGGGCGGCTTGTGTGACGGGTTCGGGGGGCCATTGTATCCACGCTGACAGTGCCCCTCATGCAACTGAGGCGCAGGACCGTACGGTCCTGCGCCTCAGTGATTGCCAGGCGTGGGCTGTCGGGTCTCAGCCCTTGTTGCTCGGGGTGTTGACCGACTCGACCTTGAGCTTGCCGGACTTGATGTCCTCGGTCAGCTTCTCGATTTCGCTCTTGAGCTCAGCGGAGACCTTGGCGTCGAAGTCGTGGAAGGGGGCGATGCCGACGCCGCCGTTGGCCAGGGTGCCGACATAGGCCTCGTTGGTGAAGGTGCCTTCCTTGACGGCCTTGACGGCCTCGAAGACCGAGGCGCCGATCTCCTTCATGACCGAGGTCATGACGAACTGCTTGAACTCGGGCTGGGTGAGGTAGCCGTCGGAGTCGACCCACACGACGGACGCCTTGCCGGTCTCCTTGGCCACCGTCAGGGTGCCGCCACCGACCGGGCCGGCGACGGGCATGATGATGTCGGCGCCCTGCTCGACCAGCTGCTGGGAGAGCTGCTTGCCCTTGGCGACGTCCTCGAAGGAGTCGGCGGACATGCCCTCCTGCTTGGCCTTGTCCCAGCCGATGAGTTTGACGGCCGTGCCGTGGGCTTCGTTGTACTTGGCGACGCCGTCGGCGAAGCCGTCGGAGAAGATCGCGGTGGAGGGGATCTTCTTGCCGAGGAAGGTGCCCACGGTGCCGGAGGTGGTGGTGCCCGCAGCAGCGTAGCCTGCGAGGAACCCTGCCTCGGCAGTGTTGAAGAGCAGAGCCTTGGAGTTGGCGGGGTTGTCGGCGAAGGCGGCGTCGACCAGTGCGAACTTGACGTTCGGGTTGGCCAAGGCGGCCTCGTTCATCGAGTTGGCCATGAGGAAGCCGACGCCGATGATGAGGTTGCAGCCCTCCTGGATCTGGGCGGCGATGTTGGGCTGGAAGTCGGCGTCCGACTTCGACTCGGAGTAGGCGACCTCGACTCCCAGCTCGGCCTTTGCCTTCTCCAGGCCTTCCTTGCCGGACTGGTTGAAGGACTTGTCGTCGAAGCCACCCGCGTCGGAGACCATGCAGGCCTTGACGGAGCCGCCAGCTGCGGCGCCCGAGGCCATGGACTCGCCCGAAGCCATGGTGTCGCCGCCGGCAGCTCCGGAGGTGGCGGCGTCGGGGGCTGCGCCACATGCGCTGAGGGCGAGGGCGGTGGCCGCAACGACAGTTGCGATCTTGACGGAGCTCTTCACGGTGTAGTCCTCCTGGAGGGAAACTCGGTCATCAGGGTTGCCGGGAACGGTTCCCGACACTGCCCCGATCGTAGCCGCGCCTTGGCTCGAGCCCCGCCCTCGTGACCCTTTTGCAACCCACGCAGCCACCTCCTTGGGCGGGCGGCACTGGACCCCGGGCACTCGGACGCGCCCGCGAGAGGATTCCTCGACATCGAGGGATCGCGTATCTTGTGGGCATGAGCGAGGAACGCCACGGGCGCCCGAGCGCGGGGGCGGCCCACCTTGGACGCGCGGACGAGGTGGATCGGATCATTGCCTCGTGGGCGACACAGCGCCCCGACCTCGACACCGCGCCGATGCTGGTCCTGTCGCGGGTCACACGTCTGGCGCGGCACCTGGACCTCACTCGCCGCAAAGCCTTTGCCGACCATGGGCTGGAGCCGTGGGAGTTCGATGTCTTGTCGGCCTTGCGTCGCGCGGGGTCTCCTTTTTCGCTGACTCCTGGGGCTCTCATGGGGGAGCTGCTCGTCTCGTCGGGCACGATGACGAACCGGATCGACCGCCTGGAGGCGAAGGGGCTGGTGCTGCGATCGCGCGAGTCGGAGGATCGGCGAAGCGTTCTCGTGGTGCTGACCTCCGCAGGTCAGGAAGTCGTCGACGGGGCGTTGGAGACGCTGCTCGACTGCGAACGCGTGATCCTTTCGGAACTCGACGCAGGTGAACTCGACCTCCTCGCCTCCCTGTTGCGTCCCCTGCTGCTCCCCTTCGAAACCCCCTCCCCCGCCATTCCGTGAGATTCGTCCGTCACCTGGTCAAACTCGTCCGTCATCTCACGGGGATTCGGAGAGGGATTCGGACAGGTCCAGCCAGCGTTCTTCAAGGTCGGCCAACTCGGCCCGATGTCGCGACAACTCCCGGGTGTGCTCCTGCAGACCCACGTAGTCGCTCGGATCATGGGCCGCCATACGGGCGTGGACGCGATCCACGGCGGCCTGCACCTTCTCCATCCGCCGTTCGACGGCGGCCAACTCCTTGTGCGCGACGTGCCGCTGGGCTCCGGTCAGGGCCGAGCCACCAGCAACGGCTCTGTCCTCACTGCCCGCAACCCCGGTCCTACCGAAGGTGCCGGACGCGCGCAGCTCCAGGTACTGCTCCACCCCGCCAGGAAGGTCACGCAGCGCCCCGTCCCCCAGTAGCGCCACCTGGTGGTCGGTCACTCGTTCCAACAGGTAGCGGTCGTGGCTGACGACCACCAGCGTGCCCGGGAAGGAGTCGAGCAGATCCTCCATGGCAGCCAAGGTGTCGGTGTCGAGGTCGTTGGTGGGCTCGTCCAACAGCAGCACATTCGGCTCGCCCATGAGCAGACGCATGAGTTGCAGCCGACGGCGTTCCCCGCCGGAGACCTCCCCCACCCGCGTCCACGCGCGCTGGCGAGTGAAACCCATGCGTTCAGTCATCTGGGCGGCAGTGACCTCCTTGCCGCCGACACCCACCACGAGGGCCACGTCGGCGACGGCTTCGACCACCCGCATGTGTGCCAGTGCATCCAACTCGTGGGTGTCCTGCGACAGGGTGGCCACCCTGACGGTCTTGCCGCGCCTGACCCGCCCTCGTGTGGGCGCAAGGTCCCCGCGCAGAAGGTTCAGCAGGGTCGTCTTGCCCGCACCGTTGACGCCGACGATCCCCACCCGCTCCGCCGGGGCCAAGCGCCACGTGATGTCTCGCAGGATCTCACGAGGCACCCCGTCCGGGCCCTCGAAGGAAACGCTGACGCCTTCGAGGTCCAGGACGTCCTTGCCCAGGCGCGCGGTGGCCGTCTTCACCAATTCGACCGTGTCACGTGGTGGCGGCACGTCGGCGATGAGGGCTTCGGCGGCGGCGATGTGGAACTTCGGTTTCGAAGTGCGCGCCGGAGCCCCTCGCCGCAGCCACGCGAGCTCCTTGGTGAGCAGGTTGGCGCGCTTGGCGGCCGCAACGTCTGCTTGGCGCACTCGTTCGGCGCGGGCCAGCGTGTAGGCGGCGTAGGACCCGTCGTAGACCTCGACGTGTCCGGGCACCTGTGGCCTGTCGCCGCCGGGGTCGACGCCGGGCACGACTTCCCAGATGTGTTCGCACACGGCGTCCAGGAACCATCGGTCGTGGGTGACGGCGAGCAGCGCCCCGGAGGCACCGGGCCTGGCGAAACGCGCATTCAGGTGGGCGGCCAGCCAGGCGACGCCCTCGACATCCAAGTGGTTGGTGGGCTCGTCCAGGCACACGACCTCCGCGTCGGCCGCGAGTACCCGGGCCAAGGCCACGCGCCGACGCTGCCCGCCGGAAAGCGTGGCGACGGGAGTGCCCATGTCGATTCCGCCGAGCAGACCCGCATGGATGTCGCGCACACGCGGGTCGGAGGCCCATTCGAACTCGGCCTTGCCGGGGTGGACCGCCTCGGCCACCGTGTGCCCCGCATCCAAGGTGTCTGCCTGGTCGAGGATGGTGACCTGCACCCCGTCGCGCGTGGTCAGCGCCCCCTTGTCCGGCTTCTGGGTACCCGCGACCAGGCGCAGCAGGGTGGACTTGCCGGCTCCGTTGGGCCCCAGGATCCCCACGCGGGAGCCGTCTTCCAGGGACACGCCCACCCCTGCGAGCAGGTGCCGAGAGCCAGCCAGGGCGCCCATGTCCTGGGTACCGAGAAGATGGGCCATCAGTCGATTCCTCCGACTGTCTCGATGCGCGCGCCGGCCACGGGTCCGCGCGTGATGACGGTGCGCTTCACATGGGGGGCCTGCGACAGTGCCTCGGCAAGGTCGCGGGCGGCGTCCCGGTCTGCGGCCAGGGCGGCGATCGTCGGGCCGGACCCTGACACGAGGGCCCCGAGAGCCCCGGCCTCACGCGCAGCCGCCAAGGTGGTGGCCAGTTCCGGCCGCAGTCCCAGTGCCGCATCCTGCAGGTCATTGACGAGGGCGCCCGCGAGTTGAGCGCTGGTGCCGGTCAGTGTGGCGACCTCCTCCGCCCCGGGTTCGTCGAGCGGGTACCAGCCGCCGGCCGGTCCACCGTCGGCGTCGAGTCTGGCGAAGACTGCGGGGGTGGACAGTCCCCCGTGGGCAAGGGCGAGCACCCAGTGGTGGGCGGGGGCGTCCTCGTCCCCGGGGGTGAGCAGACGCATGTGGTCCCCGCGTCCGGTGCCCAGGCACACTCCCCCGACCAGACATGCGGGGACATCGGCGCCCAGCGTGCGGCCGATCGCCTGGAGGCGGGCGAGGTCCAGGCCCAGGCCCCACACGTCGTTGCAGGCGACGAGGGCGGCCGCCGCATCGGCGGAGCCACCTGCCATCCCTCCCGCCACCGGCACGTACTTGTCGACCTCGATGACCAGCCCTGCGGCGGTGGCGGCCCACGGGCCGCTCATGGCCAGGCGCTGCATGACCTTCGCGGCGCGTACGGCCAGGTGGGCTTCGGGTTCCACGGCGGCCATGACCTCGGTGGTGACCCGGTCGACCTCACCCGTGGGCAGGCGGGCGGTGGTGGACACACGGATGCCCGGAGTGCGCGAGGTCCGCACTCGCACGTGTTCTCGCAGGTCCAGGGCTTCGAAGACGGTGACCAGAGGGTGATGGCCGTCGCCGGTGGGGCGGCCCGCGTGAAGGGTCAGGTTGACCTTTCCGGGGGCGCTGGCGTGGACTTCACGCATCATTGCTCCTTGACGGTGCGGGATCCGGTGGGTGGGGGCAATTGGCCGCAAGCGCGCATGGTCAGGATCTGGCGGCCCAGCGCCACGAAGTCGTCGATGGCCAAGGTTTCTCCGCGAGCACCGGGGTCGATCCCGGCGGCCTCCAGCAGGGCCTGTGCCGCTGCGGAGCCCCCCGCCCACGTGCGCAGGGCGGCACGCAGGGTCTTGCGCCGCTGGCCGAAGGCGACGTCGCACACGTCGAAGGTGGCCAGTCGCAGGGCTTCGTCTCCGCGCGGCAGCGGCCTGCGGTGCAGGCGCACAAGCGCCGAGTCGACCCCGGGCACCGGCCAGAACACTGTGCGTCCGATGGTGCCCGCCCGTTCGACGTGACCGTACCAGGCGGCTTTGACGGAGGGGACCCCGTAGGTGCGTGAACCGGGGGCGGCAGCCAGGCGGTCGGCAACCTCCGCCTGGACCATGACCAGGACGTCGGTCAGGCTCGGCAGGTGCTCGAGCATGGAGAGCAGGACGGGAACCGCGACGTTGTACGGCAGGTTGGCGACGAGTTTCGTGGGGGCGGGCCAAGCCCGGGAGGTCCCGTCAGTATCATTCGGTTCGAGGTCGGCCGGACCGGTCACCGTCATCGCGTCGCGCAGGACCACTCGTAACCGGTCTGCGGCTTCGGGCATTCGCGCCCGGACGGTCTCGGGCAGGGCACGCGCCAGGGGCGGGTCGATCTCGACTGCACGCACGCGGGCACCGACTTCCAGGAGGGCCAGTGTCAGGGAGCCGAGGCCCGGTCCCACCTCGACGACCTCGTCCCCAGCCTCCACCGCCCCGGCCCGCACGATGCGTCTGACGGTTCCCGCGTCGTGGACGAAGTTCTGGCCGAGCACCTTGGTGGGGCGGATGCCGAGGGCCTCGGCGATGGCCTTGACCTCCAGGGGGCCCAGCAGTCCCGACTCGGATGGGGTGGCGCCCTCGGGCAGCGAGGGGTCCAGGCGGGTGCGGGTGGGGTCGCCGTGGCGCCGGTCCGCGGCGCGGTGGGGCGAGGGTCGGTGGGACCGGGAGGAGTTCGCGGGGCTCACGTGGAAATCCTAGACGAGGGCGGGCCCACGCCCATGCGCGGGCCCACGCCCATGCCGATGCGGGGGTGTCGGGGATCATTGGATCCCCGACACCCCCGCTGGTCGAGACGACCTTTCGATGTCGATGTGGATGTGGATGAGCGTGCCGGAGCCCGAGTCGGCGCCGGTGTCGGCCCCGGTGTCAGTGGGCGAAGACCGTCCGCGAGCGCGTCACCAGGGCGGTCAGGCCGGTCAGCACAGCGGTGGTGACGACGATCGCGCCGATCAGGGGTCCCACATTCGACAGGGCGGCCTCGGCGACGGCGCCCACCGCGGTGGAGCCGGCGTACATGGCCTGGGTGACGAATGCCTGGGGCAGGACCAGCGAGACGGCCTTGGCCAAGGACGAGGAGCCCGAGCCCGCGGTGGCCCCGAAGGCGATGATGCTCAGGCCCAGGCACACCGCCACCGGGGCGGCGAAGGACTTGAAGAGCATCGACAGCAGGGACTGCAGCAGGACCAGCGGCACTGAGGCGACCACGACCAACGCGGCGTTGACGACGAAGGACAGGGGCAGGGCGCCCTCCAGACCGACGACCTTGCCGAAGGCCCAGGTCATGACCACCAGGGTTGCCTGGATCGCGGCCACCGGCACCAGGATCACGGCGGCTTTGGTCAGGACCAGCGCCAGGCGCGAGTGACCCGAGGTCAGTGCCACGTTCCACGTGGAGCTGCGGTGCTCGGGGCGCCACACGGCGGCGGTGACCATGGCGACTCCGATGGAGTAGAAGAGCATTCCGTAGAACAAGGTGACCTGACTGGTCATCGAGTCCCAGCCGTTCGTCAAGGTCCCACTGTTCATCCAGTAGTTGACGCCACCGGAGATGACGGCGAGCAGGGGCAGGATGGGGACGAAGACCCACACCATGGAGCGGCGGAGTTTGAGGAGTTCTGCGCGGATCATGTCACATCACCTTTCGATCAGGTCCAAGCGGCGGGTGAGGAACCATGCCGCGCCGGCGGCCAGGGCCAGCATGAGGAAGAAGAACACGTGGTCGGGGGCTGCATAGGTGACGGAGAAGGCGTCCTCGCCACCGTTCATCTGCACGGGAGCAATGACTGCGTAGTGTCCCCAGGGGATGACGCGGGCGAACGGGGCGGGGGCCAGGAGGAGGAACATGGCGGCGAAACCTCCGAGCAGTCCCACGCCGACCGAGACCAGCTGGTTCTCGAAGCGGGAGCTGAGCCACACGTGGATGACGGCCAGGGCCAGGTCGAGCAGCCACAGCATGACGAAGTATCCGATCCAGATGGCCACGTCCAGAGGGACGGAGATTCCTGAGAGGATTCCCAGGCCGACTGTGCTTCCCATCTGCAGGGCGCAGGCCAGGCCGAGGACGCCTGCCAGGACGACCAGCTTGACGCGGCACAGGAATCCCGGGCGCAACCCCACTCCGGCGTTGAAGATCCAACCGCCGCCCGTGTTCTCAACGTCGACCTGCCGACTGACCAGGACGGCCACGAGGATCGGGTGGATGAGGGCGTTGACCATGGTGACGAGCATGAGTTCGGAGGCCCAGGGGAAGGCCGCGGGGTCGTCGGCGATGGCGCGGGCGTGTTCTCCGAAGAGGCCGATTCCCGAAAAGAGGACGGCGGCGCCGACCAGGACGGACATGATGGGCAGGGTGCGCAGGCGTTTCATCTTGGCGAACTCCAAGCGCACGGCGGTGGCGAAACCGGGGGTGCGTGTACGGGTGCTCATCACAGGGTTCCTTCCCGGCCGGTGATGTCCATGAAGACGTCTTCGAGGGATTGGGCGACGCGGCGGACCTCGTGCAGGGGGATTCCGTGCTGGACCAGGCGGGCCACCATGTCGGCCACGTCGTGTTCGTTCAGGCCCGGGACCAGGATTCCGTCGGGGGTGGGCACGCCCCGCAGGCCGAGGGCCAGGGCTTCGCGGACGTGGGAGGTGACCACGAGGACGTCGGGCACGGAGTGGGTGAAGAGCTCGCGGCGGGTGCCCTGGAAGAGCAGCTTCCCTCCGGAGAGGATGCCCAGGACCGAGGCCATCTTGTCGATCTCGTCCAGGAGGTGGCTGGAGACCATGACGGAGACGCCTTCGTCGGCCAGGTGGATCAGCAGTTCGCGGATCTCTTCGATGCCTGCGGGGTCGAGGCCGTTGGTGGGCTCGTCCAGGACCAGCAGCTGCGGGTTGCGGGCCAGAGCCATGGCGATTCCGAGGCGCTGCTTCATGCCCATGGAGTAGGTGCGCTGCAGACGATCCTTGTGGGGGGTGAGTTTGACCAGTTCGAGTGCGCGGGCCACCTGTGAGTCCTCCAGGCCGAGCATCTGTTGGACGATGCGCATGTTCTCGGCTCCGGTGAGGTGTCCGTATCCCGGCGGGTACTCGATCATGGAGCCGATGGCGGGCATGACCTCGGCGCGGACCCGCTCGTCGACGGGGCGACCGAAGAGGTTCACTCGGCCGCGGGTGGGGCGCAGCAGCCCGAGGATCATCTTCATGGTCGTCGACTTGCCGGAGCCGTTGGGGCCGAGGAACCCATAGACGCATCCGGCGGGAACCGCCAGGTCCAGGGAGTCGACGACGGTGCGGGAGCCGAAGGTCTTGGTCAGGTCGTGGGTGGCGACGACCAGGTCGCCTCCGGTGCGGGTCGGGGCTGGGGCGCCGATGACCTGAGCGAAGTTGCGGGGGGCGGTGGCCAGGCCACCGGTGGAGTTCATGTCGTTGTGTGCCATGACTCAACGATCCCCCTCGAACCCACCCGGCCACATCGTGCCGTGGGATGGTTCCCTGGTCGGGGTCTTCCGGGGTGGTGTCATACCTGGGGATGACGAGGGTGCTGTCACCCTGTCCTACCGTGGACGCATGTCCTCCACTTCGCTCGACTGGCGGCGTTGGCTGCCCCGGCCCGCTGACCTGCTGCTCGGGTTGGTCTTTGCCGCCTTGGGCATGCAGAATCCCGCGACCTTCGGTGATCCGTCCTTGGCTTCCCTCCACCTGGTGTTGACCGGCGTGTGCTCACTGGCGGTCCTGTGGCGCCAGAAGGCCCCGGCGGTGACGGTCGGGGTCCTGGCGGCGGCCTTGGCACTGCACGTCGTGTGGTCCCCTCAGTTGACGCTCTTTTCGGTGATCGCGACCTTCACCGTCGCATGGACCGTCTCCAGTCGTTTCGATCCCCCGTGGCGCTGGCCGCTGGTGGCGTTGATCTACGTGGGCACGGTGGTGGACGTGGTCGTCTCCCTGGTCCGATTGGGCCAGCCGCCACTGGGGGTGCGGACGTGGATCCTGCTGGCGTGGGACTTCGCAGCCGTCACCGTGGCGGTCCTGGCGGGCGATCGACGTCGTGCCGCGCGTACGAGGGCGGAGTTGGCGCGCGAACGCATGACGATGCTTGAGTCCCAGCAGTCCACCTTGGCCCAATTGGCCGTGGCCAAGGAACGCACACGTATTGCGCGCGAAGTCCACGACCTTCTGGGGCACACGTTGACCGCCATCACCGCGCAGGCGGACGGGGCGCGGTACGTGTTGCGTCGCGACCCGGACAGAGCCGAGGAGGCCATGGGGACCATTGCGCGCATTGCCCGCGAGGGCGTGGGCGACGTGCGCGCCCTGGTGGATCTGCTTCGCGAGGACGGGGAGTCGGAGTCGACCTCGCCCTCGTCCAGGACGACCACGAATCGGGAATCCCTGACCCCGGCCTTGTCGAGGGGGACTTCGGACCTGCAAGCCCGGACCCCGACCCCGACCTCGTCCCTTGAGGAGGCGAGCACGCAGGAGCATTCCTTCCAGGGCAAGAAGCCCACGACCCAGCCCGCTCCCCCCGAGGTTGCGGGCGCCCCGGCGGCCCTTGGCTCTTCCGCCTCCGACATTCCCGCCCCGCCGGAAGGATTCCCACCTCCTGCCCACAACCACCTGCCTTTCGGCGAGGACCTGGCACACACCGTCCTGACCTGCGGCGTTCCCGTGGAACTGTCGATCCGCGTGACTCCCGGCGCAGAGCCCTCGGGCAGCGACGCGGACGCTCTGCGCGCCATCGCCCGCGAGGCCCTGACCAATGCGATCCGCCACGGTCACCCGCCGATCTCCGTGACTCTGCGGTGCGAGGGCGGAAGCTGCATCCTGCGCGTGGACAATGCGCTGCCCCGCGCCGATGCCGGGGCACATGGGGCGCAGGAGCGGACCCGTACGGGACTGGGATGCTCCTCCATGGCGGCACGCGCCCGCCAGATCGGCGCAGACTTTTCCTGTGGAGCGGTGGAGCATGGATGGAGGACGGAAGTGGTGAAGCAATGATCACCTTGGGTTTGGTCGATGACGAACCGTTGTTCTGCGCGGGTCTGGCAATGATCCTCGACTCGCAGGTGGACATGGAGGTCCGCTGGCAGGCCCTGGACGGCGAGCAGGCGCTGGCGCGGCAGCGCAGCGAGCCCGTGGACGTGGTGCTCATGGACATACAGATGCCGAACATGGACGGGCTGAGCGCGACCCGCGCCTTTGTGGCGGAGGGGCTTGCGGGTCGCGTGGTGGTGCTCACCACCTTCGACACTGACGAGTTCGTCCTGGGGGCCATCGAGGCCGGGGCATGCGGTTTCCTGTTGAAGACCACTCCCCCGGACCGTCTGGTCGAAGCCGTGCGCACCGTGTGTGCAGGCGATGCAGTGATCTCACCGGGGCCGACGCGTCGTCTGCTCACCGCGGTGCGCTCAAGCGACCTGGGCCCCGGCGCTCCCGCCGGTGCCGGTGGCCTTTCCGGGGTTGCAGCGGCTGCCGGATCGGTGTCCACTCACGCCGGCGGGGTCCCGGAGGCGCAGCTCTCGCCCGAGGATGCGCGGAGCCTGGAGGCGCTCACCGAACGCGAAGTGGAGATCCTTGCCCTTGTCGCCAACGGCCTGACGAATCAGGAGATCTGCGACGAGTTGTGGCTGTCGATGCCCACGGTGAAGACGCATGTGAGTCGCCTGCTGGCCAAGACCTTGTCGCGTGACCGGGTACAACTGGTGCTCTTCGCCCTTCGCACAGGGGTGTGCGACCCCTCACGGGTGCTTTCCGCCGGGCATGACTGAGCGGCGTGGCCGCCGGATGCTGACCGGCGCAACGGCCGGGTGGGTTCGTCAGTACCAGCCCACCGAGTCCGAGTGGCCCAAAGCCGCACACGGGGTGCCGTAGCGTCCGGCAATGTAACCCAAGCCCCACGTGATCTGCGTGGCCGGGTTGGTCCGCCAGTCGTCACCGGCCGAAGCCATCTTCGAGCCGGGCAGGGACTGTGGGATGCCGTAAGCGCCCGAGGAGGGGTTCTCTGCGTAGGGGTTCCATCCGGACTCACGCTGCCACAGGACCACCAGGCACTGGAACTCGGAGTCGGACCAGCCGCGGGCAGCGACCATGCCCTTGGCGATGGCCTTGGGGTCCGAACCGGAGTAGTCGCCGGCTGCCTGCGGAGCGGGGGTGGGCGCGGTCGGCGTCTGCCCGTTGTTGGACTCGGCAGCGGCCGGTGTCCCGCCGGTGGCTGCGCGGATCTCCTCCGCACTGGACAGGGTGCCCAGTGCCGCCCGGTAGCGCACCGAGACGGTGCCGTCTTCCTCGGTCTTCTCCTCAAGGGTGGCCTTGGGGTCGATTCCGGCCTCGACCAGCGCCTTCGCAGTGGCCTCCTTCGTGCCGGTCTCGACGACCTGCTTCACGGGGGCGGTCTCGGTGGTGGTGGCCACGACGGCGCGGACGGTCTCCTTGCCGTCGACCGTCTCATGCCAGACGGTGGTGGCGGTGGTGCCTGCCTTGCCGACGGTGGTGACCTGCTTCTCGCCCTCGAACATGGAGTCGCTGGTCTTGGACTCCTCGGTGAAGGCCACCGGCGCCTTTTCGACCACCGTTCCGCGCTGCACCTTGGCAACCCGGATGGTCATGGTGCCCTTCTCGACGCCGACCTTGACCCGGTCGATCGGCGAGACCTCGACCCCGGCGTCGGCCAGGACCTGGCGCACGTCACGTCCGGGGGCTGCGGTGATCTGGCTGATCTTGCCCGCCACCGTCAGGGGCACCCGCCGCGCGGAGTCGACCAGGGGGATCGGGGCCGAGCGTTCGGCTGAGCGGTCCGCCGCCAGGACCACTTGGCCGCCCAGGACTGCGGCATCCCCGAGGATCGCTTCGGCCGATCCTGCGGTGGACCACACCGTGTGCGAGGCCCCGTCGACGGCCACCTGGTAGGGGTGGGCGGTGCGCACGACAACGGTGTCTCCGTCGCTGAGGTCAGCGTGCATCTCCGGCTGGACCAGGTCGTGTGGACCGACCTCGACCCCTGCTGCGGCCAACACTCCGGCGGTGGTCCCGTTCCACGTGGTCACGGGCACGCTGACGCCGTCGACCTCGAGGGTCACCCGGTCGTGGGCTCGGACCACTCCTGCTCCGGCAATGGCGAGCACCGCCACGGTGAAAAGGCTTGCGGTCGACAGGACGACGCGTCGCGACGGGGTGAGGTTGAGGCTCCGGGGCATGCGTTCTTCTTCCGTTGTCTGGCGTGGGGCGCGTCCGGGGACGGCCTTGTCGAGTCTAACCACGCGGTGGTTGCCGAGAACAGGCACAAGTCATGAAGCCCGGCACCGCGGTGGCGAAGGAGGGGGCGTGACCTCACCCACACGCGCCACGTCACCTCGGTGGACGCCGGCGGCCGCAGGTGAGGTCCGCCGACCCGTCAGAGCAGTCCGAGTTTTGCGGCGCAGCCGGGCCACTGCCCCCAACCGGCGCGGGACTGGAGGATCTGGGCGCGCATGGTCTGCTCGGCCGCAGAGGCTTCCGAGGGCCGTCCACTGCCGCCAACGGATTCCCACGTCGACTGAGTGAACTGGTACATGCCGTAGAAGCCGTTGCCCGTGTTCGTCGTCGGATCGCCGCCCGACTCGCACTGGGCGAGCGCCGCCCACACGTCACTGCCGACGTCACTGGGGGCGGGCGCGGGCTGAGTGCCCGACCCGGAGCCGTTGGCAGTGCCCGAAGTGTTCGCCTCGGCCTGCTGGGGCTTCTCCTTGGTGCCCACGGCAATGATCTTCGACTTCGGCTCGGTGCGGGTGCTTCCCAGTGTCGCCTGCACGGTCACCTTGCCGCCGACGGTCTCCCGGTAGACGGAGGTGACCACGGTTCCGTCAACGCCCTCCTGGAGCACCTCAGTGGTGCCCTTGTCCATGTCGGCGTTCTCACGCTCCTCGGTCTGGAAGGCCAAGGGCTCTGTCTTGTTCTCGACTGCCCGGGTCACGCGGGTGACCTCGAGGACCAGCGCCCCGCCCTCGTTGAGGAAGGCGACACGGTCGATTGGTGAAGCCTTCACCTTGCCTTTGGCCAGAAGCTGTTCGGCAGTGTCGGTCACGGCCGCCTCGACGGGCACGTCCTTGCCGTCCACTCGCACCATGACCTTTCCGTCACCTGAGGTCAGGGGCAGTTCGGCGCGGATCTGTGAGCGGTTGGCCGGCATGGCGACCTTCGTCTTCCCAGCGGCGGCGTCAGCGATGACGTCCTTGACCGAGTCGGCGGTGGACCATGCGGTGACCGATGCTCCGTCGACCATCAGGGTGTAGGGCGAGGCCGTGTGCACGACGACGGTCGAACCGTCGACCACCGCCTGGTCCAGTGCCGGGGCCACCTGGTCGTGGGCGCCCACTTGCACGCCTCCGGCGGCCAGGGCGGAGTTCACGTCGGTGAGGAATCCTGAGACGGGAAGGGCAACTCCGTCGACCTCGATGGTCACCTCCCGGTGCGCAAACGCCAGGGCCGTGCCCGCGACACCGATGACGGCAGCAGCGCCCAGTGCACTGGCAGCGATGATGATGCGTCGGGTCGACGTGGACTTCTTCATGGGTTTCCTGACTCCGTTCGAAGCGTGGCTGATGGGCGCTCCCGCGAGAGTCTCGCGGATTGCGCGCCGAAGGGCTCGCGCTCTGACCACGTCAACGGTAACGAATGGATAACAGTCACGCCGAGGTTCGTGAGTGACCTCACAGGCTCCTCGGCGTGGTGGAAGTCGGGGTGCCTCGCGGCCTCACCACATCCCGTACACGGCATCTGTGTTGGCGCTGAGCTGGGCACATGCGGCGCCCTCGTCGATGCCCCACAGTTGGGCGATCGCCCGGACGGTGTGCGCCATGACATAGGAGGCGTTCGGCGAGCCGCGGTGGGGTGCGGGGGTCAGGTACGGGGCGTCCGTCTCGACCAGGACGAGGTCGCGCGGCATTGCCTTCAGGGCCTCGCGCAGCTCCCCGTTGCCGGGGTAGGTGATGGGGCCGGCGAATGACGCGTACCAGCCGTTGGCCGCCAGTTCGCCTGCCATTTCGGCCCCTCCCGAGAAGCAGTGGAAGACGATCGGCTGATCCGGGTGCGCGTCGGTCCGCAGGATCGCCAGGGTTTCGGCGTGGGCGTCACGGTCGTGGATCTGCAGGGGAAGATCGGCCTCGCGCGCCAGGGCAAGGTGCGCCCGGAAGGATGCCTTCTGGGCATGGCGTCCAGGTCCGGCGGTGCGGTGGTGATCCAATCCGGTTTCGCCCACTGCGACCACTGCGGGGTGGTGGAGCCGGGAGGCGACCTCGTTGATGGCCTCGTCCAGGCTCATGGTGTGGTGGGCCTGTGGAATCGGGGTGAGCCCGTCGGGCGAGGGGTCGGCGTGACCGGCGTGCAGTGCCGCCTCGTTGGGGTGGATCGCCAGGGCCACGCGGACCTGTGGGTGCTCGGCGGCCAGGGCGATCATCGGGTCGAAGTCGGGGACTTCGCAGGCGCAGGAGACGATCCGGGTGATGCCTGCGGCCCTGGCCCTTTCCAGTTGGTCCTCCAGTGGCAGCCGCACCCCGTCGGCTCGGGGGATCTGCATCTCGTGGACGGGCAGGTGGGTGTGGTTGTCGATGACGGTGCCCGCCAAGGGCTCCGGCGCCTCGGGCCACGTCCTGGTCTTGCGCTTGCTCACCCCCGAACCCTACCCTCCCCCTCCTCCGCGAGATTCGTCCGTCGTTCGGTGAGATTCGTCCGTCCCTCCACGAGATTCGTCCTGGATTCCGCGAGATTCGTCGGCCATCTTTCGCATGTGCCGGCTCGGCGGACGATGTGCCACAGGGGAACAGAGGATTCTCCCTGGGCCGGATTCTTCGCTTGAAACGCCTCTCTCGACCAGAAAATGGAGGCCGGGGTGGGGCGAAATCGGGCAAGAGGGGAACTTCGCGACATTCGCCTCGTCGAGTCGGACGGCTCGGTCATGGCCCCAGCCCGTGACATGCGCAGGCGTCGACCTCGTCGGAGCGAAGGACGAATCTCACCGAACGACGGACGAATCTCACGAGGTGACGGACGAATCTCGCGGGGGAAGGGGGACGAGGGCGGGGTGGGAAGCACGGAAGTCGTTGACCGGAGCGCCGCTGGCGTAACCGAGGGCGAAACCTGTGATGAGGGCGTAGTGCTTCGGCAATTCGAACTCCGCCTCCAGAGGAGTGCGCCACAGGGCAAGCGACCCCAGCGCACACGAGTCGACCCCTCGCGCCTTGGCCGAGAGGAACAGCGTTTGCAGCATGATCCCGGCATCCATCGCCGAAACCGGCAGCATCTTCGTGTGGACCAGGACGAACCCGATCACCGGGGCGCCGAAGGCCCGGAAGTTCGCCCTCTCGGCCTCGATACGCCCCTCGCGATCCCCACGGGCGATGCCCAGATGCGCGTAGAGCGCCCGCCCGACCTGGTCCGCACGCTTCTTCAGCTCCGGCGGATAGGGGCGCCACAGTGGAAAGTCGCCATCCGGCATGGCGCCCTTGGCCAGCACCGACAGGGCTGCCAGGCGGCCGCCGCGGCGCATCGGCACCACCTTCTCAAAGGCCGCCAAGTACCCTGCCCGCACCCTCTGGGCCACCTCCCCCGTGGCCAGGACCAACTCGTAGGGGCGGGTGTTCGACCAGGAGGGAGTCTGCGCCGCATCAACGAGGATTTCATCCAGCACCTCCTGGGGCACCGGGTCCGGCAGGAAGTCACGCATGCTCCGCCGCGCTTGGGCAAGGTGTCGGAAGTCGTGGGCTGTCGTCATCGGGAACTCCTTCGTCTCCTGGTGCCAGTGCGGACCCACCCGGTCCATGTGCCAGTGTGCCGCCGCTTCACTCGCTCCTCAAGGCCTCCACCGGATCGGCTTTTGCCGCAGCACCTGCAGGCAGCAGGCCCGCCGCCAAGGTCAGCAGCACGGAGATCCCGATGAGGACCACCCCGGCGAGCACCGGCAGTTGGGCGATCCCGGCCACCCCGAGTTGCTGTTCGACGATGATGTTCGTCGGAATGGTCGCCAGAGCCGTGAAGGCGACGCCGATGGCACCGGCCAACAGGCCCACCAGGAAGGTCTCGGCGTTGAACACGGAGCGCACGTCCCCCTTCGAAGCGCCGATGGAGCGCAGGATGCCGATCTCCTTCTTGCGTTCCAGCACGGAGATGTAGGTGATGATCCCGATCATGATCGAGGACACGACCAAGGAGATCGCGACGAAGGCGATGAGCATCGACGAAATCATGTTGACGATCTGCGTCACCGACGTCATGAGCGTGCCCACCAGGTCGGAGTAGGTGATCGCCTTCTTGTCCCTCCCGCTGTCGCGCATCTGCGTGTTGTAGGAGTCGAGGATCGCCTTGACGGCGTCCTTGTCCTCGAAGGACCTCGGATAGATGTCGATGTTCGAGGGGTCGGAGAGGTCTCCCCATCCGAGTTTGGTCAGGTTCGACTCGTAGCTCTCGGTGGATGCGGACATCATCTGCGTGATGTAGGAAGCCAGGTCCTTGGCGTCCATTTTCGAGGTGAAGGCCTGCGCGAAGGCCTTCTGGTCGATCTTCATCGCCGAGGACATGTTCTGCGCCATCGAGCTCATGGTCGACTCGATCCGGGCGGAGATCTGCTCTTGAAGAATTCCCATCATCTGGGTCATGTAGCCGGTCATGGCGCTCTGCAATTGGGTGGAGATCGCCGATCCGATGGTGGCGGCCACCTGCGAGCCGACCTGGGTGGCCAGTTGGGTGGCGATCTGTCCGGCGATCTCCTGGCCCACCTGGGTGCCCACGGTGACCAGGGCGGGGTCCTGGCCCAAGGCGGTGACCAGATTCGACGTGAGTTTGTCCTGGTTGATGACCCGCGGATCCATGAGGGTGGCGCGCAGGCGTTCACGGACCTCGGGTTGGGAGAAGTACTCGATGGCCAAGGTGGCGCTGTCCTTGCCCGCCCCGGCGTGGGCGGACTGGTACTGGATGAATTCGCGCAGGAGTTGTTGGGTGAGGCCACCGATGATCTGCCCGGCTTCGGGTGTGAGAGCCCCGTCGGCCAGCGCCTTGGAAAGGATCCGGTCCCACTTGACATTGGCGAGCTGCGGGAATTGCTTTTGCAGTGAGGCGGTGTCGATGCCACTGAGGTCCATTGCCGACAGGTCGATCTGCCCCAGCCCCGACAGGTCCAGGCTCTCAATGTCCAGGGGAGGCATCTCCAGGCCGACACCTTGCAGGGCCGACAGGTCGATTCCGGACAGGTCGAGCCGGGACATGGAGGCGGCCAACGCGGATTCGTCGAAGGAGAACGCGGCCTGGATCTTCTTCTCGTCGATGGAGAACAGGGAGGCCATGTCGAATCCGGACATGGGTGAGTCGGCGGGATCCGCGAAGGCCTTCCCGTTGAAGACGTTCGTCTTCGGGTTGGCGATCTGTTGGCGGACGATCTGCGAGGACGCTGCCTCCCTCATGACCTCTCGGACGAGGTCCTGCGTGTAGTAGAGGCCCGACCTCAGGGGGGAGGCGTCGGTGTCGGCCTTGACCTGTACGACCCCGGTGACGTGCAGGGGTCGGCCCTTCGCGACGAGGGCGTCGATGTGGGCGGCGTCATCACTGCGGTCGGTCCACACCTTGGTGGCCGCGTTCCACGTGTACATGTCGTGGGCGTGGACCAGGCGGAATTCGACGCCCATGAGTTCGTCGTAGTCGTAGGTGCGTCCGCTCTGGGCAGTCTCGCCCGACTGGCCGCCCTCGTCGCCCGAGGACTGCCCGCCCTGGCCCGACTGCATTGCGACAGAGGGGGCCGAGGGTGCCGCGCCCACGGACTGCCCCGCGTCCAGGGCCCGGGAGCCACCCGGATCCAGACGCTGCACCATCTTGTCGATCTCCGCCGTGTCGCGCAGACCCATGTTGAACTCGAGGACGTCGAAGAGCCTGCCGTCCTTTGGCAGGACCAGGACGAGTTCGTCAGGCCCCTCGGGCCAGTGCCCGGCCTTGACGTCGTAGTCGGAGGAGTACACCGCCGGGTCGACGGGTAACTGCGCGAAGGAGTCCGTGCGCAGGTTTGCGCGGAACATGCGTGGCACAGAGGACGGCAGCGATGCGGCATTGACCAGGGTGGACGGGTTCACCTGCTTGGTCCCCCTACCGGTGTCCGGCAGGTGGATGAGCGGGGTGACGTCGTACTCGTACTCGATTGCGCGCACGTGGTCGCGGATCTGCCCGCCGTTGGCGTCCAGGTAGGTCTTCAGCGAGGCGAGGTCGTTGGAGGAGACTGCCCCCAGGGCGCGCTCCAGAGTCGCCCTGGTGGACACTGCGCCGTCCGAGCCACCGACTCCGCCGGCGCCGCCCCCACCACTGCCGGTCTGGTCCGCGCCGCCTGCCCCACCACTGCCGCCCGCGGCGGCGCCATCGGAAGCGGGTGCGTCGCGGGTGCCGCTGTCGGCGTCCTGCATGATGCCCATGACGGCGGTCAGGTCCATGCCGGTGCGCTGGATGCTCAGCGGATAGGCGGTGAGCATCTCCTCCTCGGTGCGGTCGATGTAGGCGTTGACACCATTGGCCAGCGCGAGGATCGCCGCGATCCCGATGATGCCGATGGACCCCGCGAAGGAGGTCATCAGCGTCCGGCCCTTCTTCGTCATGAGGTTCGTGAAGGACAGGGAAAGCGCGGTCAGGAGGCTCATCGACGCACGGCGGGTCGGGCGGGCTTCACGCAGCTCCTCGGTGCCGGGGGTGAAAGGCGCGGAGTCACGGAGCACCCGCCCGTCGGCCAGTTCGACGATGCGAGTGGCGTAGGCGTGGGCCAGGTCCGGGTTGTGGGTGACCATGATGACCAGTCGGTCACGCGCAACCTCTTTGAGCAGGTCCATGACCTGCACGGAGGTCTGGGAGTCGAGGGCGCCGGTGGGTTCGTCGGCCAGGAGGATCTCCGGGTCGTTGACCAGGGCGCGGGCGATGGCCACACGCTGCATCTGGCCGCCGGAGAGTTGGCCGGGTTTCTTGTGGACGTGGTCGGCCAGCCCCACCTCGTCGAGGGCCGCGAGCGCCCTGCGTCTGCGTTCGCCCCGCCCGACTCCGGACAGGGTCAGTGCCAGCTCGACGTTGGCCAGCACCGACTGGTGCGGGATGAGGTTGTAGGACTGGAAGACGAAGCCGATGCGGTTGTTGCGGTAGGTGTCCCAGTCGCGGTCGCGGTAGTCCTTGGTGGAGATGCCATCGATGACCAGGTCACCTGAGTCGAATCGATCCAGGCCGCCGATGATGTTGAGCATCGTCGTCTTGCCGGAGCCGGACTGGCCCAGGACTGCGACGAATTCGTTGTCCCGGAATGCGAGGCGGACCCCGTCCAGCGCCACCTGGGTGAGGCTGGCCGTGCGGTAGGCCTTGGTGATCTCTCGCAGTTCCAGCACGCTGTTCTCCTGGAGACGGGGGCAGGGTCTCCAGTGTGCGCCGATCGGCGGGCCCGGGCCACCGGGGTCACCCCTGAGCGGACCCTGGTTGCGGGCGCGCCCTTCCGATGACGAGGGCGGGGCGCGGCGGGTCATCGGCCTCGCACACGCCCCGCCCCTGCGGTCCGATCGTCGTTTCAGCGCGCCAGGTACTCGGCGTACTCCTTGGCGGCGGCATCCAAAGTGGCATCGTCAGCGCCCATGGCACCGGCGACGATGAAGGGCTGCTCCCAGACCATGCCGGTCAGCGCACACACGGCCTCGAAGGGGGCCAGCAGGTGTTCCATCGTGTGGCCGTAGACGCCCTCGGGCTGGTAGTTCTCGGCCGGGGCCCCAGTGGTGACGGCAACCATGAGCTTCTTGCCCTGCAGGGCGTTGCCGGTGGAACCGTAGGCCCACCCGTAGGCAAAGACGTCGTCCTGCCACTGCTTGAGCAGCCCGGGGGCCGAGTACCAGTGGAAGGGGAACTGCCAGACCAGGCGGTCGGCGGCGGCGACGGCCTCCTGCTCGGCTGCCACGTCGATGTGGCCGTCCGGGTACAGGGCACGCAGGTCGCGCACGACCACGTCGGGCAGGTCGGTCAAGGCGGCAATCATGCGCGCGTTGGCGCGGGAAGCGGGCATGTCGGGGTGGTCGAGAACGACGAGAGTGGTCACCGGATTTCCTTTCAATCATTTCACGGCGTCTTGGAGCCTACTCCGGCACCTTCCAGGCGTGGCACCCCATGCGTGTCATCGTGTGCACCCCGCCGCTGACGAGGGGCGCTCTCAGCTGAGCAGGCGCTCCCTGTACTGGCGTGCCGCCCAGTCCAGCGCGGCATCTGCAATGACCAGGGTCCCGGTGACGGTGAATGGGTCCAGCCACTTCATGCCCACCAGTGGGGTGATTGCCCGGTACTGGGCGAAGAGCTCGTGCAGGGTGGTCCGGTAGGCGCCGTCCATGGCGTAGCTCTGCGCGGGTGAGCCGACGGTGCAGGCGATGAGCAGCTCCTTGCCGACCAGCCCCATGCCGGTTGACCCGTAGGCCCACCCGTAGCTGAGGACCACGTCCTGCCATTCCTTCATGAGGGCCGGCCCGGAGTACCAGTGCAGGGGGAACTGCCAGACGACCCGGTCGGCGGCTTCGATGGCGGCCTGCTCCGCAGGAACGTCGATCTTCCAGTCCGGGTAGAGGCCGTAGATGTCGCGGATGACGATGCCTTCGATGTCCTGGACCTCGCGCGCCAGCCGCGCGTTCACGCGGGATGTGGACATGTCCGGATGGAAGATGTTGATGACGGTCTTCACGGGAGGATCCCTTCGGAGGCGATGCGTTCTCCTCGACCTTACGAAACTGAACTCGACTTTGTATGAGAAGTGAGGGCTGGACTTCATTGACCCGATCACACTGCCGGCGCCTGGTGTCACCTGTCAGGTGGATTTCCCCGCTCCTGGATGAACGTGATGTCTCAGTTCCCGCTGTGGTACCAGGCCACGGCCAATTGCGTGCGATTGCGCAGACCGAGTTTGGCCAGGATCGCAGAAATGTGGTTGCGCACAGTGCCTTCGCTCATGAACAGGCGCTCGGCGACCTCCGCATTGACCAGTCCGTCGGCGACGGCTTCGACGACCTCGTACTCACGGTCGGTCAGGCTCGCGAACACGGTCGCCCGTCGTGACCGACCCGCGCCCGTCCCCGCACCGGGCGCCAGCTTCGCCGTGCGCTCCAACAGATGGCCCTCCAGAACACTGACCCCCGCCATGACGCCCCGCAGGGCAGGCGCGATCTGCGCGATGTCCTGCTTGACGAGGTACCCGCGAGCCCCCAGCTTGAGGGCGCGGAAGATGTAGTCGTCGTCGGAGAAGGTCGTCAGGAAGACGATTCGTGCCTCCGGATGCGCCGCCAGGATCTGTTCGGCAGCCGTCAGCCCGTCACCACCCGGCATCTGCACGTCCATGAGCAACACATCCGGGCGCAGTTGGTCGTACTTCGCCACCGCATCCGGACCGCTGTTGCCCACGCCGACGACCTCGACATCGGCCTCGACGGACAAGATGGTCACCAGCGACTGGGACACCAGGGCGTCGTCGTCGACCACCAGGACCTTCATGCATTCTCCTTCGGGATCGTCACATGGATGGTGAAGCGGGGCGAGGGAGTGATCCGCAGGGATCCTCCCAGGGCCTCCACGCGATCGCGCATGGAGCGCATGCCCAGACCGGCGCCCTCTCGCACTTCCCAGGCGGTCGGGGTTCCAGGGGCGGGCAGACCGTCATTCGTGACGATCATCCGCCAGAACGCAGGGTAGTCGTCGAGACGGATCCAGGCGTTGTCTGCGCGAGCGTGCTTGGCGGCGTTGGTCAGTGCTTCACGGGCGATGGCGTTGAAGCAGCGGATGATCGGGGACGGCGGCTGTGCCTCCAAGCCGGAATCGATGTGGACGTGTGGGACGGCGCTGTCGCGGGCCAGGACGTGCAAGGTGGTGGACAGGTCCTCGCCCTCGTCGGACAGGGCGTGGACGCTGCGGCGCATGGCCTCCAGCGATTCCTCGACACCGGTGGCGATCTCTCCCAGTTCCGCAACGACCTGCGGCTGGCCCCGGTGGATGACCTCCAGGGCACGGGTGCGAAACAGCAGGCCGGTCAGGCGGTGTCCGACCCCGTCGTGCATGTCGCGCGCAATACGCGTGCGTTCCGCCAGGGCACTGGCACGGACTTCACGGTCCTGGGCCTCCAGCAAACGCGAATGCGTGTCCTTCAGGTGGGACAGTTGTTCGGCCAATTCGTCGCGGACTCGGTGGACGTCCCTTTGCAGCTGTGCGCTGCGCCGGCATCGATGGGCCAGCAGCAGGCCGACCAGGACGGTCGCCGCCTCCTCGCAGACCTGGATGTGGTCACCCCCACGACCAACGCATTGACGTGGGGAAGGAACGGAACCGCCAGCAGCACACTCCGGACGTCCCGGTCGGATCCCACGTCCTTGGCCAAGTCGTATGCGACCAGGGGAATGCCGATCATGGCCACGGGCAGGACAAGGGCCACTGCGCTCCATGCGATGACGGCCACCACGCGCCACTTGGGCGTCAGCAGAGCGTCGCAGGCCGCCGAAATGGTGATCGCACACAGCAGTGTCGCCACCGTCAGCGCATCGACGGGCCCGTGGGAAAGCAACAGCGTCAGGCACACCACCAGCAGCGCCGCTTTGTCCACCATCACATCCACGCCCCCATTGTCTGACAAGCCACGGCCGCCAGCAGCCCTGACAGAAGTCACGGGGGCGCCTGATGGTGGTGACAGCGCACACTTCCGGTCGACATGCGTCAACGGCCAACATGGGCGCCATCGACGCTATGGAAGGAGCGGCCATGTCGGACGCGAATCTGCAAGCACCGCCTCTGGCGGTCCAGGTCAAGGGCCTGGTCAAGCGCTACGGCGAACTGGTCGCCGTGGACACCCTTTCCCTGGACATCGAACGCGGCGAAATCCTGGGCCTGCTGGGCCCCAACGGTTCCGGCAAGACCACGACGATCAACTGCATCCTGCAGTTGCTCACCTACGACAAGGGTGACATCCGGGTCTTCGGCCAGCCGATGCGGGCCGGCGCCTACGACCTCAAGGCACGTATCGGCGTGGTGCCGCAGGACGTCGCCGTCTTCGACGAGCTCACCGTGCGGGAGAACATCGACGCCTTCTGCGCCCTGTACGTCAGTGACTCGGCTCGACGTCGACACCTCGTGGATGCGGCCATTGAATTCGTCGGCCTGGAAAAGTTCACGAAGTTCCGCCCGAAGAAGCTCTCCGGCGGCCTGCTGCGCCGCCTGAACATTGCCTGCGGAATCGCCCATCAGCCGGAGCTCATCTTCTTGGACGAGCCGACGGTTGCCGTGGACCCGCAGAGCCGCAACGCCATCCTGGACGGCATCAAACGCCTGAACGAGCAGGGGGCGACGATCGTCTACACCAGCCACTACATGGAGGAGGTCGAGGAATTGTGCCACCGCATCTTCATCGTCGACCACGGCACGCAGGTGGCGGCGGGCACCGCCAGTGAACTCAAGGCGATGATCGGCACGGGAGAGAGGATCCGCATCGAGGTCCTCTCCCCCAGCCCCGTGCCGGATCCCCTGGTGGGCGCCATCGAAGCACTGGAGCACGTCCGCAAGGCCTCCGTCGACGGTTCCGACTTGCTCATCGAGTGCTTGTCCGGCGCCCACAACCTCAGCGACGTCCTGGAGGTGCTGCATGGAACGGGGGTGACCATGGGCCGGGTGACCTCCGAGCCTCCGACCCTGAACGAGGTCTTCCTGGAGATCACCGGGCGACAGTTGAGGGACGAGGCCTGACATGCGTGCCGTCTTCTCATACGAGTTCTTGCGACTGAACAGGACGGGAGCGGTCCTGGTCTGGGCACTGTTGTTCCCTTTGATCCTCACCTTCATCTTCATGACGATGTTCGCGAACATCGGCAAGACAGTGACCATCGGCCCACAGCCCCTGGGCGTGGTCGACGATGCGGCGTGGCAGGCCGAACCGGGTCTGGGGCAGGTCATGTCGATCTTCGCGGACAAGGACGGGGAGTACCACTTCGCCAACCTCATGTCCTACGACACCGTTGACGAGGTCGACGCAGCCGCCAGGTCCGGCACCACCATTGGTTACGTGGTCGCCGAGGACGGTGTTCCCGTCCTGCACCTGACCAGCGAAGGCAATTCGAAGACGGCGGCCATCGCCCTGCGGCGCGCCTTGGACGTCTACACGCAGACCGCCGCCGAGCACAAGGCCCTGGTCCTGTCCGGGGCATCGCCCCAGCAACTTGCCGTTGCCAAGGACAAGGAGACCTTCACCGAGAGACTCCAGGTGACCCCACCCGGCGCCGACTCCAGTGCGCGCTACTACTTCGCCCTGTTGGCGCTCAGTGCAGGCATGGGCATGTCCATCCCCCTGCGAGCCGTCAACGGTCTCATGGCGCCCAGCGGCGCGTTGGGCGCCAGACGCACCATGGCGGCAGTGCCCCGGTGGAAGACGACCGTCGCAACCTTGGCAGCGGCCTGGGTGGGCGCCTTCCTGTACACGACTCCGGTGTTCCTGGTCATGCGGTTCATCGCGGGCACCCACTTCGGAAGCCACTGGTACCTGGGGTTCGTCGTGATCGCAGCCTCGTCCTTCATGGCTGCCGGGGCGGGCGCCCTGATGGGGACATTCCCCAAGATGTCGGGGACCGCGGTGGCAATCATCACGACTCCCCTGTCGCTGCTGACGGGCCTGTACGGCCCGCCCACGATGAGGATCGCGGATGCCGTCGAAACTCACGCCCCTGTCCTGGCGTGGATCAACCCCCTGTGGCAGGCGACCCACGCCTTCTACGGGCTGCTGTACTACGACACCTTGCGCCCCTTCGCGACCAGTTGCCTGGTCCTGGTGGGCATGGGCGCCCTGTTCCTGGCCCTTGCCCTGGTGCGCATGAGGAGGATGAGCCATGACCACTTGTAAGACTGCCCTGAAGATCGCGGCCGCACACTGGAGGTACGGCCTGGTCTACCTGGTGGCACTCAGCATGTTCGGCGTCCTGTCGGGCTTGGCAAATGCCAATACGGACGACCCGACACAGCTCAAGGAGCACCACACCGTCGTGTCCGTCATCGACAGGGACGAGTCCACGATCTCGAAGGCCCTGCGCGCCCACGTGGAGAACTCCGGTGAGGTCGCGCCCCTGCAGGACGACCGGGTGGCCATGCAGGACGCGGTGGCCAAGGCCCGCACCGAATTCATCCTGGTGATCCCGAAGGGTTTCGGCGACTCCCTGCAAAATGCTGCGACAACCGGAGCCGCCAAACCGACGTTGCAGACCATCGTCAGCCCTGACTCGGCGTACGGGCGCTTGGAAGAACTGACCGTGAACACGTGGGTGGAGCACGCCAAGGACAACCTGCGTGTGGGCGCCAGCGCCCAGGCGGCCGCCGACGCTGCGGACCAGTCGACCTCGGCCACGTCCAAGGCGGTCCTCATCGCCAGCCGCGCCGGCGCCCTGCCGGATTCCTTCGTGGTCATGGCGAAGATGTCGACCTATCCGTTGTTGGCGTTCTCGGTGGTCATGATCGCGACCATGATGGCCTCGCTCAGCCGCCGGGCGACGCGCTCGCGTCTGTTGGCCTCGCCCCAGACGGCACGTGGACGCAGCGTGGGCCTGCTGGCCGCGTGCCTGGTGGTCGGCCTGGTCGGCTGGACGTGGATCGTGGGCCTGTCCACCATCCTCTTCGCCTCGGGGCACGTGAGCGCGGCCAATGTTGCTCTGCTGGGAATCGTCGCCTTGTCCTTGGGTGCGTACACCCTGGTGGGCGTGTCGATCGGATTCCTGCTGGGCCAGTTGGGCACCAGTGTGGAGGCGGCCAATGCGGTGGCGAACATCGGCGGAATGCTTCTCGCATTCTTGTCGGGTGCGTGGGTTCCTGCGGACTTGCTCCCGGCCCCGGTGATCACGGCGTCGAAGCTGACGCCCGCGTTCTGGGCGACCAGCGCGATCCAGGGGGCCCAGGACGCGATCGACGCATCCACCCGGGTGCTGGCTCCGTTGCTGGTCGATTGTGGGATCACCGCGCTGTTCGCCGTCGCCATTGCGGTGGTGGGCATGGCGTTGGGCCGCAGCAGGGGGCGCGCTTCCTTGTGATGCCACTTGACGAGGGCGCCGGGCTGGTCGACCGCATGCGGCACGCATCCCACGACGCCTGCCGCCGCTGACCTCACGCCGCCTGGCGGCTGCGGTGGAAGGTCCAGCCGGCGCCCTGGACGCGGTGCATGAGGAAGCCGACTCCTGTCAGTGCCAGCGCCGCGCCCAATCCCGTGTAGAAGAACGCGAAGAACCATCCGGGGACCATGCCTGTGGCTCTCAAGCCGAATCCCAGGGCGATCATCACGCTCATGACGATCCAGCCGCGAAGGTCCAGGAATCGCCACGGGGCGTGACGTTCGGCCTCCAGGGCGCGGATCCGCGCCGCATTGCGCACGAGGAGTCGACCGAACATCGTGTGGAATGCGGTGAAAACCGCCACCCCTGCCGCGATGAGACCCAGGACCACGAGGATCGAGGAGGAGTTGACCGAGCGTGTGGCGCCCACGCCTATCGCCATGACGTTGGCACCGGCGACGACCCACACGATTCCGGCGACCAGCAGCAGGGACTTCCTGTCGACACGGCAGTCGAGGGCGCCCTCCGCCACTGCCAGTGCCAGGGCGATGACGGCAACGACAGCCACTGCGGCGACTGTGACCGCGGTGTCGGACAGGGCGATGACGGGGATGCCCAGCAGCATCCCGATGACGTACGGGACCAGCCAGAACAGCCAGACGACCACGCTGAAGCGGTGGAAGCCCGCGACCCATTGGCGCTTCCTGCGCCACAGGATGACGCCTGCCCAGATGGTGTGCAGGGCCATGAGGGCCAGTGCCGCCACTCCGGAGGCCGCGTGCAGGGGGCTGGCCGAGGTGCCTTGGGCACCTGCCACAGCGGACATGATCGTGGTGCCCACGCCATCGAACAGCAGGCCGAGGACGAA
Organism: Schaalia sp. 19OD2882; assembly: GCF_018986735.1. Lineage (NCBI taxonomy): Bacteria > Bacillati > Actinomycetota > Actinomycetes > Actinomycetales > Actinomycetaceae > Schaalia > Schaalia sp. 19OD2882. The sequence continues at coordinate 641,888 of NZ_CP065521.1, read as the reverse complement.
AAGGACGAGGTGTCGCGGATGAAGGGTTCCTGTGCGGCGCTGTGCGAAGACTCCGATGGTGTACATGACCAGTGCTGTGGTGATGGCTGTGGCGGCGCAGGCAACCATGGGTGTCATCGTTGGACTCCTTCCGCGGAGTGAATTGCGGTACCGGTGTGGCGCGAGGTGTTGGCCCCTGTCGGGGCGTTGCCGCTGGTCGTTGCCACTGGGTACAGGGCATTTTCGATCAGGGCGATGAGGGTTTGGCTGGAGGATCCTTGACGAAGGGCAGCGATCAGATGGTCCGTGACCATGTCGCACAGCGCCTCGGGTGACAGTGGACCGACCAGTCGAGAGCGGTCGACCTGCGGGTCCGCGGCCAGGACCTGCAACAGGCCTATGGAGATGTGGGCGAAGTGTCGGGCTTCTGCTTGGTGCCCGATCAGCCGTTCCTCGTAGGGAAGGCGTTGGATCTCCTCCAGCCAGGTCCGCCGGTAGGTGGCCAGGACCTTGTGCATGGCACCTTCCAGGCGTCGCAGGTAGGCGACGAAGCCTTCGCCGGGTCGCATGTGGCAGAAGTCGGCGACGACTGCCTCGGTGAAGTGGTGGCCGATGACGGCGTTGGTCAGGTCCGTCTTGGAGGGGAAGTGGGTGTAGACGGATCCCACGGCGATCCCGCAGGCGGAGGCGAGTTTGCGCACGGACAATTGGGACAGCCCTTCCTCCTGGGCGATCCGGTAGGCGTGGTCGACCAGGGCCTCGCGGTCGATCATTCGCTTGGGCATCTTGCCTCCCCCTGTCCCGCGCACACGGGGCCGCACCGAAGTGCAACTGAACACTGTTCAGTGAACACTGTTCACTCCCTGTCGTCAACCGATGCCGCCGACCCGACCTTGCCCGCTTCCTGGAGGAGAACGAGAACTCCTTCTTCCAGGACCATGAGCTGCACTACTTCCGCGCGATCGCTGGTCGTCTGGAGAAGCTGCGCGACCAGGCCATGCAGATGCGGGACCTGCACAAGATGCACCTGGACGTCCAGCAGAACCACATCATGACGGTGCTGACGGTGGCCACGGCGATCTTCGTGCCATTGACCTTGATCGTGGACTGGTATGGCATGAACTTCACTCACATGCCGAAGCTGGACACGTGGTGGGGCCACCCGGCGGTGGCGGTTCTGAGAGCCCTGGTCGCCTTGGGGTCACTGGCGTGGCCCAAGCGCCGAAAGTGGCTGTGACATGAGGAAATAGTTGACGGGGACGACAAGGGGCAACGAGGGCGCTGTGTCGCCACCCGATGTCGAAGCGCCGCCACCGACGTTGATGCGCTCCCACCGACGTTGCGACGTCGGTAGGAAGACAGCAACACCGGTAGCAATACAGCAATGTCGATCGCGCCTTGCAGTCCGCGATGATCTCGACCTCCAGCGGCCGCCCTGAGCTCCGAACCACGAACCACCACTCGCCGCCAAGTGTGCATCGTCGCCACACACAAAGACGCCCGCCAGTGCTGGCGGGCGTCGGGCACTGGCTGGCGGGAGACAACCAGGCGGGGTGATACCCATGATAGCCGATTCTGCCGCATGTTCAGCTCAAATGAGACAATGATCGCAGCGATGGCACCTAGGAGGAGTAGGCATGTGCGATGTGTCGCGAGGCGAGAGGTTGATTGCCTACATCGATGGGTTCAACTTGTACCACGGTCTTCATGATCAAGCGCACTGCAAGTACCTGTGGCTCGACGTCGTGGAGCTGGTACGACGCATGCGGCCGGCGGCAGACCTGACCAAGGTCTACTACTTCACCTCCAGCGTTCTGGACGATCCCCCGGCAGCAAGTCGACAGGCGCACCACATCGACGCGATGAAACGCAAGCATCCCGATGTTCTCCAGGTCGTCCAAGGGCGATACCAGAGAAAGACTCGCAAATGCCACAATTGTGAGTTGGAGTATGTGACCTACGAGGAGAAGGAGACGGATGTGAACATTGCCGTTCAGCTGGTTTCCGACGCACTTCAGGGCAACATGGACATGGCACTGATCATCTCCGCAGACAGTGACATGGCACCGGCGATCAGAACTGTACGGCGCCTGAACAGCACTGTCACTCTGGTGGCTGCCTTCCCGCCGAACCGTCATTCCAATGAACTCAAATCCTTGCTCCCGAGCTCGTTCTCGATTGGCGAGAACAAGATCCGGCAGAGTCAACTGCCGGACCAGTTCACGGTTGACGGCATCCAGTTCAGGCGGCCTGCGGAGTGGGTACACGACCCAACTTGGACCTCACCAAGAAAACGGCGAGCGCGACAGCATGGGCAGTGATCGCTTGGAAGCGCTGAAACCTTCGGCCATCACTCGGCACGACCTGCAAACCTGCCATTTGAGATCCAGAGATTATTGGCGGCGGCGCTCCTACCGACGTTGCGGTATTCGTACCGACGTTGCGACGTCGGTAGCAGGACAGCAATGTCGGCACCAGGACAGTGTTCTGGGTTCCAAGGCTCGACAGTCCACCCGTCAGTCCAAGAGTTTCGCCTAGGCGGCCCCGACCTCGCCCTCCGGGCCGGCGCGATCCCGATCCAGCAGGCACGGGACCGTCCCCATGAAGCCAGTGGACGGACGTGAAGCGAACCCGGACCGGTGGGAGTCGGTGGTGGACCGGCAGGGTTGCCACCTCGGACTCGATCCTCTCGACCGGTCGATTCATGAAGGGGTCGAGCAGTTGGTTGGCAAGAGGCTCCCCGGCCCGCCGGCACCCGTGCGGGTCGTCCAGACACGCGATGAATCCGCGGATGAAACCCTCGGGTCACTGAAGATACGGAGCCGGCGGGCCGCGCGCGTCGACCTCGTCGACCAGTTCATCTGCCACCTGGGCGGCGCAGGCCTGCGCGAGGCTGCGCACATCCGGGTGATGCAGGTCGAAGGTCGACTTGTCCATGTCGACTTCCTTGACCAGTGCGGTCACCGTGAACTTCATGGCGGGCCCCTGGGCCGGCAGCAAGGCGAATGCGCTCATGAGGTTGCGTTCACTGCGTTGCCAGCGAAGGTCACCGTCGCGTCTGGTCGAGCGCACGGCCCTCAAGACTTCCTCACGCGCGTGCATCGCCGCATCGCAGACCTCAATGCGGCACATGGCACCGACATCGGCTTGGTCACGAACTCTGCCAGCCCCTACAGGTTGTCCTGGCGGGCCCTTCGGGCGCGCGCCGCATGTCCAGCCGACCGCGCCACCGTCCGCAGCAGCCTCCATTCATGGCGACCATTGCACGGCTTCGTGCTGGCGGGCGATCCGGACCATGCCCAGTCCAGGCTGCGAAGCGTCGTCGACGAGGTCACCAGCGCTCTTCAGGTCAGGTCCCGACCTGTCATGCCTTCACCTCGACACTCCTGCACGACGATTCGCATGAGCCGACCTGCACAGACATCCACCTGGAAGACACAAGGCGTGACACTTTGCGCGCGCAAGCCCTGGAGGATCGAGGCCTGGGTGAGAAAATGGTCGGCACAGGACCCGCGCGCCACGAAGACGCCGCACCCGGACGCAATGTGTGCCCATCATTCTCAGGAGGACAAGTCATGCTCACCGTCACCTTGAACACGGGCGCCGTGATGCCGATGCTCGGATACGGTGTGTTCCAGACCCCGCCAGACGAGACCGCTCGGTGTGTGCGAGATGCCCTGGAAGTGGGGTACCGCCTGATCGACACGGCACAGTCCTACGGCAACGAGGCCGGCGTCGGCCAAGGTGTCTCCGACAGCGGAATCGCACGTGAGGACGTTTTCCTCACGACGAAGATCTCGCCGTCGAACATGAATCACGATCGCGCGGCCGCCTCGCTCGAGCAGAGCTTCAAGGACCTTCGAACCGACTACATCGACCTGGTTCTGCTGCACCAGCCCATCGGCGACTACCCCGGGGCGTACAGGGCTCTGGAAGAAGCCGTCGATGCCGGACAGGTACGTGCGATCGGAGTCTCGAACTTCTACCCCGAGCGCCTGATCGACATCGCCCTGCTCACACGGATTCCGCCGGCCGTCAACCAAGTCGAGACGCATCCTTTCCGCCAGGAATCCGCGGCACACGAGCAGATGACATCCTTGAAGATCATCCACGAGGCGTGGGCCCCCTTCGCCGAGGGACGGGGAGGAATCTTCACGCATCCGACACTCACCCGGATCGGAGCGGCTCACGGGAAGACCGCCGGTCAGGTCGCCCTGCGCGCCCTCATGCAGCAGGGCGTCGTCGTCATCCCGAAGTCCGTTCGTCGAGAACGCATGGTGGAAAACTTCGACGTCTTCGACTTCGTCTTGGACGAGGCCGAGATGCAGGCCTTCGCATCGATCGATGACGGGGCGTTCCCACGCATCTTCGACCACCACGACCCCGGGATGATCCAGTGGCTGGTGGAGGAACGCGTGAAGAACTCGGCGCTGGGAGGCGGCCACCTGTTCTGAGGTGGGCACGAGGTCCGCCTCTGTGGCACGGCGAATGTGCCTCCTCCGATTCCGGCACATGGCCTCCAGGACACCTCCGGCCCTTCCACGCCCCGAAGGCGCCACCACACGCGAAGCCACGTGTGGCCTTTGAAGCGAAAACGACGGAGCCGCACCGGTTTTCGCCGCCTGCCGGTTGGGCCGGTCGGTGCGGTTGATAGGGTCGCTTCGACGCGACACCTTCAGGAGGCTCCTTTGATCACCGCAGTCCTGTTCGACTTCGACGGCCTGTTGGTCGACTCGGAGTCCGTGTTCTTCACCATCTACCGGAACCTTCTGGCCGACCACGGGCACGACTTCACGACGGCCGACTACCTGTCAGCCCACGCGGGAACCCCGATTCCGGAGATCGTCAGCGCATTCCAAAGGATCTACCACCTGCCGCTTTCACATGAGGAGGCGTGCAAGAGGATCGAGGCCGAGGAATTGCGTGTGCGCACCCAGGGGATTGCCCTGAAGCCGGGCGCCGTCGAACTGCTCGACCACCTGCGACTCAAGGGCCTCGCGGTGGCGGTGGCCTCTTCCTCGCCGCGCACGCGCGTGTGGTCGATGCTTGAAGCGCATGGGATTGCGGAGCATTTCCGTACCAGCGCGCATGGCGAGGAAGTCACCCGCAGCAAACCCGACCCGGAGATCTTCCTGCTTGCCGCAAGTCGGCTGGGCGTCCCGCCGGAGAACTGTCTGGTCCTGGAGGATTCAGAGATGGGCATCGAGGCCGGCCACGCCGCCGGCATGACCGTCGTGTGCGTGCCCGACATGAAGACCCCAGACCGGGCCCACCGGGCCTTGACCGCGGCGGTCCTGCCCAGCCTGCGCGACGTCATTTCCTTCCTTGACGAGGGCGGGGCTGGAAGTTCTCCCTCACCCGATCCGGGAAGGTCTGCTGCGCGCGGGTGAGTTCGCGGCGCGCGCCACGCCATGGCCGGTCCGACCTCCACGGGAGGATCTGGGGGGTGGAACACCAGTCCCATGTCGAGACCGAGGATGACCGGGCGGTGACGGTGGTCTTGGTGACGGCTCGGAGGCCGAGGGCGACTTGGATTGCCTGGAGCGCCGACGGCTGCAGCCTGCTGGGCGCGACCGCGGCCCGGAAACCCTCAGGACCTGGCGCTGGCAGACTCCTCGGCGGCCCGACCCGGGACTCCGTAGGGGAACCACTCGGGCATGGGCAAGACCCCCGGGGTGTGGGAGTGAGCAGTCAAAGCATGGGTCGGGATCTGGAAAGCCCTGTCCAAGAAGGGACCGACCACTTCGGCCAAGTCACTGGGCCGCTCGTCCGAAACGAAAAGGACCTCCGGATGCAACTTCTCCGACTCCACCAGGTCCAGGATCGGGCGCGAATCCTCCCACTCGGACTCCACCCAGTACACCGTCCAGTCCGGCCCCAAAGGACCGCGTGCCGACAGGACCAGACGCAGTACCTTGCACCCGGGCGGCAGGGCAGTGACCACGTCCTCGTCAAGATCGATCATGATGCGCGGCCCCGACACGGCGGTCAGTAGTTCCGCAGGGATGTCGCGAGGATCCAAGGCACGACCCACCCACGCGGGCACGTCTTCGTGGACGCGGGCAGGACTCGGGCGTCCCCACCGCGCAAGCCACTCGACGAAACGCCACGTGCTGATCTGCGCACGCACGTCCAGGGCCTCGGGCACCGCCCAACGGAAACGGCACACGGCAAGGAACCAGTCGACCGGCTCGACCTCGCCCAGCAGCAGTCCCTCACGCAGGTACAAGGCGCGCTCCATCACCCGGTCACGCACGGGGTCGGCAGCCAACTTACGGGCCTTGCGAAGCCGCCGGTGGAAGCGGTTCTGGGCGGCCGCGAAATCATCCCCGTCGCGCCACTGGTCACCCGGCCAGTTGTGCAGGCGAACGACCTCGCGACGCAGGGAGAATCGTTCGCCCTGGAGCCCACGCCGCTCCAGCACTGCGTCCCAGGCCACCACCATCGACAGGGCCCGCTCGAATGCGGCAATGACCGGCAAATGAGGAATCACCTGCAAGGACTCTGCCGCCTCGGCGGTGGCTTCCCGCCAGGCGCGGAACTGGGCCAATGTCACCGGAGTTCCCTGGACCTGCTTCCACCGGGCATCCTTGCGGCGCTCCAGAGCCGCCTCGATCCATCCGTCCAGCGCCTCACGGAGTTTTCGACGTGGCACCGTGCGGGCATGAGGAGCCTCCGCGTCGACCCCAGCGGCCAAGTCTTCGATCCGGGCGATTGCGCGCATGAGGATGTCGACGTCTGGAATCTTCACGCCCTTACGGCTGGCAGCCGAGACCGGGTCCAGGAACTGGCCCAGCACCCACCCGACGTCCGGGGACTTTGCGGCGTCGGCGGCGGCCCGGGTGGCGGCAAGCAGCGGGGCGTTGATCCGCGCGACCACGTCCAGGGCCCGCAGTTCCTCGCCGGTGAGTTTGCGCCCATCGGGGGCGCGTTTGCCCGCACCGTGCATGGCGAACTTCGTCCACTGGGACCGCAAGGAATCCGAGGGACGCGCAGAACTCATGGACGCATTGTCCCCCACCCGCGCCAACGTCGGGGCCGAGTTCCGGCGCAGGTACGATTGGCACGTGACCCAGATTGCGCCCCGTCCCGTCCTCGTCGTCGACTTCGGAGCCCAGTACGCCCAGCTGATCGCCCGGCGCGTACGCGAAGCCTCCGTCTACTCCGAGATCGTCCCGCACACCATGCCCGTCGCCGACGTGCTGGCGAAGGATCCGGCGGCGATCATCCTTTCCGGCGGCCCTTCCTCCGTCTACGAGGACGGCGCCCCCTCCATCGACCCGTCGATCTTCGAGGCGGGCGTGCCGGTTCTGGGAATCTGCTACGGCTTCCAGACCATGGCCCAGGCCCTTGGCGGGGCTGTCGGGCGCACGGGCACCCGCGAGTACGGGCACACCGACGCCACGGTTGCCGCGGACTCGTGCCTCTTCGGTGGGACCCCCGCCAACCAGGTCGTGTGGATGAGCCATGGCGACGCCGTCCAAGCCGCCCCCGCCGGATTCGCTGTGACCGCATCGACCGCGCAAACGCCAGTGGCCGCCTTCGAGGACCGCTCACGGCGTCTCTTCGGCCTGCAATGGCACCCCGAGGTCCTGCACTCGGCGCACGGCCAGGCGGCGCTGAAGAACTTCCTGTACGAGGGCGCCGGCCTTGAACCCACGTGGACCGCCAGCTCCATCGTCGACGAGCAGGTCGCAGCCATCCGCGCCCAGGTCGGCGACGCGCAAGTCATCTGCGCACTGTCGGGCGGAGTGGACTCCTCTGTGGCGGCCGCACTGGTGCACAAGGCCGTCGGCGACCAACTGACCTGCTTCTTCATCGACCACGGCCTGTTGCGCGCCGGAGAGCGCGAACAGGTCGAGGGCGACTACGCGCGCGGGATGGGCATCCGCGTCATCACCTGCGACGAGTCGCAGCGTTTCCTCTCCGCCTTGGCGGGCGTCACCGAACCCGAGGCCAAGCGCAAGATCATCGGCCGCGAATTCATCCGTTCCTTCGAGTCCGCACAGAAGCAGGTCATCGAGCAGGTGGGCGCCGAAGGCGGGGAGGTGAAGTTCCTGGTCCAGGGGACCCTGTACCCGGATGTTGTCGAATCTGGCGGCGGCGAGGGTGCGGCCAACATCAAGAGCCACCACAATGTCGGTGGCCTGCCCGAGGACATGACCTTCGAATTGGTTGAGCCGCTGCGCACCCTGTTCAAGGACGAGGTCCGTGCAGTTGGACGCGAACTGGGATTGCCCGAATACTTGGTCAATCGCCAGCCCTTCCCCGGACCGGGCCTGGGCATCCGCATCATCGGCGAGGTCACCGAGGAACGTCTGGACGTGCTGCGGGCGGCAGACCTGATTGCCCGCGAGGAACTCACTGCGGCCGGCCTGGACTCCGAGATCTGGCAGTGCCCGGTGGTGCTGCTGGCCGACGTGCGTTCGGTCGGCGTCCAAGGCGACGGGCGCACGTACGGGCACCCGATCGTCCTGCGGCCCGTGTCATCCGAGGACGCGATGACAGCCGACTGGACGCGCCTGCCCTACGACGTACTGGCCCGGATCTCGACACGGATCACCAACACCGTGCCGGAAGTCAACCGCGTGGTCCTGGACGTCACGTCGAAGCCGCCGGCAACGATCGAGTGGGAGTGAAACTGCGGCCCTGTCACGGGGGCGAGAGCGGCGCAGGCCGTGGAGTCGGGTCCCGGTAAGGGCTCGCGTTGTGCCACCAGGGGTCACCGCCGGCGGGGAAAGCGTGGCGTGGGACTGCCTGGAGCGTCCGGATTGAAGGTTCCTGCGGTTCAGGCGATTGGGATTCCTCCCGCACAGGGGTCGTGCAATGATCCGGTTAACACTGCGACCACGGCAACATGACCACCCGGACACGATCGTGCATTCGTGGATCGTCGACCAGGAAGGGAGAACAGTATGGTGCTCTTCGGGGGTAGGTTGGAGCCGTTGACGTGTGCGATTGGGTTCCTCAATGCGCCTGCTGGTGAGGTTGCGTTGGCGTTGCAGGGGTTCATTGATCGTCTGCCCACGTTGGCAAAGGGCAGGGTTGCTCCGGTGTCGGGCAGCCTGGAGCAGTGTCTTCTCCAGTTGCAGCCGTTGACCATTGGCTATCGTCCTCGGATCTTGTTGGCCCCGACCCGGGCGCCGGGGTGGACGGCCATCTTCGACGCCCATGCTCTCGGGCAGGGCGTGGGCGATAGGACTGCGATGCTTGCCGGCACGATCATGAAGACTCGGGGCTATTTCTTCTGCTCGATTCGTCCGAAGAAGGAGGCGCCGGGTCAGCTCGGAGGGTGCCAGTTCCGTGTGCTGGGGCCTGAGGAGTTTTTGGGGTTCGTGCGGTCGGTGGATCTGATCGAGAACACTCCCGGTCATTGGTATTTCGAGGCCGGTGGGCCTGTGCAGTCTTTCGAGGACGAGGCCGCTTACCGGCGTCGGCGCAAGAGCGAGCGTTTGACCCAGCAGATGTTGGTCGACTACGCGGCTGCGGTGGGGCTTCGCCCGTGGGAGGAGGACTTCTACACCGGGCCCTACTGGATTGCCAGCAATGATCTCACGGCCACGGCGAAGTGCTCCTACACACTGGAACAAGCCCGCCAAAGACTCGGACTGCCCACCGAGTGAGTGGGGAAGGTCGAGCGAAGGGGTCGAGGTACCAAGCCTCTGGAAGTTGTGCATTGGTGGCTTGAGACCACCGATCTCTGACGAGGGGGGCGGACTGCAGCCCACCAATGAAGTGATGGCGATCATGTCTCGGTGACGCTCGGCCCGCCGGTGTCCCAAGGCACCGCACTTCCCCAAGGCATCCGAATCGCAATGTCAGCGCCGATTCCACGTGTTCCACAGGGACGCGTACTCGCCGCCCAGGGCCACCAGTTCATCGTGTGTGCCCAGCTCCACGATCCGCCCCTCCAACATGACGGCGATCCGGTCCGCATCATGCGCCGTGTGCAGCCGGTGCGCGATTGCCACGACCGTCCGCCCTTCCAACGCCCGGCCCAGCGAGGCCTCCACCGTTCGCGCCGCCGTCGGATCCATCAACGAGGTCGCCTCGTCCAACACCACCGTGTGCGGGTCCAAGAGCAGCAGTCGCGCCAGCGCCAGTTGTTGCGCCTGCGACGGGCTGAGCTCCAGGCCGTCGGAGCCGACCTTCGTGGTCGCGCCCTCGTCAAGGGCGGCGACCCACTCCCCGGCTCCCACCGACTCCAGAGCCGCGAGCACTTCCTGGTCAGAGGCATCCGCGCGGGCGATCCGCAGGTTGTCGGCGATCGACCCGACGAACACGTGATGTTCCTGGGTGACCAGGGCGACCTCGCTACGCAGGGCGGTCTCGTCCAAGTCGACCAGCGGCACACCCCCGACCTCGACCGAGCCCGACGAGGGCGGGTGAATCCCCGCAATCAGACGCCCCAGCGTGGACTTTCCCGCACCCGAAGGGCCGACGATCGCCAAGGTCTCCCCCGCCACCAGGTCCAGGTCGACCTCGTGGAGCACCGGGTGTCCGTCCCGGTAGGCGTATCCGACGCTGCGTGCCCGCATGTGGGAGTCAGCCGGCGTCCGGCCCGAGGCCGAACGGTCGCGCTCGACCAGTTCCACGCCGGCAATGCGCCCCAGCGACACCCAGCCCGTCTGGAACTCGCTGGTCCAGTACGTGGCCTCGGACACGGCGTCGACCAGGCCTGCGGACAGCAGAACCACCGTCGAGACGGCACCCACACTGGTCCACCCGGCGCCCACCTGCAAAGCGCCCAGGGCGATCGCCGCGACTGTCGCCCCGTGCAGGGCGGTCATGAGCATGCCGGCCATGAACATTCGTGCCCACGCCCCGTATGACTCCATGCGCCAGATCTCGTCCACCAGGGACAACAGGTGCCCCATCCGCACGCGCCCCATCCCCAGGGCTCGCACCGACTCGGCACCGTCGATCGACTCCGCGACAATGCCCGACAGGCGGGCAAAACGCGCAGAACTCGACCGGTAGACGGGCACCGTGCGACGCAGGTACCAGACGATGATCGGCCAGGCCAGCAGCACTTGGGCCACGAGCATCCACCCCAGTTCGGGTGCCACCACCAGCGAGGTGATGATGCTGGTGGCCCCCGTCACCACCAAGTACAGGATCCGGTATGTGCCACGTTTGACCAGGAAGTCCAACGCCGGCACGTCATGAGTGGTGCGCCCCAGCAGGTCGCCGGTTCCCGCCTCCTCGACCACGGACAGGGGCAGCGCCATCGCCGAAGCCACCAGACGCTCCCTCATCTGGGCGAACACGTGCTCACCCAACGCCATGGCCTTGTACTCCGACAACCAGCCCGCCACCACCGAGACCGCCACCAGCGTCAGAACCAACGCAATGATCCGCGCGGCATCGGAGGAGGCGGACAGGGTCCCGGCCAGTGCCCCGTCGACCACTTGGCCGATGATGACGGGCAGCAAGGCCAGCGCCCCGGAGGCCAACAATTGCAGGACGACCACCAGGGCCACACTGCCCCTGTTGGCACTGAACAGGCCGACCAGGTAGGCGCGAACCGTCCGGTCGTCGGCGATGGGCAGCCTCATCCGCGACCTCCTTCGGTCACGGCGACCACTGTGCCGTCGGCCCCAAGAGCGACCACACGGTCACAGTGCTCCAGGATCAGCGGCGAGGAGGTCACCACCACCGTCGTACGTCCACGGCGGGCCTTCGGCAGGCGGGAGCCGATGCGAGCCTCTGTGTGGGCATCCAGGGCGGATGTGGGGTCGACCAGCAACAGCACATCCGGGTCGGCTGCAAGCGCCCGGGCCAGGGCCACCCGCTGACGCTGACCTCCGGACAGGTTGCGTCCCTTCTCGGTGAGCATCCCGGAAAGTCCCCCCAACGAGTCGAGGGCGTCGCCCGCGTCAGCCGCCCTCAGGGCGTCAAGCAGCACGTGGGTGTCGCCGACCTCGGGCGTGGGGGCGGGGGCTCCGACCTTCGAAGGGTCGCGGACTTCGATGGGCACCACGTCGTGGACGCGGCGCGGCGGGGGGACGGGGGCCGCAGCGCCCAGCAGGTTGTCGCGCAGAGTCCCTTCGAACAGGTGTCCGGCCGAGGCCAGCAAGTGGATGTGCCGACGCACTTCGCCCTCGTCAATGTCCTGCACGGGGATGCCGTTGGCGGCGGCCCCTGCTTGGTCCCCCACGAAGCGGGACAGGACTTGCGCGCCTGCCTCCGGTGTGGGGGCGACCAGTCCGGTGAGCAGCCCGGGCGTGGGGGCGAAGGAGCTGATCCCGTCGACGAGGGTGACGTCCTTCCAGTCGCGCACGGTTTCGTTGGCGGTGTCCGACTCGACAAGGGCGGGGTCCCGCTCGTCGAGGGCGAGGGCGGCAACCGGGCCGCCCGCTTCGACGATCGCGCTGATCTTGCGCATCGACACCCGCGCCTTCACGTAGGTCTTGACCGTCTGGGTCACGGTGCGCATGGGGGAGACGAGGGCGTTCATCCAGGCGACGAAGGCGACCAGGTCGCCGCCGGTGATGGCGCCTGCGGCCACAAGTTGGGCGCCGTGCAGGATCACTGCCCCGTTGATGAGCAGCGGTCCGCTCTGGCTGATGGCGCTGATCAGGGCACTGATGCGGGCGGCCCTGATCGACTGGTCGCGCACCGCGTGTGAGCGGCTGCGGTAGGCGTCGACGAATGCGCCCTCGCCGCCCACGCCCCGCAGGACGCGAAGGCCGGCGACGGCGTCCGTGGTGATGGTGCTCAATTCGCCGTCCGCGTCGCGCGCACGGCTCTGACGTCCTTCGAGGGCAGGAGCCAGCACCGTCGTGATGACCAGCAGCAGTGGTAGTCCGACAAGGACCATCAGACCCAAGGACCAGCTGCGCACCACCATCAGCGCGCCCACGACCAGCACGGTCACCATGGCGCCCAGGGCATTCGGGATCCAGGCGGCCAGCGTTCCGACGACCGTGGTGTCGTGGTCGACGGCGGTGACGACGTCTCCGGGTGAGATGCGTCGGCGGATCTCGCGGCCGCGTAGGGACAGGCTGCGGCCAAGAGAACGGGCCAGTGACATCATGGAGCGGTCCCATGAGTTCGATTCGAAGACCTCGAACAGAGCCCATCCGATGACCAGCATGACCACGGAGGCGGTGAGCCACAGCAGGTCGGGCACGGCTGCTTCGGGTCCGCCCGTGCCGAGTGCGTCCAGGGCGCGTCCGGTGAACAGGGGGACCAGGGTCGAACCTGCGGTCAACGGGATCTGGAGGAGGCAGGCCAGCGCGAGCACCGGTCCGACCGGCCACGCCAAGGCGCGAACAGCAGCCTTCGGGCCTCCGTGGATGTCGGGGATCGAGCGCGGAAGGTCAGCGAAGGGCCATGGGACCGGCTGCGGCATGGGGACCAACACGACCTGCTGATCGGTCGGTTCATGGGCGCTCATTCGCCTCATTCAAACACAGCCCCTCCCTCCCCGCGAGATTCGTCCGTCCATCCGCGAGATTCGTCCGCCGACTCGACAACCTCGACGAGGCCGAGTCTTGGCGTCAGTGGGCGAAGTGACGCACCCCTGTGAAGTACATGGTGATTCCCGCGGCATTGGCGGCGTCGATCGACTCCTGGTCGCGCACCGAACCTCCGGGTTGGACCACCGCCTTCACACCCGCGTCGATGAGCACCTGCAGCCCATCGGCAAAGGGGAAGAATGCATCCGAGGCTGCCACCGCCCCCTCGGTACGACGCTCCGGCGCAGCCGCCAGGACGTCCTCGGCACGCGCACCGCCCGCAGAATCGATCGCCGACGCACCCGCGTCCCCCGTGGAGCGCCCGCCCAAGGTGTTGGCCCGCTCCACCGCCAACTTGCAGGAGTCCACACGATTGACCTGTCCCATGCCGACTCCCACCGAGGCGCCGTCACGTGCCACCAGGATCGCGTTGGAGCGCACCGCGCGCACCGAACGCCACGCGAACTCCAAGTCAGCCAAAGTGGCAGCGTCGGCCGGCGAGCCCGCCGCCAGCGTCCAGGTCTCCGCAGAGTCGCCCTCGGCGTCCACGCCATCACACTCCTGGACCAGGAAACCACCGCTGACCTGCTTGAACTCGTATCCGCTGCGCTCCGGCGGCGTCACCAGCAGCACCCGCAGGTTCTTCTTTGAGCGCAGGACCTCCAACGCCTCGGGCGCGTAGGCCGGCGCGATGACGACCTCGGTGAAGATCGGGACGATCTGTCGGGCAAGTTCCTCACTCACCTCGCGGTTGACCGCGATGACGCCGCCGAAGGCCGAAACCGGGTCACAGGCGTGCGCCTTTCGGTGGGCCTCGGCGATGTCATCAGCCACCGCGATGCCGCACGGGTTGGCGTGCTTGATGATCGCCACACACGGGCGCTCATGGTCGTAGGCGGCGCGCAGCGCCGCATCACCATCGGTGTAGTTGTTGAAGGACATGGGCTTGCCGTTGAGCAGCAGTGCATGTGCGACACCAGGGCCCATGGGCTTCTCAGGCTCCCCCTCGCGCCCCTCCCACGACTCCTCCTCGTCGATCTCCGCGAATTCGCCGTACACGGCCGCCCCCTGGTGCGGGTTCTCGCCGTAACGCAAAATCTCCAAGCGTTCGAAGACGTCACTGACCAGCTCGGGGAACGCTGCCCCACCCTCGTCCTCGTCGACGCCCTCGCCCTGGCCGGAACGTTCCCCCACGCGCAAGGGAAGATCCCCGAAGGTCGCGTCGATGACGACACCCTCGCCCCACCGGCCCTCGGGCTCCTGGTCGCCATCAGAAGCCCCGAAGACGCCCTGCAGCATCTGGGTGAACAGGTCATCCTCGACGCCCAGCTGCTCCGCGCAGGCGTCGTCGAACTCTTCGAGCAGGTCCTCGCGGCCCAGCTCCTTGGCAAACCATCCGGCGATCGCCATGTCGTACGTGGCCGTGTGCAAGAAGGCTTCCGCAGCCAAGTTCTGCCGGACGGCCAAGCACAGGCCCTCACCCTTGGCGGCCTCGGCGACCTCGTCATAACGGTCCGGCGAGGTCACCACAGCCACCGATGGATGGTTCTTCGCGGCAGCGCGCACCATTGAGGGGCCTCCGATGTCGATCTGCTCGACGCACTCGTCGAATTCGGCACCCGAGTCAACCGTGGCCTTGAAGGGGTACAGGTTGCACACGACCAGATCGAAGGCCTCGATGTCCAGGTCTGTCAGCTGCTGACGATGATCGGCTTTGCGTTGGTCAGCCAGGATTCCGGCGTGGACCTTCGGGTGCAGGGTCTTCACGCGTCCTTCGAGGACCTCCGGGAAACCGGTGAGGTCACCGACCGGGGTCACGGGAACTCCTGCGGCGGCAATGCGTTCGGCGGTGGAGCCCGTCGAGACGATCTGCACGCCGGCTTCGTGCAAGCCAGCGGCGAATTCCTCCAGTCCGGTCTTGTCGTGGACGGAGATGAGGGCTCGGCGGATCGGGCGGATGTCGACGGGTTCGAGGTTGTCCAGGCGGACGCTCATGGGGTTCTCCAGGTGGATGCGTTCCGTGCCCCGGCGCCCAGGCGGGCGACGCCACGGGGGCCTGATCCGGCCGCTCCCCGGTGGTGACCACCCTCGCCAGTTGCGACCGTCGCCCAGTCTAGTCGCCCGATTTCGGGAACGAGGGCGGGGCAGGCGCACGCAAACCCGACTTCTGCGGAGCACCCCCACGGCGAGCGGAACGCGAGTGCCCCGGGTCAGCGGGCACCCCGACCCTTTCCCACCCGCGAGCGCCTTCCCCGGATCGACCATCCGCCGCGCACCATCGCGCCGACCGTGTCGACCAACTGCGCGCGTTCAGCGACCTTGATGCGTTCCAGCAGTGTGGCCGCGTCGTCGTCGTACATGACCGGGACGACACACTGGGCCAGGATCACGCCGGTGTCGACGCCCTCGTCGACGACGAACAAGGTGGCACCGGCGACCTTCACCCCGGCGTCGACGGCCTCGGCAGGGGCGCGCACTCCGGGGAATGCGGGCAGCAGTGAATTGTGGGTGTTGAGGATGCGCCCCGGGAAGGCCCTGAGCATCGCCGGTCCCAGCAGCTTGAGGTAGCCGGCGCACACGACCAGGTCGGGGTTGTGCCGGGCGACAAGGTCTGCCAACTCGCGGTCCCACACGTGCCGGTCCGCGCCCCGCTCCAGCGGGTGGACGAAGGTGTCGATGCCGTGCTCCTGCGCCCAGTCGATGCCGGGACACGGCCTGTCGGCACCGACGGCGACCACGGCGGCTCCCCACGCCGGATCGCCGCTTGCCGCCACCAGGTCACGCATGTTCGAGCCCGCACCGGAGACCAGGACCACCAGGCGCGCTCCTGGCCCGAGGGGCGGCACGTGGGTCTCGGTGTTCACGCCGTCCTGGCCGCCCTGCCGGGTCGTCTGTGTGGTCACGGAACCTCCTTGGAGGCGGTCTCGGGCGGGGTGGCCGATGGTTCAGCGTCAAGAGCCATGGCACGTAGGCGTGGGAAGCGGCGTTTGGCGGTGGCGGCGCCGGTGTCCACTTCGGCGCCGCTTGTGGTGTCGCCACCCGTTCCTGGGCGAGGCGCCAGCGGAGTCGGGCGTCCTCCGTCGCTCATTGGTCGCGGTGTTCCTTCCTCGTCGATCCGGGCCGCATCGCCCTGACCACCCCAAGCCGTTTCACCTTGGTCGGCCCACACGGCCCCGCCCTCGTCATCCCAGTCGCCCTCGTCCAGGTGACGCAGGCCGGTACCCGAACGCCACCCTGCGATCCACTCGCCCACCGTCTCGACGGTCCACGGGTGCGAGGCAAGTGTGACCAGCGCGGCGGTCACTGCGACCTCGACGGTGACGGCCGTGGCGAAGTGGACCGGGTCCGGGCCCATCAGCGACAGGCGACCCCCACCCAGGGAGATGGTCGTGGTGGCTGCCCACACCCACATTGCCGGCCAGACCAGCACCACCGCCAACATCCAGGCGCGCACCTCGTCCAGGACGTCCTCGGCCAGCGTGCGCAGGCGGGCGAACACACCAATGAGGATGCCCAGCAGGAGCGGCACCAGGACGAGGGCCCATCCGGGCGCCACCGCCGGCACCGCTCCGAGCAGTGGGACGACGGGGATCGGCGCGACGGGCGCCGCGGTCAGGCCGTGCCACGCGTCCGTCCCGAGCAGGAAACCTGGCCCGGCCAGCCACGACAAGGCCCATGCAGCGGCGCTCGGCGCCAGGAAGACCTGGGCGATGATGCTCATGACGGTCTCCAACTGGGTGGAGGTGAGCAGCAGTTCGTGGATGTCGACGATGCGCTGCCACCCCGTCCACACGGCCACACCTGCTGTGGCGGCGCCCAGCGCCGCCGCAGAGAGGATGACGGCCAGTGCGCGCCGGCCTCCCGAGGCCAGCCATTCGGGCACACGCTCATGCAGGGGTGGGGAGGCCGTGTGGGAGCCGATGGCCCACACGACCGCCACCGCGGACATGACCAAGGCGCCCGGTGCGCCGGTCCACCAGGTGGCGTGTTCGGACAGGGCTGCCGCCAGGCCCAGCGCGGTGACGGTGAATCCGGGGATGGCGAACCAGTGGGATGCGGTCGAGAATCGTCGACCGGCGGCCAGCAGCGCCCGCAGGATCAACAGGACGACCACGCTGCCCAGGGTGGGGACCACCCGGTACGAGGCGCTGCCCACGTCGAATGAGCCGCCGAGCATGCTCACCCACACATCTGTTCCCGCCCGCAGCGCCTGGTCCCAGGTGGTCGAACTCAGCCACGGGTTCGACACCACCGACAGGTAGGCGAGCAATGTCGGCACGACCGCCAGGCCCCAGCCGATGAGAGCGGCCTCGACGCCGGAGAGGATGCCGCGCCCCCACCCGTCGGGCAGTCCCAGACGCACGGTCCGGCGTCGGGTGGGCCCTTCCTCCACGACTGTCGTGGAAGAGGGCGACGCCGCCCGGGTGGTGCCTGTGTCGGCGGGCGGGTCGGGTCTGGCGGTGGTGCGGGGCTCAGTCATCGTGCTCATCCTCCCTCACCCGGGCCGCTCTCGCCCGGAGCCATGCCGCGCCCCCGTCTCGTGGAAGTCGACGGGCCCGTGTCCGAACTCGACACATCCCGCCCCAGTGTGGACGGGCCGACGGACGAATCTGGCGGAACGACCGACGAATCTGGCGGGGAGAAGTTGGGACTTGTGAATGCATGTGTGACCATGGTCCTAGGTGATAGCGTCGCCACTGGATGGCGCTGCTGCCCTCCACACTTCCGAGCGTGGCCTTCACGAATGTGCGCGCCACCCTGACAGAGAACGTCCCTTCCCCCACCGACACTGCGCCCCCGTGGTGCCCCAGCCAAGGAACCCACATGTCAGACCTGACTTTCCAGGCCATCGCGATGATCATCTACCTCGTCGCCATGGTCATGATCGGCCTCTTCGCCTACAACCGCACGAAGAGCCTGGACGACTACATGCTCGGCGGGCGTGACCTTGGCCCCGGGGTCGCCGCGCTGTCCGCCGGAGCCGCCGACATGTCCGGATGGCTTCTCATGGGCCTTCCCGGCGCCCTGTACGCCACAGGACTCATCGAAGGATGGATCGCCGTCGGCCTGACGGTGGGCGCCTGGCTCAACTGGAAGTACACGGCCCCCCGCCTGCGCGCCTACTCGCAGATCGCCTCCAATGCGATCACCGTGCCCTCGTTCCTGGGCTCGCGCCTGCGCGACACCTCCAATGTCGTGCGCATCGTCGCCGGCCTGGTCATCACCGTCTTCTTCACCTTCTACGTCTCCTCCGGCATGGTGGCGGGCGGCTCCTTCTTCGAAGCCTCCTTCGGCATGGACTACCACGTCGGCATGGTCCTCATCGCCGGCACCACCGTCCTGTACACCCTGGTCGGAGGCTTCCTGGCCGTCTCATGGACCGACGTGGTCCAGGGGGTCATGATGCTGATGGCCCTGATCCTGGTGCCCATCGTCGGCATCATGCACGTCGGTGGATTCGGCAACCTCATCGAAGCGGTCAACACGGTCGACCCCGCGCTGCTCTCCCTCACCCACGGAGAAGCGGCCCTGTCCTGGGCGGCAGTCCTCGGCATCGTCTCCGCCGTGGCATGGGGGCTCGGCTACTTCGGACAACCCCACATCATCGTCCGCTTCATGGCCCTGCGCTCCACCGCAGAGGCCAAGCAGGGCCGGCGCATCGGAATCGGCTGGATGTTGCTGTCCGTCATCGGTGCCGGAATGACGGCCTTCGTCGGCGTGGCCGTCTACCAGCACGACAATGCCAAGCTGGCCAACCCCGAAGGCGTCTTCATCGCCCTGGGACAATTCCTCTTCCACCCCCTCATCGCGGGCTTCATGCTCGCCGCCATCCTGGCGGCCATCATGTCGACCATCTCCAGCCAGCTGCTGGTGGTCTCCTCCGCACTGGTCGAGGACATCTACCGCATCTTCTCCAAGCGCACGCTCTCCGGCGCTGACGGCGTCCTGGCAGGACGCATCGCCGTCGGTGTCATCTCGGTGATCGCCGCCGCACTGGCGTGGCCACGCTCGGATTCGATCCTGGGCCTGGTGGCCTTCGCATGGGCGGGCTTCGGCGCTTCCTTCGGCCCGATCGTCATCCTGGCCCTGTACTGGCGCAAACTCACCGCCCAAGGCGCCATCTGCGGCATGGTCGCCGGCGCCGTGGTGGTCGGCATCTGGGGCAACATTTCCGGCGGACCGGCAGGTATCTTCGACCTGTACGAAATCGTCCCCGGATTCCTCCTCAACCTCGCAGTTGCCTACGGGGTCTCCAAGGCAACCTACACTCCGAACCCGGACATCGACGCCGAGTTCGACCAGACAGTCGCCCAGACCAAGGGCATCTGACCCCCGCCCCCGGGCACCCGGTCCACCACCCATCGGGCCGGGTGCCCGACACGACCCATCGACAGGCCCACACACGCACGACCTGCCGCACCACAAATCCTCCGGAGCCGAAACGAAGGGAAAGTCACAATGACCACCTCCGCCACGAGCGACCCCTCCCCCACCACCCCCACGGACTTCCAGGCCGTCGTCGACCGCGCCGTGGCCACCGCCAGCAGGTGGGCGGAGGCCTCCAACAAGTTCCCCATCGACCCTGCGGCGAAGCTCCTGGCCGGCGTCCTCGACGACGAGGGAGGCCTCGACTACACCGTCTCCTTCGTCGACGGCGTGGTGCGCCCCGAGGACGTCGACGTGGCCGGACGCCACCTCACCGAGATCGGCGACCTCAACCCGAGGTTCCTGCCCTGGTTCCTGCGCACGCCCGCCCTCGTCGGAGGCAAGGCCAGCCGATTCGCCCCCAAACTCACCGTCCCGGTGGCCCGCAAGGTCTTCGCGCGCCTGGTCGGCGACCTCGTGGTGGATGTCACCGACGCCAAACTGGGGCCCGCCATCTCCCGACTCAAGGCCGACGGCGCACGCCTGAACGTCAACCTGCTGGGCGAGGCCGTCCTGGGCGACACCGAGGCCGCCAAGCGCCTGGCCGACACCCGCCGGCTGCTCGAACGCCCCGACATCGACTACGTCTCGCTGAAGGTTTCGGCCGTCACCGGCCCCCACAACCCCTGGGGGTACGAGCAGGTCGTCGAACACGCCGTCAACCAGCTGCTTCCCCTGTACCAGTACGCAGCCGCCGCCGGGAACAAGTTCATCAACCTGGACATGGAGGAGTACCGAGACCTGCACCTGACCATCGACGTCTTCAAGCGGATTCTTGATCGCGACGAGCTGCTCGGCCTGGAAGCCGGCATCGTCTTGCAGACCTACCTGCCGGACGCGCTGGACGCCATGAAGGATCTTCAGGAATGGGCCGCCGCCCGCCGAGCCCGAGGTGGCCAGCGCATCAAGGTTCGCGTGGTCAAGGGAGCGAACCTGGCGATGGAGCGCGTGGACGCCTTGATGCACGGCTGGCCGATGACCACGTGGGAGTCCAAGCAGGCCACCGACGCCAACTACGTGCGCATGCTCGACTGGGCGATGACTCCCCAGCGCGTGGAAAACGTGCGCCTGGGCGTCGCCGGGCACAACCTGTTCACCGTGGCCGCCGCCTGGGAGCTGGCGGGCGAGCGCGGGGTGCGCGAGGGCGTCGAGATCGAGATGCTCTCCGGCATGGCCACCCAGCAGGCTGCAGCCGTGCGCGAGGACGTGGGCAACCTGCTGCTCTACGTTCCCGTGGTCAACCCGGAGGAGTACGACGTGGCCATCGCCTACCTGGTGCGCCGCCTGGAGGAGAACGCCGCGGACGAAAACTTCATGGCGTCCATCTTCGACATCGGCACCAACCCCGCCTCCTTCGACAAGGAGAAGCAGCGTTTCCTCGATGCGGTCGACCAGATGCGCAGTGAGGGGTTCTCACGCGTGGGCCCGAACCGTCTCCAGGACCGGAGCGCCGAGACGCCGGAGGACCTTGCCGCCCCGCTCAAGGACCGGGGCGGCCACTGGCGCTTCGACAACACCGCCGACTCCGACCCCTCCTTGCCCGCCAACCGAGCGTGGGCCGGCGCCATCGCCGCGCGGATCCCGACGTCCACGTTGGGGGTGGACTCGATCACGAAGGCGACCGTCTCCACGAAGTCGGCGCTGGTCAAGGTCGTCGACACGGTTCACGAGGCCGCCGAGGCGTGGGCGGCCCTGCCTGCCGGCGAGCGGGCCGAGATCCTGCACCGGGCCGGCGTGGAGATGGGCCGACGCCGCGCGGACCTCATCGAGGTGGCGGGCTCGGAGCTGGGCAAGTCGCTGGACCAGGCGGATGTGGAGGTTTCCGAGGCCATCGACTTCGCCCACTACTACGCAGAGCAGGCGCTTGCCCTGGAGAAGCTGGACGGCGCCGAGTTCACTGCGGTTCGAGTGACCCTGGTGACTCCGCCGTGGAACTTCCCCATTGCGATTCCTGCCGGAGGCGTGCTGGCCGCCTTGGCGGCCGGCTCCGGCGTGATTCTCAAGCCGGCGTCCGTGGCCAAGCGCTGCGGCGCCCTGGTGGCCGAGTGCCTGTGGGCGGCCGGTGTGCCCAAGGAGGTCCTGGCGCTGGTCAGCGTGGGAGAGCGTTCACTGGGCAAGCAGCTGGTCACCCATCCGAAGGTGGGCCGTGTGGTCCTCACGGGCGGCGCGGAGACCGCCGAGCTCTTCCGTTCCTGGGACCCGACGCTGCGCATCATGGCGGAGACCTCCGGCAAGAACGCCATTGTCATCACGCCTTCGGCGGACCTGGACCTGGCGGTCAAGGACGTCGTGTACTCCGCATTCGGGCACGCGGGCCAGAAGTGCTCGGCCTGCTCCTACGTGATCCTGGTGGGGTCGGTCGGTTTCTCGCGTCGGGTCCACGACCAGCTGTTGGACGCGGTGCGTTCACTTCATGTCGCGTGGGCGGATGACCTGTCGGCGCAGATGGGCCCCCTGTCGACCCCGCCGGGAGACAAGCTGTTCAAGGGTCTGACCTCATTGGAGGCGGGCCAGAAGTGGGAGCTGCAGCCCAAGCCCTTGGACGACACGCAGCGACTGTGGAGCCCCGGCATCCGATCCGGTGTGCAGGTCGGCTCCGAGTACCACCTGGTGGAGTACTTCGGTCCAATCCTGGGCGTCATGAGGGTCGACACATTGGAAGAGGCGATCGCCGCCCAGAACATGACCGACTACGGGTTGACGGCCGGCCTGCATTCACTGGACCCGGACGAGATCAACCTGTGGTTGGAGAAGGTCCAGGCCGGCAACGTCTACATCAACCGGGGAATCACCGGCGCGATCGTGCGTCGCCAGCCCTTCGGCGGGTGGAAGCGTTCTGTCGTCGGCGAGGGTGCGAAGGCGGGTGGTCCGAACTACCTGTTGGGCTTCGGCGAGGTCACCTCGGCGCCCCTGTCGACCTCCGAGCCGGTGACGGTGTCGAAGCCGCAGCTCAAGGCGCTGTTGGATGCGGCTGCTGCGACGCTGTCGGGCGATGCGATGGCCTCGCTCAGAGCAGCGGCAGCGGCCGACGAGCGCGCATGCGCCCAGGAGTTCGACGTCTTGCACGATCCGAGCGCCATTCCGGTCGAGCGGAACCTGCTGCGCTACGTACCCACCGCGGTGACGATCCGCGCTGGGGCCGACGCCGAGCTCGGGCAGGTCCTGCGGGTGATCTCGGCCGGCCTTGCAACCGGATCCTTCGTGGGTTCGGGCACCGGGGCGCTGCGCTCGATCCCCGGCGGCGGGGTGACGGAGGCGACACTGACGGTGTCGACGGCCAATCCGTTGCCGGGCGCGGTCGATGCGACTCTGCGCGGCATGGGAGTGGTCATCCGTCAGGAGTCGGCCGAGCAGTTCCACGCCGGTCTCAAGGCCTCGGCCAAGGGGTTGGACGAGCGGATCAGGGTCATTGGCGAGGACGGGGACGCAGTGCGTCGCGCGGTCGAGGGCTCGATCGACGTGGCCGTGTGGGACTCACCGGTGACGAATGCCGGTCGGGTCGAGATCCTGCCCTTCGTCCATGAGCAGGCCGTGTCGATCACCAACCACCGCTTCGGCAATCGCACGCCGTTGACCACGAAGGTGCTGATGGGCTGAGCCCGGCGGCGGGCAACGGTTGGGGTGGCCGGCGAGGACCGACCACCCCAACCGCCGTCAAAGCACCTGACGAACCGGCCGGCTGCCCGCCCCCGCACCGCCCGGCCGCTCCCTGAGTGCCT
The DNA here is from genome assembly GCF_018986735.1 of Schaalia sp. 19OD2882. Taxonomy (NCBI): domain Bacteria; kingdom Bacillati; phylum Actinomycetota; class Actinomycetes; order Actinomycetales; family Actinomycetaceae; genus Schaalia; species Schaalia sp. 19OD2882. The sequence continues at coordinate 618,301 of NZ_CP065521.1, read as the reverse complement.
GCCAGTTCCCCATGCACGACCCCACGGGAAGCATCAGGCGAGTTCAGCCAGGGCCGCGATGTCGATTTTCTTCATCTGTTGCATGCGCGCCATGGCTCCGGGCGCCTGAAGCAGTTCATGGATGTTGTTCGGAGCGACCTGCCAGCTGAGTCCGAAACCGTCCTGCATCCATCCACAGACCTCCGTGTCCGGGTCGGCGCTCATGGTCCACACATGGTCGACCTGTTCCTGCCCCACTGCCTTGACCAGCATTGACGAGCCCATGTTCAACGGCATGTCCAGCTCCACACCCGTGTCCATGTAGGCCACGTGGGTTCCCCCGAGCAGGGCCTCGGAGAACATGACCCGCACGTCCGGACCCGGTTCGGCGCCCACAGCGCCGACCTCGCGCTCACCACCGACTCCGGCCACTCCGGCCCGACTCCCCTGCCCGGGGTAGGGCGCCGCATGCCCCAACCCGGTCATCTCCGGGGCGACACCGGCGAAGACCTGGGCATGATCGGCCCTGGCGCGCAGTGCGGTGGCGGTCTCGAGGCGGTCGAACATGAGGCTCGGAGTGAGGAACGGGCGCGGTTCACCCGCCGGATCGGTGAGCATGAGCTGCCAATGAACACCGAAACGGTCCTTGACCCAGCCGTACAGGGGCGAGTGCGGGTAGGCCTGGAGCGGCATGAGCACTTCTCCCCCATCCGACAGCCCTTGCCAGACACTGCGCAGGTACTCGTCGGCACCCGGCAGCACGCCCGGGTCGAAATTGGTGAGCAGGCTGAGGGCGCCGGTCGGGCGAAGGGATCCTCCGCCGTCGAGAAGGTTGAGGGTGCTTCCGTGGATCGTGAGGTCAGCGGCGACGATCGCTCCCGCCGGGTCCGGCTGGAGGATCCCTTCGACGCGCGAGTCCGTGAACAGGGCACGGTAGGTCTCCAGGGCGTCAGCGATCCGGTCTCCGATGCAGAAGCTGGGCATCACCTGGATCTTCGTGGTGTCGGACTGCGGCATTGACGGGTAGGTGGTCATGGTCGCCTCTTCTCGTTCTGGGCAGCTCGCTGATTGTCGGCCGCAGGGTGAGTGCGCGGGGGCGGTGTCCGCCCCTGTGCGCCCCACAGTGTCCCACAACCAGGGCCACGCCCCGGGCAAGGGGTACAGGCCATCGACCCGTGGGGGCCGTCTCACAGGCGTCAACCCAACTTGGCCAGCTCCTCGCGCGCCAACAGCGCGGTCTGCGAAGGGGTCCGGCCCACGCGCACACCGACAGCCTCCAAGGCTTCGGCCTTGGCGGAAGCCGTGCCCGCCGAGCCTGACACGATCGCGCCCGCATGCCCCATGGTCCTGCCTTCAGGAGCAGTGAAGCCTGCGACGTATCCGACGACCGGTTTGGTCATGTTCTCGCTGATCCACTTGGCTGCGCGCTCCTCGGCATCGCCGCCGATCTCGCCGATCATGACGACCAGGTCGGTGTCGGGGTCCTTCTCGAAGGCCTCCAGGGCATCGATGTGCGTGGTGCCGACGACCGGGTCGCCCCCGATGCCGATGCAGGTGGTGAAGCCGATGTCACGCAGCTCGAACATCATCTGGTAGGTGAGTGTGCCCGACTTGGACACCAGTCCGATTCGGCCCGGGCCGGTGATGTCGGCCGGAGTGATGCCCACGTTGGACTGGCCGGGGCTGATGATGCCCGGGCAGTTCGGGCCGATCAGGCGAGTGCCCTTGGCCAGGGCTCGGGCGACCACTGCCGTCGAGTCGGCCACGGGAATGCCTTCAGTGATGACGACGACCAATTCGATCCCGGCCTCGATGGCCTCCAGTGCCGCGTCCTTGGCGAAGGCCGGTGGGACGAAGATGACGGAGACATTGGCGCCGGTGGCGGCGCGCGCCTCGGCCACCGTGCCGTGGACGGGCACCTCGACGGGGCCATTGACCACACGGTCGGCGGCCGGACCGTAGCCCTCCACCTGGAAGGTGACGGAGGTTCCGGCCTTGCGCGGGTTGACGCCGGCGACCACCTTCGTGCCGGCGGAGAGCATGCGGGTGGTGTGCTTGACGCCCTCGGACCCGGTCATGCCCTGGACGATGACGCGCGAGTCGGCGTTGAGGAAGATCGACATGTCAGTTCTCCTGTTCCTTGTCGCGGGTCACTTGGCGGCCAGTTCGGCGGCGAGGCGCGCGGCGCCGTCCATGGTGTCGGACATGTGGACCAGCGGGTGGGCGGCTGCGGCCAGGATGGCGCGACCTTCCTCGACCTTGTTGCCGTCGAGGCGCACGACCAGCGGCTTCGTGGCCGCCTCCCCCAGGGTTTCGAGGGCGCCGACCACACCTTTTGCCACCTGGTCGCATGCGGTGATGCCGCCGAAGACGTTGACGAAGCAGCAGGTGACCTGGTCGTCGCCGAGGATGATCTCCAGGCCCTTGGCCATGACCTCGGCCGAGGCGCCGCCTCCGATGTCCAGGAAGTTGGCGGGTTTGACGCCCAGGTCCTGTCCGCTCAGGGCGACGACGTCCAGGGTGGACATGACCAGTCCGGCGCCGTTGCCGATGATTCCGACCTGCCCTTCCAGGCGCACATAGTTCAGACCTGCGGCTTTGGCCATGGCCTCGCGCGGGTCCTCGGTGCGGGTGTCGACCAGGGTCTCATGCGCGCTGTGCCGGAAGCGCGCGTTGTCGTCCAGGGAGATCTTGCCGTCCAGGGCAAGGACGTCGCCCGTGTCGGTGGTGACCAGCGGGTTGACTTCGACCAAGGTGGCGTCCTCGTCCCGGTAGGTTTCCCACAGGAGGACGAGGACGGGGGCGATGCGTCCAGCCAGGTCGGTGTCGAATGCCGCCTGGTCCAGGATGGTCAGCGCGACGTCGTGGTCGATGCCGACGTCCGGGTCGAGGCCGTACTTGACCAGGGCCTCGGGGCGTTCGACGGCGAGCGTCTCGATGTCCATGCCGCCTTCCTTGGAACACATGGCCAAGTGCTGGCGGTTGGCGCGGTCCAGGAGGATCGAGAAGTAGTATTCCTCGGCGATTTCGGCGCCGGCGGCAATGAGGATGGTGTGGACCGTGTGCCCCTTGATGTCCATGCCGAGGATCGCCTCGGCCTTCTCGCGAGCCTCGGCGGGGGTCCGGGCCAGTTTGACGCCGCCGGCCTTTCCGCGGCCACCGGTCTTGACCTGCGCCTTGACGACCAGCAGATCCGTTGCGGCGAGCAGCTCGGCTGCGGCCTTTTCGGCCTCGTCGACGGTGGTGGCGCAGATGCCGGGAAGGACAGGAACGCCGTGCTGGGAGAACATTTCCCGTGCCTGGTACTCGTAGAGGTCCACCTCGTGTCCCTTCATGGGTCGTTCTGGGTTCGGCGACGTCACGCAGAACTGCTCGACGTCGAGACATCCAGAGTCAGGCTACCGCCCCGATGGGCCGTTCGTCCCGGTTCCGGGCAGGGGCGTTTCACGCAGGGCGCCCCGCCTCGCGCCCCGAGACGCCCCCTCAGATCTTCTCCATTGGTGCCATGCGCACCAGCAAGCGCTTCTCGCCTGCGGAGAAGGCGACCTTGACGACCATCCGGGGTCCGCCGCCCTCGACCCCCAGGACGGTTCCTTGGCCCAGGGTCCGGTGCAGGACACGGTCGCCGGGCGCCAAGGACAGAAGACCCTCACCTGCCTCGCCAGTGGAGGATCCTCCGCCGGCAGCGCCAGCCCCTGTGCCGTCGGCGCCATTTCCCTTCGGGGAGGAAGGCGAAGTCAAGGGCGAAACTGCCGCCTTGTTCACCTCGGAGGCTCGCGGCGCCAGACCGAAACCCGACTTCATGGACGTGCTGCCGGTGCGCCTGCCGGTGCCGGCGCCGATGACGGCACCGGTGTCTTCCTCCCCCCAGGGGTCGCGTCCGGTGGAGCGCACACTCCACCCACCGGCCCCACTCGACGATCCGCGGCCGTAGGAACTGCCGTGTCCCCCGGAGTAGCCGTGGCCGGCGCGCGCGCGGTCCATGGCGGTGGCTTCGCGCCGGACCTCCACCAGTTCTACGGGGATGTCGTCGAGGAAGCGCGAAGGTGGCATCTCCACCGGGGTTCCCCATGCGCTGCGCAGCGCGGCCCGCGTGAGGTAGAGACGCTGGCGGGCGCGCGTGATGGCGACATACGCCAGGCGGCGCTCCTCGGCCAGTTCGCTGGCCTGGCCAAGGCTGCGCTGGTGGGGGAAGGTGCCGTCCTCCATGCCGGTGACGAATACCGTGGGGAACTCAAGGCCCTTGGCGGTGTGCACGGTCATGAGGGTCACTTGTCCGCTGCGTGCGTCCTCGGCGGGCACCTGGTCGGAGTCGGCCACCAGGGCGACGCGTTCGAGGAAGTCCACCAGGGTCGACTCCGGTGCTGCGGTGACGAAGTCCTTGGCGACGGTGTGGAGTTCGGCGAGGTTCTCCACCCGGGAGGCGTCCTGCGGGTCCTCGCTGCGTCGCAGCTCCGCGAGGTAGCCGGTGCGGTCGAGGATCTCTTCGAGGACGTCGGCTGCCGCTCCCCCGCCTTGGTCCAGTGTGCGGCAGACCTCCAGCAGGCCCCAGAAGGCGGCGACGGACTTTTGCGCCCGGGGTGAAAGCCCCAGGACCTCGAAGGCGGTACCTTCCTCCTCGTTCTCGCCAGGGCGCGGTTGCACCTGCTCGCCGGTGGCGTCACTGATGCCTTCGCCGAGCGGACGCCCCTGTGCGATCCACACGTGCCGCAGCGCCTGCCCGAAGGAGATCCCGTGACTGTCGGCGTGGGCCACCAGGGCTTGTTCCGCCTTAGCGCCGATGCCGCGGCGCGGGACGTTGAGGATGCGGCGCAGGGCCACCGTGTCGTCGGGGTTGGAGACGGCCTGCAGGTAGGCCAGTGCGTCCTTGATCTCACGCCTCTCGTAGAAGCGTGTGCCCCCCACCACCCGGTAGGGGATGCCTTGGCGGACCAGCAGTTCTTCAAGTGCGCGCGACTGGGAGTTGGTCCGGTAGAAGACGGCGATGTCACCCCAGTCGGAGTCGTGTGCGGCCAGGCGGTCGATCTCGGAGACGACGAAACGCGCCTCGTCCCTGTCGGAGTCGGCGGCGTCCATGACGATCAGTGCCCCGTCGCCGGAGGCGGTCCACAGGTTCTTCGGGCGGCGCCCCTCGTTGCGGGCGATGACGGCATTGGCGGCGGACAGGATGTTCTGGGTGGAGCGGTAGTTCTGTTCCAGCAGGATGGTGCGTGCTCCGGTGAAGTCGCGTTCGAATTCCTCGATGTTTCGGATGGTGGCGCCGCGGAAGGCGTAGATGGACTGGTCGGAGTCGCCCACGACGGTCAGTTCGGCCGGGGCCACCCCGTCAGCCCCGGTGCCGACAAGCTGCCTGACCAGCACGTACTGGGCGTGGTTCGTGTCCTGGTACTCGTCGACCAGGACGTGACGGAATCGCCGGTGGTAGTGCTCGGCCACGGCGGGGTTGTCCTGCAGCAGCTGCACGGTGCGCATGATGAGGTCGTCGAAGTCCAGGGCGTTGGCCTGCCAGAGGCGCTTCTGGTATTCGACGTAGGCGGAGGCCACGACCTTCGACACGGGGTCGTTCGGGGCGCAGTCCGCGTACTGGGCAGGGCCCACCAGTTCGTTCTTGAGGTCCGAGATGCGCGCGGCGACCAGTTTGACGCTGAATCGTTTGACGTCGACGTCGGCGGCCTTGAGGACCATCTGGATCAGGCGCTGCGAGTCCTGCGCGTCGTAGATGGTGAAGGTGCTGGTCAGGCCGGCCGCCCGGTGTTCACTTCGCAGGATGCGCACGCAGGCGCTGTGGAAGGTCGACACCCACATGCGGCCGGCATTGGGGCCGACCAGCGCTGCGACTCTCTCGCGCATCTCGGCGGCGGCCTTGTTGGTGAAGGTGATTGCCAGGATCTGGCCCGCGCGGGCACGCCCGGTGGCCAGCAGGTGGGCGATGCGGTGGGTCAGGACGCGGGTCTTTCCCGATCCTGCGCCGGCCATGATGAGCAGAGGTGCTCCTTGGTGGATGACGGCCTCACGTTGTCGGTCGTTGAGCCCCTTGAGCAGGTCCTCCGGATCCGCTCCGGCGGCTCGTCCCCCGTGCGGGTGGTGTCCGTGGGATGAGGGCGGGGCCTCGCTGCGCGCCGAGGTGGCCCCGGGCAGGCCGTAGGCGGTTTCGTCGAGCACGGGCAGGGTGTCGGAGACGCCCTCGTCCTCGTCGAAGGCGGGCGCGTCGGCGGGCACGTACCCGTCCTCGTCCCACACGGGCAGGCCGAGGTCGGGCAGCGCAGTGAAGTCCTCGTTCATCAGGACAACCCTAGCGCCGGGCGCCCACACCTCCGGGTGCCGATCATGATCGACGGATTTCGGTTTCCTCCGGGTCGGCCGGCGGAGAACTCCCTGAACCGCGCAGTCAACGCTTCTTGTACAGGCCCTTGGTGGCGTACACCGGCTCGGAAGTCACCTGGATGCCCAGGGAGCGGAAGATCCCCTCGTCCACCGAACCCAGGATCGTCGAGGCGTGCACATCGCACCCACGCAGCTCTCCCAGCGACTCCAGGGCCTTGCGGGCGTTCGCGTCGCCGTTGGCCGACACCGCCAAAGCGATGAGCACCTCGTCGGAGTGCAGGCGCGGGTTCTTCGAACCCAGGTGGGTCGTCTTGAGGCGCTGGATGGGTTCGATCGATTCGGGCGCCAACAGGTTGACCTCCGGGTCGATGCCTGCGACGACCTTGAGGGCGTTGAGCAGCATGGACGAGGAGTTGCCCAGCAGGGCCGAGGTCTTGCCGGTGATGATGCGCCCGTCCGCCAATTCGATTGCCGAGGCCGGGGCCTTGGTCGACTTGGCCAGTTTCCTGCAGGGCACCACCGTGGGCCGGTCCTCCACCGTGATGCCCAGGGAGGTCATGAGCAGGGCGATGCGTTCGGACTGTGTGGGCTCGGCAAGCTCCTTCTTCTCCTGGACCAGCGCCCGGTAATAGCGACGGATGACTTCTTGTTTCGAAGCCTCACGGCAGGCCTCGTCGTCGCAGATGGACAGTCCCGCCATGTTCACGCCCATGTCGGTGGGACTCTGGTAGGGGGATTCGCCGAGAATCTCGGTGAACAGCCGGGACAGCACCGGGAAGATCTCGACGTCGCGGTTGTAGTTCACCGTCTGCTCGCCATGGGCGGCCAGGTGGAAGGGGTCGATCATGTTGACGTCGTCCAGGTCGGCGGTGGCGGCTTCGTAGGCGACGTTGACGGGGTGGTCCAACGGCAGGTTCCAGATGGGGAAGGTCTCCCACTTGGCGTAGCCGGAGCGGATTCCTCGCTTGTGGTCGTGGTACATCTGCGACAGGCAGGTCGCCATCTTGCCCGAGCCGGGACCCGGAGCGGTGACGACGATCAGGTCCCTGCTGGTCTCGATGTAGTCGTTGCGCCCGTAACCCTGGTCGGAGACAATGCGTGCCACGTCATTGGGGTATCCGGGGATCGGGTAGTGGCGGTGGACGCGGATGCCCAGGCGTTCGAACTTGCGTTTGACGGACTTGGCTTCGCGGTTGTCGTCCGCCCACTGGGTGATGACCACGCTGCCGACCAGCAGGCCACGGTCCCGGAAGGCGTCGATGTGGCGCAGGACCTCGTCCTCGTAGGAGGTCCCCAGGTCGGCGCGGACCTTGCGCCTCTGGAAGTCGCGGGCGTTGACGGCGACGATGATCTCGACCTCGTCGGCCAGTTCGGCCAGCATGACGACCTTGTTGTCGGGGGTGAATCCGGGCAGCACCCTGGAGGCGTGCATGTCGTCGACCAGTTTGCCGCCGAACTCCAGGTAGAGCTTTCCGCCGAACTGGGTGCGGCGCTGTGCGATGTGCTGCGCCTGCAACTCGAGGTACTTCCGGCGGTCGAATCCGATCCTGCGCACGTGCACTCTCCGTCCCTGCGGGGACCTCTCCCCGCACGGACCTCGATCCTATCGCGCACCGGAATGCACCCCAGCGAATCGCCACGGCCCGGTCATGTATGAGTCAACACATTTCCCTGTAGATGTCACGAAAGCGTGCCCCCGGCTTTCCGAGCCACGACCGGAACACGCCGCTCCCACACCCTCGGCCCCGCCGCCCGACGACCCCGTCAGACGATGTGCCTCTGCATCGCCCAGCGGGTCAACTCATTGCGGTTGGACAACTGAAGTTTGCGCAGCACGGCGGAGACGTGCGTCTCGACGGTCTTGATCGAGATGAACAGTTCCGAGGCCACTTCCTTGTACGTGTACCCTCGGGCGATCAGACGCATGACCTCTTGCTCGCGAATCGACAGCAGGTCCAATTCGTCGTCGGCGGCGGCCACCATCGCCGTGCCGAAGGCATCCAGGACGAAACCGGCCAGGCGCGGGCTGAATGCCGCATCACCGCCCGCCACACGCCCAATGGCTTCGACCAGGTCCGGGGTGGAGATCGACTTGGTGACGTACCCGCGAGCGCCCGCACGGATGACGGCGACGACGTCCTCGGCGGCATCCGAGACGGACAGGGCCAGGAATCGCAGGCCCTCGACGTCCTGGCAGCGGCTGGCGACCTCGGCCCCTCCCCCACCCATTCCGCCGGGCAGGTGCACGTCGAGCAGGGCGACATCGGGACGCAGCTCATGGCAGGCGGCAACGGCGCCGTCGACGTCAGCGGCTTCTCCGACGACGACAAGGTCAGCGCCTGAGCCTTCGATCTCGGCGCGCACGCCCGCGCGCACCATCGGGTGGTCGTCGATGACGAGGATCCTCACGGTCATGGTCATACCTCCTGTGTGGCGACGGGGGGTTTCTGGTGGGCGGGAGCCCCTCCGGTGGGGGCAGGTCCGAAGGATGCAGATCCCACAGGACTCGAGTATGCGGTCGGTGCGGCCCCGGGCGCCGATTCGGCGCGTCCGGGCGCCGCCAAGGACAGGTGGACCTCGGTACCGGGGTCCAGGCGCCTGATGGTGGCGCATCCACCGGCCCTTCCCATTCGCCCGATGATCGACCCGCGTACTCCGTGACGGTCCTCGGGAATCGTGGCGATGTCGAAGCCGGGCCCGCGGTCCTTCACATAGGCGTCCACTGCCCCGTGGCGCGCTTCGACGTACACGGTGACGGGCGGGGCGCCGTGTCGCACCGCGTTCTTCGCGGCTTCTGCAGTGGCGGCGACGAGGGCGAGTTCGGCGGGTCCCGGTTCGACGTCGCCGACAGTGACCAATTCGACGGGCACTCCGTGCGTGCTCTCCACCTGGTCCAGGGCCTCGCGCAGTGCCTGGGCAAGGGAGGTGGCGGCCTCGTGCCTGCCGGTGTACAGCCAGGCCCGGAGTTCACGCTCCTGGGCCAGCGCCAGTGCGCGCACACGCGAGGGCTCCTCGGCGCCGGCACGAATCAGGGTCAGGGTCTGCAGCACGGAGTCATGCAGGTGGGCGGCGATTTCGGCGCGTTCGGCGTCGCGGACCTGTTGGACGCGTGAGGCGTTGCGTTCTCGACTGGCGCGCAACCACAGGGGCATGACGGCCACCATCATTCCGCCGATGAGGACTCCGCCGACCACGCCTCCGCGCAGCAGGGCGTCGGCCGGGTCGCCGCCGAAGACCAGCAGTGCCAGACCGCCGAGGACCGAGATGAGACCCGCAGCCACGGAGGCGACGAAGTCCGGCGACTTCATGTCCAGGGCACGTCCCGCCTGGCTCCACACCAGGAGGATGCCGAAGACCAGCAGAACCGCGGACAGGATGTCGCGCTGGTTGCCGGCGGACAGTCGCAGCAGGGCGAAGAGCAGCGCCGCCAGCACCAGCGCCGCCACCCCCGCCGTGAGCAGCCGGTTGCGTTCGGTGATCCGCTCACGTTCGGAGTCCCGAGTCCGAAGGCCCGCACCCAGCAGGCCCGCTTCGGCCCGGCGTTCCTCATAGCGGTCGGCGGGGACCATGATCCACAGCCACAGGTAGAGCAGCACCGAGATGCCCAGAGCCAGTCCTGTCACGACGAAGGCTCCACGTATCCATGTGGCGGACACGCCCAGGTGCCGCGCCAGGCCCGCACAGACTCCCGCCGCCCACGGAGTGGCCATGTCCGGGGAACCTGCCGTCGCCCTCCGCAGGGGAGGGCGGGAGTGTCGCGGTTCGGGGCGGACCCAGTCATTGGCCGGGTCGGCAGTGGCGGCGAGGGCGGTGCGGGGAGCGGTGTAGAGGGGCACGTGGGTGCCAGACCCTGTCAGCGGCGGGGGTTGCGGGGTTGCCTCAGGTGAGGAGGGCGGAGCCGACGCCATTTCGGGGGCAGGACCCCAATGCGGTGCCTCCGAGGCGCCATTCGCCTCTGGTTCCACAGCACGGCCATTCGCTTCCATGGTCCCCATCCTCCCACCCTCGGCGCCCTCGTCCCCGAGGTCCACGGGTCCAATCAGGGGGCGATCAGGGGGACACCCCATGTCGCCGGGGCGCCTCCTGCGGGCACAGTGGTGACATGGACACGAACACTGCGCACCCTGGCGCTTCCGACTGGCGCACGCAAGGCGGCCCGGCCGCTGCAGGGCCGGCCCACTCCGCGGCCCCCCCGCCCCAGGCGGGTGCCGCACCCGCCGACCCGAACTTCCACGCCCACACGCCCCACGCATCGCAGGGCCCCCGCCCCACTGGATTCTTCAACTCGCTGCGATACTCGGGCTGGTACCGATCCGAGCACCGGGTCTTCGGTGGAGTGTGCACCGGCATCGCCGAACACTTCGGATGGGATCCGATCCTGGTCCGTGGCCTCACGGTGATTCTCACACTGGTCCTGTCCCCGGTCGCCATCCTCTACGCGCTGGGGTGGATATTGCTGCCCGCCCAGCGTGACGGGCGGATCGCCCTCGAAACCCTCACGCACGGGGACTTCGAGGCCTCGCACCTGGGAGCCGCGATTCTCCTGCTGGCCGGACTCACGGGGACGACCTCGTTCCTGTCGGCAACCCTGTCCTCGGGCGGGCTCCTGCTGCTGCCCGGCGCATTCGTCCTGGCCGTCCTCGTCGTGGTGGGCGTCGCCCTCTACTTCGCCTTCGACGGCGGTTCACGCACCCCTGTTCCCACTCCCTCGCCCCCCCTCGGAGGTACTGTGCCCCCCACCCAGCGCCCAGCGGGCCCCGTCGGCGCCATGCCGGCGCACAACCCGAACACACACCCCGCGCCCGCAGCCCACGGGGCGGCGCCCATGGCCGGACCCGCCCATCCGGTTCCCGGCGGCCCCACTGCCCCTGGCGCACCGGCCCCGGGTGCCGCCGCCATGCGCGGCGCATCCGGCGTGTACGGTGCACCCGCCATGCACACCATGCCCGCCGTGCCCCCCGTCCACCGGGGCGTCCCGGGACCGCAGGCCTGGGCGACTGCCCCAGGGCCGGCCGCCCCGACGCCGGTCGCCTGGGTCCCGCCGCGGCCGGCCATCGTGACCCCGCGAGTGGTCCCGACCTCGTGGAACCTGGCGGTCACAGGTCTGGTCGTACTGCTCATCGCCCTCACCTTCCTCGGCGTCCGCCTCTCGGTCGACCAATTGAACGCCGGCATGGGCCCATTGGCGCCCTTCGGGTGGAACCTGCCCGGCCAGTTGATCCTGGTCGGCGGTGGCCTGTGCCTGCTGGTCGTCGCCGTGGCAATGCTGATCGCCGCAGTCAAGGACCGTGGGGCAGGTTGGCTGATCGCCCTGTCGGTCTTCGGCATGATGCTGGCCGGATCCACATTGCTCATCGGTGCGGGCTCTTTGCAGTCCCCGCACTTCGTCGAGACCGGCGGCCTGCACGACTTCGAGTCCGCCATCACCTCCCGCGTCGACGCCGACTGGACGGATGAAGAGATCCACACCGCAGTCGTCACCGACGACCTGGTTCTGGACCTGTCGACCGCCCCCAGTGACCTTGACAGGGAGATCACGATCCGTGGCGCCGCAGTCGACAATCTGCGCGTGTTCACCCGCGTGAGCATGCCGGTGCGAATCGTGGCGCACACGGTCGTCGACTCTGTCACCATCACCGACTCCGATGGCGTCACTGCTTCCAGGGCGAACGAGGTCGCCGCCACCCCGAACGGGGCCACCGTGTGGCATTCGGCCACCTGGCGCGAGGGCCGGGGGATCACCGTCCACGTGTGGCCCTTCGTTGATTCGCTGGACGTGACCCTGATCGGCGACGAGGAGGCCTCACCCGCCCCCTTGACCGACGCGCCGTCCGAACCGACCACCCCTGACCGGACCCGACCTGGTCACACGGACCAGTCCCAGTCGACTCGCACGACCTCGCGTGGCGATGCTGCGCAGTCCACCGGACGCTGAAGGAGGAACACACGATGAGCACCAAGAAGACCCCCGATCCGACCACCGAGGACTCCGTGCGCACAGAGGCCGCCACCACGGAACTGCACGTGGACGCGACCACGGAGTTGGCGTCCATGGGGCACGACGAGACGCCGGTCGTCGAAGCGAGCAGCGAAATGGCATCGGCCGCACCCGATCGAACGCCCCTCACCGAGGCGACACCAGCGGCAAGTGCAGGCGCAACCACCGAAACTGCTTCTTCGGCCGCCTCCTCGTCCGCAGCCATGCCGGCGGCACCCGCCCCTGCTTCGGCCCCCTCCACCGTCAAGGTCGAGGCACCGGTGTCCCGACCGGAAGCCCCCGCACGCGGCATCCGCGTGGGCCAGGCCCTGTGGGCATCGGTCGTCCTGCTGACCGGGCTGCTGCTCATCGGCACGGCTTTCCTGCAGCACGTCGACCTGCCGATGATCCTCATCTCCATGGTCGCAGCCTTGGGTGTGGGCCTGATCGTCCTGGCCCTGTTCGTCGGACGTGCGAAGAAGGGCTGAGCCGAGTCACTTCCCTGACCCTTGCAGTCTGCTCGGCATCACGCTTCCAGGACGCCAGGAGCCCCCTCCCGCAGCGGGAGGGGGCTCCGATTCGTGAGGCGCAGTGCGCCGCTCACCTCTGGCGGCGTCGAGAGGCCACCCTCAAGATGGCGCCGCCGGCGATCAGGGTCAGGCACAGGCCCACCGTCAACACCGACTCGGCACCGGTCTCAGCCAGGATGCCCTTGCCACTGGGCTTCGACGTCGACTTCGGATCAGTCGGCTTGCTCGGATCAGCGGGCTTGTTCGGATCGGCCGCAACCGAACGGATGGTCAGCGGGATCTCCGTGGTGCCACTGGTGGGCGTTTGGACCACCAGGCGGTGGGCGCCGACCGGGAAGTCGGTCGGGACCTTCCACACCAAGGACGCGGTGCCATCGGGCCCGGCCTCGACCGTGCCGATGACCACCGGATCGGAGTGGACCGAGACCGTCGCCGTCTCACCAGGCTTCATCCCGGAGATCCGCACCACCAGCTCCTTGCCCACGGTCACGGTGACGGGCTCGGCTGTCACCTTCAGGCCCGGCGCCGGGTCGGGATTCGGCTTCGGGTCCGGGTTGGGCTTGGGGTCGGGATTCGGCTTCGGATCCGGGTTCGGCTGGGGATCCGGGTTCGGCGGGGTGGCAGGCTTCATGGCCACGCGCAGCGGCGCCGAGTCGACTGTTCCGGCCCTGTTCTTGGCCACCAGGCGGTGCAGGACGGCCTGCGTGTCCTCCGAGGCAGTGACGGTCAACGTCGCACCGGTCTTGCCATCGAGGTTGGTCCAGTCGTCCTCGCCGCCGGAGACCGGGCGGGTCTGCCACTGCAGTTCGGGTGCAGGGAAACCCTTGACGGTGGCCGAGAGCTCGACTTCGGTGTCCTTGTCCACCGTGACCTTCTGCCAGGCGCCGTCGTCCGCCGGTTCCACGACGGCGCCGCCGGCCTTGGCGCTGATCGCCGAGACCGTGGGCGGGTCGTTGACCGTCAGTGCCACTGGATCCGAGGTGTCACTGCCCGCCGAGTTGGTCGCCACCACGCGGACGGCGGCGTCATCGTCCTCGACTGCGACGGTCATGGTGAAGGCCTGACCGGTCTGGTCGGCGACATCGACCCAGGTGCCACCCTTCTGCTTCTGCCACTGCAGGGTCGGAGCGGGTTGTCCGTCGGCAGTGGCGGTGAAGGTCACCGTCGTTCCGGGGCGCACGGTGGCGCGCCCGTCCTTCAGCACGAAGTCGGACTCGGGATCGCCCGTGGCCGAGATCGACACGCTCGGCTCAGTGGGGGCCTCGATGACCTCGACCTCGGCCAGGTTCAACTCCGTGAGGGAGCCGGGCAGGGCCACGCGAACCCAGCGGGCTTCGAATCCGCCGAAGTCGACGGTCGACGGGTAGGCACCCTTGCCCTCGACCTTGATGACCTTGTAGGTGTCTCCGTCCTTGACTCCTGCGGCCGCGCGGGCGGCCAAGTCGTCCATGGACATCTCGTCGGGCAACTTGTCGGCCGAGGCGATGACGTAGAAGTCGCGCAAACGTTCGGAGCAGGGTACGCCGGAGCAGTCGTCGCTCTCAGCGCGGTTGAACACGTTCACCGTGCCCACTGCGTAGGTGTCCTCCAGGTCGACCTCCCACCAGGGGTTGTCCTGAGGGGCGGTGCCGGACACGGACGAGTTCTCCCATTCACCGTCGGTGTTGCCGTCGTTGGCGCGCGAGGCCGCTCCGCCCAACCAGCCCTCGGAGGACTGGCGTGCGGGCTTCTTCAGCGCCAGGTTCACCACCGGCTCGGTGACGGTCAGCAGGGCTTCGGACGAGGTCGCCTTGCCTTCCGCATTCGTGGCCTCGACGTAGAACTTGACGCCGTCATCGGCCTTCGTCGAGGTGATGGTGTACGAGGTCGAGGTTTCGCCCTTGATGGCGCTCTTCGTACCGTCGCGTCCCACCCGGTACCACTGGTAGGTGGGGCGAGGACGTCCGGAGGCGCTTGCCGTGAAGGTCGCCTCGTCGCCCTCGACCACGGTGGCGTCCTGCGGTTGCACGGTGAATTGCGGAGCCACTTGGGCAATGCCGTCCTTGTAGCCGGTGATCTTGATCGAACCGAACTTCAGACCCAGCCCATCAGTGTAGTAGACGGGCTTGGCCTGCTTGATGCTCACGCGGGTGACCTGATTGGGCAGCAGGGTGAAACCGGAGAGCGGGCCTTGCGAGAGCTCGGCCCCGGTGACTTCCACGGTCTTGTCGCCGAAGGTCACGGCATAGGTGGTGTCGGCCTTGAGGCCCTCGACTCCGGAGAACTCGACCTCGACGTCACGGTAGGTGACGCCGGCGCGGTCCACCACCCACGCGTCGGCGAAACTCTTGGCTTGGCCGGTGCCGGTGGTGCGCAGGGCGATGTTCTTGGCCTCGACGGTGCCGGCTCCCTGGGTCAGTTCAAGCGTCTGGGTGGGAACCATGCGCGGTTCGCCCTCCAGGTCGACACGGACCACGGAACGCAACTTGTCGGGGGCGTCCCCCTTGAGCGTGACGGTGAGGTCCAGGCCGTTGCGCGTGTGGTCAAGAGCAGTGCCGACTCCGTCGATGGTGACAGAGGTGACCTTGTTGGCCAAGCCCTTCAGGGTCAGCTGGGCCCCCTCCTTCCACGAGGTCGGGAACAGGAACAGCGAATTGCCCTTGCCGGTGACCGCACCCCAGGACTGGTTCGGGAACCACGTGGCGCGGGCCCCGTCGATGGCGTCGGGGTGGCGGGTGTGCCACGCCGCCAACTCGTCCAGAACCTTCTGGTCGAAGGGGTCGAAGGAGCCGTCACCCTTGGGGCCGATGTTGAAGGCGAAGTTGCCGTCGTTGGAGACGACCTTGACCAGGTCGTTGATGGCGGCTCTGGCGTTGGGAAGGATCCGGTCCTCGGCGCGGTTGGCGCGCCCGTCGACACAGTAGGACCAGCAGGCCGGGAAGATGGAGCGGATCGACTCCCAGGGACCCAATGTGAAGGAGCCGTGGACCGCGTTGTCGCCGCCGACCTCGAAGTCACCCTTCTTGTTCCACACGCGCGAGTTGACCACGGTGGTCTCGGGCTGCAGTTCGTGGACCTTGTCGGCCATCTTCTGCGACTGTTCGGCGGTGGGGCCGCCCATGTCGAACCAGAACTCGGCAATCGGACCGTAGTTGGTCATCAGCTCGGTGATCTGGGCCAGGTTGTACTGCAGGTGTTCGTCGGTGATCGGGTTCTGGTTGCCCCACGGCTCTGGCTCGTGCTTCTCCCAGTCGATGATGGAGAAGTAGAAGGCGAGCTTCATGTCGACCTTCGCACATTCGTCCGCCAGCTGCTTCATCGGGTCCTTGCCGAAGGCAGTCTGCTTGACCACGTTGTAGTCGGTGGTCTTGGTGTCCCACATGGCGAAGCCGTCGTGATGCTTGGAGGTGATCATCACGTACTTCATGCCGGCCTTCTTGGCGGTGCGGCACACGTGCGCGGCGTCCCACTTGTCCGCGGTCATCTTCGACGCCTGTGCCAGGTAGTCGCTGCGCGGGATCTTCTCCCATGCCTTGATCTGCTCGGGGTAGCCCATGTGCTGGGGCTTGCCCTTGTACATGCCTTCGTACATCGAGTAGACGCCCCAGTGCATGAACAGGCCGAATTGCAGGTTCTGCCAGGCGGCGATGCGCGGGTTGGACGAGGTCTCCACCAGTGCCGGGGTTCCCTGGACGTCGCCGACGGCCAGGTCGGCCGTCGACGGGGAGGCCAGCGCCGGCGAAAGGGCTCCTCCCGAAATGAGCAGTGCCGCTGTGGCGGCACCACCCAGGATTCGTCGCGCGAGCATACGGCGAATCTCCTTCCGTGTCTGTGCGATGGGTGCGGACGTCAGCGTCCGTCAGGGGCCTCTCCTGCGAAGCCCTCGTACATGCTATGTGTGGGCCTCGGACACGAATTCACACTTCGCAGGTCAACGCCACCCGGATGTGCCCACGACGATCCTCGCCATCGGCCGGCATGCGACCTTGGACCTAAAACGCAATCAACTTTCCGGTCAATTTACCAGGTCAGAGGCCATTCGCACCACCCCGTGGCCTCGATGGAGGGAGCGCGCCCTCAGGCCCCGGTGACGTCGTCGGGGACCATGTCGGCGTATCGTGCCAACTCCTCTTCGACGATGGACTCATCCAGCTTGGTGAACACCGGAGTCGGCTTGGCAATGGGAGTGCCCACCACCACGTCGCGACGCGCCCACGCGGGGAAGCCGGAGTAGTCGCCGGTGATGATCGGGTAGCCGCTGCGCCCCTCGAAGGCGGCGGGCAGCACCTGCGGGTCCAGCTCCTCGACCTCTTCGATGCGGGGCATTGGGGCCACGTCGCCCGCACCACCCATGACGGCGTCCACCGCATTGGCGGCGTGCGGCAGGAAGGGGCTGAGCATGAGGTTCAGGTCGGACACCGCCTGGGCCAGGACCCACAGGACGGTCGCCAGGCGTTGCTGCTGCTCAGGAGCCTTGAGCTTGAAGGGCTCGGTGTCGGTGACGTACTTGTTCGCCTCACCCACCAGGCGCATCGCCGCAGCCAAGGCGGCCTTTTGACGGTGGTGACGAATGAGGTCCCCGACCTCGTCGAATCCGGCGGACAGGGCGTCCAGCAGGACGCGGTCGATTTCCTCCAACTCGCCCGGGGCGGGCACTTGGCCGAACTTCTTGGCGATCATTGACGCAGTGCGATTGACCAGGTTGCCCCATCCGGCCACCAGCTCACCATTGGTGCGGCGCACGAACTCGGCCCACGTGAAGTCGGCGTCGGAGGTCTCCGGACCGGCCGCGCTGATGAAGTAGCGCAGCGCGTCGGCCTGGTAGCGCGAGAGGAAATCGCGCACGTAGATGACGATGCCGTGGCTGGAGGAGAACTTCTTGCCCTCCATGGTCAAGAACTCGCTGGAGACGACCTCGGTGGGCAGGTTGAGTGTGCCCAAGGTGCCGGGCTCGCCGCCCTTGGAGCCGCCGCCGTTGTAGCCCAGCATCTCCGCCGGCCAGATCTGCGAGTGGAAGACGATGTTGTCCTTGCCCATGAAGTAGTAGGACAGGGCCTCCGGGTCGTTCCACCACTTGCGCCACGCCTCGGGCTCGCCGCTGCGGCGCGCCCATTCAATGGAGGCCGACAGGTAGCCGATGACGGCATCGAACCACACGTACAGGCGCTTGGTGGGCTGGTCCTCCCAGCCGGGCACCGGGATGCCCCAGTCGATGTCGCGGGTCATGGCGCGCGGGCGGATGTCGTCGAGGAAATTCTTGGAGAACTTGATGACATTGGGCCGCCACGTACCGGACTTCTCGCGCTCGTCCAGCCACTGCGACAGGGCCTGGGCCAAGGCCGGCAGGTCCAGGAACCAGTGGGTGGATTCGACGAACTCCGGGGTCTCTCCATTGATTCGCGAGTGCGGGTCGATCAGGTCGGTGGGGTCCAGCTGGTTGCCGCAGGCGTCGCACTGGTCACCGCGCGCGCCGGGGGTGGAGCAGATGGGGCAGGTGCCTTCGATGTAGCGGTCGGGCAGGGTACGTCCTGTCGAGGGCGAGATCGCGGCCCGCGTGACCTGCTGGATCATGTACCCGTTGTCGCGGACGACTTCGAACATCTCCTGGACCACCGCATAGTGGTTGCCCGCAGTGGTGCGGGTGAACAGGTCGTAGGACAGGCCCAGGTTGACCAGGTCTTCGACGATGAGTCGGTTGTTGCGATCGGCCAGTTCGCGGGCTGTGACTCCCTCGCCGTCGGCCGCCACCAGGATGGGGGTGCCGTGTTCGTCGGTGCCGGAGACCATGAGGACCTCGTGTCCCGCCATGCGCATGTAGCGCGAGAAGACGTCAGAGGGGACGCCGAATCCGGCGACGTGTCCGATGTGGCGGGGGCCGTTGGCGTAGGGCCATGCGACGGCGGAGAGGATGCGGCTCATGGGGTCCCATCCTAGTCGCGCTCCGACAACCATTGACGAGGGCGGGGCCACCTGCGCCCTGCGCACTCGCGGGAGCACCTGCGGCGGTCGCGCCGCGTGCTACACGCCGGCAGGAGGCGGATCGGGTCACCCGCGACGTCGACTGTGAGGCACTGGAGGTCGCCCCTTTGCGAGGACGCCCGCACAGGACATGGGGGCGGCACGCGACTAGCGTGGGAGGCGGGGCCCGCCCCGGCCCCCGCCGGGGCGGGAAAACCCTTCCGCCCACCCGGTCCCGAGCCGCCACCGAGGAGCAACGCATGGCACGCGCACTCATCGTCGTCGACGTCCAGCCGACCTTTTGCGAAGGTGGAGCACTGCCCGTGTCCGGAGGCAACGCCAGCGCCCGACGCATCGCCTCCTACGTGGCCGCACACCGGGGCGACTACGATCTGCTGGTCACCACCCAGGACTGGCACGTGGACCCGGGCGAGCACTTCTCCGCCACCCCGGACTACGTCGACACCTGGCCCCCGCATGGCGTGGCGGACACCACCGAGGCCGAGTTGCACCCGGCTCTTGCAGACCTCGGGGCGGATGTCACCGTGAAGAAGGGACAGTACAGCGCCGCCTACTCGGGATTCGAGGGAACGACCCAGGACGGGACCACACTGGCAGAGGCCCTGCGCAGCGCCGGTGTCACCTGCGTCGACGTCGTGGGCCTGGCCCAGTCGCACTGCGTGTGCGAAACCGCCCTGGATGCTGCGGCGGAAGGCTTCCGCGTGCGCGTCCTGTCGGACCTCACCGAGCCGGTCTCCCCCGAGACCGGGGCAGCGGCCTCGATGCGCCTGGCGGAGGCCGGGATTGCCGAAGTCCTGTCGACCTCACGCGAAGGCCTGTCATGAGCGTGGCCACACCACTGGCGCCGACCCCTGCCGCACCCGCAGGTCTTCGCCACCGACCCGCAGGCCCCCATGACTGATCGGAGCAGAAGAGATGAGTGAATCGATGCCCCCCTACGGCGCTCCCGTGCCCCCGATGGGCGCGCAACGACCCGTCAAACGCGGCCCGGGACCGATGATCCTCATCGTCGCCGGCATCATCGTGGCCGTCGTCGCCTCGGTGGTCATGGCCCTGGGTCTGACGAACTTCCTCTCGGCGATGCCGAGTACGGACCTCACACGCCTGTCCACCACCGAATCCACCCAGATGAAACTCAAGGCATCGACCCTCTACGCCATCTACGCGCCTCGGAGCAGATCGGCCCAGGCCGATGCCGAATGCACCGCCGTGTCGCCGGGCGGCCTGGAGATCGTCGCAAGCGACCCCTCGGGTTCGATGACCGTGAACGGTCGTGCACAGATTCTCGAATTCACCTCCCAGGAGGCCGGCCGGTACACGATCACATGCACTGTGGCCTCCTCCTACAAGTCGACCTTGGAGATCGGTGAGGGATCGCAGCTGTCCGGGTTCGTCGGCGGGATCTTCGGGTTCGTCGGAGGAATCCTCTTCGGCATCTTCGGTTGGATCGCCGCCGTGCTCATGGTCATCGGTGGCCTCGTGTGGAAGGCGGTCCGCGCCTGATGGAGGCGGGCCCTTTGGCCGGTGCCCGTCGTCACTGACGCGCACCCGCTTGCCGCGGGCCGCATCGGGCAAAGTCACATTTCCTTGTCCCGCCGGGCCAGCGCCGCCTTGTACAGGTCGTTCTTGCGCGCCCCGGTGGCTTCGGCCACCTCGGCGGCCGCCTCTTTCAGGCGCATGCCTTCCGCGACCAGCGCCAGGACGGCACCCACATGGTCCTGGGCATCGCACACTCCTCGCGCTCCTTCGACAACGATGGTGATCTCCCCCAGCACTTCGCCGCGGGTTTGGGCCATGAGCTGGGTGAGTTCACCCCGCAGCACTTCCTCGTGGGTCTTGGTCAGCTCTCGGCAGACGACGGCCCTGCGGTGGCCTCCGAGCACGTCAGCCATGCGGACCAGCGTCTCGTTCAGTCGCTTGGCCGCCTCGAAGAAGATCAAGGTGTGGGGCATCGACGCAACGGAGGTCAGGTGACGGCGGGCCTCCCCGTCCTTGCGCGGCAGGAATCCCTCGAAGCTGAACCGGTCGCTGGGAAGCCCTGACACCGCCAACGCGGTGACCGGCGCGGAAGGTCCCGGAAGCGCCGAGACCGGCACTGCGACCTCGACGGCTCGGCACACGACCCTGTAGCCGGGGTCGGAGACGGTGGGCATTCCGGCGTCCGAGACGATGAGGACCCGCGCTCCGCCCTCGGCCATGGAGACCACTTGGGCGGCACGCTCGCCCTCGTTGTGGTCGTGAAGACTCAGCAGTCTGCCATTGATGCGCACGTCGAGGCGTTTGGCCAGGGCCAACAGACGCCTGGTGTCCTCGGCGGCCACGACCTGGGCCTCTCCAAGGGCGCGCACGAAGCGCGGAGAGGCATCTCGGATGTCCCCGATGGGGGTTGCGGCCAGCAGAATCGAACCCGGAGGCTGGACGTGGCGGTCGTCATTTTCCACCCGCCCATTGTCACATCTCGCGGGAGCGGGCCCGCACGTGGAACGGGACCGACCCCGAAGGGTCGACCCCGTCATGGAAAGCCCTGGAAGGGGCTCGTCGGATCAGGCGATCACTCGCCGATCTTCTCGTCGATTGCGGTGCGCGCGGCGTCGATCTGCTCGTCGAAGCGGCCACCGGTCACCTGCTTGGCGGCGTCGGCCGCCATGTCGAGGGCCTTGTCAGTGGAAGCCTCGTCGCGCAGAACGCCTTCGACGGCGCCCTGTGCCTGCTTGGTGATGTCATCGAGGTTCATGCGGGTCCTCCCCTTCTCTGGGTTGCAGTATCCCAGCAATGGTACAGGCACTTCCCGGGCAACGAGTGACCTGCACGGCCGAGCCCGCACCGGCCGAGGTCCCCCTTGTTTTCGGATGCCCGAAAGGTGTAGCCTCCGGATTATTCGGGCACCCGAAACTTTGGGTGGTCGATGTTGAAAAGCACCGCCGACGAACAGGAACGGGAGACCACACGTGACCCCCTCACGCATCGCACTGACAACCGGCGCATTCTGCGTCGCCTCGACACTGGCACTGACCGGATGTCACACCGGCGGCGCCGGCGCGCAAAGCGGGGGGAATTCCGAGGCGGCCAACACCGTGAAAATCGTCGCCACCACCACGCAGATCTGCGACTACGTCACCCAGATCGCCGCCGACAATTCCTCCACACCGACTCTCGCCCTCGTCAAGAACACCGCCGAGGGCACCACCGAGACCTTCGGAGCGGACCCGTCTTCGGCAGCCTCGACGATCGACCTGACATGCCTGCTCGCCCCCAACGCCTCGGCGCACGAGCACGAACTGACCCCCAAGCAGGCCACGGCGATGGCCGAAGCAGACCTGCTCCTGGTCAACGGAGTCGACCTCGAACACTTCCTCGACGCCGCCGTGGAATCCTCCGGGTTCAAGGGGATCATGGGGGTGACCTCCGGCGTCCTGTCCTCCAAGGACCGTGACGACCTTGACGCACAACTCAAGGCGGAGCAGAACCTGCCCTACAAGGTCGCTCGCGGCTCCAAGACGATCGAAGTCAGCCCGTGGCCCTTCCCGCCCGAGGACGGTGAATCCCAGGCCGAGTTCCGCTTCGACCCGCACGTGTGGACCGACCCGAAGAATGCGGCGGTCCAGGTGGAAAACATCGGAGAGTTCCTCTCCATGACCTCCGAGAAGAACAAGGCGCTCTTCGAATCACAGGTGAGCGCCTACAAGAAGAAGCTCAGTGACCTCGACGCATGGGCCGCCGCGTCGATCGACTCGATCCCGGAACAGCACAAGGTGCTGTTCACCTCCCATGACGCCTTCGGCTACTTCTCCGCCTCCTACGGAGTGAAATTCATCGGCGCCGCCCTGTCGGACTTCAACCACCAGCAGGACGCCACTGCCGATCACATCACCAAAGCCGCAGCCGAAGTGAAGAAGTCGGGAGCCACCGCCCTCTTCGCCGAGAACTCGAACAACTCCAAGTCGATCGAGGCGGTCGCCCGCGCGGCAGGGGTCAAGGCCGTCATCGGCGACGACGCCCTGTACGGCGACTCCTTGGGCCCCAAGGGCTCCGAAGGAGAGACCTACACCGGCTCGATCATCCACAACGTGACCACCCTGGTCACCGCATGGGGCGGCACCCTGGCGCCCCAGCCCGATTCCTTGAAGTGAGCACTGCCATGCCCCGCCCAGTCCTGTCCTTCACCGATGCGGCCCTCGGATACGCCGGGACGCCCGTGGTCCGGCAGTTGCACTTCGACATCCACGAGGGCGAGGCCGTCGCCCTCGTCGGACCGAACGGCTCTGGAAAGACGACCCTGCTGCGGGCCGTCCTCGGGGCCGTCAGGGTGTTGGAGGGCACCGTGGACCTGGGCGACACGCGGATCGGGTACGTCCCCCAGTCCGTCGACGTCGACCTCACCTTCCCGGTGACGGTGCGCGAAGTCGTGACCATGGGACTTGTCGCCAGACTCGGGTGGTGGGGACGCCTTGGGCGTCACGGACGGGCCAAGGTCGGCCAGGCCCTCGAAAGGGTGGGCCTGGCCGACCGCGCCGATCGACGATTCGGCGAGCTCTCGGGCGGGCAGCGCCAACGGGTCCTCTTGGCAAGGGCCCAGGTCGGCGACCCGGGGCTGGTCCTTCTGGACGAACCCTTCAATGGGTTGGACGAGCCGAACCGGGCCGCCCTGCTCGACCAGATCCAACAGATGAAGGCGGAAGGGGTCGCCTTCTTGGCGTCCACTCACGACTTCGACCTTGCCAGGCACGCATGCGACCACGCGCTGCTCCTGGCAGGGCGGCAGGTCGCTTTCGGCGGTGTCGAGCAGGTTCTGGCTCCGGAGGTGCTCGCCCTGGCCTACGGGGGGCACGCCGGCGACGAGGTGGTTCGCGAGCACTCGCTCACGGTGGCCCGCCTCGCCAGCGTCGACCTCACCGATTCTGCTCCCGCCTCCCCCACGCTTGCCGCCCTGGGCCCCACGGGTCCTGCCCCCACGGAAGCCGGCCCGGCCGCTCGCCAGCCGGCAGGACGCGCCTCATGACCTCTCTGCTCCTGGAGGCCCTGGAAGCGCTGAGGAATGCACTTGCCGGCGTTCCCGGCTTCGTCACTGTGGCATCGACCCCATACTTCTTCCGCCCCTTCCTCTTGCTCGTCACGCTGGGGATGACCGCGGGCCTGGTCGGGACCATCGTCAATCTGCGGCGTGTGGAGTTCAATGCGGAGGCAATGGTCCACTCCGTCTTCCCCGGCATTGTCGGCGGCGCACTGTGGGGAGGACTCGAAGGCATCCTGCCCGGCGCTGCGCTGGTCAGCATCCTCGTCGTTGCGGCACTCACATGGACAATGCGCTCAGGAGGAGCAAGTGAGAGCGCCACCGCAGTGGTCCTCACCTCGTTCTTCGCCGTCGGCATCGTCCTGTCACTGCGGGTCGGGGACAGCTCGGGACAGCTGGAGGCGCTCATGTTCGGCCGCATGCTGGAGGTCACCGATGCGCGGCTCCTCCAGGCCCTTGCGGCCTGCTCGGTCGGCATGGTTCTCGCGGCGCTGACATGGCGAGCCCAGGTCTTCGTCGCCTTCGACCCCGACGGGGCTCGCGCCTGCGGGATCCGCGTGACGCTGGTCGACTTGGCCTTGAACACGGCGATCGCCGCGGTGGTGGTCTCGGCCGCATCGGCGGTCGGAGTGCTGCTGGTCATCGGCTACATGGTGGTGCCGGGGGCCGCAGCGCGGCTGTTGTCGTCCTCGCCGCGGACCATGGCGTTGCTCGCAATCCTGGCAGGAGTGGCCGGCGGCTGGCTCGGCCTGTGGCTGGCAACCCTGCCCTCCGCCCGGCTGGTGTCGCCCCAGGCGAGTGTGGCCCTCATGGTCCTGGCCTCCTTTCCCGTGGCCCTGGCCGCTCAGCAGATCCTCCAATTCATTCGACGTCGAGGGCGCTCCCACGCGCGGCCCACCACCCCGCGTGCCGAGGAGGCGCTCAGCGCATGACACCGGTACTGCTGGACATTCTTCGTCTTCCGATCCTCGAGGTCGTGGCGGTCGGCGCCCTGTGTGGGCTGGTCGGTGCCTTGGCCGTCATGCGTGGGCGAGTCTTCTTCGCCGAATCCGTGACTCACGGGACTTTCCCGGGGGCCGTCCTGGGCGTGGTCGTTGGAGCCGCACTTGGGGCCGACCAGCAGTCGCTGTCGGTGTGGCTCTTCGCCGGAGCATTCGCCATGTGCGTGCCCCTTGCGTGGCTCATGCGAGGACTTTCGCGCATCCGGGGCATTTCTCCGCAGGCAGCCGCCGGCATCGTCCTGACTTTCGGATTCGCGTTGGGCTACTTCCTGGCCAAGTGGTTCGCTCCTTTGCCCTTGCAGATCACCTCCTTCCTCACGGGGTCATTGCTGCACGTGAATGTGGCTGATGTCGCGGCCGCCGCCACGGTGCTCGCCCTCGCCACTGCGCTGGTGGTCTTTCGCGGACGTCACTTGGTCGCGCTGAGTTTCGACGAGGACGGATTTCGCGCTCACGGCGGCAGGGTGGAACTGGCCGAGGGCGCCATCCTCGCCCTGGTCGTGTTGACCACGGTGGTCGTCATCCCCGCAGTGGGCACGGTACTGTCCCTGGCTCTGCTGGCCGCTCCTGCGGCCAGTCTCAAGCCGTGGGCGCCTTCGGCACTCAGCCTCGTGGTGTGGTCGCCGCTCCTGGGCGCCGGCCTCGGCTTGCTCGGCCTGGGAGTTGCCGTCATCGCTGACCTGTCCGCCGGCGGCACCATTGCCGTCCTGGCCGGAATCACCTACCTGGGCGCCACAGGAGCCCACCGATTCCGCCTGCGCATCGCCCGCTGAGCGCTGCACTCGCCGCCCGCTCAACCCGCGAGATTCGTCCGCCATCTCGTGATGATTCGGCCATCGTCTCGCCGGCTTCGTCACTCTGGGTGTACTGGACGGAATCCGGAAAACTCCCCACGCGGCGCGTCAAGCGGCCGAAAGGAATCGGAGGGGAAGTCAATTCCCGGCCTTGAGGCAACTAGACCTGGATCGGAACGCTGAAGACGACCGACCACCGCTCGGCCGATCTGTTCACAGTGAAGGTTCCTCCCAAGGTCTCGATCCGACGCTGTGCCCCGTCCAGACCAACCTTCGAGGACAGCTCCGAGCTGGTGGGCACATCGGAACTGATCGCGTTGACGCACATGCATTCGACGGTACGCCCATCGCACTCAACGACCAGCGAGACCGTGGAAGACGGGGAGGCGTACTTCGAGGCATTGGTGATGAGCTCGCCAATGACCCTCACCAACTGCTGATGCACACCCGGGGTGATCATCGGGTTGTCCAAGAGCTCAATGCCTTCCTCGACCAGCGTTGCGCCGCGATCGGCGAGTGAGGCCCGGGACCCCGCGATGGTCTCGGAAAGGCGCGGCGGCGGGGAGGATGCCAGGAGCAGGAGTGCGTCATCCCCCTTTGCGGTGCTCATTGCCTTGAGACCTTGCCGCAACTGCCGTAGGGCGGTGCGGACCGGGAGGATGACGGTGGCCAGCTCTCGTTGGAGGAGATCGTCATCGGGATGCGCCAGCCGGCTCTGCTCGGCGAGCATGACCGCATGGCTCAGGTCGCGGACCACGGTGTCATGGAGCTCGGAGACCACCAGGCGCCGCTGCTGCTCCAATCTCTCCCGGCGATTCCGCTCGCTCGTGGTGACCATGTGGCGATGACGCCGAACGATCTCAGCGCCGACGAGGCAAGGGGTGGCGACGATCCCCGTCAAGATGAGGCCAACGTGGGCGCCAGGGGGCGAAAACGCCATGTGCATGTAGACGACGAAGGCGAGGCCATGGGCCCCAGCCGCCAGATAGGGCACCCAGCGCGGGTATCCCCTGGCGAGGAGGAGCGTGCAGATGAACAAGGGAGTGGAGAGGGCCGCCAAGGCAATTGGCTCCACTCCGAACAAGGCCGTCCAGCCGAGGACCATGCTTGCGCTGAGGCCGGCAGCAGGGTGCAGTGAGGACAGGGGGAGGCATGCCACGAGGAGCGCAGTGAGCCCCAGACCCCGTGGCTGCCAGGAGTCGACCATGACCGGAGAGATGACGAACAGGAACAGAGCGATCCCCGCCTGCATCAGATGCGCTTGCCTCGTGGGCCGCCACACGGGGAAGGTCAGCTCATCGCTTCTGTGAGGACACATGGTGGCACCTCTCGGAGGGGGGGAACGTGATGGTTAAAATTCTCCCATGCATGATGACGCCATCCCCTCTGCGCAAGCCGACATCCGCGATGAGAGGTGCCAAGTGGTGGTCGTCGACGACGATCCGATGGTCCTGCAAGCCCTACGGGCCTACCTGAAAGAGGATGACAGGATCGAGGTGCTCCGCACCTTCAACTCGGCCAAGCAGGCGCTGGCCTTCCTCCGGCACCACCAGGTGCATGTGCTCATCACCGATGTGCGCATGCCGGGTACGGATGGACTGGAGCTCCTCACCACCGTGAAACAGGAGATGCCGGAAACCGCCGTCATCATGCTCACCTCATTCGATGACGATGAGGCCATGAGAACGTCGCTGGACCAACGAGCCAACGGCTTCCTTCTCAAGGACTCCTCCCCCGAGGAGGTGATTCGCGCCGTCCACGCCGCCCGCGACGGCGGCACGACCATCTCCCCGGCCACCGCCTCCCGCCTCGTTGCCCACCACCTGCGCCCCATGGCAGCGCCCCGCCCCGGCATCACCCAAGCCGAGACCGAGGTTCTCGCCCTCCTCTGCGAGGGGTGCTCCAACGCGGAGATCGCGGAGAAACTCTGCCTCTCCGAGGCCACCGTCAAGACCCACATCTCGCATGTCATGAAGAAGTACGGCGTGAACTCCCGGCTGAAGCTCGTCGTGGCCGTGCACCAAGAGGAGATGCGACCTGCCGCCCGAGTCGCTGATGACACCTGAAGCGGATGCCTGACGGCCTTCTGCGCTGCAGCGACATTCGACGGTGTTGCCGCAGCGCAGAAGGAATGGTGCCATTGTCGTCGAGCGCTTGTGTGCTTTGAACCCTCAGTCCTCGGCCAGCGCCGCAACCGGTGCCACCGCGCTCGCCCGGCCTGCTGGGACGAGCGCGGCCGACACGGCGACGAGCAGTGTCACACCAAAGATGCCCGCGAGCGCGACCAGAGGGAGTACGAGGGTGATCCCGCCGTCTTTCAACGCTGCCAAGGTGTCCGCTGCGCCCAGGGCGCTTCCCGCGATGAGCCCCAGGGTTCCGCCGACCACGGCGAGGAGCACTCCTTCGGTGATGATGAGGCGCTTGATCTCCGATCGACTCGAACCGGTGGCGCGCAGGACACCGATCTCACGTGTGCGTTCCAGGACTGAGACATCGATGGTGTTGGCCATGCCGGACAAGGAGATGATGAAGGCCGCTCCGATGACGAGGCACACGATGAAGATCATGCGGTTGATGTTCTCCTCGACTTGTGCCCGGGCCGCCGCGCTTCCCACGACCATGAGGTCCTGTCCCCGGGAAGCCTCCCGGATCGCCTTCTCTGTCGCGCCGGAGGAGTCTTCGCTCGTGCGGATCCACATCATCGAGTCCGTGGGTGTGCCCGCCGTGAGGCGTTGCGCCGTGGCGGGGGTGATCGCCGCGCCCCAGCCCTCACGCACTCGTGCCGTCAGCGTGGACTGGCCGCCGGGTCCGGTGAGGGTGACTTGCGTGCCGTCGGGAATGTGATAGATGTCGCCCACGATGAGTGTGTCATCGGACAGGTCCTCCAGCCCGAGGGTGGATCGAACGACGGTGGCGGCCTGCACTTTGTCGATGCTGACGACGTAGAGCTTCTCCTGCTGTTCTCCCAAGTTCCTGGTCACCTCGATCGAGGGGACGGTGAGCGTTTTCTCAACCCCGTTGACGGATGCAATGGTGGAGGTGAGGCCCTTGACGTCCGTGCTCGGCGTGATGCCGTGGATCTGCACGTCGACGGGCGACCCCCGGTGCACCAGTTCGTCAAAGGACCCGCGCAGGGAGAACAGGCCGACGAAGAGCGCTGAGCCCACCAGCACGCAGACGAAGAACGTGGACGTCGTCGCTGCGGAACGACCGGAGTCGGCAATGAGGTTGCGGATGGCCAAGTGGAGGATCGGAAATCGTCCTGGCGAACCGAGGTTTCCGACGAGTTGGGCGATCGCTGTCGTGAGGAAGGGCAGCATCGCCAGGAAGCCGGCGACGGTCAGGGCGCTTCCGCCGGCTGCGAGGGGCAGCTGCCCTCCTGTGGCCCCCAGTGCGGCGAGGATCCCTCCGACGAGGACGATGACCGCCCCGACGGCTGCGACCCATCGGTGCTTGCGTGCCGCCTGTTTCACGTCGGCGCTCTGTCCGGTCAGGGCCACCAGTGGTGAGATGCGTGTGGCCCTGCGGGCGGGACGCAGTACTGCGATGAGTGCGGTCAAGGATCCCAGCCCGATGGCGAGGGCCACTGAGAGCGGGGAGATCGTCAAGTGCTCTGCGACCAGGTCGGCGAAGACTCCCGAGCGGATCAGGATCGCGGCACTGCCGACTCCGAGCCCGGCCCCGAGGACGGAGCTGATCACTCCGGTCAACAGGCCCGTGCGCACGATGGCGAGCAGCACTTGCCCCCGGCTGGCGCCGACGCAGCGCAGGAGCCCGATGGTGCGGGTCTGTCTTGCCACGAGAGTGGTGAAGGTGGTGGCGATGACGATCATGGCGACGATCGCGCACACCGGGGCCAGCAGGTTGAGGACTGTTGCAATGGTTGTGCTCCCCTCCTCGTTGCTCGCGCGCTGGAAGATCTCCTCATCAGCGGTCTGCACCAATGCCGAGGGCTGGACCGCCTCCACCGCTGCGGCCACTTTCTCGCGCAGATCAGCAGGGCTGTTGCCCGGTGAACCGGTCACATACAGGTAGCGGTAGTCTCGCTCCCCTCCGAGCGCCACGATCTGATCGGTGGTGGCGTAGACGGTTCCGGTTCCAGCGAGGTGGGAATCTGCGCCCGGGGAGATGACGCCGACGACGGACGAGGCCGCGCGCGTGGTCTCCTCGGGGGTTTTGGTGCGGATCGTGTCACCGACGCCAAGCCCCTGTTGCTCGGCCAGGTCGGTACTGACGAGGACTTCACCGGTTGCGGATGGGAGCCGACCGCTGGTCAGGGTCGTGTGCTCGGTGAGAACGGGCACGTCCTGGACCACGACGGTACCGCCGATCGAGTTCGCCAACTGTGGGGGCAGATCGAGTTTGAGGTGAGACCAGTGCGAGCCTCGGACGGAGGAGACACCGTCGATCCCGGAGATCCGCGACACGAGGGCCTCGTCCAGCCCTCCTTCGGTGCTGCTGGGCAGACGCTGGTCGGTGACGACGGCATCCGCGTCTCCCACGGACAGGCGGGCCTGCGACTGCATCTGGGTGCGGAATGAGCCGGAGACGACGAGGGCGAAAGCGATGAGGGCGGCACTCATCATCACTGCGACGAATGCGGCGATGGCGCGCCTCACGTCGAAGATGGCGGGCATCAGCAGCCTCCCGTTCCCGTGACACGGGCGTGGGCGCCGACGTGGCGCGACACGGGGGCGTCGTCAATGACATGGCCGTCGCGCAACCTGATGATGCGCGTGGTCGTTGCTGCCGCGTCCTCGTCGTGAGTGACCATGACGATGGTCTGGCCCAAGGTTTCGCACATGCGGGCGAGGGTCTCCAGGAGGTTGGCGGCAGAGGCGGTGTCCAGGGCACCGGTGGGCTCGTCGGCGAAGATGACATCGGGACGGCCCACCAGGGCGCGGGCAACGGCAACACGCTGCTGCTGTCCACCGGAGAGTTCGTTGGGCTTGTGCGTCAGGCGGTCGCCGATGCCCAGGGTGGTGATGACTGCCTCGAACCAGGCCTTGTCCGGCTTGCGGTGTGCCAGTCGCATGGGCAGCAGGATGTTGTCCTCGGCGGTCAGTGAGGGCAACAGGTTGAAGGACTGGAAGATGAAGCCGAGTTTGTCGCGGCGCACTTGGGTGAGGCGCTTGTCGTTCATGGCGGCCAGATCGATCCCGGTGATGAGGATCTGGCCGGAGGTGGGGGAATCCAGGCCGGCCAGGCAGTGCAGCAGGGTGGACTTGCCGGAGCCGGAGGGGCCCATGATGGCGGCGAACTCGCCTTTTCGGATGGTCAGGCTGACGCCGTCGAGGGCGACGACCCGGGCCTCGCCTTGGCCGTACACCTTCGTCACGCCCCGGGCCTCGATGACGTGGTCTGTTCCTGTGGCGCTGTGCCACCATTCGGTAACGCTCATGTGGCGTTCAACTCCTCGATCAGGTGGAGGATCGGACAACTACGAACGTTAGAGACATTCCTGAACTGCGGGAATACTGCGAACGAGGGGTTTTGCGTCCTGATCTCCGTCTTTCGATGGAGGCTGCAGCACCATTGGTCGGAGCGCTCCTGGGTCTGGCGGGCCGGGGTGGTGGAGCGCATTCATGTGGCAGGTGGATGGGTGAGGCGAGAGCGGGTGGAGGCGATCGTCCTGCTCGCCAGTCGCGCGTCGGTTGGCGGCTCGAGCAAGTGTTCGTCTCCCCTGGAGCCGCCACTCTCCGCCAGATACGACCTTTTCCCGTGAGTGCCGTACGTGATTCGCTCGTCACGGGTCCCATCGCGCGCGTCCTTGGGCTCGGCGATCCTTCTCGCTCCGGGCCGACTCCCTTGGCGCAGAAGGGGCGGCGGCGCACAGGATCTCGTTTGGCTGTTCCAAGACCGGGTTGCGGTGCTTCAACGCACCAGGCCCGGCCGACTTGGGGACCGCAGGGGCATTGGGGTCTTCGCCCCGTTCGTCTTTTGCGATCCGGCGATGCACACGCGACTTGGTGCAGACGAGAGCCATGACCACTTGCGCCCGCAATCGCTTCGGTGCCGCCGGCGCGAAGCGGCGACAGAACGGGTCGGAGGAGTTCGGCCGCGAAGAAGGTCGATGGCGCCGGACTCCACTTCTGCGACAGTGGGGCGCCAGGAGGTCGAGGGGGTGGCCTTGGGCGATCGACACGACGACTGTGCCACACGTCCACACGGGCCCGGGTGGGATGGAACCATCGCCTGCCACCGACCCCTCCAGTGCGCCTGCGTGGTAGAGGTGGGCGGGTTTGTGTCAGCGGCTGCGGCGCTTGAGGGTGAGGGTGGCTCCACCGAGCAGGGCGATGAGCAGTGCGATGGGGGCCAGGTTCTGTGCGCCGGTGTGGGCCAGTGTCGAACTGGTCTTGGCCGGGGTGGTTGCCGGAGCCTTGGTCTGGGGCTTGGCAGGTGCGGTGGGCGCCGGGTTCGGGCTCGGCGAGGGCGCCGGGTTCGGAGCGGGCGCCGGATTCGGGCCGGGAGCCGGGTTCGGGGCGGGGGCGCAGGACAGGCCGGCGGGGTCCACGAAGGTGCCGGTGACGGGTTGGGCCGACAGGAGGATGAAACGTGTCTTGCCGGCGCCGGCCATGGCCGCGTCGTAGGTCGCGGGGTCTTCTTCGCCGTCCTTGTCGAAGTAGTAGAGCTTGGCGCTGAAGTCCTTGCCGTAGTAGTCGGCGGGCTTCTGGTTCTTGGCGGTGAGGTAGTCCTCGATCTTCAGGGAACCACCATCGGCAAGGATCTTCGCCACATCGGCCTTGGGCAGGTGGAAGTCCTGTCCGCCAATGCTCACGACCAGACGGTAGTTGTCCTGACGGTCCTTGTCCCATGCGGTCAGCGTGGCCGTGTTGGCCTTCGCATCGCAGGTGGCGGGGGTGAAGGTCAGGGTCGGAACCACCACGGGGCCACGAGCGCTGAGAGTGTGGCGATCGAGCTTGATGAAGCGTTCCTTGGTCTGTCCGGCAATCACTGAGGCAAGATCGACATACAGTGTGGTCGCGTACTCGCCAGCCTGGTCGAAGTAGTAGACGTCGACGCTGGCGCTCTTGCCGTAGTACTTCTTCGCCTCGTCGGCGCCGATGAGCTCTTCAAGGGTCGTGGTGCCGCCATTGGCGAGGATCTGCTGGGACTTGGCCTTGGGCACAGCCACGGACTGTCCGTCAAGGGTGACGATGAAGCGGTAGTTTGCGTTTGCGGCGCCATCGCCTCCGCTGACCTGGATCTTGTTCGTGCCCGCAACTCGCGTCATCGTGACGACGGGGGCGGCAGGAAGGGTTTGCTTGCAGGCCGTGTCGGGATCCACCAGGGCCGCCTGAGTGTCAGCCAGCTTGATGAAGCGAGTCTTTCCCAGACCAGCGGCCTCGGCGTCGTAGGAGGCAGGAGGCTCTGTCCGGTCCTTGTCGAAGTAGTAGAGCTTGAGGCTCACGGTCTTGCCGTAGAAGTCGGCGGGATTCCTACCGGCCAGGGTCAGGTATTCCTCGACGGGCTTGGTATCGTCGACCAAGAAGGTCGACGTCATTGCCTTGGGAACGAACAGTTGCGTGCCGTCGCCGAAGAAAAGGGCGACTCGCATGTTCTCCATTTCCGCAGCAGACAGTGCGCCGGCACCCGCCACGGTGAGGATGTTGCGCGGAGCATGGCAGGTCGCACCGGTGAAGGTCACCACCGGCGCGGTCGGCACTGCCGCATGGGCGGCAACAGGGACCAGCGCACCTGCAGCCAGGGCGAGCACCAGGCCCCCCTGCACGACGGAACGGAATTTCACGAACAGACTCCTCTGAAGGAGATCCATTGATGGGCTCTCGAAGTCTATCGAACACCTCCTGGACAACCATCGACCACTACAAGAATTCAGGCGCACCAAAAGCCGGACATTCATTCAGGCATTCAGGCATCAAAAGAAGCAAAAGGCGAATTGTCAGAGCCCGCGAAAAACGTTGGAAGTAAGGGGGCGACGAACAGTGCGTCTTGTTCGTGGCATTTCGCGTGCGCATGGCACCACCAGAAGATCGCCTGATGCACCGGGGCGGGTTCATGAGTGGTTTCCGGCCGGCAACACCTGCAAGAGGGTGCACCAAGGCGCTGGGGCCGACACCCGCACATGGACGGTCGCAGTGCGGATCAGTGGCACAGCCAGCAGGTGGAGGTCACGGGAAACCCCTGGCCGGGCCAGGAGCCCGTCGCGGTCCCGATCAGGGCAAAAGGAGGGAAGGTACAGCACTGGACCTTGGAGTGGGGCCACACCTTCGTGCCGTGGACGTCGGCAGGATGCGTACCTGCCGACGTCCGTCCTGGCTGGGGTTTGGTGTTGTTGTGTGGGTGTGGTTGTGGGGGCCCGGAGCGTGTGCTCTGGGCCCCCATGTTGGGTGGTTGTGTTGCGGTGGTGTCCTACTCTCCCACATCCTGTCGGGTGCAGTACCATCGGCGCTGTGGGGCTTAGCTTCCGGGTTCGGAATGGGTGCCGGGCGTTTCCCCCACGCCATGACCGCCGCAATGGTGTCAACCGTGTTCCACGCCCCCTGGTGTTGGGGGGTGTGGGTTGGTCGTGGTTTGTACAGTGGTTGTGAGCGGTGTTGTCCCGTGTCCCCCCACCGGGGTGGGGGTGTTGTTTAGTGTTGGCCAATTAGTACCAGTCGGCTCGCGAGCACCTTGCGGTGCTTCCACCTCTGGCCTATCAACCCCATAGTCTGTGGGGGGCCTTCACAGGAACAGGGTTCCTGTTGGAAACCTCATCTTGGAGCAGGCTTCCCGCTTAGATGCTTTCAGCGGTTATCCCTTCCGAACGTAGCCAACCAGCCGTGCACCTGGCGGTACAACTGGCACACCAGAGGTTCGTCCATCCCGGTCCTCTCGTACTGGGGACAGATCTCCACAAGTTTCCTACGCGCACAGAGGATAGGGACCGAACTGTCTCACGACGTTCTGAACCCAGCTCGCGTACCGCTTTAATGGGCGAACAGCCCAACCCTTGGGACCAACTCCAGCCCCAGGATGCGACGAGCCGACATCGAGGTGCCAAACCATGCCGTCGATATGGACTCTTGGGCAAGATCAGCCTGTTATCCCCGGGGTACCTTTTATCCGTTGAGCGACCACGCACCCACGTGCCATGGCCGGATCACTAGTTCCTGCTTTCGCACCTGCTCGACCCGTCGGTCTCACAGTCAAGCTCCCTTGTGCACTTGCACTCGCCACCTGATTACCAACCAGGCTGAGGGAACCTTTGAGCGCCTCCGTTACTCTTTAGGAGGCAACCGCCCCAGTTAAACTACCCACCAGGCACTGTCCCCAACCCGGATCACGGGCCGAGGTTAGATGACCGCTTGAACCAGAATGGTATTTCAACGACGACTCCACCCCGGCTGGCGCCGGAGCTTCACAGTCTCCCACCTATCCTACACAAGCACAAGCGGACAC
Organism: Schaalia sp. 19OD2882; assembly: GCF_018986735.1. Classification (NCBI taxonomy): domain Bacteria; kingdom Bacillati; phylum Actinomycetota; class Actinomycetes; order Actinomycetales; family Actinomycetaceae; genus Schaalia; species Schaalia sp. 19OD2882. Next base: position 583,325 of record NZ_CP065521.1, on the reverse strand, counting down.
CAATACCAAGCTGTAGTAAAGGTCCCGGGGTCTTTCCGTCCTTCTGCGCGAAACGAGCATCTTTACTCGTACTGCAATTTCGCCGAGTTCACGGTCGAGACAGCGGAGAAGTCGTTACGCCATTCGTGCAGGTCGGAACTTACCCGACAAGGAATTTCGCTACCTTAGGATGGTTATAGTTACCACCGCCGTTTACTGGGGCTTGAATTCAGACCTTCACACGCCGAAACGTGTTGAGTCTTCCTCTTGACCTTCCAGCACCGGGCAGGCGTCAGTGCGTATACATCGTCTTACGACTTCGCACGCACCTGTGTTTTTGATAAACAGTCGCTTCTCCCAATTCTCTGCGACCCCCCACCGCCGGCCCACGCGCTGGTGATGGACGGTTGGGGGTCCTCCTTCTCCCGAAGTTACGGAGGAATTTTGCCGAGTTCCTTGACCGTGATTCACTCGAACGCCTCGGTATACTCTACCTGACCACCTGAGTCGGTTTGGGGTACGGGCGGACACCACCCTCACGTCGAGGCTTTTCTAGACAGCATAGGATCACCACCAGTACCCCCAAGCGGGGTCCCCCATCAGGCCTCACCCACAAGCCTGCCGGATTTGCCTGGCAGACGGGCCACACCCTTGGACACGGTAAACCATCACCGCGCGGCAGCTACCTTCCTGCGTCACCCCTGTTAACACGCTTGCCTACACACCACCAGGATCCCACGACCCCACCACACCCCGCGTCCCGAAGGACACCAAGAGCACAGCGGAGCAGGTGGTTAGCACAATGGCTTCAACACTTGTCGGTTGGTGTCCGGTACCAGAATATCAACTGGTCATCCATCGACTACGCCTGTCGGCCTCGCCTTAGGACCCGACTAACCCAGGGCGGATGAACCTGGCCCTGGAACCCTTGGTCAATCGGCGCTGGGGATTCCCACCCCAGAATCGCTACTCATGCCTGCATTCTCACTCCCACACGCTCCACCCACCGTCACCAGCAGGCTTCACCGCACGCAGGACGCTCCCCTACCCACCCACACCACCACAGGCAACTACGCTGCCCAGGCGCCACGTGTGGGTGCCACAGCTTCGGCGGTACGCTTGAGCCCCGCTACATTGTCGGCGCAGAACCACTTGACCAGTGAGCTATTACGCACTCTTTCAAGGATGGCTGCTTCTAAGCCAACCTCCTGGTTGTCAACGCGATTCCACATCCTTTCCCACTTAGCGCACGCTTAGGGGCCTTAGCTGATGATCTGGGCTGTTTCCCTCTCGACGACGAAGCTTATCCCCCGCCGTCTCACTGCCATGCTCGACCTCACCGGCATTCGGAGTTTGGCTGACGTCAGTAACCCGCGAGGGCCCATCGGCCATCCAGTAGCTCTACCTCCGGAAGGCAACACACGACGCTGCACCTAAATGCATTTCGGGGAGAACCAGCTATCACGGAGTTTGATTGGCCTTTCACCCCTACCCACAGCTCATCCCCCAAGTTTTCAACCCTGGTGGGTTCGGTCCTCCACGACGTCTTACCATCGCTTCAACCTGGCCATGGGTAGATCACCCCGCTTCGGGTCCAGAACACGCGACACACGCCATATTTCAGACTCGCTTTCGCTACGCATACCCCACACGGGTTAAGCACGCCACGTGCCACTGACTCGCAGGCTCATTCTTCAAAAGGCACGCCATCACCCCACAAGGCTCTGACGGCTTACAGGCACCCGGTTTCAGGCACTATTTCACTCCCCTCCCGGGGTACTTTTCACCATTCCCTCACGGTACTATGCACTATCGGTCACCAAGTAGTATTCAGGCTTACCAGGTGGTCCTGGCAGATTCACACGAGATTTCACGAGTCCCGCACTACTCGGGCACCCAACCCACACCACACGCGCCACGTCCAGCTACACGACTGTCACGCACTACGGTCACCCATCCCAGAGTGTTCACCTCCACGACACGCGCAATGCCCGCCCCCGGCAGAAGACGGAACAGCTGAGCCCCACAACACCGCACACGCAACGCCCGCCGACTATCACACGCACACGGTTTAGCCATCCTCCGCTTTCGCTCGCCACTACTCACGGAATATCTTCTCCTACGGGTACTGAGATGTTTCACTTCCCCGCGTTCCCCCCACCACCCTATGAACTTCAGATGATGGTAACCAGGCACAACCCCGGCTGGGTTCCCCCATTCGGACACCCTCGGATCAACGCTCGCTCGCCAACTCCCCGAGGCATATCGCAGGCCGCAACGTCCTTCATCAGCTCTTGGTGCCAAGGCATCCACCGAATGCCCACAAAAACTAAACAAAACCACAGAACAAAAAGATGCTCACAACCACTATACAAAACACAAACAACCCACCACACGCCCACACGACCACCAACAGCAGCCCCACAAGCACGAGCACACACGCCCAACAGGTGTTGAACGTGAACCCGACAGCGTGTCCGCCCACCCATACCTGCAACCCAAACGCACCCACACCCACCACCACACAGGCAGCGACCAAGCATGAGCACAAGAAACCATCCCACACACAAACGCGCGCAGGACAGCCCCCAACACGGGCTCCCTAGAAAGGAGGTGATCCAGCCGCACCTTCCGGTACGGCTACCTTGTTACGACTTCGTCCCAATCGCCAATCCCACCTTCGACCACTCCCCCCAAACGGTTGGGCCATGAGCTTCGGGTGTTACCAACTTTCGTGACGTGACGGGCGGTGTGTACAAGGCCCGAGAACGTATTCACCGCAGCGTTGCTGATCTGCGATTACTAGCGACTCCACCTTCATGGGGTCGAGTTGCAGACCCCAATCCGAACTGAGACCGGCTTTAAGGGATTCGCTCCACCTCACAGTATCGCAACCCTCTGTACCAGCCATTGTAGCATGCGTGAAGCCCAAGACATAAGGGGCATGATGATTTGACGTCATCCCCACCTTCCTCCGAGTTAACCCCGGCAGTCCCCCACGAGTCCCCACCACAACGTGCTGGCAACATAGGGCAAGGGTTGCGCTCGTTGCGGGACTTAACCCAACATCTCACGACACGAGCTGACGACAACCATGCACCACCTGCACACCACCCCGAAGGCCACCACATCTCTGCAGTGTCGCGGTGCATGTCAAGCCTTGGTAAGGTTCTTCGCGTTGCATCGAATTAATCCGCATGCTCCGCCGCTTGTGCGGGCCCCCGTCAATTCCTTTGAGTTTTAGCCTTGCGGCCGTACTCCCCAGGCGGGGCACTTAAAGCGTTAGCTACGGCGCAGAAACCACGGGTGGCCCCCACACCTAGTGCCCAACGTTTACAGCATGGACTACCAGGGTATCTAATCCTGTTCGCTCCCCACGCTTTCGCTCCTCAGCGTCAGTAACGGCCCAGAGACCCGCCTTCGCCACCGGTGTTCCTCCTGATATCTGCGCATTCCACCGCTACACCAGGAATTCCAGTCTCCCCTACCGCACTCAAGCCAGCCCGTACCCACCGCACGCCCCCAGTTAAGCCAGAGGATTTCACGGCAGACGCGACAAGCCGCCTACAAGCCCTTTACGCCCAATAATTCCGGACAACGCTCGCGCCCTACGTATTACCGCGGCTGCTGGCACGTAGTTAGCCGGCGCTTCTTTACCCACTACCCTCAACTAGAACAAAAACTAGCCTTGACCATGGGCGAAAGAGGTTCACAACCCGAAGGCCTCCATCCCTCACGCGGCGTCGCTGCATCAGGCTTGCGCCCATTGTGCAAAATTCCCCACTGCTGCCTCCCGTAGGAGTCTGGGCCGTATCTCAGTCCCAATGTGACCGGTCACCCTCTCAGGCCGGTTACCCGTCAAAGCCTTGGTAAGCCATCACCCCACCAACAAGCTGATAGGCCGCGAGCCCATCCCCCACCAGAAAAAACCCTTTCCACCCCACCCCATGCGAGGCAAAGTGAATACCCGGTATTAGCAGCCGTTTCCGACCGTTATCCCAAAGAAGAGGGCAGGTTACTCACGTGTTACTCACCCGTTCGCCACTAACCACCCCAAGCAAGCTCAGAGCAGCCCGTTCGACTTGCATGTGTTAAGCACGCCGCCAGCGTTCGTCCTGAGCCAGGATCAAACTCTCCGAACAAAAACACTCGGAAAACCCCACCAACCAACCCCCCAAAACAAGAAAGCCAGCCAACAGGAATCCCAACCAAAAAACAACTCAAAACAAAAAACAGGCATAAACAAACAAACACGCTATCGAGTTCACAAACAACAACCACACAACCGAATCAGCAACTCACAAGCGCTTCTCCGAAAGGCGATCCGTCACCTCCGGGCCGTTCAGGCCGTCTCGGCGACAGGTGAAAACATTACGCAGGTCGGCAGGTGCGGTCAAATCGCGAAGGGGTGACCCTGCTCACTGGCCCGGAAAGGGCGCGATTCCGCCGATTCGATCGTTGTCGGCCGACGCACGTACTGCGATCGAAGTACGGAGATCGACAGAACCACCCGCCGGAACACCACCGGAGACTCCATGAGCGACACCAGAATGTGACACACACGCTTTCCACGGTGTGCCCGCAAGGGCAGGAAATGTATGACGTGGATGAATGCTGCAGAGACTGAACGAGGGCGCCGCGATGCAGGTGCACCGCTGCGCCCTCGTGAAGACGGAAAGGTCATCCCCTGCCGAAGAGCCCTTTGATCCATGACCTGGCGGCCGTGGGGCGCCCAGCCCGGGCTTTGGCGATCTCTTCGCGGGAGTGAGTGCCCCCGCACCACTGCCCGCTGGGGACTCCTGCTTTGACCGCGTCGACATGGCGGCCGCAGCCGGCCCATGTCGTCTTGCCGCAGACCTTGCACGTGACTGCTCTGCACATCGTCATTCCTCCTTGCTGCTCTTCAGCCTTCGAGCAGCCCCTGTTCGCGCCCCTCGGCCCACGCCTGCAGGGTGAGCATGCCGCCCGACAGTGAGACGCTTTCGAGCCCGGCCGCCGCGAGCATCCGATGGGCCAAGTAGGAGCGAACCCCTGACTTGCAGTGCACGGCGACCGGGCGCCCGATGGCGGCGCGGCGCACTTCCTCCATGCGTTCGCGCAGCTGGGTGTGCGGGACCAGCAGGGCGCCCGGAATGCGCGGGCCGGCCTCGGACTCCGCCACCGTGCGCACGTCGAGGATCAGGTGGGTTTTGCGCACGTCGGCCAATTGCCACGGGTACCACAGGGTCAATGTCCCGTCCAGGACGTTCTGGGCCGCGGTTCCGGCCATCATGACAGCGTCCTTGGCGGCGCCGAAGGGCGGCGCGTAGCACAGGTCCAGGTCGGCCAGATCCCCCACGTGCAGGCCCGCCCGCATGGCGGTGGACAGGACGTCGATGCGCCGGTCGACGCCGTCGCGACCGACACCTTGGGCACCCAGGATCCGGCCCTCCTGGTCGAAGTGCAGGACCAGGGCCATCATCTCGGCCCCCGGAAAATACGTGACGTGCTGGTTGGGGTGCAGGTGGATGGTGCGGTGCTCAATCCCCGCACGCTCCAACTCCCGCTTGGAGGCGCCGGTCATCGCCACCTGCAATTCGCCGATGCGCACGATGGCGGTCCCCAAGGGCTTGGGCAGTTCGCGCGCGCTGGCGGCGCCCACCTGCGGGGTCTTCCACGAGGTCGACGCTTGCGCTGCGGGCGCGGTGTCTCCATCCGCCCCCTGTCCGCAAGCGGCCGTTGTGAAGGCGATGACATCCTCGGCCACCAGGCGGCCCGCTCGATTCGCGGGTCCGGCCAGTTGCACGGGGCGCACGGAGGCGGTGACGAAGTGGGTCTGGTTCACCGCATCGCCGATGGCCCAGATTCCTTCGACGTCGGTTCGCCCGCGACCGTCAATGACGAACGCCCCGTTCTGGAGTGCGACACCGGCGGATGCCGCCAGCGCGGTCTCGGCTCGGGCACCCACGGAGACGACGATGACCTGGGCCTCCCAGGTGCGCCCGTCGGCCAGGACCAGGGTGTCGGCGTCGGCTCCGGGTCGGATCTCGGCAAGAGGAGCGTTTTCGACGACCTCGATGCCCAGGCGCCGCAGTTCGGCGCGCGCCAGGGAGGCCATTTCGGCGTCCAAAGGCGGCAGGACGTGGTCGCTGCCTTCGAGCAGTGTGACCTCCAGGCCCGCAAGGCGCAGGTTTTCGGCGGCTTCGATCCCGATGCATCCTCCACCGACGACCACTGCCCGCGTGGCACCGCGCACGGCGGCCTTGAGGCGGACGGCGTCCTCGACGACACGAAGTTCGTGGACGCGAGGCGAGTCGATTCCGGGGATGGGTGGGCGGGCGGCGGTTGCGCCGGGGGAAAGGACGAGGGCGTCCCACCCGATCGTGTGCTTCCCTGCGGCGTTGCGGACGAGGACGGTGCGCGCCTGCGGGTCCACGGAAAGGACCTCGTGTCCCGTGCGCACGTCGAGGTCGAGGGAGGCCCGCAGGGATGCGGGCGTCTGGACGCGCAGTGAGGCCTCGTCGGGGATCTCTCCGCCCACGTGGTAGGGCAGGCCACAGCTGGCGACGGACACGTCCGGGCCCTTGTCGAGGACGATGATCGAGGCGTTCTCGTCGAGTCTGCGCAGGCGCGCGGCGCAGCTCATTCCTCCGGCGACACCTCCGACGATGACGACCTGCATGGGGCCTCCTGGGTCTCATGTGACGGGATCTCCGCCGACATCAGCACTATACCCCTGGGGGTATACAATCGTGCAAGAGCACGGAAGAGGAGTTCTTGGACATGGGACGAACATCCAGGCCGCACGATCACCAGGGCGAGGTCCCGCCCTCGTCGAAGGGCACCACGAACGCCCTCGCCTCACCGCACGCACCGGAACAGGCCCGGGAAACCCGACGCAAGGTCATCAACCGTCTCAAGCGGGCGCGCGGACAACTCGACGGAGTCATCCGCGCCGTCGAAGAGGGCCGCGACTGCAAGGACGTCGTCACCCAACTGGCTGCCGCGACCTCCGCGCTGCAACGGGCCGGCTTCACCGTCATCTCCAGCGCCATGCGCGAGTGCCTCACCGACGACGACCCCGCCCACGACGTCAACGACCTGGAGAAACTCTTCCTCTGCCTGAGTTGAGGACTGGACCACCACCGGGCAACCGGCCGCCACGGTGCCACCGGCCATTCCTCCACGGCCGCCTCCAACGGCATCACCGACAAGCCCGGCCTCTGGCACTGCTCCGATCGAGCCGGCGCCATGCGGACACCGGCCTTGACGGCTCCGCCGCTTCGCCGGGTCGAAGATCGGCGCCTCACAGGTGAAGCGACTCAGCGTTGGACGCGAGCGTTGCCCTCCCACACGCCCCACACCTGCGCCTCGTCGGCGGGAGCCGCGTAGTCGTGGACACTGGTGGCAGCAAGGGCGCCGGTGGCCCACCCGAAGTGGGCGCACTCTCGCGTGGTCCACCCGCGCAGGATGCCGTACAGGACACCACCGATCGACGCGTCGCCTCCACCGATGCGGTCCAGGACGTCAATGTCACGCAAAGGAACCACCTCGAGCAGGCCCTGGCCCCACAGGATCATGCCCCACCTGTGGTGGTTCGCCGAGACGACCTCGCGCAAAGAGGTTCCCACCCACGTGGCCTTCGGGTAGGCGGCGCGGACGCGTTCGATCATGCCGGCGAACTGGTCGATCTGAGCGTCGATTCCACTGCCGCCCACCTCAGGGCCCTCGATGCCCAGGCACAACTGGAAGTCCTCTTCGTTGCCGTAGAGGATGTCGCAGTGCTCGGCGATGGCGTGGAATGCGGCCGAAAGCTCCTCTTCGCGCCCCTTCCAGAACGAGGCGCGGTAGTTGAGGTCGAAACTCACCGCCGTCCCGTGCTCGGCAGCCACACGCGCCAGTTCCACGCACAGGCGACCGGTTTCGGGCGACAGGGAGGCGATCAGACCCGACATGTGCACGATCTTGACCCCGTCGCGTTCGAACAGGGCCTCCAGGTCGAAGTCGGTGGCCGCCAGAGTGCGCCCGACCTCGCCCGCACGGTCGTTCCACACACGCGGGGCGCGTCCGCCGAAGCCGGAGTCCGCAATGTTGAACTGGTGGCGGTACCCCCACGCATCTCCCTGCGGGACCTCGCGGCCTTCGACCTCCATGCCGCGTGCTCGCAGATTCGCCTTGATGAAGGCCGCGATGGGCGATCCCTCCACGAAGTTGGTGAGCACCTTGGTCGGGAGCCCCAAGTGGGAGGCGATCGAGGCGACGTTGGTCTCCGCGGAGGTCGCCTGCAGGAGGAAGAAGTGGTCGCAGGTGTGGGTGGCCTGACGGTTGTCCGGCGTCAGTCGGACCCCCATCGAGGTGGGCACCACCAGGGACCATCGTGCGTCAGCGCGTAGTTCCATCTCCGATCCTTTCCGTCCTTGCCCGGCTCAGGCCTCGACCTCGGGGCGGCCTTCGACGGCCCACAGGGTGTGGAAGGCACCCGGTGCGTCGACACGGCCGTAGGTGTGCGCTCCGAAGAAATCCCGCTGCCCCTGGATGAGGGCTGCAGGCAGGCGGTCGGATCGCAGCGCGTCGTAGTACGACAGGCAGGAGGAGAACACGGGTGCAGGCACCCCGTGCTGAGCCGATGCCACGACCACACGCCTCCAGGACGGCAGTGCCGCGACGATCCGGTCGCGGAACACCGCGGCGGAGATGAGCAGCGGCAGAGCCGGATCGGCTTCGAAGGCCGCCGTGATCTCGCTGAGGAAACGCGCACGTATGATGCAGCCGCCACGCCAGATGCGCGCAATCGCCCCGAGGTCCAGGTCCCACCCGTATTCGGCGGCGGCAGCCTGGATCTCGTTGAGACCCTGCGTGTAGGCGATGAGCTTGGAGGCGTACAGCGCTTGGCGGACGTCCTCGACGAATGTGTCACGGTCAACCGGGTCGGTCGCCGGGATCTGCCCCGGGAGGTCCCGGGCCGCCTGCCGCTGGAGCGGAGAGGCGGACAGTGCTCGGGCGAAGGTGGCCTCACCGATGCCTGTGACCGGCACACCCAGGTCCAGCGCAGTCTGAGTGGTCCATGCGCCCGTGCCCTTCTGGCCTGCGGCGTCCACGACGACGTCGACGAAAGGCTTGCCCGTACGCGCATCGACCTGACGCAGGACCTCCACGGTGATCTCCATCAGATACGAGTCCAACTCGCCGCGGTTCCATGTCGCGAAGACCTCGGCGATCTCGGCCGGTTCCAGTCCCGCCACGCGACGCAGCAGGTCGTAGGCCTCGCCGATGACCTGCATGTCGGCGTACTCGATGCCGTTGTGCACCATCTTCACGAAGTGGCCTGCCCCGTCGGGGCCGATGTGCGTACAGCACGGAGTGTCCTCCACCTTGGCGCTGATCGTTTCGAACACGGGGCCCAGTCGCCCGTAGGCCTCCACCGGACCGCCGGGCATGATCGAAGGACCCCACAGGGCGCCCTCTTCACCTCCCGAAACGCCCACGCCCACGAAGTGCACTCCGCGTTCGCGCAGTGCTGCCTCCCGGCGTCGGGTGTCGTGGAACAGGGTGTTGCCGCAGTCGACGATGATGTCGCCCTCGTCCATGCGTGACGCCAGTTCTTCGATGACGGCGTCGGTGGCGGCACCGGCCTTGACCATGATGATGGCCACGCGAGGGCGTTGCAGGCAGGCGACGAAGTCATCCATGGTCTCGGCAGGGACGAAAACGCCCTCACTGCCGTGGTCGGCGAAGACCTGTTCGGTCTTGTCGGCACTGCGGTTGTGGATGGCCACGGTGTGGCCGTTGCGCGCAAGGTTCCGGGCGAGGTTGCGGCCCATGACGCCCATGCCGGTGACGCCGACGTCGGCGCTTGCCCGAGCTGGGGTGGAGATCGACATCGAATCCTCCTTCATTCGTACGTGAAGCCAGACTGCCCGCCGGGCACGCCGGCGGACGCGGGTTGCCGCCAGTTGCACGAACGAGGGCGCCGCCTGTGGCAACTCATGGAAACCGAGCGCCCGGCAGGCACCCCGATGAAACCCTTGAATCGTTCGCAGCCGTGCAATGAGGCAAATGAGGCAAGGAGAACCCCCTGGTGGATCTGTCCGCACCCCCCTTCAACCTGGCCCCAGAGGACATCGACTGGGTCAATGACACCATCGCATCGATGAGCGACGAAGAGAAGATCGGCCAGCTCTTCGTCAACATGGGCTCGAAGCGCACCGAGGAGTACTTGACCGGCATCCTCGACCGCTTCCACATCGGCGCCGTACGATACAACCCCGGCATCGCCGAAGAAGTGTGGGAACAGAACCACATCCTGCAGACCTCCTCGAAGATTCCACTGCTCATCGCCGCCAACACCGAAGCCGGCGGCAACGGCGCCTGCACCGACGGCACCTACGTCGGATGGGAAGTGAAGATCGGTGCCACCGCCGACCCGTCGTGGGCCTACGAGATGGGGCGGGTCAGCGGCGTCGAGGCCAGTGCGATCGGCTGCAACTGGTCCTTCGCGCCGATCGTCGACCTGGTGCGCAACTGGCGCAACCCGATCGTGTGCACCCGCACCTGGGGCGACGACCCGGACCTGGTCCTGGAAATGTCCAAGGCGTACATGCGGGGAATCATGGAGTCCGGAATCCTGCCGACCGCCAAGCACTTCCCGGGTGACGGCATCGACGAACGCGACCACCACCTCTCCTCCAGCGTGAATTCCCTGAGCTGCGAGGAATGGGACGCCACCTTCGGCAAGGTCTACAGGGGACTCATCGACGAAGGACTGCCCTCGATCATGGTCGGCCACATCATGCAGCCCGCCTACCAGCGCTTCTTCAGCCCCGAGACCACCGACGAGGACCTGCTGCCCGCCACCTTGTCCAAGGAGCTGGTCACCGACCTGCTGCGTGGCCGCCTCGGCTTCAACGGCCTGGTGGTCACGGACGCCTCGCACATGGTGGGTCTGACCGGACGCATGTCGCGCAAGGACCTGCTGCCCCGCGCCATCGCCGCAGGTTGCGACCTGTTCCTGTTCTTCAATGACCCGGATGAGGACTTCGAGTGGATGCTGCAGGGCCACCGGGACGGCGTCATCACCGAGGAGCGGCTCACGCAGGCCCTGCAACGCATCCTCGGACTCAAGGCGCGCCTCAAATTGCACTCGACCCCGCGTGAACAGATCCTCGCCCCCAAGGAAGAGGCCATGGCACGCATTGGATTGGCGGAGAATCTCGCGCTGGCACCGGCCGTGTCGGACCGCGCGGTGACCCTGGTCAAGTCGCGGGAGGAAGGGCTGTTGCCCCTGTCGCCCCAACGGCACCGCCGCATCCTCGTCGTCCCCGTCAGCGGACCCGAGAACCCCATCAGTCGCGCCTTCGGTGGTGGCGGAGGCGCCACGCACCCCGCCGATGTCGTCGCGCGTTTGCTCGGCGAACGCGGCTACGAGGTCACTGTCCACGAATCCCTGCTGAGCGTGCTCGCCGAACTCTCGCCCGAGGAACAGGCGGCACGAGTACGCGACATCTACGCAGGCAAGGCGCCGATCGCCACTCTGACCGACTCCTACGACCTCGTCCTGCTGGTGGCCAAGGTCGACGGAATGATGCAGCCCGCCCAACGTGTGGCATGGCCGGCGACCAAAGGCACTGTGGACATCCCGTGGTACGTCCACGAACTTCCGGTCGTCTACGTGGCCACCGGCGGCCCCTTCGACATGGCCGACGTCCCCCAGGTGCGGACATTCATCAACGCCTACGACGACAAGGAACACACCCTGGTCGCCGTGCTGGACAAGCTCGAAGGACGGTCGCAGTTCACAGGTGTTTCCCCGGTGGACGCGTACTGCGGCTTCCCGGACGCAAGGGTGTGAGGAACAGACCATGACCATCACATCCCACACAGCCACCCAAGCGCTCATCGACTTCGTCCCCACGAAGTCCTTCTTCGTCGGAATCGACTCCGACGGTTGCGCGATGGACGCCATGGACATCAAGCACCAGGAGTGCTTCACCCCCGCCTACATCAAGTACTTCGACCTGCAGGCGGCATCGACTCTGGTGCGGCAGACGGCGCTGTTCGTCAACTTGTACTCGACGACACGTGGCCGGAATCGCTGGCTAGCCCTGGCGCGCCTGTTCGACCTGCTGCGAGAGCGTCCCGAGGTCGCCGCCCGCGGCGTGAAGATCCCCGACGGAGATGAACTCAAACGCTTCATCGGCTCGGGGCTGCCCCTGTCGGACGCCGGCATCGCCCAATTCGCCGCCGCGAATCCCTCCGAAGAGATCGAACGGTGCGTGACCTGGGGCCACGGCGTCAATGAGCTCATCGCCTGGATGGTGCGCGGCTGCGCCCCCTTCCCCGGCGTGCGTGAGGCCATGGAGGCCATGCAGACCGACGTCGACTGCATGACGGTGTCAGCCACGCCGGGCGAAGCCCTTGCCCGCGAGTGGGGCGAACACGACCTCGCCAAGTACGTGAAGGTCATCGCCGGCCAGGAGATGGGCTCGAAGGCGGAGCACCTGCGTCTGGCCGCCAAGGGCAAGTACGAGGACGACCACATCCTGCTCATCGGTGACGCCCCGGGCGACCGGGATGCGGCCTTCGGCGAAGGTGTTCTCTTCTACCCCATCAATCCCGGAGGGGAAGCGGCCTCGTGGAAGCGCTTCCGTGAGGAGGCGTTGCCGCGTTTCCTCGCCGGGACCTACAGGGGTGCCTACCAGGACGCCCTCGTCACCGAATTCGAAGCCCTGCTGCCTGCGGACCCGCCCTGGCGCACGGACTGCCCCACGACGACCTCCAAGGAAAGGACACTGCGATGACGTGGTTCTCGCACACGGGCAAAGGCATCGACCGGGCCACCATCAAAGGGTTGTTGGAACGCACCGTCGAGGAGTCGCAACGGCGCCTCGGAATCGACAGGTTGGATCGCGTGCTGTTGCTGCCTCCCGACATCACTCGCGCCCACGCCGGCCTGGGATGGATGACCGAGCACCTCTACCACCATGTGGAAGCCATGGGCGCCCAAGTGCACGTCATCCCCACCCTGGGCCAGCACGTTCCGCACACGCCCGAGCAGAACCGGTGGATGTTCGGCTCGATCCCCGAGGAACGCATCCACGCCCACGACTGGAAGGACGGCGTCGTCCACGTGGGTACGGTGCCGGGCTCGTACCTGGCGCAGGTCTCCGGTGGCCTGGTCGACTGGGACATGCCGGTGGACCTCAACACGATGCTCATGACCGAGCACTGGGACCTGGTCATCAACTTGGGGCACGTGGTGCCCCACGAGGTCCTGGGTTTTGCCAACCACAACAAGAACTACTTCATCGGCCTGGGCGGCAAGCGGACGCTGGGCGCTTCACACATGCTCTCGGCCGTCCACGGCATCGAGAACAACCTGGGGAATCTGCTGACCCCGGCGCGCAAGTGCTTCAACAAGGCCGAGGACGAGTTCCTGGGTGGCCTCCCCGACGTGTACGTGCAGGTGGTCATGGCCTACGACGAGGGCGGCCATCTGGAACACACGGGAATCTATGTCGGTGACGACCTGGAGACCTACCTGGATGCGGCAAAGGCCAGCCGCGCGCAGAACATCACTGTCTTCGACGAACCCGTCCACAAGATCGTGGCCGTCATGCAGGGCGATGAGTTCCACGCCACGTGGGTGGCGAACAAGGCGATCTACCGCACCCGCATGGCCATCGCGGACGGCGGCGAGCTGCTCATCATCGCCCCGGGCGTGGAGCGCTTCGGCGAGCAACCCGAGGTCGAGGCGCTGATTCGCAAGTACGGGTACATCGGTCAGAAGGAGGTCATCGACCTCTTCAGGACCCAGGAGGACATGCAGGACATTCCTCACGGCACCGCGCACCTGCCGCACAGCTCCCCCGAGGGGCGTTTCACGGTGCGCTACGCGCCGGGGCACCTGAGCCGTGAGGACATCGAAGGCGTGGGTTTCGCGTACATGGACTGTGACGAGGCTCTGCGTCGATACGACCCGGAGGTGATGCAGGACGGGTGGAACACAATGCCCGATGGCGAGGTCGTGTTCTTCATCTCGACCCCCTCCGCAGGCCTGTGGGCCACGAAGGAGAAGTTGGGCACCCGTTTGGAGCAGTGATTCCCAGGGCGGCGGCGCCGCATTGGGCACAAGGCCACGCCCTCGACGTCAGGGACGCCCCTCCCTTGGCCGGGATTCGTCATGAACGGCATGACGGACGAATCTCACGAAGAAGGGGGGGCGGGGGGAGGGCGCGGCGCCGCCGTCAATCCTCTCGGAGCCCCTTGGCCGCCCGGGCAAAGCCCGACGCGTAGTCACCATCGGGCAGCACCAGGGTCTGGTAGGCGTGGTAGATCTCCGGCATACCGGTCCAGGTGCGTTCCGAGAGTTGATTGCGGCTGTCCAGTTCTTCGCGCCAGTGCCCTGGAGAGGCGATGAGATGCTCACGCGCGTAGTCCCACAAGACCCTCTCCCACGCATCGCAGTCGATCTGCGCATCAAGGGAGAGTTCACGCGCGGCCGCGCGGAGCACGACCAGGGCATTGATCGCCTCACACACCACCCAGTGCATGCGCTCGTGGGCGACCGGGCGCCCGTCGAAGTCCGTCGTGTACACGAAGCCGGGAGCACCATCCACCGCCCAGCCATCGGCAAGCGCCTGCCTGATCAGCGCAATCTCCCGCGAAAGGTCAGCCCTACCCGTCCCGTGCCGCTGCTTGGTCACATGGGCCTGGATCGACAGTCGCGCCCACTCGAAGGCATGACCCACGGTGGCGCCGTAAGGACGGAACGGGTCCGCCGGCCGGTCACGGTTGTATTCGGGCTGCGGCTGCCAAGTACTCGTGTAGTGCTCGAGAATCCGCCAGATCCTGCCGGCAGCCCCCTCCAGGACGAAGTCGCAGACGGCCACGGCACGGTCGAGGAATCGGGTGTCCCCTGTCGCGTCATGGACGGCGAGCATCGATTCGACCGTGTGCATGTTCGCATTGATGCCACGGTAGGGCTCGAAGGACGTCCAGTTCCGACTGGCGCTTTCCCGGACTCGACCGTGTTCGGGCTCCCACCAGTACCGCTCGGTCGTGGACACCGCCTCCTCCAAGAGGTCTGCGGCCTCGGGGTGCCCCGCTTGAAGAGCGCCGGCGGCCGCCAGGACCACGAATGCGTGGGAGTAGGCCTCCTTCACGGTGTCCGCCGGGGTCAGGGGGCCGTGCCCCTGCGTGTCGACCGCGCGGAACCACCCCCCGAATTCGTCGTCGTGAAGCGAGTGCGTCAGTGCACCCATCCCGTGGTCGAGCAGTTCCCACGCCCGGGTGTTTCCTCGCAGGACCTCGCAGGCGAACACGTGGGTGAAACGCCCGTTGATCCACAATTCACAGCCGTGGTCGCCCTGGTGACGTCCGTGAGCATCGAGGTAGCCGAAACCTCCCGGAAGGACGGCATTCGTTGCGAAGGAGACGAGGGCGTCGCGTTCACGATGACGCCACTGCGGATCCACTGCGCTCATCCCTTCACCGCGCCTTCCTCGACTCCGCGGAAGAAGTATTTCTGCATCGACGCGAAGATGATGATGATGGGGACGAGGGCGATGATCGTGCCGGCCGCGACGACACGCGGATTCTCCGAGAACGAGGACTTCAGGTACTGCATTCCGACGGTGAGCGTGTAGTTCTCGGGATCGGAGAGCACCACCAAAGGCCACAGGTAGTCGTCCCAGGCGCCGATGAAGGAGAAGAGGGCGACCACCGAGGCCATGCCGCGCACATTGGGCCAGACGACGTAGCGCAGACGCTGCCAGGTGTTCGTCCCGTCGATGATCGCCGCATCGATGAGGGCGCGCGGAATCATTCGTGCCGACACTGCCATGAGCAGGACGTTCATCGTTCCGACGGCTCCTGGCAGCCACACCCCGACCAGCGAGTTGTCGACTCCGAGGGACTTGACCGTCAGGTACTGGGAGGTCAGGGTGACTTCGCCCGGAAGGATCAGTGTGGACAGGAGGATCGCGATGGCGATCTTCTTGCCTCGGAACTCCATGTGGGCCAACGCGTAGCCGCCAAGGGTCCCGAAGACGACATTGGAGATGACGCTGGCAATCGCCACCAGCACCGAGTGCCATGCGTAGGACAGAATCGGAATGCGGTCCGCAACCGTGCCGAAGTTGGCCAAGGTCGGCTCACTGGGAATGAGCTGCGGAGGGAATTGGTAGATGTCGTCCCCTGGTCCCTTGAGCGCCGTGGAGAGCTCCCAGATGAACGGGCCCACGGAAATGACCAGCAGGAGGACCAGGAGCACGTACTTTGCGATGACCAGCCCCGGGGTGACGTGCTCGTAAGGGGCCGAACCGCGTTGGTACCACTTCTCCTGATGGATTCGAGGAGCTCTCGATGCCCTCGTGCCATCGGCGCCACCTGCGGCCAGGGTGCTCATCGTGTCTCTCCCTTCCGTGAGTGCCCGCCGTCCGAGTGCCGGGCTCGCCCTCGTCCCGCTGCCGAAGCGGCAAGGACTGCCGCCTCGCCGGGGGCCTCCTCCCCTGCGGAGGCCGAACGCTGCTTCCAGCGTTTGCGCATCTTGGCCAGACGCTCACGCCCGTCGAGATTGAAGTAGGCGACGACGAGAAGAGGCACGAGGGTCAGCAGGAACAACACCACGGACATGGCCGACGCATAGCCCAGGTCTCCGTTGAGGCCCTGACCGACCCTCTTGATGAGCATGACGATGGACTGGTCCAGGCCACCCGGACCTCCTGTGCCGTTGGAGAGCACGTAGATTTCCGAGAAGACGCGTATGGCCGAGGCGCAGATCAACGCGGCGACGAGGATCATGGCGCTCCGGATGGAGGGGATGACGATGGAGAAGAGCCTCCGCCACCATCCCGCCCCATCCAGAGCGGCGGCTTCCTGGATCTGCGTACCCATGTTGGCCAGTGCAGCCAGGTACACCACCATGTAGTACCCCAGCCCCTTCCACACGGTCAGGGCGATGGCGCATCCGAGCAGCTTCCACCTGTCGATGAGGAAGTGGATCGGCGCGTCCGTCAGCCCCATTGCCTGCAATGACTCGTTGATGATGCCCTTGGAGTCGAACAACCAGGACCAGATGATTCCCGCCACGACGATCGATGCGACGACCGGGAAGTAGGAGGTGGTCCGGAAGAATCCGATTCCGGGGATCTTCTTCACGACCAGAAGTGCAATCAGAAGGGGCAGGATCGTCAGCAGAGGCACGCACGCGGCTGCATAGAGCAGCGAAATGAGCAGGGCCTCCCGGAACTGCGGGTCAGCGAAAAGCCGTTCGTAGTTCGCCCACCCGACAATCGTCACCTCTTGAAGAGGTCGAGCATCAGTGAACGACAGGAAGATCGTGTTCGCGAAGGGCCACAGGCCGAACACCACGACCCAGAGCACTGCTGGTCCGATCAGCAGGTAGGGCGTGTACGAACGATAGGATTTCATGACCCGCTCCGACTCACTTCGTCACAAGTTGGTTGCACTGTTGGACGGCGGTGTCCAGTGCTTCCTTGGCGCTGCGCTGTCCTGTGATGGCTGCCGACACCTGCTGGACGATGATGGTCTCCATCTGGTTCGACACCTCGAGGGGCCCGAGGAGCTCTGCCTTCTGGACGGTGTCACCGGCGACCTTGAGGGCTTCCTTCATCAGCGCCGAATCCTCCGCGGATGCGAAGTCTGCGGCGTTCTTGTTTCCCTCCACGGTGCCGGGCAGGAAGCCCTTGGCGATCTTGACGAAAGCCACCTGGTTCTCGTTGTTGGTCACGTACTTGGCGAAAGCCAGTGCGGCGGCGGGGGCCTTCGACTTGGCGGACACGGAGATGCCCTGGACCAGCAGCTGCGGGGTTTCCCACGGGTTCGTCACCTTCGTCTTGTCGGTCAGTGACGGAGCATTGTCCGCGATTGCCCCGACGAAGGACGGAGTGGACTGGATGTTGCCGAGAACCCCCTTGTAGTAGGCCTCGTTCTTGGCGGCGCCGTTGTCAGAGGCAGTGATGAGTTCCGGAGGGAGTGCGCCCTTGGCGTACAGGTCGGCGTAGCGTTCGACGAGTTTCACGGCTTCGTCCGTGTTGAAGACGAACTCACGCTTGTCGGCGTCCCAGACCGGGATGCCGCGGGCGGCGAAGGTTCCGATGGAGGGCACCGAGTGGAGCAGGGCCACACCCTTGGCCCCTGCCTTCTCCGCTGCCGCGTAGTAGGACGCTTCATCCGTGGGGATCTCGGTGATACCCGCCTTTGCGAGGGCGTCCATGTTCCAGTAGTTGAACATGGTGCCCAGGTACCACGGGTAGCCGTAGGAGCCTTCGAGACCCGCGTCCGTGTACTGGTAGGCCGCAAGACCGCCTTCGACGTAGTCCTTGAGCACGGCCGAGTCGGCCGCGCGCAGGTCCAGGAGCTGACCGGTCTTGGCCAACTGGTATCCGAATTGCGGGGGCACGTTCACGACATCGGGCAGTTCACCGGCATTGGCCTGCTGGAGAAGCTTCTCCTCGTAGCCTTCGCCGGGCTGGTCCAGCCACTTGACCTTGACTTTCGGGTTCTCCTTCTCGAATTCCGCAATGAGTTTCTCGAAGTACGGCGTGAACTTCTCGTTCTTCAGACTCCAGGTCTGGAACGTGATCTCTCCGGCGACTTCACCGGAGGCCGCTGCCGAAGCAGGGGTTTCGGTCGAGGTGGTGGGGCCACCACCTGTGCAGGCTGCCAGGCCGAAAATCATTGCCCCGGCGGCCACGAGTGCAACAAGAGGACGTCCTCGTGTCATTTTCCTTCCCTTTCTTGGGTCACGGCCGAGAAGGCGGAGTGGACGGCAGCTTTGCCGTGCAGGCCTCCCAGCGGCCAACAACGACAGGCGAAGGCCAGGATGGGATCTTTCGCGAGTCGCACAATGGAGACGGTGCTCAAAGCGTCGGGCTCGTCGCACCAGATGGAGAACACTGCTCCTTCGACATTGCGCAGACGGGTGTGTCCGACGCGGTCGAGGAAGAGCGAGGGTTCGAAGTTGTCCCACACCGAGTCGAATGTGGGAAGCAGGTGGAGCTGGTCGCGGCGCAGGACGAAGTACAGGGCATCCGCGTCCCAGTTGACCATGTCGTGGTCGGACAGTTCGCAAGGAGCGGCCATGTGCTGCCCCCATCGCGTCCAGTGGTGCAGCAGCGCGCGCCGATCCAGGTCGACGACACGACGGCCTCGGATCCCGTCGTTCCACACGCCTGAGCGCACGCCTTTGGCGGCAAGACGTTCGACGGTTCGGTTGACGAAATCGATCCACAGGTCGTTCTCGGCCGCGTCCGGGCCGAATCGTTCCTGCGCCGCCGCATGCAGGGCGGGAACTCCCACGCCGAGGTCGAGGAATTCGTCTCCGCCAATGGTGACCTCCTCGGCGCCGAAGAGTTCGACGGCCTCGTCGAGGATGTCCCATGCGAAGGCGATGGCCTCAGGATTGAGGATGTCGAGGGCGCCGCGGATCGGCGTCCCGTCCTGGTCCCGCAATTGCGCCCACTCATTTCCTTCCAAGGCCCTGCCCAAATGCCCGGGCATGTCGATCGAAGGGATGACGGTGATCCCCAGGCGTTGGCCTTCCTCGATGAATCCGCGGATGTCCTCCCGTGAGAAATGGGCTTCGGACATGATCTCGGGGTGGCGCTGGGAGGGAAGGCGGCATCCTTCGTTCTCGGAGAGGTGGAGGTTCATGACGTTCAGCCGCCCCCACGCCATGATGTGCAGCAGGTCGTGGATGTGCTGCGGTTCGAAGAAGTGGCGGGCGGAATCGACGTGCAGTCCTCGACGCGCGTAAGGCGGGTCGAACTCGCCCTGGGTGACGGGCGCGCCGGCCGCCTTCTCGGCGAGAACCTGGGCCGCTCCCCACACCAGACCCGCCTGGGTCGGTGCCGTCACACGGATTCCTGTCACGTCGGCGCAATCGCCGGCCCCTTCGGGCAGACGGGTCACCGTGTACGTGGCCTGCCCGGGCGCGATGAACACGTCGATGCCGGCTTCTTCGGCGGCCGAGAGAGGATCGGGGATCATTGGACCTCCAGGGTGAGTGGTGTGCCTGTTTCGATCGCGGTGGCCCAGGAGTCGAAGAGGGCGCCGTCGGGTGACACTGCACGACGTGCTCCGGGATCGGTGGGAGCGGGAATGGCAAGGGCGTTGGCACCACTGGCCGCAGGCGCGACCTCGGGGTGCTTGACCCAGTCGCGTAGAGCCCGGCCGGCCGGCGTGAGGTGCCCGTCGGCGTCGAAGAGTCCCAGCCCGTACTCGACCTCGGGGAATCTGGTGAGCGAGGGGGAGACGTTTGCCGAGCACCACCAGGTCACCATGCGGTTCTGTGGGACGCAGGACGCATGGGAGAGGGTCTTGCGTACGAAGTCGGGGACCTCGTCCTGGCTGACGTAGGTCAGGGGGGCTCCGATCTCCTGCAGCCACAGTGGCTTGCCCGGAGCCCATGCGTGCGCCACTTCGAGCAGGTAACGGGCGAACAGGGCTAGGCGGGGATGGTCCTTGCCGTGGTGCCGCCCCACTGTGCCGAAGACCCAGGAGTGCACGGTGACCAGGTCGCCCATGGCGATGAGGTCCGGGGTGAAGGGGTGGGTCGGGTCGAAGAAGACGTCGTCGTCGTAGGAGAAGGTGTGGCGGCCGTGGGGCCACTGCGAACGCATCGCCTCGAACATGGCCGTCAGCCAGGATGCGGCCTGCGCGGTGGTCAGCGGCGCGGCCTCGGGGTGCCTGTGGGCGGCGAATTGGACGATTTCGTTGCCCACCGAGAGTCCGGTGGCACCCGGGACGTCGCTCAGACACTGGGCGAACGCCGTCATGAGTCGGGATTCGGCCTCGATGACCTCCGGGTCGGTGAAGATGTTCGATGCGTGCCATGTCCTGGTCCATGCCGGCAGGAAGTCGAAGCTGGACAGGTGCCCCTGCAGGACGTCGACGCTGACTCCGAGCCCGCGTTCGGAGGCCTCACACGCCAGTGTCCGCACGTCCATCAGGGCGGACTCCCTGATGAGGCCAGGATTGGGCTGGACGAGCTCCCACAGGGGGAAGATCCGGATGTGGTCCAGTCCCAGTTCGACGAGGTCGTCCAGGTCTTCGCGCACCTGGTCCACGTCGAAGTCCAGCCAGGAGTGGAACCAGCCTCGGCGGGGCACGTAGTTTGCCCCCACGCTGATGTCACTCACGGTCTCCCCTGTCGATCCGAATGGTGATGATCTGGAAGGGGCTCAATTCGACACAATGGTGTCCGCCTCCCAGGTCTGTCAGTTCGGGTTCGGCCTCCGACTCCCGGTACAGGAGGTCGACGAGGCGGACGCGGGCGTCGGCCTCGGTGTGCAGGTGAACGGTGGAGGATCCACCTCGGGCCTCGTACAGGCGCAGGGCGAGGGAGTTGTCGGTGTGGGGGATGACGCACACCGACTCCACGACGGCTCCGTCCACCGTGAAAGGTGCGGCAACACTGCGCTGCGCCCCGTCGAGGAATCGTTGCCGCAGGTTGAGGTGTTGTCCGTCGGCGACTGCATCCAGGGTGGTGGCCCCCGGGTGCAGGCGGAAGTTCCACTCGAAGGACCCCTGGTCCTGTTCCGGGTCGGGAAAGCGCGCGGACTTGACCAATGTCGCGCGCACGAGGGTCCAGGTTCCACGTCGCCGACCCGAGGTCCCGTCCTGGTGGAGGTGTCGGGTGAGGTCCCACCCGTAGGTGGCGTCATTGGCGATGCTGAGGGCGGCCGTGGCGTGCGCCAGACGCAGCCAACGGTGGGCGCTGACTTCGAAACGGCAGGCGTCCCATGAGGTGTTTTCGTGGATGGGGCGCCTCAAGTGCCCGAATTGGGTTTCGAATTGCGCGTGATCGGTGTGGATGTCCACGGGGAAGGCGAGTTTGCACAGGTGTTCGTGCTCGTGCCAGTCCGCATGGACATGCAGGTCGATGGATTCGGCGTCGGAGTCGAGGATCCAGGCCAAGCGCAATTCGGAGTTGCGGAAGTGGGATGCGGCGCGCACGACGATGCGGTCGGGTCCCTGCTCGATGCCGCATGGTTCGAGGTCGAGGACCTGTCGGGTGCCCTTGTAGAAGGGGTCGATGTCCCACGCGTCCCACATGTTGGGGAAGTCTTGGAAGACTTCGAAGACGCCGGCGCGACCACCGGGCGGGACGAGTTCGGCACCGTCCTTTCCTCGTAGGGACACGAGGGCGCCCGATTCGTCGAAGCGTGCCGTGACCCGGCCATTGGACGCCGTCCTGGTCTCCGGGTCGAAGGTGAGGGCCGCGCTGGCCGTGCCGGTGCGCTGGGCGTCGGCGGCGAAGGGGGCGACTCCGCGCTCGGGAAAGGCCGAAGCGTTGGCCAGATGGGCCTCGTGCGGGCGCGGGGCGTCAGGTGGGTTCACGTGGACTGCGTCGGCCCCGGTCAGAGCGCGCAGGGAGCGGGTGATGACCTCCTCGCACGTGCCAAGGACCCGGCGGTGGAGTCCTGCCGCTTCCTCATTCACCCAGGCGATGGAGGTGCCCGGAAGGATGTCGTGGAATTGGGTGAGGAGCAGGTCCTGCCAGGCCTTGCGCAACTCCTCGTGCGGGTAGTCGACCAGACCTGCGTGGGCCGCCAGGGCGGCCCAGTGTTCGGCCTCGCGGATCACGGACTCACAGCGACGATTCCCCTGTTTGATGGCGATCTGGCTGGTCAGGGTCCCCCGGTGCAGTTCCAGATAGAGTTCGCCGACCCACACGGGCGGATCGGGGTATTCGGCGATCGCCCGGTCGAAGAACTGCTGGGGGGTTTCGTGTTCGATGCGGGGCGCCCCGGCAAGGTTGGCGAATCGCGTGATGCGTTCACCCATGTCCCTGGTGGGGCCTCCGCCGCCGTCACCGTAGCCGTACGGCAGCAGTGAGGCCGAGGCACATCCCTTGTCCTGGAAATTCGTCTGGGCGTGGTGGAGTTGTTCTGCGGTGATCTCCGAACCGTAGGTGTCGACGGGCGGGAAGTGAGTGAAGATCCTGGTTCCGTCGATCCCTTCCCACAAGAAGGTGTGGTGCGGGAACTTGTCGACCTGGTTCCACGAGATCTTCTGGGTGAGGAATCGGCAGATGCCGGCTTCGCGCGCAATCTGCGGAAGGGCCGCCGAGTATCCGAAGGAGTCCGGCAGCCACATTTCCTTGCAGGTGAAGTCCAACTTCTCCCGGAACCAGCGCTCGCCCTCGACGAATTGACGGGCCAGGGCCTCCCCGCCGGGCAGCTGGCCGTCCGCCTCCACCCACATGGAGCCGACCGGAACGATCCGTCCCCGCGCGACGTGCCTCTTGACCCGCTCGAAGAGCTCCGGGTCCTCTTCCTCCAGCCACGCCACGTGTTGGGCCGCAGGCAGGGCGAAGATCATGTCGGCCCCGTCGTCGAGAAGACGGACGACGTTGGCCAGGGTGCGGTTGACCTTGCGTCTGGTTTCACGCAGGGGCCACAGCCATCCGGAGTCGATGTGTGCATGTCCCACTGCCGACAGGTGGTGGGCCGAGGGGGATGCAGGTTCGGCCAGCAGTGGCGCCAGGACGGCGCGCGCTGCTGCCGCGGTGTTCGGGATGTCCTGGAGGTCGAGGACGTCGATGGCGTGGGACAGGGCGAGGAGGATCTGCCATCCGCGCGCGTCCAGGTCTTCTTGGACGGCGATCAATTCGCTCAGGACAGTCATGTCCCAGAACAGGGCGTCGACTTCCGCGTGGCGGACCACCAGGTCGGCCCGAGTCAGGGCGTAGGCCTCTTTGGAGGTCGCCGTGGTCTTGTGCCCCTGGTAGGTGACCTGGAATGGAGGAACGTCGAGCAGAAGCGGATTGGCAGCTGCTTCCACGGTGAATCGGAAGGGCGTTTCATCCTCGGCGGGTGCAGGTAGAGGAACCCACGTGTTGCGCGGATTGAGTGCTTTGACGGTGCGTCCGTCCTCGTCGCGGACCAGTCCCTCACATTGGAATCCCGGCGAGTGGTCCTGCCACCCGAGGTCGATGCGGGCCTCCAAGGTGTCGCCGGGGGCAAGGGCGACCTGCTCACTGGAGGGGATCTGCGCGGTGAAGAGCATCCACGTGGTCTGCCAAGGCGCTCCCCAGGTGTCGCCGACGGCAATGGGGGTGAATTCGTCGAGGGGAACGAGGGCGTAGGGAATCGGTTCGCCGATGACGCCTGCTTCAAGGGGGACGCGCCAAGCGGACACGTCCAACGCGCCGATCACACTCACCGTGGCCGGTGCGAGCTTTTCTCGCAGGGTACGTTCGACACGCTTGTGCAAGATTGAACGGTTGTGATGCATGTCTTCTTCGACCTTTCACGCTCTGCACCAAGGGTAGGCACTAAACCGATTTAGCGCAAGTGCTTCCGAAGAACTCCTGTCGACTATCATGTGTGTGTCGGTTGCACGCACCCCGGGCGCTTCCACCCGCCCCCGGCGCACCCCGACAGATCACCTCATGAACACCGACACGCGCGCCCTCGGCGCCCGACCGTTCAGCACATCACTACCGACAAAAGGCCTGCGGTGAAGAAGACCACGATCAAGGACATCGCCGAGAAGGCCGGGGTCTCCCCCACCGCGGTCTCCTTCACCCTCAACGGGCGTCCAGGGGTCGGCCAGGAGACACGCGAGCGGATCCTCACGGTCGCCCACGAGGCCGGCTGGACACCCAGTCCGCGCGCCCAGGCCCTGTCCCGCGCCCGCGCTGACGCCATCGGATTGGTCATCACCCGACCCGACGACTCCTACGCCTCGGAAGGCTTCTACTTCCACTTCCTCATCGGCCTGCAGAGCGAGCTTGCCACCGCGAACATGGACCTGGTCATGCGGCACGCCTCCTGCCTGGAGGAGGAGATGCAGTTGTACAGGGAGTGGAGTTCGTCCGGACGCGTGGACGGTGTGGTCCTGGTCGAACCGGTCGTCGGGGATCCCCGCTTCGACCTCGTCAAGGACCTTGACCTGCCCGCAGTCGTCGTCGGTCTCGACGCGCCGGGACTGCCCAGCGTCATCACCGCGGACGATGCCCTGATCCGGAGCATTGTCGAACACCTCGTCGCGCAGGGGGCGCGCCGAATCGGTTACGTCTCGGGGGACGCAAGCTTCATCCACACGGTTTCGCGCTGTGCAGCCCTGCACGCCTACGCCGACGAGCACCCACAGGTCCGGGTGTTCGTCTCAGAGGGCACGGACTTCACCGAAACAGCGGGCCGCAGCGCCGCTTCTTCGCTGCTCGAAAAAGATGTCGACGCTTTGATCTTCGACAACGAGATCCTCACCCTGGGTGGACTGGCGGCCACCAATGGGAGCGCTCACGCCGACGTCCTGTTGTTCTCCTGCCAGGACTCGCCACTGTGCCGCGCGACCACGCCTGCGATCTCCGCGGTCGCCACCAGCGCAAGCCGCCTGAGCGCCGATGCAGGTCGCCTCGTCCTCGCCCGCCTGCGCGGTCAGAACCCGGCCTCGATCGTCGAACCGGTGCCGACCCTCGTCCTGCGGGACTCCACCCTGCACGGCCTTCCCCGGCGCCTCCGAGCCGACACCTGAGCGCCCGTTCGCGGGCACGCCGCCGGTCTCATGTGCGGCCCCCACACCCGACACGTGGGCCAAGGCAAATGGGGCGGTGGCCGCTCCTGCCGGAGCGGCCACCGCCTTCGCGAACCCCGGTCCCCCGCCGCTGGAACGAGCCATCCGGGCACCCACCGGGTCGGCTCCCGGCACAAGGGGCGTCAGCTCCCGTGCAGGAGCGGCAGAGCGCACATGAAGGGTGTCGGATCAGGATTGGGCGGGTGCGGGGGCCTGGGCCTCGGCGGCCTCTTTGCGGGCCCGGAGGATCTCGACGTTGTCCAGGACCTTCTTGCGGCCCAAGGGGAACCAGAACCACATGATGACTGCCGTGATCGCGTACAGGATGCCCGGGATCAGCAAGAACAACATGTAGATGCCTGAGACGGCCTCGGGGGACTGGGCCTGGCCCGCCTTGGCGGCCTCGGCGCTGTAGCCGACGGCGCTGACCGCCCAGCCGACGATGTAGCCGGCCAAAGCCTGACCAAGTTTGCGCGACCAGGAGTAGATCGCGTAGATCGTGCCGTCGTCACGTTGTCCGGTGGCCACGTCCTGGGCGTCGAGGACGTCGGTGATGACCGCCCACACGAGGATGTTGTACATGCCCACGCCGATGGAGATGATGAAGAAGGCGGCGATGAAGACGAAGGGGTTGGTGATCCTGAGGATCCAGCAGATGATCGCGACCACGGCGGCGATTGCCAAGGTGACCGCGATGGTCTCCTTCTTGCCGACCTTGGCCGCCAGCCAGGAGGCGACGAGAGCCAGGATGAACACCGGAGCCACCGAGATGATCTGGGCGAGCGACATGAGGTCACCGCGCTGGAAGTAGTCCTTCCACAGGTAGGTGGTGGTCGTGCCCGCGATCTGGCTGCCCACCAGGAAGACGATGGCACCCGCCACAAGCGAGATCAGCGCACGGTTCCTGCCCAAGGTGCCCAGCATCTGGACGAATCCGATGCGCTCCGCAGGTCCGGCGACCTTGGCTTCGATGCGTTCCTGGACGTTGCTCCAACACAGGACGTAGCAGACGACGGCCAGGACGCCGCAGACCACCGCGGCAATGGCCATGCGCGTCGGGTCGATCCTGTTGTCGACGATGACGATCTGAGGCAGGACCGCCGAGATGATGAGGTAGGCCAGGTTTGCGCCGAGGGAGCGGAACACCGACAGGGAAGCGCGCTGACCCGGGTCGTCGGTGACCACCGCGGCCATGGAGCCGTAGGGGATGTTGATCGAGGTGTAGAAGACCGAGCCCCACAGCAGGTAGGTCACGCACATGTAGGCGATGCGCACCCCGTAGGAGGCCTCCGCCATGAAGGGCATGAACATCGACGCGCCCGCCAGGGCCACCGGGATGGACATGCGCAGGAGCCACGGGCGGAAACGGCCGCCCCCACTGGGTTTGAGGACGTCCACCACGCGCCCCATGCCCACGTCGGTGAAGGCGTCGACGATGCGCGCCACGAGGAAGAGGAGGCCGACATGGGCGGCCTCGATGCCCATGATGTCCGTGTAGAACACCATGAAGAACATCATCTGGAGGATGAAGGTGAAGTCGTTGCCGAAGTCACCGAACATGTAGCCGATCTTGTCGCGCCATCCGAAAGGACGGATGGCCTTGCTTGCCTGGATGTTGGTCATCTCTGGTCTCCCTTGACCTCGTGGGACCTCGACCGTCGCACGCCGTTGTGGAGCCTGCGCGTCGATGGGGTCGTTGACGGCCTGCCGCCTTCGGAGGCCTTGGCCAGATTCTTTCCAGAACACACACCCCCTGTAGCACCGTTGCCATGAGTTGCCTCACAATGCGCATGAAGGTCTGCAACAGGTGGCAACAGCCTGGAACGCCCACCCCGTCGTGCTCGAATGGGTGCGTAGGGAACACACCGCAATGACCTCGGCAAAGGAGCTGAGAATGCTACGACCACGCCCGTCCTCCTCCCGCACGATCCACTGCCTCGACGGGATCTGGGACTTCGCACTGGCCACCGACTCCGACGACATTGCCTGGCTGACCGAGGGGATCACCGATCCCCGCCCCATGCCCGTCCCGTCCTCGTTCAACGACGTCACCGTCGACACCGCCATCCACGACCACGTGGGTCCGGTCCGCTACCAGAGGAGCGTCACCGTCCCGCGCACGCTGCCCGACGAGCGCCTGGTCCTGCACTTCGGTTCGGTCACCCACGGCGCAGTCGTCTGGGTCGACGAGGTCGAAGTCGCCCGCCACCAAGGCGGATACCTGCCCTTAGAGGCCGATGTGACCGACCTGGTCGCCGGAAGGACCCACTTCCGCCTGTCCGTGAGCGTCGACAACCGCCTCTCGTGGACGACCATCCCACCCGGCTGGGTCGACACGACCGACGCCGGCCATCAGGTCCAGCGCTACTTCCACGACTTCTACAACTACGCGGGCATCCACCGCAGCGTGCAGCTGTGCACCCGCCCCGCCGTGCACGTCGAGAACGTCCGGGTGAGCACCGACATCGACGGGAGCACCGGTGTGGTCCACTACGAGGTCGACGCCCCAGGTGCACGCGAGGTCCGGGTGAACGTCCTGGCCCCCGCTGGAAGCGTGGTGGCCACGTGCGAGGGCACCACCGGGACGGTGCGCATCGACGACGCCGTCCTGTGGGAGCCCGGCAAGGGCGGCATGCACACCCTTGAGATCCACGCCGACCAGGACGTGTACCCGCAGCCCTTCGGCATCCGCACCGTCGAGGTCCGGGACGGGAAGTTCCTCATCAACGGCCGGCCCTTCCACTTCCGCGGCTACGGTTGCCACGAGGACCGGCCGATCCGCGGCAAGGGCCACGACCACGTCCTCATGTTCCACGACTTCGAGCTCATGGCCTGGCAGGGCGCCAACTCCTTCCGCACCTCCCACTACCCCTACGACGAGGAGGTCCTGGACCACGCGGACCGTGTGGGCATGGTCGTCATCGACGAGACCGCTGCCGTCGGCCTGAACACCGGAATCGCCGGTGGAATCTTCGGAGGCAAGAACTTCCCGACCTTCACCCCGAACACCGTCAGCACCCAGACACGCCAGGTCCACGCCGATCACATCCGGGAACTCATCGCCCGCGACCGCAACCACCCCTGCGTGGTCATGTGGTCCATCGCCAACGAGCCCGAGTCGCACACGCCCGAGGCGCACGAGTACTTCTCGCCCCTGGCGGCGCTGGCCCGCGAAGCCGACCCCACCCGACCTGTCGGATACGTGAATGTGCAGATCGGCGGGCCTGAGGCCGAGACCCTCATCGACGACTTCGACGTGGTCATGCTCAACCGCTATTACGGCTGGTACTGGGACAACGGCGACTTGGCGTCGGCCGAGAAGCACCTGCGCGAGGAAATCGCCGGGTGGATCCGCCGCGCCCCCGGCAAACCGATCATCTTCACCGAGTACGGCCCGGACACGATGCCCGGCCTGCACGACATGCACCGCCGCCCGTGGTCGGAGGAGTACCAGGTGGACATGTTGGACATGTTCCACCGGGTCTTCGACGACGTGGACGAGGTCGTGGGTGAACAGATGTGGAACTTCGCGGACTTCCAGACCACGCCGGGCATCATGCGCGTGGGCGGGAACAAGAAAGGCATGTTCACCCGCGAACGTCAACCCAAGGCGGCGGCCTGGAAGGTCCGCGAGCGCTGGACGCGGATGAGGGACGAATCGGGTCGCTGAGACCCCTGGACGGAGACGAGGACGATGGAGAGCACAACCGAGACGACTCGGCTGGAGCGGGCGGAGGTCACAGGGCGGGCCGGAGGTGTTGCGCCCAGCGGCGCCTCCGCCGGCGGGCGGGTCGAACCCGGAGGCGGGGCGGTGGACAGCGCGCGTGCCACGACGGTGGACCTGTGGGCGCCGCTGCCGGGCGAGCTGGCCGCACGGGCCGAGGCAGTTCGAGAGGCCTTCGCCCGGGTCGGCGCGCGCACCGCAGCCGTGGCCTTTTCGGGTGGGGTCGATTCCTCGGTCCTGGCGGCCCTGACGGCCAGGGCACTGGGCCGGGAGAACACCGTTCTGGCCCTTGCGGTCTCTCCCTCGTTGTCCAGACGTCACCATGACCTGGCCAGGGCGCAGGCCGACCAACTCGGCCTGCGCCTGGTCGAGGTCCACACCCGCGAGTTCGACAACCCGTCCTACCGGGCCAACACCGCCTCCCGCTGCTACTTCTGCAAGTCGGAGACCTACGACAGGATCACCCTGGAGGTCCTCCGCTCCGACGGACTCGACATCCTGGTGACCGGCACGAATGCGGACGACGCCCTGGCGGCGGACCGCCCTGGCACCAGGGCAGCGGCCGAACGGCGGGTCATCGCCCCGCTCCAGATTGCCGGGATCACGAAGTCGCAGGTCCGCGCCATCGCCGCGCAACTCGGGCTCAACAGCGCCGACCTGCCCTCCAGCCCCTGCCTGGCCTCACGCATCCCCCACGGCACACCTGTCGACGCCGCATCCCTGAGGGCCGTCGACACCGCCGAGGACGCGGTCCTGGCCGCAGGGTTCACCACCTGCCGAGTGCGCCACCACGGAGAGGTTGCCCGCGTCGAGGTTCCCGTCGACGAGTTCCACCTGCTGCTGGAGGAAGGAGTGCGTGAGAGGGTCCTGAGGGCCGTGCGCGCGGCGGGCTTCCGCTTCGTCAGCCTTGACCTGGACGGCATCCAGTCGGGCGCCTTCACCCTGCACGTCCTGAATTCGGGTCGGAGCGCCTGATGGAACTGAACCTGGACTTCGACCGACACGCACGGCGCGGATACGCCGAAGCCGTCTACTGCGAGTCGAAGACGCCCGAGCAGTGTCAACACGCGGCCCGCCAATGGGCAGAGCGGGCGCGACGGGTCGGAGACGACTCGGCCCTGGGAACACTGCTCTTCACCAGGGCCGACGACACTCACGCCCGTGCCGTCCTCGCCGAATTGCCCGACGCGCTCCACGACCCGGTGGCCCGTATGCTCGCCTGGCCGCCCACTCCGCCCGAGCCGACAGGGGGCCGTGTCCTTGTCGTGTGTGCGGGCACCTCCGACCTGCCGGTGGCCAGGGAGGCGGCAATGACCGCCCGCCACCTCGGTCGCCGGGTCGAAACCCTGAACGACGTGGGGGTCGCTGGCCTTCACCGGATCCTCGCCCGACGTGAGGCCCTCGAAACCGCCGATGTCATCGTCGTGGTCGCCGGTATGGAGGGCGCTCTGGTGCCCGTCGTGGCGGGACTGGTCAAGGCGCCGGTGGTCGCCGTGCCGACCTCAGTGGGATACGGGGCGACCTTTGGCGGGGTGACGGCGCTGTTGTCGATGCTGAGCTCCTGCGCCCCCGGGGTCGGTGTGGTCAACATCGACAACGGGTACGGGGCCGGGCACCTGGCGGCCCAGATCGCGGCTGTCGGCGCCCTTTCGGGAGGCGCCAATGACTGAGCAGCCCCCCACCTCCGGCCCCTCACCATCGGATGAGGGCGATACCCTCGACACACCGGATCCGCAGGCGAACCAACGCCGGGTCACGATCTACGACGTGGCCCACGAGGTCGGGGTCTCGCCCTCGACCGTGTCCCGCGCCTTCGCGAGGCCCGGCCGGGTCAACGCCGACACGGCAGAGAGAATCCGACTGGCCGCCGAACGCCTCGGGTACCGAACCAGCGTCATCCCCCGCTCCGAACGCGACGAAGCCACGAAGATCCTCGCCTTCGTCGCCGCCGACGCCACGAACCCGGTCTACACGCACATGATGCGCTCCTTCCAGAACGAAGCCCACGAGGCCGGGTACTCGACGATCCTCCTGGACTCGCAGGAGAACAGCGTCCTGGAGCAGGACCTGATCAACCGGATCGTCCCCGTGGTCGACGGGGTCGCACTGGTGGCCTCACGCCTGTCCGACTCCGCCATCGCCCAGGTCGCCAAGGTCACCCCGCTGGTGGCGGTCAACAGGGTCGTCCAGGGCACCACCTCCGTGGTCCCCGACACGCGCGGCGGCCTGCGCCGAGCCGTCCAGTACCTGGAGTCCCTGGGGCACGAACGCCTCACCTACCTGGCGGGCCCGGAAGCCTCCTGGATGGACGGCACCCGGTGGCGGGCCGTCACCGAAGCGTGCAAGTCCTTCGACATGCCCGTGCGTCGCATCGGACCGTGCGTACCCTCCGTGCGCGGCGGACTGGAAGCCTCCCAACGTTGGCGGGACAACCCGACCACAGCCGTCATGGCCTTCAACGACATCATGGCCATCGGCTTCATGAAAGGCGTGCAGGCCCTGGGCATGCGCGTCCCCGATGACGTCTCGGTGGTCGGCATCGACAACTCGATCTCGGCCGTGCTCAACACGCCGACCCTGACCAGCGTGGCCACCAGCGCCACGGAGATCGGCCAGAGCGCGGCATGCACCCTCATCCACCAAGTGACCCGTCGCAGCGCCCGCCTCAACCAGACCTTCGTCGTTCCCGTGACTCTTGTCCAACGCGACTCGGTGTCGTACCCACACTCGCCGGTGCAACCGGTGGGACAGCACCCCCACTTCTGAGGAGACTCCATGAAGCCCCTGGCCCTGCACCCTGACCGGCTCCTGCCGGCAGACCCCGGCACACGCACCATCGCACGCGAACTCTTCGAACTGGTCGACAAGCTGCCGATCATCTCCCCCCACGGGCACGTGCCCGCAGAGTGGCTGGCCGACAACCTGCCCTTCACCGACCCCACAAGTCTGCTCCTGACCCCCGACCACTACACGAATCGGATGCTGCACTCGGCAGCCGGAGTTGAACTGGAAGAGCTCGGGGTGGGTGTGGGAGGCCCCCTGGACGCCGACGCGTCACGGCGCGCCTTCCGCCTGCTGTGCGAGAACTGGCACGTCTTTCGCGGCACCCCCGTCCAGACGTGGTTCGAGTCCGTCTTCCACGACGTCTTCGGCATCCGGGTGCGACCCGGCGCGGAAAGCGCCGACCTGATCCACGACACCATCGCCGAACGCCTGGCGGACCCCGCGTACCGCCCTCGGGCCTTGTACGAGCGCTTCCGCATCGAAACCCTGGCCACCACCGACGACCCGTGCTCGGACCTGGCGGCCCACCGGAAGCTACGTGAGGACCCCACCTGGAAGGGGCGTGTGGTGCCCACCTTCCGCCCCGACGCCTATCTTGAGCCGGCCCGCAGCGACTGGCGCGACCTCACCCGGGCGCTCGGCCGTGCCGCCGACGTCGACATCGTCGACTACCCCAGCCACCTGGAAGCCATGCGACGCAGGCGCGCCCACTTCAAGGAACTCGGTGCCGTGTCGACCGACCACTCCCACGTGGACGCCACCTGCGAGCGCCTGGGCGAAGCCCAGGTGGCCACCCTCTTCGCGCGTGCCCTGGCGGGCACCATCACCTGGTCGGACTCGCAGTTGCTGCGCGCCCACATGCTCAACGACCAGGCGGCCCTGGCCGTCCAGGACGGGCTGGTCATGACCCTGCATCCGGCAGTTGCCCGCAACCACGACAGCTCCGCCTCGACCCGCTACGGCGCCGATGTCGGTGCGGACGTGCCCACCAGCGTCGAATTCACCCGCTCCCTGCGGCCGATGCTCGACGCCTACGGAAACTCGGATGGCTTCCACCTGGTGGTCTTCACAATGGACGAGACGGTCTACTCCCGCGAGCTGGCGCCGCTGGCGGGCTGGTACAGGGGCCTGTTCATCGGAGCCCCCTGGTGGTTCATCGACGAGACCGACGCGATCATGCGCTACCGCCGCTCCGTCACCGGATACGCGGGATTCGCCAAGACCTCCGGGTTCATCGACGACACCCGCGCCTTCTGCTCGATCCCCGTGCGCCACGATGTCTCACGCCGAGTCGACTGCGCCTTCCTGGCCGGCCTGGTCGCCGAACACCGCCTCGCCATGGACGAGGCCGCTGAGACCGCCGTGGCCCTGGTCACCACCCAACCGAAGAAGGTGTTCAAGCTGTGAAACGACTCAATCGCGCCACCCATGGTCGCCCCGCAGCCCCCGTGAGGATCATCCACCTGGGCTTGGGCAATTTCACCCGCGCCCACCAGGCCTGGTACACCGAGCACTGCCGCGACGCCGACCAGTGGGGCATCGCCGCCTTCACGGGCCGCCGTCCCACGGCCGCCGAGCTGCTGGCACCCCAGGACGGCCTGTACACGCTGGTGACCAAGGGGGCCGACATGGACACTTTCGAGGTGATCTCCTCCCTGTCCGCCGTCCACCCGGCCAGCGACACGTCGGCCCTGCTCGGCTACTTCGCGGCTCCCGCGACGGCGATCGTCACCTCCACCGTGACCGAGGCCGGCTATCGTCGTCGCGCGGACGGGTCCCTGGACGTGGACGCCACGGACGTGGCCGCCGACGTGGCGGACCTGCGCGATCAACTGGCGAAGGAGGGTGCGAGCGTCGAATCCCTGTCCTCATGTGCGCTGGCGAGTACGCCGGTG
Organism: Schaalia sp. 19OD2882; assembly: GCF_018986735.1. Lineage (NCBI taxonomy): Bacteria > Bacillati > Actinomycetota > Actinomycetes > Actinomycetales > Actinomycetaceae > Schaalia > Schaalia sp. 19OD2882. The sequence goes on along the minus strand of NZ_CP065521.1, from coordinate 549,419 downwards.
CGTGTGGCCGCCGGAGTCCTGGTGCGCCGCGAGGCGGATGCGGGGCCGCTGACCGTCCTGCCCTGTGACAATCTTTGCGACAACGGCAGCGCTTTCCGCCGGGTCGTCCTCGACGCGCTCACGCAGGTCGCACCCGATGCCCTGGACTGGGTGGAGGCGAATGTGTCGTGGGCCAGTTCGATGGTCGACCGCATCACGCCGGCCACCACCGACGACGACGTGGCGGCCGTGTCCGCCCTGGGCTATCAGGACTCCTCCCCTGTCCCCACAGAGCCCTTCGCCGAGTGGGTCATCAGTGGCGACTTCCCTGCCGGCCACCCGGACTGGGCGGGCGCAGGAGTCACCTTCGTCGACGATGTGGCCCCGTACGAGGAACGCAAACTGTGGATGCTCAACGGCGCGCATTCGCTGCTTGCCTATGCGGGTTCCGCCTTGGGCTGCCGGACGGTGGCCGAGGCGATCGTCCAGCCGACACTGCGTGAGTGGGTCGAACAGTGGTGGCAGGATGCGGGTGCGTGCGTGTCCGTGCCGTGGGAGGCCTACAGGCAGTCGCTGCTGGAGCGCTTCACGAACCCGAGGGTGCGTCACCTGTTGGCGCAGATCGCGGCAGACGGTTCCGTGAAGATCCCCGTGCGATGCCTGCCGGTGCTGCGTGCCCGCCTCGCCCAGGGGGCCACCCCCGCGGGTGCGGTGCGGCTGCTGGCCGCCTGGATCGCGCACCTGCGTGGTGTGGGCGCCCCGGTCAAGGACGTGGCGGCCGAGCAGGTCACCGCACTGGTCGGTGGAACGGTGGCTGAGGACGTCTCCAGTGTCCTGCACTTCCTGGCACCTGACGTGGCAGGTGAGGACAGGGTCGTTTCCCTGGTGGTCGCAGCCTGTGAGGAGATCCTCCAGAAGGCGCGCTGAGAGCGCCTCGCTCCGCTCCTCACTTGGCAATGGCCAGCAGCGCCTCCTCGGCCTCCTTGGTCCACAGGCCGTCGTTGAGCTTGGCGGCGACCTCCGGGAAGTCCTCGGCAAGGTCGGCCACCGGGGTCAGGCCCAGGTCGTGCAGCATCGGGAAGACCATGATCTTGCCGCCCGAGGTGCGGTTCATGACCGCTCCGATGGCGTCGCCGAAGCCCGCCATGCCGGTCACGGCCCACAGGGAGATCGTCGTGTCGATGATGCCGGCCTCGATCTTGCGCAGGACCGTGCGCATGTCGGACACGTCGGAGCCCGAGGTGCCCAACATGAAGATCTTGCGTTCGATGATGCCCTGCAGGTCGAAGTCACCGAAGGTGCCGGCCGCGATTCCCGCGAAGGCGTTGAGAATTCCACCCTCGGCACAGATGTCCACCGCCTGTGAAACCAGCGCCGGCACGGGAACCAGGCAGGTGACGTAGGTGTAGCCGTACTCCAGCGGCTGCGTTCCGGTGTTGATGATGTCCAAGGGCACGCCGTTCTTCTCGGCGGTGGCGCCGACGACCTCCTTGAGGTTGGCCAGACGCTCGTCCGACAGATCGGTGCCCACCACCGACAGCCCCGGAACACCGCAGGTCACTGCGCGCATCGCGTGCATGACCCCCATCGGGCCGGCCGCCCCGATGAATGCGCACTTGTCGCCCTTGCGAAGGTCCCCGTTGGCGGGGATCCACGCGTACCCTTCCACCGGGTCGGAGCCGGTGGTGCCACAAAAGCGCGTGAAGTCGTAGTGGACGCGCCCGATGTCAAGGCTCACCTTGCCGTCGATGCGCGCCCCACCCAGGACCACGCACATGACCGAACGCGAACCCAGCAGCAGCGCAGCCTTCTCAATGGCCCGCGCATCGGCGCCGAAGAAGACGATGTCGTCGAACTCCTGCCCCTCGACCTCGCCCAGGGCGTCGACCGCCACACGGACGACCTCGGCGGGAGTGTGTTCGGCGGTCAGGGCGTCCACGCAACCCTCGCCGACGACCAGCAGGCGGCCACCGTCGGCCACGTGGTTGCGTTCGGCCCACGCGTAGGAGCCTTCGACAGTGGCCCACGGCTCGATGAGGCCGACTGCAGCGGCCGAGGGCCCCTCACTCACGTGAATGAGGAACTCCTCGCCGTCGGGGGAGACGACACAGCGTTCGTCGACGACGACGTACTCCTGCAGGGCTCCGTCGAAGTTGTAGCCGAAGGCGCCATTGGACTTGGCGGTGCGCAGGTGCTTCCAGTCGGCCTGGACCAGCAGGCGGTCACCGACCTTGAAGTGGGTGACCGACTCGCCGACCTCGACCACGCGCACGACGGGCTCATGACCGGGGGTCACGGGGGCGCTGCCCGGGTGGTAGCTGGGGATCTGCGTCAGCGCCTCGGGGGCGATTCCGGCGATGACGTCGGACTTGCGCGGGTGGGAGTCGAACTGGTGCAGCAGCTTCGTGTCGGAGAAGCAGATGCCGCAGGCCTCGACCTTGAGCATCATCTGGTGCGGGCCGACCGGGTCGATGGCCTTGGAGGTGTTGACGACGAACTCCTCCTTGCCGACGATCTGGATCGCGTGCTGGCTCTCGGGGTACTCGGTCATTTCGTCTCCTTCGGTGAAGAGAAGTCTGGGGGTGGTGGGAACCGCGGGTGGTGGACTGTGGCTTCCGGGCCGGGACCGCCGGCAGTGCCCGGCCGGGTTTCGAACCCGGACCCACGTGCCCGGGCGAGTGGGCGGGGTCGGAGGAGAGGGGATGCGGGCGGGCAGGGGCCCTGCGCCCGCCGCAAGGAGGATTCAGTTCATCATGACCTGACCGCCGGTGACGGGCACCGCCTGCCCGGTCTCGTAAGCCTGCTCGACGATGTAGTAGATCGCCCGCAGCACGTCGATGCCGGTGGCTCCGCGACGCATCAGCACCTTCGACTCGTAGAACTCCTTGACCTCCGCCACGGTCTTCGCGCCGGGCACCTTCCCGGAGTTCAGGTACTGGACGAACAGTCCCTTTTCCGGGTCCGACCACAGGGGCCCGTCGTAGAAGTTGCCGGGGCAGATGGCGTTGACCTTGATGCCGTGTTCGACCAGCTCCAAGGCGAAGGACTGGACCAGGCCGATGCCTCCGAACTTCGAGCCCGCGTAGGCGGCGTTCTTGTTGGACCCGACCAGTCCGGACTTGGAGTTGATCTGGATGATGTCGGTCAGCCACGCCGGAGCCGCCTCGTGCTGGCGGGCGATGAGGCCACCCAAGTGCTTGGTCACCAGGAAGAAGGCCACGTAGTTGATGTCGGTCGACAGGCGGAATGCGCGGGAGTCCTGTTCCAGGACGGAGCCTGCACGCACGATGCCCGCGTTGGAGACGACCAGGTCCAGGGCACCTGTGGTCCTCTCGACCTCGGCGGCCATGGCGGCCACGGAGTCCTCGTCGGCCACATTGACGGCGATCGGGTGGGTGACCTCGGCACCCAGCTCCTGGCACTTTGCGGCGGCACCCTCGGCGTTGAGGTCCGCGATGTACACGAAGCATCCCTGCTCGACCAGGCCCTTGGCGATCTCTGCGCCGAATCCTTGGGCGCCGCCGGTGACCAGTGCGACGCGTCCGGAGATCTCGCGTTCGCCGCGCTCGGTGACGCTGACCTCGTAGGTCTCCTCGCCTGCCGCGACGACGACCGGCAGGTCGAGTCCGACAAGGGTGGCCGGGTCCACGGCTGCCAGGTCGCGATCCAGCGTCAGGGTCGGGGTCTTGTCGGTCGCGCGAACAATCACCGGGCGGGCCAGTGCGGCAAGGAACAATCCCCTCACCACGGGTGCGTTGCTCATCGGAGTCCTTTCACTTGTCTTTCGCGAGGGCGGAGCCGCCCTGGCAGGTCATGGGGTCCGGGCGGGCGTCAGGCCCGCGGTGCGGTGGCGGCCAGTTCCTCGACGGAGGCGCCGTCGGCGTAGCAACGGCCGATCGGGGCGTAGTCGGCGATGCGGGCGGCGAGGACCTGCGGAGTCGGGCGTCCCTGTCCCAGGAGGTGCAGGGACGGGTCGACACTGGACAGGGCCTCGTGTGCGACCAGCGCCCACGTGGCCTCGTTGAGGTCGGCGAATTCGGGGCGGCGCAACTCGGGGCAGTTGAATTTCTGGCGCGGCTGGTTGATGTCGACACCGGAGATCTCCAGCATGCCGAACTTCTGGGCCAGTTCGTGGACGCGGCGCAGCTGCTCGGGGGTGTTGCGCGGCGGCATGTAGGTGACCGCACGCAGGCCGCGGTCGGCGCAGGCGGCGAAGAGTTCGTCGAGGAATTCGTCCTCGAACTTCTCGGCCCTCTTGTCTCCGGTGGGCGATGCCGACACGTCACCCAGGTAGGCGTAGGTGGCGATGGCTCCCACCTGGTCGGCGAAGTCGACGACCTCTTCAGTGGTGGGGCATTCGACGGTGGGCTGGATGTAGACGCGGTCCAGGTATTCGGCCTTGAGGAGGCCCAGCAGGTCGTACATGAGGTGCGGGTTGTCCGGGTCCGACAGGACTCCTTCGAGGGCGGGTGGGACGGTCAGTCCCATGCCGGCAAGGCCGCTGACCAGCGCCGGGCCGCGGCCGAAGCCCGCGATCAGGGCGTCCGCGGTGGCGGCCAGCAGGTGACGTTCGGTGATTCCGCCGCCGTTGGCGTACTGGGAGCGGTCGACCATGTCGGTCTGCGGGTCGAAGGGAGCCACGCCCACACCTTCGAGGATCTCATTGAGGGCTGCGGCCATGGCCAAGGTGCGCTCCAGGCGGGCGGCGCGCTTGGGGGCAAGCCACTGGGCGACGGCCTGGCGCGCTTGGGCGGGCACGCCCTGGACGGTCATGTAGGCGATACCTGCAGAGTCCGGGTTGTTGAGTTTGCGCGAGCCCAGGGGGCCTTCCGGGTCGAAGAAGGCGCGGCATTCGAAGCCGGTGACACTGCCCATGCCGAGCATGCGGGTGGCGGCGCTCATCTCGGCGGCTGCGGCGATGGAGTCGTGGTCGACGGAGCCGACGACCCGCAGGCCCGCCCGACGGGCGTTGAGGGCCGCCCCGGCCGGCGTGTAGGGGCTGAAGGAGTAGCAGGTGTGGATGTGGTTGTTCGACTCGGGCGCCCACTCCGGGAAGGTCTCGGTGGATGCGACGGAGCGCAGCGCCTCCAGGCGCTCCTCGGGGGTGAGGGTGGGGTCGTTGGCGGCTTCCGTCATTGGAGTCTTCCTTCCGGTTTCAGGGCTTGGAGTGTCGCGGCGCCTTCGACGCGAATGCGGGGCGGGTGCTGGCCCTGGTCGAAAGGCGGGAACGAGGGAAGGTGGCCGCCCTCGCCGATGGCCGAGGGCGGGCCCGTGGGCCGGGACTGCAGGAGGAGGGGAGTCCCGGCCCACGGGGTAAGGGCTCAGATGCCCAGTCGGTTGCGTCGAGCCTGCTCCGCCTCGGTCTGGTTGATCGAGGGGACGTGGCCCGGCAGCGGGACGATGCGCTCGTGGATGGCGTCGACCATCCACTCGGGTTGCGGGAAGAAGTACGACTCCAACTCGGGGCCGGGGGTGATGCCGTTGCGAGAGCCGACCACCACCACCGGGGCGTCGAGGGCGTCGAAGGCCTGGGCCTGGACGTTCGTCGCAACCGTGTGCAGGAAGTTGCCGCGCTCGACGGCATCGGAGGACAGAAGCAGGCGGCCCGTCTTCTTGACCGCGGCGATCAGCGTGTCGTAGTTGAGCGGAGCGATGAAGCGCAGGTCGATGACCTCGGCGCTCATGCCGTACTTCTCCTGGAGGATGTCGGCCGCTTCGAGGGCCCGGTACACGGTCGCGCCGATGGTGGCGATCGTGATGTCGGTGCCTTCGCGGCGGATGGCCGGCTCACCCTCGGGGGTCTCGTAGTAGCCGGTGGGCACGCCGCCGGGCTCGAAGTCCTCACCCTTGTCGTACAGCAGCTGGGACTCGAAGAAGACGACCGGGTCGGTGCCGCGCAGCGCCAGGTTGAGCATGCCCTTGGCGTCGGTCGGCGTGGTCGGGAAGTAGACCTTCAGACCCGGGATGTGGGCGGTCAGGGCCGTCCAGTCCTGGGAGTGCTGGGCGCCGTACTTGTTGCCCACCGACACGCGCAGGACCAGCGGCATCTTCAGCAGGCCCGCGGACATCGACTGCCACTTGGCCATCTGGTTGAAGACCTCGTCACCGGCGCGGCCAAGGAAGTCGCAGTACATGAGCTCGACCACCGCGCGCCCGCCGGCCATCGCGTAGCCGACGCCGGCGCCGACGATGGAGGCTTCGGCGATGGGGCTGTTGAACAGGCGACGGTAGGGCAGGGCCTCCGTCAGACCGCGGTAGACGGCGAATGCGCCGCCCCAGTCGCGGTTCTCCTCGCCCCAGGCGGCCATCGTCGGGTCGATGGAGAAGCGGTGGACGAGGGCTTCGAAGAGACCGTCGCGGAACTGGAACATCTTCATCTTCGACACCGGTTTGCCGTCGGCGTCGACCGAGGTGCGGATCTTCTTCTCCAGGGCCTTGATGCGCGGGTTGGCCTCCAGGTCGATCTCGGCTTCGCCCTCTTCCATGGCTTCGACGGGTGTGTCGGAGAACATGACGGTCTCGATGTAACCGTCTGCCACGCGGGGGCACTTTTCCTCGTCGGTGGCCAGACGCAGGACCTTGACCAGTTTGTCCGTGAAGGAGGCGGTGTACTCGTCGATGTCGTGCTGGGTGGTGACGCCGCTGGAGATCAGCAGGTCGGAGTAGGTCTTGATGCAGTCGACCTCTTCCCACAGGGCGACCTCGTCCTTGTCGCGGTAGCTGGAGGCGTCCGAGGGCGAGTGGCCGGAGAAGCGGTAGGTGAGGGTGTCCATGAGGACCGGGCCGCGGCCTTCTTCGAGGATCTTCTTCTTGCGGGACACGGCGTCGGCCACGGCCAGCGGGTTGATGCCGTCGACGCGCTCGGCGTGCATGGCCTCGGGGTTCAGTCCTGCGCCCACGCGGGCCAGGACCTCGTAGCCCATGGTCTCGCCGAAGGTCTGGCCGCCCATGCCGTAGAAGTTGTTGAAGAAGTTGAACAGGATCGGCGGGTAGCCACCGTCCTCCTCACGCCACAGGGTGGCGAACTGGTCCATGGTCGCGAAGTTCATGGCCTCCCACACGGGGCCGCAGGCCATGGCGGCGTCGCCGATGTTCGACACGACGATGCCGGGCTTGCGGTTGATGCGCTTGAACAGGGCCGCCCCATTGGCCACCGGGGCCGAGCCGCCGACGATCGCATTGTTCGGGTAGGAGCCGAAGGGCAGGAAGAAGGTGTGCATCGAGCCACCCAGGCCACGGTTGAAGCCGGCCTTGCGGGCAAAGATCTCCGCCAGGGCGCCGAAGAGAATGAAGTTCTCCGTCAGGTCCAGGGTGTCGCCGTGCTCGATCTTCTCGGCGAAGGACAGGGTTTCTCCGTCCAGGAAGCCCTTCATGATGGATTCGAGCTGTTCGGCGGGGATCTGACGCATGGCCGAGTAGCACTTGGCCAGGATCTCGCCGTGGGAGCGGTGCGAGCCGAAGATCTGGTCGTCGGGGGTCAGGACGAAGGACTGGCCGACGTAGGCGGCCTCCTGGCCGATGCCCAGGTGGGCGGGGCCCCGGTGGTTGTATGCGACGCCCTGCCATTCACCGGTCTTCTTGATCGAGTCGAGCATCGACTCGAAGGTGCGCACGACGATCATGTCCTGCAGCATGCGGAACAGGCCGTCCTTGCCGTAGCGGCCGATCTCGGCTCCCAGGTTGAACTCGTAGGTGTTCAGCGGGATTTCCGGCAGCGTGAGGCGGCCGCGCGCCCGGACCTGCGCGGGATCGACGATGAGGGACTTGGTCATTCTTCTTCTCTCCTAGAAGTGGAATGGTGAAACTCGTGGGTGGTGTGCAGCCTGTCGGCGGCGTTCAGAGCTTGACGGCCCAGGCGGCCTCCCGGATGACTTCGGAGACGGTCGGGTGGGGGAAGACGACTTGGCGCAGGTCCTCCACCGTCAGTTCCATTTCGAGGACGGCCTGGGCACCCCAGATCATCTCGGCCGCGTAGGCGCCCAGCACGTGCACGCCAAGCACTTGGTGGGTGAGGGGATCGACGACGATCTTCGCCGAGCCGGGGGCCTTGAATCCGTTCTCTGCGATGAAGCGACCGGACATCTGGGCCGGAACCTTGGCGACCAGGACCTCGCGTCCCTCCCTCTTGGCCTGGGACTCGGTCAGACCCACGCCTGCGGCCTCGGGCATGCAGTAGACGGCCCACGGGACCGTGTGCCAACGCATGACCTCGCCACGCCTGTGCGCCTCGGGGTCCGAGATGTTCGCGGCGGCGATCTCACCCATCCGGTAGGCGGCGTGGGCCAGCAGCGAACGGCCCGTGACGTCTCCGATGGCCCACACATTCGGCAGGTTGGTGCGCATGCGGTCATCGACCACGATGCCACGGTTGATCTCCAGTCCGGCCTCTTCGGCTCCCCACCCTGCGGTGGCTGGGCGGCGGCCGACCGCCATGAGGACCACGTCGGCCTCCAGGGTCGTGGACTGCCCGTTCTTGGAGTAGGTGACCGAGGCCCCGTCCAGGGACTCGACCTTGCAGCCGAGCTCGAAGGTGACGTCGGACATGGCCTTGCGCAGCTGGGCGGCCATGTCGTCATCCATGAAGGGCAGGATCTCCGGCGCCATTTCGATGACGGTGACCTCGGAGCCCAAGGTCGAGAACAGTGAGGCGAACTCGACGCCGATGACGCCGCCGCCGATGACGGCCAGGCGTGCGGGGACCTGGTCCAGGGAGAGGATGCCGGTGGAGTCGACCACGGCCGGGTTGTCGGCTGCGCCGGGAAGGGGCGGCATGGCGGGTACGGAGCCGGTGGCGACGATGACGTGGTCGCCGGTGTAGGTGGTGCCTGCGGCGGTGACCTTTCCGGGGCCGTCGAGGTGGCCGCGGGCGTTGACCACGGTGACGCCGGCCTTGCGTTCGGCCGCGCCGACCCCGCCGACCAGGCCACTGACCACCTGGTCCTTCCAGGCCTGCATACGCGCCCAGTCGAAGGTCACGCCGGTGGCGTCCACACCGAACTGGCCGGCCTCCTTGGCGTGCAGGTAGTTCTTCGCACCGTTGAGCAGGGTCTTGGTGGGGATGCAGCCGACATTGAGGCAGGTGCCGCCCAGGGCGACCTCCTCGATCAGCAGCACCTTCTTGCCCGCGTGGCCCAGGCGCTCGGCAGCCAGGTAGCCGCCGGGGCCGGCACCCAGGACGATGACGTCGAAGCGGGTCTCACTCATGTGTGTCTCCTCGGGTTGTGTGTGCCGGTCTCAGGCCAGGACCGTGACGTCGATGTTCTCGATGGCCGCAGCCAGGTCCTTGAGGAAGCGGGCGCCGTCGGCACCGTCGATGACCTGGTGGTCGATGGTCAGCGAGAAGTTGATGCGCTGTTCGATGCCGACTGAGCCATCCGCTTCGAGCTTGGCGCGCGGGGTGATTGCTCCGACGCCGAGGATGCACACCTCAGGACGGTTGATGACGGGTGTGAAGGTTTCCACCCCGAAGGATCCGACATTCGACACGGTGAAGGTCGACCCGCCCAGGTACTCGGGGGCCAGCGACCCGTCGATGGCACCGGCGGCCAGGCGTTTGGCTTCGGCGGCGAAGTGCTTGAGGGACAGGGCCTGGGCGCTGCGGATGACGGGGACCAGCAGACCGCGCGGGGTGTCGGCGGCGAAACCCAGGTGGACCTGCTCGAAGCGAGTGACCTTGCCGTCGACCAGGTGGGCGTTGAAGGCGGGGTGCTTGAGCAGGGTCTTGGCCACGGCGAAGCACACCAGGTCGTTCAGGGTCACGCGGCTGAGCCCCAAGGACTCGTCGGAGTTCTTGAGCTTCTTGCGCAGCGCCAGCAGGGCGTCGGCCTTGGCCGTGCTGTTGAGTGTGAACTGTGCGGACTCGGCCAGGGAGGCCATCATGCGCTGGGCGACGACCTTGCGGATGCCCTTGAGGGGTTCGGTGCTGGTCGCACCGGGGAAGTCAGCGGCGGGTGCGGTCACGGCGGTGACCGGGGCAAGCGGAGCACTCACCTGCGCGGCGGGTGCGGCACCGGCCGAGGCGATGTCGCCGGTGGTCACACGGCCGCCGATTCCGGTGCCCGCGGCAGCGGTGCCACCAGTGGCCTGCGCCGCGTGCGTCAGGGCCGGGCCTGCGGCGATCACGGCCTGCACATCTCGTTCAATGACTCTACCGTGGGGGCCTGACCCTTCGGTGATCGACGAGGCGTCCACCCCCGAGGAGGAGGCGAGAGTGCGGGCGCGCGGGGAGATGGCCCCGTCGGAGGCCGTGGTGGCAAAGCCGGGTGCGGGGGTCGTCTCGACGGGGGAGGCCGCCTCGACGGTGGGGGCATCAGCGGAGGCGGCGTCGCCCTCGTGCGTGGATCCGCCGGGGACGAGGGCGGAGATGTCCTCACCGGGCTCGCCGACGATGACGAGGGGATCCTTGACGGGGACTTCGTCGCCTTCGGCCCACAGCAGGGCGAGGATCGTTCCGGCCTCAGTGCTGGGGACGTCCATCGTGGCCTTGTCGGTCTCGATGGAGCACAGGGTCTGCTCCACCGCCACGGTGTCGCCCACAGCGACCTCCCACGACATGATGATGCAGGACTCGACGGAGTTGCCCAGCTGGGGCATCACGACGATGGCGGCCATTTGTCATTTCCTCCTAGACGATGCGCATTCGGGTTCGCGCGGTCAGTTCTTCCCTGAAGGTCGCCACCAGGGCGTCATCGGTGATGATGCCGGTGATCTGGTCGATCTCCATGAAACTCACGAAGCCGGCTCGTCCCGCCTTGGAAGAGTCGGCCAGCAGCCAGGTCTCCTCCGCGCGTGAGCGCATGAGGGACCCGACCTGTCCACCTTCGACGAGTTGGGTGGTGAGCCCGCGTTCGACGCTGAAACCGTCGGTGCCGAGGAAGGCGATGCGGGCGTTGAAGGCGTTGATGGAGCGCTCGGCGACGGGCCCGACCAGGGACTCCGACTCGGGGCGGAACTGGCCGCCGGTCAGGGTGAGGATGAGGTTCGGGTTGGAGCGCGCGTTGGCGAAGACCAGCACCGAGTTGGTGACCACGTGGACATTGCGCTTGCCGGTGAGGTGTTTGACGATCAAGGCGCAGGTGGTCCCGGCTTCGATCATGATGTGGTCGTCGTCGCGGACCATGTCGGCGGCGGCCTTGGCAATGCGTTCCTTTTCATCCAGGCGGTCGTTCTGGCGCAGGTGGATGTTGCGGAAGGCCGTCGGGCGCGCGCCGCCGTGGGTGCGGGTGAGGTATCCGCCCTCTTCGAGGTCCTTCAAGGTGGTGCGCACGGTCACCAGTGACACGCCGAGATCGTCCGCCAGTCCCGAGACCGAGACCTCGCCTTCGGCGGCAAGGCGATCGAGGATGAAGTCCGCCCGTTCCTGGCGCCCCATTGTCGATCACCCCCTTGCGATCCCTGAGAACCGGTGTCGGTTCTTCTTCGGTTACACACAGAGTAGTCAATCAAACGAAAGCTCGCAAGGATCCTCGGGGCCGGGTGAAGGCGGTGCCCCAGCATGGCCCGCAGGTCGGACGACAGGGGAAAGTCCCCGACTTTCTGCGCTTTTCATCCCAGATCTGTCGAGGAACCCCCAAGCCACTCGGTTCACCTTGTCACCTCCGACCAATTCGAAAGTTCTCGAAGGAATCCGAAACCCCCGACGAAAGTCCCAGCGCCCCGCCGCTCACCCCCGATGTCGAGACTCGCCCCGAATCGCTTGAAGGACGAATCTCGTCGATCGACGGACGAATCTCACGCAGGGACGGAGGAATCTCAGGAGGGGCTGTGGCCGTTTGCCAGCAGGCTTCGAAGGTCTTCCGGTCGCTGGAACCGGCGGGACCGAACTGGTCCTCCTCTTTCGACAACTGGGCCATGAACTCGTCCAAGGTCGTCGACTCCGGCACGGTCCCCGCCTGCTTCAGGCACGCCAGGACCTGCTGTTCGATGGACATGTCCGAGGTCTGCGCACCAGTGGCATGCAGACGCGCGTAGGCCGCATTGACCCACGTGTTCTCGCGGTCCTGACACTCGATGACCGCCGGGGCGACCCCCACGGGCCGGAACCCGTCGGGTGCATTTCCGGTGACCTGCTCGTCCGACCCGCCCTTGCCGTCACACCGCGAACTGCTCGGCGAATCCTCCACCTTGCCCGGCTGGGACGAGGACGCCTGGTCGACCCGCACACTGACCTGAGCCCCGTTGAACTCGACCTCCACCTGGGCGCCTCGCGACTTCGCGCAGGCCACGAAACGCGTGTTGACCTCCTTCCAGTCGGACTCGCTGATCTGGCCCGAACTCAGTGCCCTCTCCAGGACCTCCTTTTGGAAGGGCCCGATGTCCTGCGCCAGCCCCGCTTTGACGATCTCCTCGAAGGTGCCGTTCGACCCAGCGGGTCCCCCGGTGGCTCCTCCCCCACCGGCCACCTCCCCGCCCTGGGTACCACCCGAGGGCGCGCCGGGAGCCGACGACTCCGCAGGCGAACCCCCCGCACACCCGGCGGCGAGCGCCGCCGACACCACCGCCGCGGCGGCCACCATCGGCACAGGCCTCCTCGCCCACCCCGCACGCCCACGACGCGCGACGTGGACCGACATGTCATGTCCCATGACCTCTCCTTTCCTTCGACGCCCGTGGGGCGCCCCTGTCATCTGGACTTGAACCACGTGAAGATGCGACGCTCCCTGACCAGCGCCGCCGCCACCAGCGTTCCGACCAGCGCCCCGGCGACGCCCATGAGTGGGTTCATGCACGCATGAAGAGCCAGGACCTGGGCCGTCTCTGCCGCCCGCCCTCGTGTGAGGGCCAGTGCGACGGGCACGGCAGGCGCCGCCCCCACCCCCGCCCACACGAGGGTCTGCATCGCCAGGCATGCCATCTGGTCGAGTCGCCGCACCCCCACGTGCAGGGCGGAGGCCAGCTCCAGGCGCCGCATCCATGTGGCCGCACCCGCCAGGACCAGCGCGACGGCGAAAGCGACCAGAGGCAGTCGCGCGGTGGGTCGCGCAAGGAAGTCGCGGGCGGGAACGGTGGGCAGTCCCAGGGTTGAGTTGTGCTGCCTGGTGACCACGTCCGCGTCGGGCACCGGCAAGTCCGCCGAAATCGCCCACAGCAGCGCTGCCGCGGTGGAAGCAGCGACCGGGTGGGCGTCCATCCAGCATTCGTCGAATCCGTGATCTGCGGGGACGAGGGCGATGGCGGCCCATCCCATTCCTGGAGGCCGGCCGTCCTCGGGGTAGGAGTAGGTGCCTCCCACCAGCGCCGTTCCTTGCGAGGTCGGCACCTGCTGGCCGATGCCGACCCCGAGGGTCCGGGCGAGGCCGGTCGGCACCAGCAGGCCCGTGCGGCTCTGGCCGGTGGACGCGGGAAGCATGGTGGCAAATGCGGGGGACGCCTCGTACAGGGTCAGGGGGTTGGAGGGCAGGACCCCCAAGGTGAGGGGCTCCTTGACCTTGCGCAGGGCGCCTGCGGCCCTGACCCCCGGCAGGTGCGTGAGGCCGTCACACACGCGGGCGTCGATTCCTTGGGGGACTTCGACGATCCTGATGGAGGCCCCCACCGAGCGGAAGGTGACCACGGCGTCCACCACCGCTCCCATTGCCCGAAGGTCGGCCACCGTGCACGTCACGGCAACCGCAGCGACCCCCACGGCCAGGAGCACAGCCCGCGCGGTGCCACTGGCGAGGTCGCGCCCGGCTTCACGCAGGATCTCGCGTAGTCGCATGCTCCCCTTCACACGCCCACGCAGGCGCCCTGCCCGGCGTTTGGCCCCCCGCCCCTTCATGCGCTCCGCCGAGGGCCGGGTCCGTCGCCCTTTCACGGCACCCACCCGCCCAGGTCCACGACCTCATCGCACACGGCGGCCGTCCGGGCGTCGTGTGTGGCCACGACGACGATGACCCCCGGTTCGGCCAGGCGAGACAGCGCCGCGTCGACCGCCCGGGCGGTGCGCCCGTCCAACTGCGCGGTGGGCTCGTCGACAAGCAGCAGGTCTGGGGCTGCTGCCATGCCGCGCGCCAACATGAGGCGTTGGGCCTCGCCGCCCGACAGGGTGTGGAAGGGGCGCTCCGCCACATGCGCCAGCCCGACCCTCTCCAGCAGCTCCCGTGCCCGAAGGTCGGCTTCGGAGCGCCTGAGGCCGCGCGCCAGGAAGGGCAGACTCACGTGGTCCAGGCAGGCGCGCCGCTCCGCCGGCCCCACGCACACGGATCGGCACGCCCTGGCACATGTCTTCCTGCCGGCGCACGTCGTCGACGAGGGCGGCCAAGTCGACCTGGTCGTGGGTGGAGATCGAACGCCCACCCAACCTGGACAAGGCCAGAAGCGAGGAAACCAGCCCTTCGAGGTACCGGTTCGCCAACAGGACCTCGTCGATGTCGGGGCGAAGGTCCTCGGGGATGCGGCCCTGGCGCCCCGCCACCTGCAATGTGGTGCGCACGGTGGTCAAGGGGGTCCGCAACTCGTGGGCGGCGTTGGAGACGAAGGACTCCTGGCGGGCGAAGGCATCCTCCAGTCGAGCCACCATCACGTTGACGCCTTCTGCCAGGTGACGGACCTCGTCCTCGGGTCCGTCGGTGGCAAGGCGCCGGGACAGGTTCCTTTCGGTGATTGACGCGGTGGCGCGGGCCAAGGCGTCGATGCGCGCCATGACGGCACGCGTGACCATGTGGGCGGCCAGGATGGTGCAGATGACGAAGACTGCCAGCAGCAGCGCCGACCACAGTTGGAGGCGGGCCAGGATGGTGGCCGAAAATGGGGTGGAGGCCAGCCAGAAGCGCCATTCCTCGCGGGTCTCCAGGCCACCGCCGGTTCCAGTGGTGAGGACCCGGCTGGCAGGGCCGGAATACGCCCCTGCCCCCAGTGCTCCGCCGGACTGCGCCTCGCCCGTCCCGTGGGGCCCCGGGGGCGGGCCATCAGGGGAAGCGGACACCACCACGGGGTTCTCGCTGCGCACCAAGGTGATGTGTTCGACCAGCAGGTTCTGCAGGATCATGTACTGGGCCAACAGCAGCAGCGCCCCCGCAAGGACGAAAATGCCGGAGATGACAAGGACCAGTTGGCGCCTGAGTCCCAGGCGCACCCACCAGGCGCCGAGGGCCCGCCTCACGGCTGCGCCACCCTGTAGCCCACTCCGTGGACGGTGGTGATCCTGTGGGCCCCGATCTTGCGGCGAAGGGAGTGGATGACGGTCTTGACCACGGCTTCGCCCGTCGGGTCGTCCTCGCCCCAGGCGGCGTCGAAGAGGCCGACGGGGCTGACCGTGGCGCCGCCGGCGCGCATGAGTTCGGCAAGGACCTGGAACTCCTTGGGACGCAGATGGATCTCGGTCCCGGCCACCCACGTCCGGTGCGAGGCGATGTCGATGCGCAGGTCTGCGCAGGTCAGGCCACCACCGGTGTCGGTCAGGCGGCGTCCCAAGGCCCGCAGCCGCGCCAGCAGCACGTCGAAGTCGAAGGGTTTGCTCAGGTAGTCGTCCGCCCCCAGGTCCAGGCCCCGCACGACGTCTTCGGACGAGGACGCCGCGGTGAGCATGAGGATGCGGGTGCGCGAGCCGGAGTCACGCAGGCTCCGGGCGACGAAGTCTCCGTGCAGGATGGGCAGGTCACGGTCCAGGACGACGATGTCGAAGATACGGCGCTCCAGGGTGGTCAGGGCGCTGGCACCGTCGTGGACCACCTCGACCTCGAACCCCTCGCCCACCAGGCCACGCTGCAGGGCGTTGGCCAGCGGGACCTCGTCCTCGACCAGCAGGATCCGCATTGCCTCCATGCCTGCGCTGCCCATGTCCCTCCTCCGGTGCCGGGGGCTTCCCGGTCCCATCGACGACGTTCCTCAGGACGATCCTCGCGCATCCCGGGTGGCAGCGCAGTGACATCACTCGCCGGGCTGGCGCACTCCCACTGTCAGC
Source organism: Schaalia sp. 19OD2882 (assembly GCF_018986735.1). NCBI lineage: Bacteria > Bacillati > Actinomycetota > Actinomycetes > Actinomycetales > Actinomycetaceae > Schaalia > Schaalia sp. 19OD2882. Next base: position 533,557 of record NZ_CP065521.1, on the reverse strand, counting down.
AGCAGGTTGCCGTACAGGCGCTGCTCGCCGGTGGCGACGATGATGCCCACGTCCTCGCTGCGGGCGGCGTCGTAGAAGTCGAAGCGCGAGAGCTCGCCGAATTCGGTGTCGGGCAGCAGGGCGCGGAACTCGTCGTGGATCGGGATCTCGACCTGCTCGGCGTCAGGCGCGGGCACCATGATCTCCGCCTTCTCGATCGGGCAGACCTGCTTGAGGACCTCGGTGATCTGGATGACGTCGAGCATTCCCGGCGCGAAGTTCAACGAGATGAGTTCCGCGCGCGGCCCCACGCCGGTGGTGTGCGGGTAGTTGGCGTCGGCCAGGAGGATCTTCGAGCCGTGGCCGGCGGCCGCCAGGGCGCGCAGGAACTGCGGGTGGGTCATGGGTCCGTAGATCATCGGAGTGTTCCTTTCATTGCGGTGTGCTCGCCCCGCAGGGTCGGGACGGTTCGGGTCAGTCTGGCAGATCGGGTCCACTCGGATCGGGTGAATGGAAATCTGCCGAGGTGAGGGGGCGGATGGGGACGGTGTGGACGAGGGCGGCGCACTCCGCCTTCACAAGGAGGAACTGGAGCGAATCACCAGCTCCGGTTCGATGACGACGTCCTGACCGGGGCCACCCTCGATCATCTGCCGGGCAAGGCGCACCGCCGTGCGCCCCACCCGGTCGAAGGGCTGGCGGATGGTGGTCAAAGGCGGGGCGAAACAGTCGGCGCCGTCCATGTCGTCGAAGCCGACCACCTTGACGTCGCCCGGGATGGACGCTCCACGCTCGTGGATGAGGCGCATTGCTCCCAACGCCAACTGGTCGTTGGCGGCGAAGAGCCCTTGGGGCAGCTGGTCCAGTGAGGTCATCGCGTCGTAGCCGTCGCGGGCGTTCCACGAGTCAGCGGACAGGACCCGTGCTTCAATGCCGGCCTCCCGGCAGGCCTGTTCGAATCCTTCGCGCCGCGTGCCCGAATCCCCCCACGAGGTGGGTCCGGCCAAGTGGACCATGGAATCGACTCCTGCGCGCAGCAGGTGTTCGGTTGCCAGGCGGGACCCGCGCACGTTGTCCACGCTGACGGTGGAGATCCGATCCAGGTTCCTCTCCGAGGCCAACAGCAACACCGTGGGGACGGTGCGCCCCAGTTCGACCGCCATGTCGACGGTGGGCCCCTGGCCGCCGAGGATCACCACGGCGTCCACGTCGAAGGGGGCGATGCGCGAATCGATGACCCCGTCACGCACCCACAGATTCGACATGGACACGTGGAAACCCGCGTCGGCCGCTGCGGAGACCACGGAGAGCAGGGAGCGCCCGTGCCCGTGGAACATGGGGGCCGCCAGGGCCACGTGGAGCACGCCCGTGCGCTTGGCCGACAGGGAGCGGGCCGCGTAGTTCGGCCGATAGTCAACCTCTTTGAGCAGTGCGGTGATCCTTCGGCGTGTGGCGTCGGAGACCTCCGGGTCGCCGCGCACCACACGTGAGACCGTGTTGGTGGAGACCCCGGCAAGTGCTGCGACGTCCGCCTGCGAGACCCTCTTGCTCTTACTGGACATCCGGCGCGTGGACATGGGTCTTTGCCGTTCGGGCGATGACGTCGGGACGTCTGGCGGGATCGAGGTGTCCGAGGGTCTCCAGTTGGGCAAGCAGCGACCCGAGGATCGACGCTTCAACCGGTCCGGCCACGACTCGCATCCCGGCGGCTCGCGCCGTGAGGTCGCACAGCAGGTGGTTGCGTGAGCCGCCGCCGACAAGGTTCAGCTGGTCGGGGCGGGTGCCGGTGATCTTGGCCAAGTCGTCGATGCCGCGCGCGTAGCGGGCCGCGAAGGACTCGATGACCAGGCGCACGTATTCGGCCTCCGAGGACGGGGCAGGGGCTCCGGCCTCGGCAAGGAAAGCGTCGACCTTCTCGACCATGTTGCCGGGCTCGGCGAAGAAGGGGCGATCCGGGTCCAGCAGGACCGATGGCGTGGGGCACTGGCGGGCGGCGGCCACCAATTCGTCGGTGTCGGTGGGGTTGCCTTCGCGTTCCCATTGGCGCTGGAGCTCCTGGAGGATCCACATGCCGGTGATGTTGAACAGAGGACGCACTCCCCCGTCGGAGCGCGACTCGTTGGTCAACCCCAACTCGAAGGCCGCGTCGCTGGTCAGGGCGTGGTCCTCCATGGCCCCCAGTACCGACCAGGATCCACACGACAACCACCAGGCGGCGACGCCCTCGTCAATGGGCAGGGCGTGGACGGCACAGGCCGTGTCGTGGGCTCCGCCACGCACGACCGTGAGGTGCTCCAGGCCCTCCACGGTGCACGGGCCGACGACGGTCAGGTCCGAGTTCAGATCCCCCACCCACCTGCGCTCCAGGCCAAGGCGCTCGAAGACCTGGTTGGACCAGCGCGGGGATCCGGGCTCGCACAGGCCCGAGGAGGAGCAGATGGAACGCGACCACCCCTTGACGCCGCTGAGTTTCCACGCGAAGTAGTCGGGCAGCAGCAGGACCGTGTCGATGCGCTCTGCCAGTTCGGGCTCCTCGACCGTCAGAGCCACCAGCTGGTTGGCGGTGTTGATGGTGGCGGGAGCGATACCGGTCAGGGTGAAGAACTCGCGGTCGTCCAGGCGCCGACGGAAGGCGTCGTGGGTGCGTTCGGTGCGTTCGTCGCGGTAGGCGCGTACGGGCCCGACCAGCTGGTCGTCGGCGTCCAGGGCGGCAAAATCCACGCCCCAGGTGTCCACGGAGACCGAGACCGCGTCGTCGAAGCGCTCGACCGCGGCGCGAAGGCCGGTGACGACCTCGTTCCACATGGTCTCGACGTCCCAGACCAGGCGGCCGTCGCGGCGCTGGGCCTCGTGCTTGAAACGGTGGACCTCCGTGATCTCGATGTGGTCCGCGTCGAGCGTGCCCGCCAGGACTCGCCCGGAGGAGGATCCGAGGTCAACTGCCAGTGCGGTGGTCATGTCCCTTGCCTTCTGTCTCGGTGGGTCGGTGTTCTGGTGGACCGGGGGCGCCCTCGTCCCCTGGGGACGAGGGCGGGGGTGCGGGGGCGGGCCCGAGCGGCCCGCCCCCGGCTGCCGCCTCAGCGGTACAGAGGCCCGAAGGTCTCGCAGGCGCGGTAGTCGGCGCCCTCGGGATCGGCGGTGCCGAACAGCGACCACGCCTTGGGACGGAAGACGCGATCCTCGGGAACGTTGTGCATGTTCACAGGGATGCGCAGCATCGAGGCCAAGGTGATGAGCTGGCCTCCGATGTGTCCGTAGGAGATCGCACCGTGGTTGGCGCCCCAGTTGTTCATCACGTCGTAGACGCTCTTGAACGCGCCTTCGCCGGTGAGGTTGGGGACGAACCACGTGGTGGGCCACTCGGGGTTGGTGCGTTCCTCGATGGTGGAGGCGACCTCGTCGGGCAGCTCGACGGTCCAGCCTTCGGCGATCTGCATGACGGGCTTGCCGGCCACGATGTTGATGCGGCACATGGTCACGGGCATCTCACCGGCGGTGCGGAAGTGGGTGGAGAATCCGCCTCCGCGGAAGTAGCCGGTCGAGGCCGGGTGGAAGGTGGTGGCATCCAGGGTGGCCTTGATGTCTTCATCGGTGACCTCCCACCACGGCTTGATGACGTTCTCGCCGTCACGCCTGGCCTGGCCGGCCCCGTCCAGGGTGGTCGAGCCGGAGTTGCGCAGGTCCAGCAGACCCACGGAGGCGCGGCCCTCGGGCTTCCAGCCGGTGACACGCTCGATGGCTTCGGGGCTCCAGTAGGTGCGCACGTCGGAGAAGATCTGCGGCGTGTTGGTCAGCAGGTGGCCGAAGAGCATCGATGCGCCGTTGAGGGAGTCGTTCTCGGTGGCAAGGACGTTGGGCTGGCGCTTGCCGTTCCAGTCGAAGTTGGTGTTGAGCATCGTCTCCATGACGTCGCCGTTGGGGAAGTGGTCGGTCCACTGACGCTGTCCTTGGAAACCTGCGGCGATGGCACCGTGTCCGCCGGCCTCTTCCTCGAAGCCCATCTCGGCAAGCTTCGGGTTGCCCTGCATGAGGTCGCGTCCGATCAGCGTCATCTTCGTGACGAACTGCCACCACTGGTCGAACTTGTCCGGGAACTGCCATTCCTCGGGGTTCCAGTCCTTGCCCTGGTGCAGGTTCTCGCGGATCCAGGCGTAGGCCTTCTCGTACTCGTCGTGGTCGTAGATGCCCTCGGCGATGCGGCGGGTGAACTCGGACATGTCGATGTACTCGTTGCGCATGCCCAGGTAGGCGCCGAAGAAGTGCGGGTCGACGACGGAGCCCGCGATGCCCATGGACACCGAACCCATCGACAGGTAGGAGCGGCCACGCATCTGCGCGACGGCCAGGCCGGCGGCGGCGTAGTCGATGAGGCGGGTGCGCACGTCCTCGGGGATGGAGTTGTCGTCGCCGTCCTGGACGTCCTTGCCGTAGATGCCGAAGGCGGGGATGCCGATCTGCGCGTGGCCGGCCAGTGCGGCGGCCAGGTAGACGGCTCCGGGGCGTTCGGTGCCGTTGAAGCCCCAGATGGCGTGGGGCATGGTCGGGTCCATGTCGGTGGTCTCGGTGCCGTAGCACCAGCAGGGGGTCACGGTGATGGTCAGGCCCACGTTGTTGGCCTTGAACTTCTCGGCGCAGGCCTGGGCCTCGTGGACGCGGCCGATGGTCGTGTCGGCGATGACGCATTCGACGGGCCGGCCGTCGGGGTACTTCAGGGTGGAGGAGAGCAGCTCGGCAACGGCGGTCGCCATGCCCATGGTCTGCTCCTCGAGGCTTTCGCGCACGCCCTTGCGGCGACCGTCGATGGTGGGTCGGATTCCGATGCGGGGGTGATTCGTCATGTCCCTCTCAATTCCTCGTTGTCATTGGTTCGGGGGGCGGTTCGCCCCTCGGATCGGTGTGTGGGTCGGGGTGGGGCGGGCTGCGGTGCCCGCCCCACCCCGCCGGTGGGTCACTCGTAGAGATTCGGCTTGATCTCGTCGGAGTCGATGTTGGTCTTGTCGAACCAGGCGTAGCCCGAGTCGACGATCTTGGGCAGGGTCTGTCCGTTGATCGCCTGGATGGCGGCCTTGACGGTGGTGTAACCCATCTTCACCGGGGCCTGGGTGACGGCGCCGGCCTGGGTGCCGTCCTTGATCGCGGCGATCTGGGTCTTGCCGGAGTCGAAGCCGATCACGGTCAGCCCCGGCTTCTTGACCTCGTTCTGGGCTTGGATCACGCCGGAGGCTGCGGCCTCGTTGGAGCCGTAGATGCCGACGATGTCCGAGTTGGCCTGGATGATGGACTTTGCGGTGTCAGCGGCCTTGCTGACGTCACCAGCGTACTGCGGGTCGAGCAGCTTGATCTCGGGAGCGTTCTCCTTGATGTAGTCGATGAAGCCCTGGCAGCGCTGCTTGCCGGTCTGCGAGGTCTGGTCGTGGCACACCAAGCCGACGGTGCCCTTGCCCTTGAGAGCGTCGACCATGTGCTTGGCGGCTTCCTGGGCGGCGGCGTAGTTGTCGGTCTGGACGGTGGTCAGCGGGATGTCGGAGTCGACGCCGGAGTCGAAGGCGATGACGGGGATGTTCGCGGCCTTGACCTTCTGCAGGACGGGCTCGGCGGCGCCGGAGTCCAGGGCGGCGAAGCCGATGGCGGCGGGCTTGGAGTCGAGGGCCGCCTGCAGCTGGTCGAGCTGCTGGGTCACCTTGGTCTCGTCGTCGGGGCCGACGAACTGGACCTTGTAGCCGTACTCCTTGCCCGCCTGCTCGGCGCCTTCCTTGACGGCCTGCCAGAAGCGGTGCTGGAAGCCCTTGGAGACCAGGTAGATGGTCTGGGTGCCGTCGCCCTTCTTGACCTCACCGGTCAGCTCGGTGGCGGCGGACTCGGGTGCATCGGCCGACATGGCGGTATCGGTCTTGCCCGACTCGCCGCCGGCGGCGGGGGTTGTGCTCGTCGAGCAGGCGGCAAGGCCCAGGGCCATGGTGCCGGCAGCGGCAACGGCGACGATACGTCCGATGGAGCGCATGAGTTTCCTTTCGTGTGGGCGTGGGGACGGGCGTCCCCGCACTCGTGGTGTGGACGGGTGTCCGTGTCCTTCGGTGGTCCTCCGGACGGTCGGGTTCGGGGTGCGACGCGGGGCCGCGGGGATCTTCGACGAGGGCGGGGCCGGTCGCTGCCCGGGAGGACCCGGGACCCGACCGTCGGCCGCCCCCGACCTCGTCGACGTGTCAGACTGCGGCGGCGCGTGCCCGACGGATGTTGTCGACGAAGACCGCCAGGAGGACGACGATGCCGGTGACGACCAGCTGCCATTCGGCGGCCACACCCATCATCGTCAGGCCCTTCTTCAGCGTCTCCATGAGCAGGGCACCGATCAGGGTGCCGAAGATCGAGGCGCGACCGCCGGCCAGCGAGGTGCCGCCGATGACCACTGCCGCGATGACGTTGAGTTCGAAGCCGACGCCCTCGGCGGGCTGGACGAAGCCGAAGCGCGCGGAGTAGAGGATGGCGCCGAAGGCCATGAAGATGCCGGCCACCATGTAGATCATGGTCTTCCAGTAGCGCACGTTGACGCCGGACAGGCGGGTGGCTTCCTCGTTGGAACCGATGGCCAGGGAGTAGCGGCCCAGCAGGGTCTTGTTCATGAGGAACGCGGCCAGCACGGTCAGCACGATGAAGATGAGGGCCGCGTTGGAGATGCCCAGGGCGGGGATCAGTTGGCCGGTGGACAGGAAGATGTAGCCGGGGTTCTTGATGGAGATCGTCTGGGAGCCGGAGATGATCAGGGACAGACCGCGGGCCACCATCATCATGGCCAGGGTGGCGATGAAGGGCGGCAGGCCCAGGACCGACACGTTGACGCCGTTGATGAGGCCCACCAGGGCGCCGAAGGCGATGATGAGGACCAGGCCGGCGCCCAGGGGCAGGTTGAGCCAGTCTGCCGACAGGAAGACGCCCGCCATGACGGCGACCAGGGTCATGCCGGTGCCGACGGACAGGTCGATGCCGGAGGTGGCGATGATGAAGGTGGCGCCCAGTGCCATGACGCCCATGTAGGCGGCCTGCAGGAGGATGTCGGTGAAGATCGACCACTGTGCGAAGTTGGGCGCCCAGATCATGAAGAAGACGTAGATGACGACCAACGCCAGCATGACGAAGATCAGCTGCATCTGGGACTTGACGGCGGTGACCAGGGAGTTCTGGGGGGCCGCCTGGGTTGCTGCGTTGCTCACGCGAGGGCTCCGTTCGCTTCGGCCTGACCGACGGTGGCCAGTTCCATGATGTTTTCCTGGGTGGCTTCCTCATTGGTGAGGGTGCCGATGATTCGGCCGTGCGCCATGACGGCGATCCTGTGGGACAGGCGCAGGACCTCGGGAAGTTCTGAGGAGATCACGATGATCGCCTTGCCCTGGGAGGCCAGGTTCTCCAGCAGTTCGTAGATCTCGTCCTTGGCGCCCACGTCGATGCCACGGGTGGGCTCGTCGAAGATGAGGACGTCGCAGTCCCGGATGAGCCACTTGGCGATGATGACCTTCTGCTGGTTTCCGCCGGAAAGGTTGCGCATCATCTGGTGGATCGAGGGGGTGCGGGTGCGCAGGCGCTCGACGTAGAACTGGGTCTCCTGGGCGATCTTGGCGCCGTTGAGCACCGTGCCGGAGGAGAAGCGTTCCATGGAGGTCAGGACCGAGTTGAACTTGACGTCCTGGTCCAGCAGGCAGCCGTAGCGCTTGCGGTCCTCGGACAGGTAGCCGATGCCAGCGCGGACGGCGTCGCGGGCGTTGCGGATGTTGACCTTCGTGCCGTGCACCTCGATCTCGCCGTGGACACGCGGGTCGGCGCCGAAGATGCACCGGGCGACCTCGGTGCGGCCGGCACCCATGAGGCCGGCGAATCCGAAGATCTCACCCTTGTGGACCTCGAAGGAGACGTCCTTGAGCAGCTTCTGGGTGGAAAGCCCGGTGACCTTCAGGGCGACCTCGTCGCTGGAGGTGGTGATCTTGGGGCGGGCGTCGGCGGGGACCTCGCGGCCCACCATCATCGAGATGATCTCGCGCATCTCGACGTCCTTGGTGGTCACCGTGCCCACGTACTGGCCGTCGCGAAGGACGGAGACGCGGTCGGTGATCTCCTCGATTTCGGGCATGCGGTGGGAGATGTAGATGAGCCCCGTCTCTGTGGTGACGAAGTCCCGGATGAGGCCGAACAGGGTTTCGGTCTCCTGTGTGGTCAGGGCAGCAGTGGGCTCGTCCATGACCAGGATGCGAGCGTCGTAGGACAGGGCTCGGGCGATCTCGACCATCTGCAGGCGGGCCACGGACAGGTCGCGGCACATGGCATTCGGGTCGATCTCCATGCCCAGGCGCTCGAAGAGTTCGCGGGCGTCCTGCACCAGCTTGCGGTCGTTGATGTAGGTTCCCGAGTGGGATCCCGGACGCCCGATGTACAGGTTCTGGGCGACCGTGAGATCGGGAATGATGTTGAGCTCCTGGTGGATGATGCTCAGGCCCAGGTCGCGGGCGTGGGTCGGTCCCTTGACCTCGACCTTCTCGCCCTGCAGCCAGATCTCACCACCCGGATCCGCAGTGTAGATGCCGGTGAGAACCTTCATCAGAGTGGACTTGCCGGCTCCGTTCTCACCGCAGAGCCCCAGGACTTCTCCTGCGTGAAGATCCATGTCGACGTCGGACAACGCCTTCACACCGGGGAAGGTCTTGGAGATCCCCTTCAACTCCAGTAGTTTCGTCACTTCTCACCCCTTGGGTAACCAGGAACGTCGTCGTGCCTGTGGTGATCGCCCGGACGTCGTTAGCGCTAACGAACCGGCTGCGCGAACGCCTCCTTGCGAACGTGACGTCTACGGTACCCCACCACGAAGAGCGCCCCGCACCACGAGGGGCCCACTGTTACGGAACTGTTATCGGGAAAGCCCCGAGGGTCGCCCACCTGGACCAAGTGGAAGTGTTTGCACAGTTCAAAGGCAATCCAGTGGTCCGATTCGCCGATGTCGGAAGCTTGAGACGGACCCACTCCCCCACCGATGGGCGTCGATCCGGGATGGGGCCCCTGTCCCTTTCGCCTGCTGACGAGGCGGGGCGGGAACGCTCGGAACTGCGAATTTCGGGTTCACGGTCCGGTAACGTTCACGGAATTGTCGGAACTCCCCGCCACGAGGGCGTGGGCGGACCCGGTGGCAGGTGGCACTCCATCGGGCCCCAGCCCGTCGGAGAAGACCACGGCATCGATCATTGGCCTGCGTGCGGCCGGCAAAGTGCGTGCCACCAGTACCCATGAGTTCTTCACCAGATCGCACACCAGGTCAGGCTCCAATGCGATCGAGTCCTCGTCGTCCTCCGGCACCTGGGAGTCCGTGGCCATGCCCTCGTCCCCCGAGGTGGAGGACTCAGGACCCACCGTTGCGCCCGCATCTGCATCCCGGTCCTCGGCCCACAGGGTGATCCAGTGCTTCTTGTTCATGTGGTAGCCCTCCGTGATGTCGGGGCAGGCGGCCACCAGGGCCCGGGCATCCTCTGGCGCGCACTTGAGGTTGACCAGACGGCGCCCTCGTAGTGAACCCAATACGACGAAGATCTTCCCGCTCACCCGCCAGGCCGCCCATCCGGGGCCGAACGGCTGGTCGACGGTGGCCCACTGGAGTTCCTCCGCACTCGACTCGACCAATTCCACCAAGGTGCGCGCATCCATGATGATCCCCTTTCCACTGGCGATCCTCGCACGGGGCAGCCACGACTGGCCCTGTCGGGACCGCCACTGTGCAAGACTGGATCACCACGCAGACGGGGATGCCGCTCATGGCATCCACTTCGACAACCGCCCACAGGAAGGACCAGCAGCCATGGCAACCCCCCACATCGCCGCAGAGCCCGGAGACTTCGCGCCCGCAGTCCTCATGCCCGGTGACCCGAAGCGCGCCAAGCGCATTGCGGACCTGATCCTCACCGACGCCCGCCAGGTCAACGACGTGCGCGGAATGCTGGGATTCACAGGCACGGTCAACGGCAAGCCGCTGTCCGTCATGGGCTCGGGCATGGGTCAGCCGTCCTTCTCGATCTACGCCACCGAGCTGTTCAGCCAGTTCGGTGTCGAACGCATCATCCGCGTGGGCACCGCCGGCGGCATCGCTCCGCAGGTCAGCGTGGGTGATGTCATCGTGGCCACCGGCGCGCACACGGACTCGGCCATGAACCAGCTGCGCATTCCCGGCGTGAACTTCTCCGCAGTGGCCGACTTCCGTCTGGCCAGCACCGCCTGGCAGACCGGCTTGGCCGCCAAGGAGGCGGGCCGGATCACCGGTACCGTTCACGCCGGCACCGTGATCTCACGTGACCACTTCTACTTCACTCCGGAGGGCCAGACCGAGAAGCTGGCGAAGTACGGGGTACTGGGCGTGGAGATGGAGGCCGCCGCACTGTACGGCGTGGCCGCCGAATACGGCAAGCAAGCCTTGGCCGTCCTGACGGTCTCGGACCACCTCTTCGACCACTCCAAGGACATGAGCGCCGAAGAACGCGAAACCCTGTTCCAGGCCTCCCTGGAACTGGCGGTCGCCGCAGCACTGTCCTGACGCCCGGTCCCCCTCGCCCACCCTTTCTCCGTGAGATTCGTCCCTCGTTCCGCGAGATTCGTCCGTCGAGCAACATGGCAGGCGCATGCAAGCCCGAATCAGCGCCGGACTCTCGGGAGAGGGAACGACCTTCACTCGGGGCGGCGGCGGTTTCGCGCGAGGTGCTGCCGTCGCGGCTGAAACCGCGGTGGCAGCACCGGCATGGGGGCAGAACTCATTGACGAGGGCGGCGTGGCATTGATCCTCGACGTTCACGAGGTCGGTGAAATCGCTTTCGGGACAGTCGCTCATCAAAGTGGCAGCATCGTTGGCCATCGTTTCGAGTTGGTCGAGACACCGGGCCCGGATGTCCATTTTGCGTCTGCCCAAGGTGTGCGACGCTGCGCAGTTGACGTTTCACGTCCCTGCAGTGGTTCCCGGTGGCCCGGCCTCGACCCCGCCCAGCTCCTCGGCCAATGGAAACGAGTCGGAAACGCCGCGCATTCCGGCCGCTGTCCCGAAACGCTCGCACGACCCGAGGAGGCGGGAATTGTCGCGCTTGTCCCAGATTCGTTCTCTACTTCTTGGAGTAGATCTCACCACGCCATTTCGCCTGATCGGGAATTGAAATTGCCCCGTCGTCACCAACGATGCCCATGAGAGAGCCTTTTTTGGCGACACCGATCAGGGTGATGTTCGAACCGGACAGCGACCACGAGCAGTCTTTACTCACCTCGAGGTCCAACCCCTTTTCAGGGTCGTAGTCGTCGGTGTACCCGCATTTTCCTCCAGATTCGAGAATCAGCACCGTGTCACCTGCGGTGCCGTAGTACGTCCCCTCAATCGAGGGGCCTGAAGAGCAAGCCGCCAATGCAGAGCCTCCGCACAGGAGAAGAGCGACGACAATGGCACGTTTGATGGAGGATCGAGGTTCTGTGAAGGTGTGGAACATACGGAAAGTAGTATTACTACTTGCACTTTCCCGCAGCGCGATTGGACGCTCCGCGCAGCAGCGAAGGATGGTGCGCCGGCGCGCTCGGCGCGATGACTCACCAGCAGGTGCCAGGGCCTCGCGCGGCACATCCAGGGAACACCTAAACCCTTGAGGCGCGGCCCGCGGGTCCGTTCACGTCAAGAGTGCGACAGCCTTGGCTCGGGGCGGTACGAAGCGTGAGTTCGCGTTGCTCGTCAGGGCTTCGCGAGGACCACGTCCTTGCCGTCCAAGGCCGAGGCCGACGAGCAGATCCCTGCCCACCAAGCTGGCGCAACCCTGCGCGGGCCGACCAAGCAACTCCGCGCCCCCTCCCGACCACAGCCGGGTTGCCTGCCCGAGGTGGACGCATCGGAGCGAGCGCCACACTGACGCACTGACGAACATCACGGGTGATTGCGCCGACGCAGCGAGGAGCGCAGGTCGCCCATGATGAACTCGATGCGCCTGCAACCAACGTCGCCACCTTCGCCAGCACCACCGGACTCGACCGGTTCATCGACCTCGGCGACCAAGTCCAGCTGCACTGACGGGAAACGTTGACCGACCCCCCAGCGGATGCTCAAGCTTGAAAGGTGACCCAAAAGTCACCTATGATCCTCGATGTGACCGCTTCTGACGACGACACAGTGCTTCTCGCCCTGTCCCATCCGGGACGGCGGGCACTGCTGGACGCCCTGCACGAACGTGACGGCCAGAGCGTGACCGATCTTGGGCAAGCCCTGCCGAAGTTGGGTCGACATGCAGTTCTGAAGCACTTGGGCATCTTGGAAGATGCCGGACTGGTCACCTCCCACAAGGCAGGGCGAACCCGCCTCTGCTATCTCAATGCCACCCCCCTGGTCGCCTTGGCGCAACGTTGGCTTGACGACTACGCCCTCGGCTGGGGGCAGGCACTGACTCGCCTCAAGAACGCGTCCGAACGGAGACCCGAAACCATGACCACCGCACCCCTGCACCGCCACGCCATCGTCATCGACGCCACGCCCGAACGTGTCTGGACCGCTCTCACCCAGGAGTGCGCCTCGTGGTTCTTCGCCACCACACTCAACTCGTCACTGGAACAGGGCAGCGACTACACCTACACCTACCCAGACGGTCGAGTGGCCGCCGAGGGCAAGATCATCGTCGCCGACACCAACAGGCGTCTTGAGATGATCTTCTCGCCGACCTGGGATGACGCGGTGACAGCGGAAGCCCCGTTCCGCATGGTGTGGTCACTCACCGCCCAAGGTGGCGCCACCTTGCTCACTGTCGAACACCACGACCTCGACCCGTCCACTGAGACTGCGCAACAGGTTGGGCCCGGCAGCCTGTTCCTCATCTCCAACATCAAGACTTGGATCGAGACCGGCCAGCCCATGCGCAGCTGAGCTTCGCATTCGACGACCACCACGCCATTCCCGCCTTTGGGGCCCAACCGCATTGGTTGGGCCCCAGCTCCACCTTTCAGAGGATCGGGCCTCACGCCAATGCGGCGCTCACACCACCGTCGCTTGATCGTCGACCACTTTGCGTCAGACCAGTACCAACCACCTTGCGAGGTCGCCACCGGTCGGTCCGGTTCGGCTCCGCGCCCAAGCGATCGATCCGGACGACCTGGCCACAATGCGGCGCGGATTCGACCTTGCCTTGTCTGCTTTCAGGTTCGACCGGTGGAAGCACGATGAGTGACCTCACCAACCTGAGCGCTTGAAGGAGGAGGCGCGCCATTGTTGAACCATTGCGCCTCGACAACGTGATCGCACACGTCCCGGACGAGCACGCAGCTACTGCGTGGCGTCACGAGCACATCGGGCTGAGACCATTCCTGGCCAGCGCGGCCACCGCGATGCTCCAACTCCCACGACCACGGCCCTGGCACGGTCCTCGAACATGCCCCTGACGCCATCGGAAAAGCAGCATGTGCTCCGAGGTCGCTGACGCTCGCAGCCCGGTCCGTCGGTTCGATCAACCCACACGAGCGGGACCATGTTTGATTTGGTGATCTGTGTCCTGACGACTCTGCCGCTGTTGCGCCACTGGATGTGCACTTCGAAGGATGACAGCCTGCCGGGGATCATGCAGTGGCACACGATTGTGGGGACGGTGATGACGATCGTGTTGATCGTGTCCGTGCCGGCGTCGCTCGTCCCGGTGGTCGTGTGGGGATTGGGCACGAACTCCCACAACCCGAATCGAAACCATCGACGACAGCAAGGGTTTGAGCCTTGAGTAGGTGGTGGAGCCCATGGGGTATGTGTCAAACTCATCCCCACAGGCGATCGTCTACTGATGGCAGGTCGTCCTGGATGCGGAGGAACTCATCTCACGGAAGAGTGATGATCATCTCAACGTATAGAAAGCACCCTTATGAGCGGCGGCTCAGGCGCAACTACCGGCGCGTCAACTAGGTGCGGGGCGGGAGGCTCAAGCGGCGCCCCTTGGTCCGCCGCTACATCACCCGGCACCTCGCGGCGGATAACGCCGCGAACATCCCGTTCCAGATGCAAGAGCAACCCAAGGACACCGAGAACAACCACCCGCAGAAGGCAGGTCCGCGCTACCTCCTTGCGGCCAGCAATTTGCTGCCGGTGCCGACCGGGTAAAACGTGGTGAGGCGAGAGGCGAAAGCAGCACTTCCGCGCTTCGCCAAGGCGAGCGGCATCAGCGTCGCCCCGAGCGCCTCCGGTTAGGACCCCTTCCGACACTACACCAACATGCTGGCAGCTACGATGGCCTTGCTGAAGGTGGGAGTTGATGGGCACCAAGCTAGATTCGTCGGCAAGCACTACTCTTGTTCGCGGGGCCCACGCCTCCTCTTCCAAGAGGCTATGCGCGGTGTCATCGACTCGGGCGACGAACTGCTGCTCGCGCCGTTATCCATGGGCGAAGCCGTGGTGCAGGACGCCGTGGGCAAGTGCCTGCCGACGTCGAAAGTCGCTACCGCCCTCACCCTGTGGCGCGAAGGGCGAATCTCACCCAGTTCTATTGAAATGTGCAGAGAATTTGCCTACGCGCAACGTGTGATAGCCTAAAAATGTTCTGCTTTAAGCAGATACCGAAGCTAGATACAATTTAGTCATTTTACCTAACATGAGGGAGAGACATGGGCCGTAGAGTCTTAACCGTCTACGAACTAAGCTTCCATGAGAAGTTCAAGCACAAGCCTGCCTCCTTCGCTCCCGCTGATCTGGATGGCGAGGATCTGCTCGACATCTTCGAGACCTGGGTCGCCAGCCTGACACCAGCAAACACCCATAACGAGGACCGTCAGACCTGGGTGAGCATCGCCGATGCTTCGCGCTACGCACCGCGGGTTCTCCTGCTAGATCTGCACGTTGGCGCCTATGGCGAGGCAGGCGAACTCGTGGACGTCGACACGGGCGAGCCGGTGGGAACCATTGACGACAACCATGCGCCTACCGGCAGCAACCGAGCCTTGCTCTTCGTGCCGGAGACAGGCGAGCGCGCGTACTTCCTGTCGGAAGAGTCCTCGCGTGGCCAAGCCGGGGGTCGTATCCGTGAACTCTTCCGCTCCTACTTCAGCAAGTACACCGACAAGATCACAATGGTGATGTCCGCCGTCACCGAAGGTGAAGTGTGGGCCGAGGCAGCACATCTGACCGAGGTTGAGGTGCGAGTCGAAGGCAGGAGCGTTGACGTCGCGGACGGCCCAGACGTGAAGGTAGGAAGGGTCTCGTACGTGGCTCGCCCTGAGCGTCGGAAGCGCTTCCCGGGCAAGCTCCTCAAGAGACTCAAGGATGAGAAGGTCCTCAAGCGCATCATCGCGGTCGACGATCTTCCGCAGGACCGCACGATCTGGGTGACCATGGAACACGACGGACGAACCAAGAAGTTCGAGCTGGGCACGGAGGGCGCCCCCGCCATCAGGGAGCTACTCAACGCCCCGTCCGAACCGACACTGGAGACGGGCGAGCTGGTGAGCCGCTGCGCCGACCGCGTGACGGGCCTCTGCAAACGACACCACACGTCGTGGGACGCGTCGTGGAGTAGACCGACCAAGCAACCACGGGGAGAGTGAGCAGGGTGGGCAGGGCATCCCTATGGAGAGTGCCAGCCGACCATTTTAGAACACTCTACGACAACCGCGTCAGGCGACCTGATTGGTGGAGCATCACGACGCAGGCACTCTTGCCTCTGGCCGCAGGTGTTGTGACATGGAAGCTGGAAGCAAAGATCACGGACGTAAGCGGTGCAGTTTCGGGCATCTCGATCATCGCCGGCCTGCTGTTCGCAATGGCCGTTTTTCTTTTCCAGTTTCGCATCACGTTGGACAGTGACAAGCGCCTGGGCGAGGATGACTTCGCGTTGGTTGACGAGTGCATGGCTAACACACTCTGGGCCATTCTCTGGGGGATGACGCTGGCGGTCTACCTTATCGTCTGCGACGCCGGAAAGTGGATCGGGAACGATTCTTGGGGACCCACGCTCACCGGGATCGCAGTTGGAAGCACACTCCACTTCCTGCTCGTGATCGGCATGTGTCTCAAGCGGCTCCGCCGGGCGTACGAGCGTATCGCGATGAGGCGCCAGTGAGCAGATAACGCTCCCAACGAACGACAGTGAGATTTTTCACTGAGGTGGGTGGTCGCGGTGAGGTGTGGCTTGGAGTGAAGAGAAGAGGGAGTCGTCATAGGCGAAGGCATGTCAAGCCCCGAGAGGCGCAGTAACAGGCAGGACGCATGGAACTGGACCAGATCTCACTCTTTGTCGGCCTCGACGTAGGCAAAAGCGAACACTGGGCTCATGCCCTGTGCCGTGCGGGCAAGAGACTCCTAAACGAGGCTTCGCCCAACAACGAAACCAAACTATGTTGGCCCTCCCAGGACCAAACTAAGCACGGCACAGTCTTGGTGGTGGTAGACCAGCCAGCCACCATTGGAGCCTTGACTGCGATGGTGGCCCAAGGTGAAGCGCCCTGGGTTTCGTTCCGTGGTTAGACGGTCGCGGGTGCGGTCGTCATGGGGTGAGTGTAGGACGCTTCGACTTCCGCGGGGGTGCGGTAGCCGAGAGCTTCGTGCAAGCGGTCATGGTTCCACCAGTGGACCCAGCCCATGGTGGCGATTTCGACCGCCTCGGTGGACTCCCAGATCCTCCGCTGGGAGTGGATCAATTCGGCCTTGAACAGGCCATTGACGGTCTCTGCGAGGGCGTTGTCGTAGGAGTCGCCGACGGTGCCGATTGATGCGGTGACGCCGGCGGTGATCAACGCGGCTGAGTAGGCCAGGGAGACGTATTGGGCTCCGCGGTCGCTGTGGTGGATCACCCCGCTCTCGCTGCGGACTGCGCCGCTGGTCAGCAGGGCATGTTCGAGCGCCAGCAGGGGCAGGCCCTCGGTGTGGAGGGTCGCAGCCACCGCCCAGCCGACGATCTTGCGGGTGCACACGTCGGTGATGAACGCGACGTAGCAGAACCCGGCGAGGATCCGCACGTAGGTGATGTCAGCGACCCACAGGCGGTTGGGCTGCTCCGCGGTGAAGCGCCGTTCGACGAGGTCCGGGCGGGCATCAGGCACCTGGGCAGGTCGTGTGGTGACTGGTTTCCGGCCCCGCCGCACCCCCCGCAGGCCAGCTGCTCGCATCAGGCGGGCGACCTGGTCACGGCCTACGTCCCAGCCGGCGCGGCGCATTGCGTGGTGCATCTTCCGCACCCCGTAGACGCTGTAGTTCTCGCTGTGGATCCGCCGGATCTCCGGCAGGAGGGCCTCATCCCGCAGCGCCCTGGCCGAGGCTGGACGCGCCTTGGCGGCCCGGTAGTCGCGGGACGTGATGAACCCACACTCCGTCGCGCTGAGCACGCGGCAGATGGCCTCGACCCCGAACTGATCACGGTGCTCGTCGATGAACCGGATCATCTCGTCGTGGGGCGGTCGAGTTCCGCGGCGAAAATAGCTGAGGCTGCTTTGAGGATCTCGTTGGCGCGCTGGGCTTCAGCCAGCTCCCGGCGCAGGCGCCGGTTCTCCTCCTCGAGTGACTCGCCACGACCGGTGACTGGTTCGGTGGGGCCGTAGCGGTTGCACCAGATCCGTAAGGTCTCCAGGCCGACCCCCAGCTGGGGCGCGATGGCACGGATCGACTCTGCGCGCGGGCCTCCCTCGCGCGCCTGACGTTCGTAGACCAGCCGCACGGCGCGGTCACGCAGCTCGGGACTGAACTTCTTGGGCATACTCCGATTCTCCTTGCTGAGACTCGGAACAAAACCCAGGACGCTTCAGTCGCTGTCCATGTCGTGGCCGGCGCGTTTCATGGCGTGTCACATTTTGTGCACCTAGTAGGTGCTGTGCCTGTCCGCGTGGATCTCCTTCAGCGCGGGGATGGGGCACTGTCCTGACGATGCCGGGTGCAGACAGGACGGGTTTTGGTCGCACGGCATCCGCGATCCGCACGCGGTGATGAACCTCCTTTGAGGATGATGACTCGGCATGCTGGAGATAAGCTTGGCCTCGAAGCGATCGTGGTGCGTGTCGATGACACGCAATCATTTCCCGGCTCAGGGGTCGAGTTCGGAGGCGCAAAAGCCGAGGCGGCCTTGAATAGTTCATTGACCTGATAGGGCTCGGCATTTTCCCTGTGGAGGCGCATGATTGCCTGTGCGAGTGTCCCGTCGTCATGGTGGTCATTCACGGCTGGGGCATGACACCAGCGACGCAGGGCCTCGTGACATGCCTCGAGTTTTCTTGGCAGTCAGTTGGATCGCTCTGGTCGAAGACGTCGTTTCATCAGGGGTCAAACGATCATTCACCAAACGGGCTACTCAGTACTTGAATTCCTCTAAAGTCTCTTCTCTCTTCGACACAAAACCGTCCTTTTCAGGTTTCACCTCGAAATAAACCAAGACGGTTCAATCGCCAACCAAGCCTTCTTCAACAATCTTCATGTCCAGATGGACGACCAGATCGACGGCAAACAAAGTGAGCCCTTCAACATCTTCTTCTCCCCAGCCGTACAACAGCTCACAACCGCAAGGCAGCAAGGTTTTGAAACAGGAACTCAAAGCGGACAGTTCACTGGTTTGAACAACGACCAACTGGTGGAGTCCAAGGCGCACGTGTCGAACGCATCCCCTGCTCGACCACCTGCTCCTTGCGACGCTGACGGCAGCGGCGTAGCCTCGGACGAGCGACACATTACGCATGTCACTAACGCCACATGAGGGCGCTGCGATTGTCCCGCACCGCTCACGAGCGCGAAAATAGAGGGGCAACCACATACCGCGTCGCTCCTTTGCGAGCCTCTGGGCAGGGGAAAGCGACGGTCCCGTTGGGATAAGCCGGACTGCAATGTCTACCCTGACTGAACGTCGCAAGCGCAGCTGTTACCCGACCGAACCCCTGCGGGAGAGCCATCCGATACGTCTCTCTAAGAAAACAACCTGAAACGCTTCGAGCGCCATCAACTTGCTGGTCACGTTGTGCGCGTTCTTCCCCAAAGGACGCGCAACCATGCCCAGTTTGCATGACGAGAACCAGCTGCTCTCCCTTTCAAAAGCCACCGATCTTGGATAGGGCGGCTACTCCACTCTCCGTAAGCTCATCGCCGAGAACCGACTGCCCGCTGTGCGCCTCGATCGACGCGTGAAGGTGCGCCGAGCCGATCTCGAAGCACTCGTCCATCCGACGAGCACCGATGCGCTTGATCACCACATCAAGGCTCTCGTCGACACCGCTCCGCGACTGTCCGATGACCAGATCGTTCGCCTCCGCCTCGCTGAGAACGAGAGGTGTTAGCTCAAGGGTACTCGCGCTTATCGCACGATCCAGACGCTCACCCCTGTGGTGATCGCGAGATGCATCTTGGAGCGCGAGCTGTCCCATACGGGTCTTCTCGGTAAGTCCGAGGCGACGGCAGCGTTAGTGACATACATGGATCACGGTCCCGACAAAGGACTGTACGTGCTGGCTAAGTGTGAGATCCGTCGTCTAGCTCGCGAGTACAACTACTCTATCTCACCGGGAGACTTGAACTCGGTCGCGGATTTCGTGCGTGACTCGGTTCAGCTCATCACCCCCAGCGCGGACGGTGATGTCGTCACACTCGCTAACAGTCTGTTCGACATTCGAATGAAAGAGCTGCATCCCTTCTCCCACTGGATCGTGCTCACATCGAAGGCCTTTGTCGCCTTCAACGAGAATGCGACCTCGCGCCCTGTGATCGACGGCTGGAGCGTTGACGAGTGGATCCGTGAGCTGGCGAACGACGACCCCGAGGTCGAGCACCTGTTCTGGCAGATTATTTCTGCACTCTTTCGCCCAGGTCATGGGTTCGACAAGGCGGTGCTCTTGTACTCGCCGACAGGCTCGAACGGCAAGGGCACGTTTGTCGAGCTGTTGCGGAACCTCATCGGAGCTGAAAGAGCCGCAACTCTCTCTATCTCGGATTTCGGTGGCCCGTTTCTCCCCGAGATGCTGAGAGGCGCCTTCTGCGTGCTCTCGGACGAGAACGAGGTGGGCGACTTCCTTCGTCGAACCGGGGTCTTCAAGGCGTGGGTGACGCACGACTGGATCCGGCTCAACGTGAAATACGGCGCATGACCAACATCAAGGGGCGAGGACTTGCTCGGCGACATCAGGGTCGAGAACGATGCCGCGCTTCAGTTCGCCGAGGAGTTCCTCCCACAGTTCCGGTGGGACCTGTTGCCGTAGAAGTTCCTCCATGCGATGTATGCGGCGTGGATGAAGAACGAGGTGCCCTCGGGGCACGCCGTCGGATCAAGGGAGTTCAACAAGCGCATGAGCGCTTATGTGGACGCGACTCCTGAGTGCGGCTGGAAGATCCCACGAGGCGACGATGGTAAGCAGAAGACCATTCGTACGCACAACAAGATCCTCGGTGAGGAGCCCCTGGCCGTCGAGTACGACCTGTCGGACTGGTTCGACATGCAGCCGGTGGGACGCTCGATCCGCAAGATCGAGATCCCTCGCAACATGCCGGTCTCGACCCGTGGACTGCTGCGCGCCAACGTCGTCCTCACTGACGACTAAACCGACGAGGACGATCCTCGCGAGTCACAACCGCAGCCGACGACGAACACGCTCGCTCTGTCGAGCGCGTTGACGGCTGCGATCTCACGCGACCCTGACGAGATCGCACGTGAGAGCAACGCGGCAGCAGCGGCGTTCATTACCAGGCAATCGGTCTGACCAAGTACACGAAGTGAAAGGAACGCCATCATGTCGAATCTCGACCAGGAGATCGCAGACGCGCTGGCGAAGGTCGAGCGTCGTCGCAAGAAGAAGCGCGTCGCCGAGGAGAAGGAGCGTGCGCGTTTCGCCGAGGCGGTCATGGCGGTACTCGACGAGATCGAGAATGTCAACGAGGTGATGGTCGGTGAGCTCCTCGAACGAGCGCAAGTGAAGGCCGCCGAGCGAGTCGCGAAGCGTCGTCGCGCTGCCGCTAAGGCAGCGGCGTCTCGCCGTGAGGCGGTCAGCGAAGCGTTGAACGAGTCCGTTCCTCAGCCTGTTTGGGGTGAGGAGCGATGACGGTGTTCGACGCGAGCTTGCTGGGGGGATCCAAGGGGGCGGGCACCGACCCCCTTGGCCAGCACGATGAGGCGTCAGCCGAATCGTCTGCTGGCCGTAGCGCGGTACCACCTAAAAGCTCGTCCCGGAACGGGGCGAGCGATAAGGATGCGCGCTACCAGCCGGAGGTCACCACCACGGACGGGCTCGCAGAGCGGGTTCGTGGTGGTGACCTCAGGATCGCGAGACGCCAGTCTCGCGACACCCGGGTGACTGTGCGGTTCTCCGATGAGGAGCGCACACAACTCGCCCGGGTCGCGCGGCGCTACGGCCTCTCGGAGTCGGGGGCGATCCGTGCCGCCGTCGACATGCTCGACGGCTCGGCCCCACCGAAGGCGATCAATCGCGATGTCTTGCGGTTGATCGGCGAGGTCAACGCCGTGGGCGTCAATGTCAACCAGCTCACCTGTCAAGGGTGGGCCGGGACGGCTCCGGCGGTCGCGCATCTCGACGAGGCGACGACCGCCCTGCTGCGTGTCGCGAAGGAGTTGGCGTAGTGAGTATTACGAAACAGACAACGACGACACGAGCAGCAGCCGCGATCATTTACGCCCACTACGGGAGACCGGCGAACGTCAAGCAGTCACGTGCGGCTGCGTGGCGTTCGGACTTCGGCTCGCCCTTGGACGCCATCGTGAAGATCGAGTCGATGCTCAAGGGCACAGGTCGCAAGAACCAGGCCTTGATGGTCATCCAGTCATTCTCGGCTGACGAGCTCGATCCGTGTGATCCGAGCACGCCGCAGACCGTGTGCGACGCGGCCTACGCTCTCGCGAAGGAGGTCGCACCGAACGCGCCGTGCGATGTCGTGGTTCACCTCGACTCTGACGGGGGTAACCCCCACGCACACGTCACCATCGCCAACGTCGACCTTGTGACCGGCAAGGCCGCGAGAGAGAACGGTCTGGCGCACTGGGTGCTCAAGAAGGCCAACGACAAAATCATGCGTGAGATGGGACTCCAGGTCCTTGAGCCCCACGAGCTCGCACACGATGTGAACCGGTCACGCTCCGGTGCGAGCGCCCAGGGTCTCACCGTCGACGAGCTCGACAAGAGCACATGGAGAGAGTTCCTCGCAGATCGCGTCGACGAGGCGCTGCTCGATCCGCGCTCGGTGGACTTCGAGACCCTGCGTGAGGTCGCCCGCGAGCTGGGCGTCTCGGTCGAAAAGAAGACGAGCGCCAAGAGCGAGGCCGAGGGCCGCGACCCGTCCGTCACCTATGCGCTGATAGACGAGTCCGGCGAGGTCCGTCGCTTCGGCAGATCGAAGGCCGCGTGTACGGCTCGCAGGCTCAGCGCTGACTACTCGTGGGCATCGGTCCACAACACCATGAACCAACGCATGATGAGAGAAGAGGAAATGGAAGATGTCCAGAGCCTTGGACAAGCAGACAGCGAGCTCGACGCCGCCCTCGCAGACCTTCGAGAAGTTGAGCAGGATCGAGGAGTCGCTCCTCGCCTTGGTCGAGTCGCAGAAGACCCTGAGCAAGCGGTTGACGAGCGTCGAGCAGGAGATGATCACTCGTACGAACGCGTTGAAATCATCGATGCAGACCTCGGAGGTCTTGCTGCCCGACTCGCTGACGAGCGACGTGAACGCGATCAAAGAGACGCTGAACAAGCAGAGCGCGACGCTGCGAGCGCTCGGCGAGACCGTCAGCGACAAGCGCGTCGTGAAAACGAGCGACGGCTCCGAAGTGAGCGCCTCCGTGCTACAAGCGCACTCGATGATGAAGACTCTCGAAGCATCCCAGAAGCGGATGACTTCGAGCTTGGATAAACTCGCCGCCTCGGTGAAGTCCAAGAGTCGCGTCACGCTCGACACCGAGAGCGTCGCTGTGGTGATGTCCCGTCGTGTGGACGAGCACTTCCAGAAGGCCGTGCAGGAGCCCGTGGATGCCCTCAGGAGCGATCTTCAGGGGCTCCGTGAGGAGATGACCACGCTCGGCTCTGACAAGCTCTCAGAGGTGCGTACGGCGGTCGAGCACTCGCTCAGCGAGCTCAGTGAAGCCCGACGGAATATCGAGGCCATCGAGCACAGGGTTACATTCGTCGGCATCTCGCGCCTCGCCCTCGCGGTACTGCCTCTGTTCATCTCGCTGCTCCTCGTCGGCGGCCTCGTCTGGGGCATCGGGAGCGTGTTCGGCATCGGCCCGCTGTTCGACTGGGCATGGGCCTCATTCGCTGCCGCCTCGGCATGGTGAGCGAAGGCTCTGATCGCCGCAGCGACGCGCGGTGTGGCAGTGCTCTTCGTCGGGCTTGTCCTGCGGGTGAGCCAGTGGGTCTACGAGGAACTCAGGTAAAGAAGGAGGTGATAACCATGATGCAACCGGTGATCGGCAAGGGCATCAAGCTCGGCAAGTCGCGTCTGACCGAGGACCGATCGAAGCTCACTAAGCGTCGCGACGGCAAGGTCCGTGAGGGAGAGTCGGTCGCGGCGTACCAGCGCCGCGTCCTCGGGCAGATCGAGAGCCTGGACTGGGCCTCGGAGGGTGGTCATGAAGCCGAGATCCGAGAGAGAACAAGACCCCGGTCACCGAAGAGGTGACCGGGACCTTCTTTGGGCGATAGGCGGTCACGAAAGAACCGCAGCAGCAGCGAGCGCTTACTGGGCGATTCCGTGGGCGAAGAGAGGTGCTTTGCTGGGCAGGAATGAACCATGGCGGAAGCTCGGTTAATGGCGGGCCAAAGATGGGCGCTAAGTGACCGTCTGTGCGGCTGATGACGACTCCAGCGCCCGGTAGATCGTCTGGCGAAGCTCTCCTGAGATGTCAGAGCTGGTCTGAGATGCGCAGCCGCTTGCCGAGCGCCTTAACCACCTTCTCCAGCGTCCCGGTGGAGATGTTCACGCCCGTCTCGACGCGTGCGATGGTCGGACGCGAGACGTGGGCTCGGCGTGCGAGCTCGGTCTGGCTCCATCCAAGGGCGCGCCTGGCGTCGCGCACGTCCTGGCCGACGCCGCGAGCGGGGTTGGGTGCACGGCTCATGACGGGGCTCCAATGACGGGTGCGATGGCACGTTCGGCGCGCACGCGCAGGGCGTGACCATAGGCGCTCATGCCGTCCCAGTCGACGACATCCTCGCCCGAGGCGTCGGTGACGACGGGAACCATGATTCGGGTCTTCTCCAGGCGAGCCATTGACACTCCATAGCCCCAGGAGAACTTGCCCATCGCGTTGCGCATCGTGGTCACGAGGAAGAGACCGCTGTCGGCATCGAGGTTCTCGTGCCTGAAGATGAGGAAGTTCTGAGCCGTGTAGAAGGGCGCTGGCTGGTAGAACGTCGACTGCGTCTTGAGCGTCACCGTGATGCAGTTGCCAGCCTCCGGGCGCGAGGTCTGGTCGGCGACGACCGCTGAAACAGAGTTCCCGCCGAGGGTCTGGCTGAGGTAGAGATTGCGGCCCGTGCCGTCGGCAAGGTGAACCTTGTCGTACCACGCCCTGGATGCCGTCATCGAGTCGAACACATCCGTGATGAACATGGGCTCGAACGTCAGTTCCGGGAGTGTGTCGTCGTCAGTGCGGCGAGTCTGGCGAGCGGTGTGTGTGTGTGTGTGTGAGGACGTGATCGAGCAGCTCCGCACCGAGCCGGTCCATGCCGTCCCAGTCAGCCTCAACAGTGCCGTCGGCGTTCGTGATAGCCGGAATCGCGACGGTCTGACGATTAAGCCGTTGCAAGTTTAGCTTCGTGCCATAGGAGTACTTGTTGACACATTCACGTTGAATGATCGCAGCACATACAAGAAGTGCCGGATGCGACACGTGCGGGATACGCGGCTCTAGCGCAATCACATCGTCCGACGCAAAGAACGGCGCCGACTGTAGGCGCGTTTGCCCTACTGAGCCGTTATACACGAGAGTAAGCCAACCACCAGGAAACAGTGGCTTGACGCTGGAGAAGTCCGTAATGCTGTTGAAAGATTCGGAGCCTCCAACGAAAGGGGTCTTTCCCGGCTCTCGATGTGCTGCGATAAGTCTCTTACCCTTATGAGGGCGGAATAAATCTACAATCAACATTGGCTGGAAGTCGAGGGTTTCGAGGACGCTCATTCGCCGGTCTCCTCGTCGCTGGACGGGCTCACGGACGGCGTGATGAGGTCGCCGCGCCCGTGGGCGTGCATGTCGACCTGCCAGGTCACGTAGTCGGCGACGGTGGCGAGAAAGTCCTCGTAGGTGGGTGGCTGGTCGTTGAAGTAGAAGTAGCTGTGCTGCCACTCGTCCTCGGCGGTGACCTCGGAGCGGACGATGAAGCTGGTGTCGTCTTGGACGTCTCCGCGCAGCACCTCCAGCAGGTGCTTGCGACGTGAGGCGACGGTGCCGTCGTCGACGAGGCCACGGTGTGGGGCGACAACCCATCCGTCCTTCTCGAAGTTCACGAAGCGGACCACGTGGTGGTCGGGGTGCTTGCGGCCTGCGGTGAAGATCGCGATGACGGTGTGGGGCGTGTGCCCGGAGTTGGTGAAGGTCATCGGGTTCATCGTGATGGCGGTCTCCAGCGTGTTGTGCTCAAGGATGTAGCGCTTGCGGGCCTTGTCCTCCTTGGTCTTGCCGACCATGGCGGACTGGGGAACGATGACGGCGAGCTTTCCGCCGGGGTTGAGGAACTCCAGGGCTCGCTGGATGAAGGCCAGCTCGGACAGGTTGCGTGTGCTCCTGTCCTTGGCCTGGGAGTACGGCGGGTTGAGTAGAACCTTGGTGAATCCGTGGCCGAAGGCGATACTGCCGTCGGGCAGCTTCACGTCCCCGCGCATCTCGGCCATGGGTGCCTCGAAGATGGAGTCGCGGCGGAAGTTCGCCTTGCCGTCGCCGCGCAGGATCATGTTCGTCGTACCGATGGCGAACAGCTTGTCTTGCAGCTCGATGCCGTAGAGCCTGTTCTTGCGGATGTCCTCACGGAGTGCGGTGTTGTCCCCGGCGTCGTCAAACATGCGCTGCATGGCGGCAATAAGGAAGGACGCCGTGCCTGCGGTGGGGTCGAGCACGTAGTCGGTCGCGTTGACGTCGATCAGCTCTGCCATGAGCGTGGTGACGTGCTCGGGGGTGAGGACAATACCCAGACCCGATCCGTCGCCGCCGCCGTAGGAGATGAACTCGTGGTAGAAGTTGCCGAGCACGTCGAAGGCGGTCATGGAGGGGTCGGTGACGACGTGGTAGACGTCGTTGGCCAGGATGCGCGCCATCCACTTCAGCGGTGACTCACCCAGGTCGCGGTGGGCACGGTTTAGCTGGGGTGCGGTCTTGATGAAGGAGAACTGGTCGAGAAGGGTTCCGATCTTGGCCTGCGGCATGAGCGCCTCGGACTTCATGTACTGCTCGGCTGCGTCGTAGATGATGCGCCCGTCCCAGACCTGGTAGTTGTTGCCCGGCGAGATACTCTGGAGACGGTCAAGGTCGAAGTAGGGGTACTGGAACGCGAGGAGGATTGCGGAGACGAGCGGCGCCTTGCGGTCATTCTCAACGGAGCCGTAGTTGCGCATCCCCTCGTGCAGGCGCTCAGCAGCGGCACGAACATCGTCGAGCTGGACCTCCGCGCGCGGGCGCTGCCCGCGGACCTGGACGGCGTAGTACTCGCCGATCTCCTTCTCAGAGAACACGTCGAGGTTGTCGAGGTCGTCAAGGTGCTTGACGAAGCCGGGAGCGAGGTAGGACACGGCGATCTCGTGGTGGACCTCGCCACCGCCAACACCCACGGCGAAGATGCCCTTGTCGAACGGGATGCCGTTGGCGAGCATGGTCTTCGCGTAGTGGATCGCACCGTTGAGCGCGTAGTCGGCACGGTAGGGATGCTCGGTGGTCGGGTCACCGTCGACGAGGTAGCGCGTGCGCTGGACATCCTTCTTGTCCTCGACCACGACAACGAAGCCACCTGAGACGAAGACGAACTCAGGCTTGCCTTCGGCATTGCCGGAGACCGACTTCGACCCTCCCTTGAGGGCGTCGCGCTTCCACTGCGGACCGCCGTCCTGCTCCCAAGGACGCTCGAAACCGATCTCGCGCAGCATGTCGCGGACGATCTGGTCCGTCACCTTCTCGTTCGCCATGTTCATCCTCTCTCCGCGGGCTTGTTTCTACCTCAGATTGTATCAGATATGTTGCATTGAGAATAGAGCGACACGACCTGTAGAGACGTGGTTTTGCCTGAGAAACGAACCCCCTGGAGGTCGGTGCGACCTCCAGGGGGTTCGTTTGTGAGAGTTCAGTGGGCACGGAAGATGAAGAGGCCTCCGTCGGGGGCGTCGGCGATCGTGTAGTCGAATCTCTCGTTTCACCACCAAGTGTCGAGGTCAAATGCCTCAATCAGCGTAAGAAGAAGAGGTGCTCGGCCAAGACCGTGCGCAAGGACGAAATCGAGCTAAGGGTCGAGGAGATCACCGCCTCATTCGTCGCCGAACCCGAGCTGCTGGCCTCACTCGCTGTTGATCTGGCCGACCACTACCATGCAGACCCACGGGCGCGGTGAGGAGATCCTCAAGGCGCTTGAAGCCCGGCGCAGTGACATGGAGGGCAAGCTTGCCAACTTCGCCAAGGCCATCTCGCAGGGCATCTTTAATGACACCATCGCCGAGGCTATGCGTGCACTTGAAGAGCAAAAGCGTGAACTTGACGCTGCCATCCAGGCCGAGCATGTGAAGGCGACGCTGTTCGAGGACAAGGCTTCAATCAGCGCGTTCTACAAGAGGTTCGCGCAGGCCACCATCGACACCCCCGAGATCAGAAAGCAACTCTTCAGGTACATCGTGGACAAGATGTACATTGGGCGCGACCAGATCGGCATCGCCTCGTACTACCACGACAGCGCAGCACCGATTGAGTTCGAAGACCTCGAAGAGGTGCTCCTCCGTGGCATAGAGCGGGGGAAGTGCGAACCTACGCTCAAAAGCGAGAGTTCGACACTTCCCCCCCGGAGTGGAGCTAAGGGGATTCGAACCCCTGACCTTCTCATTGCGAACGAGACGCGCTACCAACTGCGCCATAGCCCCAAGTGGAACGACGACAGTCTAGCACTGGGTCGTCCCCGAGTGGGAATCAGCCCCGAGAGGCCTGCCTCACTGGGCCCGACGCGCGTCCAGCACGGCGTCCAGATCCAGCGCCACGGCCTGCGAGGCGACCACGTCGATGGTGCTCATTGCGCCGGTGCCGGGGACTTGGGCCTCGACAGGGCGGGCGGGGACTCGAACGTCGACCTTCGGAATGCCCCGCAAGTCGGTGTCGGAGTGCACCCGGCGCCCGGCGACGCGGCCGCGCCTGGCGTAGGTGGGGGCAGGCACGGGGGTGACGGACCAGGTGAGACGCTCGACGCGAGGGGTCGCTCCTGTCGGCAGCGCGCCACTGGTGCCGGTGGCGGCCAGCGGGGCCTCGACCTCCTCCGGCTGCAAGGCGCCGACCTCGTCATCGACGCGTGCGGCCGCGCCCTCGTCCGCCAAGGCCCCCTCGCCATGGCCGCTCACGGGCGCGGACTGCTCACGCAGCACCGGCACGGCCACAGACTCGGGGATCTCGACAGCGGAGGAGGAAACCGGAGGCTTCCTGCGCGCCTGCTCCTTGGCGGCGGCACGCAAGGTACGCAGTTCCTCAAGCTCGGAACGCCCAACCGCCTCGGAACGAACGGCGGCCACCCGGGAAGTCCCCAGGACTGCCGCCAGCGGCACGATCCCGGCGAAGACCCACGGCCACGTCACCGCAGCGGTGGCCGGCACCGCGATCGCAAGGCCCACGGTGAGGACGGCGAAGATCGCGGCCAGCAGCATCCGCCGCTGCCCGGAGGCGGACTCGCGGGACAGTCTGGCCGCACGGCGAGCCCGCAGCGCAGAGATCTCGCGTACGGCGGAGCCGGCAGGGGTGGCGGGGCGAACGGTGCGGGTGCGGGCGGCTCGTGCGGTCCTGCCATTTCCCTGGTGCTGTGCCATGGTCTCCCCATCGTCTGCGTGCATGCGGACTGCGTCGGGCAGGAGGACCGGACGGTCTTCCCGATACGACATGTCGGCCTGGTCCTCCTGCGCGCCCAGGAGGCGCATGTGCGGGGAGAACCTGTCGATCTCCCGCGACTGCGTGATCGCCGTGCGCCTGGCGACCATCTGAGGGGCCATGAGCGCGACGACGACGATCATCGCTGCAATGACGAATCCCCCGTACTCCACCCCTCCACGCTAAGGGGTCGGGCACACCCGTGCGCGTCGGGTTCCGGCGTGTTGGGCATTCAAATAAAAGAGACACGTATTCTCGTTCATCACATTCACATCAGGTGTCACAGACACCCCACAAGCCACGCATTTTTTGATCACATACAGGTCACAATCAGATCACATACAGGTTGCGATCAGGATGTGTTGACGCCCCGTGCCCGCAGCAACCGCTGCAGCCACCCCCCTGGCGGCATCGACTCCACGTCAGCCGCAAAAGCCACATGATCTGCCCACTGCCCGGCGATGTGCAGGTAGCGCACACGCAGACCCTCCTCACGCAACCCCAACCTGCGGCACAGGCCAAGGGAGCGTTGGTTCTCCGGCCGCACGCACACTTCCACCCGGTGCAGATCCAGTTCACCGATGGCCAGGTCCAACATCATCGCCGCGCAGGTCGCGCCAAGGCCGCGCCCGGCCACCTCCGAGGTCACCCAGTACCCCAGGGAACACATGTGCGCCGCACCCCGCTGGACCCCACTCAAAGTGAATTGCCCGCAGATGCGCCCATCCAGCTGCACCATCATGGCCAGTGCCTCACCCGCCACCTGCTTGCGGTCGGTCAGGCGGATGTACTCCGACATGGACGGCAGGCCCTCGGACCTGCTGGGGG
The DNA here is from genome assembly GCF_018986735.1 of Schaalia sp. 19OD2882. Classification (NCBI taxonomy): domain Bacteria; kingdom Bacillati; phylum Actinomycetota; class Actinomycetes; order Actinomycetales; family Actinomycetaceae; genus Schaalia; species Schaalia sp. 19OD2882. The sequence continues at coordinate 503,738 of NZ_CP065521.1, read as the reverse complement.
GCAAGGTGGCCTCCCAAGGTCCCAGCCACACGTGGTCGGCGCGCCGCACGTCATCGACCCGGGCGTGGTCGCCTCCCAAGGTCGGTCGCATGACCAGCTCCCTCGGATCCTCCAGGCCGGGCAGGTGACGCACCAGAGCGCGCGCCACCGGCGCCTCCTCGACCAGGACCAGGGAGTCCACCGGTCGCGACCACAGGTGGCGGGGCCTGCCCCACAGGCGGGAGAGCAGGGACATCAGTCCAGGACCATGCACTGCACGGTGTCGCCCACGCGGACATTCGTCACGTCCTCGGGAACGACGGCCAGGGCATTCGACTCCGCCAAGGCGGACAGCAGCAGCGAGGCCGGCGGACCCATGACCTTCGCCGTGTACCCACTCTGGGGCCCTCCCGACAGGCGCACGCGCACGAACTCGCGGCGCCCCTGCGGGGAGTACCAACCTCGGTCGACCTTCGCCTTGACACTGGGGCGGGACAGCACCGTCCACCCTTGCATGTGTCGCAGGGCGGGGCGCACGTAGACCTCGAAGCAGACCTGCGCGGAGACGGGGTCGCCGGGCAGGCAGAAGACGGGGGTGCCGCAGCGCCCGTCCTCGCCCCCGACAGTACCCACACCCATGACATGTCCGGGCCAGGCGCCGACGTTGTCGAAGCGGACGGTACCCAGTGAGCCCAGGACCTCGCGCACGGTGTCGCCGGCTCCGTAGGAGATTCCGCCGGTGGTGAGCACCAGGTCGGCGCGCACCAGCTGGTCCTCGATGGTCTCGCGCAGCACCTGGCGTTCGTCGGGCACCGCGGAGACGCGGAAGGTCTGGGCGCCGCAGTCGGCGACGGCGCTGGACAGAGCGTGGCCGTTGGCGTCGAAAACGGTTCCCGGGCGGGCGGGTCTTCCGGGTTCGACGATTTCATCGCCGATGGACAGGATGACCACGCGGGGCCTGGGGTGCACGACCACGCGGGATCGTCCCACGCCGGCCAGCAGTGCCACTTGGCGGGCGCCCACTCGGGTGCCGCGGCGCAGGACGACCCTGCCTTCGGAGACGTCCTCGGCCTTGCGGCGAATGTTCTCTCCGGGGGCGGGGCGGGTCCAGGCGCTCAGGCGCGCCAGCCCGTGGTCGGTGAACTCCAGGGAGAGCACGGCGTCGGCTCCGGCGGGTACCGGGGCGCCGGAGGCGATGCGGATGGCGGTCCCAGGAACCAGGGCGTAGGGCCGCACGTCACCGGCGCAGATCTCTTCGGTGACGTCCAGTTCGACGGGTTGGTCGGGACGGGCTCCGTCGAGGTCGCTGGTGAGCACCGCGTAGCCGTCGCAGGCGGCCAGGTCGGCCACCGGCAGGTCGAAGGGTGCGGTGACGTCCTCGGCGAGGACGCATCCGACGGCGTCGGCCAGCTGGACCTCCAGCGGAGGCTGTTGGTCGACGGCGGCCAGGCAGTCCTGGTAGAAGTCTGCGACAGTGCGCATGGGATTCTCCTGCGTGGGGGCGAGGGCGGGTTCGAGGCCAACCCTCGCCGAAAGGTCATGCCTCGGCGGTCTCGGTGCGGGCCAGTTCGGTGTGGAGGAACTCTCGCAGGGCCGGACCGAGCTTCGGGTGCTCCAGGGCCAGGGCGACATTGGCTTCGAGGTAGCCGAGCTTGTCGCCGGTGTCGAAGCGACGGTCTTCGACGACGACTCCGTACAGACCGCCACCCTGGTCGGCCGGTCGATCGATGAGGCGCGCAAAGGCGTCGGTGAGCTGGTACTCGCCGCCTGCGCCCGGCTCGATGACTTCCAGTTCGTCGAAGATCGCCGGGTCGAAGACGTAGCGGCCGACCACGGCGTATTCGCTCATGACCTCGTCCAACGGCGGCTTTTCGACGACCTTGTCGATGCGCATGAGGTTGCCTTCGGGAACATCCACCCCCTCGGGCACGGCAATGGTGGTCACCGAGGTGGAGGCGTAGGCGGTGGCCTGCTCGGGGGTGACGCGCAGCAGGGCGACCACGGAGCCGCCGATGGCTTCGCGCACGGCGATCAGCTGCTTGAGCAGGACCGAGTCGGGGTGCATGAGGTCGTCGGGCAGCATGACGGCGAAGGGCGCATCGCCCACGTGGCGCTTGGCCTGCAGGACTGCGTGCCCAAGGCCCAGCGGGTGTCCTTGGCGCACGGAGTGGGTGCGGGCCAGGCCGAGATATTCGGTGGCCAGAGAAAGCAGTTCGTCCTTGCCGGCCTTTTCCAGGTCGCCTTCCAGGCCCGGGTCCGCGTCGAAGTGGGCTTCGATGGCTTCCTTGCCGGTTCGGGTGACGAAGAGCATGTCGTCGATGCCCGCGTCGGTGGCCTCACGCACGACGTACTCGATGGCGGGCCTGTCGACGACGGGCAGCATCTCCTTGGGCACTGCCTTGGTGGCGGGAAGGAATCGGGTGCCGCGGCCCGCGGAGGGGACGACGGCATGGCGCACGGGCTGGTGTGTGTCTGTCATGATGGCCACACTATCGGGTCTGGTGGGCGGGAAGGGAGCCGGCAGTGGGCAAGGCGCGGATCCGGCGGGAGCTGCGGGCGGCTCGGCGCGTGCGCCGGGGCCTTGTCGGAATCTCGCGGACGCCGTGGCCCTTGCCCGCCGCCTTCGGCGAGGAGACCCTTGGTCTGCTGGCAAGCTGGAGGCAGGTGCTGGCCACACTGGGACCGGCGATTCCGCCCGCCTCAGCCGTTTCGGCCGATCCCCCCTCCCCTTTCGTCCCGGCTCCCACTGCATCGTCGGCCCCGCGCAGTGGCCTCACGGCCGCCCTCTTCTGGCCCACCCTCGTTGAACCTGATGTCCGCGGGATCGTGGCGAGGGCGGGCAGGTGTCTGCTTCCTGTTCTCACCGACGAGGGCGGGGCGGCGCTGGCCGATCCCATGTGGGGATGGTGTGATCTGTCGGATGCGGGGTTGGTGGGGCCAAGGGCTTCCTCGCAGCTCCACTCCCCCGACCCGCACCTGCCCTTGCAGCCCTCCGCTGCCAGGCTCCCCCCGTCGGTGTTGGCATGCGCGGATGTGGTTCTGGCGCCCGCCCTGGCGGTGGACGCCTCGGGGACCCGTCTGGGGCAAGGAGGCGGGTGGTACGACCGAGCGCTGCTCCATGTGCGCGAGGGCGTTCCCGTGGTGGCGGCCGTCTTCGACGAGGAGGTCCTGCCCGCCGGCACCATTCCGCGAGAGACTCATGACCGTTCGGTGAATGCAGTCATCACTCCGACCCGCGTACTTTTGTTGGACTGAAGTCCGACCTGCCCGCCCAATCACTCTCGCTTTGAACAGGCGTAAATTGCATCGACAAAGATACTCACGCGGCACGCTCCACACGCGAGGCCCATACACCAACTGAGACTTTTGACACCAATTTCTCCAGATCTATACCATGCATGTGCAACCAATGTCAAGGAGGACTCTGATGTCTCACCGCAGCCATTTCCTCAGGACCTGCTTCGCGACCTTCGGTCTCGCTGCCATCGTCACAAGCGTGTCGGCATCGCCCGCATTGTCCACTCCGACCGTTCCGGAGACCTCTCCCGCACCCCCCCACCCCCTCTTCGGCGGAGTATTGGCACGGCGAGGCTCCCCCGGAGCTTGAAGACCTGGCCACTCAACTGCATGACCTGGTCAATGAGAACCCGGATCTGTTCGCCGGTGTCGCGGCTGCTTGGGACCGGCAAAGCGTGAATCTGTACATCGCGGACGACGAGGCCCTGGCAAAGACGCCGGAAATCAACTCATTGGTGCAGGCCCATTCCGAGGTCGTCAACGTCATTCGAAAGCAGTTCTCGCGGACCGAGTTGCTCAACTTCCAGGACCAGGCGATGGAAGCACTGGTCGGCAAGGGGTTGCGCGCAGCGTCAATCGACCCCGTGAACAATCAAGTGGAACTCGACATGCCTGCGGAGGTCGCACGTCGAATCGCCAACGAGGCGTCTAACCACCCCCTCCTCAGCAATCCTTCGGCATATGCGTTCGTCGACCACGGAGACGCAGTCGAAGACCTTGGAGGACTCGATGGCCGCCCATGGCATTTGATGGCGAGCCACTGTGCCGGAACCACGTTCTTGGCGCCGCCTGTCTTCACGGACCCTGCCGACCACTCAAGCACCGGCGATGCGTCAGCCTGTGGTGCGCAGGAGTGGACCAGTGGGCCATGGCGCGCTCAAGCGGGGTGACGACCGAGCACATCCGTCGCCACATCGTGCGAGGCACTGACACGCCGAGCACCTACCTCAACCAACCGACAGTCGGCTTGTTGCCAGAGCCGCCTCACGACTCGAATCCGGATGGAGTTGCCGACTGTGGGGGGCGGAACGGCGGCGTACTCAAATGGAATCCGAACATCAGGGTGCTCTCATGAGAAAGATGTTGAAGCGTGCGCTCGGCCTCACCACACTTGCCGGACTCGGTGTCACCGGCTGTGCAGGAGGCGCACTACCGGCACCGCAGCTGCCTCCGACGTCGGAGACGGTCATGTCCTCGGCCCTGTTCTACCCCTTGACGCGAATCGACGCCGGGGCGACGGAGATCTGTCCGATCGACGACCACGGTCGCTTGATCGTCTTCTCCGAATCGGTGACGGGCCCACCCGATGGCACATCCATCACGGCCGGAAAGGTGACCATTGCCGTGGGTGAAACCTTCGTGGCCTCCCCGTTTGAGGAACTTGGCCAGAAAGTGACTTGCAACGGAACCGAGTACCAAGCGATTCACATCCTGCTGCCGGGCGTGGATCGGATGCTCGACGTCAATTCACTGGAGAGTCAGTAGCGGCCATCCGGGCCACAGAACAGACGAACCCCGCACCAATGGGTGCGGGGTTCGTCGCAAGCGGCATTCGGGCCGAAGTCGCGCGAGTGCTGGTGGAGCCTCGCGCAGCGCCCTCGGCCGGCCCGCCCTGAGTGCCCAAGACGGAGTCTCAGGACCGGGACGCGCTCAGTTCTGGCGTGCCAGCAGGTCGCGGATCTCGGTGAGCAGCTTGGCTTCGTCGGTGGGCTCTGCAGCGTCCTCTTCGGCGTCCTCTTCCTTCTTGCGCATCTCCTTGAACTTGTTCATCGGGACGACCACGGCGAAGTAGACGGCGAAGGCGACCAGCAGGAAGTTGACGATCGCGGTGAGGATGGTGCCCGGCTGGACCTGGGAATCATTGATGACGAAGGCGCCGACCTCGTCGAAGGAGGGCTTGCCGATGACACCGCCGATGATGGCCATGATGACGTCGGTGATGGCCTTGACGATGGGCGAGAACGCACCACCGATGATGACGGCGACAGCCAGGTCAATGGCGTTTCCGCGCGAGATGAATTCCTTGAATCCCTGGATCATGGGGAGAGTCTCCTGTTCACGTGCCTGGCGTGCCGGCGTCTCGCGAGCGGAGAACCAGGCTGAGAGTTCCAGTCCCGGCTTGTCCCAGGACCTCTTCAGTGTCGGCGTCACGAACCACCAGTTCAAGACGCACACCCGGGGACTCGCGCCATGTGGTCGAGTCCACCGTCGAAGAAGAGGCTATTTGAACATCCTCGGAAATCAAAGAAGCTATACAGGCGACTTCGTCACACGCGCGTGGCGCAGCCCACAAATCGACAGTGTCGCCCGCCTCGACCTGCGGCATCCGAATCGGATCCACCACCACACTCAGACGGGTCCACCCCGGCTGCAGATCGCGCCCCGCCGGGGACCCGCGTAGCAGGGACTCCGACAACACCGTGCCTTGGGTGACCGCCACCCCGTCCCAATGCTGTGGCAATGACTGCAACGAGTCCAGGGCGTCGGCAGGTACCGAGTCGGCATCGACCGCCCTGACCTCGACGGCTCCTGCGGTGAGGGCGCCCGCCGCCAAGGGGCGCGCGGCAACCAGGACGCGGCATTCGTCACCGGGCAGTGCCCACAGGGCGACAGCAGTGACCAAGGCGGCCACCGCGAGCCCCAGGACTGCTCGACGCAGAACCGGCCAAGGCACAGGATTCTTCTTCACGGTCCCAATTCATCACCGCAGGAGCCGCCACACCAGAGGCCGCAGGACAGCCTGTGGACATTGGGCAGGGCCTGCCTGCCGACTGTGGACGAGGCCCCACCACCGCCTCCTGGCTGTGGACGCAGGTTCCGCACCATCGGGAGTTGTGGACACCCGTCCCGCCACGGAGCAGCCCGATCACAGGTGCGCGTGCCAATGCGGCGGAACCTCGGCCACCAGACGCGCATCATTGCCCACGCCCTCGACGGGCGAGGCCTCCCCGCCCTCGTCAAGGGGGCTCGGCCCCTCCTCCCAGGAAGGGGGCAGCCCCTTGTCCAGGAGGCGCTGGTCGACCTCGCTCACATGCACCGCCCGCCGACGAGGGCGCCTGGAGCGGCCCTGCGATTCCGACAAAGGCTGCTCAGGCATCGGGGCCGCTCCCCCGGGCCGCGAGAATCCGACGCACGACATTGCCCAACACCGCATCGGTCTGGACGCCGCGACGCGACAAACCGAGGGCACGCCGCAGCTCCTCGACGAACTCCACAGGTGAACGCTCAACCCCGTCGGAAGCCACCCACAGGGCCAGTTCATCCAACTGGTCGTCCCCGTAGGCCGCCAAGGGCAGGCCGCGAGCCACGCTGGGACGGGGTCCGCGCAGGTGTTCGGGGTGGGCCCGCTCGCGGGCAGCCTCGTCCTTGGCGATCCGGGTACGCAAGGCGTCCGCGCGCTCGCGATGAGCCCCGGTCTCCGCCGCGTCATCCGGGCCGGCCAAGGAAGCACCGTCTTCGGCGACCGCGACAGCAGAGCCGCCCTGATCTGCGCTCCGGTCCTCGTCGACGGCGCCCTCCTCCTGGGCGGACAGCCGGGGTTCGACAGCCTCGGTACCGTCGTCGACCTCGTCATCCTCGACCACGACCGGCACCTCGACCGGCGGGGCTGCGGGCCCGTGGGCCTCATCGACGGCGTCCAGAACCGTCTGGACGATCGCTTCGGCCTCCTTGGCCGGATCGATGAACACCGGAAGGGACAACACCATGTGGACCTTCCACCCCTGGGCCTCCAACATCGCGGGGCGCAGACGATCCCTGACGCGCAGCGACGGCTCGGCCACGTAGGTCTCGTCATCCGTCAGGACGGCGACCAACAGGCGGCCCGGGACCTCCGGGTGACCGATGGCCAATGGAATGCGTACTCCCCCCTGGATCCCCACATTGGGTACGACGTCCAGGCCCATGCCGTACAGTCGCTCGGCCAGGTCCACCAGCAGTCGGTCCGGGGCGGTCTCCAGGACCGGCCAGGCGTCCTCGCCCTCGCCCGACTGGCCTTCGGCGATCTCCAGAAGGTCGACCAGCAGCTGCGCCCCTTCGACGGTGATGCGTGAACGGTCGATCTCTCCGGCCCGCAGTGAAGACACCAAGGTGAGGTCCCCGCGGACCGTGCCAAGGGCCCCTGCCAGCAGTTCCAGGCCGCCGGGTGCGGAGATCTCGCCGAAGTCGTGCAGGACACGACCATGCGGGGTCTTGGCGAAGCCGACGGAGATGACCACGCGGTCACGACTCAGCCGCTTGGCGTCCCGCGGCCCCACCACGGTGAAGGGTTCAAGGTTCGCCGAGGAGAAGAACGAGGCCAACGCGGGCTGCCCGACAAGGGCCCGGTCAATGGCCTTGCGGATCCGGTCGGCGTGACGTTCATTCAGGGCAATGACCGCCAAGGAACGTTCGGGCTGTTCGACCGCGTGGGCCAGGACTTCTTCGACGACCTGGTCGACCTCCTGCGAGGTTGACTCCACGCATGAGGCACCGGGCGCCGGCATACCCGACCCCTCGGACCACACGGCCGTCACAGGAGCATTGACAGAGGTCCACGGCACGGGCACCCCCGTGTGGGCAATCCCGTGGCGCGACAGCAGCAGCGCCACCTGGTCGTTCAAACGGTCGGGGGTCACCTCTGCGCGAAGGCGCGGCAACAGTCCCGCAAGCGCCTCCACCGGCCCGCCGGGACGGGCACCGGACACGTCGGCCAGCAGCACCACCTGACGGGCGCGGGCAATGATCGGCACCAGCTCGGCCAAGGGGAGCCGGTCGACGTCGTCCAGGACCAGCAGGTCCACGCGGCGCACTGCCGGCAGCATCCACGGGACGATTGTCGGCACGGTCAGGCTGACCGGGACCATGTGTGCCGTCAGCGCGCTGCGCGAGTGCAGGTCTGGGGCCGACAGGTGGCGGCCCAGCAACACTTCGAGGTCCAGTCGGTGCTCGGGGTTGCGGGCAAGGATCTCGGCGCGAATCCGCCGCAGGGAGTCGATGGCCTTGGGGGTGAGCGAATGCACCTGTTCCAGGTCCAGGCGCCGCCCTTCCTCCAGGGTGTCCTCCAGGTGCAGGGGATCGAAGCCGCCCAGCGCGGGCTCCTCGGCGATCATGAGGCCCAGGACGGAGGCCCACCAGGCCAAGTCCAGTTCTGCGTCGAGAACTTCGGCATCAACCCTCCTGCCCCGCAGGTCCTGGACCAGGTCGTCCAGGCCGGCTTTGGACAGTTGGGTGAGCACGGCGATGCGGGCGGGCAGGGCGCGGGCGGCGTCAGTGTCGGCGGCAAGCCGGTCGAACAGGCGCGCCAGGTCGGCCACGGGCGTACGAGGCAGGTCCGGGTGCGAGGTCGCGAAGGCCGGCGCCAGTTTGTCCAGGTCTTCGCGCACGGAGCGGGTGACCTCAAGGATCTCGTCCATGCGTTGGGGCAGGGTCGGCCACCCGTCGGAGTCGCAGTGTTCGCGCCACAGTTCACGACGCTCCTGGACGACCGACAGGGCTGCGTGCAGGTCCTTCACATGGGCCCCGGGGCGCACCAGGTCCTGGGCCTGCTTGACCAGGCGGACCCTCAGGCCACGAGGCATGGTGATGCCGTGTTCCTTGCGCCATTGGCGTGAGGCGGCGGCGATCGCCATGTCGGCGGCAGGGCGTTCGAAGACGCGCGGCTGGAAGGTGTCGAGGACGTCGCGCACACCCTCGAACATCTCCAACTGTTCCTCCCACTGGCGCAGGGTGTGCGCGGGCCGCACACCGGTCTCGCTGGCCACCGAGTTCATGTGGACGCGCAGGACCGGCAGGGTCTCGGCGGCCAGTCGACTGACCCGTCGCAGGACCTCCTCGACCTGCTCGGCGGAGTTGATGACGATGCCCTTCCACGCACTGTGGTCCGCCAGCACGGAGAACAGTCCCAACGAGTGCGCGCGGTGCAGCAGGGTGCGGGCGCGTTCACCCTGGTCGGAGGCGATGTCCAGAAGGACGTTCTCCCGCAGGCGGACTCGCGTGCGCGGCGCCGGGTGGCTGCTGGTCAGGTCGGTGAGGACCTGCAGGGCGTCGAAGGCGCTGACGCCGAATTCGCGGAAGGGCGCGTGGAGTTGGGCCGTGTGGTCGGCCAGGATCCGGCGGACCTCCACCAGTCGTGTGCGCATGGCGTCGGTGGCCTCGCGGTCCGTGACTGAGGAGTTGTCCTCCAGGGCCGCACGCAGACGCTCCGCCAGGACGCTCGCGGACTGGGCGGAAGAATCGATCCGGGCGCCGATTTCGTCCAAGCCCAGGTCACGCAGGCGCTGTTCGGCGCGAGTGGTCCTGGAAGGGTTTCCTGCCACATGCAAAGCGGTGCGACCCCGCGAAGCGGCATCAGCCAGGATCGCCCCGAGGACACTGGTCTCGTCCGCACCGCCTGGAACGTCGACCACCAGGCTGTGACCCGCGGAAACGGCCTCCACCACGTCCTGCTGACGCGGATCCAGGTCACCCGCGCCGATCTCCGCCCACGGATCACGGTCACCGGGGACAGGCTCGGGCAGGGCGACCTGCAGGTCCTCGCGCGCAACCCGGTCCCCGGCAAGAGCGCGCACGAGGGGCGAGGCCAACAGGGGCGCCGGGTCGCCGAGCTCGCGCAGCAGGGTGCCGGCGGGGTGTTCGAAGATGCCCAGGATGAGGTCCTCGACCAGGTCGAATCGTTCGAGGACGGCTGCGGCCTCACGCACGTGGGCCAGGGCCCGCGAGGCGGAGAAGCCGTGGACGGAGCGGGCGTCCGCGAGGATCTGGTGCAGATCCAGGGTGACGCCGCATTCGGCCAGGGCAGCGGTCAGTGCGGGCGCCAGGACGGTGCCGGGACGCAGGGTGACCACGACGTCCCCGTCCACACGTTCCAAGGCCACAGGACGCAGGAACGTGGGTGAGGACACGCGGCGTCCGTCCTGGGTCCATGCGGCCCGCCCGATCGCCAGGTGCACCGGGCCGATGCCGTGGCGGGCCGTGAGGTCTTCGGCGCGAAGAATGACGGTGTGCGCACGTTCGAGCGCGCGCGCATGCGCCCGGGGTTCGCGCACAAGGTTCGACAGTCGCGTGGGGTGGTCGGCGTAGAGCTGGGCGAGGCCCCCGGGGTGTGCGGAGGTGATGGTGAGCCTGGGCGCGTCGGAGTCGGTGGATGCGCGTGCGACCTCTTCGAGTTCGGCCCTCCAGCGGACGATGGCTTCTTCCAGGACGGGGTCGACGGGCGCCGGAGCGTCCTGCTGGGCGGGACCCGGGGTGAAGCGCATGCGTGTGCGCGAATCGGCTCGACGTTGGAAGAAATTGGCCACGGTGCCACGGTACTTGCGGGCCCGCCTCCGGGTCCCGTGAAGCGCCGGGTCATGTGGAGATTCCTTGCGCATCCGGCCCCGGGGGCGCAACCTTCCAGGTGAGGAGGGCGGGGCCGGTGAGCTGAGTCGAGGACGCTGCGGGTCCGCAGCCCAAGGCCGAGGATGTCAAGTGAGTGCCCCCGAGACGATTCGAACGTCCGACACCCGCTTTAGGAGAGCGGTGCTCTATCCCCTGAGCTACGAGGGCGCGACCTCCCGGTCATGGCGCCGCTGGCGGCGCTCCGTGGAAGTGCAGGGGCAAGCCTATCATCCGCGACGAAGCCCCGGACGGCGGCGTCCGGGGCCATACGTCGAGGCAGTGGGGTCAGCGACGTTCCCACGATCCTGCGGGGGCCGCCTCGGTGTCCTTGTGGCGCGAGGGCACGATCATCACAGGGCACGTCGAGTGGTGCAGAACCGTCTGGGAGGTGGATCCGAGCAAGACTCCGGCAAAGCCTCCACGCCCGCGTGTGCCGACGACCACAAGGTCGACTGCGGTGGAGAACTCGATGAGCAGCGAGGCCGGGGAGCCGTCCAGCGCGTGGCGTGCAACCTCGATGTCGCGGCCCTCAAGCGCGGCGTCCACCGCGCGCCCAAGGCCCTCACGCACGTCACGCAGAAGGGCCGTGCGGTCGACCTGGGTGGGCAGCCACGACATCATCGTGCCGGCGGAGGCGATCGGCACCGCCGAGACGGCTGTCAGGCGGGCGCCCCACGCTTCGGCTTCCTCCACTGAACGGCGCAGGGCGGCCGAAGCCACCTCCGAGCCGTCGACGCCGACGACGATGCGTTCGATGGGGGTGAACTTCTTGCCTGAGGTGTGCTTGGGGACAACCACCACCGGGCACGTCGAGTGCGCAGGCAGGGCGGAGGACACGGTGCCCAACAATCGGTCCGTGAATCCGCCGCCGCCGCGTGAGCCGACGACCACCAGGTCGACTTCCTTGGACATCTCCACGAGGATGCCCGCCGGATCGCCCGGCTCGGTGGAGCCCGAGACCTTCTCCAAGCCGCGTCGCCTGGCGTGCTCGACGGCCTCCTGGACGACCTGCTCTGCGCCGCGTTTGAGGGCCTCGTCATCCAGGACGGTGATCCCTCCGTCGAGGGCGGCGGCGGAGTAGGAGGCCAGTGCGTAGGTGCACAGCACGTGCACGCGCGCTCCGGTGGCTTTGGCCCTGTCGGCGGCCCAGGACGTTGCGGTCAACGACTCGGTGGAACCGTCGACGCCGACCAGGATTACTTCGGTGGAACCCATGGCATCCTCCTCGTGAAGTGAGTCACCTCATTGTGCCCCATGTGGACCTCATCTGGACGGATGTCGACCCACCGAGTTCCGTCCCACCTGCCGAAGTGGCTCGCCTTGCGGCCTTGTGCACACGAAAGAGCCCGGCGGGTCCCTTCGGGGTCCCGCCGGGCTGCTTCCGGCAAAGCCGGCGTGTCGCCTCAGTGCGCGATGCGGATGAAGGCGTCGTAGCCCCAGATCGGCTGGATCTTGGAGACGTCACCCGGGGTGGTGGCCTCGATGACCATGCCGTTGCCGGCGTAGATGCCGACGTGGCCGTAGGCGTGCCAGACGAGGTCGCCGGGCTGGGCCTGGTTGATGTCGTAGATCATCGTTCCGGCGTATCCCTGCTCACCCGAGGTGCGCGGGATGGAGATGCCGGCCTGGGCGTAGACGTACTGCGTGAAGCCGGAGCAGTCGAAGCCGGCGGGGGTGGTTCCGCCCCACACGTAGGGGATGCCCAGCAGGGACATGGCGATCGCGACGATGTCATTGCCTGCGGCGTTGATCGCGGCCTGACGATCAGCGGCTTCCGTCCCGGAGGCCGCCTGGGCACCACCGTTCTGGCCGGCCTGCTCGGCGGTGTTGTCCGTGGCGATGTCCGCACGGACGTCGTCACGGGAGGCGGGCTCAGCCTGGATCGGGGCCGAGACGACCTCTTCGGCGGGAGCCTCGGCAACGACGGCAAGATCCTCGGCGGGGGTCCACGCGACGTCCGGGACGGACACGGTGGTGGGGACCACGGAGGCCTTGATGGTGGAGGGGGCGGTGGACAGGTCACCTGCAGCAACGGGACCGGCGGCGTTCGCTGCGCCGCTGACCACTGCGGTCAGTGCCAGGCCGGTGACCGAAGCGACGGCCACGGGGCGGGTTCCCATGTTGGTGAGCGTTCCGGTGAGCTCGGCGGCCGGGGCGATCGGGCGACGGACCCGGCGGTGACGAGCCTTGTACTTCACGTTCGACACGAAGTCTTCTCCTTGTTGAGCCTACGAGGTCAGCTGTCGGATTCGGACAGGAGAGTCCGGCCCGGTTTCCCGGACTTCACCCCAAGGTCCTTGCGGACCGGTATTTGGTTCCCCCGCGTCAGGCCGGTTCTTCCCCTTGGTCCTCGTGGCCTGACTTCGGTGTCCGAGGAGGGGTGGTCGAGTTCGACCGAGCACAACGATACAACGAGTGGTACCCGGATGTCACGTACGGGTAACGACGAATTCGAGGTTCGTGTCACCAAAGCGTGACAGACGCCTCATTGCAGGTCAACGAACATGTGTGGGCTGAGAGACATCGGAATGTGAGCGCTCTCATGACCTGCACTTCCGTCCTGGGCGACCGGGGTCACACGCACCTCCGTTCCCTGCGCTTCGACCTCCACGAGGGCGCCGGGCTTGAGCCCCAGAGTCTCAAAATCCGAGATGATGTCGGCCTCGGCCTGGATGGGCTCTCCGATGCGCACCAAGGTCCCCCGCACGGGACCGTCGGCGCGCACGGCCACCTCGACCGAGCGACCACGCACATGGAGGTCCGACCCGGGTATCGGGTTGCCGTAAGGGTCGCTGGTCGGGGAGGACATGATCTTGCCCAGGCGCTCCTCCACCTGCTCCGACATCACGTGCTCCCACCGGCATGCCTCTTCGTGGACCTCGGCCCAGTCCAGGCCGATGACGTCCAGCAGCAGGCGCTCGGCCAGACGGTGCTTGCGCATGACATCCGTGGCCAGGGCGCGTCCCCGGTCCGTCAGTTCCAGCCGCCTGTCCCCCAGGACGTGCAGCAGGCCGTCGCGTTCCATGCGAGCCACCGTCTGCGAGACGGTCGGACCGGAATGACCCAGGCGTTCGACGATCCGCGCACGCAGCGGGGTGACGCCGTCCTCTTCCATCTCCAGGACAGTCTTGAGGTACATCTCTGTGGTGTCGATCAGGTCGCCCATGGTCCCTTCCCTGCACGATGGAGCCGTTCACACGTGATGTTGCACAGAATATGGTCAGGCTGTCCTCATTTCGCGAACACCGACGTGCCAGAAGCGCTTTCGGCGCCCTCGTGCCGATCCTGGTGCTGACGGGGCACGGACGCCCTCGGCCCCGGCGCGACGAATCCGCTCACAGAGTGTCACCGAATTCACTCGGGATCGCACGCGCGGTAGATTCCCCACATGGCGCCGACGATCCCCCCTTCGCTTCTTCCCGCCGACGGTCGTTTCGGCAGCGGCCCCTCACGTGTCCGCCCCGAACAGCTCCAGGCGATCGTCGACTGCGGCCTCATGGGGACCTCCCACCGGCAGACACCCGTCAAGAACCTCGTTGCCTCCCTGCGTGAGGGCGTCGCGGAACTCTTCGCCCTGCCACAGGGCTGGCAGGTGGTTCTGGGCAACGGTGGCGCCACCACCTTCTGGGCCGTGGCCGCGACCTCACTGGTGCGAAGGCGCGCCGCCCACGCGGTCTTCGGCGAATTCGGGGCAAAATTCGCCGCCGAGACCGCCCGCGCCCCACATCTGGCCCCGTCGATCCTCGTCGAAGCACCAGTCGGCGGCCTCGCCCTGCTCACGGGCGAGGAGGGCGCCGACGACGAGCACGGACCCGTCGACGTCTTCGCCCACCCGCATCACGAGACCTCCACCGGGGTGTTGTCCCCCATCCGCCAATTGGGCACCGCTGAAACCCTCACCCTGGTGGACGCCACCTCGGTGGCAGGGGGTGTGCAGGTGGACGTGGGCCTGTGCGACGTCTACTACTTCTCACCCCAGAAGTGCTTCGCCTCCGACGGCGGCCTGTGGATCGCACTGGTCTCCCCCGCCGCCCAGGAGCGCGCACGAGAGCTGCACGCCGCCACCGACCGGTGGATGCCGCAGATCCTGGACCTGTCGATCGCCCTGGACAACTCCGTGAAGGACCAGACCCTGAACACTCCGGCCCTGGCCACGCTGGTCATGATGGACAACCAGGTCCGCTGGATGCTCGACCGCGGGGGTCTGGCCGGCATGGAGGCGCGCTCACGGGCCGCCTCCGGCGTCCTCTACGACTGGGCCGAAGCCTCCCCCGTCGCCCGCCCCTTCGTCGAGGAGGCCGCCCACCGCTCCCCCGTGGTGGTCACCATCGACTTCGACGAGCAGGTGGACGCCGCCGAGTTGGCGCGCAACCTGCGGGCCAATGGCATCGTCGACGTGGAGCCCTACCGGGGCCTGGGCCGCAACCAGTTGCGGGTGGCCACCTTCCCCGTCACCGACGAGGCCGATACCCGCGCCCTGGTCGCCTGCCTCGACTGGGCGCTCGAACACTCCCTGTGAAGGCGCCGCTCAGGTGCGGGAGTCCCCTGGCTTCTCGGGAGCACCGGCGTCACTCTGGTCCCCGGGGTTCTCAGGGGCCGGCGCCCCGCCCTCGTCCCAGGGTCTCCCGGGGTCAGAGGCCCTGCCCCGGCCGCCCGTGCCCTGCTCCGAGGGAAGGGAGAAGGGAGCGTCCTGGGCCAACTCCTGCCTGAGGTGGTCGGCGCGGGTCAGGCCCGAGGCGTCGTCGATGACCACCCGGCGGGCCCGGCGGTCCCACCGCAGTCGCAGGTTCCAACGCCGGGCGGCCCACACGGCGGCTGCCACCGCGACCACCATGGACGAGATCGCGCCGACCAGCAGCGACCAGCGGGCGCCGAAGGTCTCTCCGATCCACCCGACCAAGGGCGACCCGAGTGGTGTGGTCCCCAGGAACACCATCGTGTACAGGGCCAGGACGCGGCCCCGGAAGGCTTCGGGGGTGGAGATCTGGACGAAGGCATTGGCGCTGGTCACCAACGTCAGTGTGCACAGCCCCAGGGGGATGCTGATGAGCGCGAAACTCCAGTACGTGGGTGAGAGCGCCAAGGCGAACTGGACCAGTCCGAAGAATCCTGCGGCCATGACCACCGTGCGCAGGCGCGGCACCTGCCGCCGCGCCGCCAGCAGGGCGCCGGTGACCGAGCCGACCGCCATGATCGACGCCAGGGCGCCGTATTCGCCCGCCGCCTTGCCGAAGACCTCTGTGGCCATCATGGCGGATGTCAGCTGGAAGTTCAGGCCGAGTCCCGACACGACGGTGATGACCACCATGACCATGAGGATGTCGGGGCGGGCGCGCACGTAGCGCATGCCCTCGACGATCTGTCCCTTGGCGCGGGCAAGCCTTTCGTGCGGCATCAAGGTGGTGGCGTCGATGATCGCCAACATCGTCACCGGCACCATGAGGATCGCCCCGTTGGCGACGAACACCCAGCCGGTGCCCACCCAGTCGATGACCACCCCCGCCAGGCCCGGGCCGATGATGCGCGCGATGTTGAAGGCCGTGGAGTTCAAGCCGATGGCGTTGGGCAGCAGTTCGTCGGGCACCAATTCGGAGACGAATGCCTGCCGGGCGGGCGCCTCGATGGAGGAAGCGGTGCCGCCGATGAAGGCCAGGACGTACACGTGCCAGATCTGCGCGACCCCGGTGAGCACCAGGACGCCCAGGACCAGCGCCAATACGGCGGTGACCACCTGACAGGCCTGGACGACCCTTCGGCGGTCCGCCCGGTCCGCCAACAGGCCCGCCCACGGGGTGAACAGGACGAACGGCAGGAACTGCAATGCGGTGACGATGCCGACCTGGGTGCCCGAGTGGTGGGAGAGCTGGGTGAGGACCAGCCAGTCCTGCGCGACCCGTTGCATCCATGTGGCAGAGGAGGCCATGACGTTGCCGATGATCCACAGACGGAAGTTCGGGTTCGCCAAGGAGCGGAAGGTCGTGGACACACTCACCTCCTGCGGCGTGGGACGGCGGTCACCGGGACGGGTTCCGGCGGTTTCAGCCTACCGCTCGGTGGGTTGACGAGGGTGCGGCACCCGGCAGATTGACGAGGGCGCAGCGCCCGCCGGTCGGCTCTGCCCGCCCACCGGCGTGGCCACTCGGGTGAGCATCCCGCACACCTCAGCCCAGAAGAGCCGACTGAATGGGGCCAAGGACGAAGTAGAGGATGAAGAGGAGCGTGACCAGCCACATGAGCGGGTGGATCCGTCGGGCCCCGCCCTGCGCCACCTGGATGACCGTGTAGGACACGAAGCCCATGCCGATGCCCACGGTGATCGAGTAGGCGAAGGGCATGAAGGCGATCGTGAGGAACGCCGGGATGGCGATCTCCGGCTTGGTCCACTCGATGTCCATGACCTGCATCATCATGAGGAAGCCGACGAAGACCAGCGCCGTGGAGGCGGCCTCTGTGGGCACCAGGGCCACGGCAGGGGCAAGGAAGGTCGAGAGCAGGAAGAGCACGCCGGTGACCACCGAGGCGAGACCGGTTTTCGCGCCCTCGCCCACACCTGCCGAGGACTCGATGTACGAGGTGTTCGAGGACACACCGCCCAGGCCGCCGGCGACCGCCGCCAGCGAGTCGACCAGCAGGATCTCGCGCGAACGCGGCGGGTTGCCGTGCCCGTCGAGCAACTTGGCCTCACCGCCGATGGCCACCATGGTGCCCATCGTGTCGAAGAAGTCGGCCAGCATCAGCGAGAAGATCAGCAAGATGACGGCCAGCGGGCCGAGTTTGGTGAAAGCGCCCAACATGTCGACCTGCCCCAAGGACCCGAAGCTGGGCAGGGAGACGATGTTGCCGGACAGTTCGGGAACGGTCTGTCCCCACCCGGTGGGGTTGACGACCTTGCCGGTCTCGTCCTTCATGGCGGGGACGTGGGCGAAGGCCTGGATGACCATGGCCAGCACGGTCGAGGAGAGCAGCCCGATGAGGATTGCGCCCTTGACCTTGCGCACGTACAGGACGATGGTCAACAGCAGTCCGAAGACGAAGACGAGGGCGGGCCAACCTGCCAGTGAGCCGTTGATGCCCAGCTGGACGGGGGTTCCGCCCGGGCGGATGATGCCGGCGTCGACCAGGCCGACGAAGGCGATGAACAGGCCGATGCCCACCGAGATGGCGGTCTTGAGCTGCAAGGGGACGGCCTTGAAAACCGCTTCGCGGAAGCCGGTGAGAACCAGGACCGTGATGAGCAGACCCTCCCAGACGATGAGCCCCATGGCCTCCTGGTAGGTCAGCTTCGAGCCGAGCACCAGCGTGAAGGCGACGACGGCGTTCAGGCCCATACCGGCGGCCAGTGCCAGCGGGAAGTTGGCGACAGCTCCCATGAGGATCGTGACGATGCCGGCGACCAGGGCGGTACCTGCGGCGATGTCGGGGAATCCGAAGGAAGGGTTCTCACCCAAGGCATTGGACAGGATGATCGGGTTGACGACAAGGATGTAGGCCATCGCGAAGAAGGTGACGAAGCCGCCACGGATCTCCTGGGCAATGGTGGAGCCCCGCTCGGTGACGTGGAAGAACGCGTCCACGGGGTTCGAGGGAGTCACAGGTGCAGATGCGGATGGGGGGCGTGCAGCGCTCCGGGATTGCGTGGAACGCCTTCTACTCTTTGAGCTCACCTCGAAATCCTGCGCTGGGCGAGCACTTCGGCGCAACAATGCGCACCATGTGGGCACTACAACTTGTGGTCGGGTCACCAGGCGGGCCCGCGTGAGGAGCCGGTCGTGTCCCTCTCACCCGGCGGCTCAGTCGGTCGAAGCGACCGACTGGTCGCGTGCCCCCTCCGGTGCGTCCTCCGGAGGGGCCTGCGTGTGGGCGGCACCCGCAAGGCCCTCGGAGCCGTCCGGGGCCGGGTGGGAGGCGTCAAGGGCCTCGGCCTCCATCGCCCCGTCGTCGATGCGCGAGGGACGCACGATCCACTCCGAACCCTGCTTGGGGGCGTCGGTCTCCGAATGCGCCCCACAGGCGTGGTCCAAACTGACCACGCGGCCGTCATCCTGGGCCCACTCGTTGGCGCACACGCCGAACAGGGTTCGTATGGTGCCGCTCATCTTCATCAGGAAACCGCAGGTCGAGCACGTGTGCTTCGGCACCCGGCCGGCGCCCGGCCCCTGCTCGGAGCCGTACCACCTGTTGACGGCCTGCTCGATGCCCTCCGCGGACAGCACTCGCGCCCGCCCCAGGCCCATCTCCTTGATCTCGGGCAGGTCCGGGTCCTCGCCGGTGTCCTCGAAGCCGGAGTCCAGGCGCTCATCCACGGCCTTGTAGGGCAGCTGGTCGGAACGCCCGAAGTCGCCGGGTCGGAGGCGCTGCTCCCACGGCACCCATTCGGGCGCCAGCAAGGCACCGTCGGAGGGCACCAGGTCGACCTCGCACACACTGACCTGACGTCCGCGCGGCACGCGGGCCAAGGACACTGCCCAGGCCCACCCGACGTAGCCGGGATCCGTGCACTCGAAGAGGTGGGTTCCCAATCGCTCGGCGTCCATGCGGAATGCCACGGGCTCTCCCACGTGTCCGGGGCGCGCGACCTGCTCGGCGGCCCGCCTGGCCACCTCCACCGCACCGGCCAGGGTCGCGTCCTTGCGGATCGACGAGGACTCAGGCATCGAAGTCCTCGGCGACGGCCCGGAGCACCTTGGCTATCTTCGACGCATTGTCCGGGTACTTGCCGGCGCGCAGAGGACGCGAGGAGGCGTCGAGCAACTTGATGAGGTCCTCGATGACGGGGACCATCGCCTCGGGTTTGCGTCGCTGGTTGCGAGCAACGGAGGGCGAGTCGGCCAGGAAACGCACCGAAAGTGCCTGCGGACCCTTGCGGCCGTCAGCCACTCCGTACTCGACACGGGCCCCCTTTCGGGGATTGGGCACGTCCGCGGGCAAGGCGGAGGCGTGCAGGAAGACTTGGGCACCGTCGTCGCCGGCGATGAAACCGAAGCCACGATCCACGTCGAAGAACTTCACCCTTCCGGTGGGCACAGTGCACTCCTTTCCACATGAGGGGCCAAAAGCCGGTTCCCCCAGTGTAGTGGGCCATCCAGCGGGGCGTCGCCCGCCCTCGTGACGAGGGCGCCCCGCCCCGGTGGCGGATGAGGGGGCAGGCGGACCACCCCCTCAGGCGGTGATCACAGGTAGTCGAAGGGGTTGAAGTCGTCGACGTCGATGATGTGGATGCGTGGCAGCTTCACCTGGAAGGCGTCGACGTCGTACTCCAGGTCGAGGATCTGCAGGCCCTTGTCCTTGAGTTCCTGCAATTGGCTGGAGACGAACTCGCGAAAGCCCATCACGGCCACGTTGCGGCCAGCGTCCAACAGGGCCTCGACCTGGGGGACGAAGTCGCCGTCGTGGCTGGCCAGGATGACCGACCCGGACTCCAGTTCGGCGATGGCCTCCAGGGTCCGCTGCACACCCACGTCGACGACCTTCATGTCCTCAGGGCCTGCCAGGGGGATCACGTCGTAGTTCATCGCGGTCAGCGCCTGCACGAATCCCATGGGCAGGAAGCCCGAGGAACCGTTGAGGAAGAACAATCCCTTGGCGCTGCTGCCCCACTGACGGGCGGCGGCAGCCATCACGCGGTCCCAGCGCGGGCGCTCCTCAGGGGCGGGTCTGCGGTCCAGGACCGACAGGCCCAAGGTGGCGTCGATGTTCTCACCGTCGATGACCAGGTACGTCTTTTCTCCATATGGCGTTTCCATACCCCAAGGCTATGTCCTCCAAGCTGCGGACATGGGCAAGGGGAGGGGATGAATTCCCCTCCCCCCGACCCAAGCGGTGACCTCACGGGCTCACTTGACGTCCTCGTCCACCCAGTCGAAGGTCCGCGTCACGGCCTTCTTCCACAGGCGGTAGGTGCGGTCGCGTTCGGCGCGATCCATCGACGGCGTCCAGCGCTTGTCCTCCTGCCAGTTGGCGATGACGTCGTCGGTGCCGTTCCAGAAGCCCACCGCGATGCCCGCCGCGTAGGCGACGCCCAGAGCGGTGGTCTCGGCGACGACCGGGCGGATGACGTCCACGCCGGAGATGTCCGCCTGGAACTGCATGACCAGGTCGTCCACCGTCATGCCGCCGTCGACCTTGAGTTCCTTGAGCGGAACACCGGCGTCGGCATTCATCGCCTCGATGAGTTCTGCCGACTGGAAGGCCGTGGACTCCTCCACCGCTCGGGCGATGTGCGCCTTGGTCACGTAGCGGGTCAGCCCCACGATGGCGCCGCGGGCGTCGTCACGCCAGTAGGGGGCGAACAGGCCGGAGAAAGCCGGGACGAAGTACACGCCACCGTTGTCCTCGACCGTGCTGGCGAGCTCGCCGATCTCGGAGGACTTGACGATGATGCCCAGGTTGTCACGCAGCCACTGGACCAGCGAGCCCGCAACGGCCACGGAACCTTCAAGGGCGTACACGGGCTTCTCGTCACCCAGCTTGTACAGCACCGTGGTCAGCAGGCCGTTGGTGGAGAAGACCGGTTCCTCGCCGGTGTTCATCAGCGTGAAGCAGCCGGTGCCGTAGGTGTTCTTCGCCATGCCCACCTCGAAGCAGGCCTGGCCGAAGGTCGCGGCCTGCTGGTCGCCGAGGATGCCGGAGATCGGCACGCCGGCCAGAAGACCGTTGGAGCGGCCGTGGCCGTAGATCTCGGAGGAGGACTTGATCTCGGGCAGCATCGACATGGGGATGCCGAAGTCGGCACAGATGTCCTCACGCCACTGCAGGGTGCGCACGTCCATGAGCAGGGTGCGCGAGGCGTTGGTGACGTCGGTGGCGTGCACGCCACCGTTGACGCCGCCGGTGAGGTTCCACAGGACCCACGTGTCGGGGGTGCCGAAGAGCAGGTCGCCGGCCTCGGCGCGCTCGCGGGCGCCCTCGACATTGTCGAGGATCCACTTGACCTTCGTGGCCGAGGGGTAGGTGGAGATGTTCTCGCCGGTGATCTGGCGGTAACGCTCGGTGCCCAGGGGGTCGCCGGCGGCGATCTCACGGGCGATGTCACCGGTGCGCACGTCCTGCCAGACGAGGGCGTTGTACACGGGCTCGCCGGTGTTCCTGTCCCAGACGATCGTCGTCTCACGCTGGTTCGTGATGCCGACGGCGGCCAGGTGGTCCTTGTTGATCTCCGCCTTCTGGAGGGCTTCGGCGACGACCGAGCGGACCGACTCCCAGATTTCGACGGGGTCGTGCTCCACCCAGCCCGGATTCGGGAAGATCTGGGTGAATTCCTTCTGGCCGACCGAGACGATCTCGCCCGAGTGGTTGAAGACGATGGCGCGGCTGGAGGTCGTTCCCTGGTCGATCGCCAGGACGAACTTCTCTTCAGACATGTGACGGTGTTTCCCTTCTGTTCACTTCTTCGTGAGGTGGGGACGAGGACGGGGCAGGAGACCCTCGTGTCCCGTCCTCGTCAAGGCACGGACGCGACTCAGGCCAGGCCGGAGGTGAAGACGATGACGGTGCCCAGGACGGCGCCGAGGATCGGGCCGACGACGGGGACCCACGAGTAGCTCCAGTCGGAACCGCCCTTGCCCTTGATGGGCAGGATGGCGTGGGCGATTCGGGGGCTGAGGTCACGCGCGGGGTTGATGGCGTATCCGGTCGGGCCACCCAGGGAGGTGCCGATGACGACGATGATCAGGGCGACACCCAGCGGGCCGACGGCGGTTTCGGTGTAGCCGGAGACGTAGATCCAGATGATGAGGACGGCGGTGCCGATGGCCTCGGTGACGACGTTCCATCCGTAGGCGCGGATCTCGGGTCCGGTGGAGAAGACTCCGAGTTTGAGGGCCGGGTCGCAGTCCTCGTCGAAGTGCTTCTTGAAGGTCAGCCAGCACAGGATCGCGCCGACGAAGGCTCCCAGGAACTGGGCGACGATGTAGATGGCGACATTCGCTCCGGTCACGGCCACGCCGGTGGCAAGTTCGACCTCGGGCTTGAACATGTGGCCGACCACCTTGGCGATGGTCACGGCCGGGTTGAGGTGACCACCTGTGGGGTAGGCGACGTAGACGCCGGCCAGGACGGCCAGGCCCCACCCCCAGTTGATCATGAGCCAGCCGCCGCCCTTGCCCTTGGACTTGGGCAGGAGCTGCGTGGCGACAACGCCGCCACCGAGCAGGAGGAGGATCGCGGTTCCGAGGAACTCGGAGATGAAGATCCGGCCCAGGCTCGGCGCCGCTTCAGCTGCGGCAGCGGGGAGAAGTGTTGCGAGCACTGTGATCTGCCTTTCTCGACGCATCATTGCGTCGGATCAGGAATGTGGTGGTTCGAGCACCGTGCGGTGCCTCGTCGGGCGCGTGCGCGACCGGTGAAAATGCGTCTCGAATGGGCGGGACGTGCGCATT
Source organism: Schaalia sp. 19OD2882 (assembly GCF_018986735.1). Classification (NCBI taxonomy): domain Bacteria; kingdom Bacillati; phylum Actinomycetota; class Actinomycetes; order Actinomycetales; family Actinomycetaceae; genus Schaalia; species Schaalia sp. 19OD2882. Next base: position 480,729 of record NZ_CP065521.1, on the reverse strand, counting down.
CAGTATCCCGTCGTCATGACGGTTGTCATGACGATTGGGCGATCGTGCACGTTGACCCAGCGACACTTGAACATATGACCATTGAGCGGTGACCTGCGCCTGCTTCCCGTCGGCACGGCCTCTGACCACCCGGGGTTCGGGCGATGCCGGACCCTGCGACGCGCACCCCGACCAGCCCCGTGTCAGAATCGAAGTGATGACCATGCGTGACGAACAGGCCCACGAAGCGGCCTCGATGTACTACCTCCAGGGCCAGACCATGGAGGCGATCGCCAAGCACTTCAGCATCTCCCGGTCCTCCGTCTCCCGACTGCTGGCATACGCCCGCGAGACCGGACTGGTGACGATCCGCGTGGCCCCCGCCCCCGGCAGGCACTCGACCCTGGCCGGCCGGATCAGCGACATGTTCGGCATCACCACCCACGTCACCCCGGTCAGCAGCATCCACACCGAAGTCAACCGACTGCACAACGTCGCCCTCGTCGCCGCACAACGACTGGTCGACCTCATGAAACCGGGAACCACACTGGGCATCGCCTGGGGAAACACGACCACCGAGGTCACCCTGTGTCTGCCCCACGTGCCCTTCCCCGGATCCTCCGTGGTCCAACTCAACGGAGCCGCCACCGCAACCGAATCCGGCGTCCTGTACGCCGACGCCCTCATTTCACGTGCAGCCGCCGCCTTCAGAGCCCGCACCATCCACTTCCCCGTCCCCGCCTTCTTCGACTACGCCTCCACGAAGGAGGCCATGTGGCGTGAACGGGCCATCCGCCGCGTCCTCGACACCATCGCCTCCTGCGACATCGCCCTGTTCGGAGTGGGATCGCTGTCCGCAGCCCTGCCCTCCCACGTGTACTCCGGCGGCTTCCTGGCGCCCGGGGAGATCGCCAAGGCCCAGGAGGACGGAGTCGTCGGAGACGTGTGCACCGTCCTCATCCGCAAGGACGGGTCCACCGACATGGAGCTCAACAGCCGCGCCTCCGGTCCGCCCACCGAGATCCTGCGCAAGATCCCGCACCGCGTGTGCGTGGTCGCCGGAGCCTCCAAGGCGCTGCCGCTGCTGGGGGCCCTGCGCGCAGGAGTGGTCACCGACCTCGTCCTGGACGACGGTGCCGCACGCGCCCTGCTGGACCTTGCCGCCACCAAGGGCTCCAGCGCGCGCACAATGGAACGATGATGACCGAAACCGTGTCGATCCGCCCCGCCAAACCTGCGGATGCGCGGGCGATCGCGGACCTGGTCCACCCCTACGCATTGCGACGCATCCTCGTGTCCAAGGAACTCATCGACTACTTCGAGGACATCCAGGAATTCCTGGTCGCCGTGGAACCCACCACCGGACGCCTCATCGGCTGCGGTGCCCTGCACGTCATGTGGGACGACATCGCCGAAGTGCGAACCCTTGCCGTGACCCCCGACCACCTGCACTCGGGCCTGGGACACAGGCTGCTCACCTCCCTGCTGGCCCGGGCCCGCCAACTGGAACTCCAAAGGGTCTTCTGCCTCACCTTCGAGGTCGACTTCTTCGCCCGCCACGGATTCGAGGTCATCGAAGGGACCCCTGTGGGCCAGGACGTGTACGCGCAGATGTTGCGCTCCCACGACGACGGTGTGAAGGAATTCCTCGACCTGGCGGCCTACAAACCCAACACATTGGGCAACACGCGCATGCTCATGGACCTCACCCGGAACTGAGGCGCGCCCGGGTGCTCGACGCAGTGTCGATTGCGCGCCGCGGACCCGCCTTCGTCCCCGCCCTGGAGGCCCTCGGGTCCGCCCAACCCGTATTTTGCAACTTGGACGATCCGGAATCCGTGTGTCAGCCACCCTCCCAAGACCTTGAGATTGCTTGCCGACCTGCCCCGACGGCGCCACGGGTCTAGGTTTGAGGCAACCGCCTCCGCGCGGGCAATGCCGCCCAGGAAGGAACTGCCGATGAGAATCGCACTGTTCGCCACCTGCATCGGGGACACCATGTTCCCGCAAGCGCCGATGGCCACCGTTCACCTGCTCGAACGCCTTGGTCACGAGGTCGTCTTCCCCGACTCGCAGGGATGCTGCGCACAGATGCACGTCAACACGGGGTACTTCCCCGAGGCCATCCCGCTGGTGAAGAACCACGTGAAGACCTTCGAGCCGGTGCTCGACGGCGAATGGGACGCGATCGTGGTGCCCTCCGGTTCATGCACCGGATCCCTTCGCCACCAGCAGGAAATGGTCGCCAAAGCGCAGGGAATGCCCGGAATGGCGCGACGTGCGGCGCTCATTGCCGAACACACCTTCGACCTGTCCGAACTGCTGGTCGACCTCATGGGAATCACCGACGTGGGCGCCTACTTCCCCCACCGGGTCACCTACCACCCGACCTGCCACTCCCTGCGCATTGCCCGCGTGGGCGACAAGCCCCGGCGTCTGCTCCAGGCGGTGGAGGCCATCGACCTGGTCGACCTGCCCGAAGCCGAGTCCTGTTGCGGCTTCGGCGGCACCTTCTCCGTGAAGAACCACGAGACCTCCTCGGCGATGCTCACCGACAAGATGGCGAACGTCTTGTCGACCAAGGCCGAGATCCTCACCGCCGGTGACTATTCCTGCCTCATGCACATCGCGGGCGGACTCTCACGGGCCCGCGCGGGTGTGCGCGCCATGCACCTCGCGGAAATCCTCGCCGGCACCCGAGACGAACCTTGGGAAGCACCCACCACCACGACGCGACTGGGGGCATGACGACAATGGCCACCAATGACACGACGACCTCGTCGACCATCACCGAAGGACCCCGCGGCTGGGCGCCGTCGGTACCCACCCCTGAAGACCCCCTGAAGTGGGGCGACAACTTCCCCACAGCCGCTGCGCGAACCCTGCGCAACACGCAGATGCGCCGCAACCTTGGCCACGCCACCCGCACGATCCGCGACAAGCGGGCCATGCGTGTGGCCGAAATGCCCGACTGGGAGCAGCTGCGCCTGGCCGGATCCGCCATCAAGAACCGGGCCATGAGCCATCTGCCCGAGCTGCTCGAACAGATGGAGGCCAATGTCATCGCCCGGGGCGGACACGTCCACTGGGCCTCCACCGGCGAAGAGGCGTGCCGCATCGCCCACTCCATCGCCGCGCTCAAGGGCGCCACCGAAGTGGTCAAGGTCAAGTCCATGGTCTCCCAGGAGATCGGCCTCAACGAGTACTTCGCCGAGCGCGGCATCAACGCCTGGGAGACCGACCTGGCCGAGATGATCGTCCAGCTCTCCGAGGACATGCCCAGCCACATCGTGGTTCCCGCCATCCACCGCAATCGCTCCGAAGTGCGCGCCATCTTCAAGGCACGTATGGAGGACGCACCCGAGGACCTCAGCGACGAGCCGCCGGTGCTCACCGCGGCCGCCCGCGCGCACCTGCGCAAGAAGTTCCTTTCGGCCAAGGTGGCGATCTCCGGGGCGAACATGATGATCGCCGAGTCCGGGACGCTGGTCGTCGTCGAATCCGAAGGCAACGGCCGCATGTGTCTGACCGTGCCCGAGACCCTGGTGTCCATCGTCGGCATCGAGAAGATCGTCCCCACCTACCAGGACTTCGAGGTCATCGCCCAGTTGCTGCCGCGCAGCGCCACCGGCGAGCGCATGAACCCCTACACCTCGCTGTGGACGGGAGTCACCCCCGGGGACGGACCCCAGGAGTTCCACCTGATCCTGCTGGACAACGGGCGCTCGAAAGTCCTGGCGGACCCGATCGGACGGCAGGCACTGCACTGCATCCGCTGCGGATCCTGCATGAATGTCTGCCCGGTCTACGAGCACGTGGGCGGACACGCCTACCAGAGCGTCTACCCCGGGCCGATCGGCGCGATCCTCACTCCCCAACTGCGTGGCGCCTTCGACCACCACGACCCGGCGGCCTCGCTGCCATTCGCCTCCTCCCTGTGCAATGCGTGCTTCGACGCCTGTCCCATGCGGATCAACATCCCGGACGTGCTGGTCGAGCTGCGTCACCGCGCAGTCGAGGCCCAGCGCGGCGGCATCCCGAGCTTCTGGGACGTGGCGATGAAGGCGGCGTCGGTGCCGATGTCGAAAGGCTCGCGCATGGGCATGGCCGGCAAGGTCCTGCCTCTGGCGCGCGTCATGGCCGGTCCAGGACAGCGTTTCGTCAACCTGCCGTGGCCGGCGACCGCCTGGTCCGCCACGCGTGACGTGCCGGCCCCACCGGGACAGACCTTCCGCGCGTGGATGGCTGAACGTGACAAGACCGGTTCTGCCCCGAGTGGGCGTGGTGCTTCCGGGCGCGGTGGAGCCTGTGGCTGCTGCGGTCAAGGAGGAAAGTGATGAGCGACGACAAGCGGAAGATCCTGGCGGCCCTGCGTCAGTCCCTGTCCACGTCCCAACATGCGGCGCCCCCGGACACGGTCGAGCGGCTCTACCGGCGCGAAGGCGAGGACGCTCCCGGTTCCGCGCCGGTCCTGGCCGAGTTCGTCGCCGCACTTGAGGACTACTCCGCCGAGGTCGCCCAGGTTCCGGCCTCCGGCGTGGCCGAAGCCGTCGCCACATTCCTTGACGAGGCCGATGCCCGTTCGGTCGTCGTCCCGCACGGCCTGGACGCGTCCTGGGTCAAGGCGGCGGGCGCCTCCGGTCGCGAGTTGCTCACCGATTCGGTGGAGACCCCTGTGGACAAGATGCGCCTGGCCGAGGTCGACGCCGTGGTCACCGCATCTCGGACGGCGGTTTCCCTGTCGGGTGCCATCGCCCTGGACGGCGAGGCAGACCAGGGCAGGCGCATCATCACGCTGCTGCCCGACGTGCATGTGTGTGTCGTCGACGCCTCCACGGTCCAACCGACGGTTCCCCAGGCGGTCAAGATCCTCGGCGAGCATCCACAGCGTCCGACCACGTGGTTGGCGGGAGGTTCGGCCACGTCGGACATCGAGCTGGTGCGAGTCAACGGGGTCCACGGGCCGCGGCGCCTGCGGGTCGTCCTGGTCACCGATCGGTGAACATCGCAGGAGGGCCCTCGCCCGAGCCCCTGCGCGCCCGCGTCATCGTCCTGGCCGGGCCGTCAGGCTCCGGGAAGACCTCCCTGTCGACCCGCACGGGGATTCGCTCCCTGTCGCTGGACCACTTCTACAAGGACGACACGGCGCCGGACATGCCGCGTTACCCGTCGGGCCTCATCGATTGGGACGACCCCGCCTCGTGGTGGGCGGAGGAGGCTTTCGAGGCGCTGGTGGAGATCTGCCGCACCGGTTCGGCGCAGGTGCCGCTGTACGACATTCCGTCGAACAGGCGCACTGCGGTGCGCACCTGGGCCCTTGACGAGGGCGAGAAGGTGTTCATCGCGGAGGGCATCTTCGCAAGCCAATTGGTCGGGCGCCTGCGCGATGCGGGGGTCCTGGCCGATGCCCTGTGCATTGCGCGTTCGCCCTTGCGCAACATGTGGTTCCGCCTGCTGCGCGACTTGGGCGAGGGGCGAAAGGCCGCTCATGTCCTGTTGTGGCGCGGGGTCGTGCTTGCCACGAAGGAGCCGGCGCTGCTGCGCCAGTGGCAGGCCGATGGCTGCCGTCCCGTGCACTCCCTGGACGAGGCCGCCCAAGTCCTGCACACCCTGGCCACCTGACCTCCTCCCCTCTTCCGCGAGACTCGTCCGCCATTCCGTGAGATTCGGCCGTCGATCACCCTGTCGGGGAATCTGCGCACCACACGACCACGAGGGCGGGTCCCACGAAGGACGAGGATGAGAACGGGCCCGGCGGAGGGGCGTTTCCCCTCCGCCGGGCCCTCCCGACTGGCGCGTCAGGCGATGACGCCTGTGCAGACCTTGGCGCCTGCCTCAGCACGGCCGGTCGTCACGGACACATCCTTGATCTGCTTGCGCTTGGAGAAGACCACAGGAGTGATCGGGTCCCGCCCCGACTCACGCACTGCCGCGACGTCCACGCGTATGACGGGCTGCCCCGCCTCCAGCTGGTCGCCATCGGAGGCCAGAGCCTCGAAACCCTTGCCGCCCATTTCGACCGTCTCCAGTCCGATGTGGACCAGCAACTCGACGCCCTCGTCGCTGACCATGCCGAATGCGTGGAGGGTCCTGAAGACCTTGACCAAGCGACCCGACACGGGGGCGCACACCTCAACGGTGGTGGCGTCGGCAGCAGGGATGACGGCGAAACCCTCACCCAGCATTCCCTGTGCGAACACGGGGTCCGGCACGTCACGCACCGCGACGACCTCGCCCGAGAAGGGCACGGACACGGTGAGCTTCTTCTTTCCGAAACCGAACACGGCGACTCCTCCGGTGTCGACTCAGACGGCCTGCTCGCCGCGCAACTCGACAGAGCTGGAGGCAAGGACGCGGGCCACCTCGTCGTAGACGAACTGGACCTGTGTGCCGACGACGACCTGCACCGACTTCTGCGACGGGCGGATGATTCCGGCCACACCAGCCTGCTTGATGACGCTCTCCTTGACCAGCGCATGGTCCTTGACCGTCACGCGAAGGCGGGTCGCGCAGTAGTCGATCGCCTCGATGTTCGCCGCGCCACCCAGGCCCTGGAGAATCTGCAGGGCCGAGTCCGAAGGTTCGACGCCCTCGGCCAACTCGGCGCCCTCGTCGTCGTCCTCACCGCGACCAGGGGTCTTCAGGTTGAGGATCGGGATGAGGAAGTAGAAGACCGTGAAGTAGATGACGGCCCACACCAGGCCCTGGACCAGCAGCATCCACCACTGATTGGCCACAGGGTTGCTCGAGGACAGGAACATGTCGAAGGCGCCGGCGGAGAAACCGAAGCCCGCGGTCCAGTGCATGGCGGCGGACACCGCCACCGAGATTCCGGTGAGGACGGCGTGCACCAGGTACAGCACCGGGACCACGAACATGAAGGAGAACTCGAGGGGTTCGGTCACACCGGTGAGGAACGAGGCCAGCGCTCCGGCCAGCATCAGCGAGCCGACAATCCTCTTGCGCTTGGAGTCGGCACGCAGGTACATGGCCAAGGCCGCAGCCGGCAGGCCGAACATCATCACCGGGAAGAAGCCGGCCTGGTACATGCCGACATAGCCCTGGACCAGGCACTGGGAGCCGTCCCACACACCCGGGCAGGTGGCGGCGTCGGTGGCGGCCTTGGCGGCCTCAATGGTCTTGCCGCCGGCCAGGAAGTCACCGATGTCGTTGATGCCGATGACGTCGAACCAGAAGATCTGGTTCAGGGCGTGGTGCAGACCGGAGGGGATCAGGAGTCGGTTGAAGAAGCCGTAGATGCCGGCGCCGATGGCGCCCTGTCCGACGATCCACTGACCGAAGTGGAAGAGCAGCGAGTACAGGAACGGCCACACGAAGTAGAGGATGCCGGACAGGATCATCGAGAAGAACGAGGTGAGGATCGGCACCAGGTGGCGCCCGGAGAAGAAGGCCAGCGCGTCGGGCAGCTTCGTCTTGTGGAAGTTGTTGTAGACCCATGCGGCCAGGACACCCACGAGGATACCGATTAGGGGGTTGCCGCTGTTGATCTTGCTCCACCCCTCGGCGGCCCAGGCCAACTTCTCCGGTTCGGCAAGCTCTTCCAGGTTCAGACCGCGGTATCCGGCGACGGCCTTCTCACTGAGCAGTGCGGTGACGGTGCTGTAGCCGATGAAGCCCGACAGGGCGGCAGCACCGTTGGAGTCCTTTGCCAGGCCGAAGGCGATGGCCATGGCGAAGATCCATCCGAGGTAGTCGAGGACTGCGCCGCCGGCCTTGATGAGGATGGCGGCAATGATGCTCTTCTCGCCCCAGCCCTCAGGGTCGATGAGGTAGCCGATGCCCAGCAGCAGGGCGGCGACGGGCAGAACCGCCACCGCGCCCATGAGGGCCTTCCCCAGCTTCTGGAGCGGGGCCATGATCGCGTCCATGTGGACTCTCCTTCGAGTTGCGATGCAGGTGTGTTTTCAGGGATTGCGGCGGGCCAGGTCCTGGCGCCAACCGTGCAGGAAGACGGCCGTGTGGGCCGCCTCCCCGTTCTTGAGGGCCACAGGCGTGTTCTGGTCGCCCACAAGAAGTTCGAGGATCGCTTCGGCCTGCTCGTACTCGTCATGCAGGTCACGGCGAATGGACATGAAGGCGGCGTTCGCGCGCAACTCGGCCTTGCCGGCCCTGTCGGCCAGCCGTGCCAAGTGGGCGGTGAGCTCGCGCCGCGAGGTCTCGTCGATGGGCGAGGACGGCCCCACCAGGCGGCGTCGTACGGTTTCGGCGAGGTCGGCCAAGGCGTTGGCCTGGCTCAGGGGTTGTTTGACGGGCGCTCCGGTGGATGCGGCACGCAGGTGCAGGGTGACGAAGGCGGCCTCGTCAATGGGCAGATCCAGGCCGAGGCGCGAATTCACGTGGCGCAGGAGGACTTCGGCGGCGACGAACTCTCGGGGGAAGCGAGCGCTGATCTCCGCCAGCAGGGGGTTCTCGATGGTCTCACCCTCCCTCAGGCGCGCCACGGCGAAGGCCAAGTGGTCGGTGAGCATGAGGTAGACGGAGGGGTGCAGGTTTCCGAGCTGCTCCTCGGCCAGTTCCAGGCCGCCGGAGATGGCGGCCAGCAGGTCGGGACTGATGGAGCTGAGCAGGTTGACGTACTGCATGTGGTCCGGGCCCACGGCCACGTACTGTTCCTGGACGAGGTCGGGGGTGATGCGGTCGCCCGCCTTGCGCCCGAATCCAATGCCTTTGCCGACGAGGATCGTGGGGATGTCGGATCCGTCGGCCACAGCGGCCACGGCATTGTTGTTGAGGGCGTGCGTGACCCGATAGGTGTGCGCCACCTCGTGCGCGCGTTCCTCGGTCACCTGTGCTCCTCCTCGAGCGGGCCTGACGTCGGCGTGTCCAGCCGGCGTCTTCCCCCGGTGATGCCTGCCGCACAGTGACACCCGAAGATCAGAAGATCGGTATCACTGTAAAGCATGTTCGGACGCGTTCACGCCAAATGCGAGGTCGATACCGGAACTGGGGTGCTTCAGGCGAAGCCGAACAGGGGTGGGAAGGCCAGAGCCACGATGCCCGCCCAAGCGCCGAAGACCGGCAGGGCCAGCGACTGCCAACGCTCCAGTGGGCGCGCGGAACCGCCCCGCAGGACCTGCAGGTATCCGACCAGTGCCCCCACCAGGTGCACGAGCAGCAGCAGGTTGAGCACCAGGGCTGCAAGCTTGTTGGGCGAGGCCCCGTATTCCCACAGGCGCCCGGACATGGCCCACAGCAGCAGGACGTCCACGACGATTCCGGCCAGGACCAGGACGACCTGCATGAGGTCCAGGGCTCGCGGTCGCGCGTCATGGGGCCGGGCCGACACGGTGAACAGGACGATGGCTTCGACGACGATCAGCAGTGCGTCGAATGCGATGAGGACCGACCGGTCCACGTCGACGGGGTTGCCGGTGACGGCGACGACCACGAGGTAGCTGACCAGGACCAGCGTCATGACAGGTGTGAAGAGTGCGGTCAGGACCGGGGCGACGTTTTCGGTGGCGGCCTTCTTGAGTTTGACCAGCCATGCGCACACGAGGATCGCTCCGACGGCGCAGGTGACGTAGATCCAGCTGAGGACGTCGGCCAGGCCGTCGGAGGCGCGGATGCCGATGGCTTCGAACATGGCGATGAGAAGGGCCAGGACGACTCCTCCTCCCAGGGCCGTCAGGACGTAGAAGATGATTCCTTCTCCGAGGAATCGCACCCATTCCATCCACGCGTCGAGGTCGCGCCAGCGCGCCCCCAGGTGCACGGTCCCCACGGCGACCAGGATGAGGACCGGCAGGTGGGTCGCGGTGAGTACAAGGGTTTGGCCGGCGCCGACCGTCGGGTACAGGGTGGCTGCCAAGGCTCCTGCGACGAGGAGGAGGCCGGGCAGGAGTGGGGCGAAGCGGTCGCGGCTGCGTGCGGTGAGTCCGAGGAACATGGACAGTGCCGCCAGGGGGATCAGGGTGGCGCCACGTTGGACGGCCTCTCCGGGAAGGCGCAGTGGGTCGACGGCGAGGGCGTGGGTGAGGAGGCCGGCCACCAGGCCGATGCCGAGGGCGAGGGCGAGGTGCCATGGCGGGTTCGCTGCGCCCAGGGCGTCTGCGGCGGTGACGGATGCCTGGTTCCATGCGCGTTCGGGGTGGGCATGGAGGTATTCCTCGGCGACGACTCCTCCGTTGCCGAGGCGGTGGCGTGCGACGAGCATTGCTTCATCCGGGCTGAGGCCCAAGTGTGTGAGGTCTTCGTATTGGCTGCGCAGGTGGTCTTCGAGTTCGTCGAGGTCCCGTGCGGACAGACCACGTGTGCGTGAGAGTTCGTCACGCCAAGCTCGGATGCCTGCGGTGAGGGTGTCATCAGCAGTGTGCACGGCGTTCCACTTCCGTTCCGCCCTCGGGGACGAGGCCCTTGAGGGTGCGTGTGACGAGGTCGAGGGCGTGGGTGCGTCCGTGGAGTTCGGCGGCGCCGGCCTCGGTGAGGGCGTAGTACTTGCGGCGGCGGCCGTTGTCGGCGGTGCCCCAGCGGCTGGTGATGAGGCCTTGGGCTTCGAGACGGTGGAGCAGGGGGTAGAGCATTCCTTCGCTCCAGTCGAGCTGTCCTTTCGAGGCGTGCTTGATGCGCCGCAGGATGGAGTAGCCGTACTCTTCACCACCTGCGAGGACACCGAGGACCATTGGGGTCGCCGCTGCCGCGACGAGGTCCTTGTTGACTCTCATCGCCACCCCCCTTCACCTAGAACTACAAGGTAGTGGACACCTTACGCCTCTAGGTGTGTACTGTCATCCCCAAGGACGCGGCCACTGAGACCCCACAGCGCACGGACGCCGCCCGAGGCTCTGCCCCGGGCGGCGTCGGCGTCCGCAGGTTCGGGCCTCAGAGCCGCTTGACCAGCGGGAAGGTGATGGTTTCGCGAATGCCCTGGCCGGTCAGGGCCATGAGCAGACGGTCAAGGCCCATGCCCATTCCACCGGCCGGAGGCATTCCGTACTCCATGGCCATCAGGAAGTCCTCGTCCAGGACCATGGCCTCCGGGTCGCCATTGGCGGCAGCCAGGGCCTGGGCCTCGAAACGCTGACGCTGGATGACCGGGTCCACCAGCTCCGAATAGGCCGTAGCCAGCTCGAAGCCGCGCACGTACAGGTCCCACTTCTCCACCAGGCCCTTCTTCGAGCGGTGACCTCGGGTCAGCGGGCTGGAATCCTCCGGGTAGTCGCGAACGAAGGTCGGCTCCCACAGGTCATCGCCCACGGCGGCCTCGAAGATCACCTCGGCTACCTTGCCCGGACCCCAGTGGTCGGCCACGTCCTCGCCCAGCTCCTCGGCGATCCTCACCAGCTCGTCCAGGGGGGTCTCCACGGTGAACTCGCGGCCGAGCTTGTCGGCGGTGGCCTCGAACATGGAGATCTCACGCCACGTGCCCGACAGGTCGTAGGTGGTGCCGTCGGCCAGGGTGACCACCTCGGTGCCCAGCGCGTCACGGGCCGCTTTCTGGATGAACTCGCGGGTGCGGGTGGCCATCGTGTCGTAGCTGCCGTAGGCCTCGTAGGCCTCCAGCATCGTGAATTCGGGGCTGTGCGAGGAGTCCGCCCCTTCGTTGCGGAAGTTCCGGTTGATCTCGAAGACCTTGTCCACGCCGCCGACAACCGCACGCTTGAGGAACAGCTCGGGCGCAATGCGCAGGAACAGTTCCGTGTCGTAGGCGTTCATGTGGGTCGAGAAGGGCCGGGCCGCCGCACCGCCGTGCAGGTTCTGCAGCATCGGCGTCTCGATCTCGATGAACCCGGCCTCGTCGAAGTAACTGCGCAAGGACTTCACCACGGCGGCACGCATGCGCACCATGTCTCGGGCCGCGGGCCGCACGATCATGTCCAGGTAACGGCGGCGGATGCGCATGTCCTCCGACAAGGACATCTCAGTGCCGTCCTCGGCCGTGTAGGTCTTGGGCAGCGGGCGCACCGACTTGGCGGCGAGCTTCCATGCGGGCACGGCCTCACCCTCGTCAACACCGGGAGTGAACAGACCCGCAGGGGCCACACCCGGGCAGGCCATGATCGACAGTTCTCCGCGGCGCGAACTGATGACCCGCCCGTGGACGAAGAGGTGGTCACCCAGGTCGACGTCCGCCTTGTAGGCCGCCAAGGATTCCTCGCCGACCTCGGCCAAGGAGAGCATCACCTGGATGCGCCGGCCGGCTCCGTCCTGCAGGGTCGCGAAGCAGAGCTTGCCGCCGTTGCGCGCCAGCATGACACGTCCGGCCAAGCCCACCTGGTCGGTGGTCTCCTCACCGGCTTCCAGGTGCCCGTAGGTGGCGCGCACCTGGGCGATGGTGGTCGTGATGGGCAGGACGACCGGGTAGGCCTCCTGTCCGGATGCCAGCAGGCGTTCACGCTTTTCTTCACGCACACGCACCTGTTCGGGGGTTTCGTCGGCCTCGGCGGTCATGTCGATGTCAGGATTCGGGGTCACGTCACTCACGTGGGCGAGTCTAGTCGGGCGGCCGCATCGACCGGCGCCCGAGCCCCGCGGACCCGCTCACACCGGCGCCCGACGCAACCGTTGACAGCGACGCAAGGTCGCAGTGTTCGATGGAGACATGAAGGTCAAGGAGATGGCCGACCTGGCCGGAACGACGACTCGCACCGTGCGGCACTACCACCATCTTGGGCTGCTGCCCGTGCCGCCCACGCGCGGGATGCCACGCGACTACGGCATCGAACACCTGGCCCGTCTCATGCGCATCCGGTGGCTGGCCGAGTCCGGCATGTCCCTGGAACGGATCGGCCACCTCCTGGCCCAGGAGGCGCACAAGGAAGAGGCGCCCTCGTCCCCTGGCGGGCCCTCCGACGAGGACGGGGCCGCCGCCGCGCACCCGAAGCAGCAGGAGCGGGCCACCTCACGAGCAGACAGCGACCGGAGCGCGTTGGACGACCTGGAAGCCACCTTGTCCGAGATCGACCAGCGCATCGCCCTGCTGCGCCGACAGAGACGCCGGGTCGACCAACTGGTCCAGCGGGTCCGCCGCGGTGAGGACCTCAGCGGTCTGCCCGGCGCCGTCGAAGACTTCTACCGGGACATCATGGGGCGCGTGAGACGCCCCGGCGCGCACCGCCTGGTCCGGGACAAGAAGCACATCGGCACTTTCCTCATGACCAGCGGCCTGTTGCCCACGACCGCCCTGGCCCTGTTCCTCGACGAATTCGGCGAGGACGAGCGCGCACTGTGCGCCGAGCTCTTGGACCGTTTCGACGCCCTGACGGACCTGCCGCCCAACGACCCCACGTGCACGCACGCCGGGCGGGCCCTGGCTGAGGAGGTCGGGCAACTGATCGCCCGACACGCCGCCAGCGGCCTGGACATGGTCCGGATGCTGCCGGGCGGGCGCTTGGGCACACGCATGTGGTCACGCTACGGGAACCTCATGACCCTGACATTCCGTCACCCCGCCCAGAGGGCGCTGGCCGCCAGCATCCTCGCCCACATCGCCACGGACCCCCACTTGGCGCCCGGAATCGCCCCCGACCTGCGAAAGGAATGGACACGTGAGCACCAATCCCATTGAAGTGAGCGGCCTTGTCAAGCGCTTCGGCAAGGTCGCGGCACTGGACGGACTGGACTTGGCCGTCTCCCCCGGTCAGGTCCACGGGTTCCTGGGCCCCAACGGCGCCGGCAAGTCCACCACCATCCGCGTGCTGCTGGGAATGCACCGGGCCGACGCCGGCCGGGTGAGGGTGCTCGGCAAGGAGCCGTGGACCCACGCCTCAGCCGTCAACACCGACGTGGCCTCCGTGGCGGGGGACGTGGCCCTGTGGCCCAGCCTGACCGGAGGGCAGGTGCTGGACACGCTGGCGGGCCTTCGCGGCAGACGCGATCGCGCCCGCGAGGACGAACTGATCCAACGTTTCGACCTTGACCCCTCCAAGAGGATCCGCACCTATTCGAAGGGCAACCGGCAAAAGGTCGCGCTGGTCGCTGCTCTGGCGGCGCCCGTGGAGCTGCTGGTCCTGGACGAACCCACGGCGGGCCTGGACCCACTGATGGAGCGGGTCTTCCAAGAGGTGGTCCACGAACTCACCGCCTGCGGTACGACGATCCTGCTGTCCAGTCACATCCTGGCGGAGGTCCAGCGCCTGTGTTCGGCGGTGACGATCGTCAAGGACGGGCGCACCGTGGAGTCCGGGGACCTTGCCCGCCTGCGTGCCCTCTCGCGCACGCGGGTGCGCCTTGGCGGAGCGGCCGAGGTCCTGCGCCTGGTTTCAGACGAGGCCGCCGCCCGGGGGCTGCCCGCCGATCAGGACGAGGGCGCCCTTCGTTTCGAGGTCGACCCCGCACAGGTGCCCACGGTGTTGGAACTGGTGGTCGCGCACGGCCTCGGTGACGTCCTGGTCGAACCGGCCACCCTGGAGGACCTGTTCCTGCAGCACTACTCGGCGGATTCGGCCTCGGCCCGCTCGCAGAATCCGCTCTCGTCCTCGTCGCTGGGGGCGGCCTCGCCGGACCCGGCCTCGTCGCCGGTGCCCGCGAGCACACCCACCCCGGAGGCCCGCCATGCACGCCGGTGATCTGCGTGGTCTCGTCCGCGCCCTGCGTCTGCTCATGCGCCGCCACTGGTGGCACGCGCTGGCGTGGGCCCTGCCCCTGTGGGCGGTCATGGCCTCGGTCGGCCCCTCCTACGAGTCCCTGTACCCCGATCCGGCCTCGCGCGCATTCCTGGTGCGCGAGGCGCAGAACTCGCCTGCGATGACGATGCTCATGGGTGAGCTGACCATGCCGGGCGCCGTCGGCCAGCTGATCGTGTGGAAGCCCGGCACCTACGTCATCGTGAGCGTCATCGTCATGGCGATCGTCCACACGGCGGGCATGGCGCGGCGTGACGAGCAGGACGGCCTGACCGAGACCCTGCTGGCGGCGGGGGCGGGCAGGTGGACCCCGTTCATGGCAGCCGCCATGTGGATGGGCGCGATGGTGGCCTTCGTGGCCGTGGGCGTGGGGGCGAGCCTGAGCGTCTCGGCGGTGGCTCTCACCTCCCTCACGGCCTTGGGCGCCTGGACCTTCGCCGGCGTGGTCGCGGCGGTCGGCTGGACCTTCGTCGCCCTGACGCTGCTGGTCGCCCAGTTCCTGCGCGACCCGAATGCCGTTCGCGGAACCACCTTCGCCCTCTTCGGCCTCCAGTGGCTCATCAGAATCATCGCTTCGCAGGTTGAGATGCCCCGGCTGCGCTGGTTGTCCCCGATGGCCTGGCGTGACCTGGTCGACCCTTACGGGGCCGACCGGCCTGCTGCGATCGTCGTGGGAACACTGTCGGCCCTGGTCCTGTTGGGTGCCGCCACGCTGGCCCACTCCCGTCGGGAACTGCTCGGCGCCCTGCTGCCGGACCGTTCCGGCAGCGGCGCCCGGTGGAACCTTCGCCGCCCGTGGGGGCTGCGCGCCAGGCTCGGTTGGCGCCACCTGGCGTGGTGGTCGCTGGTCGCCTGCGGGGTGTCCGCCTTCTTCGGGTCCATGACAGGCTCCATGCGGGAGATTCTCTACGAGTCCCCGGAGACGGCCGCCTACCTGGAGGCTTTGGGCGGGACCACGGCGGATGTCGTCGCCACCTTCATGCAGCTGCTCACCCTGCTCACCGTGCTCATGGCCCTGGTGGGGGCGATCCAGCGGGCCGGGTGGCTGGCGGCGGACGAGATGCGCGGCCTGGTGGGCGCCACCTTGGCGCAGGGGGTTTCACGCACTCGCCTGTACGTGGCCCATGTCCTGGACACCTTGGTTGTCGGCGCCTTGCTGCTGCTTCTGGCCGGAGTGGGATTGGCGGCCGCCACCGCACATTCACTGCCGAGCGACCATGCCGCCGAACGCGCCGCCGTGTACACGCTGAGCCAAGGGCCGGGCGTCCTGGCGGCCATCGGCGTGACCTGCGCGTTGGGGGCCCTGTGGCCGCGTCTGACCTCATTGGCGTGGCTGAGCCTGGCCTGGGCCGCGGCGGTCTCCTTCATCGGGGAGCTGTTGGACCTGCCCGAATGGTTGAGGAAGCTCACCTACTTGGGTCTGGTGATCGACGTGGTCGGCCCGGTGGAGACCTCCGACTGGGTGCCGCTGCTCATCCAGGCCCTGGTGGGATTCGGCGGGATCGCCGTCGGCTGGTGGGCCTTCACCAGGTGCGACCTCGTGGGGGCGTGACCAGGCCGGGCACACAACTTGGGCGTGACACGCCGAGGCCGATTCCTTGAACATGACGTGACGTCACAGTGTTCGCTGGCGTCATGCGTATCCAAGAGATGGCCGACCTCGCCGGAACGACTCCACGCACGATCCGCCACTACCACGCCCTCGGCCTGCTTCCCGTCCCCACCAACGCGGGAGTCCACCGCCGATACGGGCTGGAACACCTCGCGCGCCTGCTGCGCATCCGGTGGCTGGCCGATTCCGGCCTGAGCCTGGAGCGGATCGGACAGATCCTGCCCGAAGGGCCCGGCGGCGGGCAGGCGGACATTCTCACCGACCTGCGCGCCACCCGGGAGGAGATCCTCCACCGCATCGAACACCTGCACCACCAGCATCAACGCATCGAACGCCTCATTGCCCGCGTCGAGGACGGCGAAGACCTCTCCCCCTTGCCCCAAGTGCTGGAAGACTTCTACACGGACATGGAGCGCCGCTTCACGGATCTCGGAGCCGCCCACGTCCTGCGCCAGGAAAAGCACATGATGACCCTGCTGGCCACCACCGGGATGATCCCGGCCGGCGTCGGCGCCCTCGTCGAAGAACTCGACGAGGAGGACCGCGCCGCCACCGCGGAACTCATCACGCGATTCAGCGACCTGGCGCACCTGCCGCCGAACGAGCCCGCCAACCGCCGGCGCGAGATCGCCATCGCCGACGGACTGTGGCAGCTGGTCGCACGCCACCGGCACGCTGTCGCGGACCTGCTCCGGACACTGCCCACCGGCATCCGAGGTCGCCTCCTGTGGTCGCGCATCGGCGTCCTCAGCACCATCGGCTACCCCCACCCCTCCCAGCGGGCCCTCGTCGGCGACATGGTCGAACGCCTGGACGCCGACCCGACGCTCGGGCCGCTGATCCGTCGCGTCCTCGGAAAGGAGGATTCATGATGACAGCGCAGACTACGGCCCATCCGATCGAAGTGAGGGGCCTGACGAAGCGTTTCGGGTCCCTCAGCGCCGTCGACCACCTGGACCTGACCGTGCGGGCCGGGAGCGTCCACGGGTTCCTCGGCCCCAACGGTGCCGGAAAGTCCACGACGATCCGCGTCCTGCTGGGCATGTACCGCCGAGACGGCGGGCAGGTGAGCGTCCTGGGCCGGGACCCGGCCGCCCACGCCGCCGCCATCAACCGGAACCTCGCCTACCTGCCCGGAGACGTGGCCCTGTGGCCGAACCTCACAGGCGGGCAGGTGTTGGACGCCATCGGCGCGCTACGGGGTCGGCGCGACCGCCGGCGCGAACGCGAGCTGGTCGAACGCTTCAACCTGGACCCGACGAAGAAGGTGCGCACCTACTCCAAGGGCAATCGCCAGAAGGTCGCCCTGATCGCGGCACTGGCCGCCCCGGTGGACCTGTTCGTCCTGGACGAGCCCACCTCGGGCCTGGACCCGCTGTATGGAGAGGGTCTTCACCGAGGTGGTGTCCACGCTGCGTGAGCGCGGCGCATCCGTGCTGCTGTCCAGCCACATCCTGGCCGAGGTCCAGGAACTGTGCACGCGGGTGACGATCATCAAGGACGGGCGCGTGGTCGAGGACGGGGACCTGGAGCACCTGCGATCCTTGGCGGAGACCCGCATCCGCCTGTGCGTTCCGGAGGCTCGGACGCGCGCAGAGCTGCGGTCGCGTCTGGCGTCCCTGGGCATTGCCGTGCGTGAGGACGGCGAGCACCTGTCGGCCCAGGTGGGGGCGGACGCGGTTCCCATCGTCCTGGGGCTTGCCGTCAGGGAGAGGCTCAGTGACGTGCGTGCGGAGGCCGCCAGTTTGGAGGACCTCTTCCTGCGGCACTACGAGGGCGTGGCGGCCTCGTCGATCGCCTCGCCCGGACCTGCCGAACCGGACGCGGAGTGTCCACGATGAGCGGCCCCGCGACGCCCTCGCCGCTGGCGGGGGTGGGTTCCCTGCTGGCGCTGGCCGCCAGACGCCGCTGGAAGATCGCCCTGGCCTGGATGGTCCCCATGTGGGCTCTGGTGGGGATCATGCCCGGCTCCTACCAGGACTTCTACCCGGCGTTGGCCGACCGCTCGGTGATGATGGACCAGATGCGCCACTCCCCCGGCAGTCGCGTCCTGTACGGCGCCATTCCCGAGCCGGGAACCATCGGGCAACTCACCCAGTGGGAGGCGGGCACCTACATCATGTGGTGCACGGCGATCATGGCCCTTCTGGCGGCCACGGCGCTGAGCCGAGGCGACGAGCAGAGCGGCCTGGTGGAGTTGGCCCGCGGGTCGGGCGCCGGGCGGTGGGCGCCGCCCGTTGCCGCCCTGGCGTGGGTGTGGGGCGCGGTGGCTCTGCTGGCTGCGGGCGTCGGCGGGGTGCTGGTGTGCCAGCGCGCCCAGGTCGCGGAACTCACCTCATCGGGCGCGCTGGCTATGGCCGGAGTCATCTGGGCGGTCGGATGGTTCTTCGCGGGCGTCGGATTGTTGTGCGCCCAGCTTTTCGGCGAGGTCGGTGCCGCACGCACCGCCGGGTTCGCCGTCTTCGGTGCCGCCTGGCTGCTGCGAGTCGTTGCCGACGAGGGCGAAACCCCGTGGTTGCGCTGGCTCACCCCCTTCGGCTGGCGCGACTTGGTGGGCCCCTACAGCGGCGACCACCTGGAGGCGGTGGCCGTCGCGGTGGCGGCCGGCTGCACCCTGGTCGCAGTGGCCTTTGCACTGGATGCGCGACGCGAACTGCTGGCCGGGTGCCTACCCTCCCGGGCGCGTACCCCTCGGCGCCTGCGGGTCCGCGGCTTCTTCACCCTGACCCAGCGGCTTCGCCGAGGTCACACGCTTGCGTGGACGGTGGTTGCCGCATCGACCTCCGCCGTCTTCGCGTTGATGTCCAGCCAGTTGGATGCGATCCTGCACGACAGTGAGGGGACCGTGGCCTGGGTGCGTCAGATGGCGGGCGAGGGCGACACGGTGGTCCAGTTCCTGACACTCATGACTCTGGTGTCGGTGCTGCTGGTGAGCATTGCGGCCGTTTCGCGGGTCATGGCCCTGGCAGGAGCCGAACGCCGGGGTCTGACCGAGGTCGTTCTTTCCGCAGGGTTGTCCCGCAACAGTGTCTTCGTGTCAACTGTGCTGGACGCCGGCGTGCTGGCCGCCTGGCTGCTGGTCGTGTCGGGCGGAGCATTGTCCCTGGTGACCAGCACCCAGCTGAGCGACCAGCATGCGGCGGGCCGGGCCCTGGCCTTTACAGTGACCCAAGGAGTCGGGGTGGCGGCAGCCATTGCCGTGGCCGCCGCCCTGCTGGGCCTCTCTCCCCGCCTGACCTCCCTGGTGTGGGGCGCCTTGGCGTGGAGCATGTTCGCCCGCACCTTCGGAGCCTTCGTGGATCTGCCGCAATGGGCCAGGGATGTGTCCTTCCTGGGCCATGTGCACGACCCGTGGGGTGAGGTTTCGGCGACGCCGATGCTGGTCCAGGCGGCGCTCGCCCTGGGGTGCGTGGTTGTCGGCTGGTGGGCGTACCGGTGTCGCGATGTGCCGAGGGCGTGAGAGTGCGACGATGAGGGCATGAGTGCTGACAACCCCGAGGGCGCCCAGGCCCAGCCCCGGTCGCGGGCCACGACGACGGGCCGGCCCGTCCAACGCTGGGCGCTGATCGCCACATGGACCGCTTTCCTCAGCGCACTGCCGTCAGTTGCGTGGCGACTGGCGATGCTGGCAGGGGCTCCGACCGGGTTCGCCGGCACCGAGACCTACCGCCAGTCCTCCAGCGCCCTCCTCTACGTCCTGGGCTTGGACGTCATCCAGGTCTGTGGGGCCATTGCGTGCCTGGGCCTGGTGCGCCCGTGGGGTGAGAGAGTCCCCGCCTGGGTGCCCGGCATTGGCGGACGCGAGATCCCTCGCCTGCTGCCACTCATCGTCGGCGGCGTCGGAAACCTCATCCTGTACAGGGTCATCTGGCGCCTGGCCATCCACTTCACCCTCGTGTGGACCGGAGTCGAGCAGGGGTGGACGCCCACCGACGGAATGAATGCCACCCAGACCACGGTGATCGCCCTGTGTTACGCGCCGATGCTCGCCTGGCCCGCGGCTCTGAGCATCGCCCTCGTCGGATACGCGCTGCGCAGAAGGAGGCGTCTCCCGGCCCACCCCGCCCCGGACGCGGGGGCGTGAAAGGCGCGCGACCGATGGCCCTCAGGACGCGATGGGGGCTGTGAAGGCCAGGAAGAGCAGCGGCCCCACACCCAGGGCGATGTTCACGATCCAGTGCGCCACGAGGATCGGCGCCAACCGCCCCTGCTTGTGGACGATGATCCCGGCGGTGATTCCCCATGCGACGAACATCAGCAGATGCGCCAACGCACCCGCCGGATTCGCCGCAAAAGCCATGTGCTGGACGCCGAAGAGGACGCCTTGGACGACTACTGCCGCGGCCGCACCCGTGCGAGGCGCAAGCCCTGATTGCAGCCAGCCGCGGTAGATCATCTCCTCCACTGGGGCGTTGACCAGGAAGACCACGGCGTTGACCAGTGCCAACACTGCCAGTGCCGCCCCAGTGACCGGCAGTTCCGGGATGGCGAAGACCTGCTCGAAGTGGCCGAACATGGACGTTCCGTACAGGGCGAACATGAGGGTCATCAGGGTTGCGATCATCGGCACGTAGGCGACCACGAGCCACAGGAGGCCCCATGCGATGTCCCGCATGACCTGGCCGCGGCGGAAGCCGAAGTACTCCCACACGCCGACCCCGTGCTTTCGCAGCACCCGCCACAGCACCGCCGCGCACACGATGTTGACCAGCGGGAAGTAGAGGTACTGCGAGGGCGGGAGGGACGCAGCCTTGCCCGAAAGGGTCAATGCTCCCCACGTTGCGGCAAGCAGCACCGCCATCAGTCCCAAGCGCAGCACCACGTGGCGGAAGGGATTCTCGTGCACTTCGCGCTGCAGGGACTCCATGCGGCCGAGCCTATCGGCTCATGGTCAGGAGCGAGAGCCGCTCGAACGCAGACCCAACTGGCGGGCACGCTCGGACTGTTCGGGCACGGCACCCGCGTCACGGCCCGCCTCGACCAGGCGGTTGTCGGCGTCGACGAAGGCCACACTCGGCTGCCAGGCGCGCACCCGGGACTCGGGCACCTGGCAGTAGGCCATGATGATGACCAGGTCCCCGACCTCGACCAGGTGGGCCGCCGCCCCGTTGAGTTGGACGACTCCCGAGCCGCGCGGGCCGGCGATCGTGTAGGTGGTCAGGCGATTGCCGTTGTCGATGTCGGCGATGTCGACCTGTTGCCCCGGGGCGATGTCTGCGGCGTCGAGCAGGTCCTCGTCGATGGTCACGGAGCCGACGTAGTGCAGGTCGGCGGCGGTGACCTTGGCGCGGTGGATCTTGCCCTGAATCATCGGGCGCATGATTTCGCTGGTCACAGGACACCTTCCGTGGCGCGCAGGGTCAGTTCGGCATTGTCGATGAGTCGCGTGGTGCCCACGCGCGCGGCCACGAGGATGCGTGCCGCCCCATCGGCGGGCGGGGCCGGGTCCTTCGGGGTCTCGACGAGGGCGTCCTCAAGTGCCGGAGCATTGCCTGTGGCCACCAGGATCTCCGTGAAGTCGGCCTCGCTGACGAGGGCGACGTAGTCGATGTCGACCCCGCCCTCGTCAAGAAGCACCTGCCGGGCGGCACCGAGCACGTCCCTGCTGCCCGCTGCCCCGTCCGCGGCCCGCACCGCGGCGGCGAGGCCGCGCGAGAGCGCCCGGGCGCGTACGCGTTCCTCGGCGGAAAGGTAGGTGTTGCGGCTGGACAGGGCCACCCCGTCCTCGTCACGCACGATCGGCACGCCGACGATCCGCACGGGCACGTCCAGGTCCTCCACGACGGTGCGGATGACGGCCAGCTGCTGGGCGTCTTTCTGTCCGAACAGGGCCACGGTGGGGCGCACGAGGTTGATGACCTTGGAGACGACCAGGGCGACCCCTGCGAAGTGGGTGGGGCGGGTGACGCCTTCAAGGATGTGGGCCACGGGCCCGGGGTCGATGGTCACCCGCGTGCCACTCGGGTAGACCTCGGCGGGCTGGGGCGCCCACACGAGGTCGGCGCCGACGCGGGTCAGTGCCTCCATGTCGGCGTCCAGGGTGCGCGGGTAGGCGTCGAAGTCCTCGCCCGGGGCGAATTGGGTGGGGTTGACGAAGATGGAGACGACGACGTGGTCGGCCAGGGTCTTGGCTTGGCGTACCAGTTGGAGGTGTCCGTCGTGCAGGGCGCCCATCGTCATGACCAGCGCGGTCGATCCGTCCAGGCGGGTCAGCTGCGCGGCCAGTTCAGCGCGTGTGCGGGTGAGCACGGGTGTCGTCATGGTCTCCATTGTCCTCCTCATCGCAGCACCCGGCTTCAACGGGCTTCCCACCCTCCCCTGTGAGATTCGTCCGTCACTCCCAAGGAAGCAGCGGATG
The DNA here is from genome assembly GCF_018986735.1 of Schaalia sp. 19OD2882. Classification (NCBI taxonomy): domain Bacteria; kingdom Bacillati; phylum Actinomycetota; class Actinomycetes; order Actinomycetales; family Actinomycetaceae; genus Schaalia; species Schaalia sp. 19OD2882. The sequence goes on along the minus strand of NZ_CP065521.1, from coordinate 458,195 downwards.
AGTCATGAAAACCATGACGAAAGCACAACGACGGACGAATCTCACGGAGGCTTGGACGAATCTCACGGGGTGGGGGTGAGGGCGGCAAGGAGCGCGTCGGCGGCGCTCCGGTCCAGGCGCCCCGCATCCACGAGCATCCGCACCGTTTGCCGGGTCATGAACGCATACGTGTCCAGCACCGTGCCGGGCAAGTCCTCCAGATGCGACAGGGCGGAGACGTGTTCGGCCACCGTGCCCGCATCCCCACGCGGTACCGGGCCGGAGATCGCGGCAGTCCCCTCCCGCAGGGCACGGTCCAGGGCGGCGCGGAACAAGGGCTCCACGAACCCTCCGGGCTGATCGATGCCGGCCTGGCGCAGGGTCTCCAACGCCTGCAGGACGATCACCGTCAGGAAGTTCGCGCCGTGAGCAAGACCCGCGTGGTAGGCGATGCGGTCCCCTTCGGCCACCTCCACGGGCTCCCCACCCATCTCGACGACGAGCGCCTGGGCAATGGGCAAGACCATCGGGGACGCCGTGACTGCGAAGGGGGTGCCCTCCAGGCGGGCCACGTCCATGGACGTGCCCGTGAAGGTCATTGCCGGGTGGATGGCCAGCGGGATCGCACCGCACTGGGCCGCCCCGTCGAGGATGTCGGTGCCGTGGGCACCGCTGAGGTGGACGACCAGTTGCCCGCGCTTCCACGCCCCCAGGGACGCCAGCCCGTCCACGAGGGGCCGGATCCTGTCGTCCGGAACGGCCAGGAAGACGAGGTCGGAAGCCGCGACAACCTGGTCGGGAGGAAGGACGGGGACGCCCGGCAGCATCGTTTCAGCCCGTTCCAGGGAGGCCGCGGACGAGGCCGAAACCGCGCAGATCCCATGCCCGACCGCCCGCAGTGCGGAGGCGATGACGGGCCCCACGTGGCCCATGCCGATGACGCCCACGGCCAGGCGCCCCGCCCTGGACGAGGGCGCGGGCCGATCCGCGTCAGCCTGTTTCGGTGTGGAGTCAGGAGCCACCGGCGCCACCAATCGGACCGTGCGCGCTGACGCGCCGCATCCACTTCTCCGGCGGTTCGCTGACCCGCCGGACCTGCGACAGCGCAAGCAGGTCGGCGAGCAAAGACCGCGCAATGTCCTTGTCCAGGTGCGCCACGTGGACCTTGGCGGAACCGTCAACCACATGCATGTGCAGGTCGACGACCTCGAACTTGCGCATGAGTGGCCCTTCGATGACCTGCACCGACTGCAAGCGTTCGACCGGCGCCACGGTGACGGTCCTGTGGAGCCACCCATCGCGCACGACCACGCATGTGCGTGTCAGGCTGAAGGCTCTGCGGGCCCAGGCGAAGGGGTCCAGGATGCGCGCCTTGTCGGGCACGGGGTGGAAGCCGCCGCCTTCGCGTGTGCCCGTGAAGGCGGCATCGATGAAGGCTCGCGGGTCGTCCACACCGAGTTCGGGCACCACCAGCCACAGGGCGTACTCGGCCTGTGCGCGGGTGCCCACCGGAAGCAGCACGTCCGAGGCGCGCTGCTGGTCGTTGTTCTGTCCCTTCGAGTCCTTGCCGTAGCCCGCTTGGGAGATGACAACCCGGTACCAGCCGAGCAGGCGCCACACCAGCCCCTGTTCGATCTTGACTGCGTGGATCCTGCGGGGAGGAATGGTCTGCGACCGCACTTCCAGCAGGCCGCGCCGAATCCGGATGCCATCGGGCGAAAGAGCGACACGGAAGTTGAACTCGCCGGCGAAACGCCCCCACAGGTAGGACCCGACGCCGAGGACACCACCGACGACACCCCACATGGAGTTCAGCGCATGCGGCCCCCACTGGAAGGTTGCCCACACGGTGAAGCCCACCAGGGCAATCCCGAAGACCAGCAGCCCGGTCACCGTTCCGGAGGTGGCCAGGGAGGCGATGAGGCGTCCCGGCGGCACGTCGTAGAGGGGCTGCTCGGGGGCGACGGGCACCACGGTTCGGGGGCCGGTCTCCTGGGGCCTTGGGGCCGGGACGAGGCCGGGGCCGCCGGCCCGGAGTGCGGCGTTCGGATCAGCGGCGCCTTGGGCACAGGCAATGCTCTGCCCGGGCAGCACATGTGGCACTTCCTGCCCCGGTGTCACCGGCGATGACACCTGTCCACTGGCCGCTGGCGCCGTGTGGCCGAGCGGAGCGGCTGATGCACTCTGCGCCGACCCTGCGGGCGGGGTGGCGCCGGAAGCCTTGAGGTCGAGGCCGGCCGCGAGCGCCAGGATGCGCGCCCTGGCGGCGGCAAGGTCTGCGCTCTTGAGGAAACCGACGGCGAAGTTTGAGTTGGCGCCACCTGCGACCTCGATGTTCAGGCGCCCCAGGCCGAAAAGCCGTCCCAACAACGGGTGGACTACGTCGACGGCCTGGATGCGGTCAAGGCGCGCCTGCTTCTGACGCTTGAAGACGATGCCCGTGCGGTACCAGACGGCCTCCGGGGTGACGGCCCACGTGGTGGCTCGCCACAGGAAGTAGGCCCAGACACCGCCGACCAGTGCGGTCAGGGCCAGTGCTCCGACGAAGCCTACGGCCACGACCCCCACACCGATGGAGTCGAAGGCGCCGACTCGTGACAGTTCGGCGAAACTTCCACTGAATTGGTAGGTGGTGAAGGCCAGCAGGGCGGCCAGGAAGCGCCAGGTCTCCAACACGGGCGATATCGGATGCACCCGCTGCCAGGCCTCAGCAGGAACTGCGCTGGGGGTACCACCGGTGGGCGCCGCGCTGGGGGCGCCGTCGGCACCAGCAGCGGGCATGCCACCCGTCGGGTTCGAAACTTCGGGATTCTCCATGTGCCCGGGGTCACGGGGAGGTGTCGCGCTCACGGTCACAGTCCTGCAAGTTCGGCGCTGCCGCGCTGGGCGAGCATGTCACGCAGTCGAGCCGCCTCGGTCGAAGGGATGCCGTCGATCGTGCCGGCGGTCTCGGGTGAGGCGGTGTGCAGGGCCACCGTGGACATGGAGAAGAAGCGCGCGACAGGCCCCTGCGTGACATCCACGTACTGGATGCGCCCGTAGGGCACCACCGTCATGGAACGGAACAAGACGCCCTTTCGGATGAAGAACTCCGATGGTCCCTCGGCCCAGGCCATCGCACGCACCTGCCGGGGCAGCAGCCACACCAACCAGACCAACAGCACCAGGCACCCCACGGCCCCCGACCAGAACACAGGATGGAGCATCACTGCGAGGACGGCCATGACGATCATGGGAATCACGGTCCAGATCCCAGCGGAGATGAGCCTGACCGTCGTCAGGGACCGGGACACGGGGGTGAACTCAATCCCCTGCGGCGCCATCGTGTCATTCACTTGTTCCTCCTGAGAATCGCTGCCTCAATGCTGACACACACCAGCGACAACTCCCCGCCCAAGCTCGTCCACCGAACGCCCAGCAAACGTCCAGACTTGTCCGGCACAATCGCCGCATGGCGCTCAACGACTCCCCGACCGGCGAAGCGAAACTGCTCGTCGTCGACGACGAACCGAACATCCGCGACCTCCTCGCCTCGTCCCTGAGATTCGCGGGATTCGACGTCATTTCCGCCGAGGACGGCGCCGGCGCCTACCACAAGACCGTCGAGGAGAAGCCGGACCTGGTTGTCCTGGACGTCATGCTGCCGGACATGGACGGTTTCACCGTGACCCGCCGCCTGCGCGAAGCCGGCGTCACCGTTCCGGTCCTCTTCCTGACCGCACGTGACGACATGCGCGACAAGATCCAGGGTCTGACCGTGGGCGGCGACGACTACGTCACCAAGCCCTTCGGCCTCGAAGAGGTCGTCGCCCGGATCCGTGCGATCCTGCGTCGCACGATGGGCGGGTCCGAGGACGACGGGAAGCTGCGGGTCGGCGACCTGGTCATTGACGAGGACGCCCACGAGGTCACCCGTGCGGGAGTCCCCGTGGAGCTGTCCCCCACCGAGTTCAAGCTGTTGCGATACCTCGTCATCAACGAAGGGCGAGTCGTGTCCAAGATGCAGATCCTGGACCACGTGTGGGAGTACGACTGGGACGGCGAGGTCGCCATTGTCGAGTCCTACATCTCCTACCTGCGACGCAAACTTGCGGTGGACGGCGCCAGCGGAGAACTGATCCACACCAAACGTGGAGTCGGGTACATCCTGCGCGAGGAGAATTGAGACGTGAACCCGGTCGGGAGTTTGCGCCAAGCGTGGGAAAGAACCTCGCTGGCGACCCGCATGGTCACAGTGATGGTCTCCCTGCTGACCCTGGGCCTGTTCCTCTCCGGCACGGTGATGATCGGACTGCTGCAACGTCACCTGATGAGCCAGGTCGACACACAGCTGACCACCACCGCCACGTCGATGTCACAGACCACGTCTCCACGCACGGCCCCGACCTCGTCGGTGCTGCCCTCGCTCTTCTACATCCGTTACGAACTCGAGGGCGAAGAAGCCCAGACCGCCTACTCGCAGGACACGCTCACCTACGCGGGCACCCCACGCATTCCCACCCTGCTCGAAATCGGCGAACTGGCCGAGACCGACAGCGGGTGGACGCAGCCGGTCACCGTGGACTCCGACATCAAGGACTCCCCGTGGCGCGCCATCGCCGTGCCGCTGGTGCGCGCGGGAACCACGACCCCCATCGGCGTGCTCACCGTGGCTCTGCCGTTGACGGACGTCCAGCACACGCTGCGCAACACCGCCCTGTACGTGTCCACCGCCGGCATCGTCATCGTCTTCGTGGGGGGCACGGCCGCCCACTACCTGGTCCGTCGCTCTTTGTCGCCTTTGCGGGCCATCGAATCGACGGCCGGCAAGATCGCGGCCGGTGACCTCACCCAGCGCATCACGCCCAAGCCGTCGACCACCGAGGTCGGCTCCCTGGCATTGTCCTTGAACACGATGCTCACACGGGTCGAGCAGTCCTTCGCTGCCAGAGAGGAGTCCGAACGACGCATTCGCCGATTCGTCTCGGACGCCTCCCACGAGCTGCGAACCCCCTTGGCCGCGATCAGCGGCTACTGCGAGCTCTACTCCATGGGAGGGGTCCCACAGGAGCGCACCAGTGAAGTGATGGGACGCATCCAGTCGGAGTCCACACGCATGGGCGCCCTCGTCGAGGACCTGCTGACCCTGGCGCGCCTGGACGAGGGCCGACCCCTGGAGTTCAGCGAGGTCGACCTCGTCAAGATGGCCGACAACGCGGTCTTCGACCTGCAGGCCCTGGACCCCACCCGCAACGTCGCCCTCGTCTCCCTGTCCGGACGCCGCCCACCCATGGCCTTGGTGGTCAGGGCGGACCGGGACCGCATCCAGCAGGTCTTCACCAACATCGTCGGCAATGCGGTGCGCTACACGCCCAAGGGCTCGCCGGTCGAGATCGCCGTGGGCACCAAGGGTCAGGTGGCAGTGGTCGAGGTGCGCGACCACGGTCCGGGAATCTCGCAGCAGGAACGCGAAAGGGTTTTCGAACGCTTCTACCGCACCGAGAACTCGCGCAACCGCTCCTTGGGCGGATCGGGTCTGGGCCTGGCGATCGTGGCGGGCATCCTCGGCGCCCACCACGGCCAGGCGAAGCTTTCGCGCACGTCAGGCGGCGGACTGACGGTTCGGATCGAGTTGCCACTGATCCAGGCGCAAGCCCAGCGCGCGTGAGGCATGAGCGCAGAACGTGCTCGCCCGTCCACAGGTGCACTACAGTGGCCCGGTAACATCCGACGGACAGGAGAGTGTCGTCATGGGTGCCAATGCACCTCAATGGCTCTTCGGCTCCTTCGTGGACGCCATGACAGGGATCGGTGCCACCGCACCCGTTCCCGTTCTCGAGGCAGAAGCACGCAATCTCGTCGCTCGTTGGAACGAGCCGGGACGCCACCTCCACAACACCCAGCACCTCATCAATGTCCTGGCGCGCATCGACGAGCTCTCCACGATCGCCCACGACGCCGACGTGCTGCGTGTGAGCTTCTGGTACCACGGCGCTTTCCTCAACCGCGCCCTGGAGGTCCGGATCCTCGGCGTGGACCCCACCGACTTGTGCCACCCCTGCATCGTGCACACGACGGCGCGGCTGACGGAGTTGGGTGTCAGCCAGGACGTGGTCGAACGCATCGGAGAGCTCCTCCAGGCGCTGGTCTCGCACCATGCGGACCGTGGGGACCTGGACGCCCAGGTGATCATCGACGCGGACCTGTCGCTGTTGGCTTCCAGCCCGCAGGTCTTCAAGCGCTACCGTGAGTCCCTGCGCGCCGAGTTCGACGACTTGGACGACCTGACCTACTGGCGTGCGCGCCGATTGGCGGTGCGCCGACTGTTGGCGATGGATTCGATCTTCCACTCCCCGATCGGGCGTTCGTGGGAGGCCCCGGCGCGGGCCAATCTTGAGGTCGAGTTGGCTCGGCTGGAGCAGCGGGTCCGCGAGGCCGATCCGGACGCCCTGTCGCGCGACGACGAAGCCGACGGCCCGATTCCGACTCATTGCCCGGAGATCGAGGCCGACATGAGTTCCGCGGGCGCCTTGATCATCAAGAAGCGTCTGCTGCGCAAGAACGCGTGTCCGACCTCGTCCGCGGAACTGTCTTCCACCGGAGTCCTGCCCGCCATCCGGCCGATGCCGGTCCAGGACAAGGGCGCGGAACAGGGGGACGAGGACGGGGCCTCCTCCTTGGAGACTGCGATTGACGCGATGGACCTGCCCTCCATGTCGACCGACGTTTCCTGAGGGAGGTTCTGGGAGGCTGGAGGTCTTGGCGTTCGCTTCCTGCCGGCGGAGCTGCTGTGCTCCCACCGACGTTGCCGCGCTCCCACCGACGTTGCTGTACTGCTACCGACGTTGCAACGTCGGTGGCTCGGTCACAATGTCGTCAGTACGGCCACAACGTCGGTAGCAGAGCCGCGATGAACTCGGATGCGCTGGAATGGAAGAACCCCCGGACCTCGTGGGTTCCGGGGGTTCGCTCGCGAAGGGCCTGTCAGCGGGTCTCGCGGTGCGCCGTCGACTTGCGGCAACGCGGGCAGAACTTGGCAAGCTCCAGGCGGTCCGGCGTGTTGCGACGGTTCTTCTTGGTGATGTAGTTGCGTTCCTTGCACTCCGAGCACGCCAGAGTGATCTTGGGGCGGACGTCCTGCGACTTGCTCGCCATGGTTCTTCCTCACTTTGCTTGTGCTGCGCACCGGATGTGCCAGGCATGTCATTGATGCTTGGTAGCGGGGGCGGGGCTCGAACCCGCGACCTCACGATTATGAGTCGTGCGCTCTGACCAGCTGAGCTACCCCGCCGCAGCGGAAGCGGCACAAGCCGCAACCAGAGCCCCGAAAGGGAATCGAACCCTTGACCTTCTCCTTACCATGGAGATGCTCTGCCGACTGAGCTATCGGGGCAACGCCGAGAAGCCTAACCCAGTGCCGCTGGCTGATGCAATCGGCGCTGATGAGAAGGACCTCACAGCAGTTCTGGCGAACCAGAACGGTGGCGGGAGAGGGATTCGAACCCCCGAAGCATTCCGCGGCTGATTTACAGTCAGCTCCCTTTGGCCACTCGGGTATCCCGCCGTGCACCACGTTTGCGGTGCCGTGGAAGAATAACAGAGTTCAAGGTCCGCATGCCAATCGCCCGGCACGTGCGATGGGTCTCGCCCGAGGCACCATCGCTCACCCTCACGAAAGGTCTTCCACCATGGCCGACTCCTCCTTCGACATCGTCTCCAAGCTCGACCGCCAGGAGGTCGACAACGCCGTGAACCAGGCCGCGAAGGAGGTCGCCCAGCGCTACGACTTCCGTGGCGTGGAGGCGGCCATCCGCCTGTCCGGCGACACCGTGGAGATGGAGGCCAACAGCCCTGAGCGGGTCATGGCCATCGTTGACGTCCTGCAGTCGAAGCTCTTCCGCCGCGGGGTCTCGCTCAAGGCCCTGGACCTGAAGGATCGCGAGCCCAAGGCTTCCGGCAAGATCTACAAGCTGGTGGCCCCCTTGAAGGAGGGCATCGACCAGGACACCGCGAAGAAGATCACCAAGTTGATCCGCGACCAGGGTCCGAAGGGAGTCAAGGCGCAGATCCAGGGGGACGAGGTGCGCGTGTCCTCCAAGTCTCGGGACGACCTGCAGTCCGTCATCGCACTGCTCAAGGGTCCCGAGGGCGAGAAGCTGGAGGTTGCCCTGCAATTCGTCAACTACCGCTGACGAGGGCGGGGCCACCTGCCATGACCTGACCGTCGAACCTGCAGGGTTCCTCCCAAACTGTCTTCACAGTCATTGTCAATGCTTGTACTGTTGCCCTGTTCATTGTTCTTGTGAAGCATCTGGAGGCCCGTCATGGCGTTCTGGAAGATCGACGTGCCAGCAGCTCGTGCATGCGTCCAGGAGGTGGCCGATTCTGTGGCGCAACTGGAGCAGTCGATCTCTTTGGTGGAACTCCGCGGCACCGAGGTCGCCGCCAGCGTGCCACGCTCAGAGCTGGTGGCCGCCGCCGTCCAGGAGTGGGTCGAGAAATGCGGATGCCCCAGCGTGTCCGAGGTCCAGGCCCGCACACAGACCATTGTCGATGGCACCAACGCCGCGTTGGACGCGTATGCGGAGGGCCAAGCGGCGATGAGCGCGAATGCGTTGTCCCTCTGGCCGGGCTCTCAAGAACACGAGTGGGCTTCGCACGCGCCTCTGGTTCCGTTGACCCCTTCGCCGGACTTGACGCCGCCACCCTCCCAGCATGGTCAACTGTTGTGAGGGGTGACGCATGAGCCTTACCCCGTCGGAGCCCGATGAAGCCGAGCCCCTGTGCGAAGCCGCCAAGGCGTTCGTGGCCGAGTTCACTGCCGTTGCCGATGCGGCCTCCAGGAATTTGCGGATCTGGGCGAATCTGGAGGACCTGTACCGGGCTCCTGAATCCAACGACCTGCGCTTGGGCATCTTCCGTCCTGCGAGAGCCGCAGGTTCGGCCTGTTCGAAGGCGGAGCGCGCAGCCCGGGCGCTGTACGGCTACGCGAACGAACTGGAGGATTTCCGGCGACGCTACGACGACTTGTGCCAGCGGATCGGGCATCATGAGGCCGAGGTGAGCGCCGCCGCCAAAGAGACCCGCACGGTGAAGGTACGCGCCTCATATCAGACGACTGACACGATCACCCTGGCCATCAACGGAGTGGACCAGGCCTTGGTCGAACAAGGTCTGGCGCTGGAAGAGGAGGTTCTGGTCTATGAAAGTGATCTGGAGCAGGCCCAAATCACCTGCGCCAACGCCTTGAACGACGCTTGGGGTGGCCAGGCGTATGTCCAGTCGGACCTGACCTGGTTGGGCGATCCCCATGGGTTCGGCACGACGGTCGAAGCCAAACGTCAGTCGGTCGATCTGGACGGCAACCCGTGGGGCTCACTTGATGCAAAGCGCCTTGCGCAAGGCTCGGGCCACCGCTACTTGCGCAGTGCAGGCATGTGGAACAGCGCAGTTGAAACGGTCGTGGGCCCGTTGCGTCTGATCAACCCCTTTGATCCTGGACGGGCTGCGAATTCATGGAGTTCCCTGTAGCAAACGGCGTGCGATGTCGCCAACCCGGTCACGACCGGCACGGCCGCCGTGTGGACGTGGGCGAGCACGCAGGACATCTGGAAGGCCCAGGCGGTGCTCGCAGCACCGGAAGCCACCCAAGCACGAGAACGCCTTCTGGCGATGTTCCCTGCGGCGCTGCGCCTGGACACTGCGGACAACAACCCTGCAGGCTCCGAAGGAGCCCTCACTTTCGACATGGCTTCCGCCCTTCTGGGCGGCTTGGCCGGCGCGGGGGCAAAGAGCGCCTTGAAAGCCACCGGCTTCGCGCAAAAGGCTGGGCGGATCGCCACCGTGGACCCGCGCTTGTGGAATTCATCCCACGGGATTGGAAAGCATGGGACCCCCGAACTCGGCCAGAAGGTGAATCTCGGTGAGTTCGGCCCCCGGATCGGCAAAGAGTTCAAGACGCTGGTGTCCGCGCCCAATGGCGAGTTCATTGGGCGACGGTTCATTCTCCCGGGCAGACACAAGGAGCCCGTGCATGCCCACGACGGCACTCCTCTGCGTGATTCGACGGGCAATCCCGTCCTGCAGGACCGCGGCGACGGCAAACTCCACTACGCCAGCGACCCGGATGGCACCAAGCGCTCAAGTGCAGGCAAACTTCTCGGTCTGACCAAGAACGAGGTCACCGGTCACAGGCGTTGGAGGACGATCGACGACCCCTACGAGGTCGAGGTCGAACACCCCCAGCCGGATGATCTTGCAAAATCCTACGTCCCTGTCGGGCCCGAATCCCCTGGTCGTTTTCCGAATGAGGTTGTGCACCTTGATTCAGACCTCCGGCAAGTGGACTCCAATGGGGGTACGCATCGAAGGCGGCATCCTGGAGCAGCGCAACGAATTCGGGGACGGCTATTTCGCGATCAGGCGCGGTTCACGCGCGAAGTGGATGGAATATCAGGAGCAGATCGCCGGAATACGTGAATCGACCGGCGAATTCCTGATCGAGTATCGCGTCAGAGGTCCACGTGGCGATGTGGACTTCGACGGGATGGTCGAGCGTCCAAACAGGGATCCATCTCGGGTCTTCCTGGAAGCCAAACGCGGATACGAAATCCTGCACCACAACCCCCATAGCAAATTGGCAAAGGAGATTGCCGAAGGGCCAGAAGAAGAGGCGGAACGGCAAATCGCAGCCGCCGAGGCAAGAGGTGCCGCCATCGAATGGCATGTGTCCACTCCCGAAGGCGCCACAGCAATTGGAGCACTACTCGAGGACAAAGATCTATTTGACATCCAGGTCATTTACACCCCTGAGAGATGAAAGGAGCGATGAGTCTTGCTTGACCGCGAACGGAAGTCCACGTTCATTGCGTGGACGCGGCGGGGTGAAACCCCTGAGCAGATCGCACGCATGATCTTCGCCTATGTCACCGACTTCTCGGCCCGGACAGGCGCAGGCCCTTGGGAGGCCATCCGCAACCAGTGGGACGGCACCCTTCAAGACCTGGCCCGGATTGTGCGCGAACGAGTCCTGACCGACGACTCTGGCATTGCCCACCCCGAAGGTGGTTATAGCCTGGGGCTCTCCTCACATGATGATCGCCTGAACACAAAGTTGTCCGCCAATGCGGGCGAGACAGAAATCCTCCCCTTCCTCACGTCGCCGAGCCTTGTGCACACCTTTTTCGCCTCCACGCTGCCCTTGAGACTCCTGTGGGACGCCTCCATCCGCGCAGGCGTGGCAACCATCAACCCAGCCTTCGCCTACGGACAAGATCGCACACTCAAGCGCCTCGCAAGGCGGGAAAGGCGTGAAAACTGACAACTTCCAGTGGCCCACCGAGTGTGGATCAACGACTGGGTCGGCACCATCACCAACCCCGCCCCCGGAATCACCCTGGAACGCATCGGCAACGGCACACTACTGTCCACACCCCTGGACTGGCCCAACGAGCGCATCCTGGACGCCATCTTGACCACCTACGCCCGCAACAACCTCGACCGAATCCCCCTACCCCAGGACTGAGATCCGCGCCGAGAGAAACGGTCAGGGTCGGCGTCCCCTCACGCCGACAACATCGTCAAGACGGCCTTGACCCGCCGGTGCACCGCAGCATCCGGCAGCAGACCCAGCTTCGCGAAGATCCTCTGCGTGTGCTTTTCCACCGCGCCTTCGGAGATCACCAGCATCTCGGCGATCGACGCATTCGTGCGCCCCTCGGCCATGAGCTGCAGTACCTCACGCTCACGTGGAGTCAGATCCTCCAAGGGATCCCTGCGGCGACCTCGTCGCATGGTGCGAGCCACCACATCAGGATCCAGGACCAACTCCCCCCGAGCCACCCTCAGCGCCGCTGCCAGAAACTCCTCGATCTGGGTGACGCGATCCTTCAACAGGTACCCGATCCCGCCCTCGCCATCCCCCAACAGTTCCGGCAAGTGCGCGGCCACGACGTACTGGCTCAACAACAGGACCGGCGCCCCGGGCCAGCAGGCCCGGATGCGCATCGCGGCACGCAACCCCTCGTCCGCGTGCGAAGGAGGCATTCGGATGTCCGAGATCACCAGGTCCGGGCGCAGGCGCAGCGCAGCCTCGACCAAGGAGTCGCCGTCCCCCACCTCGGCCACCACCTCATGCCCCGCGTCCTGCAGGATCAGGACCAGCCCTTGGCGCAGCAACACCGAATCGTCAGCGATCAGGATGCGCACGGAATCATCGCCTCCACAATGGTCGGGCCGCCCGAAGGCGAGGTCACGGTCAACCGCCGGCGACACGTTGGGTGAGTCCCACCAGTCCATGCCCCTTGGCGGGGTCCGCCCCGCCCACGCCGTCGTCCTCGACCGACACACGCAGCCAGTCACCGTCCAGCCGTGCCCGGACCGCTGCACGAAGCGCCCCCGAATGCTTGGCCACATTCGTCAAAGCCTCACTGACCACGAAGTAGGCGGCCTGTTCGACGTGGGCGGGAAGCTCGGGCAGGTCGACCTCCACCTGCGTGGGCACAGCGGACCTGTCGGCAAGTTCCACCAAGGCTGCCCCCAGTCCCCTTTCGATGAGGATCGGTGGGGCGATGCCTCGCGAAAGCTGCCGCAACTCCTCCAGGGTCGCCTGCGCCTGCTCCATGGCGCTGTCGATGATCTCGCGGGCCTCCTGGCCACCCTCGTCGGGCAGGCGCCTCTTGACCCGGGCCAAGTCAATCCCCAGGCGGACAAGGCGCTGCTGAGGGCCGTCGTGGATGTCACGTTCCAAACGTGCCCGCGCATCGGCCTCGGCCTGGACGACCGCCGAACGCGACACCTCCAGGCGCCCGACCTCACCCGCCCATCCGAGCAGCCCCCTTGCGATCGCCTGACGCAGTGCGGCAAGCCCCCGCAGGACGAAAGGCAAGGACCCACCGAAGAGGATGAACACCACGGTGTAGATGATGCCCAGCCACAGGTACTCCGGCTCCAGGCCCAACAACTCGGCAATGCTCGAACTGCCACGATCGCCCAGGGTACGGTCGAGGATGGACTGGACCAGAAGCCCGAAAGGCATGGAGAAAGTGACGCTGAGCCACATGACTGTCACCACCCAGGCGAACAATCCCACCCAGAAGTCGACCAGGACCCACACGACCTCCAGCCACCGTTGTGAGTCACGCACCATGGTGAGCAGGCGTGTCACCGCACCGGATCCTTCCGGAGCCCGCCTGTGCTCCCCGACGATGGGCGCACTGGAATCGACGAGGGCGGCGCTACGCCGTCCGACCTCGGCGAAAAGGCCGGTCACGGCCAGGGCGAAGGCAAGGATCGGGATCCCCACCCAGATGATGACGGTGCCGACACCCAACGAAACCAAGGTGACGGACACGATGAAGGCGACCAGGAGGATCGGCCACGTGAGAAGAAGGTATGCGGCATCGCGTGCGGCCTGACCGTAGAGGCGGCGAAAGGTTGATTTGAAGTCCATGTCTCGATCCTTCCGCCGGCACCCCGGGCTGCGACAGCCCGCCACCCGGCGTCCTCGGGGTGGGGCTGGCCCCACCCCTGGCGCTCAGTAGCCCGCCATCTTCTCCAGGCGGGCAATGCGCTCCGCCATGGGCGGGTGTGTGGCGAACAAGGATCGCATGACCCCGCCCCTGAAGGGGTTGGCAATCATCATTGCCGCGACGTTCTGGTTGGCGGGGGTCGGCTGCATCGGCATGTGGTCGGTGACAGTCTCCAGTTTTCTCAGGGCCGAGGCCAACGCCAACGGGTCCTGCGTCAGTTCGGCACCGTCCTGGTCGGCGTCGAACTCGCGGGTACGGGAGATGGCGAATTGGATGAGCATGGCAGCGAATGGTGCCGCCAGAGCGGCCAGCATCATGCCGATGGCCGCGCCGATCCCGCCCTCGCGACGATTTCCCCCACCCAGGAAGAAGACCGCTTGGGCCACGGAGGAGATGACACCCGCCATGGCTGCAGCCACGGAGGAGGTGAGGATGTCCCGGTTGTACACGTGCATGAGTTCGTGGCCGAGGACCGCCCGGAGTTCACGCTCCTCCAGGATCTGCATGATGCCCTGGGTGCAGCACACCGCCGCGTGTTTGGGTGAGCGCCCCGTGGCGAAGGCATTGGGGGTCGTGGTGGGGGCGATCCAGATGGTCGGCTCCGGTTGGCCGGCGCGCTGGGCCAGTTCACGCACGATGCGGTGCAGTTGCGGGTATTCGGCCTCGGTGGCTTCGACGGCGTTCATGGAACGCAGTGCCAAGGACGCCGAGTTCCAGTACGACCAGGCGGTGGTGGCCAAGCCGAACAGGGTGAAGCCCCACAGCCACAGGGAGTTCCCGGTGCCACCCGCCACCATGGCCCCGACCAGCATGAGCAGGGCCCACATGCCGCCCAGCAGCACGGTGGTCTTCAGTCCATTGAAATGCTGGTCCCTCATCGGCCCTCGGACGCTCCTTCCGCGTTGCGCGCCAACCCCCGGGTTCGCCGACGCAGGCGCACTTCCACCGTAGTCCGGCAGGGGCACCCCCGGCGCGGCGAATCGGGGACGCCGACGCAGGTCACATGCGGCGACGCCCACCCGGCCCGGTGTAGTCGTCGAAGCGTTCGGGAGCGCTGGGCACATTCATCTCGCCCATGGCGCCGATGTGGTCGGTGGCATTCGGGTCGACCTGGACACCGCGGGAGATGTCCGTCATCACCCGACGGGAAACCACCTTGACGCGTTCGCGCAGGCCACGACCGCCCGGCAGGGCTCCGAAGTCCGCACCGAGCGCCTGCTCGTAGGCTTCGAGCAATTCCCAACCATGCCACGTCGTGTACTCGACGCCACGCCGGTCCAGCAGGGCCGTCATGGCATCGTGACCGACTTCGCTGGTGCGGGCAGACAGGCGGCCGGCCTGGGCATCCTCGACCAGGTGCGCAATGGTCTGCTGGGCGTCGGACTTCGTGGAGCCGATCAGGCCCACGGGGCCGCGTTTGATCCAACCGGTGGCGTACAGGCCGGGGATTGCCCGGTCGGCCTCCATGCCCGCCTCGGGGACGACACGGCCTTCGACATTGGGCGCCACGTGGCGGGCCTGGTCGAAGGGAACCCCGGGGATCTGCGAGGACGCATAGCCGACGGCCCGGTAGACGGCCTGGACCGGCCAAGTGGTGATGACACCAGTGCCGCGCACACTTCCGTCACCGGTGAGTTCGGTGCGTTCCGTGCGCAGGGCCTTGACGTGACCGTCCTCGTCGGCGACGACTTCGACGGGGGTCTGGAACAGGTGGATGTGTATGCGGCGACTGGCGGTGTGGTCCTCCGGGTCGGCCATGGCGTAGTTGGTCAGGGTCTTGACCACTTGGCGCTGTTGGTTGGAGGAACGCAGGGCCTCTTCCGAACCGGCATCGAAGTCGAAGTCCTCCTCATGGACGATGATGTCGACATCGGGCACATGGCCCAGTTCGCGCAATTCCAGGGGGGTGAACTTGACCTGGGCGGGCCCTCGGCGGCCGAAGACGTGGACGTCGGTGACGGGGTTGGCGCGCAGCCCCTCGGCGACATTCGCGGGGATCTCGGTGACCATCATGTCGTCGACGTGCTTGGCCAGGACTCGCGCCACGTCCAGGGCGACGTTGCCGACTCCGAGCACCGCGACTTCGCGGGCCTGCAGCGGCCAGGTGCGCGGGTAGTCGGGGTGGCCGTCGTACCAGGACACGAAGTCGGCGGCGCCGTAGGATTCGGGCAGGTCGATGCCGGGGATGGGCAGGGGGGCGTCGCGGTCGGCACCGGTGGCGATGATGACGGCGTCGTAGTGGTCCCGCAGGTCGTCGATGCTCACGTCGCGACCGATCTCGACGTTGCCGAGCAGTCGGATGTCTCCACGCTGAAGGATCTTGTACAGGGCGACGATGATCTGCTTGATGCGCGGGTGGTCGGGCGCCACGCCGTAGCGGACCAGTCCGTAGGGCGCGGGAAGCCGTTCGAAGAGGTCGATGTTCACCTCAAGTCCCGACTTCGACAGGATGTCCGATGCGTAGATGCCTGCGGGCCCTGCGCCGACGACGGCGACGTTGAGGGTACTCACGTGACTTCGTTCCTCCTGGATGGGCGCACCCAGCGGCGCGCGAACTTTACTGAGGGCATCCTAGTCGGCGCCTCGACCGCGCGGCGAGGCCCGGTTTCAGTGGACGAGGGCGGGATTCCTCTCATCGCACACGACACGTCCGGCCTCCAGTTGGACCATTCGGTCGCACACCTCACGTGCCGAAACGTCGTGGCTGGCCAGCAGGACCAGGGCACCCGAGCGCGCGCAGGTCCTGGCGGCCCGGTGGATGATCTGCCGGGATTCGGCGTCGGCCGCGGCGGTCGGCTCGTCGAGCAGGACGACGGGCGCTTGGCGCACGAGGGCCTGAGCGACCATGACACGTTGACGTTGTCCTCCGGACAGGCGTGAGAGTTGGCGTGAGGCCAGTGCGGTCAGGCCCAGGGTGTCCAGCGCCCGATCGACGGCGCGCGAGTGGGTGGCGGTGAGTCTGGCGAGCAGTCCGAGGTCGGGCCAGTGTCCCATTGCCACGGTTTCGCGCACACTCAGGGGCAGCCGTTCGGGCACCGGCGGCAGTTGTGGGACGTAGGCGGGCACGATCCCGTCCAGTCCGTCGACCCGCCCTTCCCCTGCCGGGAGTTCTCCGACGAGGGCGAGCAGCAGGGTGGACTTGCCCGAGCCGTTCTCTCCGCACAGCAGGGTCAATTCTCCGGAGTACAGGTCCAGGTCGACAGAGTCGATCGCCTTGACCTCGTCACGCCAGACGGACAGGCCCTTGACCCTCACGAGGGGTTCGGCTGGCGTCTCGCGGCGGAGATCATCGGCATGCATGGGCACCCCTCCTGGCTAGTGCGAGTGATTATCATATACAGTATCGGGTGTGCAGCTCATCACCGACCCCCTCCACGGCACATTCTTCGTGAATGCGCTCATGGGCGGCACCCTCACAGCACTCATCTGCGCCCTGGTCGGCACATGGGTCGTCGTGCGCTCCATGGCCTTCCTCGGCGAGGCCGTCTCCCACGGAATGCTGCCGGGAGTGGCCGTCGCCGCATTGCTGCACGTCTCCCCGATCATCGGCGCGGCCGCCTCGGCCCTGGTCATGTCGGCCGGGATCGCCTGGGCCTCCAGGCGCGCACGACTGGCCCAGGACACCACCATCGGCATCTTCTTCGTCATCATGCTGTCCGTGGGCGTCATCATCGTCTCCAAATCGCGCAGTTTCGCCACCGACCTGACCCAGATCCTCTTCGGCGACATCCTGGCCATCGACACCTCCGAGATCTTCATCCTTCTCGGCGCCCTCGCCCTCGTCGCCGTCCTCGTCGCACTGCTCCACCGCCCCCTGACTGCACTGGCCCTGGACAGGACACTGGCCACCTCCCTGCGGATGCGCCCGGCCATGGCAGAGGCCGCACTGACGGTCCTCATCACCGTGGCCGTGGTCGCCTCGTACCGTGCGGTCGGCTCTTTGCTGGTCGTCGCAATGCTCGTCGCCCCGGCAGCCACCGCAGCCCTGTGGGCCCGCTCGATCCCCACACTCATGGCATGGGCCGCCCTGGTCGGCATCGTCTCAGTGGTGGCCGGCCTGTACATCTCCTGGTACGCAGGCACCGCCGCAGGCGCCACCATCGCCACCACTTCCGGCGCCGTCTTCCTCACGACCACCGCCCTGCGACCGGTGCTCGACCGTCGCCGCGCACTTCCCACACCCGACACGAACGGAGTCTCCCGTTGAGGACACACACGCGCGCACTGACCTTCCTCACCCTGCTCACCCTGACACTCGCCGGGTGCGGCGCCGCAGGCGAAGGCCCCGCAAGCGGCGCCGACCCCACGGACGCAGGCGCCTCCGCCCCCCAGTCCGAGACCTCCAGCGTCCACGGGCACGGGCACATCGACGGGGCCACCGAGCTTGAAGAGCCCAAGGCGGGCCTGGTCACCCTGGACAAGGCGAGCGCCGTCAACCTCGTCGACCTCGAAACCCTGGCGCCCACGCCGATCGCCGACGCCGCAGGCGCCACCCACGCCGCCACCGACGGACGCTTCGTCCTGCTCGGCGCCGCCCAAGGCACCTCCACCCTGGTCGACTCCGGTACCTGGACCTGGGACCACGGAGACCACCAGCACTTCTACCGGGCGCCCTCGCGCGACCTCGGCCCCGTGGACGTCTCCGGACCCGCCACCATGGCCTCCACGACTTCGCGGGCCGTCATCGCCGCCGGAACGAAGGCTCTGGTGCTCGACCGCGACGCCCTCGGAAGCGGGCAGGTCAAAACCCTCGGGACATTCACCATCGACGCCGGCGCATGGGCCGGCCCCCTCGCCGGTCACGTCGTCACCGTCCAGGGGGGCAAGGCCGTGGTCCTCGGCGAGGACGGGGCCGCCACCACCGCCTCCGCCATCGCCTGTCCTTCACCGAAAGGCGGGGCCTTCACGCGGGCCGGCCTCGTCCTCGGATGCGAGGGCGGAGTGGTACTGGCCAGCGAGGACTCCGCCGCCAAAGAGGGGACACCACCCTCGTTGGAATGGCTGCCGCTTCCCGCGGGAGCCACGGCAACGGACTCCCCCACCGTCTTCATGACCCGGCCCAGGCGACCGCTGCTGGCCGCCCTGTCCCCCAACGGCCGCCTGTGGTTGCTGGATGCGCGCAAGAAGACGTGGACCGAACTGGCCTCCTCCAGTGCCATCATCGCCGCCACCACCCTGGACGACCGACACGACACCACCGTCGGCGTGGACGGCGATGGGCGGGTCCACGTGTGGTCCGACGCGAAAGAGGCCACGGTGACCGACCCGGTCGTCGACACGGGGCTGGTGACCGTCTCGGGAATCCACGTGAGCAGCAACCGCGCCTACCTGCCCGCCGCAGGAGGCGCCTCCATCATCGAGATCGACCCCGCCGACGAGGCACGCCTCGCCCGCACCATCCCCACGGGCGCCCTCACCACCTTCCAGGAGGTGGGCCTGTGAGCCTTAGCCATCGCCTCATTGGCGCCGCAGCGGCAACGCTGACCGCGTGCCTGACGCTGGCCGGGTGCACGGGAGGAGACGCAGCGGTCGGCAACGCCTCGAAGGCCCACTCGAAGCCCAGCATCGTCGTGACGACGAACATCCTGGGCGACGTCGTCGAACAGGTCGTCGGAGACCTGGCTCAGGTGCACACCCTCATGCCGCGCAATGCCGACCCTCACTCATTCGGCATCTCCGCCCAGGACGCGCTGCTCATGCAGGAGGCCGACCTGCTGGTCACCAACGGCATGGGCCTGGAAGAAGGTCTGGGCAAGCACGTGGAGACGGCCGCAGCAGCGGGAACTCCCGTATTCACCGCTGGGGACCATGTGGAGGTGCTGGAGTACACCTCGGACGACGCCTTCGGGCCCGACCCGCACTTCTGGACCGACCCCACCCAGATGGTGAGCGTCGTCAAAGCCCTGAGCGCCGAGATCACCAAGCGGATCCCCGGAATCGACTCCACGGAGCTGAACTCCAGGACGCAGGCCTACACCACGGAACTCACCGCCCTGGACCAGTGGGCCGCCACCTCCTTCGCCACCATTCCGGCCGCCAAACGCGCCCTGGTGACGAACCATCATGTCTTCGGGTACATGGCCAGACGCTACGACTTCCGGATCGTCGGCGCCGTCATCCCCGGAGGGGCCACCTTGGCGGCCCCCAGCGCGGCGGACCTGGAGGAGTTGGCCACCGCCGTGCGCGAGGCCGGAGTCAGCGCGATCTTCGCCGACACCTCACACCCGGACCGCCTCATCAAGGCACTGGCCGAGCACTCCGGCGTGCAGGTGAGCGTCGTCCCCCTGTATTCGGAGTCTCTGTCCGAAGAAGGCGGGAGGGCCGCGACCTACATCGACATGCTGCGCCACAACACCACGCAGATCACCACCGCTCTGGGCGGCAGCGTGAAGGCAGCGTGAAGTAGGGGCCGGAGCGGCCCTGCCCCGTCACACACCATCTCCCGCCCTGCCGATCGGGGCGGAGTACTGACACAGAATGGAAAGGATTCTCATGTCACGTACGTTGTCCACTTCCTCTCGCGCCACCGCCCTCGTGGCCGGCCTGGCACTGGGCGCCCTGGCGCTGACCGGCTGCGCAGGCACCACGGGCGCCCAGTCGGGTCAGTCCATGGCCGCAGGCGCCATGTCCGAGGACCACGACCACGACCACATGTCCGGCGAGGCCCACGACCACGAGCACGAAGGGGAATTGCACGGATCGGATCGCTTCGTCCTCACCCACGAGGGCGGCATCAAGGTCCTCGACGGCTCCACCCTGGAGGAGAAGGCCGACTTCCCCACCTCCGGATTCCTGCGCCTGAACCCCTTCGGCGACAACGAGCACGTCCTGGTCACCACCGAAAAGGGCTTCCAGGTCCTGTCCACCGGCGCCGGCGGCGGCAAGGCCGCTCTGACGGACCTGGTCTTCCCCGCCGACAAGGCCGGGCACGTGGTCCCCCACGCCGGCAACACCACCCTGTTCGCAGACGGCACGGGAGAGATCACCATCGTCCCCACCGACGCCCTGGGCCACGACGCCGACGAGACCCCCACCGCCCTGCCCAAGGTCGAGACGGTCAAGTCCGAGGCGCCCCACCACGGTGTGGCCGTCAAACTGTCCGACGGATCCCTGGTGCGCACCATCGGCACCTCCGAAAAGCGCACCGGCGCCCTGGTCCAGGACGCCTCCGGCAAGGAGATCGCCCGCAACGAGGAATGCCCCGGCGTCCACGGTGAAGGCGCCGTCAAGGGCGAGGCCGTGGTCATCGGCTGCGAGAACGGCGTGCTCGTCCTCAAGGGTGGCGCCTTCACGAAGCTGGCCAGCCCTGACGCCGCCTACGGTCGCGTGGGCAACGCCTACGTCACGGAGAACTCCCCCATTGCCGTGACCGACTACAAGGACGACAAGGACGCCGAGGGCTACCTTCTGCACCGCGTCGGCATCGTCGACACCACCGCCAACACCTTTGAGGTCGTCGACCTGCCCAAGGGCGTGGAGTACACGTGGCGGGGAATCCGCCGCGACCACGACGGCAACGCGTGGATCCTCGCCACCGACGGCAAGCTGCACAAGCTCGACCTGACCCAGAAGAAGGTCACCGACTCCATCGACGTCATCGGAGCCTGGCAGGGCCCGGACAAGTGGCAGAACGCCCACCCGGCCCTGACCATCTCCGAGGACGTCGCCTGGGTGACCGAACCCGCCAAGAAGACCGTCCACCGAGTCGACCTGGCCTCCGGAGACGTCACCAGCAAGGCCGTGGGAGTGGCGCCCAACGAGGTCGCCTTCGCCAAGCACACGCACAAGCACTGATCGAAGGCTCACTCACCACACCTCCTGCCCCCGGCATCCACGGATGCCGGGGGCATCGCCGCACCCGAACCGCTTCGTCTTCAGCGCCCGTACCGGTACTCTTCTATGGCACGCACTTCAAGGCGTGAATGACTCCCCTCACAGAGACGGACCCCCTGCATGCGATCACTTCGTCGACAGTCCCGATTCGCCCTTGCCCTGGTCGCAGCACTGGGTCTGGCATTGGCGCCGCTGGGCGGGGTCCTGGCTGCAGACACGCCGAGCTCGGGCGCCTCGGACGCTCCGGCCTCCGACGGCGTCGACACTGCTCGACCGGCCCCTGCGGCCTCCCCCACGCTGACCGTCCTGGCCACCACCGACGTGCACGGTCACATCCACGACTGGGACTACTTCAAAGGCGGCAGGCCCGACAAAGGCAAGGATTTCGGGCTGTCCCGGCTCGGCGATGCCATCGAGACCATCCGCGCCGAACGTGGCGCCGACTCCGTCCTGACCGTCGACAACGGCGATGCGATCCAGGGCACCCCCCTGACCTACCTGGCCGCCAAGCAACCGAACCTGCTGACCGGCGGCCCCATCCACCCCATGGCGAGGGCGTTCAACCTCCTGAAGTACGACGTGACGGTGGTCGGGAACCACGAGTTCAACTACGGCCTGGACCTGCTGCGCTCCTACGACGGCCAGTTGGACGCTCCCCTGCTGGGAGCCAATGTCGTCAAGGCCGGTACGACCGAGCCGTGGCTGCCGCCCTACACGATGGTCGACAAGGTCGTCGACGGGCATCGCGTCAAAGTCGGTGTCCTGGGCCTGGTCACCCCGGGCGTACGCATCTGGGACAAGGCGAATGTCCAGGGCGTCCTGGAGTTCCGCGACACGACCACCGTGGCCAAGGAGTACGTCCCGCGTCTGAAGGCCGAGGGCGCCGACGTGGTCGTGGTCCTGGCCCACACGGGCGTGGGCAATGCGACCTCGTGGGTGCCCGAGGACCTGGAGGAGAACTCCGCCCAGTTCCTGTCGACCATGGTCAATGACATCGACGTCCTCGTCATCGGCCACACCCACCAGGATGTTCCCGTCACCGTGTCCACCGCACCGGACGGCGACCCTGTCGTGGTCACCCAGCCGAAGAACTGGGCGGCTTCCCTGTCGGAGGTCCGCCTGCCCCTTGCCTTCGACGCGGACGGCAAAGCCAGCGTCGCCTGGCCCGCCGCAGACGCCTCGGCCACCATTCCTTCGTGGGTGACCCGCCATTCGGCCGCAGACATGCATGACAACGGGACCATCGACACCGACCCGATCCTCACGGCCGACCACGAGGCCACGATCCGCTACGTCAACCAGGTCGTGGCCGACGCGGTGGTGGCCATGCCCGCCGGCACCGCGCGCTACGAGGACACGCCCATCCTCGACTTCATCGGCAAGGTCATGGTGGACACCGTCACCGAGGGCGTAAAGGGCACCAGTGCAGCCTCGCTGCCCGTGATCGCGCAGGTCTCGCCCTTCTCGAAGGATGCGGTCTTCCCCAAGGGCCCGGTGACGATCAAGGACATTGCGGGGCTGTACATCTACGACAACACCCTGCTGGGAGTCGAGGTCACAGGCGCCCAGATCAAGGACTACCTGGAGTACTCCGCCAAGTACTTCAAGCAGCTTCCGCAGGGTGCGACCCTTGATCCGGACACCGACCTCAATGCCGAGTACAACGGCCGTCCGACGCCCGACTACAACTACGACGTGTTGACCGGCGTGACCTACACCATCGACGTCTCGCGCCCGGCCGGGCAGCGCATCCTCAACTTGGCGTGGCAGGGCAAACCTTTGGCGTCGGACCAGAAGTTCGTCCTGGCGATCAACAACTACCGTCAGGCCGGCGGCGGGGGCTACCCGCACGTGACCACCGCACCGGTCGTCTACGACGAATTGGTCGAGATCCGCCAGCAGCTGATCGACCACGCCCAGAAGGTGCGTACCATCGACCCGGCCGACTTCTTCGTGAAGAACTGGACGCTGACGACCCGCTACGTTCCGCCCACGACCCCCACCCCGGCGCCGAACCCTGATCCGAGCAAGCCCAACCCGTCCCAGCCGATCGCCGTGCCGACGCCTGCCGCCACGCCGAAGACTCCCGCTCCGAAGGGCTCGGACCTGGCCTCCACGGGTGCGGACATGACGCTGGGAGGGCTGATGGCGGTGCTTGCAGTCACGGCAGGTACGGGGCTGATGATGGTGGCTCGGCGACGCGTCGGCGAAAAGCACTGAGCCTGCGCGCACCGACGGGTCCGTGCCGATCGCACACCACCGGTGGAGGGGCGACGCCTCGCGGCGTGGGGCCCCCGGGCCGAGGACCCCACACCAGGGTGGAAGCGCCAAGGTGGAAGGCTTCAGGCCAGGCGGTCCACCATCAGATCGGCGAAGGCCTCCAAGGCGGTTCGAGCCTCACCCCGGGGCAGCGCGTCGAGCACGGCAACGGCCCTGTTCGACCACGACCGCGCCATCTCACGGGTTTCCTCCATGACGTCATGGGAACGCAATGCCAGGACCAAGTCACGCAAAGCTTCATCGGAGGACAGGTCCTCGCCGAGCTTCGCGAGGATCTGCCGACCGGCCTGGTCAATGGTCCCCCGCGCCTCACGCCGCCTGAGCAACAGGACCGGCAGTGTGTCCACACCCTCACGCAGATCGGTGCCCGGTGTCTTGCCGGACGTGCCTTCGGCGCAGATGTCGATGACGTCATCGGCGATCTGGAAGGCCACGCCAATGCGTTCGCCGAATTCTCCGACCACGTCGGCGACCTCGGTGCCGGCGCCCCCGTGGAAGGCGCCAAGGTAGCCTGCGGCAGCCACCAGCGACCCTGTCTTGTCGGCGAGGACCTGCAGGTAGAACTCCACCGGGTCATCGCCCTCACGCGGCCCGAAGGTCTCGTTCAGCTGACCGACGCACAGGCGCTCAAAGGTGTGCGCGTGGTGGCGGACCGTCTCCTCGCCGAGGTCGGCCACCATCCGTGAAGCCCGCGCGAAGAGGACGTCACCGGCCAGGATCGCCCGATTGTTCCCCCACAGGTGCTGGGCCGAGGGCACGCCGCGCCTCGTCGGCGCCGAGTCCATGACGTCGTCGTGGTACAGCGACGCCAAGTGAGTGAGCTCGACCCCGGTGGCCGCTGTGAGGACCTGCTCCCCCAGCGCCCGGTCAGGATCGCCCAGTTGGGCGCACACCAAGGTGAGCACCGGACGGATCCTCTTGCCACCGGCATGCGCCAAGTGGCGGGTGAGTTCGTCGATGAGGTCGCGAGACCCCTGGACCGCCTCGAGGAGACGATCCTCGACGGCCTCGAGGCCCGGCGTGATGCGGGCCTCCAGGTCAGGGACGTGGAGATCGGGGGCGTGGACACTCACGGCAGAAGGATGACCACCTGATTCAGCAGGGACAGGACCGGGCTCGGGAAGACGCCCAGCGCAATCGTACCTGCGACACTCAAAATGATCGCAATCATTGACAGCCCCTCGGAACGTGCCACCACCACGTCCCCGGAGGGTTCGGTGAAGAAGAGCAGGCGCACCAGGCGGAAGTAGAAGAACGCGGTCACTGCCGAGCACAACAGGGCCACGGCCACGAACCAGCCGAAGCCCGCGGCGAAGGCGTCGGAGAAGACCACGAACTTGCCGATGAAGCCCGCCGTCAGCGGGATGCCGGCGAAGGAGAGCAGGAACAGCAGCATGGCGCCACCGATCCACGGGTTCGACCGGCCAAGGCCCGCCCAGCGGCGGATGTCGGTGACCTCGCCGCCGATGACGCCCTCGGAGTCCACCGAACGCACCAGCGAGACGACGGCGAAAGCTCCCACCGTGGCCAGACCGTAGCCGATCAGGTAGAAGAGCACGTGCCCGGAGGATCCCTCGACCAGGGAGAAGACGCCCAGCAGCACGAAACCCGCATGGGCGATCGAGGAATAGGCGAGCATCCGCTTGACGTCGAACTGGACCAGGCCGGCGAAGGTGCCCACAAGCATGGTCAGCACTGCCACAGCCAGGAACACCGGCATCAGGTCCCACTGCATGATGGCGGCAATGACGCTGTGGAAGCGCAACATCGCCGCGAAGGCGGCCACCTTGACGGCAGCGGCCATGAAACCGGTGACAGGGGTCGGCGCGCCCGTGTAGACGTCCGGGGTCCACGCGTGGAAGGGGGCGGCGCCCACCTTGAACAGCAGGCCCACCATCACCATGAAGATGCCCGTCAGGGCGAGCCAGTCGGTGCGCACGGAGGTGGAGAGCACATCGGCGACCTTCGAGATGGTCAGGGTTCCGCTGATTCCGTACAGGAACGCCGAGCCCATGAGCATGAAGCCGGAGGAGAAGGCACCCAGGATGAAGTACTTGATGCCCGCTTCCTGCGACAGTTGGCGGCGCCTGCGCGCAGTCGCCGCCAGGATGTACAGCGGCAGTGACATGACCTCGAGGGCCACGAACAGGGCGACGAAGGAGTTCGCAGCCGGGAAGACCATCATGCCGCCCAGCGAGAACAGCCCCAGGGCGAACATCTCGGAGCGCTGGTAGCCCTTCTGGTCGGACAGTTCCTCGTCGTGCGATCCCGGGCGGTCCGAGGGCTGGCCGGCGAATGCGCCGTCTCCCACGGCCGTGCGGTCCGCCATGACGAGGAAGGCGAGGAATGCCACGAGGACGAGGACCAGCTGGGCCCCCAGGGTCAGGGGGTCCTCCAAGTACTCCCCGTCAACCGCGGGCAACTCCGCAGGGGTGATGTCGGCGCGGTGCGCCAAGGCGCCGGTCACCGACATCCAGCGTGAAATCAGCGCCACCGCGGCAGCCAGGGTGACCAGCAGGGACGTGGCGATCACGCAGAGACGACGCACGCCCACGGGAGCGAAGGACTCCAGGAGGACGGCCAAGACCGCACCGCCGATGACGATCATCACCGGGACGAGGCTCAGCCACGCAATCGTGGGCGCCTCGATCACAGCAGAAGCCAGGAGATTCACTTCGAGATCCCTTCGGTCAGGACTGCGGAGGATGTGGCCGGCGCCTGGTCCGCGACAGCGGACATCGGACTGAGCAGATCCTCGGCGACGGGCGTCAAGGCACTGATGACAGGCGCGGAGACGATGCCCAGGATGAACATGGCGGCCACCAGGGGCACCATGACGGACTTCTCACGCGCACCCAGGTCGGGCAGCGAGCCGGTCTCCTTGCGGGGTCCGCCGGTGAACACCCTCTGGTAGGGCAGCAG
Organism: Schaalia sp. 19OD2882; assembly: GCF_018986735.1. NCBI lineage: Bacteria > Bacillati > Actinomycetota > Actinomycetes > Actinomycetales > Actinomycetaceae > Schaalia > Schaalia sp. 19OD2882. The sequence goes on along the minus strand of NZ_CP065521.1, from coordinate 431,673 downwards.
CAGGTAGATGGCGGCGATGACCACCCCGGTGACGGCGAAGAGCGCCAAGGGGATCGACTTTTGCCAAGTGCCCATGAGAACCATGTACTCCGGGACGAAACCGGACAGGCCCGGCAGAGCCACCGAAGCCAGACCGGAGACCAGCCACAGGCCCGCGAGCACCGGGGTGACGCGCTGCATACCGGAGAAGCGACGCATGTCGCCGGTGCCGGCCCTCTGGGCCAGCCAGCCCGACAGCAGGAACATGGCGGCGATGGACACCCCGTGGGCGACCATGTAGAACATGGCGCCGACCATGGCCGGCAGGGTGCCGATGAAGGTGCCCAGGACCATGAACCCGAAGTGGGACACGGAGGTGTAGCTGACCAGTCGCATGATGTCGTCCTGGCCGATGGCGGCCAGGCCCCCCCAGATGACGGAGACCACGGCGAGGACGCACAGGACGGGCGCGGCCTGCACGGCAGCACCCGGGAAGAGCGACAGGCACAAGGCGAGCATCCCGAAGGTGCCGATCTTGTCCAGTACGCCGACCAGCAGCACCGAGGTGCCCGGGCGGGCCACCGCCGCAGTGTCGGGCAGCCACGTGTGGACCGGAACCATCGGCGCCTTGATCGCGAAGGCGACCATGAAACTGATGAAGACGCCCATCTGGACTGCGGGTGCAAGGTCCGCGGTCAGGGTCACCAGGGTGTCCAGGCGGAAGAAGGAGTCGGTGTGCAAGGCGGCGGGAACCTGCGCCCACAGGGCGACCAGGCCACCGAGCATCACCAGTCCGCCGGCCAGTGAGAAGAGCAGGAACTTCATGGCGGCGGCCTTGCGGGTCGCCTCATCGCCCACTCCGAAGCGTCCGATCATCAGGTACAGAGGGATGAGCATGGCTTCGAAGGCGATGTAGAAGACGACGACGTCGAAAGCCGAGAAAATGAGGACCATGAAGGTCTCGAGCACCAGCACGAGGGCGGCGTAGGTGCCGTCCCTGGCGGGGTCGGCGTCCTCGTCCCATCCGGCGACCAGGACGATGGGCACCAATGCGATTGCCAGGAGCACCATGACGGCCCCCAGGGCGTTGACCCCCAGCGACCAGCTGACGCCCATCTCGGGGATCCACACCCAGGACTCGACCAGCTGGTGGCTGCCGGCCGCGGCCCAGTCGAACTGGCCGACGAAGACCCACAGGGCGACGATGAGTTCGAGCAGCGACACGACCAGCGCGACCGCACGTCCCATCTTCCTCAGGGCCGGCACGGCGGCCAGGAGAAGTGCTCCCACGGTCGGCAGGGCCACGAGGACGCTGAGCAGCGGGAGCTGCGCGTTCACCATTTCAATCATGTGAATGTCCTTCTCTCAGAGCCTGAAGCCGAGGACGACGGCCAGGGCGAGGACGACCCCGCCCAGGACGTAGGAGGCATAGGTGCGGGCATGGCCGTTCTGGGTGAAGGCCACGAGGCGACCCGTTCCGGTCGACACCGCTGCCACGCCTTTCACCACGCCGTCGACGGCCGCGCTGTCGCCCACCGAGGCGACCCGGACCAGAGCCGATCCGGGGACCACGAAGACCGCCTCGTTGACCTTGTCCTGGTAGAGGTCCTCGCGGGCCGCGCGGGTCAGGGCCGATCCGGCCGGAACGGCGGTGGGCACTTCGGAGGCCGCGTACATCTTCCACGCCAGGGCCGCGCCCGCAAGGACGAGGACGAGGGTGCCGATCTGGATCGCAATGACCGGCAGGACCGGCTCGGCGTGGACGACTCCGCCGATGGCGGGCTCCAACCAGGTCGTGAAGACGTTGCCGATGGACAGCAGGCCGCCGATGGCCACGGCGCACACGGCGAGGATGACCAGCGGGGCGGTCATGAGGACGCCGGACTCGTGCGGGTGCACGGGGGCGCCCTCGGCCTCGGAGGTCCAGCGCTTTTGTCCGTGGAAGATCATGAAGAACAGACGCGACATGTAGAAGGCGGTCAGGCCCGCGCCCAGCATGGCGACCATGCCGAAGACCCATCCGGCCCAGGGGGCGGGAGTGCCTCCGAAGTGGTCGACGGCGAAGGCGGCCTCGATGATCTTGTCCTTGGACCAGAAGCCCGAGAAGGGCGGCACGCCGAGGATCGCCAGCCAGCCTGCCATGAAGGTCAGCCACGTGAGTTTCATGGCGGCGGACAGGCCGCCGAAGCGGCGGATGTTCACCTGGTCGCCCATGCCGTGCATGACCGATCCGGCCCCGAGGAACATGAGGGCCTTGAAGAAGCCGTGGGTGAACAGGTGGAAGATGGCGAAGGCCCAGCCGATGGGGCCAAGGCCCGCACCCAGCATCATGTAGCCGATCTGGCTCATGGTGGAGGCCGCCAGCACCTTCTTCATGTCGTCCTTGGCGGAACCGACGACGGCTCCGAAGACCAGGGTGATGGCGCCGACCACGGCCACGGCGGTCGCCGCCACGGGCGAGGCCTGGTAGACCGGGCCCGAACGCACGACGAGGTACACGCCGGCGGTGACCATGGTGGCCGCGTGGATGAGGGCCGAGACCGGGGTCGGGCCCGCCATCGCGTCACCCAGCCATGCCTGCAGGGGGAACTGGGCGGACTTGCCGCAGGCGCCGACCAGCAGGAACAGGCCGATGACGAGCATTGCGGTGCTGCCGGGGTTCTCGGCGGCGGCGTGGCCGATCTGCTCGATGTTCACGGTGCCGAAATTGGCGACCATCGCCATCATGGCGATGAGCAGCCCCATGTCGCCCACACGGTTCATGACGAAGGCCTTCTTCGCGGCCTTCGCATTGTCGGGCACCTGGTTCCAGAAGCCGATGAGCAGGTAGGAGGCCAGGCCCACGCCCTCCCAGCCGACGAAGAGCACAGCGTAGGAGTCGCCGAGGACCAGCGTGAGCATCGCGGCGATGAACAGGTTGAGGTAGGCGAAGAAGCGGCGACGGTCGGCGTCGTGCTCCATGTAGGCCACTGCGTACACGTGGATGAGGGAGCCCACGAAGGTGACCAGCATGACGAAGGTCAGCGAGAGCGGGTCGAGCATGAGGGCCACGTCCACACCGAAGTGCCATGCGGCATCGGCTCCGATCTGGTTGGCGGGGATCCACGTGAACAGGTGCTGGACCATGCGGCGCGACTCGGCGGGCAGGGCGAGCATCTGGGCGACGACGGCCACACCGACGGCGAAGGAGGACCAGGAGGCGGCGGTGGCCAGCCAGTGGCCCCACTTGTCGGTGGCCCGTCCGGCCAGGAGCAGCACGGCGGCGGTGACCGCAGGGATCGCGATCATGAGCCAGGCCCACTGGGCGGTGCCCGTGGCCGCGGTGGCGGCCACGGCGCCCGCGTGGGCGTGTTCGTCAGCCGCGACGAGGGCGGGGAGGAAGTGGATCGTCATGGCGTTACCTCCCTCAGTTCTTCAGCAGGTTGACGTCGTCAAGGCTGGTCGTGTTGCGAGCCTTGAAGATGGACACGATGAGGGCCAGGCCCACGACGACCTCCGCGGCGGCGACGACCATGACGAAGAAGGCCATGACCTCACCGCTGGGCTGCCCGTGGATGCGGGCGAAGGTGACGAAGGCGAGATTCGCCGAATTGAGCATGAGCTCGACGCCCATGAGCGAGATGACCGCGCTTCGGCGGACCAGGACGATGGTGGCGCCGATCGCGAAGAGGATGACGGCCAGGACCAGGTAGTACGCGAGGCTCACTTCTGCTCCTCCTCGGTGGTGGCGACCAAGGGCGCCTCGGTGGCGGGGGCAGCAGGTGCTGCCGGGGCGGCGGGCTGGTCGATGTGGGCACTGGGCTGGGCCAGTCCCTGTGGGGCACGGGCGCCGGGCATGCCCCACGCGCCCGAACGCGGCACCTTGGCCGAGGCGTCACGTGCGAAGTCCGATTCGGCGACGCGCCCGGCCCGCACGAGGGCAAGCGACGCGGCGATCGACTCGTCGACCTGGCTGATGGACCGGTCCAGGCCCTTGACCCGCAGGACTCGGGGCACCGACTCGGTGACCGGGCCCAGGGTCTCGCCGGACAGTGCCGGCACGTCCACGGCGTTGGAGTGGGCGTAGACGCCGGGGGCCGGCAGTTGTCCGACATGGCGCCCACGTTCCTTGAAGGCGCGCATCTTCGCCTCGGCCACTCCCCGCTGGTCGAAGCGGATGCCGAGATGGTCGGAGTGGGTGAGCAGCATGGCGCCGACGGCGGCGGTGACGAGCAGTGCTCCGGCCAGTTCCATGGAGAACCAGTGGTTGGTGAACAGGTCCAGTGCGAGGTTCTCGACGGGGGCGTCCGAATACGGGTCGATGCCGGTTTCGACGACGGCGGTACCCATGTTCGTGTGGCCGAGGACCCCCAGGGACAGGACGACCAGTCCGAGGCCGCCGAACACGGAGGCGACGATCGGGCCGGCTCCCTGCACCTGGTACTCGTCGGAGGCGCCCAAGCCGATCATCATGATGACGAAGAGGAAGAGCATCATGATCGCGCCTGTGTAGACGACGATCTGGACGGTTCCCAGGAAGGCGGCGCCGTGGGCCAGGTAGAGGACCGCCAGACCGATCATCACCCCGACCATGGACAGTGCGGCGTAGGCGGCCTTCTTGAAGAAGAGGACGCCGAGGGCGCAGGCCACCATGACGACGGCCACGCACCCGAAGAGGATCATCTCTGCGGTGGAGGCCATCTGGGGCCAGGTTCCCAACTGGTTCACTGGAGTGCCTCCTTGGAGACCGGATGTGCGGTGGCAAGGCTCGGGTCGTCGGGACGGTGCTCGCGCACCCAGTCGATCTGGGCCTGGGTGGGGCCGGTGACCTCGCCCCGGTAGTAGTCCGCGTCGCTCAGGTCTTCGACCTGCGGGTGCGGCGGGGCCAGCATTCCGTCGGCCAAGGGCACGAGCAGCTGGTCCTTCTCGTAGATCTCGTCCGCACGCCGGTACTCGGTGAGTTCGAAGTTGTGGCCCATGGTCAGTGCGCGGGTGGGGCAGGCCTCGATGCAGTACCCGCAGAAGATGCAGCGCAGGTAGTTGATCTGGTAGACGTTGCCGAATCGCTCACCCGGACTGTACTGGGCCTCGGGCGTGTTGGAGGCGGCCTCGACCAGGATCGCATCCGCGGGGCACGCCCAGGCGCACAGCTCGCAGCCGATGCACTTCTCCAGGCCGTCCGCGTAGCGGTTGAGCTGGTGGCGTCCGTGGAAGCGGGGCTCCACGAAAGGCCCCTCGAAGGGGTACTGCTCGGTGACGGTCTTGCGGAAGAAGGACGACAGGGTCACCCCGTAGCCGGCGACCGGGGCGAAGAACTCGCCCACGGGGCCCTTCGGGTCCTGCTCGTAGCGCAGGTGCTTGTCCGTGGCGTTGTCGCTCATCGCTCCTCCTCGGTGGCGGTCGCGGCAATGGGTGCCCGTCCCGCGCGGGGCGAGGGCGGTGGTTTCTGGCCGGGCATCGGCGGCACCGGGAATCCCTCGGCGAAGGGATCGAACTCCTCGTCCTCATCGGAGGCGTCGCCCTCGTCCTCGGGGCGGTCGAGGAACCACATGACGAGGATGACGACGACGAAGACGCCGGCGATGATCCCCACGAGGACCGGCAGGTCGATGGCCACCCACTGGGTGACGCCGCGCACCAGGGCGACGACCACCAGCCAGCCCAGCGAGAAGGGAATGAGACGCTTCCAGCCGAGCTCCATGAACTGGTCGTAGCGGAAGCGCAGCAAGGTGGCGCGCGTCCAGACCATGAGCCACATGAAGAACCACATCTTGAGGAAGAACCACAGCATGCCCCACCAGCCGTCGTCCATGAACGGCAGGAACTGGCTGATCGGCCACGGGGCGTGCCATCCGCCGAAGAACATCGTCGTGGCCACCGCCGAGACATTGAGCATGTTCACGTACTCCGACAGGAAGTACCAGGCGAATTTCATGGACGAGTACTCGGTCATGTGACCGGCGACGATTTCACCTTCAGCCTCGGGAAGGTCGAAGGGAAGCCGGTTGACCTCACCGACCATGGAGATCAGGTAGATGACGAAGGCGGGGGCCAGCGGCAGACACCACCAGAACTGGCCCTGGGCGGCGACGATCTGCGAGGTCGACATCGTTCCCGACATGAGGAAGACCGAGACCAGCGCCATGCCCATGGACAGTTCGTAGCTGATGACCTGGGCGGAAGAACGCACTGCGCCGTACAGGGGCAGGGTCGAGCGTGACGACCAGCCGCCCAGGACGATTCCGTACAGGCCCAGCGACGCCATGGCCAGGATGTACAGGACGGCCACCGGCATGTCGGCCAGCTGCAGGGGCGTGGAGATGCCGAAGATCGTGACATTCGGTCCCATGGGGATGACCGCGAAGACGCTGAAGGCGCACAGGGCGGCGATCGTGGGGGCCAGGAGGAACAGGAACTTGTCGGAGTTGCGGGTCCACATGTCCTCCTTGAAGAGGAGCTTGCCCGCATCCGCGATCGCCTGGAGCAGTCCGAAGGGGCCGGCGACATTCGGGCCCGGCCTGGTCTGCATGCGACCGACGGTGCGACGTTCCACCCACAGCGCCATGATGACGTTGAGGATGAGGAAGACCAGCAGGAAGACCGCCTTGATGACGGTCAGCCACCAGGTTTCCTGCGAGAAGTCCGCAGGACCGTATTGCTGGGCCGCGAGTTGGATGTTCACCGGGCCACCTCCCCAGAGGCGCTGAGGGTCACCACGGAGCCGGAGGCGCCGAGGGACACGTGGACGAAGGATTCGGGCGAGCATTCCGGCACCCACACGACCGCGTCGGGCAGGTCGGCGACGTGCACGGGAAGGGTGATGGCGCCGCGTTCGGTGGACACCGTGAGTTGCGGCCCGGCCAGGGCCGGCCGGAGTCCCAGCCCAGCCAAGGTGGCCGCGGAGACGAGGGCGACGGGGCGCCGTGCGCTTCCTGCCAACCAGTCGGCACCGGATTGCAGGCGACCCGAGTCGAGCATCGGCTTGTGGGTTGCCAGCAGAGCCTGACCTGCGGCAACACCTGTTGGGGCGGGGGCGGTGACGGCCTCGAAGGGCGCCTTGGAACCGCTCCATGTCATGACGGCGTTGACCTCGTCGTACAGGGCCTCCAGGGTCGCTCCCCCCAGGTCCGCACCGAACTCGCGTGCCAGGCGTGCCAGGACGTCGCGGTCGGTGAGGGACGTGGCCGAGATCGCCTGGCCGAAGGGACGCAGGCGCCCCTCCCAGTTGATCCACGTGCCGTGTTTCTCCAACTGCGGGGCCACGGGAAGGACGACGTCGGCCAGATCGGTGACGGGGCTGCGTGTGACCTCCAGGCTCACCAGGAAGGAAACCCTGCTCAATGCGACCAGGGCCTTCTCGGTGTCGGGCAGGTCGCGCACATCCACCCCGCCGACGACCAGGGCGCTCACGGAACCGTCGGCGGCTCCGGCCAACATGCCCTCCACGTCCAGGCCGCGCTCGGTCGGAAGGTCACCCCAGCCCAGCGAGGCGCCGGCCTCGCCCTGGGGGCGGCCGAAGGGCAACAGACCCGGAAGCAGGCCGGCCTCGATGCCGCCGCGCTCGCCCACGCGGCGCGGCACCCACTGGAGGCGGGCGCCGGTGCGCTGCGCCAGGGCGAGAACTGCCGAGAGCAGGCCCGGGGTGCGGCCGGCCCGTTCACCCACCAGGACGACCCCGTTTGCGAGGGACTCGGCAAGGGCAGCGTTCTGGGCGCCGGCCGCGATGGAGGCGACGACCTCGACCTCGGTCCCGGGGGCGGCGTGCAAGACGGTGGCACCGAGTTTGCGCGAACCGTTGGTGGTCATCGGCGCGACGGTGGCGACCTTCAAACGGCCCTTGCGGGTGCTCTTGTGCATGCGCAGGAACAGGGCGCCGCACTCGTCCTCGGGCTCCAAGGCGACCAGGAGCACCTGCGAAGCCTTCTCGACGTCCTCGTAGGTCACGCCCAGACCCGAACCGGCCACGACGGAGGCCAGGAAGGATCGCTCCTCCTCACTGGTCTCGCGGGCCCGCATGTCGATGGAGTCGGAGCCCACGACCGTGCGCGCGAACTTCGACCACGCCCATGCGTCCTCGAAGGGAAGGTGTCCGCCGGGCAGGAAGCCGATGGTCCCGTCCTGGCCGGCTTCGAGCAGACCCGCGCGAACCCGGTCCAGGGCGTGCGACCACGAGGTCGCAACCAGCCGGCCGTCCTGGCGCACGAGCGGCGTGGTGAGGCGCTCGACGCCGGTCCACTCGAAGGCGAAGCGGTCCTTGTCGGTGATCCACTCCTCGTTGACCAGCGGCTCGTTGCCGGCCATGCGACGCACGACCTGCCCGCGGCGCACATCGACCCGAATGGCGGAGCCGGAGGCGTCGTGTTCGGTGACCGAGGGGGTCGAGTGCAGGTCGAAGGGGCGCGAACGGAAGCGGTACGAGGCCGCCGTCAATGCGCCGACCGGGCAGATCTGGACGATGTTGCCCGAGAAGTACGAGGCGAAGGCACGACCCGACATGTCGGTGTCCGTGTCGGCCAGCGGACCCGCATTGTGGGATCCGATGATGCCTTCCTGGCCGTAGGGGCCGCAGATGCCCGCCGAATCGTTGCCTCCGGCCTCCGGGTCGTGGTAGCCGAGGACCGCGGTGTCGAAGGTGCCGATCTGCTCCCCCATGAAGTGGTGGTGCTCATTGGGCGCGGTTCCGCCGCCTCGACCCTGCAGGTCGATGAAGGGGTCACCGGCGATCTCCTTGCCGAAGCGCACGCAGCGCTGGCACAGGATGCAGCGGTCACGGTCCAGCAGGATGTGGCTGGTCAGGCGCAGCGGCTTTCGGTAGGTGCGCTTGACGTCGACGAAACGCGAGGTCGCCCGACCGTCGCTCATCGCCTGGTTCTGCAGGGGGCACTCGCCGCCCTTGTCGCAGATGGGGCAGTCCAGCGGGTGGTTGATGAGGAGGAACTCCATGACACCGTGCTGGGCGCGTTCGGCAACCTCGGAGGTCTCCTGGGTCTTGACGACCATGCCCGGCGTGACCGCCTGGGCGCAGGAGGGCTGAGGTTTGGGCATGAAGCGGATCTCGCCGGTGTTGCGGTCGGGCATGCCGACCTCGACCAGGCACTGGCGGCAGGCGGCCACCGGTTCGAGCAGCGGGTGGTCGCAGAAGCGTGGGATGCGGATCCCGGCCTTTTCGGCGGCGCGGATGACCAGCGTGCCCGCGGGCACGGAGAGCTTCACGCCGTCAATGGTGACGTCAACCATGGGGGACTCGCTCATCGGGCGCCTCCTCGTGCGAAGACCGTGGATGCCTCGTAGGGGAAGAGTTCCCTGGCGGGCGTGGTCAGACCGGCCTCGAACTCCTCGCGGAACTTGCTGATGCCGGACATGATGGGCGTGGCGGCCGCATCGCCCAGGGCGCAGAAGCTGCGGCCGAAGATGTTGCGGGCGATCTCGTCCAGCAGGTCGACGTCTCCGGGCCGTCCCTTGCCCGCCTCCAGGCGCAGCATGATCTGCTTGAGCCAGTAGGTGCCTTCACGGCAGGGAGTGCACTTGCCGCAGGACTCGTGCTGGTAGAACTCGATCCAGCGGGTGATGACGCGGACCACGGACACCGTCTCGTCGAAGACCTGCAGGGCGCGGGTGCCCAACATGGAGCCGGCGGCACTGACGGACTCGTAGTCCAGGGGTGTGTCCAGTTCTGCCTCGGTGAAGATCGGGGTGGAAGAACCGCCCGGGGTCCAGAACTTCAGCTGGTGGCCGGCCCGGATGCCGCCGGCCATGTCGATGAGTTCACGCATGGTGATGCCGAAGGGCGCCTCGAACTGGCCGGGGTTGGCCACGTGCCCGGACACGGAGAACAGGCCGTGACCCTTGGACTTGTCGGTGCCCATCGACGAATACCAGTCGGCGTCGTGGGAGAAGATCCCCACGACCTGGGCAATGGACTCGACATTGTTGATGACCGTCGGGCGCGCGTACAGGCCCGCGACCGCCGGGAAGGGGGGCTTGAGGCGCGGGTGGCCGCGGAAACCCTCCAAGGAGTCCAGCAACGCCGTCTCCTCACCACAGATGTAGGCGCCGGCCCCCGCGTGCGCGGTGATCCGCAGGTCGCCGAGCACTCCGGCGGCACTGGCCTCTTCGATGGCGTTCATGAGACGCCGGTAGACGTGGACGACCTCGCCGCGCAGGTATACGAAGGCGTGGTCGCAGCCGATGGCGCGGGAGGTGATGGCCATGCCTTCGACGAGGATGTGCGGGTTGGCCATGATCGTCGGAATGTCCTTGCAGGTGCCCGGCTCGGACTCGTCGGCGTTGACGACAAGGTAGCGCGGCCCTCCGTCAGCGGGGGGCAGGAAGGACCATTTGAGGCCCGTGGGGAAGCCTGCACCACCACGCCCCCGTAGACCGGAGGCCTTGACGGTCTCGACGATCTGCGCGGGTTCCATGGCATTCGCCTTCTTCAGACCCTCGTAGCCTCCGCGCGAGAGGTAGGACTCGAGGGTCCAGGAACGGTCCTCGCCCCAGCCCTTGGACAGGACGGGGGTCAGGGTGCTCGGTGCGGACCAGGTGCTCATGCCTGCGGAGCCTCCTTCTGCGCATTTTCGGCCGGGGTCCGGCCAGGGGGAACGGCGACGGGGGCGCTCCATCCGTTGTCGGCCGCGATGCGCAGGCCCAGCAGCGAGGGCGCTCCGGCGCTGGGTCCCTGGTGGACAAGGCCGTCAGGGAAGCCGGCCAAGGTGTGCTCGACCTCCGTGAAGGTGGGGACGCGGTCGGGTCCTCGGGTGGGTGCCACAGGGCGTCCGGCCTCCAAGTCGTCGACGAGGGCGATGGCGCTCTCCACGGTCTGGTTGTCGAAGAACTCCCAGTTCACCATGATGACGGGCGCGTAGTCGCAGGCGGCGTTGCACTCCAGTCGTTCCAGGGTGATGCGTCCGGAGGCGTTGGTCTCGTCCGAGCCGACTCCGACGTGTGCGGACACGGCCTCCCAGATCTCGTCGCCGCCCATGACGGCGCACAGGGAGTTCGTGCACACACCCACCAAGTACTCGCCGTTGGGGTGGCGCTTGTACTGGGTGTAGAAGGTGGCCACGGCGCTGACCTCGGCGCGGCTGATGTCCAGGACGTCGGCGCACAGGGCGATGCCGTCGGCGGAGACGTAGCCGTCCTCGGACTGGACCAGGTGCAGCATGGGCAGCAGGGCGCTGCGGGCGTGACCGGTCGGGTAGCGTCCGATGATCTGCGCGGCCTCGCCGCGAAGGCGGGCTTCGACTTCAGGGGTGTAGGTCATCGGTCGACACCTCCCAGGACAGGATCGATGCTGGCCAGACACACGACGACGTCGGCCAGCTGGCCGCCCTCGGTCATCATGGCCAACGATTGCAGGTTCGCGAAGGACGGGTCGCGGAAGTGGGCGCGGTAGGGGCGGGTGCCGCCGTCGGAAACCAGGTGCACGCCCAGGACGCCCTTGGCGTGCTCGACCTTCTGGAAAACCTGGCCGGCCGGGACGCGGAAGCCTTCGGTCACCAACTTGAAGTGGTGGATGAGGGACTCCATGGACTGCCCCATGATCTCGGCGATGTGCTCCAAGGAGTTGCCCTGGCCGTCGGTGGCCACGCTCAGGCGAGCGGGCCACGCGATCTTCGCGTCCGCCACCATCGTCGGGGCGCCCTCGCAGGCCTCCAGGCGATCCAGCACCTGGTCGATGATGCGGAAGGACTGGTAGCACTCGTCGAAGCGGACGACCACGCGGTTGTAGCAGTCGGACTTGTCGGTGGTGACCACGTCGAAGTCGAATTGCTCGTATCCGCAGTAGGGCTGGGACTTGCGCAGGTCGTAGGGCAGGCCGGCGGCGCGCACGGAGGGCCCGGTCATGCCCAGGGCCATCATGCCCGACAGGGGCAGGTAGCCCACGTCGACGAAACGCTTCTTGAAGATCGGGTTGGCCAGGACCAGGTCCTGCATCTGGCCGATGTCGCGGCGCACCTTGGGCAGTTTGCCGCGGATGTACTCGACCATTCCGCCGGGCAGGTCCTGGGCGATGCCGCCGGGGCGGACGAAGGCGTGGTTCATGCGCAGACCCGTGATGCGTTCGAAGATGCGCAGGATCTCCTCGCGACCACGGAAGGCGATGGTCATCATCGTCGTGGCACCCAACTCGTTGCCGCCGGTGCCGATGGCCACCATGTGGCTGGCAATGCGGTTGAGCTCCATGAGCAGGATGCGCACCAGGTTGGCGCGTTCGGGCACCTCGTCGGTGATGCCCAGCAGCTTCTCGACGGCGAGGCAGTAGGCGACCTCCTGGAAGAAGGGGGCCACGTAGTCCATGCGGGTGCAGAAGGTCACGCCCTGGGTCCAGGTGCGGTACTCCATGTTCTTCTCGATGCCCGTGTGCAGGTACCCGGTGTCGACGCGGGTCTCGCGCACGACCTCGCCGTCGAGTTCGAGGATGAGGCGCAGCACGCCGTGGGTGGAGGGGTGCACGGGGCCCATGTTGAGCACGACGCGTTCGGAGGTGATCTTCTCGATCTCGTCGAGGACGTCCTCCCAGTCGCCGCCCTGGGCGATGACCTCGGGCAGGTCCTCGATGTCGAGTCCGGCGGCGCTGGCGGCCGCCCGGATGTCGTGGTTGCGCACGTTCATCAGTTGTACGACCTCCGCGTGTCAGCAGGCGGCACGGTGGCGCCCTTGAACTCGACGGGGATGCCGCCGAGGGGGTAGTCCTTGCGCTGGGGGTGTCCCACCCAGTCGTCGGGCAGGGCGGTTCGGGTCAGCGAGGGGTGACCGTCGAAGACGATGCCCATGAGGTCCCAGGTTTCGCGCTCCTGCCAGTCGTTGCCCGGGTAGATGTCGACCACGGAGGGCACGTGGGGGTCCGCGTCGGGGCAGGTGGTCTCGATGCGGATGGAGCGGTTGTGGGTGATGGACTCCAGTTGGAGGACGGCGTGCAATTCGCGTCCGGCATCGGCCGGGTAGTTCGCGCCGTTGGTGCCCAGGCACATCTCGAAGCGCAGGTCCGGGTCGTCACGCAGCCACTGGCACACACGGCGCAGGTGCTGGCGCGGGACGTGGACGGTGAGTTCGTCCCGGTCGACGACGACCTTTTCGATGACCTGGGCCACGTCCAGGCCGGCCTCGGTGACGAGTTCTTCGAGGACGTCGACGACCTGGTCGAACCATCCGCCGTACGGGCGTTCGGACTCACCGGGAAGGAAGCTGCGGGTGACCAGGCCGCCGAAGCCGGTGGTGTCTCCCTGGTCCTTGACGCCGAACATGCCGACGCGGGTCGTCATCGGTTCGGCAGCGGCGAAGCCGCGTCGGGAGGGGGCGAGGGCGGCGCCCTCGTCCCCTGCAGCAGCGACGTCGGTGGTGGTGACCTCGTCACTCATGCCAGGAGTCCCTTCATGCGGTGGGTCGGGGTTGCCGCCAGAGCGGCCTGTTCAGCCTTGCGGGCGATCTCGCGTCGGTGGGCGCCCAGCGGCTCGGAACCGATGTGCTCACGCAGGGTGAGGATCGCGTGGAGCAGGGCCTCGGGGCGCGGCGGGCACCCGGGCAGGTACACGTCGACGGGGACGATGTGGTCGCAGCCCTGGACGATGGCGTAGTTGTTGAACATGCCGCCCGAGGACGCGCAGGCGCCCATGGAGATGACCCACTTGGGTTCGGGCATCGAGTCGTAGACGCGTCGCACGATGGGTGCCATCTTGTGGGCGACACGGCCCGAGACGATCATCATGTCCGCGTGACGGGGTGAGGCGCGGAAGACTTCGAGGCCGAAGCGCGCCATGTCGAAGCGGGGGGTGCCGGCGGCCATCATCTCGATGGCGCAGCAGGCCAAGCCCATCGTCACCGGCCACTGGGAGTGCTTGCGGGCCAGTCCCAGGACCTTCTCGACGCTGGTCAGGGCGATACCGGCCGGAATGGCCTCCTCGAGTCCCATGTGCGTTGGCCTCCTTGCTCTCAGTAGTTCAGTCCGCCGCGACGCCATTCGTAGACGTACGGCACGGTGATCAGCGCGATGAAGGTGAGCATGGCGACCAGTCCGAACAGGCCCAGCATGTTGAAGCTCACCGCCCACGGGTACATGAAGACGACCTCGATGTCGAAGATGATGAAGGTCATCGCCACCAGGTAGTAGCGCACGGGGAAGCGTCCCTCGTGCAGGTTGTCGGAGAGCGGGTCGATGCCGCACTCGTAGTTGTCGGCCTTGGTGCGCGACTTCTTGCTGGGACCCAGGAGCGCCGAGGCCGCCAGGCCACCGACAGCCAACAGGAAGGCTGCCGCCACCATGATGAGCAGTGGCACGTAGGGATTCGTCATCGTTCCTCCGGGTCTCGGGTCGAGTGGGTGCGTGGCCCTTGGCGGTGTGTGCTCTTCGGGGTGTTCATGCGCTGGGCACCACTTTCGACAGGGTCGTGATGAGGCGGTCGTCCAGGTCCCCGCCCTTGCGCTCGTAGCCGTCGGACAGCAGTTTGTGCACCAGGGTCATCAGTCGGGGCACCGGCAGCCCGTAGGTCGCACACATGCGCATGATCTTGGGGTTCTCGATGAGGCGCACGAAGACGCGACCCAGCGTGTAGTAGCCGCCGTACTCCTCACGCATGAACTCCGGGTACGCCGACAGGGCCCGGTCCACGCCCACCCGGGTGGAGCGGCCCAGCGCCTGGGCGATGGCGCCGGCCGCCAGTCGACCGGCCTTCATCCCCGGCGCGATGCCCTCCCCGTTGAAGGGTGAGACCATTCCTCCGGCGTCGCCGACCAGCAGCAATCCGTTGGTGTAGTGGGGTTTGCGGTTGAAGCTCATGGGCAGGGCCGCGCTGCGCAGGGGTCCAACCTGGTTGGCGGGGGTGAAACCCCATTCCTGCGGCAGGTGCGAGGTCCAATCGGCGAAGACCTGCTTGTAGGGCAGGGCGGTGGCGCGTGCGTTGGAGGACACCGATCCCAGGCCCACATTCACCAGGCCGTCGCCCAGTGGGAAGATCCACCCGTACCCGGGCAGCAGGTCGGAGGCGCCGGGTTCCCCTGCCCACAGTTCCAGGTGCGACTCCATCCATTCCTCGTCGCCGCGAGGAGAGTGGAAGTAGGTGCGGGCCGCCACGCCCATGGGCTTGTCGGGGTCCTTCTCGATGCCCAGTGAGGTCGACAGGCGTGCGGAGACCCCTCCCGCGTCGACCACCAGGTTGGCGCGCACTTCGGTCTCGACCTGGTCCTTGCCCTTGCCGGTGCGGGCACGCACACCGACGACGCGTCCGGAGGCGTCCTGCAGGGCAGCGGTGACGCTGACCCCTTCGTGCAGACGGGCGCCGCTTCGGACTGCCCTTTCGACCAGGGCGTGGTCGAGGTCCATTCGGGAGCGGGCCATGCCGTAGCCGGGCAGGGACTTCTGGTCGGGCCAGTCCATGCGGACGGTGTGGCCGCCTCCGATGACGGTGAGTCCGCGGTTGCGGATCCAGCCCGTGGTGTCCACTCCCATGAGCAGCAGTTCGTGCACGGCTGCGGGGGTGAGTCCGTCTCCGCAGACCTTGTCGCGCGGAAAGGCGGCCTTGTCGAGCAGCAGGACGTCGACTCCCAGGCTGGCCAAGTGGTAGGCGGTGGAGGCGCCGGAGGGGCCGGCGCCGACGACGACCACATCGGCCGCCGCTTTCTCACCCAGTCCGTGAACCACTGGTCTCCTCCGAGTCGAATGATGTGGCGCCCCGCCATGCACACACAAGGCGGCCCAAGTGGGAAGCCTAACCTGCCCGCCCGTGGCCCCGAACAGGCCCGGGTCTTCCCTGAGATCTCGCGGAAGTGTCGACGGTGGCGGAGCGCCCCACACAGCAAATTGGGTAAAGCCAGGTTTCCCTAATTTCCCTTCGAAAGGAAGGCGCCGAACGGCGCCCTCGCATCGCCTCGCCCAACTTCACCCAAGCGGTCGGAATCCGCGGTGCAAGGCGACGATGCCGCCGGTGAGATTGCGGTAGGCCACTCGGTCCCATCCGGCCTCCAGAAGCATCCGCGCCACACCCACCTGGTCGGGCCAGTCGAGGATGGATTCGGCCAAGTAGTCGTAGGCCACGTCATCAGAGGAGGCGATCCTGGCCATGGCCGGCATGACGTGTCCGAGGTGCCACTCGTACAACCTCCGGAAGGTGCGGTTGGTCGGCGTGGAGAACTCCGAGACGACCAGTCGACCACCCGGACGCACGACGCGGAGCATCTCGCGAAGCGCCCGCACCGGGTCGGGAATGTTGCGCAGACCGTAGGAGATGGTCACGGCGTCGAAGGAACTGTCCGCGAAGGGCAGGTCCATGGCGTCACCCACGACGAATTGGAGCTCCGGGTGACGAAAGCGGCCGACCTCGACCATACCCTCGGACAGGTCGCAGGCGACGACCCGGGCGCCCGTGGCCGCCATGGCCGCGCTGGAAGCCCCTGTTCCGGCGGCGACGTCCAGCAGCCTCTGCCCCGCCCGAAGGGCGACCGCGTTGCGCAGTGCCGCCAGCCACACGTGGTCCATGCCTCCGGTCAGCAGCGTGTTCATGAGGTCGTAGCGGGTGGCCACATGGTCGAACATCGAGGCGATCTGCGAAGGAACCTTGTCGAGTTCGGCGCGCCGCACTGCGGTGGGGGCCCCGCCGTCGGGAAGGGAAGTCATGGGGGCAATCCTCCCATGGCCCCGCGCTCGGCCACCAATGGCCTCACCCGCCCTCGCCGTCGCAGGCACCCAGATACCATTGGTCCATGTCGGACGCACCCGTTACCCCCATTTCCCCTGCCGACCCTGTGGCGACGTTGCCGCTGATCGACGTGCGCGTGGTGCGGCTCCCCAACTCGCACCCCCAGCGCCATGCGCCGCTGGTCGACCTGCTCCCGGCCCCCCGCGACGTGCTGGGATGGACAGGGCCGCGTCGCAGCATCGTCGGGTGGGGCAGGGCCTGGACCGACGAGGTCGTCGGCCGCCACGCGATCCGCGAGGCCGCCCGACACTGGGACCGGGTGAGACGCGCCGCCCTGGTCGAGACCCCCGGGACGCTGCCGGGTGCACCCCTGGCGCTGGGGTCCTTCGGATTCGCCTGGGCCACCCCGGGGGTGCTCGTGGTCCCCCAAGTGTGCGTCGTGGACGGGCCCGAGGGCCGCCACGTGGTGACCGCCGCCGCCGTGGGAACCCTTGACCAGGACGGGAATGCGCATCGTGACGAGGACGCCGCCCCCGCCCTCGACCCCCTGGAGGCCCTGGAGGAGGCACGTCAGCGCCGGGCCGGGAACCCCGTGACCCAGCCCCAAGGACTGTGGACGGCTGCCGGACGCATGAGCCAGTCCCGGTGGACCGACTCGGTGCGCCGCCTCATCCAGCGCCTGCGTACGGGGGTGGCCTCGAAGGTCGTCATGTCGCGCGACATGGTCGTCTCCGCGGCCGCCCCTCTGGACGAGCGTTTCCTGCTCACCCGCCTCCACGACCTCTACCCCACCACCTGGGGTTTCGCGGTCGGCGGGCTGGTGGGGGCCACCCCGGAGATGCTCGCCTCGATGGACTCCGGAGTCCTCACCTCGCGGGTCCTGGCGGGCACGGCTCCCCGCGGTCAGGGCGAAGGGCTGCTCACCGACATGAAGGAACGCACCGAGCACCTGTTGGCCGTCGAATCCGTGGCCCGCGCCCTGGGTCCTCTGGCGGAGACCCTGGAGGTGCCCGACACCCCGACACTGCTGGACCTGCCCAATGTGGCGCACCTGGCCACCGACATCCGCGCGGTCCTGGGGGATGCGAATGTGTTGGACGTCGTGGCGGCCCTGCATCCGACGGCGGCCGTGTGCGGCACCCCCACTCCCCTGGCCTTCGACCTGCTGCTGGCCTTCGAGGAGACGCGCCGCGGACGCTACTCGGGCCCGGTCGGCTGGATCGACGGGGCGGGCGAGGGCGAGTTCGGCATCGCGCTTCGCTGCGGACAGACCGAGGCAGACGGGTCCTCACTGCGGGTCTTCGCGGGCGGGGGCATCATGCCCGACTCGGTGCCCGAGGCCGAACTGGCCGAGACCCGCGCCAAGATGCGGCCCCTGCTGGAGGCCCTGGGAATCTGAGACGACACGCGGCCCCCGCCTCATCGGCGGGGGCCGCCCGGCGTCAGGGGTGCGAATGCCCCGCCCTCGTCCTCACTTGGCCGCCAAGGTCACCTGGACCTCCTGGCGCTTCCCGTCGCGCACGTATGTGACCTCGACCTGGTCACCACCCGAGTAGCGGCGGATGTAGCCGGTGAGCGCCTTCGCGGAGTACACCTCCTTGCCGTCCACGGCCAGGATCACGTCGCCGACCTGGAGGCCCGCCTTTGCGGCGGCCCCACCTGCGGTCAGGTCGGCCACAGCGGCTCCGGCGCGGCTGGCCCCGTCCACCTGCACGGCCCGGGTGCTGATGGAGACTCCGAGGACCGCGTGGTGAACCTTGCCCGTGGTGGCCAGCTGTTCGACGACGCTCTTGACAAGGTCGGAAGGAATCGCGAATCCCAAGCCGATGGAACCGGCCGAGTTCTGGGTGGTCGAATTCGAGGCGATGGAGGAGTTGATGCCGATGACGGCGCCACTGGCGTCGAAGAGCGGCCCACCGGAGTTGCCCGGGTTGATCGAGGCATCCACCTGGATGGCGTTCGTGACGACGGATTCGGGGCTCGCCACCTGCTCCTGACCCACACCCGGATCGGTGGGAAGGCCCCCCAGGCCGCGCCCCTGCGGCTGGGAGGGGGTCTGCGACTCGGAGGAGGCCACCTCGACCGGACGGTCCAGGGCGGAGATGATGCCCGTGGTCGCCGTGTTCGACAGTCCCAGGGGCGCGCCGATCGCCATCACCTCCTGTCCGACGGACAGGCTGGAGGAGGATCCGAAAGTCGCCACCGTCAGGTCCGCGGGCGGATCCTGGAGCTGGAGCAGGGCAAGGTCGGTGCTCGGGTCGGTGCCGACCACCTCCGCCGCGAAGATCCGGCCGTCGGCCAGGGTCACCGAGATCTTCCCGTCGGCGCCGGTGGCGTTGGCGATGACATGGTCATTGGTCACCACCAGTCCCTTGGCGTCGTAGATGACGCCGGAGCCGAGACCCGCCGAGGCCGAGGACTCGACGCTGATCGTCACGACGGCCGGTGAGACCGCCTTGGCCACCGCCTGCCAGTCGGCGCTCTGCCCGGAGGTGGCGACCTTGGGAACCGTCTGCGAGGTCGACTGGGCGTGGGCACCTCCGGAGGCCGGGGAGTCGGTGACCAAGTCGGTGCCCACGCGGGATGCGAGGGAGTTCTGCACGGCCAACGTGCCTCCCACTGACAGGCCGGCGGTCAGGAGCATTGCGACACCGAGGGCGACCCAGCCGGGGCCGCGGTGTCGGCGCGAACCCCTGGGGCGCTCCATGGTGGCAGTGGCCCCAGCGGCGCCCATGGGCGCATCGGCTCGCTCCGATCCGGCAGCGCCCGCCCACTGTCCACCGGGGGCCATTCCTCCGGCGGCCGGTGGCATTCCTCCCACCACAGGCATTGGTCCCGGCACGGGCTGCGCGAAGCCGCTCGACGGCATGGGTGCCGGGGCGGGAGGCGCGAAGCCGCCTTCACGCGAGTAGAGGGGCGTCGAGTGCGACTCCTCGGGCTGCCACGGACGCGGGGCGCCCGGGGCCGGGTTCTGCGGGCGCGTGTGGGCGCTCTCGGAGGGCATCCACGAGGCACCGAATCCTTGGGGTCGTCCGGATTCGTCGGGAACCCGGCGCACGAAGGTCGTCACCTCCGGTTCCTCGTGACCGGTGCGTGCCTGTCCGGCCGCATCGTCCAGGTCCGCCCCGCGAGTGGGGTCCAGATCATCCTGTCGATCAGTCATGGCTCCTACTTTCATGGACTCTGGCAAGTTGATGGAACAAGTGTGGCGCTGCCCCTCAACAGAACACTGGAGGTCGTCTGTGAGTCAGCTGTGAGTACCTCTCCCGTCGAGCAATACTTCCCGCACCGCCGTAAACCCTTGCGGATCAGCCAAGACACGAAGGTGGACGACCTCGATCCCGTGGATTGGCCGGGCCAACACCGAGCGCAGATCGGTGACGCACTCCACTGAGCGGTACGTCGCCCCGTGCGCCCGGCACAGCGGCTCCAGCGCCGTGGGTTGAGCGGTGCGGAACCACCGGTCATGGACGTCCCGTGGCGCCGCCCCGTGCTCCAAGGCGGCAAAAATCGACCCTCCCTGGTCGTCCATGACGACGATGCGCAGGTCGGGACGCTTCTCCCCTGCGGGAACGGCCAGGGCACCCACGTCGTGAAGGAAGGTGAGATCGCCCATGAGGGCCGTGGTCGGCACGCCTGCCGCCAAGGCGACCCCGATCGCCGTGGCCACGGTGCCGTCGATGCCGGCCAGTCCCCGGTTGGCAAGCACGCGACCCGGTCCGCCGCTTCCCGCCACGAGATCCAGTGCCCGCACCGAGTTCGACGCCCCCACCACCAACTGGGGGCAGGCCGACTCCCACACGATCCTGGCCGCCGCGAGCATCCAGGAATCCGCCTCCGCGCCTTCCAGCAGGTCGACGATGCGCCGACCGGCCTCCTGGGATGCTTCCTTCCAGGCGGCCGGCCACGCAAGGTCATCGTGCGGGGCCACTGCGGAGGCCAGGGCGGCCACCACCACATCCGCATTGCCTGCGACATCGGGCCACTGGGCGTGCGACCACTGGATGACCACGCGCACCTCGGGGCGCGCCAACAGCGCTGACACGGCCCTGGACAGCGTCGGCCGTCCCGTGAGGACCACCTGTTCGACGCCTCCGCCAAAGTCCGGGTGGACCAACAGGCTCTGCTGGTGAGGCAGGCACACCTCGGATCCGCGCAGCCCGCTGGAGGGTTCCCCGACCAGTGGGACCCCCGCGGCCCTGGCCCAGTCCAGCGCAGCGGGGTCGGCCTGGTCCCCCGCCAGGACCAGGGTGCGCAGGTCGGTGCGGACCACTTCCTCCCACGCAGTGGGGACGAGGTCTGCGCGGCGCACCTCGGGAACGGGCAGCGGGCCACCCGAACCGGGGCGCGTCATCGCGGCCCCACTCGCCGCCTCGTGGATCCACGCGGGAACCAGCGGGTCACGGAAACCCACGTTGACGTGCACAGGGCCGGGGGTGCCTGTGGGGGCACCCATCGCCAGCGCCACCGCTCGGGCAATGGTCGAGGCGAGGGCGCCGTCCTCGTCAAAGCCCGCAGGGACATCCCACACCCCACGCACGTGCGGGCCGAAGATGCCGGGTTGGACGGTGGTCTGGCTGGCACCGACCCCACGCATCTCGAAGGGGCGGTCGGCTGACAGGACCACCAGGGGCATGTGAGCGTGGTCGGCCTCGGCCACCCCTGCGTGGAGTTCCGCAACTGCGCCGCCTGATGTCGTGACCAGCGCGACGGGGAGCGGGCCGTCCTGGCACCCGCGCGACAGGCCCAACGCGAGGAATGCTGCCGAGCGTTCGTCCACGCGCACGTGGGCACGCAGCCAGCCTTCGGCGACCGCCGTGTCAAGGGCGTAGGCGAAGGGGGCGCTGCGCGAACCCGGACAGGCGACCACGTCGCGCACACCCGCCCCCGCCAGGGCGCGCAGGAGAGTCATCGCCAGGCGTTCACTGGGGTGCGAGCACCCGGCGACCTGGTCAGACGTGTCCATGGTGTCCTCCCGTCCTGGGGTGTGCGGGTCCATCCGTCCTGCTTGTTCACTCATTGAGTTCTTCGGTTGCTTCGTGGGTCAGTCGCCCGGCCGGCACGGTCCTCCCACGTCCAAGTGGCTCGGTCACTCAGGCGCGCCCCACGTGGGCCGACATGAGGTCCAGGCGTGTGAGCCATCGTTCCATCATGCCCTCGGGCAGGGCAGCGGCGCCCACCAGCTCCTCGCAGGGAGTGCGCGGCGCGATGTCCACACACCCGCCGCTCGGCGCAAGGGTGGGGCAAGCCGGGTCGTCGGCCATGAGTTGTGCGGTTGCCAAGCCACAGGCGCGGACACGGCCGGGCAGACTGGCGGCGACCTGCGCGGCGCAGGCCAAGCCGACCGAGGATTCGAGCGCACTGGAGACGACCACGTCAAGGCCGCATTCGGCTGCGATCTCCAGGGCGCGCACGGGGCCGCCGAGGGGAGCCACTTTGACCACAGCCACGTCAGCGGCTCCAATGCGCGCCAGGTCGCGAGCAGCAGCCAACTGGTCGGCGGCTCGGCGCAGCGACTCGTCGGCCGCGATCGGCACGTGGGTGCGGGCGCGCACACGGGCCAGATCGGCAGCCTCCCAGCAGGGCTGTTCGGCGTATTCCAGGCCACCGACCGGTGCGGCGGCCCGGTCCAGTTCACCCAGGGCCGTGACCGCTTGGTCCACGTCCCACACACCGTTGACGTCGACGCGCAGGCCGGCCGGCCGGCCGTGCGCCAAGGCGGCGAGCTCCTCGGCAACGGCCTCGACGCGAGCCACGTCCTCGGCCAGGGGCCGGCCCGGATCGGCCACCTTCACCTTCGCGGTCAGGCAGCCGCCGGAGGCGCGCACGCGCCGGCGTGCGACATCCGGCTGGCACACGGCAATGGTGACGTTGACGGGCACTTCCCGGCACTTGGGACGTGGGATCCACGAGGTCGCGGCGACCAGCGCGCCGGTGAGCCAGCGCGCCGATTCCTGTGGGTCGTAGTCCCAGAAGGGGGCTGCTTCGGCCCATCCTTGCCCACCGTGCAGCAGGAGCCCTTCGCGGTGCGTGACTCCGCGGAACCTGGTGGTCAGGGGCGTGTGGTGCAAGAGCATCCGGTCGATTCCGGGCAATGCGCCCCGCACGTGGGCAGGCAACACGGACAGGGGGATCTCCGCAAGGCGTGCCCGGCAGGCGTTGGGGCCGGGGCGGTGGTGGTCGTTCATCGCTTGAGGCGGGCCGCGGAGCTGCCCGGGGTCATGTCCGCACAGTCGGCCAGCAGCGCTGCGGCGGGCTCGTCGTAGCTCATGCCCACCAGGGTCGAGTCCTGGAAGAGGAAGGAGGTGACGGAGGCCAAGGAGCAGCGCCGCGACAGTGGCGAATGCGCCAGGGGCTTGCCTTCGGCGAATCTGGTGAGGGTGACGATGGGCATCTGGTGCGAGACCAGGACGGCCTCGTGCCCGCGGGCGCGCTGCAGTGCGTCGGAGACGGCGGCGCGCATACGTGAGGCCACCGCCGCGTAGGGCTCTCCCCACGAAGGTTCGAGTGGACGAAGGAAGTGCCGCCAGTTGCTCGGGTGGGCAAGTTGCCATCGTCTGGAGTTGACCGGCAAGCCTTCGAAGACGTTGTCGGATTCGATGAGCCTCGGGTCGGAGTCCACGGGCAGGTCGAAGGCGCGCGCGACGGGGGCGGCACTTTGTTGGGTGCGCAGCAGCGGCGAGGCGATGACGGCGACGACGTCCCTGTCCTGGCGGGCCATGGCTGCGGCAACGGTTCTGGCCATCTCGTGTCCGCGGCGGGTCAAGCGAAATCCCGGCAGGCGCCCGTAGAGGACTCCCTGAGGGTTGTCGACTTCCCCGTGGCGCATGAGATGGATGATCGTCGTCGTCATGACCTGATTGTCCCACCTCAACCCATTCGCACACTTCGCCGCCCCATCCCCGCGAGATTCGTCCGTCCCTCGGTGAGATTCGTCGGTCACTTGTCGAGATTCGTCCATCCCGTGTCCGGCGGTCGGCGCATCGGGCCCTCCTTGGGCCCATTGCGCACACAATGGGCCCTCACGCCGCCCACCTTGCGCGGGTGCCAGGGGTGGCGCAGGAGAGACAAAAGCGGAGGGCAGGGCACGACCGTGAGGTCGGGCCCTGCCCCGAGGTGTCCACACGATGCGCCCGCAGCGCCGAAAGGGCGCTGCGGGCGTCACGTCTCACTTCTTGTTGCGGCGCTGGTGACGCGTCTTGCGGAGCAACTTGCGGTGCTTCTTCTTTGCCATGCGCTTGCGGCGCTTCTTGATGACGGAGCCCATGGGGTTCCTCCCTCGTTCACTCGTTCCTGCGCGGCAGAGGTCCTACCGCTGTTGTCCTCACATGCCCGCGGGGCACATTGCAGACATGTTACCCGCCGATGCCCATAGCCCTGTCATCGCTCTGGTCGACCAGACCAGCACTGAGGATCTGGCCCACTGCGGCCTCGGGGACACGGAAGCTCTTGCCCACACGGATCGCAGGCATCTCGCCCGAATGGATGAGGCGGTAGACGGTCATCTTGGACACACGCATGAGGTCCGCCACTTCCGACACGGTCATGAAGCGCGGGGCGGACTTCTGATCCATCGACGACTCCCAACGAAGAACTGGCGCGAGGCGGCCGGAACCGATCGTCCGCACTTGAGGGGCCTCGTCTCAATGATAAGACTAGGTGGGGCCCCAAGAGCAACTTTTGTCCCACGCGTTTCCCTGAGTCCCACTCGCACCGCACCCCTCCTGGAGCCGGGGAATCACGACGCCCCCAGCCCACAGTGCGCTGAAACCCGGCGCCCCACCCTCATAGTCCTAGGATTGTCCCCGTCCCGAAACTTGGACATCCCTGGCGAAAGAACCGGACGAGCCGAAATGTCACACGCATCACATCCCCGGCGCGGCAAAGGCCTGCGCGATGCGCTGCGCAGACATCTGCTGCCCACACACCACCCTCGTCCTGCGTCCCACGCCTACACACCTTTGCGCCCCGAGGACATGAACCAACCGTCCTCGCAGGTCACTGTTGTCGACGGGCCCACGGTCCCCCAACTGACCCCCACCCGCCTGGAGGCCCTGCGCGCACGCTTCACCTACGAGGCCCGACACTCGCCCGCCCGCCTTGCCGTGGTCGTCTTCGCGCTGATCATCGCGATCGAGACCGCTCTGCTCTCACTGCCCATCGCCTCGGCCAGCGAACGCCCGCCCGCATTCGTCGACGTGCTGTTCACCGCCACCTCCGCCGTGTGCGTGACAGGCCTGACCACGGTGGACACCGCCACCCAATGGACACCCTTCGGGCAAGTGGTCATCGCCATGGGCATCAAGGTCGGCGGCCTGGGAGTCATGACCTTGGCCTCGATCCTCGGCATCGCCGTGTCGCGACACCTGGGACTCACACAGCGTCTGCTGACTGCGCACGAGACCGGCCAGGACGACATGAGCCAACTCTCCGGCCTGCTGCGCGCCGTCATCGTCACCTCGTCCGCGGTCGAAGTGCTGCTCTTCCTCGCCTTCTTCCCCAGGTTCCTGTTGCTGCCCGACCACTCGCTGGTCGACTCGGCCTGGCAAGCGGCATTCATGGCGATCTCCGTGGCCAACAACGCAGGATTCGTCATCCTTGTCGGAGGCCTGGGACCGTACGCCTCCGACTGGTGGATGCTCATGCCGATCATCGTGGGCACCGTGGCCGGCGCCGTCGGATTCCCGGTGGTCCAGGACGTGTGGGCACGCTGGCGCACACCCAACAAGTGGACGCTCCACACGAAACTCACGCTGCTCACCTATGTCGTCCTGGCATTCGCCGGGTCCCTGCTCTTCGCCCTCACCGAGTGGACCAACCCGCAGTCGCTGGGAGGCCTGGACACCGTTTCCAAGACACTCAACGTCATGCTGGCGGGGGTCAACACGCGCTCGTCCGGCCTGACCTCACTGGATGTCGGAGTCATGTACCCACAGACCCACTTCGTCCAGGACCTCCTCATGATGATCGGCGGCGGCTCGGCCTCCACCGCAGGTGGCATCAAGGTGACGACCTTCGCAGTGCTGGTCCTGGCGGTTCTGGCCGAGGCGCGCGGCGACCAGGACATCGAGTCCTTCGGCAGGCGCATTCCGCCGACAGCCGTGCGCGTCGCGGTCTCGGTGACGATCCTCGGGTCGGCCCTGGTCGGGGTGTCGGTGGTGTTGCTGCTGTCAATGACGAACTACTCGCTGGACGTCATCCTCTTCGAATCGGTGTCGGCCTTCGCCACGGTGGGACTGTCGACCGGGATCACCGCGTCGCTGCCACCCATGGCGAAGTACACGCTGGTCGCCCTCATGTTCGCCGGTCGTACCGGGTCGATGACGATGGCGGCGGCCTTGGCCATCCGCGAGCGCTCACGCGTGATCCGCATGCCGGAAGAGCGTCCGATCATCGGCTGACCCGCGCGGTCGACCCTTCCTTCGAAGGGGATGAGGGCGGGGCACGCGACCCGGGGGACGAGGGCGCCGCACGCCGCCCCGCATTGGTGGGACAATGGCCCGCATGGCAGAGGACAAGGACCTTTCGTCGGGCACGCTGGTCATCGGACTGGGACGCTTCGGCTCGGCGGTGGCAGTGACCCTGGAGAAACTCGGCTACGAGATCCTGGCGGTGGAGAAGGACCCGCGGATCGTGCGACAGTTCGCCGGCCGTTTCCCCCTTGTCGAGGCCGACGCCTCCTCCATGGAGGCCCTCGAACAGGTCGGCGCGCGCGAGTTCCGCTCGGCGGTGGTCGGCATCGGCACCTCCCTGGAGGCTTCGGTCCTCATCACGGCGAACCTGGTCGACGTGGGCATCTCGAACATCTGGGCCAAAGCGGTCTCCCGGGAGCACGGCCGCATCCTGCGCCGCATCGGCGCCCACCACGTGGTCTACCCGGAGTTCGACGCAGGTCAGCGCACCGCGCACCTGGTGGGTGGGCGAATGATGGACTACATCGAGATGGAGAAGAACGGTTTCGCCATCATGAAGCTGCGTCCTCCCAAGGAGGTCCAGGGCTTCACCTTGGCCGAGTTGGACCTGGTGGGACGCTATGGCGTGAACGTCCTTGGCCTGCTGCGCCCGGGGGAGCCTTTCGAGTACGCCAACGCCATGACGCGCATCAACGCCGAGGACGTCATCATCGTCTCGGGTGACGGGCGTCTGTTGGAGCATTTCGCGCACCGTCCCTGAGCGCACCACCTCCCGCCCTGGCCGCCCCCCGTGACCGGCGCACACGGATGTGGGTGGCCACCTGTACGGTGTGGTCATGGCGAAGGGGAAGCCCGTTCATCGGTGCCGCGAATGCGGGTGGAGTTCACCCAAGTGGGTGGGCCAGTGCCGCGAATGCCGCGCGTGGGACACATTGGACGAGGTCGTGCCGGACGCGAACTCGCTGCTGGTGCCGGCGCCTCGCACCCCGTCCTCGCCCGCCCTGCCCATCGCCCGGGTCAGGGCCGACCGGGCTCGCGTGCGCCGCACGGGCGAGGGCGAGGTCGACCGGGTCCTCGGAGGCGGAGTCGTCCAGGGGGCGGTGATCCTGCTGGCGGGTGAGCCGGGTGTCGGCAAGTCCACGCTGCTGTTGGAAGTCGCCTCCCGCATGGCCGGTCGGGCGCGTATGGAGGATCTGGGCCCCGTGCTGTACGTGACGGGGGAGGAATCGTGCGCCCAGGTGCGCCTGCGCGCCGAGAGGATCAGCGCCATGGACCCGGCCCTGCTGCTCTCCGACGATGCGGATCTGGCGACGATCCTCGGTCAAGTGGAGACCACCGGACCCAGCCTGCTGGTGGTCGACTCGGTCCAGACGATCCATGCGACCCAGGCCGAGGGCACCCCGGGTGGCCCCACGCAGGTGCGGGCGGTCGCACAGGCACTCATCCGCCTCGCCAAGACCCGCGATGTGCCGGTGCTGCTGGTCGGACACGTGACCAAGGACGGCGGGATCGCCGGGCCGCGCGTCCTGGAGCACTTGGTGGACGTGGTCTGTCAATTCGAGGGCGACCGGCACTCCAGCCTGCGCATGCTGCGCTCGGTGAAGAACCGCTACGGTCCCACTGACGAGGTCGGTTGTTTCGAGATGAAGGAGACCGGCCTGGTGGGTCTGCCCGATCCGTCAGGGCTGTTCCTGTCCAGTCGCGAGATGCCCCGTCCGGGATCGTGCGCCACGGTGAGTCTGGAGGGTCGCCGCCCCATCCCCACCGAGATCCAGGCGCTGGTCACCGACGCTCCGGGGGGTTCTCCGCGCCGGGCCACCTCGGGTGTCGACAGCTCGCGAATGGCGATGGTCCTGGCCGTCCTGCAGGCGAGCACCCGGATTCCCTCACACCAGATGGACGCCTACGTGTCCACGGTGGGTGGCGCGCGCACGAATGAGCCTGCAGCGGACTTGGCAATGGCCATCGCCTTGTACTCCTCGTGGACGCAGCAAAGTGTGGACGCCAACACCGTCGCCATCGGAGAAGTCGGCCTGACCGGCGAGGTCCGATCGTGCACGGGGGTGGAGCAGCGCTTGCGCGAGGCGGCTCGTCTGGGTTTCCGCCACGCCCTGGTGCCCGTGGGGTCCTTCAAGGACCTCAGACCCGTCAAGGGGATCACACCGGTTCCCGTGCCGGACCTGCTCACGGCGTTCGAGGTGGCCCTGGCGTAGACTCCGAGTGTCTGCTGCCCCACGCATCGAGAGGTTGGACAGATGTCGTCGGACACCGCCATGCTGCGCGCCGCCCTCCAGGCCGTTGCCCCCGGGACGGCGCTGCGTGAGGGCCTTGAACGCATCCAGCGTTCCCACACGGGCGCCCTCATCGTCCTGGGGTACGGACCCGAGGTCGAGGCCGTCTGTTCGGGCGGCTTCGACTTGGACGTGGAATTCACGGCTTCTCGTCTGAGGGAATTGTGCAAGATGGACGGGGCGGTGGTCCTGGACATCGAGAACTGGCGCATCCGCAAGGCCAATGTGCAATTGTTGCCCGACCCGGACATTCCCACGGACGAGTCCGGCATGCGGCACCGCACCGCCCAGCGCACGGCCCGCCAGTTGCGTGTGCCCGTCTTGTCGCTGTCGGCCTCGATGCGGATGATCTCGATCTATGCGGGCACCCACCACCACCTGGTGGAAGAGCCCGAAGCCCTGCTCTCGCGCGCCAACTTGGCAGTGGACACCCTGGACCGCTACTGCCAGCGTCTGGACGAGGTCCTGCAGACCCTGACCGTCCTGGAGATGCGCGATGCGGCAACCGTGCGCGACGTGGCCACCGTCATGCAACGCATGGAGATGATCCGGCGCATCAACACCGAGATCAACGGGTACTTGGAGGAGCTCGGTTCGGGCGGACGCCTTCTGGCCCTGCAGGTCGATGACCTGGTGCGTGGTTCTGCTTCCGAACGCGCACTTGTTCTTCGCGACTACGTGCGTGAGCCCGCCGGCCTGGCTTCGGTGGAGGCGCAGCTTTCCGAGATGGCGGCGGAGAAGATCGTGGACCTGTCGGCGATCGCGAATGTCCTGGGCCTGGGCGTCTTCGACGTGGCCGACCTGGACCGCACGATCCTGCCGCGTGGGGTTCGGGCCCTGTCCTTGGTGCCACGCCTTCCGTGGAGTGTCATCAAGGAGATCTCCGAGCACTGGACGACCTTGGCAGAGCTTCGCGATGCCAGCCCCGAAGACCTGCAGGCCATCGAAGGCATCGGCCCGTACCGCGCCAAGCTCATCCAGGAGTCCCTTGAGCACCAGTACGCGATGGCGTCCTCCGGCATCGTCGGTTGGTGAGCCCGGACGACGGCTTCAAACGCTGCCCCCGGCAGACCTCCCGGGGGCATTCGTGCCCGGGCACGGCCTTCACTTGATGTCGAAGACGACGGGATCGCCTGCCACCTGCGTCTCGCCCACGTGCACCAGTGCCGAGTAGGTGCCGGGCCCCGCCACGTCCTGCCCGTCGGCGCCGTCGGCATCGACCGGCGTGCATCCGTCATGGCGGCGCCCGTCCCAGCGCATTGTCCCGGTCCAGGCGCTCCCGGGGCGCAACAGCAGCGGTGTGGCGCTCTGGTCGCGGTCCTGGCAGGCACGCGAGTCGAAGTAGGTGTCCTGCCCGGATGTGATCTGCAGGCTGTATGCCCCGAAGAGCAGGTGACATGCGGACTTGCCGACGTTTTCCAGGGTGACGGTCAAGTCCTGGCCGGCTCCCACGTTGACGCTGGGGGCACCGACGGTCTTCACGTGCAGGTCCTGCGGTGTGCACTCCGGCACGGTGGTCACGCCATTGGCGCCCACCCACCCGTCCTTGGTGAGATGCGTGCCTGCGCCGGAGGGTTCGAAGTCGGCGTTGCTGTGGTCCTGCCACGCCTGGACACCGAGGTTGACCAGTGCCCAGAGCCCCCACATGACGAGGGCCACGACCACGACCAGTCCGGTGCCGGTGACAATGCGTCTGGGCCAGAGGTTGACCGGGGCGGCGCGGCGCTGGCGCCGCTCGGAGGAGGCGCCTTTCCTGGGGCGACCGGTGGGGCGGGGCGAGGACGGCATGCATCCGACGCTACCGGGCGGAGCCGGTGAGGGCGCGTTGACTCGCGGGAGCAGCATGTGGCGCTCACTGCACGGCGGCGAGGGCGGGGCGGCACCTGCCGAAGGTGTGCGTCGGCTTCCTCGACCTGTCAGGCGGGTGAGGTGCTTGCGTCGTCGAAGAGGCCTCGCTCGTCATCGGAGTCGGGATCGCTGGTGTCCACGATGCACCAACGCTCGACGATCACCGCGCACACGCCCCAGCCGAGGGCGGACACAGCGGCAAGCCCCGCCCACAGTGCCGCGTGGACAAGCATCTGCGCCTGCATGCGCGTGAGGCACACGGCGGCCAGACCACCCAATGCGCCTGTCATGAGGGACCCGACCCATGCGCTGGCCCGGGCCAGCGCAGCGACTCGGGCCGCCCCGAGAGGCCGCATCCACGTCTCCTTGTGGGCGCGCAGTCGTTTGACGTGCAGGCCCAGCCACACGAGTACCAGGGCGAACATGACGAAGAGCACCGACATGAACGGGGTCGGCGGCGTCGGAGTCCCTCCGGAGGAGAGCACCACTGCGGTGGCCAAGCCGCTGGTGGCTCCCGTGACCACGGCGATCACGACCAGCAGCACTGGTGCCACGGGTTTCACGGCAAGTCCTCACCTCGGCGTGCCAGGGCGATCTGGCCGGTCACGGTCGGGCGCACAGTGATCTTGCGGTGGACGGAGGTCCCGGTGACCTCTTCCTGGACGATTCCGCGGCGTCCGTCATGCGACATCTCCGGGGTCAGTACCGAGCGTCGGACCGGGGTCGTGGCACTGGCGCGCGTGACGAGGACCGGTGTGGCCACCGAGCGCCTCACGGTGGTCCCCCGGGCGGGCCCGCTCACGCGGGCATTCGCCGAAGCGTCCATGACCTGCGAAGACACAGAAGCACTGTCGTAGTCGGACGGGTTGTCGGTCGAGATGACCGTCACCGACTCCGCATCGACCACTGTCAGCTCGACGCGATCGTCGTGGATGTCCTCGTCGACGATCCGCACAGCGCCCACGGGGAAACTCCATGCGGGCAGGTCCTCGACGCTCTCCTTGCGCGGGCCCGCCTGGGCCTGGCCAGTGCCTGTGGACTCGTCCCAGTTCAGCGCCGAGTACCACTCGGGACGCGCATCGGGCTCGGGCTCGGTGTTGCGAGCCGCACGCAGGGCGATCTCGGACTCGTCCAGCGGGACCCACTTTGGGCGCTGGGCGCCACGGGCCAGACGCGGGTTCTCGGAGCGCTTGCGCAGTCGCGGGGTGACGGACATGACCGAGCTGGCCTGCGCCGCCTGCACGACGACGGGCTCCGGAGGTGCCGGGGCAGGAGGCTCCGCAGCGGGCGCCGTCATCGGTGCGGGCGGCGGGGGCGGAGGCGGCGCGAACTGTTCTCCCGTGTCCACCCGGTCGACCGGCACGGTCGGGACGAGGGCGTCACCGGCGTCCTCCCACGGGATCTGCGCCGCGGGTCCGAGGTCCGGCCAAGGTACCTCGGCCTCGTCGAATGAGGGGGCCACCTGGTCGGGGGAAGGCGTGGGCCGACCGCCATCGAGTCCGGACTCGACCACGCGGGGCAGGGTGTCGATGGACTCCTCGGAGGGCGCGTCCCCCACGTGGGCGGGCGCTGCGCCCACACCCGCCTGGGCGACGGGCTCCACGCCCTCGCCGCCCGGGGCCCCGCCCTCGTCATCGCCGGACCAACGGGCCCAGACCTGACGCCAGACGACCTCTTCCTCAGGAGTCAAAGGCTCCGGCTCACGCTGGGCGGGGTCGGGCAACTGGGTGACCCGCACGACCGGCTCGGCCCCACGGCGCGACGAGGACGGGTCGGAGGCGCCGCGGGCCGCCTCGCCTGCAGGTTCGGAGTCGGGCAGGGAGCGGACCTCGACGTCCAGGGCCTTCGCGGAGTCCACGGAGGTCAGGTGGGCGTCCGAGTCCGCGATGACGGCGCCGGGATCCTCCAGCCAGTCCTGGACGGCGTCGAGGATTCCAGTCAGGTCCGGGGCCTCGGGCAGCAGGTCCGCGACCAGACCGTGTCCGTCCAGACGCGCATCGGGATCGGCCAGCAGCCAGGGCGCCAGGACGAAGGCGCGTTCGTGGGCCCGCGGGTGCGGCAGGGTGAGTTCAGGCGCGTCACTGCGCACGCCTTCGTACTGGATGATGTCGATGTCGAGGGTGCGGGCGCCCCATCGTTCGTGGCGCTCACGCCCGAATTCGTCCTCGAGGGCGCGCACCAGTTCGAGCAGCTCCTCGGGAGGAAGGCTCATGTGTGCAAGGACCACGGCATTCCAGTGGTCCTCCTGCACGTCCTGGCCAGGGGCCAGGACGGCCTTGGTGCGCAGCAGCGGCGAGACCTCGTCCACGCGCACCCCGGGCACACCCACCAGCACTTCGATGACGTCACGCAAGGTCGTCGGCACGTCGCCGACGTTGCCGCCCAGTGCCAGGACCACGGCCTTGTGTTCGCCCTGCGTGACACTGGCCCGGGCGCGTTCGGCGCGGGCGGCCGAACGCGTGCCGGGCGCCGCATGGGAGCCGCGTGAGCGCGCCGAGCGTGAGCGCCGAGCCGACGGTGACGACCCGGGCCCGGCCGCCTCGGCGACGACGGGCATCTCGATCGTTCGCGTGAACTCCGCAGGCAGCGGAACGTCGGGGACATCGGCCAGGACCCGTCCGGTCTCGACGCCCTCGGCCATGGGCCCCGTCAGGGTCACCTCCTGCTGGAGGTCCAGCAGTGAGCGTGCAACCGCAAGCACCTGCGGCGCCTGGGAGCCGGTGATCGTCACGGTCCGGCCGTCGATCTGCTGGGTGACGCGCAGGGCCTCGGGCACCTCATGGGTGACCACCTGCTGGGCCGCCTCGCCGCGGGTGACACTGACCGACACGTCGCGGAAGGACTCGCCGATGGGCGCCTCCGGCTTGTGGACGGTGACCTGGACGCCGCGAACCCGGGGGTCCAACTGGATCCGGCGGGCGATGCGTGTGGCCAGGGTTTCGATGAGTCGCACCGGCCTGCCGCGCACGACCTCGGCGGCAATGGCCGCCGCATCCGCGTAGGAGACGGTGTCGGTGACCTGGTCGCTGTCTTCGGCGGCGCTGAAGTCGACCCACATGCGCACATCGACGCGGAAAGGTTGGGGCGCCGCGCGTTCGGAGTCAAGGACTCCGTGCACCCCGTCAATGCACAGTCCGTCCAAGGTGATGACATCGAGGAGTTCACCCATGGCCCTGCCTCCTTCCCCCCTGTCCCACGAGTCTGGCACTGGGAGCCACCTCGTGCACACGAACGGCCCACACTCCCTTGTGAGAAACCTCCTCCGTGACGGCGTGAGTGGCCGCGTCACGGTCCTCAAGAGGCGAGTCAGCGAGGAATCTCTTGCGAGAAGCACCCACCAGGACGGGGTGGCCCAATGTGTCGAGTTCCTCGATCCGGTGGACCAGAGCCCAGCACTGGTCGTTGGTCAACGAGAAGCCGAGCCCCGGGTCCACGACGATGCGCCGCGCGTCCACGCCGGCCTGCAGGGCCGCATCCACTTGGGCGCGCAGGCGGGAGATGACGGTGGCGACGACATCGGGCCCGTGGTCGAAGTGCTCCTGGGGCGTGCCCGGCAGGGCGTCGTAGCGCTGGATGACGTAGGCGCAGTCGGTGGCGGCCACGGTCGCATTCATGTCGGGGTCCCAGCATCCGCCGGACACGTCATTGACGATCGCCGCGCCCGCGTCGGCGGCGCGGCGAGCGGTCCGGGCGTGCAGGGTGTCCACGGACACGACGATCCCGGCCTCGACCAGGGCGGCAATGACTGTGCCGATCCGCTGCCACTCGGCCTCGGCATCGATGCGGTGGGATCCGGGGCGGGTCGATTCTCCGCCCACATCCACCATGTCCGCCCCGTCCTCGACCATGGTGAGGGCGTGCTCGAGCGCCACGGCCGGGTCCGTCCAACGCCCCCCGTCGGAGAAGGAGTCGGGAGTGACGTTGAGGATGCCCATGACCAAGGTGCGTCCCGACGGCAAGGACACCCCCGCCGGCATCAGCGCTCCGCCGAAGTGCGAGGGCGTCATCGCGGACCCCCGAGGACCAGGGACATCGTCTCGGCTCGGGTCCTCCCGTCACGCATGATGCCGCGCAGCGCGGAGGTCACCGTGGAGGAGCCGGGTTTGCGGATGCCCCGCATGGACATGCACATGTGCTCGGCCTCGATGACGACGATGACTCCTTGAGGCGAAAGGACCTCGTCGAGGGCGTCTGCGATCTGGGCGGTCAGGCGCTCTTGCACTTGGGGGCGGCGCGCATAGCCTTCGACCAGGCGCGCCAGCTTCGACAGGCCCGTCACGCGGCCACCGCGCGGAATGTAGCCGACGTGGGCGCGCCCGACAAAGGGCAGCAGGTGGTGCTCGCACACGGAGTGGAAGTGGATGTCACGCACGAGGACCAGTTCGTCGGTGCCGGCCTCGAAGACGGTGCGCAGGTGCTCACGCGGGTCCTGCCCCAAGCCCGCGAGCAACTCCTTCCACGCGCGTCCCATGCGTTCGGGGGTTTCCTTGAGCCCCTCACGGTCGGGGTCCTCCCCCACCGCCTCGAGCAGGGCGCGCACGGCGGCCACGACGCCGTCCTCGTCGTACATCAGAGCTCCTGGTCCGCCTGGGTCGGCTCCCCGTCTGCGGCGGCCCCGGGCGTCCCCGCATCCGACGAGGCCCGCAGGTGGGCCAGGTCCTCGGACGAACCCACCACCGGCCGGCCGAAGACGGCACCGGGCACGGCCGCCTCGTCGAGGTAGTTCCACACGGGCCGGTCCGGCTGTTTGCGCACGCCCTCGAAGATTGCGGCCAAGGCGGCCTCGTCCAGGGTCTCCTCCTCCAGGAGACGCTGAGCCAGGGTGTCCAGGACGTCGCGGTTGCGGCTGAGGATCTCCCAGGCCTCGCGGGTCGCGGCGTCCAGGAAGGCACGGACCTCCTCGTCGATGACGGCCGCAATGGCGTCGGAGTAGGTGCGACCCGGCCCGCGTCCCATGTCACGACCGATGAAGGGGTCGGTGTCGGCTTGGCCGAGCTTCACATTGCCGACCCGTTCGGACATGCCGTAGTCGGTGACCATGGCGCGCGCGGATTCGGTGGCCTTCTGGATGTCGTTCGACGCGCCGGTGGAAGGGTCACGGAAGACGATCTCCTCCGCGACCCTGCCGCCCATGGCGTACACGAGGTTGTCGAGCAGTTGGTTGCGGGTCTTGGAGTAGCGGTCCTCGGTGGGCATGACCATCGTGTAGCCCAGAGCGCGGCCTCGCGGAAGGATCGTCACCTTGGTGACCGGGTCGGTGTGGTTCAGGGCCGCAGCGCACAGGGCGTGACCGGCCTCGTGGTAGGCGGTGACGGCCTTGTCGTGGTCGTTCATGACGCGGGTGCGCTTCTGGGGGCCTGCGACCACCCGGTCGATGGCCTCGTCGATGGCGCGGTCGTCGATGAGATCCGCATTCGAACGGGCCGTGAGCAGGGCGGCTTCGTTGAGGACATTGGCCAGGTCGGCGCCGGTGAAGCCGGGGGTGCGCTTGGCGACCTGGCGCAGGTCGACCTCAGGGGTCATGGGTTTGCCTGCCGCATGCACCTTGAGGATGGCTTCACGGCCCTTCAGGTCGGGGGCCTCCACGGCGATCTGACGGTCGAAGCGCCCCGGGCGCAGCAGCGCCGGGTCAAGGATGTCGGGGCGGTTCGTCGCGGCGATGAGGATGACATTGGCGCGGTCGTCGAAGCCGTCCATCTCGACCAGCAGCTGGTTGAGGGTCTGTTCGCGTTCGTCGTTGCCGCCGCCGATGCCGCTGCCGCGGTGACGACCCACGGCGTCGATCTCGTCGACGAAGATGATGGCCGGGGACGACTTCTTCGCCTTGGCGAAGAGGTCACGCACACGCGAGGCACCCACACCCACGTACATTTCGAGGAATTCCGAGCCGGAGATCGAGAAGAAGGGGACGTGGGCCTCTCCGGCGACAGCCTTGGCCAGCAGGGTCTTGCCGGTTCCGGGAGGACCGTAGAGCAGGACCCCTCGGGGGATCTTGGCGCCCACGCGGTGGAACTTCTCCGGGGAGGCCAGGAATTCGCGGATCTCCTCGAGTTCCTCCACGGCCTCGTCCTCGCCGGCGACGTCGTCGAAGGTGACCTCCGGGTTCTCCTGGTTGAACTCCTTGGCCTTGGACTGGCCGAATCCACCCATCATGCGTGAACCGGACATGCTCGACATGATCCACCAGAAGGCGGCCAGCAGGATGACGATGGGCAGCAGCATCTGCAGCAGGGTCGCCAGCACGCTGGTCTGCGGGTACAGGGCGTTCCAGCCGCGCTTGGGGTCGAGTTTGCCGACCGTGTCCAGGATGTCCTTGGTCTGGGCGTGGGAGTAGGTGAAGGCGATGTCCTTGCCGAGGTTGCGGTCCTGGTCGCCCTGGCCGGTGGACTTGTGCATCCAGTCCTTCGTCAGGGTGAGGTTGACCTGCTGGGTGCCTTCATTGACGACGACCCGCTCGACGGAGTCGCCCTTGAGGATCTCCAGGCCTTCGGAGGTGTCGACCACGCGGGGTTGGAAGAGCTGCCACAGGAACCATCCGCCGATGAGCAGCACCGACAGGGGCACGGCCACCCATGCCCAGTTGATCCTTCTTGTCTTCGTGTTCTCCGCCACGGACTTCCCTTCGTTGTGCGTACCAGGACCTGCGTGCCTTCCGGGCGTCGTCAGCCTCCGTAGACGTGAGGTGCCAGCGTACCGACGAAGGGCAGGTGGCGGTAGTTCTCGGCGTAGTCCAGTCCGTAGCCGACGACGAATTCATTGGGGATCTCGAAACCGACGTAGGCCACGTCCACGTCGACCTTGGCGGCCTCGGGTTTGCGGAGCAAGGTCGCGATGCGCACGGATGCGGCTCCACGCGACTCCAGGTTCTTGCGCAGCCACGACAGGGTCAGACCCGAGTCGATGATGTCTTCGACGATGAGGACATGGCGTCCGTGGATGTCGGTGTCGAGGTCCTTGATGATGCGCACCACGCCCGAGGACTTCGTGCCCGACCCGTAGGAGGACACGGCCATCCAGTCCATGGTCAGGGGCGTGTGGATCTTGCGCGACAGATCCGCCATGACCATGACGGCTCCACGCAGGACACCGACCACCAGAATCTCCTTGCCGACGTAGTCCCTGTCGATCTCGTGTGCCATCTCCGTGAGTCGTCGGTCGATCTCGTCCTCGTCCACGAGGATGTTCTTGAGGTCCTCACCCATGTCAGTGGCGTCCACCGTGTGCCCTTCTCCCACGTCCACACGTCCCCTGGTCGAGGACGCGACGCCCTCAAGGGTGCCACACCTCGCCGTCCTCCCGCACCGCCGGTCACCTCGGTCGGGGTGCACGCGCGACAAGGACGGCGGCCCCTGTCGCATCCCGTTCGCGCCTGAGTTCCACGCCCGGAAGCTGCAATGGCCCCTGACCGCTCCACCGGGTGACGAGGTCGCAGGCACGGGCCAGGTGGGTGGAGGCGAGATCCCCCGCACGGGCGCCGTTGGCGAGGAGGTGGTCGCGCAGGACCCGCGTGAGGAGGGCATCGGGTGCCCCAATCAGCTCCTCCAGTACCAGGACCTGCGGATTCTGCCCGGTGGCGGCCCTCCTGAGGTCCGCTGCGCGGGCATCGAGGGCGTCGTCGTCACGTGCGAGGAGGCGCGCCGTTCGCGCCAGGGCGGGAACGGGGTCGACTCCGAGGGCCTCGGCCAGGGCGGGCAGGACCTTCTCGCGCACGGCCGCGCGTCTGAGGGGCGAGCCGTCGGCGGCGCGCCAAGGGCCGTCGGCGGCGTTCGTCGGGTCCTCCACCCACGGTAGGGAAAGTGTCACCAAGACCTCACGGAGGTCTGCGCGTCGCAGGTCGAGCAGTGGACGCAGCCACACCGTCCCGTCCTCGTCCACCACGCACGGGGACATTGCCCGAAGGGATCGGGCCCCGGATCCCCTGGCCAGGCGCAGCAGGACCGTTTCGGCCTGGTCATCGGCCGTGTGGCCAAGGAGGATAGGGACGGCGACCGCGGGCCCCGCGCCGCCCCGGCCGCAGTCGGGGTGGCCCGAGCCGGCCCTGCCGATCTGCCGCGCCCGCTCCGACAGTGCCCGCCGCCGAGCCGCACGCGCCGCCCCTTCGGGCCCGCCCTCACGCCCCGGCCTCACCCGCACGCCGTCCGCCTGCGCCCCCAGGTGCCGCGCCCACTCGATGACGAGGGCGGCCTCCTCGGCCGATCCGTCGCGCAGGGCGTGGTCGACCGTCAGACAGTGGACCCTCATGCCCAGGCGTGCTCCCACGTCAATTGCGGCCAGGGCGAGGGCCATGGAGTCGGCTCCGCCGGACAGGCCGACGAGGAGGTCCCGGGCACCGTCACTGCGGAAGGGAAGGAGGGCGCGGCGCACTGCCAGGTCCAGGCGCGACAGGACGCCCGACGGGTTGGCTCCGACGAGGTCACATGCGCGTGGGCGGCGCTCGCCCTCGTCACCGGGCACGGCGCGCCCAAGCGGCGTGGTCGCCGTACTCCGCGACGCTCGGCAGGGCCTCGGGACGCGAGAAGAGGGCTGCCACTTCCCCACCGGCCACGACCTCATGCGCGAAGGAACCCACATCGGCCACGGCGGCGGGCACGTCCGCCCCTCCCCTGGTCAGGGCACGAACCAGGGCCACATGCGCCGGGTCCACACGGAAGGACTCGTGCGAGCGGATCCACCGCAGGGACGGCATGTCCGCCGTGGTCAGTGAATCCATCGACGCACGCGCCACAGCGTCGGACAGGAGAAGGAAACGGGCAAGTTCCTCACCCGAGTCCGGCAGGGTGCGCAACAGGTGCGTGAGGTGGTCATGAAGGTGAGGGGCCAGGAGGTGGTGGAGGGCACCCAAGGACGTGCGCAGGCACACCCAGCGGCACCAGTCCTTCTCATCCAGGGCCAGACGCCGCACCTCGTCGAGGACATTGGGCGCCACCAGCACACGCGTCCCGCGTTCCTCGTCCCAGATCCCGGTCAGGCGGGTGACCACGTCACGTCCGAGCATCGCCGCACCGACCAAGGCACTGGCCCGCAGCTCCAGGCCGGAGCGGTGCCCCATGGCGCCGACCGCGTGGACGGCAACCTTCCACGCACCCTTGCGATCCAGGATCTCCACCGGAGTCCGAC
The DNA here is from genome assembly GCF_018986735.1 of Schaalia sp. 19OD2882. Taxonomy (NCBI): domain Bacteria; kingdom Bacillati; phylum Actinomycetota; class Actinomycetes; order Actinomycetales; family Actinomycetaceae; genus Schaalia; species Schaalia sp. 19OD2882. Next base: position 392,415 of record NZ_CP065521.1, on the reverse strand, counting down.
GCACCAAAGACACCACCTCGGTCGCAAGGTCCGGGGGAAGGACGCACACCTCGGCCAGACGCGAATCGGACCAGCGCACGGCCTTGCGCAGTCGGGCGACGACGGCCGCTGCGCGCGTCACAGGCACCCGCGGGCCGGCGGAGATCGCAGCACCGGCAACACGTGCGATGAGCTCGCGAGAGGAGGAAACCGACATGTCCTCAGTCTAGAGGCGCCCTCCTCGGCCGGAGTGGCCGCCGGCGTCCACGCGCGGTGGCCACCGAGGTCGCGGCCCCGGTCGTCACAGAGCCGCCAGGGCCGCCACGAAGTTGTCCAGGTGCGGGCGGGTCAGCGCCGCCGCGTCGTCAGGCACCCCGTCATTTCCCACGGCGAAGACCAAAGTGCGCCCGCTCGAGGTGGTCACCACGCCCGCCAGGGAGGAGACGGCGGCCAAGGACCCGGTCTTGGCCTGCACATTGCCCGCAGTGCTGGCGCCCTCCAGGCGGTTGTGCATCGTGCCCTGCAGGCCCGCCCACGGCAGCGACCTGGCCAGGTCCGCAAGCGCCGGCCTGTCGGAGGCCAGTGAGGCGCGAATGGCACCTGTGAGCACCGAACCGGGGATCTTGTCATTGGTGGACAGGCCAGAGCAGTCCTCCAACGTCATTCCCTCGACCGAGACTCCCCCGGCCGTCAGGTCCTTGAGCACCAGGGCCGTGGCACCGGCGTAGGTGGGCTCGGCGCCGGCCGCATGTGCAGCCAGCCTGCAGTACTGGTCGGCCATCGTGTTGTCCGACTCCTGCAGGAAGTAGCGGATCTGCTGGGCGAGTGTGGCCGAGTCGACCCGCGCGAGTTCGGTGGCGGAGGCCGGCGCCGCAGCCGCGCCCGCCATCTCGACCTCGACCCCCGCCGAACGCAGGTGGGCGGCAAGGATCTCGGCGACGGAGAGCTCCGGGTCGGGGACGAAGTTCATGCTGTCGCCGTTGACTCGCCCGGAGTCCACGGCCATGGCGCCCACATGGCCTTCGTAGTTGGCGACCTCCTGGCCCGCCCAGGCCCCCAGGTGCGACTCGCCTGCGAAAAGATCCGTGGCCGGATGCAGGACCACGCGCGTCACACCCTTGTCCTTCAGGGCCGTCGCAGTCAGGTTGGCAAGGTCGCCGACACCGGCGTGGCCATTGGTGGTCGCCGGATTGCCCGCGCCCTCACCGAGCAACAGGTCCCCCTGCCCCCACAGGTACAGGTCGGTGCCCTGCAGGGAGGTGCCGGTCGACAGGCGGGCGGAGGGGTCCAGGTGTGCCAGGGCCGTGAAGGCGGACAGGACCTTGGTGATGGAGGCCGGCGTGTGGGCCTGCGAGCCACCCGAGTCCAGCAGGACGTCTCCCGTGGAGGCGTCCACGACATGGGCCCACGTGCGCCACTTGCCGTCGGCGGCCGCCGCCTGGGCGGCACCCCAAGCGGCTTCGACCGCCGAGGCCGACACGGGCGCACCCTCCGACTGGGCGGGGTCTGCGACGGGCTGTCCGGACTGGGCACTCAAGGTGGGAGGATCTGCGGGACGAACGGCCCCGGCTGCAGTGACGACGCCGGGCGCGAGGTCGCGCCCGTCGAGCACCACGTAGCCCGCTGCAGCCAGTGCCAGCACAGATGCGCCTAGAATCGCTGCAACAGTCCCGCGTCGCATGAGGGCCTCCCGAGGTCGTCGTCCTCGTCAACCCTAGTGCCTGGCCCGGGACGGGACGGCAACGACCCACGCTGCGGAGGCGCGCGGCTGACCAGACAAGGAGCACGACGTGGAATTCGACGTGACGATCGAGATCCCCAAGGGCAATCGCAACAAGTACGAGATCGACCACGAGACGGGTCGGATCCGCCTGGACCGGATGCTCTTCACCTCCACCCGCTACCCCGACGACTACGGCTTCATCGACGACACCCTGGGCGAGGACGGCGATCCGCTGGACGCCCTGGTCCTGCTGGAAGAACCCACGTTCCCCGGCTGCGTCATCCGCTGCCGCGCCCTGGGCATGTTCCGCATGCGCGATGAGAAGGGCGGCGACGACAAGGTCCTGTGCGTTCCCGCTTCCGACCAGCGCGCCTCGTGGAGAACCGACATCGACGACGTGTCCGAGTTCCACCGCCTGGAGATCCAGCACTTCTTCGAGGTGTACAAGGACCTGGAGCCCGGCAAGTCCGTCGAGGGCGCCCACTGGGTGGGCCGGGACGAGGCCGAGGCCGAGATCCGCCGCTCGTTCCAGCGCCTGAAGGACGTCGAGGCTTCAGGTCAGGCCCCTGCGCACTGAGGCCGCAACTGCGGCCGGGCCTGGGGCCACACCGGTTCGTGCGGGTGGCCGGCGGACGCTCAGGCGACGCGCACCGCGTAGGGCATGACTGAACCCCAGTTGTAGATGCCGGTCACACGGACCGGGACACCGAAGGTCGGTGCCTCGATGATCTGGCCGTCGCCCAAGTAGATCGCCACGTGGTAGGGCGTCCCGCCCTCGCCCCAGAAGATCAGGTCGCCGGGGATCGCGGCATCGACGGGCACCTTCGTGCCGGAGTCGTACTGGGCCACCGACCAGTGGGGCAAGTAGATCCCCTGGGTCCGGTAGGCGACCGTGACCAGGCCCGAGCAGTCGTAGCCGGGACCTTCGCCGCCCCACACATAGGGGGAGCCCAGGACCGAGTAGGCGAAGTCGATGGCGCCTTGCACGGCATTGGCATTTCCTGCGGGAGCCGGGGCGGGTGCAGGGCTGCTCGGGGCGGGTTCTTCGTAGCCGTCGTCATCGCCGTCGTCTCCGCCCTGTGCTTGGGCTTCGGCCTGCTCCTGGCGGCGACGGGCCTCTTCGGCGGCGCGCTGACGCGCCTCTTCCTCCAGGCGAAGGCGTTCGGCCTCGGCGGCCTTGCGCGCGGCCTCTTCGGCGGCGCGGCGACGTTCGGCCTCGAGGAAGGCTTCACGTTCCTTGACCAGGGCGACAGTGGTGTTCTGACGCTTGGCCAGTTCGGTGACAAGGGCCTCTCGCTGGATCTCGGTGGCCGCCTTCTGTTCGACCGCCGCGTCAGCGGCGGCCCGGGCCTCGTCGGCGCGGGCCTCGGACTCGGCGGTGGCCTTGGCCTGCAGGTCGCGGGCCTTGGCGGCGGCGGCCTGCATCACTTTGGCCACCTGTTCGAGCGCAGCGACTTCCTGCATCTTGTCGTCGGCGTTGACCGAGAAGGACTTCAGGGTCGACCTGCGGGTCTCGACATCGCGCAGACCGTCGGCACTGACGTAGGGGCTCAGGGAATCCAGTGAGGCCCCACCCTCGCGGTAGGCGGTCTGGGCGATGGAGGCGATCTTCTGGCGCGAGACCTCGAACGCCGACTGTGCGGCGTCGGCCTCGGACTGGGCCTTGTCGGCGGCCTTGGTCGCCTGTTCGAGCGCGTAGAGGGCGCCGTTGTACTCCTCGGCAGCCTTCTGGGCCTCGACGAGGGCGGTGTCGGCTGCCGCTGTCGCATTGGCCAGGGCGACCTCGATCTGGGCAACCGAGAGCCTGGCGGCTTCCTCCGCCGCCTTGGCTCGGGCGATGTCGTCCTCGGAGGGCGTCGCTTGGGCGATTCCGGGAAGGACCATGACGCACGTCGTGAGCAGCGCGACGAGGACGGTCCGGAGCTTGCGTGGTGCCCACGCTCGCGGGTTCTCGGCCACCAGATTCCACCTGTCATCGGATACGAGGGACTGTGCGCCCGAGGACGCACGGCTTCGACACTAGAGCAACAAACGCAACTCATGCAACATTATCCCACTTTGTTCTCAGAAGTCACATTGTCACCAGCCTCCCCATTGGCACCCCGCTCCGCCCTCGCCCCCACCGAAACCCGACCCATCCGGCTTGACCGACGAATCCGGCGGAGAGAGGGCGGGGAGGACGAGGGAGAGGTCACGATGTCCCAGAGTTTGAACGTCAACCGGCGCACGCCTCGCCCACCCCGTAGCGTGGCCGACATGTTCGCTCGAATGCCCAGCTGACTGCACGTCAGCTCTCGCCAGGTCGCGCCGGGGCCAGCCCCGCCCACCTCACGCATGGAGTCCACCGTGCAGTCGCGCCCCACCGGTCGGCCACGATCGCGCCCGACCAGCGGGAGACCCCGACGGCGCAGCGACGACCTCGTCCCCCATCGGGCCACTCCCGCTCCTCACGACAAGACCCACAGGAGCCCCACGATGACCCAGCACTCGAACGCCGCCAACTGGTCCTTCGAAACCAAACAGATCCACGCAGGATGGGACCTGGATCCCGCAACCGGCGCCACCGCCCTGCCCATCCACCCGACCGCCTCCTACGCCTTCGACTCTGCCGAACAGGCCGCCGCCCGCTTCGCCCTGCACGAACTCGGCCCCATCTACACCCGCCTGACGAATCCCACCACCGATGCGGTCGCCTCACGCATCGCCGCCCTCGAAGGCGGGGTCGGCGCCCTGCTGGTCTCCTCCGGCCAGTCGGCCTCGGCCCTGGCGATCCTCGCCCTGGGTGTCTCCGGGAACAACATCGTCGCCTCCCCCTCGCTCTACGGGGGCTCCGTCACCCTTCTCAAGAACACGCTGGGACGCCTGGGCATCGAGGCGCGCTTCGTCGCCGACCCGCGCGACGCCCAGCAGTGGAAAGCCCTGGCCGACGACAAGACCGTCGCCTTCTTCGGCGAGGCCATCCCCAACCCCATTGGCGACATCCTCGACATCGAGACCGTCGCAGCCGCCGCCCACGAGGTCGGAGTGCCCCTCATCGTCGACAACACCGTCGCCACGCCCTACCTCATCAGGCCGATCGAATGGGGAGCCGACATCGTCGTCCATTCGGCGACGAAGTACCTGGGCGGGCACGGCACCGCGATGGCAGGAGTCGTCGTCGACTCGGGCAACTTCGACTACGCCGCCCAAGCGGAGCGTTTCCCCCTGTTCAACACCCCCGACGAGTCCTACAACGGTCTGGTCTTCGCTCGCGATCTGGGGGTGGGCGGGGCGCTGGGCGCAAACCTGGCCTTCCTCCTACGCATCCAGACGCTGGTCAACCGAGACCTCGGGGCGGTCACCTCGCCCTTCAACGCCTTCCTCGTCGAACAGGGCGTGCAGACCCTGTCCCTGCGCATGGAGCGACACTGCGACAACGCCCTGGCGGTGGCCCGCCACTTGGAAGCGCACCCGCAGGTGCGCAATGTGTTCTACGCGGGCCTGGAGTCCTCGCCGCACCACGAACTCCAACTCAAGTACAGCCCGCGCGGCGCCTCCGGCCTGCTGAGCTTCGTCATCGAGGGCGGCGCCGCCGCCGGAAAGGCCTTCGCCAGCGCCCTCGAACTGCTTCCGACCGTGGCCAACATCGGCGACACCAAGTCGCTGGTCATCCACCCGGCGTCGACCACCCACTCCCAGCTCAGCGAGGCCGAGCTTCGAGCGGCAGGGATCGAGGGCGGGACCGTGCGCCTGTCCATCGGGCTCGAACACATCGACGACATCCTGGCCGACCTCGACCTGGGCTTGGCCGCCGCCCGCGCCGCGCTCGAAGGAGGAAATGCCTGAGGGGCGCCGCACTCGAAGCGCCCCGACCTCACCCGACCCCCTCGGGCGCCCCGCCCTCGCCGTCGGCAGACCCGACCACCCGCCTCGCAGGAGAACCGTAGGAGGAACCGCCCATGTCCCACCGACGCAGCCTCCCACCCGCCCCCGTCTCAGGAGGCTGGCACGAAGGCGACCCCGCCGCCTTCCGCCGTTTCGTCGCCCTGGGGCCGTTGCGCCTTGAGAACGGGGAGGTGCTGCCGGAGGTGCGCCTGGCCTACGAGACCTGGGGGAGTCTGGACGAGGAGGGATCGAATGCGGTCCTCATCGAGCACGCCCTGACCGGGGACGCGCACGTCACAGGGCCCGCCGCCTCCGGCCAGCCCACCGAGGGCTGGTGGGGTGAGATCGTCGGGCCCGGCAAGATCATCGACACGGAGAAGTACTTCGTGGTGTGCGCCAATGTGCTCGGCGGCTGCCAGGGGTCGACCGGGCCGTCCTCACCCGCCCCGGACGGGCGGCCGTGGGGCTCCCGCTTCCCGGTCGTGTCCACCCGCGACCAGGTGGCGGCCGAGAAGCGCCTGGCCGACTTCCTCGGGATCCGCAGGTGGTCGCTGGTGGCGGGTGCGTCCTTGGGCGGGCATCGCGCCATCGAGTGGGCGGTGACCCATCCCGAGTGCGTGGAGCGTCTGCTGGTGGTGGCCTCAGGGGCGCAGACCACGGCCGAGCAGGCGGCGTGGGCGCACACGCAGATCCGAGCGATCGAGTTGGATCCGGCCTGGGCGGGGGGCGACTACCACGAGGGCGAGGTCGGGCCGACGGCGGGCCTGGCCCTGGCCCGCCAGATCGCGCACACGACATACCGCTCGCCCGGCGAGCTGGACACGCGTTTCGGCCGTGTGCCCCAGCACGAAGAGGATCCGCTGCACGGAGGGCGCCTGGCGGTGGCCTCCTACCTGGACCACCACGGGGACAAGCTGGTACGCCGTTTCGACGCCGGGTCGTATGTGGCGATCTCGCGTTCGATGATCTCGCACGACATCGGGCGGGACCGTGGCGGGGTCAAGGAGGCGCTGAAGTCCGTGTCCGCGCGAACCTTGGTGGTGGCGGTGGATTCGGACCGCCTGTTCTTCCCCGAGCAGGTGTGGCAGATTGCCGAGGGCGTGGCCGGCGCCTTCTACCGCGAGATCCATTCCGACCACGGTCACGACGGGTTCCTCATCGAGTTCGACCAGCTCACGGCTTTGTTGGATGAGTTCTTGCACCAGAGGATCCCTCGGCGGGCGTCGAGTCTGTTGAGCTGAGGGAGGACGAGGGCGGGCCGGCCTGCGTACTCTGGGGGGATGAGCGAAGTCCCTCCCTGCCCCGCCGACGAGGTCGACGTCCTGGCCCCGTGGGGTCCCCAGGGGCCGCCGCCGGTCGACGTGTGGCGCACCGACATCCTGGGCCCCGGCTTCGAATCGCGCACCCTGCCACTGGAGCCCGATGACGAAGGCGAGTGCGTGGCAACCCTGGTGCGACACCGCCCCACGTGGGAGCCGGAGGCGCAGGCCCCCGAACCCTTCCGTTTCGTCGCCCTGTACGTCCACGGACGCAACGACTACTTCTTCCAGGTCGAGCTGGCCGAGTCGGTGGCCCGCAGCGGCGGTGCGTTCTACGCGATCGACCTGCGAAAGTACGGGCGGAGCCTGCGCCCGGGGCAGACCATCGGGTACGTCGACGACATGGCGACCTACGACGAGGACCTCTCCGAGGCCTTGGAGGTCATCCGTGACGAGGTCGGGTCACTGCCCCTGGTCCTCATCGGGCATTCGACGGGCGGGCTGCTGGTCACCTTGTGGGCGCACCGGCACCCCGGCGCCGTGGCGGGCCTCGTACTCGATTCGGCGTGGCTGGAGATGCACACGATGGCGTCGATCCGCCCGGCGGCACAGCAGGTGTTGCAGCGGGTGGCCGCGTCGAATCCGAAGTGGGAGGTTCCCAGTGGTGAAGGCCCGGACCACTACTCGCGCTCCCTGCGCGGGGGGTGGAGCGAGTCGGGTCTGGCACCGCCCGAGCGCCTGCGCTGTGCGGACCCGGCCGACCCGGGCATCTCCGGGTGGCACTACGCCACCGAGTGGAAGCGTCCTGGCTCCTACCCGGTCTTCGCCGGCTGGTTGGAGGCCGTCATGGCCGGCCACGACCTGGTGGACAAGTCGGTGCACGTGGAGTGCCCGGTGCTGTCGATGATGTCGACCTCGACCTATTTCGGCGAGCAGTGGGGGCCGGAGGTCTTCACCTCTGACGTCGTCCTGGACGTGACAGTCAATGCGGAGCGTTCGGCTCGACTGTCCGACCAGGTGACCATCGCCCGTTTCCCCGGCAGGCACGACCTGTTCCTGTCGGACCCGGATGTGCGTCAGCACGTGTGGGACACGATGGAGAGGTGGCTGCGCGCCTTCGTGTGAGTGCCGGCGCCGCTCAGTGGCGGGAGCGGTGGCCGCGCGCGGGGACCCGGCTGTACTCGCGGACGATTTCCCGGTTGATCTCGTCAATCGATTCGGCCAGCGTCGGGCCGAGACCGTCCACGAGACGCCACTGGCTCCACCCGTCCAGGTCCGCACGGTTGATGGCGGCCATCGCCAACGTGGGGTCCTCGTGGACGACTCCGCCGATGCGGATCGTGCCGTCCGCGCACAGGAGCACTCCCTGCGGAAGCTCCAGCAGCGGCGAGGAGTGCAAGGGGACGTCCTCGGCAATGATCTGGGCAAGGGTGCGCAGCCCGGCGGCGTCCCAGTCGAGCACGGGCACGCCCTTCGCGCGAGCCCGAGCCACCTCCAGACTCTCCCCCGCCTCCTGAGATTCGTCCGCCCCTTCGCCAGATTCGTCGGTCACCCCGTGAGATCCATCCGTCGCTTCGTGAGATTCGTCCGTCGCTGCTGCGAACTCCTCGCTGGCACCGCCCTCGGCGAATGCCGACGGAGCTCCGCTCTCCCGGGCTTCGTCCTCGCCATCCGGGTCCGGCGCAGCGGCCTCGCCCTCGCCCCCGGAAACGGCACCGACACCCGCGTCGTCGCTCGCGTCCTCGATGGGGGCCAGGACCGTGGCCGCCGGAACGGTCACCTCGGACTGTTCCTCCGCCGGGACCTCCGGGGCGATGGCGGCTGCGACCTGCGCAGCCGTGTGGGCGGTGCCGGGTTCGAGGGCGACGGTGATCTCCTGACCCGACCTGCCGAGCAGCAACTGGGTCGCATGACCGTACAGGCGCTGACCGACCGCGTGGACCTCCAGGAAGCAGCGGCCATTCGACATCTGACGCAGGGACATCTCGTGCACCTCGATGCCCGAGGCCGTGAGGATGTCCAAAGCGGGACGCACAGTGGGGTCGATGCCGCCGGCCACCATCACCAAGCGGGGACCCGACCCGGGCGAGGGCGGCATGGAGTCGCGGAAGCGGATCCACCCGGAGCGGAAACTCTCGAGATCACCGGGGTACTCACGCGCCAGTTCCGCCCAGGACAGGGCGGCCGTGTCGGCCAAACGCGCCAGGGAGGCGATGAGCACGTCGGAGTCCAAGTAGTCGATGATCTCGACGGAGACGACCTGCCCGGAGGCGTCCAGCGCGGTCAGTCGCGCGCCGTCCTCGCGAGCATCCGACATGCGCGTGATGTCACGCCATGTGATGGGGAACAGCGGGCGCGAAACGATCTCAAGGACCTGGGCGCACACGGCGTCGATGAGGGCCGTGTTGAATCCGCCGTTCACCCGGCGACCGAATTGGGCCGGGACGAGTCGGCCGTCCTCGAACTCGAAGAGCGCCATCGACCACTCCTGTCTGGACATCACAGAACGCTTCTCAATGATTGTTCCACAGAGGTCGCGGAAGTCCCCGAGAAAGGCGGGCGGGTCGGAATCGGACACCCCGCGTCGACCTCTTCGACCACCTGCGGACGCTCCCACCCCCAACGCTCCCTCCGATGGAAGAATCGACTCCGTGAGCGCCCACACCCCCGCCGCACCCCCGCCCCCTCCCGCCTCCTGGGCCGAGCCCTCGCGCGCACGCGCCTTCGTCAATGACCTGCGTCAACGCATTGACGGCGAGGTCGACGACTCGGCGGGCACACGCGCCAGATACTCCACCGACGCAGGCAACTACCGGGTGCCCCCGTTGGCCGTCGTCATGCCGCGAAGCGTCGAGGACGTCCTGGCGACCCTCGACCTGGCCCGCGAGCGCCACGTGCCGGTCACCTCCCGGGGCGGAGGCACCAGCTGCGCCGGCAACTCCGTCGGACCCGGCCTGGTCATCGACTTCACCCGGCACATGAACCGGGTCCTGTCCGTCGATGCCCAGGCGCGCACCGCGCTTGTCGAGCCCGGCTGCATCCAACAGACCCTCCAGGAGGCCGCAGCGCCCCACGGACTTCGCTTCGGGCCGGACCCCTCCAGCCAGAACCGGGCAAGCATCGGCGGAATGGTCGGCAACAATGCCTGCGGCCCGCACGCCACTGCGTGGGGGCGCACGGCGGACAACATCGTCGCCCTGGACTGTGTGGACGGGCAGGGACGCCGCTTCATTGCCACGACCAGCCACGACGCCACCGTGCCCGAGGTGCCGGGTCTTGCGGCGCTTGTCGACGCGAACTTGGCGCTGGTTCGCCGTGAACTGGGCACCTTCGGCAGGCAGGTTTCCGGATTCTCCCTCGAACACCTCACCCCTGAAGGCCGCAGGAACCTCGCCGCCATGCTGGTCGGCACGGAAGGGACCCTGGTCACCGTCCTGTCCGTGACCGTGCGCCTGGTGCCACTGCCGACCGCACCGGTCCTGGTCGTCCTGGGCTACCCCGACATGATCGCCGCTGCGGACGACGTGCCGTCCCTGCTGGCCCACGAGCCGCTGGCCGTGGAAGGCATGGACTCGCGTCTGGTCGATGTGGTCCGCCGACACAAGGGCCCCGGCGCAGTCCCCGCATTGCCCGAGGGCGAGGGGTGGATGATGTGCGAGGTCGGGGGCCGTGACGCCGAGGACTCGCTGGAGCGCGCCCATGCGTTGGCGGCTGCCGCACGCACCGACGCGGTCGCCGTCTATCCTCCCGGCAGTCAGGCCTCCGCCTTGTGGCGCATCCGCGCCGACGGTGCGGGGTTGGGCGGGCGCACGCCCGTGGATCCTGCGACAGGACATGGGGGCGAGCAGGCTTGGCCCGGCCTGGAGGACGCGGCCGTCCCACCGGCCCATCTGGGCGCCTACCTGCGGGACTTCACGGCTCTCATGCGCGACCACGAGGTCGACGGCCTGCTCTATGGGCACTTCGGCGACGGGTGCGTGCACGTGCGCCTGGACCTGCCCTTGGACAGCGCGGCCGGGGTGGAGCACTCGCGGCGTTTCCTGGAGGAGTCGGCCCGTCTGGTGGCTCGCCACGGCGGGTCCGTCTCGGGCGAACACGGTGACGGAAGAGCGCGTTCGGAGTTGCTGCGCTTCATGTACTCCGCCGACATGCTGGACTTGTTCGCGCAGGTCAAACACCTTTTTGATCCGGAGAACCTGCTGAATCCGGGGGTGCTGACCGCTCCCATGTCCGCCGAGCAGGCCAATGCCCGTCGGGCGCAAAGGCGCGCGGACACGAATTCCGAGCGCGGGAAAGGCGGCGGACTTGGGGCCGCCCTGGTTCAGGACCCTCAACCCGGTGTGGACCTGCTTGACGCCCACCTGCGTCGGCCCGCCGCGCGCCCCATGCCTGCCGAGGGCGGCTTCTCCTTTGCCGAGGACCACGGGGACTTCACGTCCGCCGTCCACCGGTGCACGGGTGTGGGCAAGTGCCGTGCCGGCGTGCCCGGGACCTTCATGTGCCCCTCCTACGCGGTCACCGGCGAGGAGAAGGATGTGACGCGCGGCCGGGCCCGCACCCTCCAGGATGCGGCGAATGGGCAGCTCCTGGCGGCGATCGACTCGCCCGAGGTGCTCGAAGCGCTGGACCTGTGCCTGGCGTGCAAGGCGTGTTCCTCGGAGTGTCCGGCCGGCGTCGACATGGCGAAGTACCGCAGCGAGGTCCTTTTCCGCCGCCATCGCGGCCGCCTCCGGCCGCTGTCGCACTACACGCTCGGCCGGCTGCCGATGTGGACGCGCCTGACCGCCAAGGTGCCGGGCCTGGCGATGCTCTCCAACGCGGTGCTGGCGGTGGGGGCCCTGCGGCGCCTGGCCTTCCGCGCGATCGGCCTGGACCCCCGCCGGCCCATGCCGCCCTTGCAGTCGGGGACCTTCTCGGCGTGGGCGGGCCGGCGAGGGCTCACCTCGCAGATGCCGCCGGTGGGCGACGCGCAGACTCCGACAACGGGCACCGGTACCGGAAGAAAGCGTGGGGACGAGGGCGTGGCCGCCTCTCGTCCTTTCGTCCTGGTGTGGGCGGACAGCTTCTCGCAGACGCTGGATGATGCGGGGGCGCGCAGCTTGGTGCAGGTACTGGAGGCCAATGGTTTCGCGCCGATCCTGGCTCCGGATGTGTGCTGCGGACTCACGTGGATCACGACCGGGCAGCTGAGGGGGGCGAAGAAGAGGCTCACTGCGCTGCTCGACGCGTTGGCGCCCTTCGCGGCCAATGGGATCCCGATCGTGGGTGTGGAGCCCTCGTGCACGGCCGTCCTGCGAGACGACCTGCTGGACCTGCTGCCGCAGGACCCGCGTTCGGCGATGGTCTCGAAGGGGACTTTCACCCTGTCGGAGTTGTTGACGAGCCTGCCTGAGGGGCAGCTGTCGCTGCCTGACCTGACCGGGGTCGAGGTGGTCGCCCAGCCGCACTGCCACCACCATTCGGTGATGGGGTGGTCGGCGGACCGGGCGTTGTTGGAGCGCCTGGGGGCCCGCGTGACGCAGCTTTCCGGTTGCTGCGGGCTGGCAGGCAACTTCGGTATGGAGGCCGGACACTACGAGTTGTCGGTGAAGGTCGCGCAGCGCTCACTGCTTCCTGCTTTGGAGCAGCATCCGGACGCCGTGTACTTGGCGGATGGCTTCAGTTGTCGCACCCAGGCCGCTCAGCTGGCCGGGCGCGGCGGTGTGCATCTGGCGACCCTGTTGGCCATGGGCGGGTCGGGCCTCGGCGCACAGTGACCCCCGCGAGATTCGTCCGTCATCCCGTGAGATTCGTCCGCCGATCCGCGAGATTCGTCCGTCAGGGCCACTTCGACGAGGCCGACCAGGTGTGAGGGCGGGCCGAGTCAGATCATGACCGGACAACCGGCGCAGTGCAGGCGCACCTCAGCGGAGTCTGCCCCACCGCACGCCCCCAAGCCCGAGGCGCACAGGGAATCCGCTGAGTCCAACAGGCCCGTACGGCGGAACTCGTCGACGATGACCTCGGCCAGAGCCACGGAGACACCTGCCTCCGCCGCCGCGGCCCGCACGGTCCTCCCCTTGCGCATCACTTGGTACATGCGCTGACGCGCCCCCACAGGATGTGGAGCGGCCAGCGGCACCGGGCTCTGCGCCCCGCTCTCGTCCCCCGCGCTCACAGGACCAGACGTCCCGCCTGGAAGATGAGCGTCGCCAGCAGCCACGCCGCGCCGAATTGGACGGCCACGGCGGCGGCCGTCCTGCGCCCGCCGATCTGGCGCGCCTGCTCGGCCACCGTTGCCAGACAGGGCGTGTAGGTCAGGACGAAGACCAGGAAGGCGAAGGCCGCAATCGGGGCCGCGTCCCCGGCCGAGGCCGCGAACGAGCCCGTGACCAGCTCGGGCAGGGAGCCCAGGTCCTCGCCACCGTCCTCGGCGTCGCCGCCCTCGACTGCGGGGTCGAGGTTGTAGGAGGTGACGATCGAACTGATGACCGTCTCCTTGGCGACGAAACCCGTCATGAGAGCGCCGGTCAGGTGCCACTCGCCGAAGCCGGCCGGGGCGAAGACCGGTTCGAGAATCTGCGCGGTGCGCCCGTACAGGGACTTGTCCATCGGCAGGTCGGACTGGGCGAAGGAGTAGCCGCCGGCCACCGGGATCGCGCCCATCAACCACACGACCAGCGTCATCACGATGATGATCTTGCCTGCACCGGCGACGAAGGCCCAGGCGCGCATGGCCGTGTTCTTCACGGTGACCAGGACGCGGGGCGCCTGGTAGGCGGGAAGGACCAGCATGAGGGGCGCCTGCGAGGAGTCCTTGGTGATGAAGGGCTTGAGGACCAGGGCCCCCAGGATCACCATCACAAGCGAGAACACGTACATGACGAAGACGACCGAGCCGGTGTGGGCAGGGAAGAAGATGCGGGCGATCATCAGGTAGATCGTCAGGCGCGCCGCACACGAGGTGTACGGGATGACCAAAGTGGTCACCAAGCGCTGCTTGGCGTCGGGCAGGGTGCGGGTCGCCGCGAGCGAAGGCAGGTTGCAGCCGAACCCCATGATGAGAGGCAAGATGACGCGCCCGTCCAGGCCGATCGCGCGCATGACCCTGTCACCGAGGAATGCCGCGCGCGCCATGTACCCGGAGTCTTCGAGGATCGAGATCAGCAAGAAGATGACGAACATCAGCGGCAGGAAGCTGGCGACCACGCCCAAGCCCGTCGACAGGCCGCCGACCAGCAGTCCCTGGACCCACGTGTCGTGCAGGCCGACCCCGAACAGCAGGGCGTCCAGCGCGTTCGCAAGCGACCATGCTCCCTCGTCCTGGCTGGTGAAGAAGCCGTCGAAGAGGTCCTGGACGGGACCCACCCACTCGCCGGCGACTTTGAAGAGCAGCCACATGAGGGCGAAGAAGACCGGGATGCCGACCACGGGATGCAGGAGGAAGCGGTCGATCTTGTCCGACAGGGACAGGGTGGTGCTGGCCTTTCGCACGCCGAAGGCCTCGGTGTCGACCCGTTCGACCCACGAGAACAGGTCGTCGGCCTCGTCCTGGGGACTGCGGTGCAGGGCCGCGGCAGCGCTGGCCGTCGAGTCGGGGGCCATGCACCCGCCCGCGGGTCCGCCGTCCTGCCCGTGGGAGCAGCCGCAGCCACTGGGGTTCAGCGCCAGCAGGTCTCGTCCCCGGTCGCCCACGGCCGCCTCGGCGGCGCCTGCGCGTTCAAGGGCTGCCAAGGCGGCAGCTGCAGCGACCTGGTTGTACCCGGGGGCGTCGGGAACCGGCCTGATGTGCTTGACACGAGGGCGGCGACACAGGGCCAGACGCACCATGTCCTCCAGGCCGGCCACCCCGGCGGAGGTGCGCGGGTCGATGATCATGACGGGTACGCCCAGGCTGGCGGACAGCGCTGCGGAGTCGATGGACTCCCCTTCGCGTTCTTGCACGTCGGCCAAGGTGATGACGGTTGCGACGGGGCGTCCGGTGCGGGCGACCTGCGCGACCAGGTACAGGGAGCGGGTCAGTGCGGTGGCGTCCAGGACGACGAGGGCGAGGTCGACGCTGCGTCCCTTGGCGGCGTCGGTGAAGGACCCGGGGGCGCCGGCGAGTGTGTCGACCACGACCTGTTCGTCCGGCGAGGTCGCAATCAGCGAGTAGGTGCCGGGCAGGTCCAGGAGTCGCGCGCCGAGGGCCGACCAGGTTCCCTGCATGACCTCGACCGTGGTGCCGGGGGCGTTGACCACTGCCTGCCGCGCACCGGTGAGGGTGTTGAACAGGGTCGACTTGCCGACATTCGGGTTGCCGATGAGCAGGACGGTCGGGTTCTGGGGGGTGTCGGCGTTTTCCTCTTCGACGAGGTCCGTGCCCCTGCCCGGTCTGCACTTGGAGCAGCTCATGCGAGGGTCTCCACCTCGATGAGTCGGGCCGAGTGGGAGTCGACTGCGATCCGCGCTCCGGCGATGTTGACGACGACGACGCCGAAGGCAGCGCGGTTGGTGAGGAAGAACTCTGCTCCGGGGCGAACTCCGAGTTCCTGCAGACGCAGGGTGTGGGCCGGGTCGACACCAAGGGACACGAGGCGCCCCCGTGTGCTGGTCTTGCATGAGGCCAGGTTCATGTTTCCCAGTTTAGGCGTCGCTTGGTTCCGTTTCCTTTCGCGGCTTGGCCTGCGGGCCCGGCCTCCACCCGGCACCATCGGAGGCCTCGATGCCCCGCTCCCCCATGATGACCCGTTCCCATCGCGGCGACACATTCCGGATGGCGGCCCATGCGCCCAGACGCTCCCCGTCCACGCACCCGGGGCCCGCGACGAGCAGTGCAGTGGACAGAGCCTCGGCCATGACACCGGATTCGCACACGATGCTCACTTGACGAATGCCTGAATTCCCTGGACGGCCGCTACGGGGATCGAAAGTGTCGTGTGTGAAGTGCGTGAGGATTCCCTGGCCGGTCCTGCGAGCGGGCAGTTCCGTCCTCGTGGAGGGGGCCCAAGGGGCGTGACCGCCCGAGGTCGACAGGCAGGCGTCGGTGAGCGCGAGGTGACCGACCGCCTCGTTCTCCGCCGCACCGACGGCGCGCAGACCCACGCGCCACGGGCGACCGTGCGGGCCCGGGCCGTGGGCAGTGATCGAGGAGGTCCCCACGGACACGAGGACGCTTCGCGCCCCCGCCTCCCGCACGGCGTCCCGCACGGCGTCCGCCGTCGCCCCTTTCGCGATCCCGCCCAGATCGAGAAGGGGGCGCTGCCATGGCTGCCCTGCACGGTGCGGATCCACCCGGGGCCCGCCGTCAGGCTCCTGGCCCGCAGCTCCCGTGTCGCGCCCCTGCCCCGGTGCAAGGCTCCACCGTCCGGCATCGTCCCGGTGCAGCAGGGAGGGATCGCACAAGGCGGCTGCGCGTCGACACTGCGATTCGGAGGGAGGGCACGGGAGGGTGCCCGTGCGAAGGAAGTGTCCGCGGGCCGCCTTGACATCCCACAGACGCACCAATGCCCCGGCCACGGGCGTGAAGGCGCCTCCGGTGGCCGCCGCCAGGGCACGGGCGTCGTCAAGAAGCCGGTCGGTGCGTTGGTCGACCCGGCACGGACCCGAGTGCGCGTTGATGCGGGAAATGTCGGAGTCCGGACGGAAGACCGACCACAGGGACTCGCACTCGGCCACTGTCCGGCAAGCCACCTCAGTGATCCGCCGCAGGTCACCTCCCGAGCCGGTCAGGTCGATCCGCGTGCCCATTGCCGGGAAGGACACGCGCCACTGGGCCTCGTCCCCGTCCTGGTCGACACCGAAGGCCACCACCGGTGAGGCGTCCACGGCTACTTGTCCGTCCCGCCCAGGTCCTTGTCCAGGTCGGAGTCCCCCGTGCCGGTCGAATCCTTGAGGCCCGGGATTTCCACCTCGTCAGCACCCGAGTCGTCGACCCCCTGGGCCTTGGAGATCGCGCGGATGGCGGCTTGCATGAATTGCCTGTGGGCAACCGTGGCCCCCGAGATGACGTCGACCTTGGTCGGATCGTCCTTGTCGGTGAGTTCTTGCGAGTAACGGGCATAGGACTCCACCGCCCGCTGGGCCTTCTCGTAGTAGTCCTTGTTGAAGACCTCACCCGAGGAGTCCTTGCCGTAGTCGCCGTCCTTGTCCGAACCGTCGGCCTTGAGGGTTTCGAAGGTCGTGTTCGTGATCTGGCCTCCGGCGACGGTGATCGTGATGACACCGACGGCGCCCTGGTCGTCCGCATTGGAGCGTCCGCTCCACTGCCCGTCCTTCATCGGCACGCTCATGTCGATGTCGTACGAGGCCGAGCAGGCCGCCAGGAGCATTGCGCCAAGTCCCACGATTCCGGCTTTCACGGCTCTGCTTGTGGTGCTCATCGCAGGTCCACCTTGTCCTTCCCGGTTGCGCTGACGGTGTCGTGGTCGTGCCATGTCTCCTTGAGGATCCGCCCGTGGTCGAGGGCGATCTCACGCTGTCCCTGACCTGCGACGAGGGCGTCGTGGGTGACGACCATGAGGGTCGTGCCCTCCTTGTGGAGTTGGGCGAACAGGTCCAGGACGATCCGCTCATTGGTCTGGTCGAGGTTGCCGGTCGGCTCGTCGGCGAGGATGAGTTTCGGGTAGTTGATGAGGGCGCGCGCCACGCAGACCCTCTGCTGTTCACCGCCGGAGAGCTGGCGGGGCAGGTGGGTGGCACGGTCGGCCAGGCCGACACGGTCAAGAGCCTCCATCGCCTCCTTCTCGTCGGGCATCGAATGGTAGTACTGGGCGACCATGATGTTCTCCAGCGCTGTGAGGTGCCCGATGAGGTGGAACTGCTGGAAGACCAGGCCGATGGTGGAGCGGCGGATCTCGGTGAGTTCGTCGCCGGTCAGGTCGGAGATGTCCCGGCCGTCCAGACGCACCCTGCCCTTGGAGGCGGTGTCCATGCAGCCGACGATGTTCATCAGCGTGGTCTTGCCCGAGCCGGAGGGGCCGACGATGGACACCCATTCCCCGCGCCCGATCTTCAGGGACACGTTGTCCAGGGCGTGCAGGTCACCGTAGATCTTGGAGACTTCGTCGAGGTCCAGGAGCGGCGTCATCTGTTCTTCGGTCATGGTCTTCTCTCATTCTCCGCGCAGGACGAGGGCGGGGTCGACGGCTGCGGCGCGGCGCACCGGGGGCAGACAGGCCAGGACGGCGACACCCACCGAGGCCAGGAGTGTGACGACGCCGATGAGTGGCGGCAGGGAAATGCTCCTGTGGAACACGTTGAGGCTGATGGATGCCGCCAAGGTGTATCCGAGGGCGACACCGACCACTCCGCCGACGAGTCCGAGGAGGGCTCCTTCACCGATGAACTCCGCCGTGATGGAACGCGAGGTTGCGCCCAGGGCTTTGCGCAGGCCGATTTCATTGCGTCGTTCGGCGACGATCGCCACCATTGTCGTCGACACGCCGATCAGGGTCAGGACCAGGACGATGCCAGCGATGATCGCCAGGAGCGAGCGCAACATGGAGATGACACCGGAGTCGGACTGGGCAAGACGTTTGACGGGCTGTGCATTGACTGCGTCGACCTGCGCGTTGATGTCTGCGACGATCCCGTCGAGGATGTCGGCTTCCACCGCGATCGAGTACTCGGCGACGGAGGGGCGGATTCCCCTGCCCGTGAGCCCGGAGATGTCCTGGCCGCTCGCGTACATGTAGGAGTCCTCGTTGCCGCCGGTCTTGAGGATTCCGACCACGGTGAAGTCCTTGTGCGGTTGGGAGGAGGCGATCTGGGCCAAGGGGCCCGCGGCCGTGCCGCTCTGGGGTGAGGCCGGGGAGGAGGAGTTGGTGGCTCCGCTCTGGGGTGCGGATTGGGCGGGCGAGGCGGAGTCGTTGACGAGGGTGAGTGTGATGGTCTTCCCGACCGAGGCTCCGACGGTGTCGGCGACTTCCTCGCCGACGAGGATCTGTCCGGGCTGGGTGGGCCATTGGCCATCGACGTACCAGTAGGGGTTCATCTGGCGCACGGCGTCGAGTTCGACCCCGGCGGCGACGAAGGGTTGGTCGTTGACGAGGACGACCTCGTAGTCGAAGGCCGCGGAGCCGACCAGGGCGGAGGCGGGCACGATCTTGGACACCTGGTCAAGAAGTTCCGGGTCCAGGGCCTGTGAGCCCGATTCGGGAGAGACCACCATGTTCGCCCCGTAGGCGCGGACTTCACGGGCGAGTTGTGCGGGCACTTCGGTGGCGATCGTGGCCAGACCGGACAGCGTGGTGGCGCCGATCGCCACGGCGAGGACGGCGATGAGGACGCGCGAGCGCCTGCGGACGATCGAAGACAGGACCATCCGCCAGAACATCATGCGACGGGTCATGACTTCACCTTCCGTGGAGGACTTCGGCGGCGTTGAGTCGCAGCAGGTGACGGATCGCCGGGATCGAGGCTCCAAGGACCACCAGCAGGACCAGGACCAGGGCCGCTGCGGCGACCACCGGCGTGATGGAGACGAATGAGGAGAAGACGATGTGTCCGATCACCTGCGCCAAGGCGATTCCTGCGGCGTAGCCGAGGACTCCGCCCACGAGTGCGACCAGCGTGATTTCGGCGAGGAAGAGGGCGATGATCGACCTGTTCTTCGCGCCGATCGCCTTCATCAGGCCGATTTCGGCGGAGCGTTCCATGACGTTGGCGGTCACCAGGTTGGCGATGGCAAGGGCGGAGGCCACCAGGGCGAGGACGGTGACGAGGACCATGAGGAGTTGTGTCTTCTCCAAGATGGTGCCCTCGGATTCGGCGACCTGCCGCACGGGTCTGGCCATCGAGTCGGTCATCACCTCTTCGATCTGGTAGGCGATCGACGAGACGTATGCGGTGCAGTACCAGGTTTCCCTTTCGGACACGGACAGGGAATCGGGGTTCTTCGCGGCCTTGCGCGCCAAGTCGTTGTCGGGAGTGGTCAGGGCGGACACTTCGACCGAGGCGACGGCTCCTGGAGCTGCGAGGAGTTCTTGGGCGAGGTCCAGATGGGTGTAGACGCCCGAATCGGCCTCGTCCCCTGCATCGAATATCCCCCGCACGGTCAATTCGACCTTGCGGCCCTCACGTTCGACGGTCAGGGTGTCGCCGATGGACAGGGAATGGGCCTTGGCGTAGGCGTGGCCCACCATGGCCCCGTGTGGGTCGGCCTCCTTCACCCATTCGCCGGTCACGCCCCACCACGCACGCAACTTGTCCAGCCCGGTGTGGACCTTTTCTTCCGTGGCCAAGGACATGTGGTGGTCGAACCATGTTCCTGTGAGGGTCAAGGACTGACCTGTGGCATCGGTGACCTGGACGGGGAGCAGAGGAGCGAAGTCCAAGATGTTGTAGGTCCAGAAGATCTCCTTGATCCGGCCCAGTTCGTCCTCGCGCAGATGCGCCTGGGTCGGGCTCTCGGCGCCGTAGAGGTCCTGGAGGACGGCCGCCCCTTGGGGGCGTACGACGATGTTCGCGCCGTAGGACTTGAGTTCCTGGTTGACCTTGTCGCCGACGTCGAACATGACGGAGAGCATCGAGGTCGCAACCGCCGTGCCCAAGGCGATGGTCACGGCGATGAGCAGATGACGGTTGCCTCGGCGCGTGAGCGCCCGCATGAGCATTCTCAGGAACATGGGACGCTCCCCTCCCGCAGGTGCGAGGGCGAAGCCGTGCGGGCCGGGCTCATGCGAAGATGCTCGCATTCGCTTCCAGGACCGACAACGGTACTGTCAAGGTCCCGTTCGACACTTCGTACTCGATGGGGATCGGATTGCAACCGCCTTTGAAACCGATGGTGGCGATGTTCATCGCGACCTCGCAGAGTTTGCAGATGATCTTTCCGTCCTTCTCGTAGTACCCGCTGGCGCCACAGATCTCGCAGGCGTCCAGCCCGACTCCGAAGGATGAGCCCGCCTTCTGGATGACGATGAACCGGACTTCGACACCCGAGGAGGTCGTGTGGGCGAAACGGTGCAGGTGCCCGTCGGAAATGTCCTTGACATCGACGACGGCTTTGCCGTCGACCACTGTGAAGGGCTCGGGCGCGGACAATTCGACCTCTGCGGAGGCAATGGCGACTCCGACGGTGACGAGCAGCGCCCCGCACAGGTAGCCGCCCACGGCGGTGCCGGCGATGAACTTGCGCATCCTGGCCTGGGCTCGCCTCAGTCGCCTCTGGGCGGGGTTCTCGCCCTCGACGGGCTCGGTGCGACCGCTCCTCCACAGCAGGAAGGCCACCACGCCGAGTGCGCCCATGGCGCAGACGGGGAAGATCGCCTCGTGGTTGATGGTCCACGACAGTGCGGTGAATGCCGAGTTCGACATCGTGATGATCCGCTTGGCCTGGAGGATGCGCACGATGAGCAGGACGTGGGTCAGGGCCAGTACAGCGGTGACCACGACCATTGGCCACATGGTTCGCGCCTGGGTCGTCAAGCGCCAGGCGAAAAAGCCGAGCAGCACCGCGACCCCCCAACCCAGTCCGTATCCGACGAAGGTGAGCAGGGCCTGGGTGGACAGGAGTTCGTTGGTCCCGGAGGTCAACAGGACGGCGGGTGCCATTGCGGTGGGCGCAGCCCTGAAGACGATGGCGGCCAGGTAGGCGCCACCGACGACTTGGGTCGCCGTGTCCAGGGCGACGCTGTCGGCTTCGGCACGGCGACGCAGCAGGGTCAAGGCGATGAACGCGATGACCAGGACGATGGCGACGGGCAGGGTCCACAGGGCCACGACCTGGCGGTTGACCGCCTTGGGCAGGACCGTGTTGACCACGGTCAGGGCCAGTGAGGCCACGACCCCCAGACAGATCCCGCCGCCGATGACCCACCTGCGCACCGCCGTGGCGCCACGGCCCTTGCCGCGTACGGGGATCAGAGGGATCACCGTCCCTGCCGCGAGTGCGGTGAGAAGCACCACGAGGGCGATCTGCCCCATCTGCTCGATCATCGTTCGTTCCCGTCCTGTTGTCCGCCGAGCGGCGGCTCGTGTCGCGTCAATTGTGGCTCATGCATGAGCCGTGGGCCGAAGGAGACCCTCCGGCCCACGGCCTCATCGCGTCACCACTCGACGGCAGTGGGATCCCACTTCCAGTCCTTGAACTCGGCCACGATCGGCTCGGTCCAGAAGCGGCCCTTGACGCCGGTGGTCTCGTCGGTGTGGAGCAGCCAACCGTTTTCCTCCGGCGAGTGGACGATGAACTGCACCGTGTAGGTTCCCGCATCGAGCTTGGGAAGGTTCAGGCCGTAGTGCGGGCCGTCCGAGGCGTTCATCGGCATGAAGGTGCCTTCCAGGACTGCCTTTCCATCCTTGCCGAGGACCTTGTAGTCGACCTTCAGACCGGGGATGAAGTCACCGACGCCGTAGCCGAGATCATTGCCCTGCACTGCGGAGATGTCGGCTTCGATGTGCATCGAGGCGTCCTTTGCCGGGGTCTGGATCTGCGGCTCCATGTCGACGGGCTGGAAGTAGACACCCGAGATCTTCAACGGGCCCGAGAACACGTCGTCACCCAGCGGGAACTCGTCGAAACCTGCGTCCTCGCCGGGCGCGGCCGCAGCGGAGGAGGAGGACTGAGGAGTGCTCTGCGGTTCCGTTCCCGCAGTTCCGGAGGAGCAGGCGGAAAGGCCGGCCACCAGGGCAAGAGCGGCCGCGGCCGCACCGATGCTTGTCAGCGATTGCTTCACGAGTCGTTCTCCATGTCTGTGTGTTCGTGGGTTTGGGCATCGGAGTGCGCTTGCAGGGCCGAGGCGTGGCGTTGACGCCATTTCCCCCAGAAGTACAGACCGACGATGGTGGCGAGAACCAGTGCCTGTCCGCACAGGTTCTCCACTCGGGGGTAGATCCCCAAGAGGTCGATGGTCGGGAAGCCGTCCACGTAGGTCAGTGGAAGGACGTCGGCTTCCTGGAGTTCCTTGATGCCCGATCCGGTGAAGGTCACGGCCATCAGTGCCAGAAGAAGTGAGGTCACCGCGAAGAAGGGGCGCAGTGGAATGCGCAGCGCAGCGAAACGGATGAGCAGGAAGACGATGACGAGGGCGACGGCTCCAACGGCGACACCGATCCACACGTGTCCGATCGCCTCATCGGCCTGGGAGACGATCGGGACGTAGAAGAGGATCGTCTCGGCGCCCTCGCGCAGCACGGCGAGGAAGGCGATGGCGGCAAGTCCCAGCAGTGAGCCACGTGTGAGGGAGGCGTCCGTCTTGTCCTTGATGTAGCGGTCCCAGGCTTCGTTGCTCGACTTGGAGACCATCCAATTCGACACCCAGATGAGCATGGCGACTGCGAAGAGGGCGGCGACTCCTTCGAGGATCTCCTGGTTGGCGCCCGCCAGGCCGGCGAAGGAGGAGAAGAGGATGGCAAGGATGACGGAGAAGACGAGGGCGAGGCCGACTCCCAGCCACACGACCCTGGCCTTGTTCCGGTGGCCCGCTTTGGTCAGGTAGGCCAGGATCGCCGCGACGACGAGGATGGCTTCCATCCCCTCTCGCAGGATGACCAGCAGGGACGGCAGGAAGCCGGACAGCCAGGGGTTGGCGGTGCGCGATGCGGAGCCGGTGTAGCCGTCGAGGGCGTTCGCGTCCTCGCGCAGGAAGTTCTTCAGAGTCTGCAGGTGCGCCTCGACCGCGGCGTCGTCATGGTCGCTCATGGCCTTCTTGACCAGGGAGAACTCCATCTCCACGGCGGAGACCCGCTCACCCGAGACGCGCGCCATGACCTGCTTTTCAAAGCCCAGGGTCTCGTAACGGCGGTAGTAGGCGGTGTTCACCCCGTCCTTGCCACCCTGGACGTCACCCTTGAGGTAGGTCGCATGAGCATCGTCGAGGATCTGCGCCATCTCCTTGGCGACCTGTCCCCAGGCGCCCGGGCTGTAGTCGTCGGCAGAACCGGTCGCGGACACGCCGTCCAGAAGGGCGGCGTCCTCGATGAGCTGCTTCTTGAGGATCTCGAGGTGTTGGGCGACGGCGGCGTCGTCATGGTCGCTCATGGCCTTCTTGACCAGGGAGAACTCCATCTCCACGGCGGAGACCCGCTCACCCGAAATGCGCGCCATGACCTGCTTTTCAAAGCCCAGGGTCTCGTAACGGCGGTAGTAGGCGGTGTTCACCCCGTCCTTGCCACCCTGGACGTCACCCTTGAGGTAGGTCGCATGAGCATCGTCGAGGATCTGCGCCATCTCCTCGGCGACGTCCGTCCACGTGCCGTGGTCGGCCTTCGCGGGGGAGGCCGGCAGCAGAAGCAGGAGGACCGTGGCCACGGCGGTCAGGATCCACACGGATCCCCATCGCGGCCTCGTGGACACCATTCCCATCACCTGCAGACCCTCCTTGAGGTCACTAGTCGTCTCCGTCCGCCGTTGTTCCGGCGGACGCTTCCACGGCATCAAGCACCCTGATGTGCCCGATCAGTCTAGGGTCATCTCGATGAGGTGTAAATAAAGACCCTGAGGTTTGCCTAATTCCCTTCGGGTGAGCCGCCACCACATGCGAGACAGCGCCCTGGTCCCTCATGGACACCCGGCGCCACCCGCGACTCAGCGCCCCAGGACCCCGCCGTCCATCGTCAGCACCAAGTCTGCGAAGGACAGGGCGTCGTCCTCGTGCGCGACCACGCACACGGCGGCACCGGCGTCGGCACACTCGCGCAACAAGGTCAGCGCGGCGACGGCATTGGCCTGGTCGAGGCCGGCCGTCGGCTCATCGGCAATGACGACATCCGGACCCATCACGAGCGCCCTGGCCAACCCCATGCGACGCAGCTCTCCGCCGGAGAGCTCATTGGGGAAAGAATCCGCCAATGCCGACAATCCGAGCGCCTCGATGAGCTCCCGCGCCCTGGAGGTGACGGCCTCACCGGCCTCGGCGGCGTGGATGACCGAGGGAAGCAGCACGTTCTCCAACACGGTGAGACTGCGCAGAGCCACATTTCCCTGCGGGAGCATGGCGATCCGCTCATTGCGCAACCTCGAACGGGCCGCGTCGTCCAAGGCGTACAGGTCCTCGCCCTCCACGCTCACAGTGCCCGAAGTCGGCTGCAGCATTCCGCCGAGCATGAGGGCCAAGGTGCTCTTGCCGGAACCGGATCTGCCGCGGATGAGGGTCAGCTCCCCGCCTGTGAGCCGGAGATCCACGGTGTCCACTGCGGTGAAGAGTTCGCTGGAACGCCCTCGTCGAAAATCCTTGCGCACCCCGCGCACATCCATCATCGTCATCACTCCCCCTCCTTGAGGACCGTGCCCGCATCCCACCTGTCGATCCTCCTGAGCGAGAGCCACGACGCCAGGGCGGCCGCAGCAAGGACCGAGCCGAGCGCCCCAAGAGCAAGTGCCACCCACATCGGCGGTGACGGCAGGAGGAATCCGATCCCGAGGGTCTGCCCCACCAGCGTCTGGAAGGCACCGAGCACCACCGCAGTCATGGCGATCCCCACGAGGGCGCCGGCGCCGTCCACCATGAGCGCCTCCGTGACGACCATCCGCGCCAACTGCGTTCGCGTGGCTCCCATCCCCTTGAGTGCGGCGAACTCCCTACGTCTCTCGTGGATCATCGCGGTGAAGACCAGCACGGTCATTGCCGCCCCGATCGCCCAGATGACGACCATGAACACCCAGATCGTGTGCGAGGTCCGCCCGATCGTGTCGGAGATTCCCGTGACCATGTTCTTCGCGGTGGCGACACTGACGCCCGTGACATGCTGGCGAATCCTCTCGGCCACGACCTCGATGTCCGCGTCCGGGGCGACATCGACCATCACCGCCGAGATGACCCCGCGCGGATCGACGTCGTGGTACTTGTTCAGTCCCTTGCGCACCGAGGCCTCGATCAGCGTGCGACCGGTGGAGAAGTTCGCGTAGACCGCATTGTCGAGCGTCGAGCCCGTGGCCTCGAACTGGCCGACGGCCTGGAGCCTGATGCCGTAGATCTCGAAGCGCCCGTCCTCGGGAACCGTGACATTGGCTCCCACCACCACGTCCTGGTCGCCGATGTCGGGTCTTCCCGTGGTCTCGGCGATCCAGGGTTGGACCACGAAGTCCGTGGCCGGGTCGAAGGCGAAGACCTGGTAACGCCCCGAGCAGCAACTCGCCCGCGCCGAGGACAGGAAGAGTTGAGGTGATGCGGCCTCGACCCCTTCGACTGCGCCGACCTTGCCAAGGGTGTCGGCGCCCATGTAGAAGTACCCCGGTTCGGCCTCGAGCAGGAAGGTCTGCGCCGAGAACTGGTTGTCGGCGTCACCGGGTGTCACGAGGATGTCGGCGCCGAGCCGCGCTTCGACCGTGGCAAGACCTTGGCGAATCCCTTCGACCAGTGTCGCCCCGCCGAAGACCACTGTTGCCATGAGGAGCGCAAAGACGACAAGGACGCCGGTGCGCGCCGGGTAGGCGCGCAGATTGCGTCCCGGGAGCTGTCTCATCGTGAGCATCGTCTTGTCCTTTCCGACATCCACACCGACGGCCTACGCCGTCAACTGCATCGACTCGCGGGTGGCCTTGAGTGTCCTCGTCGTGCACACATGTGCACTCAGCCAGCCGACCAGGACGGTCAGCGCCAGTGCGCCGGCCGATGCCGCCACCAGACGCATCGGGGACAACAGTTCCGGTCGCGGGACGAGGCCGGGGACGACGAGGAGGACCACACTGGCGAGCGCCACCCCCGCGAGGGCACCGACCACGTCGACGATGAGCGCTTCCCTGACCATGACTCGTCGGACCAGGCCGTTCGAAGCTCCGACGTGACGCCACACGCTCATCTCACGGCGGCGTTCGTTGAGCATGAGGGACTGGGCGAGGCCCACTGCGCCCAGCAGGATCACCCATGTCGCCGAGGCGACCGCACTGATGATCCCCGAATGCTTGGCGATCGAGGAGGAGGTGCCCACCACAGCGGTGTCGGAGTGGACGGCGTTGACCCGCCGGATGTACAGGTTGATCCAGTTCGTGACCGACTCGGCGTCGCCCTGGTCGTGCAGACGCAGCAGAGCCACCGAGTAGTCGCGGCGGGGGTCCACGTCGGCGACGGAGGTCACGCCGGCGGCCCGCGCATGCGCGATGACGCTCTCCAGGGTGCTGATCGGCACGAAGACCGCCCGGTCGAGTTCGGTCCCGGTGCGGTGCAGACGCGAATCGATCGGCCATTCCTTGCCGAACAGGATGACGGTGCGCGCATCGGTGCCCACCGCGTCCGCACCAACGGCGACACTCCCGTCAGGCACCACGTGCTCGGGCCCCTTGTCGAGCCACGGAGCGACGGTGAAGTCCGTGGACGGGTCGAAGCCGACGATCGACACGGATTGGCCGTCACCGGTGTCGTCGGTGAGGTAGATCTGGTGGTCGACGCGCTCGATGTCGCCATTGGTGTCCAGCAGCGCCAAGCCCGAACGTTCCCTGTGGAAGGGAATCGGGGTGCCGAGCATGTTGACGCAGGCCTTGTCCAATTGCAGGAATCCTGCCGAAGGGTAGACCAGGACGTCGGCTCCCAGTCGGTCGCGTGCCAGGTCGAGATCTGCGCGCAGGTTCGCGATGAAGACGATTCCTGCCAGCGCGCACGCGGACTGGGCCAGGACCAGGAGCATGAGGACCATCGAGCGCAGGAGGTGGGCACGGATGTTCCTCAGGGGCACCACGGCCAGGCGGAGGGGGCGTGGGGTCATTTCGCGGCACCCGCGGTGGTGTCGAGCCACAGGGCGGGGCGGATCCCGTGGACGAGGTCGGCGTTGCCGCCCGAGACGAGAGGCTGCCCCTGGCGGTCGACGTACTGGAAGGCGAAGTCGTAGGTGCCCGGAGAACGCAGCCACCAGTCGACGTGCCCGTCCTGGTCCCCGGGAAGGGTGCTTCGGACGGCGAAGGACGCGGCCGCCGCGCCGATGAGGTCTTGTTCGACGGCATTGGCGATGTAGATCGACGCCTCCGTCTCACTCAAGGCGAAGACGTGGTCCATGGTCGTGTGCCCACCGGCGGTTCCCGTCTTCGACTGGTTCGCATTGTCGACCTCGACCAGAGGAATCAGGCCACGTTCGGCCTCGGTGAAGGCGCTGCGCAGGAATTCCGTGTTCATCCAGGCGCGCACGTCGCTCGTTTCCCAGGTCACGGGTTCGAAGGGTGTGCGGTGGTGGGCACGCGCATCCAGGCAGTCCAGGCTGAGAAGCAGCAGGCGGCCTTCGATCCTGTCCAGGACGATCCACCGGATGGGCTCGACGCCATTGGTGGTGTCGCCGTCCTGTTCGAAGGAGCCGAAGTCGACGATCTCTCCCTTGGTCGCCCCCTTGAAGGGAAGCGCCGGATCGGCGGCGACGAGGGATCGGGCTCGTTGCGCGCTGTCCGCGTGGTCACCGAGCTCGGTGAAGATTCGCAGCGCGCTCTCACGCTCCCCCGTCTGCTCGAGCCTGAGCCCCTCCCGGTAGGCGCGCTCATCCAGGTGGGCGCGCAACGCAAGGAAGGCGAGGATCGCCACGAGCAGTCCCGTGGCGGCGAGTGCAACCTTCGCGCGCATGGTCATGGGTGTGTTCTCAGTGTCCGAGCAGGCAGGGTCGCCGCCTCAGGCGGCGACGCACTGGCGATCCTTCCAGGCGATCACGGCGGCGCCGACACCGGTCAGGGCGATCAGACCCGACATGACGCGCGTGAAGGGCTGGAAGACCGTGTAGCAGCGCATGGTCTTCATCATGCACATGGGGCACAGGGTTCCCGGAATGAAGAAGACGACGACGGTGAGCACAAGGGCGAGTGCCTGGAGGGCCAGTCGCACGATCCTGTGTTTGAGCGCGGTGGAGGCCCCGAAAACGACGGCCAGGGCCAGGCCTGCACCCACGACGGAGTTCTGGCACTGGTGACAGTGCATCCACGTGCCGTCCTCGCGGCGGTCGCATGCGGAGAAGACGGTGGCCGCACCGAGGGAGAGCAGGAGAGCGAGAACTGCGGGGGTGAGCGCAACGGCCAACTTCTTCGTGGACACGAGACCTTCCTTGTCATCCGATTGTCATGCTGTGGTGGAGCACCGCCTGAGATAGTCAACACACTTCTTACCTAATTGTCAATCGGCGGAAATGGTGAAAGGGCCGCCCTCGCCAACCGATCCGGTCGACGAGGGCGGCCCCTCACGCTGTCGCCGCCACGCCCGAAGGCAGCGCGGTCATGCGGGTGTCACCCCACATCACTCATTCCGACAGACCCACTGCGGCACGGCCCGCCTCCAAGCGGGCCACCGGCACGCGGAAGGGCGAACAGGACACGTAGTCCAGCCCCACCTCGTGGAAGAAGTGGATGGACAGCGGGTCACCACCGTGCTCACCGCACACGCCCAGCTTGATGTCGGGCTTGGTGGAACGGGCACGACGCACGCCCTCGGCCACGACAGTACCCACGCCGTGGACGTCGATGGACTCGAAGGGGCTCACACCGAAGATGCCGGACTCGATGTAGCGCGGGAAGAACACGCTCTCGACGTCGTCACGCGAGAAGCCCCAGACGGTCTGGGTCAGGTCGTTGGTGCCGAAGCTGAAGAAGTCGGCCTCGGTTGCCAGGTCCTCCGCAGTCATCGCAGCGCGCGGCAGTTCGATCATCGCACCGATGGTCACACCCGACAGATCCACGCCCTTGTCGGCGGCCACTGCGGCAATGATGGCCTCGCCCTCCTCGCGGATCAGTTGCAGCTCGCGGATGGAACCGACCAGCGGAACCATGATCTCCGGGTGGGGCGCCTTGCCCTGGGCGACCAGGTCGGCGGCGGCCTCGCACAGGGCGCGCATCTGCAGGGCGAACAGGCCCGGCAAGTAGATTCCCAGACGCACGCCACGCAGGCCCAGCATGGGGTTCTGCTCGTGCATGCGACGCACCGTCACCAGCATCTCCTCGTCAGCCGGATCCACGGCCTTGCCGGTGGCCCTGGCCACGGCGATCCTGACCTCCAGCTCGGAAAGGGAGGGCAGGAACTCGTGCAGCGGCGGGTCGATGAGGCGCACAGTCATGGCCTTGCCGTCCATGACCTCGAGCATCTCCAGGAAGTCCTGCTTCTGCAGGGTCTCCAGCTCGACGAATGCGGCGGCGCGCTCGGGTGAGCCCTCCTCCGAGAGGATGAGACGCTCGACGATCGGGCGGCGGGCACCCAGGAACATGTGTTCCGTGCGGCACAGGCCGATGCCTTCGGCGCCGAACTCGATGGCGCGGCGGGAGTCCTCGGGGGTGTCGGCGTTGGCGCGCACACGCAGGCGGCGGACCTTGTCGGCGTGGGAGAGCAGCTGGTCGACGGCCCGGATGAGTTCCTGCGTGCCCTCGTTCTCGCCGGCGGCGGCCAGACCCGCCTCCAGGCCGTGTGACAGGTAGGTGGTCACGGGCGAGTCGGTGACGGCGACCTCGCCGATGAAGATCTCGCCGGTCTGGCCATCGATGGCGATGGTGTCGGCGGCGGTGAGGACACGCTCGCCAATGGTCACCGTGCCGGCCTCGGCGTCAATGTTGAGCGCCTCTGCGCCGCACACGCAGGTCTTGCCCATGCCGCGGGCGACCACGGCGGCATGCGAGGTCTTGCCGCCGCGCGCGGTGAGCACACCCTCGGCGACGACCATGCCGGGCAGGTCGTCGGGGTTGGTCTCGCGGCGCACGAGGACGCACTTCACGCCGGCGGCAGCGGCGGCCTCGGCCTGGGCGTTGTCGAAGACGATCTTGCCCACGGCGGCGCCGGGCGAGGCGGCCATGCCCTTGGCGACGAGTTCCTTCTCGGCGGAGGCGTCGAATTGCGGGAACATGAGCTGGGTCAGCTGGTCGCCGGTGACGCGGGACAGGGCCTCGTCGCGGGTGATGAGCTTCTCGTCGACCAGCTGGATGGCCACCCTGAAAGCGGCGGCTGCGGTGCGCTTGCCCACGCGGGTCTGCAGCATCCACAGCTTGCCGCGCTCGACGGTGAACTCGATGTCGCACAGGTCGCGGTAGTGGGTTTCCAGCTTGCGCATGATGGCACGAAGCTCGTCGTAGACGGCCTTGTTCTGCTCACCCAGGGCCGACAGGGGCAGGGTGTTGCGGATACCGGCGACGACGTCCTCGCCCTGGGCGTTGGTCAGGTAGTCGCCGTAGACGCCGGAGTGGCCGGTGGAGGGGTCGCGGGTGAAACACACGCCGGTGCCTGAGTCCTCGCCCATGTTGCCGAAGACCATGGTGCACACGTTGACTGCGGTGCCCAGGTCGTGGGGGATGCGCTCGCGGCGACGGTAGATGCGGGCGCGCTCGGTGTTCCACGAACGGAAGACGGCCTCGGTGGCCAGGTCCATCTGCTCGCGGGCGTCCTGCGGGAAGTCCTTTCCGGTGGCGTCCTTGACGATGCCCTTGAAGATGTCGACCAGTTCGCGCATGTCCTCGGCGGTCAACTCGGTGTCGGCGGTGACTCCGCGCGCTGCCTTGAGGTCGTCGATGGCGTTGAGGAAGAGGTCGCCGTCGATGTCCAGGACGGTCTTGCCGAACATCTGGATGAGGCGGCGGTAGGAGTCCCACGCGAAGCGCTCACTGCCGGAGACGGTGGCAAGCCCGTTGACGGAGACGTCGTTGAGGCCGATGTTGAGGACGGTCTCCATCATGCCGGGCATGGAGAACTTGGCGCCTGAGCGCACGGAGACCAGCAGCGGGTCGGAGGCGTCGCCGAGCTGGCGGCCCATCTGGTCCTCGACGCGGCGCAGGGCGGTGGTGACCTCGGTCTCCAGGGACTCGGGGACGGCTCCTTCTCGCAAGTACGCGCGGCAGGCCTCGGTGGAGATGGTGAATCCCGGGGGAACCGGCAGGCCCAGCTTGGTCATCTCCGCCAGATTGGCACCCTTGCCTCCGAGCAAGTCCTTCATGGACTTGTCACCCTCGGAGAAGTCGTACACGTACTTGACCATTGCAGCCCTCTTCTTCCCTGTGTCGGCATGCGGCCCGTCCTTGGACCGTCCCTTCGGGAGTCTAGCAAGGCAGGGACCTAGGTCACCATTTGCGGCGTGTGGGCGGCGCGAGCGGGCACGGTTTCAAGTTTTGGGGACTTCTGGCGCTTGCAAAGCGGACGTCAAGGGGGGACGAGGACGGGGCGCATCGACTCCCGCGAGATTCGTCCGTCAATCCGTGAGATTCGTCCGTCGAGGCGTTCACATCGAGTTTCGGCGGGCCACCAACAGCCTTGAGGAGGAGCGCTCAGCGCACCCGGAACTCGATCGTCACACCTTCGCCCACATCGATGAGGTCACCATCGGTCAGCGGCACGGTGCTCATGGGGACGACATCTTCCTCCGCGCCATTGACTCGACACAGCAGCGTCCCATTCGTCGACCCCAGGTCCATGACGGCCCACGCGGAAGGAGCAATGGAGATGACAGCGCAGTGCGAGCGCGAGATCGCCGTCATCGGGCTCGGAACCCTCAGCGGGGTCGCCCGGGCGCGGCCAGTGAGGGCATGAGGGTTCGGGTCACGGCCGATGACGACGTCACGGTCGAGCTCGACCGGCGCCGAGCCCGCGTGCATGAGGAAGCCGGCCCGGGGCATCGGGACATCGGTGGAACGGCTCCGGACGGCGACGCCCGCTTCCGATTCCGCCTCGGCTTCCATCTGCCGGAAGGCGCTTCGGGCGATCGCTGCTTCGAAGGCCTCCGGTCGCCGAGGCGTCCCTGCGTGCACCGGTGCGAGGGCAGACATGCCGACCGAGGCAGCATCATGCGTCCACGGAGCACCCCAAGGCCGGGGCGAAAGCGGGGTTTCGACCGTGCCGAAGGAGCCGGCTGCCGGAGGCTGCGGAACCGGAGCCTCGAAGGGACCGGCCGGAGCCGAAACCTGCGCAGGAAGGGTTCCGATGCAGATCTGCGCAGCCGGCGCACTGCCGAAGGCAATGTGCCGCCACTCGCCCTCGACCACCCCCGGAACGCTCAGGACGATGCCGTCGACGGAGTCCGGCTGGATGGCCTCGCCCCACAACTGGCCGCTCAGGGACACGGGCGCCCCACCCATGCAGATCGATGCGGTGGCCGCGCCACGGGTGGTCAGGTACCACCTCGGATTGGCCGTGTCCAGGAAGGCCAGGTCCACCGGAGCACTGGCGACCTGACGCAACCAAGTCCCGATGTCCGCCTGCCCGATGACGGCCTGGTAGGCCCCCGGCGCCAAGTGCTCCGGGACCAGTGCGAGGCCGGTGGGGCCACTGACCATCATGGCTCCGTGCCCGCGGGCAGAGTAGGAACCGGTCTGCAACATCACTGACCACCTTCAGTTCCGGGTCGACGGGTCGTGACTGTCGGGATGCGGGTCGCGACGGTGACGGGGTGCGTACGAATGGAGGGATCGGCCCCAAAGTCGACTCGGTGGGGACTCGGCCAGGTTCACCAACTCGGTCGCGTTCGTCTGCGGGTCCCCTTCCACCGGGTCGCCCTGTCGAAGTCTGGCACGTGGTACCCCGTTCACGCACGCCCGAGTCTCATTCCCTTTGCCTTCCCCTTGCGCGCACGACATGCGACCGTCTTACAATTGAGACCGTTCGAGTTCGGCCACATCGAGGAGTTCCCGTGAGCAGCACCGAGATCTACGAAGAGCGTGTGAGGGAGGCTCAACGGATCATCGCCGAGATCGCGGTCCCACACACCACATCGGCTGCCTTGAACTACGACTTCATCGCAGCTTCTCAGAGTCCATCGTTCGGACAACGGTGGGGCGAAGAACCTGCCGCCGTGGCATGCAGGGATCGTTACGCCAAGAGCGCCATGGCCCTGTTCCAGGAGACCACCGCCCTGACCCGTCAACTCCAGTCCCTGCAGGTCACTTTGGGTAAGATCCTGCAGAACCTGCAGGAGGCCGACATGACGGGTGAAGAGTCGGCCCAGATGATCAATGACGGGATGGGAGCGGCTGAATCCCCTGACCAGAGGCCCAAACCGCCTCGCGACCACCCCAGCTCAGGACCCAAAGTCCCCGGACCCCGCTGACCCGTACCAACGCTTCACCCACACCCATCTGAAAACACGAGACCCGGAGGGCCCACAATGGTCGCTTCACCCAACTACGACCGACTGGTGAAGGTCGCGGGACTGGACTTCACCAGTGACTCCGACGACACTGCCCAACTGGAAAAGGCCGTCAAGCTTCTCGAAGAGGTGAGGGGGATCATCCGGGATCTGGGCACCAGCCGTCCCTTCGAAGGTGACACCGCTGGCGCCTACATCACGTGGCTCAACAAGGAGATCGACAGCATCGGGAAGCGCCTCTCCCAGACGCGACTCATCCATGAGCACCACGTCCAAGCACGCTCGATCATGAAGAGTGCTGCCGCCGAGTGCAAGGGTCTGTCCGGCGACCTCCTGTCTCCTTGGGAACAGAATCTGATGACCGTCAGCGACGTGACGTCGATGTCGTGGGGGGGCCTCACGGTGCCCGTGAGCGTCTACATGCGCTACCTGGAGAACGAACGCAACACCCAGCGGGAGGTCATTGCGACCAGGATCCTGAAGACGATGGCCACCCGATTGAACGGCGTCACATTCGATGTCAATGCCGTCAATGACTCGGGCACTGAGAACAGAATTCCAGGAAGCCATTCGAGGTCGCAGGCCCCCGGTGGTGGTGGCTCAGGAGCCGGCGGCGGAGGAGGTGGCGGTGGCGGCACCGCCCCCACGTCATCCAGCCCGCACAACCTCGTCTCACTGCCCAGACACCCCGCCCAATGGGACCTGGACGGTGACGGTCGACCCGACACGTGGGACCGGAACCACGACGGCAGGCCCGGCCATGAGGACAATGGGAACTGGGGCAAGTGGCGCGCGCAGTGGCTGGAACAGCACAAGGGCCATACCGACGCGACCACGGAGTGGCTCAGGCACCATCCCACAATCCACCGGGACGGCATCGTGGACCTGTCAAGGCCGGCTCACCCCATCGGTCCCGACGGGCCGACACGTGACGGGTACGTCCCCCCGAAGATCGACCAGCCGGATCACCCGGCATGGCGCAAGGGGTTCACCGTGGGCGGCATACCCGGCCCCAATGCCGGCGGCGCCGTCCTGGCCGGGGCGGCCGGTCTGGGTGTCGGCGCCTTGGCAGCCGGCGTGGGTCGCGCGGCCCTGGGCGGCCTCGCCCCGCTGGGCGGCTCGATCGGCGCAGCGGGCCTGGGTGGCCTCGCCCCGCTGGGCGGCACGATCGGCACAGCGGGCCTGGGCATGGGTTCCGCTGCAGGCGCGGCCCACATTGGCGCCGGCACCTCCGGCGTCATGGGCGCGCCCATCGGTGGCGGAGTCCGCGGTGCTGCTTGCAAGAAGGACCGTCGTTCCTTGATCGGCTACCAGGTCGTGCGTGTCGAGGACGAGGAAATGGTCGCCGTCGACCAGAGCGCTTTCGGCGCCGGTGATGTCAGCTCGATCTCGATCGTGGACACCCAGTCCGAGGACGGCCGCTGGTGAGGATCTCCCGGGTGCTCGGTCGTTTCGCGGCGACCGGCGCCGCCTTGGCCTGTGGGCTGGTGGCGCTGACCCCTACCGCCTCGGCCGACGACTCCGTGTTGGAGCAGCCCGCATACGACGCCCTGCGCATCCAGGAGCTGCGCGACCGTGGGGTCGACGGCACGGGAGTGACCATTGCCGTTCTGGAGTCCGGTGTCGACACCACAGTGCCGGAGCTGCGCGACGGCCAGATCGAGGTCAAGGCACCCGGCTGTCCCTTCACATCCGCCCCGGCGTCCGTCGAGCACGGAACCATGGTGACGTCCATCCTCAAGGCCCCCGGATGGGGACTGGCCCCCAAAGCGAAGGTCGTCGTCTACAGGGACCCCAGAAGAGGTGACACCGAACCCACGTGCGACCCCGAGGATTTGACGGCGGAGGCACTCACGAATGTCGTGGCCAGGGCAGTCGATGACGGCGCGGACATCATCAACATGTCCTACGGCGGTTGGGATGTCACCTACGAGCACCTGTTCGACTACGCGATCCGGCACGGGGTCATCGTGGTCATCGGCGCAGGAAACGATGCCAGCCGAATCCCGGCAATCGACATCGCGTCCAGGAACGGCATCGTGGTGGTCACCTCCATGAGTCCCATCACCCGAGAGTTCTCCGATTTTTCCAGCTTCGGCAAGTCGGTGACAGTGACCGCCCCCGGCGAGGATCTGCGGTGCCGGTCCTACGATGCCAACGGAGCCATGACGGTGGTCAAGGAGGGCTGCAGAGGGACCTCCTACGCGGCTCCCTATGTCGTCGG
Organism: Schaalia sp. 19OD2882; assembly: GCF_018986735.1. Lineage (NCBI taxonomy): Bacteria > Bacillati > Actinomycetota > Actinomycetes > Actinomycetales > Actinomycetaceae > Schaalia > Schaalia sp. 19OD2882. The sequence goes on along the minus strand of NZ_CP065521.1, from coordinate 356,456 downwards.
CGCACTCGCCTTGGCCAAGCAGGCCCACCCGCAGGCAACTGGCAACCAGCTCATGCAGTCCCTCATCAAGACAGCGGCGAAGGACCCTTCGGGTTGGGACGAGCACTTCGGCTGGGGACTGGTGAACATCCGCGGCATGCTGGATGACGACCCGTCGAAGTACCCGGATGAGAATCCCTTCCTCGATCGCGATCCCGATGTCGCTCCGAATGCGCAGTCGCGCGCGGTCTATGACGCGGGACTGGTGTCGCCTCACTGGGCGGCGCTGGGAAAGGACTACGTCTACCGCGGCGGGGACTCACTCATCGCGGACACCTACTCGGACCGTGTCGCGATGGGCACCTCCCCCGCCTTCCACACGAAGCGACCGGCAGGTGCCCCCGTGGACGGGAAGCTCGGATACCAGGACTGACCCACCCGGTCATCGCAGGACCCGGACAGCACGCCCCTCCACAACGGACCGCCATCCGTCTTGCTGGGATTCGCTGTGTCAGCCGAAGGGACTCTTGTGCGGCGAGAGCTCCAGGATGGTGTCCCCACTCTGCTGACCGGAGGTCTCCAGGGTCAAGATGACGGCAATGTTGCGGTTGTCCGCACTCACGCGCCACTCCGCGTAGGTCTTGCAGGTCTTGTCCGTGCAGAAGTCCAGGATCTCCGCGGTGCCCCGCCAGTGGGTGGCCCTCCCGATGAAGGGCAGGACTTCGGGATCCGCCGTGACGGTCCCGTCCTGATTCAAGGTGAAGGACTTCTGGTAAGCCTTGACCGAGCCCGAGGCGATGTACATCGGGCGTCCGACCATCCACTTGACAACGGAGTCACCACCGCCCTGCGAGGACGTCCTCGTGGTCGAAGACTCCCCACCGTCAGCACCCGGCCCGAGCGGCGGCGGCAAGGGCGCGGGAAGCATCCCGCAGCCCCCCAGTACCGAGATCGACAGACTCAGCAGGGTCACGGACGTCGCCGCTGCGAACAACCTCTTCACACGCACCGGCGTACCTCCATCCCCTCCGGTCCTCCATGGGTTGCCGGATGTACGACAAGAACTGCACAAATCCTAACGATCCACAGCGGCACCGGCCACCGGGCAGGACTCCGGCCCCGTCCGAGTCACTCGACCGGGTCGGACCACACCATCTGGGCGTTGAACAGACCCGCATCGCGCGACACCACTTGGGCGCGCCCTGGAACCGATTTGCGCGCCTTCACGCGGCCGATGATCGGGCCCTCCTCCGGGCGGCCGGACAGAAGGATGCCCGTGCCCCCCAGGTCGTTCATGCCCTGGATGATGGGGTCGAAACCGCGACCGGCACCGCCCATGCGTCGCGACACGATGACGTGCAGGCCGACATCCTGGGCCTGGGGCAAGAGGGCCCCCAAGGGGGCCAACGGGTTGTTGCCGCCGGTGGCAACCAGGTCGTAGTCGTCCACCAGGACCCAGACCTCCGCCCCGGTCCACCAGGAGCGGTCGCGCAGCTGCTCGTTCGTCACCGAGTCGCCCGGCAGACGCGTCCTCAGGTATTCGACCAGGCCCTTGATCTGGCGTTCGGTCTCCTCCTTGGTCGTCATGTAGGCGACCTGGTACTCCTTCGGGACCTGACCCAACAGCGAACGACGCGGGTCGACGAAGCAGATCTGGGCCTCCTTGGGCCCGTGGGTGCGGACGATCTCCTGGGCGATGGAGCGCAGGAAGGTCGTCTTTCCGGACTTCGGATCGCCGTAGAGGTACATGTGGCTCTCCTGGCGCGGGTGCAGCAGGAAGGGCCCCATGCGGGACTCCTCCACACCCAGAACCAGCGCCTTGCCGCTGTCGGCGCCGTTCATGACCTCCGCCGAGGTGATCCGGTCGGGCAGCATGCGCAGCTTCGGACCTGGCGCTGGAGCCGACTTCGCGATCGTCTCCAATGCGGCCATGACGCCCGGCCCCAAGGAGGCCGGGTCGTGGTCGCCGTCCACCCTGGGCAGGGCGACCAGCACGTGGTGCGCGCCGGCCTCGAGGCCGCGGCCAGGCCGCCCATTGGGCACCGAGGCCGCGACCTTGCGGTCGATGCGGGTGTCCGTCGTGTCACCCAGACGCAGCTCCAGACGCGAGCCGAAGGAGTCCTGGACCTGCAGACGCAGGTCGCTCCAGCGGGAGGTCGCCACCAGGAGGTGCACGCCGAAGGTGAGCGCCTTTGCCATGAGGGCCTGGATGCGCATGTCCAGTCCGTCGATGTCGGTCTTCATCGACGCCCAGCCGTCGACGACGAGGAAGACGTCGCCGTAGCCGTCGTCGAAGCGCCCTTGGGCTCGGCCCTGGCGGTAGGTGTCCATCGAGTCGATGCGATTGGCGCGGAAGTACTTCTCGCGGTCGGCCACGATGCCTTCGATCTCGGCCATCATGCGGTTCGTCGTGTCCAGGGTGTCACGTGTGGACACACCCGCGACGTGCGCGCCCTCCGTGAAGGGGCTGAAGGTGCCGCCACCCAGGTCCAGGATGTAGAACTGGACCTCCGAGGGGGTGTGGACCAAGCTCAGCGCCATGACGATCGAGCGCAGGACGGTCGACTTGCCGGTCAACGGACCGCCGACCACCGCGAAGTGACCATTGGCCCCGGAGAAGTCGAATTCCAGGACCTCGCGCTTCTGCTCCAGCGGCAAGTCGATGATGCCCAGCGGAATGCGCAGGGTCCCCTTCGCCCTCCACGAGGGCGAGACCAGGCCGATTCGCGGGTCTGCGACCAGGTCGGGCATGAGGGAGTCCATCGTGTCCGGCACGTCCAATGGGGGCAGCCACACCTGGTGGGCGGGCACGCCCTTGCCTTTCATGCGCTCCACGGCGATGTCCATCTCGGTCATGCCTTCCCAGCGTTCGTCGCCGGGCTTGAGGACGGCGATCTCCGGGACGGAACCGGTCGACGCCACGGGTGCCTCAAGCTGCAGGACCGGGGCAGTGGTGAAGGGAAGGACCTTGACCGCCGCCTTGGCGGCGGCCTGGCGCACGGCGACCTCGTTCTTGCGTGGCGGCGGTGGGGCCGCCACATAGCTGGCGCGGAAGCGGATCATCTGCTCGGTGCCGGGCTTGAGATAACCCACGCCTGGGAAGGGCGGCAGGTCGTAGGCGTCGGGGACACCCAGTACGTCACGGGACTCGCTCGCGGAGAAGGTCCTCAGACCGATGCGGTACGACAGGTGCGAGTCCAGGCCCTTGAGGCGCCCGGATTCCAAGCGCTGCGAGGACAGCAGCAGGTGGATGGACAGCGAACGGCCCAGTCGGCCGATGGCCACGAACAGGTCGACGAACTCGGGTTTGGCGGTGAGCAGCTCGGAGAATTCGTCCAGGATGATGAACAGCGCGGGCATGGGAGCCCCGTCGTGCTTGCCGGCGATGCGGTCGGCCTCGTAATCGGTGACATTCGCGTAGTTCCCGGCGGCGCGCAGGACCTCTTGGCGGCGGACCATTTCGCCGCGCAGGGCGTCCTGCATGCGGTCGACCAGGGTCAGTTCGGACTCCAGGTTCGAGATCATCGCCGAGACGTGCGGCAGGTCCGACATTCCGGCGAAGGTCGCGCCGCCTTTGAAGTCGACCAGGACGAAGTTCAACTGTTCGGGCGAGTGCGTGAGGGCCATCGCCAGGACGACCGTGCGCAGAACCTCCGACTTGCCCGAACCGGTGGCGCCGATGAGCAGGCCGTGGGGGCCCATGCCCTGCTGGGCGGATTCCTTGATGTCCAGGTTGACGGGGACGCCCTCGGGGGTGACGGCGAAGGGGATGTTCAGGCGGTCACGGCCCTCACGGCGCTTCCACTGCACGTCGGGGTCGAAGTCGCGGATGTCGCCACAGCCCAGCAGTTCGGTGAGGTCCTGGGAGCGTTTCGGGTCCGAGCGCCCGACGGGAGCTTCGGCCTCGACGCGTTCCTTCTGCGACCAGGAGGTCAGGCGACGGGCGACGGCCTCGGCCTGGGCCACACCCATCCGGTCCGGCACGGCGAGGATCGGCTTCTGGTCGACCAGCAGCAGTTCCATCTGCCCGGGGCCGGCCTGGGCGTCGGGGTGCAGGAGCAGGCGAAGCATGTTCCGGGAGGTCATCGGACCCCAGGCGGTCATCGTCTTGAGGGCAGTGACGCCGCTGATCCCGCCCACGCGTCCGAATGGGGACGAGGTCGGGATGTCGACCCCGTCGACCACGAGAAGCAGGTGCGGCCATGTGGTCGCCTCGTCGCGCGGTCGGAAGTTGGGGCGCGAGATGAACTCTTCGCCGAGCAGTTCTGACAGCTCCAGCGGGTCTGAGGTGACCATGCGGGCCGGCCCGAGGGCATCGGTGGTCTCCGTGGACCGGGCGTGGGGCAGCCACTTGACCCACTCCCATTCCTTGCGGCGCTCCTCGGAGCACAGGACCGCGATCTTCAAGGCGGTCGGGGGCACGAAGGTCGCCAGGTGCATGAGCATGGCCCGTCCCTGCGACTGGGCCATCTCCAGTGGGCCGGCGAGTTCCACGACGGAGAACTCGCCGATGAAGACGCCGAAGGCGAGGTCGTCGACAGTGGAGTGGGTCTCCAGGAATCGGGACATGGCGGAGTGGCAGACGATGTCGGGCTGGGCGAGTGGCGGAATCTCCGGCTCCCCCAGTTCCATGGCCAGGTTCTGGGTCGAGGATCCGAGGCGCACGTTGAGTGTGTCGGGGCCGATGCCCTCGCGCTCCCACATGCGGGAGGCCTCCTCCGCGACAAGGACGAGGGCGTCCGGGGCGGGCAGGTACCAGTTGACGAAGCTCCTCTGCTTCTTCGCGACGGTGCGCACAGTGGTGCGGGTCTCGGCCAAGTAGGCCAGGTACTCGCGCCGCAGGGTGTCAACCTTCCGCCGATGGCCGCCGATCTGGCGGTGGATGTTGAAGGCGACCAACGAGAGCATCGCGAAGACCATGGCGCCGGCCATGAGCAGCATGCGAGGATTCGAGCTCTGGGACATGGCCATGAAGACCATGACGCCCATCGAGCCCATCATCGGCAACGCCGTTGCCAGGATGTTGCCGGCACCCTGGGCTTCGGGCTGGTCGGGCGGCCCCTGCAGGTCGATCCGGCCGTGCGGCATCTCCGGTGGGGACACGGTGGTCTCACGTTTCCTCAGGTCAGCCATGCCTTGATCTTCCGATTCGAGAGGTCGCAAGCATCCTCCGACAGTGACATCGGCAATGCCGTCCCATACTATCGTCGAGTCCACGAATGAGGATCCCGAAGGTTCCTTCGACAAAACGTTCCCAGGGAGGCTTGCATGGTCGCGCAACTCGCATCCGCGACCCTGCTCGACGGTCCCTTGCGTCAAGACCTGTCCGTCCCACAGGGAACGACCGTGGCTGGACTGCTCTCGATCCTCAAGGTCGACACCTCCGGGGGCCTGGTCCGCGTGACCCGGGTGGACGGGACGCCGGTGGACCCCTCCAGCACCATCGGGGTGGACCTGCCCTCCGGCGTCCTCCTGGCCTTGTCCGGCGGTCGGGCGAACAGTGAAGCCCTCACCCGGGCGGCCGGCAGGGTCGTCAGTCCATGGGTTCGACCCACGGTGGCCACTCTCACACTTTCCGTCCTCGTCGCCGTGCTGGTCATCACCACCCTGTTGGCCCCACTGTTCGCCTGGTTGCCGCTCTCCTGGCCCGTGCGCGGGGTGGGGGCCGCCCTGACCCTCGTACTGTCCGTAGGGGCCCTCACCCGGCAAGTCGTACGGGACTCCGCAGCAGGGGTGCTGGTGGGCACGGCCGCGCTGGGAACCATCCCGACCGTGGTCCTGCCGGTGGGCTGGGAGCTCAGTGGCCAACTGGTCCTGCTCTGCTGCGCATGGGGCGGCCTGCTGGCAGCGGTCGCACTGTGGGTGTTCCATCGCACAGCCACCACGGTGACCTGCGTGGGCCTGTGGGCGCTGGTCGCCGTCGTCGGCACGGGCACTGCACTGACCGGCGCCTCTTCGCAAGCCGTGTGGGCCGTCACATTGGGCCTGTGCGCCCTCGGCCTGACCATTGTGCCCTCGTTGTCCTTCCGCATTCCCGACACCCAGTTGCTCGACCTGCCCCTGGTGACGACCAGCGCCCCGACCGTGCGCGCACCGAAGGTCTCCGCACCGGCCAAGATCACCCCCGCCAGGATCCGCCGCTCCCTTGACGAGGCGCACGGGCGCGCGAACCTGTTGGTCATCGCCCTGTGCGTCCTGGCCCTGGCCGCAGCGGTGGATGCCGCCGCCCTGGTCGATCCGACGACATGGCAGGGGCGGTGCGCCCTGGCCCTGTACCTGAGTTCCGCGGCCGCCCTGGCCCTGGTCCCCCGCAGTCTGCGCAGTCCCCTGGGGCGGATCGCCCCACGCGCGACGGCCGTGGCCATCGTTGTGGTGGCACTGACCTGCCACGGGATGACGTCCACCCTGGGCACTGGCGTGGTGGCCGCCATCCTGGTCCTGTCGGGGACGGCATTTGCGTTGGCCAACGCGTTGGCCGGTCCGGACGGACCGACCGCATTGGTCCGACGGCTCGGGGACATCGTGCAGTCGTTCTCACTGCTCCTGGCCCTTCCGTGCGCGATCTACGCATCCGGTGCCTTCACCCGTGTCTGGCAGGTGGCCTCATGACATCCATGACGATCTCCGCTCCTGGGCTGCCCGGCGCCTCCCCCGCTCCGGCGTCCTCGCAGCTCCAACTCCGGGGAGCATCCTCCGGAGCCCTCGTCACCACACTGTTGGTCGACACCCTCATCGTCGGCGCATGCGTCGCGTTGGTGTGGTTCCTGCGTCCGTCGATCGTCCTGGCCACCTTGACGGTGCTCGAAGTGGCAATGGTCCTCACCTTGGCCAGGGCAACGACGGGACGAACTCCCGGAGCCCTGGTCACGCGGACCGCGGCAGTGGCCGCAGGGACGACACACGCCCCCGGTCTCAAGCGCCAGCTGTGGCGAACCACGCTGTCGGCCCTGCTTCACCTGACCGTCATCGGTCCCTTGGTCTCGGCTGCCATCGGACGGGACGGCCAGGACTGGATGGATCGGATCTGCGGGACGCGCACCGTCGACCTCAAGGCCAAGGCGGTCGTCGCGCCGACCTCGGCATCGCAAGTGGCCCCCTCGGGCCCCATCGATCCCAGGATGGTGGCTCAGGGCCCCGCCGCCATGGTCCGGGCCGCAAGCTGGGACGCCCCGCAGGGACGATCCCCCCATGGGCGACCGGCGCCCGTTCCGTCACCCGGAGCCCCTGCGGCAACCGTCCGCCCCGCATCGTCCACTTCAGCCCCGTCCACTCCCACCGCCCCCCTTGACACCCGCCCTTCCGCCCAAGCGCCCCAGCATCGCCCCACGCTTGCGGCCGCCGCGCACCCGGCGGCGATTCGTTCAACACCGGCCGCATCCGGAGAGCCACGCGCGCCCTACCCGAGCGCTCCGCCCCAATCCGCGCCCGCAGCGACCTCCCCCGGCCAGTCGGCGCCGCCGACGGGCCTGCCGATGCTGGACCGCAGCGCTCCGGCATCGGCCGCTGCGCACCGGGCTGCCGCACCCGGAACGCCACGTGCGCCCTACCCGAGCGCTCCGCCAGTGCCGAACCTGTACCAGCAGGAACCGGTGCCCGCACTCCTGTGGGTCGTCGTCGACTCGGGCCAGCGCGAACCCTTGGACGGGATCCTCGTCATCGGCCACACGCCTGCAGCCCTGTCGCCGGGTGAAAGGGCGGTCGTCGTGGCGGACACCACCGGTTCTGTCTCACCCACCCACCTGCGCGTGGGACGCGGTCGCGGGTCCGTGTGGGTCGAGGATGCGGGGTCCGCCCACGGCACCATCGTCCGCGGCGCAGGGGGCGCGCAGATGACCCTGGTCGCGGGTCGTCGGGTGAAGATCCCCGTCGGCTCGGTCCTGGTCATGGGGGAACGCACGATCACGGTCACAGACCGCCCCTGAGGCGCGCACGGCCACGGCCTTTCTGGAACAGGAGAAGGGCGGAAGGGATGAATCCCTTCCGCCCTCTCTTCCCCGGTCCACGATCCGGGGACGACGCGAGTCCGGGTCAGCTGAACAGCGATGCGTTGCGGCGATCAGTGGCGGAGAAGTCGTCGGAAGCGTCCACGACCGCTCCGGAGACGGCAAGCAGGATCTTGCGCATGTTCATCATGCCTTCGGTCCACTGCTCCTTGTACTGGAGGTAGGCCTGCTGGGCGTCACCTTCCCATTGGGTCATGAGAGGCTGGAGTTCGGTATCCATGCTGTCCAGGGCGGCTTCGATGCGGTCACCGCCGGTGGTGAGGTCTGTTGAAGCGGTCTGCAGGGCTGCGTGATTGACAACGATTGGCATTTGTCAGTTCCTTTCAGAGGTCCGGGATCAGCCGAGGGTGGCCTGGAAGTGGGTGAAGGCGTCGCTCTGACCGGTGTCGGTGGAGTCGAAGTTCTTCTGCGAGCCGCGCAGGTTCTCCGCAAAGCCGGTGAGGGCGCCCGTGACCTTCTTGGCCTCTTCGTCCCAGCGGACCATCAGCTGCTGGAAGGCCCCCGCCGATGCTCCCTGCCATTTGCCGCCGATCGACTCCATCTGGCCGCGCAGTGTCGAGATCAACTGCTGCAGTTCCGCCTGGGTGCTTTCCACGGTCTCTGCACCCTTGAGGATCGCACCGTCCTGTGCCGCAATCTGTTGTGCCATGTGTATTTCCTCCATGTCGTGACGACGGCCGGTCGGCCGGAACCCTATGGCAACGACAGCTTAAGTGATCCCGGTCAAGTCCGCTACAGGAAACTGTACAAGCGTTTGTCGCGCCCCCCACGTGTCCCGGTAGCCTGTTCCCCGGGGACACTTCCCACACCCGACGAAGGAAAGGACTGTTGTGGCCGCCTCGACATCGGCACTGCTGCCCATCACCTTGAATTCTGCGGGTCAACAGGCGGATCTGTCCGTTCCGCCGGACGTCGCCCTGGCTGAACTGGTTCCCGCCATGGTGCAGGCCTTGGGGCCGTTGGATGCCGCGAATGCCTCGCAGGGTTATGCGGTGCTCTCGGGGGCCGGACACGAACTGCAGCAATCCCTGTCCCTCAAGGATCAAGGCGTGAAGCCCGGCACGGTTCTCACGTTGGAGGCGAAGGGCTCGGGCATCGGCGACCAGCGCTACGACGACCTCGTGGAGGCGGTCGGCGCGACTGTCGCCGAGGAGCAGAACCCTTGGGAACGCAGCCACTCGATCCAACTGTCCGCCCACGCCTCTGCGGTCCTCATCCTGGTCGCCGCCCTGCTGCTGGTCACAGGATCCTCCTTCACCCTGCTCACGTGGGCCGTCGCAGGTGCCGGGGCCGTGCTGACCGCCTTGGCGGCAGCCGTTGTCGCACGCTCGGGAAGCCCCGTGGGCGGGGTCTCCCTGGCCCACACGGCCCCCGTGCTGTTGGGCGCAGCAGCCTTCTCCTCGGCGGCTGAGGAGTGGTACAGGCTTCCGCTGTTCCTGGCCGGAGTCGCAATCACCGCTGGCAGCCTGGTCGTCCTGGCACTTCCCGCAGCCCAGCGCTCGTCCGTGGCCGCTCCCTTGACGACCGGCCCCGCATTGCTGGCGTGCGGCGCATTGACGACCTTCGCGCAGATCCCACAGGACCGTGCGGCGGCACTGGTCCTGACCGCCCTGGTCGTCATCCAACTCGCAGCCCCGTGGATGGCCGTCGCACAGCTGCCCGTCGAGGTCGGAACTGCGAAGGACCGCACGCCCATCGACCCCTCCCTGGTCGCCGACCGCGTGGCCTCGGGCCACCAGCTGGTCCTCTCTCTCAAGGTGGGGGCGGCCTTGGCCTCGGCACCCCTGTCCTTGCTGCTCATGGACTCCATGCAGGCGCTGGCCCTGGTCGCGTGCGCGGGCGTCGCCCTCATGCTCTCGACCCGCTCCCTGCGTTCACATGCAGAGGTCCTCGTGGGCGTGCTCAACGGCATGGTCCTGACCGTCGTCGCTGCAGTCGGCACGACGACCTCCGCACCGACGACCCTGCCGTGGGTTCTCGCGGGCACCATCGCGGTCGCAGTCCTGTTGCTCGCCGCGAACGTCGTCTCGCCGAAGCTCCGGCCCAATGTGACCCGCCTCGCGGACGCGGCGGGTGTCCTGGCACTCTTGGCCCTTCTGCCACTGGCGGCCCTCGTCTGGGGCGTGCTCTGATGGCATCGAACAGGGAAATCCTGGAGGCCCAGGGCTACAACCGCAAGCGTTTGGTCACGGCCTTCTCGTCGGGCGTGCCGGGCGGGCGTGAGTTGACCACCAGGTCCCCCTTCACCCCGTTGATCGTCGGCGCCGCCCTCGTCCTGGTGATGCTCGCCATCGCCGCCATCATGGGTCGCTTCGCCCCGGTCCTGCCGGCCAACTGGGAGAACTCCACCCTGATCGTCGTCAAAGGAACCGGCGCCCGGTACTACACGATCAACGGGACGCTGCGCCCGGTCACGAACATCACCTCCGCGAAGCTCTTGTCCGAGCCGGGCGACTACAAGACCAGCGAGATCGACGCAGGCACCATCGACGGCATCGCCCGGGGCACCCAGGTCGGTGTCTTGGGCGTTCCCGATGACGTCCCGAAGGCCGCGTCGTTGCACTCGGACCTGTGGACCACCTGCGCGACCCCCTCCGGCACCCACACCTGGGTGGCAACCACACCGTCGGGCGCAACCTCCCGCGACGCGACCGTCGTCACCAGTGCGGGCCGCACGTGGCTCCTGTCCGGCGGAGTCCGCCACGAGGTCGCCGCCGACCAGGTGGGCCCCGTCCTCTTCACCCTGGAACTCGACGGTCGCGCACCTCGCGAGGTGACCGCACAGTGGCTGGACACCTTCGAGGAAGGCTCCCCGCTGACACCCCTGGAGCTCGAGAATCCGGGGGCCGCCGTTGCAGGCTTGCCCCCTTCCCTGGGAACCGCCAAGCTCGGCAGCGTCATCGAGGTTTCGGGGGATGCCACCCAGCAATCGGCCCGCGCCTACCTGGTCGTCGGCGACCGGACGATCACCCCGCTGACCGACTTGGCGCTGCGCCTGTACCGCATCTCGAAGGCAGGGCAGGCCGTCGGAAGCCCCTTGAAGGCCACAGTCGCCGACGTCGCGGATCTCACCGTCACCGACAAGACGCCCTACCCTGCGGACTGGCCGGCGACTGTCGCCGACTCGGTTCCATTGGACGACTTCGCATGTTCCCAGCTGGTCAAGGACGACTACGGGAAACTGCGGACCACCCTTGTCTCCCTGAGCTCCGCCGACCTGGCCCGCGCGCTCCAGGGCACTGAACAGCAGTCCGGCCAGCAGTCCGGGGCGGCGGCCACGGAAAACGGGCAGTTGCCCGCAGGGGATTCCGTCACGGTTCGAGGCGGCTCCGGCGCACTGGTCCAGGCGAATGCGGGCGGAACCCTCGGGGCGGTGATGCTGGTCTCCGACGCCGGCACCATCCACGGCTTCGGCGAGGACCCGTCGACGACACTCGGGCGCTTGGGCTACACGCAAAGCGATGTCCTGCCGATCCCGGCGGCGTGGACCGCGCTGATCCCCGAAGGCTCCCCCCTGGACCCGGCAGGGGTCTGGGCCACGGTGGGGCGGCAATGACACGTGCTTTTCCTGCTCTGGCAGCAGTTCTGACCGCAACCGCCCTGTCGGCGGCGGCCTTGCAGGCCCCTGCACGATCTGCGATGCTTCCCGCCGCCGAAGGCACAAGGGAGTGCACTCCGGGCCTCGCCCAGTACGTGGCGCAGCCCCCGGACGCCTTCGCCCAGATGGGCATTGAAGCGGCGTGGGAGTTCTCCGACGGGGAGGTCGTGGTCGCCGTCGTCGATTCGGGTGTCGCCGCGTCGAATGCGCACTTGGGCAGTGCGGTGTTGCCCGGACTCGACCTGGTCGAGCGCGGAGATGGGCGCACCGACGTCTTCGGGCACGGCACGGCCATCGCGGGTCAGATCGCTGCCCGCCCCGTCTCCGGTTCCGGGCTGGTCGGAGTTGCCCCGAAGTCCAAGATCCTGCCCGTGAGGACCTACGTCGACATGCAGGACCAGTCGATGAAGGCAGGCAAGGGCCCTGATCCCAGACGCACTGCAGAGGGGATCAAATGGGCTGCGGAGCAGGGCGCGAAGGTCATTGTCGTCGCCCAGTCGACCACGCAGGACACACCTGCCCTGCGCGACGCCGTCCGCTTGGCGACGGCTCACGGGGCGTTGGTCGTCGCCTCCGCCGGGAATGCCTCCGAGAACGACGACGGGGCCTCCATCCGCTTCCCCGCAGGCTACCCGGAAGCCTTGTCGGTCACCGCCGTGGGGAGGGATGGACTGCCCTCCCAGGCGGTCGTCCACGGGTTGCATGTGGAGGTCGCCGCCCCGGGGCAGGCGGTTCTCACCACCTTCCTGGACTCCGGCGACTGCGTCCTGGCGGGCGAACAGGCCTCGACGTCTTACGCGACCGGCTACGCGGCCGGGGTGGCCGCCCTGGTCGCCGCCGCTCATCCACAGGAGGCCCCCGCCGACTGGGAGTACCGCATGCTGGCGACCGCACTGCGCTCTTCGCGTTCCCAACGCGAGAAGAACCTGGGTTGGGGCCTGCTGGCCCCGCGTGAGGCGATCAACTTCGTCAACGACGGACGACTCCAGGGCCCACACAATCCTCGTTTCCCTGCACCGGCGAAGCAGGTGGCGCCCCTGCTTCCACAGCCGGTCCCGCAGGACCCGCCGCCCGTCGACCCCTTCCTGGTCGTTGCCGGCATGGCCGGCTGCTCCGCGGCGCTCACACTGGCCGGGGTGCTCGCATCACGCCTCATTCGCTGCGGACGTACTCGATCTGCACAGGACGGTTGATGGAATCCCCCGCCCTGAGCATTCCGGGACGCATCCCCTCACCCAGCCCAACGGGTTCGCGCGCAAATGGGAGACAGATGCACACCACCCCGAACCGATAGTGACGCTGAAAAAGGTCAGAGGACCGAAGACATAAAGTGGCTCCAAGTTGCAGTGACTGCGATCACTCTGTTGATCGCAACGGGAACAGGTTAGACCAACCCGACCGCCTACGACTACGTCGGCAGCCAGCGTCTCACTGTCGTGTGCACACCATTGGGGCCGGCGCTGCCGCCACTGGCAGGCCCGGAGGACATCATCACCATCATCGCCCCCCTGGTCGGCCCTGAGGAGGAAGCGCAGATCGAGGCCTGGAAAGTGGAGAACGGTCACAAGTGCGAGTTCGAGCGGACGAACCGCTTGGGACTCCTGCTGATCGTCCTTGTCCTGGATTCAACGACCCTTCTTGCCCTTGGCGCGGGGTCATCCTCCAAGGACCAGAGACCGTGTCTCTGACGGAGCCGCATGCATTCGGGGCGACTTCGTCGAGCGCATGGAGCTGTCGACGCCGTATCATTTTTCGACCCTCCCGACTGAGGTCTTCGCATCAGGACAGGATGGGGTGGTAGCCAGTGTTGAGGTTGAGGACGACCAAGGCGGTGGCGGCGATCTTTGTGATGGCGCGTGGATCGAGGCTGACTCACTGGAGGGCTTTGAAGCTCTTGAGCAGGGCATCGGCTCCCTCGGCAGGGGCCCGAAGGGCCCCGTGCACCATGTTGCGCGTCTGCTGGCCCACGCTCAGCGCCTTGCATTTGAATGGCGTTGACGCCAACCAGCGCCTTGGTACCCCTCGTCGGCCAGGGTCGTCACCCCCCCCTTGCGGGCCGCCTCGTGCAGGGCTGGCATGACTGACGCGCGGGCGGCTGTGATGTCATGGGTGGAGCCGGGCTCCACGGGCGAGACCCACACGGGGTAGCCGGTGTGGTCAGTGAGCACCTGGACATTGCCGCCGAAGGCCTTTTGCTTGCCCGAGGACCACAGGTAGGTGCCACAAGCGCTCTTGGCGGCGACACGGCCGGTGGGGATCAGGGTTCCGTCCACACACGTACGGCTCGCCCGATCTGACAAGGATGCGGCTCATGGCCAGCCGGTCACTGTGCAGGCAGTGGCCCGCAGGACTTCAATGGTGACACGATAGGACAGCACGCGGGGGATCCCCATTCAGACGATCTTTTCGTCAGAACCCATCCTGGACGGGCCCCCGCACCCCAACAAGCACCCCCCAACCATCACAGGGCACCCGCCAGCCACCCCGATGAGAGGACCTCACAGCCTTACCCGTCCCTCGTCCGCTGCCACCAACATTCGAGACGCCAAGAGCCTCGGTATTGACGAATCCGCCAACATCCGTTAGCCTCTACTCGGATGAGCAGGGGTTCGGTTAGTCTTTGCGGCATTCCCATTCCAGCATTCGACCTGCGTAGATAGGCCTACAGAGAGAGCAAATGATGGATCTGGATGAGAGTCTCGTTGAGGTTGTGCGCTCAACGATGGAGGCTGCGGAAGTCATGCGCCTCATCAATGAACGCGCCCCTGAACGTTCGACAGGAACAGACGAGGCGGACATCGTGACTGCGACTGTCGATCGTGACGGTCATCTTGTCGGAATGGAGATTGCAGAGAGGTGGCAGACCAAGCTCACGCTCGGTTCTCTCTCGGCGCACATTATGGCCGCGCTCAAGGATGCTCAAACTGCACGCTTCTCCGCCGCGTCGCATTCCTCCGCCCCGTTCAATATGCCGAGCGTCACGAAGAAGGAAGCGTCTGAGTTCCTCGAAAGCAAGATGGCGGAATCCACTGCAGGGCTCTCATTCGGCCCGACGGTCGACATTGCGGACCTCGCTGAGGACTTCATCGCACATTCTCAACAAATGCGCGCGCGACAGGACGCGCCACCCGAGCGAATGATTGGCAACGTACGAGTGTCCAAGCATGCTGGGCTGATCGCGTCCATCGAGCTCAATGAGCAATGGGCGCTCGGACGGAGCCCGGAAATCATCATCAATGCGATCATGATGGAGGTGCGGCGGACGGAACCCGAAGGCCCGGAAGATGACATTCTATTCGCCGCAATGTCCGCCATGAGCCGACTAGCAGAAGGGAACTGATGTGGATCCTGAACTCAAAGCATGCACCGAGGCGATCGATTCCGAGGCCAGCATATGGAGAACGCAGGCGGCCGCCTGTTCGGGCGTCGGCACGGCAGGAAACGCACTGAGGCTCACAGGCTTGAAGGCGGGAATATTCTTCCTCATCGTATCCCAATACAACGAAGTATGCGATTTTGTTTCTGCTCAGGGCGCGCGAGCGAACACTTTGATGACAGCGGCAGCTGATGCCTTGAACCGAAATGCGACCGCTTATCGGAATCGCGACGCCGATACCGCCGCTTCAATTGAAGGCGCATATTAGAAGGGAGCGACCCCATGAGTTTCAACGTCGGAACGTACGAGGCCACCATCAACGAACTCAATCTGAACGTTGAGCGCGTCAGCACGAAGAGCGAGGAATTACGAACAGCTGTTGTCTCGGCACTCGATTCGCCTTTGGTCATGGACTGGATGGCCGATCTTGTCGTCAAAGCTTCCAACTCCATCGTCAACGCAACCAAGGCTCTCCTGAAGAAAGTCGGAGAGTTCCTCGAGGGAGCCGCCGCACCGGTTCTCTTCTTCAAACGTGCTTACGACTGGGTGACAGACGTCAAAACGCCCATGATTGACATTTCCGACGCCACGAGCCCAAGCCATCTCATCAGCACCGAGAAGTGGAAGGGCGCCGCGCGCGACGCTTATATTCAGGCGGTGTCCGACCAGCCGGGCGCGGCTAAGGCCATTGCAGGTGTCGGTGGAACCATGGCCACACAACTTCGAATCATCGCCGCTGCGGGCTGCACTTTCTATATTGCTGTCGGCATTATTGTCGTCAAGTTCATCTCCGCACTCATTGCAGGTATCGCAGCTTGTGGCACAGTTGTATTGTCTCCTCTGGGCTTGGGGGTCATCGCTTTGGACTGCGGAGTCACAGCGGCTGAGTTGATTGCCGCAGGTACCCTCCTCGGCGTGACACTCGTGGCATGCGGAGCCTCGATCATCGAGATGAAGAATGTGCTTGCAGATTTTCCAGGTCAAGAGTGGCCACTTGCCGTTAAGGAATGATTGGTATGGATCTCCTCGCACCGGCCCTACTTTACGGTCTCCCCATTGCCGCAATCTTCGCGATTGGCGCATGGTCGGTCGTCAACAACAATCCTCGTAAGAAGGCACAACGGGATCACTACCGTACGACGTACGGGCTCTCGCTCGAGCGAATGCTCGCCGAGAGCCCCGTTGACCGAGCCGAGGTCCGCAAACTGCGCGACTCCTCGAAGTCCGGCGAAATGGCCGCAGTTCACTACGTCATGCAATGGGATCCCGTCCCGCTCGACGTCGCAGTCCAGTTCGTGCGCGCACTGTAGAGGCCCGACGGCTCAATCAGCCGCCTCTGACCCGACTTGCGCCACAACGGCCCCACCGAAGCCATCAATCGTCGCCTCGAACACCTACGCGGCATCGCCCAAGGGTTCCGAAGCCGCGCCAACCACATCACCCGAAGCATCCTCGAAACCGGCGGCTTCAGACCCCATCTACAACACCCCTGAAACGCGAAGAGCCCCTGAACACGAATGGCCCTCGAAGGTGCGAGAAATCCCTTCCACATCTCGCCCACCGCCAACCAGTACGACGCCACCCGCGCGGTCGAGCTGGCCTTGGCCGACCACGGGAAGCCGTTCGGCCGCCCTCTGCCCCACGCTTGCCCGACGGACCCTGACACGGGCAACGTGGTCCCGGTGGCGACCATCGTGACCGACAACGAAGGTTCGCAGTTCTCGTTCCGCTTCGAGACCTTCATCGCTTCCCCCCCCCCCCCCCCCGCAGTTGCGGTACGTGCGCTCCCCGGGCTAGAAGCGGGTCACGCGAGCGCCGCTTCGACACGCTCGAGGATCGAGCGGTTCTAGCTGGACCAGATCGACGACGCCATCAAACTGGCCCAGCGGGCCGAGGACTGTCGCGCCGAGTACAACAACCGCGCGTCTCCACCAGGCGATCGCCACAACGTCCCAAGGAGGCACACTTGGGCCCGACCCACTCCACCACCTCCAGCATTCGAACCCGAAGACATCCGGCCCAACATCGAAGCACTCATCAGCCCCCTGAAGCGTGCGGCCATCGACGCTTCCATGCCGACTGGCCTCTTCTGCACTCGGACCGACACCTCCTACCAGCACCGACCCCGGTGAGAACCCTCATATGGACTGGATCACCCGCCCGGATGCCAATGGCGAGGGCGGCGGAAACTGGTCGACCTCCGCACCGTTCGTTCCGGGCTCCATCAATGAGCAGATGGATGCCCGCTACAAGGAGCGGTTCGACACGATTCACGCAACCATTGACGAACTCATGTTCCCGTTCCTGCGCCTGGCAGAACCGAGCAAGTGCGACACTCACATCGAGAATGCTCGCACTGCATGCAAGAGCCTGTCATGTTCACCGAGTGTCGGGGAAGACAAGACTCCCACTGGCGCAAGTGAGATCACAGAACAGCTGGCGGGCATCGCGCAGGCCCTGGACAAAATGTCCGGCGAAACGATCGCAGCCTTCAAACAGAAGTTCCTCCTCAAGCTCAACCGGACCATTGCCAGCCTCCATGGAGCCTCAGTCGCATCCAGTTCAACCCTCAAGGCTGAACAGGAAATCTTCGACAAGGCGAACAAGGCCGTGATCGAGGCGGTGACCAGTGCGACAGCGGCTTTCATTGCATCCTCGGACAACACCGCAGCAGAGATCAAGGTGACCCTGAAGATTCTCGGTTTCGCCGTGACGGCTGCCAAAGCATTCACGGGGGATGGAGTGGGTGTCGGCCTGGACCTCGCGGATCTGGGAATCGACATCGGGGAATCGGCTGCCGGCGGCGAGGACTTCGCGATGGACACGAACGGGAACTACGAATCGGTGCTCTCCACGTTCCAACAGTCCCTGGAGGCGATCAAGAAGGACATCCTCGACAGCGAGACCTTCATCCAGGGCTACTTGGACAAGTGCAGCACCCAGATCGACACCGACCACGAGTCCTACGACCTCACCGTCCCCCCCCGATCAACAGCACGGACGTGGACGCGGGTCGCGTGGTCATCATGGATCAGAATCTGGTGAAGGAGATCTACCACAACTACCTCCCGACCATTTCTGCGGATCTCACCACTGCAGCGGATGATCTGAACAAGTTGAAGATGGAGGTCCGTCGATACTCGGGTATCGGCGTGGGGAGCAATGGCCCCAGCCCTGAGTTCACCGTGCTCCTCTACAAGATCTGGACTGCCGTCAAGGACTTGGCCGCCGACGTCGACCGCGGTGCCGCGAATCTTGAGGCTGCTGCCGCGGACTTTGCCACCAATGATGAGAAAACGGCGGCACGTCTGGACGAGACAGCCGGCCAGGTCCAGGCACCCACGGGTTACGACCGCTGGCCGGACTCCTGAGTTCTCCACTTCGTTGGAGCGCCCACATCTGTGAGCAACCGACCTGACTCGTGCCAGCTTGGTGCATCGGCAGACCGGTGGATTTGATGACATCGGCGCCTTGGTCGGTCATGAGCCTTGGTCCACCAACGGCGTCATGTGCATTCGAGCATGTCGAAGAGCCGGCAGAACCTCGCCCTTGACATGCCCGGCTCTTGATCTGCTCTTTCAAGACCGCGTCGCGCTCGGCTCTCATCGTTGGATGCATCGATGTCCAACATCGGCGGTCGAGCTCCGCCCGGGCGAAATACGTGCTCGCTTGTCGAAGGATCTCGTCGGCCCGATGCAGCTGACGAACTTCCCTCTCCTCCTCTTTGAGCCGCTGAGCATCCCGGCTGGTCGCCCCGCCCGTTGGTCTGAGTCGACCTCGGCCTTCCCGACCCGGATCCCCAACATCTCAGCATTGACGTCCAGCTCACCGGCAATCCTGGCACCGGTCAACCCGAATTCGTCGCAATGGGCAACACTTGTGCAGCTGCAGGCCGCAAAGGCGGGGGCCCGCCGCTCCACGCGGCGGGCCCCGACAGCCTCAACGGGAAACGCTCAGCGCACCCGGAACTCGATGGTCGTGCCCTCACCCACGTCGATGAGGTCACCATCGCTCAACGGCACGGTGGTCATCGGGATGACGTCCTCCATCGTCCCGTTGCCGCGCCGCAGCAGCGTCCCATTGGCCGACCCCAGGTCCATGAGGGCCCAGGCGGAAGGACCGGTGGAGATGACGGCGCAGTGTGAACGCGAGATCTCGGTGGCCGGGCTGGGAACCCGCAGCGGAGTCGCCTGAGTACGGCCGGTGAGGACGTGTGTGTTCGGGTCACGGCCGATGACGACGTCACGGTCGAGCTCGACCGGCGCCGAGCCCGCGTGGACCAGGAAGGCCACGCGCGGAGCCTCCGCGGCGGAGCGTCGCCGCGGCAGTACCGAATTGGCGTCACCCTCACCCGGCGCGTAGCTGTCCGAGGGACCTGCCGACCCGAAGGCCGGGTTGGCGTGCGCAGGAGCCTGCTGGGGCGAGGAGTGCTCCTGCGCCCACAGGTCGGAGGGGACCCGCTGTGCGGGAGGCGGAGGAGGAGGCGTGCCCCACGCCTGGGAGGGGGCCTGTCGGGCGGGCTCACCCCACGCCGGCGAGGAGGCCTCGGCCTCGGCGGCAACACGCGCCTGCGCGGCCTCGGCGCGCGAATGCAAGTGCAGCGGATTCGCGGCCGTGGGGATCGGGCCGCTCTGGGTGGAAGGCGCCGACTCTGCGCGTGAGGGGCCGGCATCAATCGGCGTTCCCGTCGCAGTGGCGGAGGCCCGGGAGGAGGCGAGCGGAGCAGGTGCGAAAGGCTCCACGGGTGCCGCATGTGCGGGCGGCACCGCGCCGGGGGCCGGCGGCTGGGCGGCCGCCACCGGCTGGATGGACACCGGCCGGAAGGCACTCTGGCGGGACTCCACCGACTGGCGCTCCACAGGGGTGTGGGGACGCGCGAAGTCGTGGGGAGCCGAGTCGGCGGGAATCGGGCCGGCCGAGCCGGTGCCGCTGGTCGGAGCCTGGCCGACAGGTGCACCGAAGGCTGCGGAGGGGGCCGAGGGCGAAACCGCGGAGGACGAACCCGCACCGGGTTCCTCTGAATCGGGAATCGTAGCGCCGAAGACGGACCCATGGGCCGCAGCCGCTGCAGACGGGCGAGCGTCAGCCGCAGATGACGCAGCCGACTCAGGGGCGCCCGAGGGCGCGGGCGTACCGAAAGCCGGGGTCGACGGAGCGGCCCCGGTGGGGTGGAAGCGGTTCATCGGCGGCACCGGCGCACCGAAGGCCTCGGCGGGAGAAGGCGGTGCGGCGAAGGCGCCGGGCTCGGGAGCCCCACGCAGGGACGCGGGCAGAGCGCCCACGCACACCTCGTTCGCCCGCACCCCGGAGGCGCTGACGTTCTGCCACGAATCGCCGTCGGTGCCGGGAACACGCAGGACGATGGCGTCCAGAGCCTCCGGGCGGACGATCTCGCCCCACAGGTGCTCGCGCTCCACAGCGGGCCCACCGCCGGCGGGATGCAGGGTGGCACTCGCACGCCCGCGGGTCGTCAGGTACGAGGTCGGACCGGTGGTGTCGATCAGCGCGAAGTCCGCGCCGGAGCTGGCCGCCTCGTGCAGCCACGTGCCGATGTCCACCTGACCATTGACGGCCTGGTGCGCACCGGGGGCGAGGTTCTCGGGGACCAAGGCGATTCCGGTGGACCCGTGGAGGACCACTGCTCCCTCACCGCGAGAGAGGTACGTGCCGATCTGCAACATCATTGACCACCTTCGGTTCTGGGTCTGCGTGCTGTGTCCTTGGGAACGGGAACCACCGACATGACGGGTCGGGTGGCCACATGTGCGTGCTGTCCGAGATCCGAACGCACCACACTGTCCGCCCGCACCACCAGGGCGGTGGCGTTGTCACGTGTGCCCCGCGTGAGGGCGAGGTCGACGAGTGCCGTGGCAGTCGTCTGGGGGTCGGGGCCGGAGGTCACCACCTGGGCGATCTCCTCGTCCGACAGGACCCCGTGGACCCCGTCGGAGCAGATGACCACGTGGTCGCCCTCGTACATGGGGGTGACGGTGTAGTCGGCCTTGGGCAGGCCCGGCATCGACGCACCCAGAGCGCGGGTGACGACGTTGGAGGGGGGCAGGACCACGGGCACCCCGGTGGCAGCCGCGTAGTCGCGGGCCTCCTGGGCCGCGGAGTGGTCCTTGGTCAGGAGGCGCGCCACCCCGTGTCCCACCAGGTAGGTGCGCGAGTCCCCGATGTTGAACACCAGCCAGTCCGGGCCGTCCTGGCCCCACACGCACAGGACTCCCGTCAGAGTCGTCCCCGGGGCCAGTGCGGGGTCGGTGTGTGAGGCAAGGGCGGCCACGGCCACGGCGGACTCCGTCACGGCGGCATCCACGTCGGGCAGGCCGGGAAGGCGGCCACCGAGGGTGCTTTCGCAGAGCATGTCACGCATGGTCTGCAGGGAGGTCCGGGAGGCGCGGTCCCCGCCTGCGTGCCCACCCATGCCGTCGGCGACGGCGAAGAACGGGGGAGCCGCGATCCACGAATCCTCGTTCAGTGCGCGCACAGGACCGATGTCGGAGGCCGCACCCCACCGGGTCTGGGCCACCGGGACGGTCCTACTTGCCTCCACACGTCCTCCTCGTCGAAGGGTTCAACCCTTTGTCATCTCCACCGAAGTGTGCCACGCGACCACACCCACGCGCACGCCAGTCGGCGAAGCGACCATCCAGCGCGACACATTGTGAGGAACGACTATTCTCGAAGCAGTGCAAATGAGGCGGCCGACGACGGTGCGCCACGGCGCCGCGAGAACACTCGTGAGCACGAGGACGAAGAGGAGGCCCCATGTCGAAGGCCCTCACCGCTTCCCCGTCGAGGACACCGCGCGTTTCGCCCCCACCTGCGTCGAATTGGGCGCGCCTTTGTGCCTATCTCGTCGATCTCTCCTGCGTGACGATGCCCGCACTGTTGCTCCACGGTTCCGCTCCCATGTGGGTTCCCATGGCACTTGGTGCCCTCGTCACGCTGGTGTTGACCGTGACCCGCGCCCTGGACGGACACACGCCGGGAACAGTGCTCACCTCGACCAGGGCTGTGGAAAAGGACTCACTGTCGGCTCCGGGACTGCCCCGGCAATTCGCGCGCACCGCGGTCCTGGTCCTTCTGCACGTGACGGTGGTCGGCCCGGCAGTTGCGGCAGCGTTCAGCCAAGGGGGTCGCGACTGGATCGACAGGCTGGTCGGCACCGGCGTCATCGCCGTCGACCCTGCGCAGACGGTGCCCAAACTCACCCTGCTGCGGCGCCCTGCCGACCGGAAGCCACCTGTCTCGACCACGCCCCGGACTCCGGTCCCCCCTCCCCCGGCCAGTCGCGAAGACAACCACGTACCTCCGCGCCCCACCGAGGTCGCTGCCAACGCCGCCCTGCGCACGGCTCCGCACAGCCCCACACCCGCCGGAATCAGCACCCGGAACGCGCCCCAGGTCGAGCCCGCCCCCGTGGAGACGCTCCAGTCCCCCGCCCTCGTCGCCGTTGGCGGTGCAGCCCCCACACCCGCCCCCGCTCCGCTCGGCGTTGCCGCGGCCCCCGTCCTTGCCGCCGTGGCTGCCCCCACTCACGGAACGATCACCTCGGTGCGGATGGCACCTGCGCGTACGGCGACCCGCGACCTGCCCACGGAGGCCGCCCCCGAACGGGCGCCTGCGGTGGCGACCGCGCCGATACCCACTCGCCGGTCACGGGCCGCCCGTGCACGGACACGACCGGCCCCGCAGGCCTTCCCCCAGTCCACGCCGGGCGTTGCCCCCGCACCTCCCACTCGTGACGGCACCCCCACGCACCTGCTCCCGACCTCGTCCAGGTCGATCTCGGGGTCGGTGACGTCACTGCCGTCCACGTTCCGGATGCTCCCGGCCGACCAGTGGCCCCAGCGCGGCTCCTCCTGGTCGACTCCCAGGGTTGCTGCCTCCGCCCACCAGGACGCCCTTCGTGACGACGCCCCCACTTCCGGCGTGCTCCGCCAGACCGCCGGTCTTCCGGTGACACGCGATCCCGACGCGCCGGTCTCGTGGGGTGCGGAGCCGCCGACGACACCCGGACTGTGGGTGGTGGCCGATTCGGGTCAGCGGGAAAGGGTCGACACAATGCTGCTCATCGGCCGCTCCCCCAGTTCCTCGGACCCCTCCGCCAAGCAGGTCGTCGTCCCCGACACGACACGGACCCTCTCACGCACGCACTTCGCCATCGGCCCGACCAAGAAGGGCGCATGGGTGGAGGATTCCTTCTCCGCCAACGGCACCCGCCTGCGCTCCCCCAGTGGCCGCACGGTCGCACTGCCTCGCGGCAAGCGCATCGAAGTGCCCATCGGCACGGTGGTCATCGCCGGGGAACGTCAATTCACACTGGTCTCCGACGCTCCTCGGTGACCAGGACGCGCCCTGTCAGGGAACCTGCACGCAAGCCCGCACCGGCGTCGACTGGCGCCCGTCATCCCCGACGGCCACGACCTCCAGGCAATTCTGCCCCGCAGAGGCCTGGACGGTCGCCGTCGTGTTCTTCGCACCCTTCGTCACCTCGTCGCTGCCCGGACGCGTCGCCGTGTAGATGTAACTCTTCGCCTTTCCGGCAGTCACGACCCCGGGTTCGGGCGACGCGGTGGCGCCCGGACCCGACTGGGCGTCCTGATCCGCGGACTGCTCGTCCTCGACGGTCGAGCCTTCACGCCAGGTCCACACGACCTCCGAGCCCTTGACCTGGCCCTGCAGGCCACTCACAGGCGCGGGTGCCGGCGTCTCCACCGGCGGCTGCCCGCCCGAGGCCGCAGCCTCGGGCACCCCTGCCGGGGTCGCCGAACCGCCTCCTGCCAGTGAGATCTGCCCCCCGTCGGTGAGCAGGCTGACGACCAGTGCGGCCGACACCAAGGCGCCCACGCCCACCAGGGCGACGACGACCAACGGGTGCGTCCCATTGCGGGCGCCGGAGCGGCGGGCACGTTCCTCCCATTCGGGCAATTCGTCGATGGAGGTCACGCGCCGCTCCGAGGTGGCCGAGGTGCGCCACACGTCCATGACCGGCACCGGCGACTCCGAGTCGAAGTCGATGGAAGGGATCGAATGCAGTCGCGTCCTGTCGGCGTCGACCGAGGGCATGCCCCTCAGCCGGGTGCCGTCCGGACCTCCCTCGGGCACGTGGCCGGGGCCGGTGCCGAATTGGGGGGCCTCGTCACGCAACTCCATGACCGTCACGGGGCGGCCCATGATCTCCTGGACGTGCTGCAGTGCCCGCCCCAGTTCAGCGGCACTCGCCGTGCGCTCGACCGGATCCAACGCCATCGCGGCCCGCAGCGCGGCCTCCAGCTCCGCAGGGGCGTCCGCCCTGCCCAAGGCCCGCATCCGACCCGAACGCACCCGGGTGGCGATGGAGGCCACCGTGTTCTCACCGATCGGATCCTCGAAGGGGCTGCGTCCCGACAGCAATGTCCACGTGGTCGCCGCCAACGCCCACACGTCCTGTGTGGGATGGGCGTGGGTGCGCGGGTCCTGCTGTTCGGGCGGGGCCCACAGGACGGAGAACCCGTCCAGAGCCCCCGGTTCCAGTGCGCCCATGGGTGAGGCCACCCCGAAGTCGCACAGCACCGGCTTGCCGTAGTTGTCCATCATGATGTTCGCCGGCTTGATGTCACGGTGGACCAGGCCGCAGCGGTGCAGCATCTCGACGCCACCGCACAGGCGAATCATCGTGTCCAGCGCCTTGTCCAGACCCATGGGCCTGGTGCGCACCTGCTCGGCCACGTCCGCCACGGGGCAGTACTCCATGACCAGGTAGGGTCTGCCGTCCGTGGTGGTGCCCACCGCGTAGAGCTCGACCACGGCAGGGTGGCCCGCGACCGAAGCCATGGCATTGGCCTCGCGACGAAGCTCGCGAGCACCCCTCTCGTCCTGCACTTGGCGGACCACCTTGACGGCGACGTCACGGGAGGGAACCTGCTGGCGGTACAGGTGCACGTCGGCGAAGCCGCCCGCCCCCAGGGCGCGCACCCACGTGTATCCGGAGATCGTCGGGCCGGAACCCGGCAGTGGTGGTGTCATCGCCGTGCTCCCTTCCTGCGTCCCTTACGACCTCGTTGCTCCACCTGTGGCGTCTCGGCGCTGAATGCGTCGTCCAGCTCGCGAGCCCCGGCGCGTCGCGCCCGGTCCTTGCGAGCTTCGCGGCGGGCTCGTCTTCGTCTGCGCAGCGCCTTGAGGGACAAGGCGCGACGCAGCGACGCCCACCACGAGGTGTCGCGTCGGAGCTCGCCACGAAGTTGGTCGACCTCGAACCAGGCATTCAACGCCCCCTCTGCGGACGGGTCGTCCTCGGCGAAGTCTGCTCGGTCCGCAGCCATCGCGACGACAACTGTCCGCGGGATGACCATACCGGCTGGAAGCAGGTGCTGTCCTCGTCTGTCCTCGGATGCGCCCCGGGCCGTGTTCCGGGAGACCTTCGTGCCGGGCCTGCCCTGGTTGCGCCACAGGACGTCGGTGAGCAGCCACGCCGCCTCCTGTCGCGTGAGGTCCGGGGCGACCTTGACCCCCGCATCGGCGGCCATGTCGACGACTTCGGCCCAGGATCCGGCAATGGACGAGGCCGGGGTCCCATTGCGTCGTCGACTGCGCAGACGCGCCTTGGCCGCGAGGATCGCGAGGACGGGCAGCAGGAGCAGCAGCGAGATGCCTCCGACTCCCCCTATGAGCAGCCACGGAATCTGGTCGTCCTCGTCCTGCGAAGGATCGGTCCCCTTCTGCGAAGTGGCCGGGGGAAGTTCGGCGGGTTCCTCCGGTGGCTCGGGCGGCTGGAGGACCTGCGGGCGTGGAATCGACCGGGGTTTGGGCGTCTGCGTCTGGGGGGTCTGGTCCCGAGGCGGGGTCGGGTCGAACACGGCCCAGCCGACGCCGGCGAATTCGACCTCGACCCAGGCATGCATGTCCAGGCCCTTGAGTTCGACATCGCCGGAGTGCCCCTGCCCCGGGTAGGCGCCCATGACCACGCGGGCGTTGATCCCCTGGGAGTGCAGCATGAGGGTCATGAGGACCGCGTACTGTTCGTCGTCGCCGATCAATTCGACGGCGTCGATCATGCGTTGGAGGCGGTCCGCACGGTGACCCGCCCACGAGTTGCCCGAACCCTCGTTGGAGAAGAAGCCCTTCTCGGACAGGTGACGCTCGATGGCTCGCGCCTTGTTGAGCGCCCCCTGCTCCTTGGCGGCGATCTTCGCGGCCAGTTCGGACACTCCCGAGGGCACTCCCGTGTCGGATCCCTGGAAGGGCACGGCCTCCACTCCGGCCAACTGCCCGTCCGACCAGTTCGGCGGGACGACAGTGTCCAGGATGTACGTGCGCTGCCCCACCGGTCCGGTGGTCAGTGCGGCGTCGGCCCACATGTCGTAGTGCAGGCCGTCCTGCTGGAGCTCGGCGCCGGGGCCGCTGAAGGTGAAGCTCTTGGCCACGCCTGTGGTGGGCACCCACGGTCCCACAAGTCGCAGGGCTTCGACGCTGATCTGCGCGGCCGTTGAGCCCGCCGGCGCGGTGCGGGCCGGCAGGGAGTCGCCCACGGGCACGAAGCCGGCACCCGGGTGGACTCCGACCGGCGCAATGCCCAAGGTCTTGCCGTCGTAGGTGTCCATGACGCCGATGCGCACCCGCGTGTTCTCGGGCAGACCCTTGGCACGCATGATGACCTCGTTCTCGAGGTCGGTGGTGTAGTGCCTGAAGGCGGACAGCGGCGTCGGGTACTCGCGCACGTCCAGGGGCGGGTCGACGAGGTCGCGCAGCACCGTGCGCGACTGCCACGGCCCGAAAGCGCTGGTCGCGGGCAGGGCGGCGAGGCTCACCGCCGCGACGGTCAGGGCGGCCAGCGCCACGCGCGTACCTCCGTGGACCGCCGAGCGGGAGATTCCGGTCGAGGCCGAGGCTCCCGTGGTCGAAGCGTGGTCCGAGCCCCGCCGACCCACGCGGATGTCCAGGCCCTTGTCGAAGCGTCGCCGTTGGGCGGCCCACGACCACCAGATGAGCACGCCCGCGAACCACGCCAGGACGGGCCACAGGGCGGGCTGACTTCCGGACACACCCCATGCGGTGGCCACGAAGGCCATGAGCAGCATCGGCACGGTCCCCAGCAGCGCCTGTCCGTGGCGCAGGGTGAGAACTCCGGCCGCGGTGGCGCACACGAGTCCCGTCACCCACGGCAGGACGGCCGGCCCGTCGTAGGCGGAGGCCGGTGGGGCAAGGGTGAGCAGGTCCTTCCACGAGTGGACGACCTGGAGGACGAGGAATTGCAGGGTGCGTCCGGTGGGGACCACACCCCAGCGCGTGGTCGAGGGCAGCGCGGCCGCCCCTCCCAAGGCGAAGTGGGCGACCAGGACGGCGGCGGTCACCGACAGCAGGTCCCACCTCCACCGTTGGGCCATGAGCGCGATGAGCAGGCCCGCGACGACGCCTGCGCCTGCCGCGCGCACACCCGCCCACTGGCCGAAGACCGGTTCGAAGGCCAGGACCAGAGGAGCGAAGAGCAGAACCAGGACCAGGACCGTCCATGCGGGCAGGCCGCTTCTGACGGGCTGGAGTGCAGGCATCGGCCCGTTGGTCCGCTTCGACGTCCACGAGGGGATGCGGCCCGAGGACACGGAGACGGGAGGAGCTTCCACGGGCTGACTGTCCAGTGGGGTGGGTGCACTCATGACAGCCCCCCTGCCGCGACGATGCGTTGAAGGTCGTTCAGGGTCGGGCAGTCGACGAGTTCCGCCTCACCCACCCGGCGCTTGCTCATCGGGGAACCCGGCTTGACGCGCAGGACGGCGCACACGGTGTCCACCGCGCAGACCCGGCCGATGTGGGCGGCCTCGTCGTCGGTGGTCGTGGGCCCCACGACGACGGTGAGGACGGACGCGCCCGGGCGGGCCGCCTGGACCTCGCGCAGGCGTCGCACAAGGTCCACGGATTCGCGTGAGACATTGACTTCTGCGAGGTCGTCGAGCATGTGCACGGGTGAGGCGGTGGAGATCCACCCGTGGGTCGTCGCGAAGCTGACCTTCCGCGAGGCCCCCACCCCGACCAGGCCCAAGGACGCCGCAAGCGAGACCCCCAACTCGAAGTCCTCGCCGCCCCACTGGGAGGCGTTCGTGTCCAACAGGATGAGGTGGTGGGAGCGGCGGGTCTCTTCGAAGACCCTCACGACCAGACGCCCCGTGCGGGCCGTCGTCGGCCAGTGGACGTTGCGCCTGGCGTCGCCGGGCACGTAGTCGCGCAGGGCGTGGAAGGACACGTCGGAGGAGGACAGGCGGGCCGTGGTCACGCCCTCGACGTCGACGAGGGCGCCGGTGGCGTCGAAGGGCAGTCGGGTCGTACGCGGGTGCACGTGCAGGGTCAGGGGCCTGGACCAGTGGCGTTCGCGTCGCAGAAGGCCCAGCGCGTCGGAGCGTACGGTACGGGGAGGTCCGATGACGATGACCCCACGACGGCGGGTCACCACGGAGAAGACCTCGTCCCACGTGGCTTCACCCGCCAAGCTCGGCACGACGAAACTCACGGCGGAGGAGCCCACGGGCAACTCGACGATGCCCGACGCACTGCGCCCTCGTCGCACATTGCGCACCTGGACCTCACCGACGACGCTCTGCCCGGCCACGATTCTGGCCTGGGGCAGGCGGACGTCCACGGCGTGAGGGCTGGGGACGAAGACCCACAGGACGGCGATGAGCAGGGCGAGGCCGCACACCACGGCCATGACGTGGGCTTCGACCCACCCGAAGACCTGGACGACGAGCACGCAGGCGAGGGCGCAGGCGATGACCGCCCACCCCACAGGAGTCACCCAGCCCACGCTGCGTCGGATCCACCGCAGGAGGGGGGATCCGACCAGTGAGGACACGGCCCGCGAAGCGGCACCTGCGAGGTCACGCACGGCCACCGGTTCACACACCCACTGCCGGCGCCGGGACGGAGGACAGGGCCCGAGCGATGACGCCCGCGGTGGTCGCACCCGAGAAGGAGGCATCCGGGTCCAGGACCACGCGGTGGCCCCACACGGGTGAGGCCAGCGCCTTGACGTCGTCGGGCAGCACGTAGTTGCGTCCCTGGGCGGCGGCCCACACGCGGGCGCAACGCACCATGCCGATGGCGCCACGGGTCGACACGCCGAGCAGGCTCGCCTCGTCCTCGCGGGTGGCTTCCGCCAGGGCCGCCACGTAGTCCAGGACCGCCCGGTCCATGTGGTTGCGGGCCGCCACCCCGGACAGCAGGTTCACCTGCTCACCCGAGAGCAGCGGTCGCAGCAGCTTGGAACGGTCGGGGGCGGCCGCCCCGTCGAGGATGTCCACCGTTGCCGCCCGCGAGGGGTAGCCCACGGAGGTCTTGATGAGGAAACGGTCCAGTTGGGCCTCGGGCAGCGGGTAGGTGCCCGCCTGCTCGATCGGGTTCTGCGTGGCGATGACCATGAAGGGGCGAGGCGCCGGGTGGGTGACGCCGTCGACCGTCACCTGGGCCTCCTCCATGACCTCCAGCAGGGCCGACTGGGTCTTGGGCGAGGCGCGGTTGATCTCGTCGGCCAGGACGATCTCGGCGAAGATCGGTCCGGCGTGGAAGCGCCACTGCCCGCTCTGCTGGTCGTACATGTTCACGCCGGTGATGTCGCTGGGAAGCATGTCCGGGGTGAACTGGATGCGCGAGTTCGACCCGTTGATGGTGGCGGCGATCGCGCGGGCAAGCGCCGTCTTTCCGGTGCCGGGCGCATCCTCGAGCAACAGGTGCCCGCCGGCGAACATGGTCGTCAGGGCCAAGCGGATGACGTGCTCCTTGTCGAGCAACGCCTTCGCCACTGACTGGACCAGACCGTTGAAGGTCTGCGAGAAGCGTGTGGCGTCCTCGGCAGTGATGCTCATCTGGTCGTTCTCCGTTCGTCGGTCGTGTGGTGATGGGGATGGGATGTGGGTCATGGTCGCCTGCAGGACAGCCCGGCGGCGCCGACGGCCCCGTCATCTGCCGAGGCGATGCGCACATCCGTGCGCGCGCCTTCCGTGTTGGCGGGAACCTGGAAGTTCACCACCGCACGGGTGGAGCTGTCGGTGGCCGAACACCGCAGGGTGTCGGTGGCCTCCCAGTCCTTGGAGGACACGGTCAGGACGACACATGTGGCCGGGTCCTCGCCCTGCTTGACCTGCTCTGGTGTGCACGCCGCCCATCCGCCCCAGGCGCTGCCGTCACGGGGCGGGGTGGTGGCGCGGGCGGATCCGGTGACGGAGGTGTCGTGTTGGCCCACCGCCCTGCCCTGGATCTCGTAGGTCGTGTTCCAATGGCCTTCGAGGACGAAGGACCCTTCGGTCTGGCTGTAGTAGGGGCCGTAGGAGCCACCTGCCCCGCCCTGGACGGTGAAGGTCACATCGGGGTTGGGAGCCCATGAGGGCCCCTTGTCGACGAACCAGTTGACGGTGACCCGATCCCCCTGGACGTGCGTGGAGATGCGCAGCCCGTTGAGGGGACCCCACGCCTGGGCGTCGGCGGACACGTGGGGTCCGGCGACTCCGCCCGCGTTCTGGCGGACCATGACGGTGACCGCCGCGTCGGTGCCCACGTCGATGACGGAGGAGTTCAGGCGCCGCCACGAGGCACCGTCGGTGCTCCATTCCAGGGAGATCTCGCTGGCGCTGAACCCGTGTCCGGCCTGCTTGGAGACGGTGACCTGCAGTTGCCCGTGCGCGCCGGTGGCTGCCACCTTCAGCCCCGTGGGGGCCTTCGGCTTGCCCTTGATCGGCAATTCCTTGCGCGTCCAGTCCGACCAGAGACCGCCACCGTTTCGGGCGCGCACCCCGATGTGCACGGATGGGGCCGCCGGGACCCGCACCGCGTAGGACGTCGCCGGACCGGTCAGTGAGATGACCCGCGAGCCGACCTCCAATTCGACGGCGTCGTAGGCGGCCCCGTTGACGGCACCCAGTGCCCAGGAGATCGCCAGGTCCATCTCGGCACCCTGGTCGTCGCCCAGGGTCGCCACGACGCCGACGTTCGTGGGTGCGCCCGGTCTGCCGTAGGGGATCACCTGGTTCGACGGTGGCGAGTCGGGTCCCGGATCCGGATGGCTGTTCCGCGCCTTGACGGTGAAGTGGTAGGTGACCCCGGGCTTCAGGTTGTCGATCGTCGCCGAGGTCGCAGCCCCGACCTCGTCCTGACGGACCCCGTCACCCACCACGGTGACCACGTAGCCGACGATGGGCGACCCGCTGTTGTCCGGGGCGAGCCACGTCAGCTGGGCGCTGGACTCGCCGGCCACCGCCTGGACACCGGTCACTTGGCCGGGTTTGACGTCGACGAGGACCTCCGCGGAGTAGCCCGACCAGTCGGAGTCCCCGATGGCGTTGGTCGCCTTGACCCTGAAGGAGTAGCTCTGCCCGTTGGCCAGCCCCTGGACCAGGCAGGACCCGGAGGAGCATTCGTGCAGGCCGGTTTCCGGCGAGGTCGACACGGTGAACTTCGTGATCGGCGAGTTGTTGTCCTTGCCGGGGATGAAGTTGACCAGGGCGACTCCGGCGGCGGGAGAGGTGACTTCACCGATGGTCGGGGCGTCCGGGCGGTCCTTGACGGCCAGGCGGACCCGACCTTCGACCGCACGGTCGGCGTCGTTGGTGGCGTCCAGAAGCCTGTAGGTGACCACCATGTCGCCGTGGTAGCCGGCGGCCGGTGTGATGGTCAACGTGGTGCCCTGCGGGTCGACCGTGCCCTCGCCCTGCTGCACGGTGGCTCCGGTGACCTTGATCGGGGTCTCCGGGAAGGGGTTGATCGTGTACTGGGTCAGGTCGATCGTCTGGGGGGCGCCCGCACTGGCCGCTTCGACGACCGCGTCGGAGACCTGGATCTTGGGCCGTGTGGAGGCCACGACGGTCACGGGGATGTCGGCCAGGACCGCGCCGGACCCGTCGTCCACGGAGACCGTGACTGCTCCGGCGGCACCCTTGGGAGTGTCCACGCCGACTTGGGTGGACAGGGTGTGCCCTTCGAGGCCGACGACGACGGACTCCGGCGCCTTGAGCAGCGTGTAGGTGAAGCCCGTGGGGTCGGCCCCGTCGGGGTCGTTGACCATCAGGGACAGGTCCGTGGGGGTGGCTTCCTCACCGGGGGCGACGCTGATCGGCGTGGGCTGCAGTGTCGGCGGCTTGTTGCTCGTCGAGGTGATGACCAGTGGAATGGCGACGATGGCGGACAAGGCCGAGTCGTCGTCCGCAGCGCCGTCCCTGACCTCGAAGGAGACCGAGGCCTTGCCGGAGTAGTCCTTGGCGGCCCGCAGACTCACGTGGGTGGCGTCGGTGACCCTGGCACCCGCGTCGATGCCCGTGGACACCTTGAGGGAGGCGGCGTTGACGATGCGTGGGGACCGTCCCGTCCGCACGAGGACGTAGTCGGTGACGTCGATGGAAAGCTCCTCACCGGCGCGCACTTCGATGGGTACGCGGGTCTCGTCCACCACCGGATGGGTGCGGTCCAGGCCCGCAACGGAGACGACCGCCGATGCGCTCAGACCATCGGGGTCGGTCACCGTGTAGACCACCAGTCGGCGGGTCGGCTCCGGCGTGATGACCAACTGCTTGCCGGAGACGCGGACCCCGGCGGCCTTCGTCGAGACCGTGAGCTGGGAGGCGTCGCCGTCGGGGTCCTCGTCATTGTCGAGGACCGAGACCGTCACGGGCCCGCCGTCCTGGGGCAGGTCCGACACGGAGACCACGTCGTCCCGGGCGATGGGCGCCTGGAGGATCGCGTCCTCGGAGACGTTGACTGTCAAAGTGCCGCGCCCGCTGCCTCCACGCCCGTCGGTGACCAGGTAGGACACGACGTAGGTGCCGGATGTGGCCGGGGTGGTCATGACCACGGTGGAGCCGTTGACCCGGGGCTTGAGGGTCGGGTCGTTGGTCTGGAGCGAATCCTGGAGGATCATCGGATCGCCGTCGGCGTCCAGGTCATTGGCCAGGACCGCCACGGCCAGTCGCCGGTTGGGTTTGGCCAGGACGACGTCGGGCACGGCGATGGGCGCCTGGTTGTACGAGGCCGGAGGGGCGATGCCCACGCGCACACGCGCCGTGGCCTGCTTTCCGCGACGGTCCTCGACGATGTAGGTGAAGACGTCGGTGCCCGTGGCGCCGGTCGAAGGCGTGTACTCCAACCAGTCGACCCCCAGGGCCACGGTGCCCTTGGTCGGCGACTGCTCGATGCCGACCAGGGTGACGGAGTCGCCGTCGGGGTCGATCCCGTGCAGGGGCACGGGGATGCGGGCGGTTTCACCGCTGGCCGCCCACGCGGTCAACGGCTTGGGTTGAGGCTGGGCATTCGCGCCGTCCCGGGACAGGACCTGGAAGGTGACGGTCGAGGACGCCGAGTTGCCGGCCGAGTCGTGGACCGTGTACCCGACGTGCATGACGCCGGGTTTGGTGCCGGCCTCCAGGCGCACGAGGTTGCCCGTGACGAAGGGGGTACCGACCTCCGGGTCGGGTTCGAAATCGAGTTTCGTGTCGACCTTCATCGCCAGACCCGCAGGTGAACGGTCGTTGGCCAGGACCTGGACCGATCCCACATCACCGACGCGGACCTTGGCGCTGTCGGCCCGCAATTCGGGGGGCTGCTTGGAGTCCAACGCCTTCGTGGGAACCACTGTGACCAGCGCCGTGGCGGTGTTGGTTCCGTTGGAGACGGTGTAGGGGAAGGACACGGCCTTGTCGAGTCCGCCGGGCGCGGTGATGCGCAGCAGGTGCCGGTCCACCAGGGTCACTTCGAGTCCGCTGGCCTCGTCCGGGGAGATCTGTTGGACGACGAGGACGCCGCCACCCGGGTCGGTGTCGTTGTTCAGTGGGGCGACCAGGGCCGAGCCGCCGGCGGGCAGGACGACGAGGTCGTCCTCGGCGACCGGGACCGCCTTGTCCGCCAGATCGACGACGTCGACGCGGATGATCCCGAGCACGGTGGCAGGACCGTCGGTCACCGTGTAGGTGAACTGGTAGGAGCCCGGCGTCTGTGCCGTGAAGGAGAGGGTGGACAGGTCCAGGTCGGGGGTCAGGACGGTTCCCGCCGGAGCGCTGGCCACTGCCGCCAGTGACAGGGTGTCGCCATTGGAGTCGGAGTCATTGGCCAGGGGCTCCAGTGTGATGGTCTCGCCCTTTCGGGCGACGTAGAAGTCCGCATTGGCCACGGGCGGGATGTTTCCGGGGGCTTGCACGTTCACGGAGAGGACGTCCTTGCCGACATCCGTGCCGTCGGAGACCTGCAGGTCGATGGTGTGGAGGCCGGGCGTGGCCCCGAGGTCACGGATGACCAGGGTGCCTTCCTCATGGAACTGGACGTCGAGGCCCTCGGGTGCGGCGGCGCCAGCCAGGAAGATCGGGTCGCCGTCCGGGTCCAGCCAGTCGGGCAGGACGTTGTACTCGATCTGGGCGTTGGCGCCGAGTTTGACGTTGGCGTCGCGTTGGCGTTCGGGGGCTCCGTTGACGTCCCAGGGATGCACGTCGACGGTCACCGTGGCCGTGTCGACGGCCTGGCCGTCGGAGGCCTCGTAGGTGAAGCTGGTCGTGGCGCCCGCCTGGTCGGGGACCCCGGTGATCTGCAGGGCCCGGCCACCCCGGGTTCTGGCCACGGTGCCGAAGCCGGGTGTGGTCACCGGGCGTGCGGTGAGCACGTCGCCGTCCGTGTCGGAGTCATTGGCCAGGACCGGCAGGGTGGCGGTACGCCCGGGGCGCACGCCGAAGGAGTCGTCCTGGGCCTCTGGTGGCGTGTTCTTCTCGCGCGTCTCAGGGTCGGAGATCTGCTCGGAGACGTCGGGGTTGACCTCTTTGTCGTCGTTCTTGTCCAGTTCGTTCTCGACCTGGTCCCAGTCCTGCATGAGGACCATGTTCTCCTCGGGCAGCCACACGGCTCCTTGACGCACGTCGTTGAGGACGATGCGGGTCCTGTTCGTGCGGAAACGAGGCTCTGCGGCGCCCTTGAGGGTGTCGACGACCATGGAGACGTTGGCCGAGGGATCCTGGCAGGTGCGCAGGTAGGCGCCGGTGGTGGACCAGGCGCCGTAGGTGCATCCGCGATGGACGACAGGAGGCGCCGGCTTGCCCGTGCCTCCACTCCGGGATGCGGGCACCGAGGTGAGCGCACCCCCGTCGAGGGGGACGCTGAACAGGGCGGTTCCGCTGGCCATCACCACCGAGGTCGCTTCAGGGCCGGGCTCTTGCAGGACGACGTCGTTGGAGACGCCTTCCTTGGACAGGTCCCTCACGGTGCCGTCGGGCAGGCGCAGGTTCAGTGAGGAGCGGTCCAGGAGGATCGGCTGGTCACCGACGGTGGTCAGTGACAGGTCGGCGTCCTTGGCGATGCCCGCCAGGGTCGTGGTCTCAGTGCGGTTGATCTCGCCGTCGACGCGCACCGAGGTCAGTCTTCCTGCGGGGGCGGAGGCGGCGAAGACCTGCCCCGAGTGTGAGGTGGTGACCACTCCCGCGTCGAGGTCGGTGGCCAGTGCCGTCTCCTCGGTGTAGG
The DNA here is from genome assembly GCF_018986735.1 of Schaalia sp. 19OD2882. NCBI lineage: Bacteria > Bacillati > Actinomycetota > Actinomycetes > Actinomycetales > Actinomycetaceae > Schaalia > Schaalia sp. 19OD2882. The sequence goes on along the minus strand of NZ_CP065521.1, from coordinate 321,043 downwards.
CGGTCGACGAGGGGTTGGCGGCCTGGGTGATCCACAGGTTGCCTTCGGCCGGGTCGATGACACCGACGCGATCCCCGCCTTGGACGGAGGCAGCTCCTTCGGGCAGCGAGGTGGCGGCACCGAGGCCCACCTTGGCCACGTCGACCGGGGTCAGTGAGTGGGCCGTGCGATCCTGCAGGGTGACGAGGTCGGCGGTCTGGCCCAGGTCGAACTCCACGGTCTGGGTGCGCAGCGCCGCGTCGAGGGTTCGGGACTCGTAGTTGAGGTGTCCCACCAGGCGCTTGGAGGCGTTGGTCACCCAGATCCCTCCGTCGTCGACATCGACTTCGGTGGTGGTGACGCCCTGGTGGACGATGGCCAGCACCGACAGCACGAGGGCGCAGACCAGCACGAACACGGCGGGAGCCCGGCGAGCGAGACTTCGCATCGCCTGCCGTGTGTTGCGGGGAGCCATTGCCACCTCATTGCGGGATAGGACAGCTGACGAATCCCAGTTTCTCACGAGGAAATGGCTGGCGGCCAAACGTACATGCAACCACGGTGACGTACCCCACGCCCGCAAGGCGGGCCGCATGTCGTCACCCGAGTGTGCCCGCACAGGATTCGACGAGTGACTTTCCCCACTCGCCCCGGCCGTGAAGCGACCTGGAGCCGCGAAACACCCGGGGCCAGGAACGGCCGGAGCCCCGGCACAGGCCGGGGCTCCGGGGGGCGGCCGCTCCTTGAAGGGGGAGGACCACATGGTCGATGCGCGCCAGGCGCCGCACCTCACTGTCCGTTGAAGGTGAACTCCCTGTCCGGACCCTCTCCCGTGACACCGACGGTGACGACCTGCCCGGGCGTGATCTCTCCGAAGAGGATCCTTTCCGACAGGGCGTCCTCGATGTCCCGTTGGATCGCCCGTCGCAGCGGTCGCGCACCGAGCACAGGATCGAAACCGCGGTCCGCCAACAGTTCGCGCGCCGCATCGGTGAGCTGCAGTCGCATGTCCTGCGCCTCCATGCGCTCGGCCAGCTTCGCGATCATCAGGTCGACGATCTGCGTGATCTGCGCCTTGTCCAGCGGCGGGAAGACGACGACGTCGTCCACACGGTTGAGGAACTCGGGGCGGAAGTGCTGTTTGAGCTCCTCGTTCACCTTCGCCTTCATGCGCCCGTAGTCGTGGGTCAGGTGGTCGGAGGCCTGGAAGCCCGTGAGCACGCCCTTGTTGATGTCCCGGGTGCCCAGGTTCGTCGTCATGATGATGACGGTGTTCTTGAAGTCCACCTTGCGGCCCTGCGAGTCGGTGAGTCGCCCCTCCTCCAGGATCTGCAGCAGCGAGTTGAAGATGTCCGGGTGCGCCTTCTCGACCTCGTCGAAGAGGACGACGGAGAAGGGACGACGACGGACCTTCTCGGTGAGCTGCCCGCCCTCGTCGTAACCGACGTAGCCGGGGGGAGCACCGAAGAGGCGCGATGCCGTGTGCTTCTCGGAGAACTCGCTCATGTCCAGCTGGATCAGGGCGTCCTCGTCGCCGAAGAGGAACTCTGCCAGCGCCTTGGCCAGCTCGGTCTTTCCCACACCTGTGGGGCCGGCGAAGATGAACGAGCCGCCGGGACGCTTCGGGTCCTTCAGGCCCGAGCGGGTGCGACGGATCGACTGGGACAGGGCCTTGACGGCCTGCTCCTGGCCGATGACGCGCTTGTGCAGCTCATCCTCCATGCGCAGCAGCTTCGCGGACTCCGTCTGGGTGAGTTTGAAGACGGGAATGCCGGTCGACATTGCCAGCACCTGGGCGATCTCGTCCTCGGTGACCTCTGCCAGGTCCTGGCTCTCGCCACCCTTCCAGGCGGCCTCACGCGCCTTGCGCTCCTCGCCCAGTTTCGACTCCTCGTCACGCAGGGATGCGGCCTTTTCGAAGTCCTGGTCGTCGATCGCGGACTCCTTGTCACGACGGATGCTCGCGATCTTCTCATCCAGTTCACGCAGCTCCGGCGGCGCCGTCATACGAGAAATCCGCAGGCGCGCCCCGGCCTCGTCCATGAGGTCGATGGCCTTGTCCGGCAGGAAACGGTCCGACACGTACCTGTCCGCCAGCTCCGCCGCCGCCTCGATGGCGGCATCGGTGATGATGACCCGGTGGTGGGCCTCGTAGCGGTCGCGCAGACCCTTGAGGATGCCGACGGTCTCCTCCACCGAGGGCTCCTCGACCTTGACCGGCTGGAAACGGCGTTCCAGGGCCGCATCCTTCTCGATGTACTTGCGGTACTCGTCATTGGTGGTCGCGCCGATGGTCTGCAGCTCGCCCCTGGCCAGCATGGGCTTGAGCATCTGGGCGGCGTCGATCGAACCTTCGGCGGCTCCCGCACCCACCAGAGTGTGGATCTCGTCGATGAACAAGATGATGTCGCCGCGGGTGCGGATCTCCTTGAGGACCTTCTTCAGGCGTTCCTCGAAGTCACCGCGGTAGCGCGAACCCGCCACCAGCGAGCCCATGTCCAGACTGTAGATCTGCTTGTCCTTGATGGTCTCGGGCACGTCGCCGGCCACGATGGCCTGCGCCAGTCCTTCGACCACGGCGGTCTTGCCGACACCCGGCTCTCCGATGAGGACCGGGTTGTTCTTCGTGCGGCGCGACAGGACCTGCATGACGCGCTCCATCTCGGTGCGCCTGCCGATGACCGGGTCCAGCTTGCCTTCGCGGGCGGCCTGGGTGAGGTTGCGTCCGAATTGTTCGAGGATCGCCGAGTTGGCCCGCTCGGGCGAGCCGGGACCACCCACGCCCGCCCCGACGGACTCGCGGCCTTCACCGCCCTCGCCCCTCTGGTAGCCGGAGAGCAGTTGGATGACGCTCTGGCGCACCTGGGCCAGGTCCGCACCGAGCTTGGTGAGGACCTGGGCGGCGACGCCCTCGCCTTCCTTGAGAAGTCCCAGCAGCAGGTGCTCGGTGCCGATGTAGTTGTGGCCCAACTGCAGTGCCTCACGCAGGGACAATTCGAAGACCCGCTTGGCGCGCGGGGTGAAGGGGATGTGTCCTTCGACGGGCTTTTCTCCCTCGCCGATGACGTCGATGACGGCGGCGCGCACGTCGTCGCGCTTGATCTCCATCATCTCCAGCGCCTTGGCGGCAACGCCTTCACCCTCGGTGATGAGGCCGAGGAGCAGGTGCTCGGTCCCGATGTAGTTGTGGCGGAGGCCGCGGGCCTCGTCCTGGGCAAGGACGACGACACGTCGCGCCCTGTCGGTGAACCTTTCGAACATCGGTTCCCCTTTCTTCTCTCCTGCGGCGGTGGCCGCCTGGCGGGGGCGCGGGTTCTCGTCCCGGCCCGTCCGTGCGGGCACGGTCCGGGGACGAGGACGTACTGCGCCCCTTGTCCGGCATCCAGACTAGGGGGCGCCCGCAGCTCGCGGGCCGATGTTCACCCAGGGCGTGAGGGGAGCCGTGTGATCGGGGTCAGCGTGGAGGTTCTGCCGTCTTCGCTCGAATCCGATGGCACATTTCGGTCAGTCGCCTCACCGTCCGGTCCAGGCTGGGGCTGCGTTCGCACGCTCGTGCCACATCCCAGTGGTGCTCGGCGAAATCATTGATGCGACTGGCGTACAGGGGGCCGTTTGCACCGTCCTTGCGGACCATGTCTTCCTTGACCGAGCGCGAAGTCGAATCCGCCACCAACGCCAGCAACGTCCTCTTGGCGTGCGGAAGTTCATCAGGTTCAGCGGCGATGGACCCGGCTCGGATCTTGAAGCGGCGAGCGAAGGACATGTGGTCGGCCATCAACCACGCCTCAGTCATCGAGCGCGCGATCCGCAATTCGAAGGACCCGTCGTGGGGGCGGTCGGCGATCAGGAGCGCACGCAGTTCCACCGGGCACGCCGAGTCTGCGTCACGGAAGACCACCCATGGCCTGTGCGGACCCATGCGCGCCAGACCAGGGATGAGTCCATCGAGATTCGACTTTCCGTCCTTGACGAGGGGAGGTCCGGCCAACTCGAAACCGCAGTGCCGAAGAACAGAGCGCGCCATGCCGACATCCGATCGCCCTTCAACGGCGACCGACACGTACGGGCGCCCGGATTCGTCCATCACTTTGACCGCACCGCACGGGTCAGACCCGTCAGGTCCTCTGGAGCGGTCAGGCGTCCCACGACATCCGATGTGGGCACGTCGAGTCGCAGATCGGCAACCGCATCGTCGATGTCGGACAGGAGGTCCCCTGTGGTCCCGTCCCTGCCCACTCGGAGGACCAGGATTTCGTCCGGTTGGATGCCTTCGTCATCGAGCAGCTCCGGCGCGTGGGTCGACAGGATGATCTGCAGGTCACTCGACCTGCGCGCCTGCGCCAAGGTGGAGGGCAGCTCCCTGACGATCGCCGTGTTCAGCGAGAGTTCCGGCTCCTCCAAGAGCAGGATTCCCGGATTCGCCGGCATTTTGATGATCGCCCACAAAAGTCCGATGAGTCGCAGTGTCCCGTCGGAGAAGTCGGCCTCACTCTGGCGAGAGGGCTTCGAGCGCCAGTTCTTGTAGCCGGCCACAAGGTGTGGACGGCCACTGGCATCGACGTCAATGCTCAAGGATTCAAACCCTGGAACAGCAGCGCTGAGAGCGCCTTGCATTCGGCGAAGCCATGCCTCTCGCGTACGCTGCGACTTGATCGCATTCATCTGGGCGATGAAGTCCGAACCGAAGGGGTCCGCCTCCACCGGGGGGATTCGTGACGGGTCCCGGATGATTTGGGGGACCAAGTGGAAGTACTGGACCTGCGAGAAAAAGGTGGCAATCTTCCTGAACGCCTGGTTGGCCGAGATCTGTTCAATGTGCGTCTGAACGAGTCTTTCCGGGTCGTCCCGATCGGCCTGGTCCGGGCGGTCGAGGATTCGTTCACCATTGAGTTCGACGATCTCACTGTCGACGATCGGGCGGTTGAGTCCGCCGCTTTCCCCCCTTATCGACAACTTGTAGGTCCATTCGTCCTCGCCGTCCTCCATCGAGACCTTGATGACGAGGCGCCCTTTCGCGTGATTCCTCGCGAAAAGACTTCGGACCTTTGACAGTCCTCCCCGCTTGTCCACGGCATCGGCCAACCCCCCACCGCGGGAAGCGATGTCGGAGAGAAAACGGAACAGATCCAGCAGGTTGGACTTTCCTGACGCATTCGGTCCGACGACGAAGAGTCGCCCACCGATGTCGAAGTCGAGGCTCTTGAAGTTGCGCCAATTCTTCGCGGAGACATGTGTCGCCTTCATGGTTCTCCGTCCGTGTGACCGTCACTCGCCCATCAAGCTACCACATGCGATTCACGTCACAGATGCAGGCGGACTTCAGGCCTCGACAAGGACGGTGAAGGGCCCGTCATTGACGAGTTCCACCCGCATCATGGCCCCGAAGCGTCCCGTGGCCACCTCGATGCCGCGAGCGCGCAGGTGCGCGACGACCTCGTCGACAAGGGGCTCGGCCTCTGCTGCGGGGGCGGCCTGCGCCCACGAGGGGCGCCGCCCCTTGCGCGTGTCACCGTAGAGGGTGAATTGGCTGACCACCAGGACCGCCGCACCGGATTCCTGCACGCCGACCTCGCTTCCGTCGGGCCCGTCGAGGATCCGCAGTTCCGCGATCTTGCGGGCGATCGTTGCCGCCTGTTCGGGGCCGTCCCCGCGTGCCACCCCCACCAGGGCCAGCACGCCCGGCCGCTCCATGGCGCCGACCACCTGCCCGTCCACGCTCACGCCGGCTCGACTGACCCGCTGCAGGACGGCCCTCATCAGCGGGCCCCCATGCCGGAGGCGCCGCCGAATGCGCGCACGTCAGGGCGACGCAGGGCGCCTTCGCGCAGCTCAGCGCCGGGGCGCTCGGCAGGCGAGGCGGCGGCGCGTCCGTCGATGGGGATGATGAGTTCCTGTGCGGCGGCGATCCCGCCCAAGTCCAGGACGAGGTCGCCCGGAACGTTGCGCGCCAACAGGGCCAGGGCAATCGGCCCCATGTCCGCGTGCCGGGCCACGGAGGTGAGCGTGCCGATGCGGCGTCCGGAGCGCTCAATGGCGGCACCGACCTCGGGCAGGTCCCCGCGCGACCCGTCCAGTTGCAGCATGACGAGGCGCCTCGGGGGGCGCCCGAGGTTGAGGATGCGGGCCACGGACTCCTGCCCGCGGTAGCAGCCCTTGTGCGTGTGCACCGCGGTGCGCAGCCAGTCGACCTCTGCCGGCACGGTCCTGGAGTCGACCTCGTACCCGAGCCGCGGCCTCCAGCAGGCGATGCGGATGGCTTCCCACGCCAGCAGGCCCGCAAAACGGCGCTTGTCGGCGCCTCCCAGCCAGGCCTCGGCCAAGGCTCGGGCGCTGTCACGGTGGACCAGGTGCAGGAAGACCTCCACGCCGGCGGCGGGGTGGGGACCCTGGTGGTACTCGGTGCCTCCAGGAACGACCCCGGGCCACGGGTCGGCCCAGGTCGACGCGTGCCCGGCAGCGCCGACCACACCTTCCAGGGAGGCGGCGCCCACGGTCCCCAGGACCACCATCGACTCATCCACGGCAACCTCGACCCGCAGCATGAAACGCATGGAGTCCAGCCAGGCGGCCAGCGCCGGCGCCGCGAATCCTTCGGTGACCAGCCACGTGGAAGCCCCGTCGTCCACGACTGCTGCGGCGTGTTCGACATGCCCCTGGGGGTCCAGGATGAGCAGCTCACGCGAGTCCGCCGGGCCCATGCCTTCAATGACCTGGCTGGTCAGGGAGGTGAGCCATCGCTGCCGGTCCGGCCCGTCGACGCGGACGATGCCCAGGTCCGAACGGTCGACCAAGCCCCGCCCGGCCTCCAACGCCCACTGTTCACCCGCCGGGTCGCCATGGTGCAGGGGCACGGCGACACTCGGCGTGGGGGCCTTCGCGTGGGTCGGGTCACCCGCCCCGCCCTTGTCGAGGACGGCACCGGGCCAGGTGGCCAGAACCGAGGACGAGGACGGATCCATCTCGGCCTCACTCATCGGCCGGCCCGGCCACGCGCATGAGGCGCCCGGAGATCTCGACGGCCGGATCGCTCCCCTCGACGGTGCGTTCCTGGGTCCACAGCAGTTCCCCGGCGACCAGGCCGTACATGCGTCCCTCGTGCTCGACGGGCAGGGCGGCGCTCCCGCGTGCCACCGCGTCGGAGGCCATCTGGACCCGCGGCCCCACGCACACCCCGGACCACAAGGTGCCAAGGCCCTTCGTCGTGGCGCCGGTGGCGGTGAATTCGCGCGGTTCGACCTCGCCGGGGGGCGGGAGCACCCCGCTTCCAGGCTCGACCCTCACGTACAGGGTCTCCTCCCACAGGAGGTCGCCCGAGGTCAGGTGCGACATGCCGATGGCGGCGTCCCAGGTGGCGTCCAAGGCGCTCCCGTCGGACTCGGCGGCCCACACGGTGGTCGTCACTGCAAGCTGCGTGCCGACGAGCTCTGCGCGGACCTTTTCCAGGACGGGCACATCCGTGACGGAGCCGGTGGCCTCGCCGGCGTCGTCGGGAAGGGCAGCCTGATCCGCCACCGGGTCCGGGGTGAGCATCCCCCACCCCTCCCACTGCCCCAGCATCCACGCCAAGGGGGCAACATCGATGGGCATGTCCTGCGGAATCACGATCATGGCAACAGCCTAGGGCCTCGCCTGCCGGTCAGACCCCGCCGATGTGCACCAGGACGTACAGCGGCAGGGCGGCGACCAGGAATTTGACGATGCCGCGCGTGACGTGGGCTCGTGGCGGGTGGGGTCCCGCGTGTGCGCCCAGCAGACCGTCGACGACGATGACGACGAGGGCGACGGCCAGCCCGGCAGTCGCCCCGAGCAGCAGCGCGGCGCACATCGACGGAGCGTTTCCCGCCAGGATGGGCAACAGGACCGGAAGTGTTCCGGTTGCTCCTCCCCACAGCCACAGTCCCACGGCACTTCCAGCGCCGGCCACCAGTGAAGTGGCCACCGCCATCAGTGACTGGATCCTGTACGTGGCACCCACCTGGTCGGCCGCCACCACGCAGGCCACGACGATGCCGGCAACCGGCACGAAACCCCTCCACTGGCTGGAACTGGCCAGCCACACCCAGGCGGCGCCGCCGGAGGCGAGCAGAGCGCCCGTCATGGAACTGGCGATTGCGGCCGTGGTCGACGAGGTCGCCCAGGTGCCCACCTGGCGCTCGGCCTCTCCGTCACCCGTGGCGGGCTCACGGAGCAGACCTCGCCTCCTGCCCCACGGGGCCGCCTCGCCCTCGCCGCCGGCCAGTGAGTGGTCGGTGGGTCGTGGCGCCGTGAGGACTTCGATGCCGATGAGGACCAGCAAGGACAGCCCCATGGCCTGGGAAGCGCTCCACAGGTCGCGGCTGGCCGCCACCGACAGTGCGGTGGCCGCTCCGACCAGGACGATTCCCACCTGGCCGGGAAGGTGGACCGGAGTGCGCGTCAGGGCAGGCCAACCCCGGGCCAGGACAATGGTGGCCAGGCACACTAGGGCGGTGATCGACCACGAGAAGTGCGGCAGGACGCTGGCAACCGCCCCTGCCATGACCAAAACGATGACCACCAGGGCGGACAGGAAAGGGCCTGTCAGGGCAGCGCGGGCCCGCTCGGGGCCGGGCTGTTGAGCGGAGGCGTGACCGGCCCCGTGGCGTCGGCGCAAGGGGCCGTCGGACGAGAACGCGTCAGATCGCTGCACCAGGCAATCCTCCCACAGTCCGCACACGCCTCAGGACATCCGCACCATGCCCGCGTTAGGATGGTCCTGCATCGAGTCGGTAAGCCCCGGGCTCCACACTCAGCCGCCACGAGCGGCCTTCGCGCCGACAGGCGCTTCCGGCTCGATGCCCCAGTCGCCCTGCGTCCACAGGGAGAAAGTGCATGGACTTGTTGGTGGGAGCATTGCGCCAGACGGCGGCCATCGTCTTCTCCGCCTTGCGGATCCTCCTACGGCACTGGCCCACGCTGTTGATGATCTTCATGGTGGGCGCCGCTGGCCATGGCGCATTCCTGTGGCTGGCCGCATTCGCCTCGAAACTCAGCCCCCTGTTGGCCAACTTCGTTTTGCCTCTGGCGTCCCTGTCCTCACTGATCGCCCTGGTGTTCATGCTGCGAACCGTGGCACCTTCACTGCCCACCTTGGGCGAGGAAGGCACGGCGCGCTTCCGTGACGACTTCTCGATCGCGATCCAGGTCCTGGTCCCCTTCTTGGCGATCTACGCCTCCCAGGGGATCCTGCGCGCCGATGTGCGCACCTACTTGGCGGACGTGACCTCGGAGGAGTGGCTGACCAAGGGCCTGGACGCCAACTTCGTCGGCCGCGCGAACTTCGGGAACGAAACCGCCCTGCTCGTCCTGGCCGTGGCCGCACTGATCACCCGCAAAGTCTTGGACGCCGTCCTGGAGAAGCGCCCGACCACACTTCTGCGTGGCGCGCGCGGATACCTCGAAGCCCTGTGGCTGACGACCCTGGCCTGGACCTTCGCCTCGAACGTCGACGCGGTGACCGACTGGATCCTGGAACGCGCAGCCGTGTCCGACCTCGTGGCCCTCCACGATGCGGCGATGGTCTACTTCGGCCCTGTCGGAGAGGCCGTCAACATGGTCATCGGCGGCCCAGCGGGGGTCCTCAAAGCAATGGGCGCCCTGGTGGTGGTGCCCGTGTCCTGGTTGGCCGTCGGCGCCACCGTCTACGGGGCCTCCCTGCCGGACCCGCAGGATCTGCTGGTGCCCCCCGAAGCCGTCAACGCCCGCATCAACCGGATCCCGAACCCCATCAGGCGCGGCTTCGCGCAGGTCATCGAACCGGTGGTCAGCCCGGTCCTCTCCACTCTCAAGGCGATCAGTCGTGTGGCGGTGGCAGGTTTCCTTCCAATGGTGTTCCTGTGTCTGACCATCGCAGGTGCGGCGAAGTTGCGCCTGCTGGTTGTCGAGGTCATTCGACTGGCGCTGGGTCCGCACCCGATCGCATTCTGGGCGACCTTCTCCCCTCTCATCGACATCCTGGCCCAAGCCGTCTACAACCTCGTCATGGTGGTGCTGTTGGCTGCCACGGTGGATGTCGTGATCCGCAGCACCAGGGCCGCCGCCGAGGAGGCCAAGGCCGAAGCGGCGCAGAAGGCGAAGGCCGACGCATTGGCCGACGAAGGCATCGATCCTGTGGACCCCGCAGCTCCTGCGCCCGCCATGCGGTGATCTTCTCCTCTTCCCGGGTCCCGGTACGACTCGTCCGCTTGTCGACTGCCCACTTCGTCGACTGTTCAGTGGGAAGGCAGTTCAACCACGTGGGTCTGCGGTCTGAACTGCCACTTCACGACCAGATGAGTCGGTGTGAGCGCTTCGGGGACGGCCACGTAGAGGTCCTTGGTCCACTTCTGCGGACGCTCGTCGCCGCTCGACATCGGCATGGGAGTTCCGTCGACGTTGACGCCGGGTCCCGCCTTGCCCGCAGGTGCGCACTTCCCATCCGGGCGGCCCAGAATTCTGCTCTTGGCGGCGAAGGTGGCCAGTCCCTCGTCGAAGGTCCGTCCTTGCGCGTCACGAAGGCTCAGCTCGCACCCGGCAAGGTCCATGTCCGTCGGCGCAGAGGCTTCGACGGCGACATGCCACAACTGCACGCCCTCGATGGTACGGCGCGGGCCCGAGAATGGCCCCTCTTCGGGCTGCTCCGCAACCTTCTCCACCAGGACGGGAGTGAAGGCGGCAACCTGCCCGGTGGCGCCGGAGGCCTGATCGTCGGAGGCCAATGTCAGTGATCCGGACTGGACGATTTCGCGCTGTTCGAACCAGGGACGGTACAGGACCACGTAGCGGTAGGAATTCGCTGCTGCCGCCAGCGCGATTGCGGGAATCAGCAGCGCCAGCCCCCACGCATTGAGCCTGAGCCAGGACATCATTGGTCCTCCCAGTAGGTGGCGTCAGTGAGTTTCACACCGGACTGTTCCCGGTCGAGCAGGGCGGAGCCGTCCACGATGCCCAAGTCGATGACGGCAAGATCGTCGCCCCCCGTGATGTCCCCACGCGGAGTGGGGATCAAGAGTTTGGCCCCGGCAAGGTCCCGCTCGGGGATCTCGAATGCGACGACGCAGCGCACCGGGACGCCGGTCTGGGACGGGCCACAGGAGTTGCGTGTCACCGATTCCGCGTAGAGCCGACCTGATGTCGTTCGCACCTGCATGTTCGAGAGCCTCACCGGGTCCCTGGTGGACATGAAGACCACATCCGCCACCAGGAACACACCCGTCGTGCGGTACCGGTCATCGTCCTCGGAGACGACGGATGAGGCCGCACGCACGGATCGCACGCGCAATTTCACCTCGCGCATCTCCACCTGGTCGTCGATGCGTGCGTGGTGTTCGAAGGGCTTGTCGAGGATGTCGTCGGTGGAGGGCAGGACGGTCTCGAGCCATGAGCCGAAGGCCAGGGCGGCCACGACAAGGACCGACAGCAGCGCGCCAGCCGGGCTTCTCCAATTCACCTCACTCCACCCTTCCGTCGGCGGCCACCTGTACGTCCTGCAGGGCAACCGGTCTGCGATCGGCCCAGATCCAGGAGCCGTCCAGACTGGACTCCCGGTAGGTCAGAGCGTGGTATTCGATGCGCAGCTCCGTGGCCCGCGGGGTCGACACGGGCAGCGACCACACCAACCAGTAGTCCTGGGGCATCGCCGGTTGGAAGTTCTTCACGGCTCCGTGGTCAACCGCCCTGTACACCGTCGGGCCACCGAAGGACCCGTCCTTCGTCGCGATATTCGAGAAGAAGGGCGACTGGGGCGCCAAGTCCTGGCCGAGGATGCGCACGGTCATCGAATCCGACAACTGGACCGTGGGAAGCGGCATGTGGGCGGTGGTGTCGATGCGGGCCTTTGCGACCAGGTACAGGGTGTCGCGCAGCGAGGAATCCTCCAGGGGCGCAGCGTCATCACTCCAGAACATCTGCGTGACCTCGACCTTGAAGGGGGTGGCTGTCACTGACTGGCCGGCGTCGACCACGGGCGTGCGATCGGCCGCCTTGGCCAGGACGGAGTCCATGCCGCCCGTCACCCACGTCCAGGCGACGACGAGTGCGGCCAGCAGTGCCAGCGCATTGCGGGCGGTGGCGACCTTGCCGAAACGCTTGTACAGCAGCGCCGCCTTGGTCAACGAGGACTCCTCGGGGGCGGCCGCTTCCTGGGTGCCTTCAGTGGGTTCGGCGACCTCTGCATCGCCGGTGGGCTCCGGCGCGCGGGCCTGCGGGGCGGACTCGATCGCGGAGGTCGGCTCCGCAGCTTCGTGTGCACGATGGCGAGGGGAAGGACGGGAGTCCGACCCGGCTGGCACCTGTTCGGGGGATTCCGGGATCCGCGCATGGCGCGGAGCCGGTCGCCGGGTGCGGTCCATGCGAGTCACCTCTTCCAGGTCCTCGTCCAGTGGGTCTCAGTCCAGGATCGGGGTGCGCACGATCGTCGCCTCTCGACCGGGGCCCACCCCGATGGAGGAGATCGCGCAGCGCGAGAGCTCTTCCAGACGTGTGACATAGGCCCGGGCGTTGGCAGGCAGGTCCTCGAAGGAACGCACGCCGGTGATGTCCTCCTCCCAGCCGGGAAGGTTCTCGTAGACGGGCACCGCGTGGTGGAAGCCGCTCTGGTCCAGCGGCATCTCCTCGGTGCGCACGCCGTCGACCTCGTATGCCACGCACACGGGGATCGTCTCGTAGCCGGTGAGCACGTCCAATTTCGTCAGGCAGATGTCGGTGAGCCCGTTGACGCGGGTCGCGTGGCGCACGACTACCGCGTCGAACCAGCCGCAGCGGCGCGGGCGGCCCGTGGTCACACCGAACTCGCCGCCCTTTTGCCGCAGGGCCCGGCCGACCTCGTCGGTGAGCTCGGTGGGGAAGGGGCCTTCACCCACTCGGGTCGTGTACGCCTTGGCCACGCCGACGACTGCGTCAATACGGGTGGGTCCCACACCGCTTCCGGTCAGGGCTCCCCCAGCGGTCGGGTTGGAGGAGGTGACGAAGGGATAGGTGCCGTGGTCGATGTCGAGCATCGTGGCCTGGCCGCCCTCGAAAAGGACCGTCTTGCCTTCGTCCAATGCGTTGTTGACCAACAGGGAGACATCCACGACCATCGGACGCACGCGGTCGGCGTAGGAGAGCAGTTCCTCGATGACCGTGTCCGGGTCGACCGGGTCCAGGCCCATCGCCGTGAGGGTCAGGTTCTTGGACTTGAGGGCGCTGCGCACCTTCTGCCCCAGGATCGACGGGTCGAAGAGGTCCTGGATGCGGATGCCGATGCGGTTCATCTTGTCGGCGTAGGTGGGGCCGATGCCGCGCCCCGTGGTTCCGATCTGGCGCTCTCCCAGCGACTTTTCCACTGCACGGTCCACCAGGCGGTTGTAGCTGGGGATGATGTGGGCGTTCGCGGAGATCAGCAGGCGCGAGACGTCGACGCCGCGGCTGGTCATCGCTTCAAGCTCTTCGAAGAGGACCTCCAGGTCGACCACGACGCCGTTGCCGATGACAGGGGTGACGCCCTTTGAGAGGATGCCGGCGGGCAGCAGGTGCAGCGCATACTTCTCGCCGTCGATGACGACCGTGTGCCCGGCGTTGTTGCCACCGTTGAACTTGACGACGACGTCGGTGCGTTGACCGAGCTGGTCGGTGGCCTTGCCCTTGCCTTCGTCGCCCCACTGGGCGCCCAGAACGATCACGGCTGGCATCGAATGCTCCTGGCTCGACGGGAGAGGACCCTGCGGCCCTGGAAGGACGGGGGTCCTACCGATGAAATCCTAGACGGGGCACGTGAGTTGCGCTCACCCTCGTCCACCGGGGCGGAACCGTTCCGGTGAGCCGCGTGTGGAGCGGTGTCGGGTCCTGCGAAGGCTCCCCTGGATGGGTGCGGGCAGGGACGAGGGCGGACGGAGATGCGCGCAGAGGGCTCCGGGCGGAAAATGGTGGTCGGCACCGATCGAGCGGGAAGGAGACGCCCAACGCATGTCCAACCTCTTCGACATCCTGCCGACCAGGCGTTTCATCACCGCGTGCCCGCCCGAGCAGAGCCTGGCCATTGCGCGCGAGCACCTGCTGGGCCACGGGTGGATCCTCGACGACTGGGACCTCGACCGAGCCATTGACGGCGAGGGCAAGTGGAGTGGCACGATGTTCCGATGGGGTGAGGTCCCCCATGCGACGATCTCGGCGGAGACGATCGAGCGCTTCCCCTTCCTGCTGTCACTGGAGTGGGTGCGTCGCCAACACGACGTCCTGCGATTGGCTGTCGCGGGCAAGTGGATGCCGACGGGCGACGTCTCGGAGGTGCTGTGCACGCACTTCCCGGACGTCGGGGACCACTCGACGCACTGGGTCGCCCGCAAGGCGGAACTGTTGCGGCCAATGGAGTCGATGGTGGTGCCCCTCAAGCGCGCGGGGGTCCTGCGCGATGGGATGGAGACCATTGCCACCGGCCAGTTGGAGGCGCCGAACCCCTTCAACATGGATCGTCGTGTCGCCTTGAGGGAGGCCATGCGCACGCAGGTGCGCACCTCCCACTGAGGTCGACAAGGACGCCGCCTTCACGCCCGACGGCCAAGACCCCGCCCCGGTCACCCGTCACCCGCCTCCGCTCCCTTGCGCGGACGTCCCCGCCCTCGCATGGGAGCAGCCTTCACGTCCCGACCCGCCTGCTTGAGCGCCCGCCGCAGAATGACCTCGATCTGGGCGTTGACCGACCGCAGGTCGTCGGCCGCCCACGCCGCAACGGCAGCGTGGACGGCCGGGTCCAGGCGCAGCAGGACTTGCTTGCGCTCGTACTTCTGGGCCACGCCAAGCCTCAGTAGAGTGAGCCGGCGTTGACGATCGGCTGCGCCCGGCTGTCCGAGCACAGGACGACCAGCAGATTCGAGACCATCTGCGCTTTGCGTTCGTCGTCCAGGTTGACGACGTCCTGCTCATCCAGGCGGTTCAGCGCCTGCTCGACCATGGTGACGGCGCCCTCGACAATGCGCTCGCGGGCGGCGATGACGGCTCCGGCCTGCTGGCGCTGCAGCATGGCTTGGGCGATCTCCGGGGCGTAGGCCAATGAGGAGATTCGCACCTCGACGATCTCCAGGCCGGCCATGGCCACGCGGGCGGCCACCTCCGCCGCCAGTTCGGCGCTGACCTGTTCGGTGCCCCCGCGCAGGGAGGTCTCCCCCGGGCCGGGCTCGTCATAGGGGTGGATGGTGGCCACATGACGCAGGGCGGACTCGGCCTGGGCCTTGATGAACTCCTCGTACTCCTCCACGGCGAAGACGGCGCGGGCGGTGTCGGCCACCTGCCACACGACAATCGCGGCGATGGTGACGGGGTTGCCGTCGGAGTCGTTGACCTTGAGCTCGCTGGTCTCGAAGTTGTGGACCTTGACGGAGACCTTCTTGCCTCTGGACAAGGGGGTGACCAGGACCAGGCCGGTGCGGCGCACGGTGCCGACGTACTTGCCGAAGAACTGGCGCACGCTGGTCTGGCCGGGGCTGACCACGGTCAACGCGGTGAACAGGAACATGAGCACGACCATGCCGGCAATGCCGCCACCGATGACGGCCGGTGCGGCGGGGTCGTCGGTGTCGGCGAGGACTGCACCGTGCACGATCCCGGTGACGGACAGGGCCACTGCGGCCAGCAGGAGCAGCAGGACGAGGAATGCCGCACCTCCGCCAGCCGACCATGCGGGCTTCTCAGAAATGTCGACGCGTGCGGTGATGGTGCCGGGCTGGTCCCCTCCGGGCCCTGCAAGGCCGGGGGTGTCAGCCAATGCGGACGAAGTGGTCCTTTCAGCCATGATTGCTCCTTCGAGGGCGCCGTCCGAGGGGGACCTGCGGAGGCTTCGGCGCTCCAATAGCAAAATGATAGCTATTTTTTGGGGTGGCGCAAGAGGCACCCCATCGACCACCACCTCGCAGGAGCCCCACCCGGCGATTGGTCACAGGGTGTCGTGGTCGTCCATCGGCAGGGAGGGGCGGGTCATTGCCGCGTTGGCGTGCTGCAGGAGGAAGTCACGGGTGACTGTTCCTTGAACCATGGCACTGACCACCTCGCAGCCGGGGCGCGCCAGGGCCTGCACCATCTCGATCACCAATTCGGCGTCCTCGTCCTGGCCGGCCCAGCGGCACTCGTTCATGAGGTCCGTCAGGCCCGTGAGCATGTTGACGTAGGCCAGGTCGGTCTGCCAGTAGCCGATCGGCTCCAGCGGGATCTCCTGGATCCGCACCCAGTCGGCGAACTCCGGGGCAAGCAGCGGGCGCCGCTCAGCTGCGGCCGAGGGCAGCAGGTCACGGAGCTTGCGTTGTTTGGTGACCATGTAGTTCGCCTGGTAGGAGTACTCCAGACCGGGGGCGATGTCCTGGTCCGTCATGGCCTCCTCGGCCATCTCCAGTGCGTGTCGGGACTCGATCTCGGCAAGAAGGTCCGCATACCCCTTTGCGGCGACCATGTTGGACGAGGGCGTGAAGGTCGTGCGCGCGCCACAACCCGCGCAGGGCAGGTACACGGCCTGCGTGTAGAGCTCGGGCACGGCCACCGGCGCGGAGCACTGCGAGCAGTGGAAGGCATCGGCAGCGGCCTGCCAGTCGGCCACTGCGGCCTCCCACGCGGCGCGGATCTGCTCGTCATCGCTGGCCGTGAAGGCCTTTTCCGCGATGGAGTGGAGGTGCTCCTCCCAACGGTCGAGGCGTTCCTCCAGGGACGCGTAGAGTCGCTCCACCGCCTCCTCGTCAACGTCCTGGTAGGGACCGAAGTGCTGACCGAAGGCCGCATGGGCCTTCGCGGCGAACTCGTCCATGTCCAAGGTCACGCCGTCCTGCAGGTTCTGCGCGCTGCGGATCGACTCCTCGTCGCCTGCGCTGCGCAGCTCGTTGACAGCGGCGGCCGCCTCGGAGCAGACCTCGTGTGCTCGTTGGGTGAGACGGTCCAGGAAGGTGTCGAACCTGGGGACCAGTGCTTGCATACTGCTCAGCGCTGTGCTCATCCGTGTGTTCTCCTCGATTGTCGTATCCGGCCTGCGTCGCCCCTTCACACCCGCGTCGTGGGCGGTGACGCCTCGTCGCGCCGCCCGCCTCACATGCGAGAGGATCCTGTTGCGCGGCCTCTTGATTCCTCCGCCCTGCCCGCGCCGCCGGGGCCGGAGGGATCCGGGCGAGCGCATGCGGCTCCTGCCATCGACCGGTCCTTGGCAGCGGCGGCCGCTCGGCGCCGCATGTGTTCGACGAGGTCGACTGCGGGGATGTGGCGCGTGCCCGCACAGTGGACGCCGGAGGCGGCGCCGCGCGAGAGCAGCAGGGCACCTCGGTTCTCACGGACAACCGATTGCACGCCGGACTTGATGCGCCCGTCCGGATCCGGATGGCACCACAGGACCGGTTGTGGGCCAGGATCAAGGCACTCGACGATCTCGATCCAGGGCAGCCCCATCGTCACTCCGTTCTCCGGCCCCGGAAGGGAAGCTCGTCTCCCCCAAATTGCATCCGAGGCGGATTCGCCGATGATACACAACTTCTTATACACGCACTCGGTGGGGAATCGGCCCGCCCTCTCGTGAACGACCACGCCCGACCTGCGATTTCGCAGGTCGGGCGGATGTGGTGAAGAGCGGAGCCGGGTCAGCCACGTGAGGCGGCAGCAGCCCGGAGCGAGGCGACCTCGTACAGGGCGATGCCGGTGGCGACGGCCGCATTGAGTGACTCCACGGTCGAGGAGATCGGGATGGAGACCACTTGGTCGCAGGTCTCGCGCACCAGCCGCGACAGACCCGCGCCTTCGGCGCCGGTGACGAGAACCAGCGGGGACTCCGCCAAGGGCAGACCACGGAGTTCGGCGTCACCTCCCCCGTCCAGGCCGACGATGAAGAATCCCGCCTTCTTGCACTCCTCCAGGGCACGCACGAGATTCGTCGCCCGGGCCACGGGCACCCGTGCGGCCGCGCCTGCCGAGACCTTCCACGCGGTGGCGGTCACTCCGGCGCTGCGACGCTCGGGGATGATGACCCCGTCGCCGCCAAAGGCTCCGGCGCTGCGCAGAACGGCCCCCAGGTTGTGCGGGTCGGTCACCTGGTCCAAGGCGATGAGCAGCGGCAGGTCGATCTGCTGCTGGGAGTCGGCGACGAGGTCCTGGACCTCGGCGTACTGGTATTCCGGGACCTCGGCAGCGACCCCTTGGTGGACGGCTCCGTCGGTGGCCACGTCCAAGTCGCGTCGGGTGACCTCGAAGGCCGGGGCCCCCATGGACGAGGCCAGGCGGACGACCTCTTCGACACGGTCGTCCTTGACATTGCCGAGGACGAAGACGCGCGAGAAGGGCACTCCGGCCCGGGCGGCCTCGGCCACGGGGTTGCGTCCGGCGATCAGTTCGTGGCCGGCGGGGATGCGGATCGAGGACTTGGCGCGGGCGCGCGCAATGGCGGCCTCCTGTTCCTCACGCTTTTGACGGGCGAGCTTGCGCTTGTGCGCGGGATGGTAGGTGCGGTCCTCGGCCTTCGGCGTGGGGCCTTTGCCTTCCAGGCGCCTGCGGGAGTGCCCGCCGGTGCCGACCTTGGCCCCCTTTTTCGAGCCCGGCTTGCGCACGGCGCCCCTGCGCCCGTCATTGCCTGCCATGATTCCTCCGCTGCTCGCCGATGGCGGGAGTGCCCGCTCGTTCCAGTGTTGGGGCGACGAGGGCGCAGCGCCCTTCCGGGAGTCCGCCCGTGTGCTGCGACCAGCCTACCGTCAGGGATTGTGGCCACGAAGCGCCGATACGTGGGGTTGGTCTCGACCCGGCGGATCGGACACCAAGGTCAGAGTTCACCGTCGTCGCAGGCTTGTTGGTACCACGCGAAGAAGCCTCCGGGCCGAATTGGCCGGCGAAGAGCGCTGAATTCGTCTCCCTCGTGCGCCTTCAGCATCTGGTCACAAAGCCCACTGTAGGCCTGCGCGCTTTCGACGCGCCCCTCCTGCACTCCGCGCGAAATTGCCCAGAGAACACCATGAACCTCGAGCTTCGGTGTCCACGTTTTGATGACTCGCTGCGCTTCGCGATCATCGACGATCGCGACGGCATCCTCGGTTTGAGCTGTGGCTGTGACCCAGCCGTTCAAGCTCCTCCACAACGCCCGGTGGAACAAGATGTCGGCGTTCCGGCCCTGCAGCATCAAGAAGCCAATCCACATGGCCACACGCTGAAGCGTGGAGAAGCCCCGTCGCGTCCCACACGGAGGCGCGCTCACTCACCTCGGACCTCGTAGACTCCGAGTGTCATCTCAGAGGCCCGGCGCCCCGTGGTGATGAGGCACTTCTCGACCGCTGTGACGCACGCCATGACCCACTTGCTCGCCAGTCCCGGTGGCGTGACATCCTCTTCGGGCTTGTGGCCCACGGCCCCGTAGAAGTCGTTGTCAACTGGGATCGCAATCGGATCAACCTTTGAAAGATCGACGTCGGCCTCTTGAGCACTCGCAATGACCAAGGACCACGAGACCCTGTAGTCCACAGCCAACTTGACCATGTCATTGCGCGAAGGAGACCTGTTCTTCCGCACCACGGCCGACGGAAGGAGCAGCTCGGCCGCGAAAGCATCGACGAGCGCCTCAGCGTCAGGATTCCGCAAGTAATGGCTCGACCGCTCACAAGTGTCGCCGCTGACATGGTGGCCGATTTCGTGGGCGACAGTTGCACGTCGTCGTCCCGGATCAAGATGTTCTCCGATCAGGGCAACACCGAGTCCGGCTTCAGGAGTGAAGGAGAGTCCATCGATGTCCGCCTCGGTTGTGCGGCACCACAGTCCGAGATCGGCGGCGACGTTCGACATGGACCCCAAGGGCCGGTCGCCGACACCGAGGAAACGCCGCACATTCTTCGCAAGTTTGCGCGCATCGTCCCGGGAGCTCAAACCACGCGCATCGAATGGAAACTTCACTGCTTCGATCAGGTCACACTCATGAAGCTGCTGAAGGTCTCTCCACGCCCGATCGATCTCCACCTCCGCGCGGAACTTCGCCCGCTCTGATGCCGTGGCTTCTTCCACGATGGATTCCCCGGCTGCCATCACTGTGGGCTCTGGTTGCGAAAGCAGGTCGAGAAGCGTGGTGTCCAAGGCTGAGGCGATGCGCAGCAACTCGATCGCCGACACCTTCCTCTCACCCGATTCGACGCGAGTCAACGCAGTTCGCTCCAGGCCACACTGGCGAGCAAGGACTCTCTGGTCCAGTCCCCTGCCCGTACGGAAAAGCCGGATCCGTGTTGGCAGCACCCGTCATTGGGCCGCCTCATTGGACATCTGGACCCGCCCGCACACCTCACGCCAAGTGCCAGCTGGCCCCGTCACGTCCGTCCTCCAGGACGATCCCCACGGCCGCCAGGCGGTCGCGCAGGGCGTCCGCGCGCGCCCAGTCCTTTGCGGCACGCGCTTGGGCGCGTTCACCGACGATGGCCTGCACCAAGGCATCGAGGGCCTCGCGCTCGGCAGAGCCCACTCCCACTCCGAGTCCCAGACCCGACCTCCACTGGGCCGAAGCAGGATCCAGACCCATGACGTCCAACATCGAGCGCACCAGCACCTGCTCGCGCCGCACCGCCGTCACGTCACCGGCGTCGATGGCAGAATTGCCCAGCTTCACATGTTCGTGGAGAACCGCCACAGCGCCTGCGACATTGAGGTCGTCGTCCATGGCAGAACTGAATCCCGCAGGCAGGTCGGAGGGCGCCAGGGCGACCTCGTCAAGGTCGGCCTCGCCCGCAACGTCGATCGAACGCGCGACGAAGCCGGAGAACTTCGCCCACGCGGCGGCCGCTGCCGGCAGGGTCTCGGGCCCCCATTCGATGGCACTGCGGTGATGGACGGTGGACAGCGCCCAGCGCACGGCCACCGCCGGATGCTCGGCGGTCAACGATTCCAGCGACAAGACATTTCCCAGCGACTTCGACATCTTCTCGCCCTTGGTGGTCACCCACGCATTGTGGACCCACAAGCGCGCGAATCCCCAGCCTGCGCCGTGCGACTGCGCCTGTTCATTCTCGTGGTGGGGGAAACGCAGGTCGATGCCGCCGCCGTGGATGTCGAACTCGTCACCTAGGTAGCGCCTGCTCATGGCCGAGCATTCCAGGTGCCAGCCGGGCCTGCCCCTCCCCCAGGGCGAATCCCAGGAGGCAGTGGCGGGTTCGGTGGGTTTGGCGGCCTTCCACAGGGCGAAGTCCCGAAGGTCGCGCTTTCCGGCCTCGACTGCCGCGTCGATCTGCGCGTCGTCCTCGGTGGTGCGCATGTCCTCCAGTCGCTGGCGGGTCAGTGAGCCGTAGTCGGGCAGGGAGTGCACGTCGAAGTAGACATTGCCGTGCCCGTCGTCGTAGGCGTGGCCCCGTTCGACCAGGCGGCGGACCAAGTCGATCTGGTCGGGTATGTGGCCGGTGGCGCGCGGCGCGATGGAGGGGGGCAGCAGGCCGAGGGTCCGGTAGGCCCGGTCGAATTCCAGCTCGAAGCGGTGGGCCCATGCCCACCAAGGGGCCCCGGCCTCGGCGGACTTGGTGAGGATCTTGTCGTCGATGTCGGTCACGTTGCGCACGTAGGTGACGTCCAGGCCTCCTCGGCGCAGCCAGCGGACCATCGTGTCGAAGGCGACTGCGCTGCGCAGGTGGCCCACATGGGGCGCGCCCTGCACCGTGGCGCCGCACAGATAGATCCCGACGCGTCCCGGGGTGACCGGATCGAGTCTCCGGAGCCGTGCGGTCTTGGAGTCGTGCAGGTGCAGGGTCATGCCCAGATCCTATCGGGGGCGGCCCAGGCGCGATCCAGGCGTCGACGCGTGGTCCTTCGTGACAGGGGTCGAGGGCGGGGCCGGCGCGTGAAGCACGTGGGCGCCACATCCGCCACTTCCGCCACGCATTTCGTGGGCACGTGACGAGCCGCTGCCACCGCGCCGTCCGTCGGGTCTTCGCCCCATTCGTCACCGTGGGTGGCCCGTCCCACGTGTACGTCGCCGTGTTCGCCCCACACAGTTGCGCGGCATTTGCTCGCAGCGCAACACGGGAGTTGCTGGTCGAGGTGTGGAACGAATTCGCCATGACCCACATCTCCTGGCCGGCGCTGGTGCCGGCCGCCGTCGACGTCACCATCGGCGTGTGCTTGGCCGAGACGGATCCGCAGCCCCGTGTGCGTTTCGGCGGCGCGACAGGTCACCTCAGGCGCCGGGACGCACCCGGGTGGCGATCAACTCTTTGAGTGCCTCCACGTCATTGTCCAGGTCGACGACCCTCTGGTGCGCGTCCTCGATGCCCTGGAAGCGCTCGGGCACAGGCGGCAGGTGGCCGGTGGCCTCGTGGATGGTCTCGGCGAACTTGACCGGCAGTGCCGTCTCCATGACGACCATCGGCCCCTCCACGCGCCTCTTCCACTGCCGCGCCACGTGCACTCCGTCGGCGGTGTGCGGGTCCAACAAGTAGTCGTCCTCGGCCTCGACCCGCGCGATCTGCGCCAAGCGATCGGCATGTGAGGACGAGCCCGAGACGAACCCGAAGTCGCTTCGCACCCGCGCGAACTCCGGTGCATCGGACAAGTCGATGGCCCCGTCGCGCTCCAGCTGCTTGCCGAAGAGCTCCGCGACCCGCTGGGAGTCCCCACCCAACAGGTCGTGGACGAAACGCTCGAAGTTGGAGGCCTTCGAAATGTCCATCGACGGGGAGGAGGTCGCCAAGGTTTCACTGCCCGGACGAGGCCGGTACACACCCGTGCGGAAGAACTCGTCCAGGACGTCGTTCTCATTCGTGGCCACCACGAGTGTGTCAAGGGGGATTCCCATGGAACGGGCAATGTGGGCGGCGCACACATTGCCGAAGTTGGCGCTGGGCACACACACGGAGATCGTCATCGTGTCGGCGTCCGCACCCGTACGGGGCGCCACCTGACCGGAGACCCTCAGCCACGTGGCCACGTAGTAGGCGACCTGGGCAACGACCCGCGCCCAGTTGATGGAGTTGACGGCGCCGATGTGCCACTCCTGCTTGAAGTCGGCGTCCATGTTCACGGCCTTGACCAGGTCCTGACAGTCGTCGAAGACGCCGTCCACGGCCACGTTGATGATGTTCGGATCCGGCAGGGAGTACATCTGGGCCCTCTGGAAGGCCGTCATCCGACCCGCGGGAGTCAGCATGACAACCGACAAACCCTGGCGGCCGCGCAGCGCGTATTCGGCGGACGACCCGGTGTCACCGCTGGTGGCGCCCACAATGGTCAGCCAGTTGCCGCGTCGCCCCAACTCGTATTCGAAGAGTTCCCCCAGCAGCTGCATCGCCATGTCCTTGAAGGCGGCAGTGGGGCCATTGGACAGGTGGGCCACCCACAGCCCGTCCTCCACTTCGGTGACGGGCACGATGTCCGGGTGGCTGAAGGCGGGGGTGCGGTAGGCGCGCGCGCAGATGGCCTGCAGATCCTCGCGGGGAATGTCGTCGACGAAGAGGGCCAGCACCTCGGCGGCCAGTGCCGCGTAGCCCTGTTCGGCCAACAGGGTCCGCCATCTTGCGCGCGTGTCGGCATCCACCTGCGGATACGTCTCTGGCAGGTAGAGTCCGCCGTCCGGGGCAAGGCCCTCCAACAGGATGTCGCAGAAGGACTCGCCGGACTGGCCGGGGGTGTGCCGGGTCGACAGGTAGCGCATGGACCGATCCTATCGACGGCCCGTACCCGCACGAAAGGACTGTCCACCGAGGTACCCTCGCCCGGGCGCATAGGCTTGGCCCATGAGTGACTCCCGCATTCCCTTCCGCGTCGGCCAAGCCATCGACGTGCACGCCTTCGCCACGGACCCGCAGGCCGTACAGGACAAGACCCTCATGTTGGCGTGCCTGGAGTGGCCGGGAGAAACCCCTCTGGAGGGTCACTCCGACGGGGACGTGGCCGCGCACGCCGCCTGCGACGCACTGCTGGGGGCCTCCGGCCTGGGTGAAATGGGCACCGTCTTCGGCACGGATCGGCCGCAATGGCACGGGGCCTCGGGCGAGGCCTTCCTGCGCGAGGTCGTCCGTATGCTCGACCAGGAGGGTTGGGCCATCGGCAATGTCACCGTGCAGGTCATCGGCAGGCGTCCTCGCATGGCCGCTCGCCTGCCCGAGGCCTGCGCCCGGATGAGTGGGATCGTCGGTGCCCCGGTCCAGGTGAGTGCGACGACCACCGACGGTCTGGGGTTCACCGGGCGGGGCGAGGGTTTGGCGGCGATTGCCGGCGCCCTGGTCGTCCGCCGCTGACGAGGCAGGCAGTCCTCGTCCCTCCTGGCTCGCAAAGGCGCGGGCAGGTGCGCGGCCGGCTCCCTCGCACGGTGCCCCGCCGCGCCTCACTCCGCCATGTGGTTCAGGTGGGCGGCCTCGACCTTGACCGGCAGAGTCAACGCCAGACCCGCCGCCAGCACCGTGACGATGCCGAGGATGCCCCAGTGGGTGTACTCGACCCCGGCGCCCATGACCAGGGCGCCCAGGGTCAGGGAGAGCAGGTACATGGCGGGCGCCATGAAGGACACGGCGCGTCCGGTCGTGGCGTACAGGCCGAAGATCTCGCCCTCGCGGCCATTGGGGATCATACGGGCCAGCAGTGAGCGCGAGGCCGACTGCACGGGCCCCACGAAGACGGACAGGATCAGCCCCAGGATCCAGAAGACGATCGGGCCCCTCTCGTGCAGGATGAAGATGCCCGTGCCCGAGGCGATCATCGACACCAAGGCGATGACGATGACCCACTTGGGTCCGAGCAGGTCGTCCAGGAAGCCGAAGGCGAAGGTGGCCACACCCGCCACCACATTGGCGGCAATGGCGAAGATGAGGATGTCGCCCGCGCTGAAGTCGAAGACAGTCTTTCCAATGATCGCCCCGTAGGTGAACACTCCTGCCATGCCGTCGCGGAAGACGGCCGAGGCGATCAGGAAGAACAGCGTGTGCGGCGCTTCCCTGCGCAGGGAGCGCACAGTGGCCCAGAGCATCCGATAGGAGTCCAGCAGGCTCTCCTTGGACGTGGCGGTGGCCCTGTCGATCCGGGAAGGCTTGGGCGGGTGAAGGATCACCGGCAGGGAGAACACGGCGAACCACAGGGCTGCGGTGAGCATGGTGACACGCACGTTCATGCTGTTCTCGCCCGTCACCCCGAACCAGCCGACCTCGGGAGAGATGAAACCGACGTAGGTGATGAGCAGCAGGACGATGCCTCCCAGGTAGCCGGCACCCCAACCGATCCCGGACACGCGGCCCATGTCCTCCTTGTGGGCGATGTGGTTGAGCATCGCGTTGTAGCTGACGGAGGCGAATTCGAAGAAGATGTTGCCAAGACCCAGCAGGCCGATGCCCAGCCACAGGGCGTTGGTGGCTCCCAAGGGGCTCTGCGGGTAGATGAAGAACATGGCCAGCAGGCACAGGACGACCATCCCCGTGAACCAGGCCAGCCAGACTCCGCCCTTGCCGCGCCGGTCCGCACGCTGTCCGGTGATGGGGGCCAGTGCGGCAATGACCAGTCCCGCCAGTGTCAGGCCAAGGGACAGGTGCGAGGACGCGGTGGCTTCGTCGGTGAAGTTGCCGTCCGTGGTCAGGTAACTGGAGAAGACGAAGGTGGTGGCCACCGCATTGAATGCCGCCGAGCCCCAGTCCCACAGGGACCATTCGACGACTCGACGGGTCAGCAGCTTGCGTTTGGCCGGCGCGGCCTGAGGGGCGGGTGCGCCCGCGTGCGCTGCGGAGTCGGACATTCGCTGCTCCTTCGAGCCTCACAGGACTTGATCGCCATGACGCTATCACGCGTGCAGGTGGCGCCAGTGAACACGGGTGTATCCGACTTCGAAGAAGATCCGGTCCGCCGGTCGTGCGACGAGGACGGAGCCGCCTCGACGGCTGGGAGCGTCAGCGTGCGGGGGAGAGCATCTCGGCCAGGGCGAGGTCCACCGTGGTGGTCACCTTGAGACTGTCGGCAGATCCGAGGACCACGTGCACCTGCCCTCCGGCCGCTTCGACCAGGCCCGCGTCATCGGTGGCGGCGGTGGTTTCATTCGACCCGCGAGCCTCCGCGTCGTGGTGGGCCTTGAGGAGCACCCGCCCCTGGAAGCCCTGTGGGGTCTGGACACTGACCAGACGGGAACGGTCGGGCGTGACCAGGACCAGGCTGGAGGCCCCGTCGGCGGGGCTCTGGTCGACCTGCTTGAGGGTGTCGGTGACGGGCATGGCGGGGATCACCGCGTCGTGTCCGGCCCGCACGGCGGCGATGACGCGGGCGGTGACCGAGGCGGGGGTCAGTGGCCGGGCGGCGTCGTGGACCAGGATGACCGAATCGGCAAGGTCACTGTCGTCTTCGGCCAGAGCATCCAGGCCGTTTTTCACCGACGCCTGGCGCGACAGGGGCGAACCGGCGACCACGCGAACTGCCACGCCCTCGTGACCGGGGCAGACGCCATCGGGGAAGAGGTCGTGGAATGCGTCCATGTCCGACTCGGGGGCGGTGACGACGACACGGTCGACCCCGCCTTCGGCAAGGCCGCGGGCGGCCAGGACCACCATGGGGGTGCTGCCGACGGGCACCAGGGCCTTCGGGCCGTCACAGCCGAGGCGCGTACCGGAACCTGCGGCGGTGAGAACCGCGAGGACTCGACGGGCGGAGCTCATGACGAACTCGGCGGCGTTCAGTCCTGGGAGGTCGTGGGCTGGGCGGTGCCTGCGGCGTCCTCCGCTGCCGCCGCATCCTCGTCCATGCGGCCTTCGGCCAGGATTTCATCGAGGCGCTGGGCGGCGGCGGCCTTGTCGATGTTGCGCGCCAGGGCCAACTCGGAGGTGAGGATCTGGCGGGCCTTGGTGAGCATCCGCTTTTCGCCGGTGGAAAGCTTCTTCTGGTCGTCGCGGCGGGTCAGGTCGCGCACGACCTCGGAGACCTTGACGATGTCGC
Organism: Schaalia sp. 19OD2882; assembly: GCF_018986735.1. NCBI lineage: Bacteria > Bacillati > Actinomycetota > Actinomycetes > Actinomycetales > Actinomycetaceae > Schaalia > Schaalia sp. 19OD2882. The sequence goes on along the minus strand of NZ_CP065521.1, from coordinate 294,220 downwards.
CGGTGGCGATCTTCTCCTGGTTGGCCTTGTACCGGCGCGACCAGTTGGTGGGCTCTTCGACGTAGGGAGCGCGCAGGACTGCGAGAACCTTTTCCAGACCCTCCTCGTCGACGACGTCACGGACCCCGACCAGGTCGACGTTCTCGGCGGGAACCTTGATCGTCAGATCGCCCTGGGACACGCGCAGGGTCAGGTAGGTCTTCTCCTCGCCTCGGATCTGACGGGTCGCGATCTCCTCGATCGTCGCCGCCCCGTGGTGCGGGTAGACGACAGTCTGACCGATGGCGAAAGACATGAGGACCCCCTGAATTTTGTGCGCAGCGGGTTCCATACTAGCATCTGCCCCTCGCCCGGCCCGAATGAGCCTGACACTGTCAGGGCCGGTGGCGGGTCGGAGGCCAAAAGACCGGGGCCCCGACCGTGATGGTCGGGGCCCCGGCGCCGCGCGTGGGCGGCTGGGTCACTTGCCCTGGTTGGCCACGGCGGCAATCTTCGCCTCGGCCTCGGGATCCAGGTAACGACCGCCCTTCTTGACGGGCTGCAGGGTCTCCTCGTCCAGCTCGTAGACCAGCGGGACACCGGTGGGGATGTTGACACCGGCGATCTCGTCGTCGGAGATCTGGTCGAGGTGCTTGACGATGGCGCGCAGCGAGTTGCCGTGGGCGGCAATCATCACGGTCTTGCCGGTGCGGATCTCGGGGACGATGGTCTCCTCCCAGTAGGGCAGGAGGCGCTCCAGGACGTCCTTGAGGCACTCGGTCGCGGGGATCGGTTCACCGGCGTAGCGCGGGTCGGTGTCCTGCGAGAACTCCGAGCCGGCCTCGATGGCGGGCGGCGGCACGTCGTAGGACCTGCGCCACTGCATGAACTGGTCCTCGCCGTACTCGTCGCGGATCTCCTTCTTGTTCTTGCCCTGCAGGGCGCCGTAGTGGCGCTCGTTCAGACGCCAGTGACGCAGGACCGGGATCCAGTGGCGGTCCGCGGCATCCAGTGCAAGGTTGGCGGTCATGATGGCGCGACGAAGCATCGAGGTGAACAGGACGTCGGGCAGGACGCCAGCCTCCTTGAGCAGCTCGCCGCCGTGCGCGGCCTCGGTGCGTCCCTTGTCGGACAGGGGCACGTCAACCCAGCCGGTGAACAGGTTCTTCGCATTCCATTCGCTCTCGCCGTGGCGGAGCAGCACCAATGTGTAGGTCATGGCCCCATTGTTCCATTGGCGACACCTCTTTGTCATGGGCCCGGGCACTGCGGCGTCGATGCCCACCGAGGCCCGGGAGTCCGGGCAAGCGGACACTTGCCCCGGACATCGCCCTCTCAATGTCACCGATTCGGGATTCCTCCACCCCGCCGGGGGGACGAGGGCGGGAATGCGCGCCCCGGGCACTGCGCATTCCGGACGCGACGAACCCTGGATTCATCGACGCGACGTCGGTGAATCCGGGGCCCTCGCACCTCGGGTCAGGCGTTGGCCTTCTCGAAGGCTTCGACGATCTCCGCAGGAATACGACCACGGTCGGAAACCTTGAGGCCCTGCCCGCGGGCCCATTCGCGGATCTGCGCAGTGCGCCCACCCGTTCCGGCAGACTTGCGGCCACGGGTGCCGATGGCCCGTCCACCGACGCGACGTGCGGCACCGATCCACTCGGCAAGCTCGGACTCGAACTTCGCCAGATTCTCCGCCGACAGGTCGATCTCGTAGTTGACGCCCTTGAACGAGAACGGGATGGTGGATTCTCCCACGGATCCGTCAATGTCGTCGATGAGGACCACCTGGGTCTTCTTCATGCTCTCTTTCCCCTTCCAGAATGCTTCCCCGGGCATTGAAGCCGCTATTTCGCGACCATTACCCACAAGCGTAGAACACATTGCGTCAGAAAGCATCCTCAAATTGCACATTCTTCACACGGCACCGCATTTCCCACCTTTGGCCGCACGATCCAGCGGAACGTCGAGCGCGCCTGCGCCCCGCCCTCGCCAAAGTGTGCCCCCACCCCGCCCCGCCCCACCCCGCCAATGACAATGACCGGAAGAGGGTGTCCAAGGAGTGTGACACCCCTCTCCTTGCCCCAAGTAGTTGAATTCTGCAATACTTGCTCCCGTAGCGACCCTCAGGAACCGACCCCAGGAGCCTCCCGTGCAATTCGGCATCTTCACCGTCTCCGACCTGACCACCGACCCCACCACCGGCCACACGCCCGACGACGCCGAGCGCATCGCCGCCACCTTGACCATCGCCCGCCACGCCGAAGAGGTCGGCCTCGACGTCTTCGCCCTGGGAGAGCACCACAACCCGCCGTTCTGGTCCTCCTCCCCCACGACCACCCTGGCCGCCATCGCCGCAGCCACCACCACCCTCAAACTCTCCACCGCCACCACCCTCATCACGACGAACGACCCGGTCAAGATCGCCGAGGACCACGCGATGCTCCAGTACGTCTCGGGCGGACGCAACGACCTCATGATGGGCCGCGGCAACACCGGCCCCGTGTACCCGTGGTTCGGCAAGGACATCCGCGACGGCATCGCCCTGGCGGTGGAGAACTACGCCCTGCTGCGCCAACTGTGGGACCAGGAGGTCGTCACCTGGCAGGGACGCTTCCGCACGCCACTGCGCCAATTCACCGCGACCCCCCGCCCCTTGGACGGCATCGCCCCCTTCGTCTGGCACGGCTCGATCCGCTCCCCCGAGATCGCCGAGCAGGCCGCCTACTACGGGGACGGCTTCTTCCACAACAACATCTTCTGGCCGCCCGAGCACACCGCCCGCATGGTCGCCCTGTACCGCGAGCGCTTCGAACACCATGGACACGGGCCGGCCGAACGCGCCATCGTGGGCCTTGGCGGCCAAGTGTTCATGCGTCCGAAGTCCCAGGACGCCATCGCCGAATTCCGCCCCTACTTCGACAACGCCCCCGTCTACGGCCACGGCCCGTCGATGGAGGAATTCATGCGGGACACTCCGCTGACCGTCGGCTCACCCGCCCAAGTCATCGAACGCACGCTGGCCCTGCGCGACCTTGTCGGCGACTACCAGCGTCAGCTCTTCCTCGTCGACCACGCGGGGCTGCCTCTGCGCACGGTCCTGGAGCAGATCGACATGCTCGGTGAGGTGGTCGAACAGCTGCGCCCCGAGTTCGAGGCCCTGCGCGCACCCGGCGTCCCCTCCGACCCGCCCACCCATGCGGCCCGCCTCCAGGCGCGCGTCGGCGTGGGTGCCGCGTCCTCGGTGACCGCCCATCTGGAAGACGCCGGACGGATCCGCGAGGAGGTGCGGGCCGGCCGTCCTTGGTCCGCCAGGTCCGCCGAATCCACCGGAACCTCCGAGAACGAGGGCGAGGTCGCGCGATGACCCGCCATGTGACCATCGTCCACGCCGGAACCTCCGAGCACGCCTCCACGGCTCGCCTGGGCGCCCTCGTGGAGGAACATCTGCAAGAGGTTGCGGCACAGTTGGGACTGCTCGTGGAAGTCACGTGGGTGCACCTGCGCCCGCTGGCCCACGACATCATGGACCACCTGCTCACCGGGTTCCCCGGGGCGGCGCTCGCCGGCGCCCACGAGCAGGTCGCCCTGGCGGACGGCCTGATTCTGCTGACCCCCACCTACCAGGCGTCGTACTCGGGCCTGTTCAAGTCCTTCGTCGACACCCTGCCCGAGGGCGGCCTCGAAGGAAAACCCGTTCTCCTGGGGGCCACCGGCGGGACGCCACGCCACGCCCTCGTCACCGAGATCGCCATGCGCCCACTGGCCACCCACCTTCACGCGGACCCTGTGCCCACCTCCTTGTACGCGGCCACCGAGGACTGGGGCGCCCACGCCGGCGACTCCGACGGGCGGGCCGGCGAGGCGCTGGGGCGCCGCGTGGCCCGTGCCGCACGTGAACTCGTCACCCGCCTGCCCGTCGAGAGCCGCGACGGGTCCGCATCCATCACGCCTGACCATCGAGCCACTGCGACGGAGTCGTCCCGGCAGGACGCGACCGGGCAAATCGGCGAGGCTGCGAAGTGGCCCGGTTTCGTCGACTTCGAGACCCTGCTGGGAGGAGGCCGTTGATGGGTTCTTCGCGCGCCCACGTCTGGGAGGTCTACTTCACGACCACCGCGCGCCTGGCCAGCCGGATCGAGGCTGAACTCAAAGCCGCACACCACCTGAGCATGCCCGAGTACAACGTGTTGCTGTCCGCGCAACGCTCCGGCCCTGAGGGCATCCGCCTGGGAGAACTGGCCAGGCAGGTGGTCTTCAGCCCTTCCCGACTCACGCACACCGTCAAGCGCCTCACCGAACGCGGGCTGGTGCAGCGGCTCGCCTGCGAGTCGGACAAACGCGGCGGGCTCATCTCCATCACCCCCGCCGGGCAGTCCCTCTGGCGCGAGGCCGCCGACCTGCACAAACGTCTGGTGCGCAACCTCGCCCTGGACGAGATGAGTCAGGAAGAGGCCGACACCCTGGAGGCCGTCTTCACTCGGATCGCGCAACGCCTTGAGGACCCGAGCCACGGCACCACCAAGGCCTGAAGGATTCGGGCAACCTGGTCAAGGTTCGAGAGCATGGCCGGGGCGTGTGCGGTGCTGATCCGCTGCTCCTGGCCGACGCGCAGGTCGGATCGGGCTCGTTCAAGCCAGGTCGATCCAGCCTGCGGTGTGGCGCCGCACCTGCGCAGCCAGGGCCTGCACACACCCCTCGGAATCGTTGGCCCACTGGATGTAGTGGAAGTCGCCGCCGCCGGCCTGAGTGAAGGTCTCACGGTTGAGTTGGTCGATCTCTTCCAGGGTCTCCAGGCAGTCCGCCATGAAGCCCGGGCAGATGACATCCACTCGGGAACAGCCCGCCGCGCCCAGATCCCTGACGGTGTCGATGGTTGCCGGGCCGATCCACTCGGCACGGCCGAAGACGGACTGATAGGTGATGACGACGCCGCCCTTCGGTACTGCCAGGCGCTCGGCCAGCAGCGCCGATGTCGTCTCACACTGGCTCCGGTAGGGGTCCCCGCCCTCGTGCATGGCCACAGGGATCGAGTGGTAGGAGATGATCAGACGCTCTCCGGCGGCGAAGGCGGGGCTGCCGGCCTGCTCCCAGTGTTGCTCGACGGAACGCGCCAAGGCGTCGATGTAGGCGGGGTCGTCCTCGAAGCTGCGCACACACCGCATCTCGACCACGTCGCGGGTGCGCAGCGTCCAGCGGGCGACCTCGTCCAGGACCGAGCCGATGGTCGGCCCACTGTAGTGCGGATACGCCGGCAGGACCAGGAGGCGGCGGTGACCGTCGGCGTGCAACTGGTCGAGGACCGAGGCGATCGACGGGGAGCCGTATCGCATGGCGACACGCACGTCGACCTCGTCGCCGAGGACCTCGTGGAGGCGCTGGCCCTGACGAAGCGTCCAGTGCATGAGCGGCGAGCCGTGCTCGGTCCAGATCTTGCGGTACTGGGGCGCAATGGCACCGGGGCGCATGGTGAGGATGAAGGCTTCGAGGATTGGCCGCCACAGCAACGGGTGCATTTCGACCACGCGGCGGTCGCTGAGGAACTCGCGCAGGAAGGGGCGGATGGCGGAGGGGGTCGGGGCCTCGGGAGTGCCCAGGTTCACCAGAAGGACGACCGGGCGTCGTGCCGGGTCAGAGACGGTTTCTGACACTCCTGTCATCTTTTCTGACACGACCTGGGTTTCTGTCATGACGAGCACTGTACCCGAGAACTCACCCTCACCCCGACACCCCGCGAGATTCGTCCGCCCCTTCGCGAGATTCGTCCATCCTTCCGCCTTCGAGGGCGAGGGAGAGGGCGGGGCCGCGAGTGCGTGAAGAACGCCCGCCACTGTCACCCCCGACGAACACTTCGCCCTGAAACACCCACATCGGCGGGCTTGGGCCCGTTCCTACCGACGCCGCAGCCCCCTACCGACGCTGCACCGTCGGCAGCAGGGTCACAACGTCGGCAACAACGCGGCACCGACACCACACCTGCGGACAGCCGGCACACATGTCAATGTCCCCCCACCCGCATTCGCAGGTGGGGGGACATCCAGCTCGAGCCGCCTGTGGGAATCGAACCCACGACCTATTCATTACGAGTGAATCGCTCTGCCGACTGAGCTAAGGCGGCGGTGCCTGCTGTTCCGGCAACGGGCATTCAGGCAACGTCCACACTCTAGGGGGCCGGAAGCCGACTCGGCAAACCCGCCAGCACCCCTGGTGTCATGGTTCGCCTCACACAGGCCCCGGCCCCGCCCTCGTCAATGACGAGGGCGGGGCCCGTGCAGGTCAGTCGGTGCACTTGAGGTTGTCCTCCGGGACCTTCCCGTCCACCAGGTAGCCCTCGACTGCGCGGGCCACACAGGCGGAGCCGTCCTTGGAGTAGGCGCAGTGGTCCCAGCCCTCCCATGTGACCAGGACCCCCTGCGAAAGCTGTTCCGCCAGAGCCTGGGCCATGACGTACGGGGTCGCAGGGTCGTGCGTCGTTCCGACGACGACGATCGGCGGGGTACCGGGCGCAGTGATCTTCCTGCGCGGAGCATGGGAAGTCGGCCATGCATCCAGGCCCGCCGAGGACCAACCCGCCTGCTCGCCGAAGAGGGGCAACTCCTTCTTCAAGGCCTTGGCCTGCTTCTCCCACTCGGCGGGCGTGCCCGAGGGCGGGAAGTCCAACATGTTCACCGCGATCAGCGCATCCGAGCCCATCGAGTCGTAGGTGCCGTCCTCGTTGCGCTCGTTGAGGAGGTCGGCCACGAGCAGCATCTGCGAACCATCCCCTTCCCTGACCGCTTGGGTGAGCGCCTGGGTGAGAACCCCGTAACTGTCCACGGAGTACATCGTGCCGATGAGTACGGTCATCGCAAGTCCGCGCGTCAGAGGACGCGAGGGGTCGGCGGTGGGCAGCGGCGAGGCGTCAAGGCTGTCGAGGAACTTCTTCAGCTGCCCCTTGACCTCGGCCGGAGTGCCAGCGAAGGGGCAGTTGGGGCCCGTCTGGCAGTCCTTCGCCCAGTTCTCTACGGAAGCCTCGAAGCCCCGGTACTGCAGCTCGTTGACGGTGTTGACATCGATCGAGGGGTCGAGGGCCCCGTCCAGGACGAAGCGCCCCACCTTGTCCGGGAAGAGGTCGGCGTAGGTGGCCCCCAGGAAGGTCCCGTAGGAGAAGCCCAAGTAGTGCATCTTGTCCTGGCCGAGGACGGCGCGCACCATGTCGAAGTCCTTCGCGGCCGACACGGTGTCGATGTGCTTGAACAGGTCGCCCGTGTACTTCTGGCACCCGTCGGTGATCTCAGTGATCTCCTCGGTGGCCTTCTTGATGATGGCATCGGTCGACTCGGGCATCTTGAAGGGCTTGCCCTGATCGTCCACTCCGGCGTTCGCCTGGTCACGCTCCTTGTCGTTCCTGCACTGGACAGGGGTCGACTTGCCGACTCCGCGCGGGTCCACGGCAACGATGTCGAAGTTCTCGACCAGGGAGTCGCCCATGCTGCGGGTCACCCGGGTCACCAAGGATCGGACGGCGTCACCGCCGGGACCACCGAGGTTGTAGAAGAGGGCGTCAGCGCCGTCCTTGCCGTTGCGGTGCACCGCAATTGCCAAGGTGATGTCCTCTCCGGCCAGGTTGTCCCAGTCCAGGGGGACACGCAGGTGGCCGCACTGGTACTTGTCCGGATCCTTGGGTGCGGAGTCGTAGTCGGTCATGATGTCACCGAGACGGCACTGGCCCCACTGGATCTTCTGCCCGTAGTAGCCCTCCAGAGTGTCCCCTGGATCGGGCAGGTCCTCCGCCTTGACCACGCCGGAGGTTGCGGCGCCCGACTGACTCTGCGCCTGGTCGCCCCGGTGGTCTCGGTCGTCGGGCATTGCGAAGTCCCGCAATGCTCTGGCCCCGGTGAATGCGATGACGGAAACTTCGATGACGGCCACGATGACCGCGATCACGGCGATGACCATGGGAAGGGCGGAGGGCTTCGGATGCATGGCCCCAACCATAATTGAGGATCGCCGAAGATGGCAGAAAGACTCTCTTGACCCTGCGAATGTTTGTACAAAAGGCGACCTTCGTCCTCGCCGCCCCCCCTTGCCGCAGGTGAGGGCGCCCCACCCTCGCCTATTCCTGCGGGCGCAGAGAAACCGCCATGGCCTCCAAGGCCAGCAGCGGAGCGACATTGGCCGACAACCTGCGTCTGGCCGTCTCGATGGCACTGATCCGCCGGATCGTCTGGTGCGGCGACGAAGAGGCCGCAAGCTCCTGGACCACGTCGGCCATGTCGGTGTTCACCAGTTCCTGGCCGGTGTCGAGTTGTTCCATGAGGACGTCACGGTAGACGGCGAGCAGATCGACCAGCGCCCGATCGAGTACGTCCTGGACGGAGCGTTTGGCTCGGCGCTTCTGCTCTTCTTCGAGTTCACGCAGGCGCGCCCGCGTGTGTTTGGTGACTCCTTGTTCCGAGTCGGCGCCGAGCTGGCGCATGAGGGTCGCACGCTCGCGGGCATTGCGTTCATCCACCTGCGCGGCGGTCTGCTCCTGAGCCACCTTGAGCAGGCGGTCGGCGGCCATGACGGCCTCGCCGACGGATCGCACCCGCACCGGCGCGGTGATGATGTGGCGGCGACGCTCGCGCATCTGCGGATCCTTGGCCAGGGCCCTGGCCAATCCGATGTGCGACTGGGCCGCGCGCGCCGCATCGAGGGCGTCATCCGGGTCCACCCCGTCGCGACGCACGAGCAGGTCCGCCACCGCCGTGGCCGAGGGGATGCGCAGCCCCAGGTGCCGACAGCGTGAGCGAATGGTCGGGATCATGTCCTCCGGGCTGGGCGCACACAACACCCACACGGTGCGCTCCGGCGGCTCCTCGATGGCCTTGAGCAGGACGTTCAAGGACTGTTCGGTGATGCGGTCGGCGTCCTCGACGACAATGACCCGCCAGCGCCCTTGGGTGGGGGCCAGTTGCGCACGTGCGACGAGATCGCGCACCTCTTCCTTCTTGATCTGGACGGCTTCAGTGGACACCAGACGGACGTCCGCGTGAGAGCGCGCCAGCGTGGTGCGACAACCCGGGCACTGGCCGCAGCCGATGGGCTCCCCCGCGCACTGCAGGGCGGCCGCGAAGGCCAGGGCCGCCACGGATCGCCCGGACCCGGGTGGGCCCGTGAGCAGCCAGGAGTGGGTCATTGCCCACGACGAGGGCGACGCGGTGGCGCCTTGCGGGGACAAGGACGTCTCACGTGTGTCACGGGTCCCAGGAGACGAGGGCGCCCCGGCCCGCTCGACCACTGCGCGTGCGGCCGCAGCGGCTTCGGCCAGGACCGCGACGACCGCGTCCTGGTCGACGAGTTCGGCCCACACGCTCACAGGAGCTGGTCCTCCGGCCCGCCCCACAAAGTGGCCTGCGACTCGGTGACGAGCAGCCCGACCATCGACGCGGCCTGCGGCTCATGGGCCACGTGCGGCTCGTCCACCGCGCGCTGCTGCGAAGGCGCCTCGAGCGGCTCAGGCCCGCCCGCCTCGTCCTCGTGCCCCTGGAAGGACTGGGAGACGGCGCCCTGCCCTTTGGGGAAACGCTCCTCCAGGACCCCGCGAATCTCGGAAAAGACCTCGTCGCGGGTCCCCACGGCGTCGATGACGACGAAACGATCGGGTGAGGAGTCCGCCAGTCGCAGGTACTCGTGGCGGACCCTTTCATGGAAGTCGGTGGACTGGCGCTCGATGCGGTCCGGCTCTTTGCTGCGGCGCCGGGTCCCGACCTCAGGCGGAAGGTCCAGCAGGAAGGTCAGGTCAGGAACCAGGTCCTGGGTGGCCCAGGAGGACAGGGCCCGGATCTCGTCCACACCGAGGGCGCGGGCCGCCCCCTGGTAGGCCAAGGAGGAGTCGATGTAGCGATCCCCCAGGACGACCTCTCCCCGCTCCAGGGCAGGGCGGATCATCGTGGCCACGTGGTAGGCGCGGTCAGCCGCGTACAGCAGGGCTTCCGTGCGCGGGTCGACGTCCTCGGGCCCGTTCTGGACCAGTCGACGCAGCTCGGCGCCCAACTCGGTCCCACCAGGCTCACGGGTGACCAGGACGCGGTGCCCCCGCATCTCGAACCATTCCTTCACCCGTTGGATCTGGGTGGTCTTGCCGGCGCCGTCCCCACCTTCAAAGGTGAGGAAGAGCCCGCGGACCACCTGCGCTCCACGCGTTGCCTCGACCATGCGCCAATCCTCGCACGCCCCACCCGCGGCTGCGTGCACCCACCCGGGCACACGTGGGACAGCTCATGTTCCGCACTCGTCGCGCACACCCCGGGCTCCGGCCGGTGCACTCCGACCGTCAGGACTTCGTCGAGCGGGTTTTCGTGGGCTTCTTCGCCGTCGAGGTGCGCGAGGTCGTCTTCTTGGCAGCGCCGGCGCGCGTGGTGGTCTTCTTTGCCGCCCCGCGTTTGGGAGCCGGGCCCTTGGCGCGTTTGTCAGCCAGCAGTTCGAAGGCGCGGGCCTGCGTCAAGTCCTCCACGGACTCGGCCCGCGGCACCGTGACATTCGTCTGCCCGTCGGTAACGTACGGGCCGAAGCGCCCGTCCTTGACCGTCACCTTGCGTCCGGAGACTGGATCTTCACCGAACTCGCGCAGCGGCGGCTTGGCGGCGCCGCGACCTCGTGTGCGCGGCCGGGCGTAGAGCTCCAGCGCCTGCTCCAGGGTGACGGTGAACAACTCGTCCTCGCTGGCCAAGGAGCGCGAGTCCGAGCCCTTCTTCAGGTACGGTCCGAAACGCCCGTTCTGCACGGTGATGACCTCTCCCGAGGCCGGGTCCGTGCCGACCTCACGCGGCAGGGAAAGCAGTTTCAGGGCGTCGTCGAGGCTGACGGTGGCCAGCGACATGGATTTGAGCAGCGAGGCGGTGCGCGGCTTGGGGGCGGCAGCCTTCTTGCGTCCCTTCGCAGGTGTCTCGGCTTCGGCTTCACCTTCGGGCAGGATCTCGGTGACGTAGGGGCCGAAGCGCCCGTTCTTGGCCACCAGCATGTGGCCGCTGGCCGGGTCGATGCCCAGTTCACGCCCGTCATCGGCCGCCTGCGCGAAGAGCTCGTCGATCTTGGCGGCGTCGACCTCGTCGGGGGCAACGGTCTCCGGGACGTTGGCGCGGCTTCCGTCCTCCTTCTCCAAGTAGGGGCCGTAGCGGCCCACCCGCAGGGTCACTCCCCCGCCCAGGTCCAGGCTGTTGACCGCACGCGCATCCACATCATCGCCCAGAGCGGCGACCTGGAAGCGCAGGCCGTCGGCGTCCCCCTTGCCGTCCGCACCCAGGTAGAACTGCCGGAGGAACTCCGTGCCATCCTCTTGACCTGCGGCGATGCGGTCCAGATCGGCTTCCATCGACGCCGTGAAGTCGTAGTCGACCAGGTTCGCCAGATTCTCCTCAAGCAGGCGGGTCACCGAGAACGCCAGCCAACTGGGCACCAGGTACTGGCCGCGGTGGGTGACGTATCCGCGGTCGCCGATGGTCTGGATGGTCGCCGCGTAGGTCGAGGGGCGACCGATGCCCAGTTCCTCCATGGTCTTGACCAGCGTGGCCTCCGTGTAGCGGCCGGGAGGTTGGGTGCGGTGCCCCTCGGCACTGGCGTCGACCACCTGCGCGCGGTCGCCCTCGGCCACGTCGGGCAGGACCTTCTCGGCCTCGCCGGAGTCCTTCTCCTTGTCGTATCGGCCCTTGTCGCGCCCCTCCTGGTAGGCCAGTCGGAAGCCGGGGCCGGTGATGACCGTGCCCGAGGCCGATGCGATGACGTCGTGGCGCCCGTCCTGGTCCCCCACACCGGTGAGGACCCGGATCGTGGCGGTGAATCCGACGGCGTCGGCCATCTGCGAGGCGATGGTGCGCTTCCAGATCAGGTCGTACAGGGCCAGCTGCTGGGCGCTGAGCTGCTCGGCCACCTGTGCGGGTGTGCGGAAATGGTCACCGGCGGGGCGGATCGCCTCATGCGCTTCCTGCGCGCCCTTGGCGACCTTGCCGTACACACGCGGCTCGGGTGCCACGGCCTCGGCCCCGTACAGTTCCGTCGCCTGGGCGCGGGCGGCGTCGATCGCCTGCCCGGACAGGGCGGTGGAGTCGGTTCGCATGTACGTGATGTAGCCGGATTCGTAGAGGGACTGCGCGGTGCGCATCGTCGAGGACGCGTTCCAGTGGAGTTTGCGCGAGGCTTCCTGCTGCAGCGTCGAGGTGGTGAAGGGGGCGGCGGGGCGGCGCCGGTAGGGCTTCTGGGTGACCGAGTCGATGGTTGACGAGGCCGAGGCCGCCAGCAGGGTGGCCAGGCGGGTCGCGGCGACCTCATCCAGGTGCAAGGCGGAGGCCTTGACGGCCTTGGGGGTCAGCTGCCCCTTCTCGGAGAAGTCGGAGCCGGTGGCCACGGGCCGACCGTCGACGTGGGTGACGCGGGCGGAGAAGGTCTCGTCCTTGGCGCTGATCCGGGTGTCGATGCCCCAGTACTCGGCGTCGACATGGGCCATGCGTTCGCGTTCGCGGTCCACGACCAGGCGGGTGGCCACGGACTGGACGCGTCCGGCGGACAGGGAGGGGCGGACCTTGCGCCACAGCAGGGGCGAGACCTCGTAGCCGTAGAGGCGGTCGAGGATGCGGCGGGTCTCCTGGGCGTCGACCAGCGAGGAGTCGAGTTCGCGGGTGTTGTCCAGGGCGCGTTGGATGGCTTCGCGGGTGATCTCGTGGAAGACCATGCGACGCACGGGCACCTTCGGTTTGAGGACTTGCAGCAGGTGCCAGGCGATGGCCTCCCCCTCACGGTCCTCATCGGTTGCCAGGAAGAGTTCGTCGGCTTCCTTGAGGACCTTCTTGAGTTCGGCAACCTTCTTCTTCTTGTCGGGGTTGACCGCGTAGTAGGGGGTGAAGTCGCCCTCGACATCGACGGCGAAACGCCCGTAGGGGCCCTTCTTCATGTCGGCGGGCAGGTCGCGGGGCTGGGGCAGGTCGCGGATGTGTCCGATGGAGGCGGTGACGTGGAAGTCCGGGCCCAGGTAGCCCTCGATCGTCGTGGCCTTCGCCGGGGACTCCACGATGACCAGCTTCGATGCTCCCATGTCGGCCAGTGCCTGCCTTCCGTGTCGGTGGGTGACGCCTTGCCGAACCATACAATGCCCCACCCACGACAGGGCAAGGGCCATCCACCTGCTGTCCATCCTCCCCTCTCGCAAGAGGCGGAGGGGCGTCTTGTCAGGGCAGGCGCAGCATCCCGGCTCGCAGCAGGCGACGCACGACGGGCAGGACCTGCTCGCGCACCTCGCGCAGGTCCTGCTCCGTCAACACGGCCACGGCCCGGATGATCTGCCCCACCGTCAATTCGCCGTCGCTGGCACCCACCACTGCGGACACGGCGGTGCCCACTTGGATCGACTGCCCCATTGCGCCGCCTTGGTGCAGGATGAGCACGCGCGGATCCGCTTGGCCGGGCGTGTGGTGGCGCTCCTCGGCGACGTCCTCGGCGCGCACGAGCGCCAGTTCCTCCACCTCCGTGTCCAGGTGCACGGATGCCAGCGCCGCCTCGACCTCGTGCCCCAGGGGAATCGTCCCGCCCTCGACGAGGTCGAAGACGCGGGCCCCGCCCTCGTCCCCGGAGGTGGCTCGCTCCCCCGAAAGCCGCCTGGCGCACAGGAACCCCATGCCCACCGCGCCGACCCCGGCAGACTCGAAATCGGCGACCCACGCCGCGTAGTCGGCTTCGTAGTCCTCGCGCGCAACCAGCCGGCCGCCGGAGTCCCGCAGCCACATCTCGGCGTACTGGGTGGGGTCCAAGGCGTCGCGCTGGACCACCCACGCGTCCACGGGCAGGCCCTCCAGCCACCCTTCGACCCGCCCGGACCACTGGGTGGCCGGGTCGGAAGCGGCCGGAATCTCCCAATTCGCCAGCATCTGCACGGTGCCGCCGGGTGACAGGTGGCCGGGCGCCTGGCGCACGACGGCGGCCACCAGGTTGTCACGGTCCATCCCGCCGTCCCGGTACTCCAGCAGGCCCCTGCGCCGCACGGATTGCGGGGTGATGACGAAGGGCGGATTCGAGGTGATCAGGTCGAAGACTTCTCCTGCGACCGGTTCGAACAGGGACCCTTGGCGCACGTCCAGGTCCACGTCGTTGAGGGCCGCGTTGAAACGAGTGATGTCGCAGGCTCGCCCCGACAGGTCGGTGGCCACCACCTGGTCGGCGTGGGCGGCCATGTACAGGGCCTGGATGCCGCACCCGCATCCCAGGTCCAGCGCGCGAGCAACCCGTGTGCGCAGGGTGAGGCGCAGCAGCGAGGTCGTGGCCCCGCCGATGCCCAGCACGTGGTCGGGGTGCAGGGGTCGCCCTGTGGTGAATTCGCTGAGGTCGGACAGGATCCACCAGTGGTGGTCGCGCCGGCGGGAGACATCGCGCGGCGCGTCCGGGTCGGGCAGTGTGGCCGCGTGCGGGCGCAGGTCGAACGCGGCGACCAGGGCTCCGGTGCCCTCCTGGCAGGTGCGGACCAGTCCGAGTGCGCGCGCCCCGTCGATGCCGAGGGCGGGCAGGGCGGCGGCGACCTGGGCGGCAGGCAGTGTGTCCCCGAGCATGAACAGTCGGGTGAGGGCGGCGGCAGGGTCACTGCTGCGCCGCAGTGCGACGAGGGCGGGGATGCGCTGTTCCCGGGCCAACGCGGCGGCGGCGGCAGGGCCCATCAGGGCCTCGACCCGGTCCAGGTACCACCCGGCAGCGGCGAGGTCGCTGCGAAGAAGGCCGATCGCCTCGGGGTCGAGGGCAGGTGTTGGAGTGGGCGCAGTCGGGGGCGCGTCGCCGGGGTCGTGCGCACTGGCTGCTGAATCGCCGTGTCGGTTTGCCGGGTCGGGCTGTGTCCTCATGCCATCAGGGTACGAGGCCGTTCCCGCCGGCGAGACGACACCCCCTGCGAAGGAAGGCCGAGGCGCGGCACGGGCCGCAGGATGCGGCACCGTGACCTGTACGGGGCGTCCTTGCATGCGTCAACGGCCTGACGCACAGGAGTCGGGTCGACACCCACAGCCTCAGCGAGCCAGATCTGGCCGGGTGCGCGCATGAACCGGTTGCAGCTGCGCTTGGCTGATCCGTTCGAAGTCCTACGCGTGCACGCGCCGGCTCCTTTTGTGGCCCGGGCGTGGAACCAGTCCAACGGGTTCTCTTTCTGGGAGCCGCACCGGACCCCATTCCGGTCATTGCCACCCAGCTCGTCCGAGATCGGAAAGTGCTCGAGCGTACGAGAAATGATACGCGCAAATTCGAGGACGCCACAGTCCTCAAGCGTCCATTTCACTCTCACCCGATCCGCTGCATCACCGCCACAACCTTGAAGGAGGCCTGTGAAAGACAATTCGAGTTTTGGTCCCAAGAAGGGCCGCGAACGCGCGTCCGCCAAGCAGAGTTTCAATCGTCTCGACACTCGACTCGTCCGCTTCAAGGTCCGCGCGCAAGGCGTCGACGAGGTCGGCATCCAACCCGAGCACGGGCAAAAAATTGGCCTCCATCTGCATGGATGTCCGGCCATGGGCGCTGGCGCGAGTCGAGGTCGACGTCACGGCCCCAGCCCACCGACCCTCCCCGATCCATGAGTCACCGCAGAGCCTCGCAAGCCCATGCACATCCCGGTGCTCGAAGCACGCACATCTTCAACCTGTGAAATTGCGCGGCCATACCATTCCACCCCGAAATCGAAGGGAAGGGCCGCCCACCAAGGCGGACACATGCCACGCGATTCGACGCTACCCTCGAAGAATCCCATCATCAATGGAGGTACCCCATGCGCACCCACGATTCCCACTTCGCTTCACCGCGCCGGTCGAGCGCCACCAGATTCCTCTCCGCTCTCACAACGGCTTTCATTCTCCTGGCGGGCGCCGGAGGCCTCGCAGGATGCCACGAGGACGAAAGCGACAAGCCCGCGCCTCTCGTGACCGTTCCCGACTCGACTTCGTCCTCCAGCTCGGACACCGACATGCAGTCGACAAAGGACGCCGACAAGAGGGCCGAAGAGGAGCGCTTGCGGAAGGAGGCCGAGGAGAAGGCCCGCCTGGCCGCAAAGGAGGCCGAGGCGCAGAAGAAGGCGGAAGAAGAGGCAGCCCGACGACAGGCCGAAGAACAAGCTCGAATCGCCGAGGAACAGGCTGCTGCCGAGCGCGCAGCGGCTGAAGAAGCCGCCAGGCAGCAGGCAGAGGAAGCGCGCGACCAGGAGGTCAACAATTTCGTCAGTACGCCGCAGCCATCGGAGAGGGTCTACTACCACAGTTGCAAGGATGCGCGAAATGCCGGCGCTGCCCCGCTGTACCGGGGAGACCCGGGCTATCGCGACAAGCTCGACCGCGACCAAGACGGCATCGCCTGCGAATAGGCGGATGCGCGGGCCGGAGCCGGCGGCGCAACCCTGACGAGGGCGAGGTCGGAGACCGGCGCGCCGAGACAGCCGACCCCGCCCTCGAAGGGGAGGACAATGGGTGCTGCGGCAGCCGCCCGGCTGCCCCGCCCCACACATCGAAAGAGCGACGATGCGAGCCCTGCGCAAGACGGTCGCCGGCCCCGGACTGGAGCTGTGCGAGATCCCCGAGCCCACCCCCGGTTTCGGGGAGGTGAAGATCCGCGTCCAACGCGCAGGCCTGTGCGGCACCGACGTCCACCTGTTCAACTGGGACGGCGGCGCCCCGGGGTCCCTGACTCCTCCGCAGACGCTTGGGCACGAGTTCTGCGGGGAGATCGTCCAGGTCGGTCCGGGCGTGGCCGAAGGACGAGGGCGGGACGAGTTGCACGTGGGTCAGCGTGTGAGCGTCGAGGGCCATGTGGTGTGCGGCCGTTGCCGCAACTGCCGTGCGGGCCGCAGGCACATGTGCATCCGCACCATCGGCATGGGTGTCAACCGTGACGGAGGCTTCGCCGACCATGTGGTGGTGCCGGCCGGCAATGTGTGGGTCCAGCCCGACATGATCGACCCGGAGCTCGGCGCCCTCTTCGACCCTTTGGGCAATGCCGTCCACTCCTGCCAGCAGATCGAGATGACCGGCCAGGACGTCCTGGTCACCGGCGCGGGCCCCATCGGCATCATGTGCGTCGCCCTGGCCAGACATGCGGGTGCCCGACACGTGGTGGTCACCGACATGCAGCCGGGCCGCTTGGCCTTGGCCGAACGGGCCGGGGCGGATGTGGCCCTGGACATCCGCGAGCGCACCCTTGCCGAGGTCATGGCGGAGCTGAACATTCGCGAAGGCTTCGATGCCGGCCTGGAGATGTCCGGCGCGCCCGGAGGCCTGGCCACACTGATCGAGCACTGCACGCACGGGGCCACCCTTGCCCTGCTGGGGCTGCCCAAAGGCGCCTTCCCCGTGGACTGGAGCAAGGTCATCACGCGGATGCTCACCATCAAAGGCGTGTACGGGCGGGAAATGTTCGACACCTGGTACCTGGCGACGTACATGATGGAGACCTCGCAGGCCCTGCGCGATTCGGTGCGTTCGATCATCACGCACCGCTTCGCCCCCGAAGAGTGGGAGGACGCCTTCGCCGCCGCAGCCTCCGGGACGGCCGGGAAGGTGATCCTCGACTGGGAGGCCTGAGCCGCCCTCGCCCGTCCAGATCCTTCACCCGAGACGACTGAACACCACACCAGGAGCACCACATGGACACCTTGACCCCGAAGCTCGAGACCACCCTGCAGGAGATCCGCGAGACCGGACTGTGGAAGGGGGAAAGGGAGATCCTGGGCCGCCAGGGTTCGCACGTGGAGACCGCAGCGGGCCGGTCGTTGAACTTCTGTGCGAACAACTACCTGGGGTTGGCGGGCGACCCGCGCCCCGCCGAGGCGGCCAAGGCCGCCCTGGACCGGTGGGGTTTCGGCATGAGTTCGGTGCGCTTCATCTGCGGCACGCAGGACCAGCACCGCGCCCTGGAGCGCGAGATCGCCGAGTTCCTGGGTACGGAGGACTCGATCCTGTTCTCCTCCTGTTTCGACGCCAACGGCGGCATTTTCGAAGCCCTCTTCGGCCCGGGTGATGCGATCGTCTCGGACGAACTCAACCACGCCTCCCTCATCGACGGGATCCGCCTGTGCAAGGCGGCCCGTCACCGCTACCGCAACGCGAATCTGGAGGACCTGCGCGCGAAACTCACTGCGGCGCGCGAGGCGGGCGCCGACCAGGTCGTCATCGTCACCGACGGCGTGTTCTCCATGGACGGCTCCTACGCGCCCCTGCCGGGCATCTGCGACTTGGCCGAGGAGTTCCGCGCCCTGGTGATGGTCGACGACTCCCACGCCACCGGCTTCGTCGGCGAGGGCGGACGCGGCACCCCTGAACTCTTCGGTGTGCGCGAGAGGGTCGACATCCTCACGGGCACACTCGGCAAGGCACTGGGTGGCGCCTCGGGCGGCTATGTGGCCGCAGGCCAGGCGATTGTCGACATGCTCCGCCAGAAGGCCCGACCCTACCTGTTCTCCAACACCTTGGCCCCCGCGGTGGTGGCGGGCTCGCGCGAGGCCCTTCGCATCGCCGCCGGCGCCCACGCAGAGCGCGAGCACCTGGTGCGGATCGCCGCCCTGTTCCGCGAGCGCATGGGGGCCGCCGGTTTCGAATTGCTGCCGGGCACCCACCCGATCCATGCGGTGATGTTCCCCGGCGAGGACGGCGCCCGCACGGCAGGCGCAGTGGCTGCCCGGATGCTGGACTTGGGCGTGTACGTGACGGCATTCTCATTCCCGGTGGTCCCGCGCGGCAAGGCACGCATCCGCGTGCAGCTCAGTGCCGCGCATTCCGAGGACGACGTGTTGGCCTGCGTGGAAGCCTTCACCCGCGCCCGCGACGGGGTCAGCGCCACCTGACCTCGCGGCGCAGTGAGGCGAACAAGTCGTTGTCGCTGCAAGGACCGAGCCGCGAGGACCTTTTCGTGCAGCTGCACTCCCACCGACGTGCCATTGGACTCTCTGCAACGTCTCCTGGGTCGGGCTGGCATGATTGGAGCGGCTGCGCGCACGAGCCTGTGGGCGGCCACCCCACCTCCCACTGACAGGAGTCTCCATGGCCGGCGGCCTCATTGCCCTGCTTGACGACATCGCCACGATGGCGAAGCTTGCCGCCGCCTCGATCGACGACGTCGCGGCAGGCGCCACGAAGGCATCGGCCAAGGCCGTCGGAGTCGTCATCGACGACACGGCAGTGACCCCCCAGTACGTGCGGGGCCTGACTCCTGAGCGCGAACTGCCGATCATCAGGAAGATCGCAAAGGGTTCGCTGATCAACAAGCTCCTCATCATCTTGCCGGTCGCTTTCGTGCTCACGTGGGTGGCACCGTGGTCACTGCCGGTCCTCCTGCTCGTCGGCGGCTCCTACCTGTGCTTCGAGGGCGCGGAGAAGGTACTGGCCAAGTGGCACCTTCTGCCCCACCACGAGGCTCACGGCGCTGACGAGGGACCTGCCGGCGTCGAGGAACTCGAGAAGAAGGTGACGTCCTCGGCGATCAGGACGGACCTCATCTTGTCGGCGGAGATCATGCTCATCTCCATGGCGGAGCTGTCCTCCGAGTCGTTCTCCATGCGTGTCGCCATCATGATCGCCGTCGCCTTCTTCATGACCTTCTTCGTCTACGGGCTGGTGGCAGTCCTGGTGAAGATGGACGACTTCGGCGCCCACCTGGCGCGCAAAGGCGGTTCGCGAGAGGCGATGGGCCGCAGGATCGTTGCCGTGATGCCTAAGGTCTTCGACGTCATCGGCATTGTCGGAACCGTGGCGATGCTGTGGGTCGGCGGGCACATTGTCATCACGGCGCTGGCGAACCTCGGGTTCGAGCCGCTCCACCACCTCGTCGAGGTCGCGGTCGAGGCCGTCGCGGGCGCAGGCGGTGCTCTCCAGTGGATCGTCGAGACGGCTCTGTCGGGCGTTTTCGGACTGCTGCTCGGATCGGTCGCAGCCTTCGCCCACCTCGGGGTCCGCCGCATCCTGCCGAAGAAGAAGGCGGCCGAGGCTCCAGCGGCCGCGGCCGAAGAAATGCCGGCTGCGCAGACTCCCGGGATCTGATCCCTCTCAGCCCGTCGATCTCCGCCGCGACATCGGTCGAGGAAGCACCGGCTCGCTACAGTGGGGGCACAAGCAATGGCAGCGACGCTGACACATTCCTCTGGAGGCCCGTCATGGCGCGACCAACGAACAAGGCCGACCTGCTCAAGGCTGCGGCTTCGCGCTTCACCGAACTCGATGAGCTCCTCGATTCCATGGACTCCGACGAACTGCGGTCGACATTCACGTTCGAGATCGCCGGCAAGAGGGAAGCTCATTGGAAGCGCGACAAGAACGTCCGCGATGTCATCGTTCATCTGCATGAATGGCATGCGCTCCTCGTGACGTGGATCGAGGCGAATCTTTCAGGTGATGGAAGGCCCTTCCTCCCCGCGCCGTACACGTGGGCGGCCTACGGGGACATGAACGTCGCACTGTGGAAGGAACATCAGGGGACTCCGCTCGACGAGGCACGAACACTGCTCGACGAGTCTCATGCGAGAGTCCTGCGCCTTGTCGAAGGATTCGGCGATGACGAGCTCTTCGTGAAGAGGCACTTCACCTGGACCGGGTCGACGAATCTCGGTTCCTATTGCATCTCGGCGACATCGAGCCACTACGAGTGGGCGTTGAAGAAGCTGCGCCTTCATCACAAGACGTGGAGAGCCTCGTACTCCCAGGATCAGGACGAGCGGGGCGCAGGTCACCTTCTCCCCGCAAGAAAATAGGACCTTGGACCTGTAACCTGATTGGGAAGCCGCCCTGTCCAAGTCGACGGCATTCGACATCACCAAGGAGTGACCATGACCGCCTACACGCTTCCCGAACTGCCCTACGACTACGCCGCCCTCGAACCCCACATCTCGGGCCGCATCATGGAGCTGCACCACGACAAGCACCATGCCGCCTACGTCGCCGGCGCCAACGGCGCACTGGCCGCCCTGGAGGCCGCGCGTGAGGCAGGCGACCACGCCGCCATCAACCTGCACGAGAAGAACTTGGCCTTCCACTTGGGCGGCCACACCAATCACACGATCTTCTGGCAGAACATGACCGGTGAAGGCGCCTCGCGCCCCGAGGGCGAATTGGCCGCAGCCATCGACGAGTTCTTCGGCTCCTTCGAGAAGTTCCAGGGACAGTTCGCCGCCGCAGCCCTGGGCCTGCAGGGCTCCGGCTGGGGCGTTCTCGCATGGGACGCTCTGGGCCAGCGTCTGGTCACCTTCCAGCTGACCGACCAGCAGGGCAACATCCCCGTGGCCACGGTTCCGTTGCTCATGCTGGACATGTGGGAGCACGCTTTCTACCTGGACTACGTCAACGTCAAGGGCGACTACGTCAAGGCGTGGTGGAACGTCGTCAACTGGGCCGACGTGGCCGCCCGCTTCGAACGCGCCCGCGGCTTCGCGGGTCTGGTCACCCTCTGACCTCGACGCACACCTGATGCGGCCCTCAGGGTCGCACACCCCGCCCTCGTCATGTCGAGGACGACACATGCGTCCTCGGGCGTCGTGGCGCGGATCAGAACTTTCCGCCGCCCCCACCGTGAGTCGCACCCGAGGAGGAGACGTGGGTCGTGGATCCCCCGGAGGAGCCGGAGTACGAGGACGAGGGCGGGGGTTTCGGCATGCTCGTCACATGGGTCCCGACAAGGACGTCCTCCTGGCCGATCAACTGGAAGGCCGGACTGTTCACGTAGGAGCGCGCGGTGGTCACGATTCCTTCGTTGCGCATCTTCGACACGAAGAAGCCCTTGACCACTCCCCTGCTGCCGATGAAGCCGAGCAGGACGCCGGGCACACCCGCCATGAACCATGAGGCCACCAGACTCTCCAGGGTGGTGCGCGCCTTGTCGACGGGGTGTCCCTGGTCCGCGGCCTTCATGTAACGGTCGCACTCCTGGACGAAGAGGGTCGCGGCCTCACCCCAGTTGGAGTCGCCAAGGTCCGGTTTGAGCTCCTCGTACAGGACCGAGATGCCCTTGTCGGTGAAGGTCTGGATCGAGTCCCCCCGCGTGGAGAACCACACGTCACGGGTGGTGGGGGCGACCAGCATGAGAATGCCGGATCGCTGAGGCCCCATGCCGAAGCCGTTGTCGTCGAAGTAGTCGTCCGCCCTGGCTGCGGGGGTCTTGCCCTCAAGTTCCGCGAAGAGGATGACGACGTCCTCGCCGTAGGTCTTGCGCACTGTGAGGATCTGCTGTTCCAGGGCCTGCTCTTCCTGGTCGGTCAGGGCGTCGACCTCGTCAATGACGTGGTCCGTGGACGCGTGAGCCCACGGGGTCGCCAGGAGGACCCACGCTGCGACCACGAAGGTGACCAGTGTGGCGCGCACCCATGCGCGCATTCTCCCGCCACCGGAGGTAATGGTGGTCCTGCGATTCATGTTCACTCCTGCCCCCTCACAGTGCGCCGATGAGCAGCCACGCAAGCGTGGTGACCAGAATCGTTATGCCGAGGAAGAAACCCCAGTTGAGGGCGCGCAATTTGCCCTTCGAGATCGGGAAGGTCCCCACGACCTCGCCGGTCTGTCCGTTGATGGCGAAGGGGTGGTCCTTGCCGTCGTAACCGATGACGATCAGCCACACCGGCAGCAGCACGTACCAGATGGCACTGCGATCCACCTGCACATTGGAGTCGACGACGCGGGCCGAGTCGTATCCGCGGACGCAGTCCTCCAGGAGGCGCTGGAGGGATTCGTGTGCGCGGGTGTCGGCCCGTTGGACGGTGGCTTCAGCCTCGATGTCGTAGGCGGAGGCCGCGTACCCGGACAGGTACGGGGTGGCGAAGGGTTGGCACTCCTCCGCCCGGAAGGGCTCGACCCCTTCCGACCTGGCCGCCTCGAGTTTGGAGGTGCCGCACACGGGCAGGGCCCGGAAGTCGACGCTGCCACTGCGTTGGACGAGGTATTCGCGGACCTCGGTGTGGATGGCCCGCGAGTCCTCCCATTGGCGTCGTTTCTCCGCCCGGAAAGTGATGGTGCCGTGCACGGTGCCGTCGTGGAACCAGTAGGGCAGGTAGGCGCCCGTGGCTTGAGACAGGTAGTGTTCGTCCCGGAAGGTCCGGGGCAGCAGGAATTTGCCTTCGGTGGCCTTCTTGAAGGCGGCCAGCATGGCCTTCTTGTCGAGGGCGAAGGGGATGACGAAGTCCGGCACTCGGGTGCGGGCCAGCCGGTCGGCGGCGATGAAGGTGTTGTTGCAGAATCCGCAGCGCGTGGAGATGGTCTGCGGGTCTGCGATGATCTCGGCGCCACAGGAGTTGCAGATCATCGGTTGCATTCCGGCCAGGTCGCCCGGTTCCAGGTAACCGGCCTGACCTCCGGCCCAGTGCCCCTGCGCGGGCGGGTCGGAGGCCGGGTCCTGCGAGGCGGCCGGATCGTCGGGCGCGTCCATTGGGGACGAGGGCGGGGTCGGCGTCTGCGGTGAGCCCGTGGACACGCCGACAGTGGCTGGTGTCCGTGCGCTCCGCGCCTGTTCGGCGCGGGCCTGGTCGAGGTTGAAGCGCTCCACCTCGGCCACCTCGAAGACGGACAGGCAGTATCCGCACTTCATCTTGCCGCTGCCGGCGTCGAATTCGATCGGGGCCGCACAAGCCGGGCACTTGTACTGAATGTCGGCCACGTCGCTCCTTCCGTGAAGGGGGCCGAATGGACGGAGGTGGGACACCCTTCCGATGTTGGACAGCCTATCTGCCCGCAGAGGCGGGCGCGGGCGCGTGGCGAGCGTCATAATGGTTCTGACACGCCACCAGCACCTGCGAGGTGGATGACCCTGTGCGCGCCTCGCGTGCGCCGAACCCATGTGAAGGGAGCCCGATGGGACTCATCAAGGCCACCGTTGGATCCGTCATCGGAGCAGCAACCGGAGCGATCGAAGGCGAGTTGAACGACCAGTGGCTCGAGGCATTCGAGCCCCAGGACATGGGCGAAGGGGTCGTCTTCGCAAAGGCGGGCAAGGTGCGTCCGGGTGACTCGCGCAGCCGCAACCGGGGCACCGCGGATGTCATCACCGACGGCTCTGCGATCCATGTCTACGACCGTCAGGCGATGATGTTGGTCGATGGCGGTCGCATCACCGACTTCACTGCCGAACCCGGCATCTACGTCGTCCAGAACGGCGGCCGTCCCACAATCTTCGCCGGGGACCTCAAGGGCACGTTGATGGACACGTGGGAGCGTTTCAAGTTCGGCGGGGCCACGCCGCAGAAGCAGCAGGCCTTCTACGTCAACCTGCAGGAGATCAAGGGCATTCGCTTCGGCACCCCGAATGCGCTGAACTACTTCGACAACTTCTACAATGCGGAGCTCTTCCTGCGGTGCCACGGCACCTTCTCCATCCGCATCGCGGACCCGATCCTGTTCTACCAGCAGGTGATTCCGCGTGACGCCGTCCACGTCCACATCGACGACATCAAGGAACAGTACATGTCGGAGTTCCTGGAGGCCCTCCAGAGCTCCATCAACCAGATGAGCGTCGACGGGATCCGCATCTCGCAGGTCTCCTCGAAGATGCGCGAGTTGTCGAACTACATGCGCGACACCCTGGACCAGGACTGGTTGCAAGGCCGCGGCATGGAGATCGTCAGTGTGGGCATCGCCTCGGTCTCCTACGACGAGGAATCCCGCAAACTCATCGACATGCGCAACCAGGGCGCCATGCTGGCCGACCCGTCCGTGCGTGAGGGCTATGTCCAGGGTGCGGTGGCCCGCGGCATGGAGGCGGCCGGTTCGAATGAGGCCGGCGCCGGCGTGGCCTTCATGGGCATGGGTATGGGTATGCAGACCGGCGGCGGTTTCATGGGAGCCGCCTCCCAGTCGAATCAGCAGCAGATGGCGGCCCAGCAGCAGGCCTGGCAGCAGCAACAGTGGGCGGCCCAGCAGCAGGCCTGGCAGCAGCAACAGTGGGCGGCCCAGCAGCAGGCGCAACAGCAGTGGGCCGCCCAGCAGGCGCAGGCCGGTCAGATGCCACCCCAAGGGTGGGCACCCCAGGGCCAACCCGGCCAGATCCCGCCCCAGCAATGGGCACCCCAGCAGTGGGCCGCACAGGGCCAACCCGGCCAAATGCCACCCCAAGGGTGGGCACCCCAGGGCCAGCCCGGCCAGACGCCACCCCAGCAATGGCAGGCTCAGGGCGCGCCGACGGCGCCCTCGTCCCCTGTTCCCCCGGCGCCTCCCGCAGCACCCGTCGCGGATGCATCCACCGGGCAGGTCGAGCCCGCACCGGGTGACACCCACAGTGCCGACCAGAACCGTGCCAACCCCCAGGACGGCACGGAAAAGGGCCAGTGACCCCCGTCACGACACCCCCGCCCAGCGGCCCCGCCACAGCGGTCTCCATGAGGCCAAGCGCGGCGGGGCCGCCGTGTCGGAGCCTCCTCGACGGACCTTTTGGGACAATGGGGCCATGGTTCCGGACCGCTCGACGACGCCTCCTGCCCCTCAGGTGACGCTTCCGTCACCCAAACCGTGGTGGCGCAGGCACGGAAGTTTCCACTCCCCCGGCCCGGGCACCTCGGTGCTCCTCGACGCGCGGTCTGTGCGCCTGGTCGATCCGGCCACCGGCGACACCCTGGTCGACGACATCCACCTGGGGTTGCGTGCGGACAGCTTGGTCGCCCTCGTCGACAAGGACGGGCGGCGCACCCGGCCCCTGCTGCTCACGCTTTCCGGAATCCAGGAATCCACCTCCGGGACAGTGCGAACCCCCGTGTCGGCCAGGCCGGGCTTCGGACGCACAGGGGCCAGCGCCTTCATCGGACGCACAGGGGCCGCCGACCCCGACCTCACCGTGCGCCAGAACCTGCTCATGCCCCTGGCCGCGGCGGGTGTCGTCACCGACTCCGCCCACTTCGCCAGGACAGTGGCCGCCTGTGGACTCCAGGATTGCCTTGACGCCCTGCCCGAGAGCCTCGGACAGGTCGCTCGCCTGCGAATCCTCGCCGCACGCGCCGTCCTGAGCGGGTCAAGGGTGCTCTTCTTCGAGGACCCGATGGCGGGTGGCGGTGCCCAGGACCAGCGGGAGACACTTGCCCTTCTGCGCGCCCTGGCGACTGCGGGCCGCTGTGTCGTGATGTCCACCACGTCACCACAGGTCGCGGCCGTGGCGGACCGCGCGGTCCTTGTCGTGGGAGGCACCGTGCATGCCGACGTGGCCCATCCCGACGCCGACACCGTCGCCGAACTGCTCACACCCTTGAGCGAGGGGCCCTCGGCACTGGGCGATCCGGCCGCTGACCCACCTGCCGTCGAGGAGGCGAGCGCCGACTCGGCCGCCAAGAGTGCTGAGGACACTGCAGAGACCATGGGCGCCGCAGAGAGTGTGGACACCGCGGCTTCCAATGCGGCTCCGGATGCCACGGACACTTCTGCGGACCACGGCGCCCCGGGCGTCAGTGCCACCGAAGCCCCGTCGACGGGCCTTGCCGATGGCGCGGACCAAGGCGCCGCCGAGACTGCGAAGGCGGGTGCTGGCGGCCCTGCGGGTGAGGGCCTCGGCACAGCTGATTCACAGACAGATGCAGGCGCTGCCTCCGAGGCGGAGGACAACGACGGCACCGGACTCCGCGCCATCCCCGGCCTCGACGACGATCCGCACTCCTCCCACGTCGTCCTGGAGGCCGAATGCCAGGACGTCGCCCACGTGCCCCCGGGTGCCGTCCACGACGCCCTGCGCGCGCACGACGACGGAGCCGACGCCGAGCACCCCCGGACGATCGCCGGCGCGGTCGCCCGCGCGAAGCGTCGCGCCAGCGCCGAGACGGCCTCCCCGGAAGCAGCGCCCCGGCCTCGTCCCACGGCCGAATCGCCCGCACGCAGCGTCTCGGCAATGGAGGGCCCCCGCGAGGCCGTCCCGGCCAACACCATCGAAGGGGCTCTGGCTCGCTTGGCGGCCCGCTCGCAGGTGCACGCGCCCGCCTCGGACGTCGTGGAACGAGCCCAGCAGATCCTTGAGGACCTGCCCGGCCCCCTCCCGGACACGCCTGCCGCCGCTCCGGAGGCGACAGCGCCACGCGAGCACCGGGACTGACCTCGCCCGAGCGCCTTGATCGCCCGCCTTTGGCGACACCCGACCAGCCCTTGGCGTGAGACACTTGGTGGGCCTGAGTCACATCACGGAGGAAGCGAGAGCAGACGATGTCCTACGAGCAGATCCCGCTTCCCGGCGAAAACGCCGGGAATCCGGTCCCGCCCGCGCCGCCGACGAATCCGACCCAGGTGTGGACGCAGACGTCCTCGTCCGCGCGTCCCGCCACCATCGGGGCTTTGCTGGCGAACATCTCGACTCAGATGACAACGCTGGTCAAGGGCGAGTTGGAGCTCGCCAAGGCCAAGGCGGTGTCCTTCGGCACCAAGTACGGAGTCGGCGCAGGACTGCTCGGCACCGCAGGCGTGCTGGGCCTGTACGCCCTCGGCTGGTTCTTCCACACGATCGAGGTCGCTCTTGCCGCAGCCTTGCCCGCCTGGGCCGCATCATTCATCGTGCTGCTGATCATCCTGCTGATCGTTGCGGCCCTTGGCGTGGTCGGCGCCCTTGCGATCAAGAAGGCCAAGGAGGAGTCCGACCAGTTCCAGGTCGACATGAAGGAAAGCCTCGCGTCCAATGTCGACGCCGTGAAGAAGGGACTGGGAAAGTGAACGAGAACGCCAGAGCGCGCACCCCCCAGGAGATCGAGGCGGAACTGGCCGCGACGCGCGAGGAGATGACCCGCACCGTTGACGCCCTGGTCGGACAGTTGCAGCCCGCCTACCAGATCGAACAGGCCAAAAGGGCTCTGGCGGACAAGGCGCAGACATGGCAGTCCGCCGCCCGCACCTGGTTGCAGGACTTCGGCGTGAAGGTCTCCGAGACGATCGACCAGGCGCGCGAAGGACAGCCCGAGGCCGTGAAGAAGGTCGGCGCGGCGGCTGCGTGCGCCCTTGTTCTCGCCGGTCTGCTGGCCATCCGCTTCACCCGCAGACGCTGAGGTTTCTCGCAGATCACAGGCACTTCTGCCACCCTCCTCATCGGCGAGGCCCACATGATGGACCCTCCCACGCGGCGGTGGACACAAGGGATGGACCGTCAAGATACGGTTATGATGTCCTCACGAACAATTTTGACCAGACAAGGGCACCGCTCCGGCGGACCCGCACGACGTGGAGGGGGTCGACCCCATGGGGCGCGGCCGTCAAAAGGCAAAGCAGATGAAGGTCGCTCGGCGGTTGAAGTACTTCAGCCCCGACACGGATCTTGACGCACTCCAACGTGAGTTGACGTCCGGGAGCGAGTCATCCGACGACAAGGATTCCTACGAGGACCCCTACGCCGACGAGTTCGAGGACACCTACGCGGACAAGTACGCCGACACGTACGAGGACGACAAGGCCGATGACCTTCTCGACGAGGAGTCGTGGACCCGCCCCTCAGGCACCACAAGCCGCTGAGGTTCCGCTCCACTCCTGAGCGCCCTCGCCCTCCTCACCCTCGCCCCTCGCGAGATTCGTCGGTGGTCCCGCGAGATTCGGTCTTCAAGGGGGACGAGGGCGACCCTCGACACCGGACACGTCGGGTGCGCTTCGACATTCGTCGACTGTCGAAGCAGGACGAGGGACGGTCCGCCGCACAGTTCAGGGCGCGCAGGAAGAAGCGCCGGGCGCAGTAACGCGATGCGGCAGTCACGCGGTGCGGTATCCGCCGTGAAGAGCCACCGCCCCGCCGTCAGCTCCCTTGGCGCCCTGGACGATGCGCGAACCCTCGGGCAGCACGACCCCGCCCTCGTCGTCCATGACCGTGCCCAGCACCCAGGCCTCGACGCCCGCCTCGCGAACCATTCGCACGACCTCGTCTGCCCCGGCCTCGCCAACCACCGCGACCATGCCCACACCAAGGTTCAGCGAGTCCTCGAGCGCCTCCCACGAGACCTCTCCCCCACGGCGCACCCAGTCGAAGACCGGCGGCACCACCCAGGAGCCGCGATCCGCTGTGGCCACGAGGCCGCGCGGCAGCACCCGCGACAGGTTCGCGCCCAAGCCTCCGCCCGTGACGTGCGACAGCGCATGGACACCGCCCTCGCCCACCCCGAGCGCGTCGATGAGGTCCAGGCACAGTTTCGTGTACAGGCGGGTCGGCTCCAGAAGCTCCTCACCCAGGCTCCGACCGAACTCGGCCACATGCGCCTCCAGCGGCAGTCCGACACGGTCCACCACCGCGCGAACCAGTGAGTACCCGTTCGAGTGCAGGCCCGAAGACGCCATGGCAACCAGTACGTCACCAGCCACGACGCGCTCGGCCCCAAGGATGCGCGAGGCGTCGACGACTCCCGTGGCCGCACCGGCGATGTCGTAGTCGTCCGGATCCATGACGCCGGGGTGTTCGGCGGTCTCACCGCCCACCAGCGGGCACCCGATGGATTCACAGGCCTGCGCGATGCCGCGCACGATGTCGGCGATCCGTTCGGGAACCACTTGGCCGCACGCGATGTAGTCGGTCATGAGAAGCGGGCGGGCACCGACCACGACGATGTCATCGACGACCATGCCCACCAGGTCCTGCCCGATGGTGTCGTGCACGCCCATCTGGCGCGCCAGTGCAATCTTCGTGCCGACACCGTCGGTGGAGGTGGCCAGCAAGGGGCGCTGCATTCCGAGCAGTGCGGAGGCGTCGACCAGGCCCGCGAATCCGCCGGCCGCGCCGAGCACCGTGGCGTCGTGCGTGCGCGCCACGGCGGCCTTCATCAGCTCGACGGCGCGGTCTCCGGCGGCGGTGTCGACTCCGGCGCTGGCGTAGTCGAGGGGGGTCTGCTGGGTCATGGGATCCTCCGGGGCGGGTGGTGTGGGAACGAGGGCGGGGTGGGCGGGTGGCAAGGGTCGGGGGGCGAGGGCGGAGCGGTGCGGGGACGAGGAGGACGGACGATTCTCACGAGGGAAGGTTGTCGCCGGTGGTGGTGGCTCCTGCGGGGATCGACTCCGGGTAGTCGCCGTTGAAGCACCCCATGCACAAACTGGTGCCCTGGTTCGTCGCCTTGACCATCCCCTCCAAGGACAGGAAGGCCAACGAGTCGGCGCAGATGTGCTCACGCATCTCCTCCACCCCCATCGACGAAGCCAGCAGCTCCTCCCGCGTCGGGAAGTCGATGCCGAAGAAGCACGGCCACTGCACAGGAGGGGAGGAAATGCGCACGTGGACCTCGGCGGCTCCGGCCTCGCGCAACATGCGCACCAAGGCGCGCTGGGTGTTGCCGCGCACGATCGAATCATCGATGACGATGAGCCGCTTGCCCTCGATCACCTCGCGCAAGGGGTTGAGCTTCAGGCGAATGCCCAGCTGACGCAAGGACTGGGTCGGCTGGATGAAGGTGCGCCCCACGTAGGCGTTCTTCACCAGCCCCTGGGCGAAGGGGATGCCCGACTCCTGCGCGTAACCGATGGCGGCCGGCGTACCGGACTCGGGCGTGGGGATCACCAAGTCGGCCTCGACCGGATTCTCGCGCGCCAGGAAAGCACCCATCTCACGCCGGGCGGCCACGATCTGCCTGCCGCCGATCCTCGTGTCCGGGCGCGACAGGTACACGTACTCGAAGACACAGGTGTTCGCCCGGGTGATGGCGAAACGAGTCAGGCGCACCCCCGTGTGGTCGACGGCGACGAACTCGCCCGGCTCGATCTCACGGACGAAGGTCGCGCCGCACAGGTCCAGCGCGGCGGTCTCGGAAGCCAGGACCCAGCCTCCACTGTCCAGCCTGCCCAGGACCAGCGGCCGGTACCCGTGCGGGTCGCGCGCGCCGTAGAGCGTGTGCTCGTCCATGAAGACCAGCGAGAACGCCCCGCGCAGCCGGGGCAGGACCTTGAGCGCCGCGGCGACCAGGGCGCCGCCGGCCGCCCTGGCCTCGGGGACGAGGTCCGGGGCCACCACCTCCGGTGCAGGGATCCTCTTGGCGGTGCCCACGAAAGGAAGAGGGCCCGGCAGACGATCAGCCAGGCCCAGCAATGCGGTCACGACAGAGGTGTCCGTGGTGGCCCCACGGGTGACGTCGTCGCCGTCGTCGGCGACCGAGAGAGCCAAGTGACGCAGTTCCCCGGTGTTCGTCAGGTTCCCGTTGTGGCACAGGGCCAGGGTGCCCGTCGGTGTGGGCCCCAGGGTCGGTTGGGCGTTGCGCCACGTGTCCCCGCCAGTGGTGGCGTATCGGACGTGCCCCAACGCGATGTGTCCTTTGAGACCCTGCAGGGTCTGCTCGCTGAAGACCTGGTTGACCAGTCCCTTGTCCTTGTAGACGAGGATCGACTCGGAGTCGGTGGCGGCGATTCCCGCGGACTGTTGGCCGCGGTGCTGCAGGGCGTACAGGGCGAAGTAGGTGAGTCGGGAGACGTCCTCTCCGGGGGCCCACACCCCGAACACGCCGCACTGGTCGTGGGGGTGGTCGTCCTCGAAGATCTCCTGTGTGCTCATCGGCGAATCCGTCAGAACCTGAGGTGAGGTACGCACGGTGTCACTGTCTCACACCGGCAGGGCGCCGGGCCACCTCGTCCACGAGGGCGACGCCAGCGCGCCGTCGCCCTCGTCCTGGCTCTCGCACACGCGTGGGACAATGGGCGCATTCCCCACCCACCCGCCGACCCGCCGACCAGGAGGTGGAATGGCCACGCCGATCCTCACAGTCGTCAGCTGGGTGCTCGCCCTTTTCGTCAGTGCCTTCGGTCTGCTGTCCCTGGGCCGCGGCACCTGGCACCTGTGGCGGCAGATCTCCGCCGGTCACAGCGAACCCGGTCGCTTCGCCCACTTCGGGCGGCGAGTGCGGTCGCTGGTGACCACGGTGCTCACCCATCGCGAGTTCCGCTCGCGCCCGTGGGTGCGGGCGGCGCACTGGCTGGTCATGGTCTCCTTCGTCCTGTTGTTCCTCACCCTGGTCTCGGCCTATGCACACCTGCGCGACCAGTTGTGGCAGCTGCCCCTGATCGGCCGCTTCCCGCTGTGGGAGTGGATGGTGGAGGCGCTGGCCTGGGCGGGAAGTGCCGCCATGGTCCTCCTCATGGTCGTACGCGCACGCGCCGGGTACGGCAGCGTCGAGGAGGCTGCCCTGTCCGCCTCGGGCAAGGGCGAGGGTGGGACCGCCGGCTCCTTCACCTCCCCACGGGGCGGGCGCGCGGATGCGCCGGCCTCCCGTTTCCTCGGTTCGACCAAGTGGCAGGCGCTCTTCGTCGAGTGGGTCGTCCTGCTGGTGTGCGTGTGCGTGGTGCTGTTGCGCGGACTGGACCATGCGCTGACCGCATCCCTTCTCGCACACGAGGACGCCGCCACGTGGTGGCACTTCCCCCTGACCGGCTGGATCGGGACGCTGCTCGGCCCGTCGGGCCTGGCACTGTCCGTGACCACTTTGGCCAATGCCATCGTCGTGCTGTCCCTGTTCAAGATCTGCGTGTCGATGGTGTGGATGATGGTCGTCGGCGCCCAGACGTCCATGGGAATCGCCTGGCACCGTTTCACCGCCTTCTTGAACCTGCTCACCAGGCGCAGTCCCGACGGGCGCAAGTCCTTGGGCCCTGCAGCGCCGATGCTGGTGGAGGGGCGGATCGTCACCTCACCGGAGGTCTTCGACGACCTTCCCGAGGACGCGGTCCTGGGCGCCGGTTCCACGGCCGACCTGTCGTGGAAGGACCGGCTGGACCTGTACTCGTGCACGGAGTGCGGCCGGTGCCAGGAACTGTGCCCCGCGTGGAACACGCGCAAGCCGTTGTCCCCGAAACTGCTCATCATGTCGATGCGCGACCATGTCGAGTCGGCCTCACGCCTGGAGATCACCCAGCGCGAGGTGACCGACGGGGAGGTCCCCGGGGGCCTGGACCACCTGGAGGAAATCGAATCCGAGGGCCGTATGCTGCTGGAGAAGGGCGCTGAACCGAGCCCTCACTCCTTCGACCTGGTCCAGGCCCTGTCGGCTGCCGGGGCCACCGGCGAGACCGGGGTGGCGCCTGTGGCGGGTCCGCTGGTGCCCGACGTGGTCAGCGAGGAAGTCCTGTGGGACTGCACGATGTGCGGCGCATGTGTGGACCAGTGCCCGGTGGACATCGAGCACATCGACCACATCCTTGACCTGCGTCGCCACCGGGTCCTCATGGAGGCGGCGTTCCCGCGTGAGCTCGGACGGGCCTTCCGCGGCATGGAGTCCAAGGCGAACCCCTACAACCAGCCGGCCCGCAAGCGCATGGACTGGGCAAAGGGACTGGACTTCGACGTGCCGGTGGTCGGTGTGGACGTCGAGTCCGCCGACCAGGTCGACTACCTGTTCTGGGTGGGCTGCGCCGGCGCCTTCGACGACAAGGCAAAGGCCACCTCGGCTGCTGTCGCCGAGCTGCTGCACACGGCGGGGGTGAGCTTTGCGGTCCTGGGTTCGGGCGAGTCCTGCACGGGTGACCCGGCGCGCCGGGCCGGCAACGAGCCCCTGTTCCAGATGCTGGCCGCTCAGGCGATCAGCGCCTTGGAGGAGGCCCGTGCGCAGCGCATCGTCGTGAGTTGCGCCCACTGCTTCAACACGATCGCCGGAGAGTATCCGGAGTTGAATGGGCATTTCGAGGTCGTGCACCACACCCAACTGTTGAACCGACTGGTGCGCGAAGGAAAGCTGCGTCCGGTGGCCGCTCCCGAGGAGCAGCGTCGCACGGTCACCTACCACGACGCCTGCTACCTGGGGCGCCACAACCGCGTCTACGAGCCGCCGCGCGAACTGGTCAGCGCCCTGCCGGGAGTGGACTTGGTGGAGATGCCTCGCAACCACGAGCGCGCCATGTGCTGCGGGGCAGGCGGCGCCCACGCGTGGTTCGAGGAGACCCGCGGCATCCGCATCGCCGACGCTCGCATGGTCGAGGCCGCGCAGACCGGCGCCGACGTGGTTGCCACCGCCTGCCCCTTCTGCTCCCAGATGTTGGGCTCGGCCACCGGGTCCTCGGCGGGTTTCGCCTCCACCGCCGCTTCGGAGGAGGGCGGGGCTGCGGGGGGCGCATCCGTGCGCATGCCCGAGGTCCGCGATGTGGCAGTCATGCTGCTCGAATCCGTCAGGCGCGGCCAGGGTGGCCCGTCGGAAGCGGACAAGGGCGGCGCACCGGCCGATCGCTGAGCGTCGGTCAGGGACGCAAGCCCGCAGCCCGCATGAAGGCGTGAGCCCTGCGGTGCCCATCGGCCAGCGGCGCGCCCCACCGGTTCCACGCGTGGACGCCGAGGCCCGCGGACAGGACTCCCACTGTGAGGCTGGTGGTGGCCCCGAGGACGCTGACTGCCCCTGTGAGGACGAGCAAGGCCGAGATGGTCAGGTCCAGGACGGTGGCAACGCCTGCCACCAAGGTCAGGCGGCGTTCGCTTGTCGCGGACACTGCCACCGTTGCGGCGGCGCCGGCGAAGGCCAAGGCACTCACATGCATTCCGGAGGACCACAGAGTGGCCATGCCGACCAGCCCGTTGACGACCCACGCGAGGCCCATTGCCACCAGCACCGCCCAGGGCTTCACCGCGTCGGAGCCCCGACGCAGCACCACATGCGTGGCGCCCACGCACGCCGCCGCCCCTACGGGGCCAAGGAGCAGTTGGACCAGGGTCGAGGACAGCGTCCACAGTCCACCGCCGACCAGTGAAGTCGCGACCACCACGGTGGCGACCGGCCGCGCAGCGACCATCAGGGGGGCCAGCACCATGACCAGGCAGGTCAACACAAGGGCCGCCACCAGTGATTGGGCTCGCCACGGCAGGGCGCGAAGTCCGTCGGCGCGCCGAGTGCTTTCCTGCGGCCACCCGGGGGCGGGTTCGCCGCTGCCGGTGGTCGCGTCGAATGTCCTCGACGTGCCCGCCGAGGGCGCAGTGCGGTCCGCGCGTTGGGCGTAGGGGCCGGCCGGGGGCGTCTCGTCCTCGAAGACGAGTTCCACCTCGACGATCTCTGCGTCCTTTTCCACCACGGTCATCTCGCCCCCTTCCGGCTGTTCGCATCTCCGATTCCACCCATGGGAACTGGAAACTTGCTGGAAACAGTCTGTGACGGGGCGATGGTCACGGTCCTGCCGTCACGCCCTGGGCGAAAACGCGGACCCTGGTGGCCGTGTCGCAGTGGTCCTGGACGACAAGAGGGGCCGGTGAGGAAATCGCCCCCGTCAGCCAAGACCCACCAGGAAGCCGTCCTCGTCCAGGATGGCTCCACCGACCGCCCCTTGGACCAGGGCGGCTGCGCGTTCGATGTCGGCGGCGGCCCGTACCCGTTCCAGGCGTGCGGCGCGGGTCAGGCCGTGCCGTGCGTCCGGCACGGCGCTGGAGGTGGCCGAGGACGAGGGCGCACCCGAGACTCCCTCGGCAGGCAACCAGCGCAGTTTGTACTCGATGATCGGCCCGGACGCCCAGGTCTCCCAGCGCAGCGCCTGGGGAACGACCTCGCCGGCGGGACGCACCTCAAGGGCCATTCGGGACTTGTTTCCGACGGGAGTGACCAGCGAGTATCCGTCGAGCAGTTGTCCTGCCTCCAGGTCGCGCCGTCGGTCCGACTCGATGGCCCGGGCGACCTCGGCGGGCACTTCGGGCAGGCCTTCGCGCACTGCGTCCACACGCTCAAGGTCCCTGCGCTTGGGGATGGCGTGTCCGCGTTCGGGGACGATGTCGCGGGCGTCGATCGTGTCCGGGAACTCGGTGACGAGAAGGGCCAGCGCCTCTTCGGGGTCGAGCCAGCGCGGCGCATGCACGGTCAGGGAGACCGCCGAATCCGGGTCGGGTTCGATGAGCACGCCGGAGCCTGCGATCCGAATGGTCCCTGCCAGCCGCCGGGCCATCCGCTCCATGGTGAGCAGCATCTTGGCTTCGACCCCACAGGGAACCCCTTTCGGGAAGGCGTTGGCCCACCGGTCGAAGAGGTTGGGGCGCGGAGGGAACTGGGCGCGGTTGGGCGCGCACACGAGCAACCACACCGTGTCCTGTTCGGCGGGAATCCCGAATTCCCTGCGCAATTCGGTGGGCAGGGACCAGGGGCCTTCAAGTCGGGCTCCGCCGCTCAGCCGCAACGTGCCGGGGGCGGTCCAACCGGCCCCTTCCCACACCGACACGGCCAGCGCTTCGAGCTCATCGGGCTCCACCGTGGAGTTGACGGCCAAGAGGTGGTGGCCTGTGGCGGTGTGGCGGTCGATGGGAGCCAGGGGTGCCGTGCGTTCCAGGGGGGCCACCAGCGCGGCGGCCTGGTCCGCGGCGACATCCCCTTCGGTGCCGACGCGGAAGGCGTGGTCGTGGACGACGTGGGCGCCGAGGGCGTTGGTGGTGGTGTCGGTGAGGATCACCGAGGACGAGGTCGTCGTCGAGGTCAGTGGGTCGAAAGCGACCACGGGTGTGGCCCCGGTGTTTCCGAGGGCGGGAAGTTCTCCGGTGCCGTTGGCCCTCCCCGGCGTCTTTCCGGCAGTGGAGGTGGTCGAGGTCGGGGCTTCTGCCCGGGCCATCCTCTCCTTGAGGGAGCGGCGCACCGGCGCACCTGTGGTGTCGGGGGTGGAAGTCATCTTTCGATCCGTGTCCTGGTGAATCGCATGTGTGAACGGGATGCTGTGGGACCGCGCTGGCCCTGGTAGTGCGAGCCGATGGTTCCCGACCCGTAGGGGCGGGCTGCCGGGCAGGACAGGTCGAAGAAGCAGAGTTGTCCGATCTTCATCCCGGGGTGCAGCAGGATCGGCATGGTCGCGGTGTTCGACAGCTCCAGGGTGACGTGTCCGCTGAAGCCCGGGTCGATGAAGCCCGCGGTGGAGTGGGTGAGCAGCCCCAGGCGTCCGAGGGAGGATTTGCCTTCGAGTCGTGCGGCGATGTCATCTGCCAAGGTGACCATCTCGTAGGTCGATCCCAGGACGAATTCGCCCGGGTGCAGCACGAAGGGCTCGTCCGGGCCGACGTCGACCAGGCGCGTGAGTTCGGACTGGTCCTGGGCAGGGTCGATGACGGCATAGCGGTGGTTGTCGAAAAGGCGGAAGAGCCTGTCCAGGCGCACGTCAATGCTGGCAGGCTGGACCAGTCCACGGTCCAGCGGGTCCAGGGTGATCCGTCCGCAGTCCAGTCCCGCTTCGATGTCACGGTCGCTGAGCAGCATGTTCCGATTCTTCCACAGCCTGCGCTGGGCCTCGCCTCCGCGGGTGCATGGATGAGGGCCGTGGGGTTGTGCCCTGCCTGCACAGGACGGCGACAGCCTTTCGTGCGCGCATGGAGGTGGGGCCGGTTGCCGACGCAGACGCGTCGGCAACCGGCCCCGGTCTCGCAGTGTTCGACTCAGACCAGCGGCTGGCCGTTCGAGTCGGTGCCGTACATGCCCTTGCGCAGGATCACCATGATCAGGGTGACGAAGACCCAGATGCTCACGGCGAACAAGATGAGCATGCCCAGGCCCGAGATGACGACTCCGGCCATGTTGGGCTGACCGGTCTCCACGTTGATGCCCATGATGCCGCCGATGAAGATGAACGCATAGCCGACGACGAGCGCGACGATCTTGTAGATGGCGATCTTGACGTGGCCGAGGTAGAAGTCGGCTCCGCCGATGCCTCCGAGGAAGAAGGCGAGCAGCATGGCGACGACATGGGACTTGGCAGGGGGCTGTCCGGGAACGGGGGCGGTCATGATTCACTCCTTGCGTGATGGGATGACGTTCACGGGAGACTGTATAGGAACTGGGAGGTCGGTTCCAGTGCAACATGTCACAGGGGGCCTCGCAAACACTCCTTGACCTGCACCTGGACACGGCGAAGGGGGCGGCCCGCCCGGGCCGCCCCCACCTTTCGATGCTCGAACTGTGGTCAGTTCTGGACCAAGGGTGTGCCATTCGCATCGGCGGCGTAAGGAGCCTTCTTCATGGCAATCATCGCCAAGGTGTAGATGTTCCAGACGAAGCCGGCCATCATGACCACGAAGCCCACCAGGCCGAGCAGGCTGAAGAGGATGTTGCCGACCAGGTCGCCGAGGAAGTACGTCAGCGGCGCGATGAAGATCACAATGTAGCCACCGACGACCAAGCCGATCTTCATGAGTGCGACCTTCGTGTAGCCGAGGTAGAAGTCGGCCGCGGCCACACCTGCAAGGAAGATGGACAGGAGCAGTGCGACCATCCAGGACTTCGGCTGCGGGCTGGTCGAACCCACGTAGAAATTGGCGAGGAAGGCGGGTGAAACCTGCGTGCTCTGCTGGTACTGCGCACCTGCGCCGTAGGGGGCCGTCGGCGGCTGGCCGTAGGGAGCGGCTTGGGGCTGACCGTACTGCGGTGCAGCGCCGTACTGCGCGCCGGCGGCGTACTGGGGAGCCGCACCGTACTGCGGAGCCCCACCTTGGGGAGAGCCCTGCGGAGCCGGAGCTCCGTACTGGGGAGCTGCACCATAAGGCGAAGGCTGCTGGGCCGGATCAGCAGGAGCACCGTACTGCGGAGCCGCACCGTAGGTCGGAACGGCTCCGTACTGGGGCGGCTGCCCCTGCGCAGGATCGACTCCGGGCTGCCCGTACTGGGGCGCCTGGCCGTAGGGAGACTGGGGCTGTTGGCCCGGCTGAGTGGGATCGGGGTAGCTCATGTGGAGTGCTCCTTCAGAAAGTCACTGTGTCGCTGGCAATTGTTCCATGATCCACACCAAGGGCAAGCGGAGTGTGGCCTGCACCACGGGATGATTGTTCGTCGGACAGACATCGGGGCACGGACCAGCCGGTCCGGGCCCCGATGCGAACGATTGCCACTGGGTGTGCGATCGGTGGGTCAGCTTGCCAACGGCACGCCGCGGGCGTCGTAAGCATAGCTCCCCGAACGCGTGAGGATGAGAATCATCTCGATGAGCGACCAGATCCACGAGATGAAGCCCAGGAATCCGAAGCTCAGCAGGGTGATGAGCAGCTGTGCGACACCCTTTCCGGTGTTGCCGAGGTAGAAGTTGTGGACCCCCAGGGCTCCGAGGAAGAAGGCGAGAAGAGCAGCGGCGATCATGGACTTCGGCTGCACGCTCGGGTCGTAGACCGGCTGCTGACCTGCTGCGGGCTGGGTCCACGCCGCTTGGGGGGCACCGGCCTGACCGTAGGGCTGTTGCCCGTATGCGGCTTGGTCATAGGGCGCCTGCCCGGGTGCGCTCTGGCCGTACGGGGCCTGCACGTAGCCGGCCTGGGGGTCGAATGCCGGAGCCGGGGCGCCTTGGTCCACGGCGGACTGCCCGTACGGCGCCTGAGCGTATGAGCCCTGGTCGAAGGCCGTTGGCGCCGCAGTGGGCTCACCAGCCGCAGTGGGCTCACCAATGGTGGGAGCGGCATCGGTTGGGGTGGCTTCTGCCTGGAAGTCAGTTGTCGGCACCTGCTCGGCGGCTGCCTCGAGTCCCTGCCCCAAGTCGGGCGCCTGCTGTTCGGCGGGCACCTCCGGAAGCGCCCCTTCGGGCGTCGAGGGCTGGACGGGATCGTTCGAACTCACGGGGTTCCCCTTCGGGTCTTGGAAGAAACTACCTGTCCATGGTGTCACACTCGGCCAACGCCCGGTATGGGGGTCCGCCCTGAAGCCACCCTGATGGGTTGACGACGACCTCATAGGATCTGGACACACCTTCCGGACATGGATCGGGAGGAAGACGCGAAGGAGGCAGGGTGCCGGATGCAGACGAGGACGGCGGAGGTGCCGGCCTGCGCGACCAGGTTGCCGCGACACTGTCCCGGTGGTTCGCCCGTGAAGGCCGTGATCTGCCGATGCGCCGACCGGAGGTGTCCCCATGGGCAAGTCTCGTCTTCGAGGTCATGAGCCACCAGACGCCGATCCCCCGCGTACGCCCGATCTGGGAGCAGTGGATGCAGCGCTGGCCCACCCCCGCCGACTTGGCGGATGCGTCACCCTCGCAGGTCCTGGTCGCTTGGGACCGCCTGGGGTACCCGTCTCGCGCCCTGCGTCTGCGCGAATGCGCAGAGGCCATCCGACGCCGACCCGGGGGCGAGGTCCCCGCCGACATCGACGAGCTGCTGACCCTGCCAGGTATCGGCCCCTACACGGCCAGCGCCTTGGCGGCCTTCCAATTCGAGCAGCGTGTGCCGGTGCTGGACACGAATGTGCGCCGCGTCCTGCACCGGGTGTTCCTGGGTGAGCGATCGGCGCCTTCCGGGCAGCCCTCCACGGGCGAGGTCGCCCACGCGACCCGCCTGCTTCCCGAGGATCGTCGCGAGAGTTCCCAGTGGAACCTGCATCTCATGGAGTTCGGCGCCCTGGTGTGCACCCAGCGCCGCCCCGCGTGCAACCGGTGCCCATTGAGAGCCCGGTGTCGGTGGGCGCGGGCAGGGTTCCCGGGGCAGGTGGCGCCGCTGCGCACCCAGGCGTGGGCGGGGACGGATCGTCAGGCGCGAGGCAAGGTCATGGCGGTTCTGCGCGCACGCCACGCGACGGAAGGCACCGCGGGACTGTCCCGGACCGAGGCCCTGGAGGCCGCGACCCTGCCGGGGGCCGACCCCGCTCAGGCACAACGGGTGTTGGAGGCTCTGGACGCCGATGGGTTGGTGAGGGTGGATCCGGGGACCGGGGCGGTCACCTTTCCCTGACCCGGGGCCCGGATCGCGTGAGGTCCGAAGGCGCGGCGGCCCCCTTCGGTCAGACTTCCAGAGGCCCGGTGAGGTAGCGGTTCAGGGTCGGACCGGCCAGGCGGACGATCGTCTCCGGATCGGCGTCGGCCAAAGGACCGAAGGCCACGATGTAGCGGGCCATGACGATGCCGAGGATCTGCGATCCGGCAAGGGTCAGGCGCAGGCGAAGTTCAGCCTCCGTCCTGGCCCCGCTGCCCTCGGTCATGGCGAAGAGTTCGCCTCCGAGGAAGTCCAGGAGGATCTGCCGGGACTCCTCGTCGGTTCCCACCGAGCGGATCAGCCCGATGTAGGCCCGCCCGGCCTCGGTGTCGTCGAGGAAGTTCAGGACGGTCCGCAGGTAGGCCTCACCCAGTTCGGCGCCGCCCATGA
Organism: Schaalia sp. 19OD2882; assembly: GCF_018986735.1. NCBI lineage: Bacteria > Bacillati > Actinomycetota > Actinomycetes > Actinomycetales > Actinomycetaceae > Schaalia > Schaalia sp. 19OD2882. The sequence continues at coordinate 253,348 of NZ_CP065521.1, read as the reverse complement.
CGGCCTCGAAAATGGTGTCGGCCAGGCCGGAGGACACGAAGACCTGCGACATCACCTCTTTGGCCAGGCCCGCCTTGGAACCGAAGTAGTAGTGGATGAGTTTCGGCGCCACTCCGGCCCTGGCGGAGATTCCTCGAAGGGTCGCCGCATGCACCCCCTTTTCGCTGAACTCCGCCACCGCCGCATCCACGATGGCGCCGCGCAGGTCGGCGGTCTCGCCCCTGGGGCCGCGACGAGGGCGACCCGCGGTCGGCGGTGTGGGGTGCGCGCCGTTGGCGTCCTTCCCCATCGCTCACCCCCTTCCCCGTGTGCGGGCCCGACGGATCCGCGCATGTGCCTTCAGTTGATTCTTCCATTGACGAGGGCGGAGTGGTACCCTGATTTCGTCACGTGGCGAAATCAGGGTGAGGGGGTCTCATGAACGCCATGATTCTCAAGGAGTTCCGCGAACTCCGCCGCGACCGCAGGACCCTCGCGATCCTCGTGTTCATGCCATTCATGCTGCTGCTCGTCTTCGGATACGCAGCGAACTTCACCGTCGAATCCACCTCCGTCCTCGTCACCGGGCCCGCCGCCAACTCCCTGGCCGAGGAACTCAAGGACAACCAGGCCGCCCGCGACGACCTCGTCATCACCACCACCGAAGCGGATCTGGAAGAGTCCGCCATCGAAGGGCTCATGCGCAGCGGCCAGTACGTGGCCGTCGTGCGTGCGGAAAAGAGCGACACCTCCACCCCCATCGCCGCCCGCACACACCTGTGGGTGGACGGCTCCCAGCTCTTCGCCGCACAGGCCGCCACCGCTTCCTGGATGCAGGTCCTGTCCCAGGACGTCCAAACCCGGATCGAGGACCTGCGTGCCCAGGCCGAGCAGGCCCGCGCCACCGCCGAGGACGCGCGCGCCCACCTGGACGAGGTCCGCGCGGAGGCCCCCCGCGTGCGCGAACAACTCGAACGCCTTCAGTCCTCCGCCGCGCAGTTCCGATCCCTGGCCCAAACCCTGCAGGTCCTGCGAAGCGACCCCACCGCCCTTGCCCGCGGCACAGTGCCCCTTCCCGACCCGCAGGCCCTGGCGAACCTGCCCGACCCCACGCAGATCGTCGACCTCATGGCCTCCGGGAAACTGCTCGAACTCACCGACCTGCCGGAACTGCCCGAGTTCCCCGACACCAGCGCCCTGGACATCAGCAGCCTGGACACGGACCAGATGGTCACCACCGTGTTCAACCCGGACCTGAAGACCTCATGGGTGATGATCCCGGCCCTGATCGGCCTGATCCTGGCCTTCATCGGCATCATCGTCACCGCCATCGGACTGACCCGCGAGCGCGAGGCGGGAACCATGGAACAGCTTGCCGTCATGCCCCTGTCCCCCGGCGCCATCATCGGCGGCAAGGTCGCCCCCTACCTTCTGCTGGCCCTGCTGGATGCGGGCATCATCACCGTGGCCGCGGTGTGGATCTTCGGTGTCCCCTTCCGCGGGTCACTGCTGCTGTTCTCACTGCTGTCCTTCATCTTCCTCTTCGTCGTGTTGGGGATGGGCATCCTCATCTCCTCGATCTCACAGAACACGGGGCAGGCGATCCAGGTGGCGATGATGACCGTCATGCCGCAGACCCTGCTCTCCGGCTTCGTCTTCCCGCTGGAATCCATGGCCGAGTGGGTGCGGTGGATCGGCTACTGCCTGCCGCTGACGTGGTTCGCCAAGGCCTCCACCGCGATCATGCTCAAGGGGGCCGGCCCGGCCGAAGTCGCCATGCCACTGGGAATCCTGTGCGTCATGGCCTTCGTGGTCTTCGGCGCAGCCATCATCCGCATGACTCGCAGCCTTCGCCGAGGAGGGGCCACACAATGATTCGCCTCGACGGCTTGACGATCACCCACGGGCAGGTGGTGGCCGTGGACCACCTGGACGCCACCTTCGACGCGGGCACCGTCTTCGCCCTCGTCGGAGGGGACGGTGCCGGCAAGTCGACGCTGCTGCGCACCTTGGCCAGGCCCCAGGGGCGCCGCCTGCCCGGGATCACATGCCCCGCGCAGCTGACCCAGGCGCGCATCGGCTACCAGAGTGCGGGCTCCGGAGTGTGGCCGAACATGTCGGTGCGCGAGAACCTGGAATTCGTCGCCGCCACCCACGGGTTCACGCGCACGCAGGCCGCAACCCGCACCACGGAGCTGCTCGAGGCCACCGATCTGGCCGGGGCGGCCGACCGTGTCGGCGCGCACCTGTCCGGAGGCATGCGACAAAAGCTCGGGGTGGCAATGGCCATGTTCCACCGACCCGACCTGCTGCTCCTGGACGAGCTGACCACGGGTGTGGACCCGGACTCGCGCAAGGTCGTCCAGCGACTCATCCGTGAGGCGGCCCAAGACGGGGCGTGCGTCGTCGTCTCGACGACCTACTTGGACGAGGCCGAAGGTGCCGACCAGGTCCTGCTGCTCGACGGCGGCCGCCTGCTGGCCAGCGGCACGGCCGGCCAGGTCATCGCCCTGACTCCGGGCAGCCTGTGGGCCAGGCCCGCCTCCCCCGGGCAGGCCCCCGACCCCGACCCCCGGGTCTGGCAGCGAGGACACACCCAACACGAGTGGACCCCCGCCGGCCCGTCGGCTCCCAAGGGCGCCGCCTCCGGCGCTCCGCGGGTGCTCAACGGAGCCGAGGCCGCCCACGTGGACCTGGAACTCTCCACGATTGCCTTCCTGCTGGCAGAAAAGTCGGGGGATGCCGACGCGAGCGGTACAGGCGGCAAGGACGAGAACGCGGATGCGGCCGCAAAAGGCAGGACACGAAAGCCCGCCACCCTTGCCCGACGGGCCACGGCGGATGGCAACGAACCTGAAGGCGCACCCCCGGGCCAGGACCGGGGTGCGCGCCAGCCGATCGTCCGCGCCAACGGCGTCGTCAAGACCTTCGGTGGCCTCACCGCGCTGGACGGCGTCGACCTGGAGGTCCGACCCGGGCAGGTCGTCGGCCTGGTCGGAGGCAACGGAGCAGGAAAGTCCACGCTCATCCGCCTGCTGCTCGGCCTCGACCGACCTGACCGGGGCACCGTGGAATTGCTGGGCGGGGCCCCCACTCGTCGAGCCCGCAGCACCGTCGGCTACGTCCCCCAGGCCCTGGGCATGTACAGTGCACTGACCGTCCTGGAGAACATGCAATTCATGCACTCGGTGTTCGCGGGCCGCCACAAGGCCGACCTGGCCGCCCTCGTCCCCGAAGGGATCGACCCGGACACAGCGGTGGGAGATCTGCCTCTGGGCGCCAGACGCCGGCTGGCCGTCGCCTGCGCACTCTCGCACGACCCGCAGCTGTTGGTCCTGGACGAACCCACCTCCGGCATGGACTCGCTCTCACGCGCGCACCTGTGGAAGGAACTGCGGCGAAGCGCGGCCCGCGGAGTCGGGATCCTCGTGACCACCCACTACCCGCAGGAGGCCGCCCAATGCGACGTCCTGGTGCGCCTGGAGGCCGGCCAAGTGGTGTCCACCTGACCGGCCCCGGGCATGGATTCAGGAACGGATCGCCTCGATCGGGCGGATCCTGACGGCGGCAAGAGCCGGGATGATGCCGCACAAGGCGCCCACCGACACCGCGATCCCGAGCCCCATGACGGCCGCCGACATCGGGAATGCCGGCACGTCCTGCAAGTAGATGCCCAAGTACTCGATCGGGATGTAACGCAGCGCCACCGCGCCGACGCCCACACCCATGATGCCCGCCACGAAGGTCGCAACCACCGACTCCATGAACACCGCGAAGAAGACGCGCAACGCGGAGGCGCCCATGGCGCGGCGGATGCCGATCTCACGGATCCGCTGACGCACCGTGACGATGGCGACATTGAGCAGGCCCATGGCGCCCAGCAGGATGACGATCCCGCCGATGACGCTGACAACCATGCGGAAGCCGGCCAGTTGCTCCTCATCACTGCTGCCCCCCGCCTGGCCGCCGTCTCCGCTGACCGTCCACCCCTCACCGAGGACCGAGGCCAGCGCCTTCGGCAGGGTCGAGCGGGCCCTGTCGGCCTGGTCCGGGCCGCTCCACACGAGCATCTCGGGGTAGGCTTGGTCGGTGCTCGGCTTGATGACCTGCCACGCCTCGTAGGGAAGGTAGATCTCCGGAGCCTCCCACTCCGAGGAGGACTTCACCACGCCCACCACCCGGTAGGTCAACTGCGTGTCGTCATTTGCGGTGAGGACCCACGGCCTACCGTTGTCCAGCTCAGGGCTTCCGAATTGCTTCCACAGGTTCTCGTTGATGACGATCGGGGTCAGACGCGGCAGGGAGTCCGAGGGCTGCAGCCAACGGCCCGCCAACAGACGCAGACGGAAGATCACGTTGTAGTCCGGATCCACTGCGGAAACCGTCGGCTGCTGGAATCCCCAAATGGGTGTGGGCACCGGCTTGTCGCGGAACATGCCGGTCGCCTCGACCTGCTTGAGTTCGCGGAACTCCAGACGGCCCTGCACCTTGCGGGACCAGTAGGGGATCTTGAAGCGCTCAGCCACCTGACGCATCGCCGGACCCACCGGATCGTTGATCTTGCCGGTGTCCGCCGTCGAGAGCGCACTCGACGTGTCCGTGTCGCCCTGCGAGTTCTGCGTGCCTCCCGCCACCGAGTCGATGAAGTCCTGGGTGATTCTGTCCTGGACATTGGTCTGCTCCGGTGACTCGGCGTCGCCGTCGGCGGCGACCTTTTGCGGTACGAGGTGCAAAGTCACCTGGCGACCGCTGTAGGCCTCCAGGATCTCCTTTTGCGACTGGACCATGAGGTCGCCCAGCGCCATGACCACCGAGAGCGCGGCCACCGCCGCGACCACGCCGACCAAGGACAGGATGACGCGGGTCTTCTGGACCTTGACCTCGCCCCAGGCTTCGACGAGGGGACCGAGGATCATGTTGAGGACGATCACTGGGCACCTCCGTGGTTCGCACGCCCGGATGACCTGGGCACAGTCGTGTGGGGGTCGTCGGCCGCACCCTCGTGTGGGCCGGTCTTCGGCGGGGTGATCGCCACCCGCCCCGAGGGCGCAGCGGGACCCTGGCCCTGCCCGTCGGGCGAGGCGGCCCCGCCCTCGTCGGCACCGGCACCCTGGCCGGGTCCCCGGTCCACCACGGGCGCGGGAGGCGGCCCGGGAAGGACGCCGTCGGAAGTCTCTGCGGCCCCACCCGAGAAGTGCAGAAGCGAGGACACGTCGCTCAAGAGGTGCAGCCGCCCCTCCCCCAGCTGCATGACGCGGTCCGCGCGCGCGGCCACGTTGAGATCGTGGGTGATGGTGATGAGCGCCGCATTGTTCTCCTGCGCCACCGTCTCCAGCAGCTCCATGATGACCGAGCCCGTGTTCGGGTCGAGGGCGCCGGTCGGCTCGTCGGCGAGAATCACCTTCGGCTGACGCACCAGGGCGCGGGCGATGGCGATTCGCTGCTGCTCACCGCCGGACATCTGGCCCGGGTAGGAGTCCAGGCGGTCCCCCAGCCCCACTCGCTCCAGCATCTCCGCACAGAGCTCTCGACGGCGCCAGAACATCGTGCCCATCGAGTAGAGCAGAGGCACTTCGACATTCTCCAGCGCCGTACGCGCAGCGAAGATGTTGAACTGCTGGAAGACGAAGCCGAAGGTGTCGCCCCGCAGTCGGGCGCGGCGGCCCTCGCCCAAGCGCACGGCGTCACGCCCGTTGATCGTGTACGAACCGGAATTCGGCTTGTCGAGCATTCCGATGATGTTGAGCAGCGTCGACTTTCCCGTACCGGATCGGCCGACGATCGACACTCTCTCACCCGCATCCACCGTCAGGTCGACCCCACGAAGGATGTGCAGGTCGGACCCGTCGGGCAGGACCACGGAGCGCGTGATCCCCGCAAGTTCCACGTAGGACATCGATCAGCCCTGACCCTCGCTCGCGCCGCCGAAGGGTTCACCCTCGACAGGGGTGCCTCCACCCTCGCCCCCGGTCACGCCGCGCTGCTTGTCCAGCTCTTCCTGCTTCTGGTTCGGCACGAACTCCAGGACCTCGTCGGTCTCCGCCAGGCCCTCGGCGATCTGGACGCGTTTGCCGTCGGTCAGGCCCAACTTGACCGGGACCTTCGTCGGCTCGGCGCCGTTCTCACCCGGCTTGTAGACGAAGCCCGTCTGGAAGCGGCCCTCGACGGCGCTGATCGGCAAGGTGAGGACGTCTTTGGCACTGCCTGCAACCAGTTCGACGCTGACCTGCAGGCCGGGGAAGACCTTCTGCTCCGCCGGGATCGCACACGTGGCCTTCACGCCGGTGGAGTCCGTGGACTCGGCAGGGGCCTGCGGCTGCTGGGGCTGCCGGGCCTGCTGGTTGTCGCCGTTGGCCTTGGGGGTCCCCAACTTGACGCCTGTGCACTGGAAAGGAGCCGGCCCGTTCTTGATGGTGATCGTCGCCGTTTCGGGCGCCGACTGGATGCGGTACAGCTGGTCGGCGCTCAATGGCGCCACGGCCGAGAAGGTCGGGGGCTGCACCGTGGCGACCGTGTCACCGATCGAGAAGTGCTGGCCCGTCAGGGCGCTCATGCGCAAGGTGCCGGCGCTGGGCGCGTAGATCGTGTCGTAACGGTAGGTCGGCTCCGGGGTGGTCTGGATGGGTTCGCCGGACTGGTTGACCTCACGGGAAGGCTCGGGCTGGATCGCCTTGCGGATCTCCAACAACGGATCCCCCTCAGCCACCACTGCGCCATCGGAGACGTGGACGACAGTCACCTCGCCGTCCAGAGTGGCGCGCGCGGTGGTTGCTGCGTCGGCTTCGATGGTCCCCTGGAGTTTCAAGGTGTTCGTGATGTCGCCCTTCTCCGGGGTGATCGTCAGCTCCCCGAAATTCGCCGACGGGTCCAGGGACTGTGCGCTCTCCTGCATCTGGGCGGGGAAGAACGCGAACTTCACCAGGGCGATGGCAATCACCACCCAGATCAGGGTCTTCACGATCGACATCACTGTGCCGAACCTGCCCGGCTGAGCGGCCATCTGCAACTCCTCAACTTCACGGTTTGGGGTCTCTGAGCAACGTTGACTCGATCACGCTAGCCCAGCACCACTGTCGGGAACGAATTCCAACAATGAATTCAGGGTCAAATCAGGGGCGCCTCAGGGGCGTCCCCGCCGGCTCTCGCCGGCGACCCGGGGGCTCCGACGCTTCGCGTGGACGTCCCCGCTGACATGCCGCTATCATGGTCGGCGTATCCCGTCAGCGGGAGGCCTGCGGGCGTAGTTCATCGGTAGAATGGAAGCTTCCCAAGCTTCAGAGGCGGGTTCGACTCCCGTCGCCCGCTCAGAGAGTCCACTTCCGCCCCAAGGGCCGTCGCCACGCGACGGCGGAGGCCTTCCCACATGCCACGCGTAGGATCGGGGGAGTGAGCCCACGCCCTGTCGTCGCTGCCGCGATCCTCGATTCCCTTGCACGCCCGACCCGGCTGCTCTGCGCGGCGCGGGCCCATCCGCAGGCCCTGCGTGGCCAGTTCGAATTGCCCGGCGGCAAGGTCGAGGAGGGCGAGGCCCCCGTGGCGGCCTTGGTTCGGGAGATTCGGGAGGAACTGGGCTGCGACCTCGTGCTGGGTGCGCAGGTGCCGGGGCCGGACGGGCAGTGGTGGCCGATCCTCCAGGGGCGCCGGATGGGTGTGTGGTTGGCCGAGGTGGCCCCCGATTCCCCCGCCCCGCGCGCGGGCAAGGACCATGTGGAACTGCGGTGGGTGCCCATCGGCGAAGTCGACTCCCTGCCTTGGCTGGCTCTCGACCTGCCGATCGCCGAAGCAGTCTCCACCGCATGCCGCACCCTCCTCCCCTTTCCATGAGATTCGGCGGCCGCCCGGAACAATGGGCCGCGTGACGACAGGTGGGCCACATCTGTCAGAATGTCCCCATGCCGAAGATCATCGGGACCACCCTGAGCGACCACCGTGAACTCACCAAGACGCGCCTGTTCGACGCCCTGAGCGAGCTCATGTCCCAACAGAGCTTCGACACCATCACCATGTCCCAGATCGCCCGCCGCGCCGGCGTGGGACGCACCGCGGTCTACAACCACTTCGCGGACAAGGAAGTCCTGCTGCTGGCCTTCATGCGCCAGACCACCTCCGAATTCGCCACCCACCTGCGCCAAGCCCTGGCGGACCAGGACGACCCGGTCGCCAAACTGCGCATCTACCTGCACTCCCACCTGGAGCTCACCGACAAGTTCCACCTGGCCTCCGGCATCAACCTGCGCTCGCAGATGTCGGCCACGAACTCCGAACAACTGCACGAGCACGCCGACATCGTCGGCCAGATCCTCCGAGACATCCTCGAAGAGGCCATGTCGACGCAGGTCATCCCCACCCAGGACCCGGCGCTGCTCGTCGCCCTCATCCACTCCACCCTTGCCGGCCAACACCTGCCCGCCGAACGCAAGGCCCGGGCCGCGCGCATCGCCACAGTCGAAACCTTCGTGCTTCGCGCACTGGGAGTCAGCCCCGACCTCGTCCCCGTACCCGCACCCACGGACGAGGACGACGCCCTCGCCCCCACGCAACCCCACGCGAGCGGCTCCCGCTCCAGCGCCTTCCTGCGCTGCCCGGTACGGCACTGACCACGGCCACTGGACCGGCCCGGACCCAACCTTCCACTCGTGCGGCCGGCGAACACGGAATAGGATCCTTGAGGCCGTCGTTGACACGAAGGACAGAGCCCCGAACCCCGATCCGAGGAAACGATCCATGGCAACCGTCGCCCTGACCAACGAGAACTTCGAGAAGACCGTCACCGAGAACTCCATCGTCCTGGTGGACTTCTGGGCCACCTGGTGCGGGCCCTGCCGCGGCTTCGCCCCGGTCTTCGAGGACGCCTCCGAGAAGCACCCCGACATTGTCTTCGGCAAGATCGACACCGACGCCGAGCAGCAGCTGGCCATGGCAGCGCAGATCTCCTCGATCCCCACGATCATGGCCTTCCGTGACGGCATCGCCGTCTTCCGCCAGTCCGGTGCCCTGCCCGGCCCCGCCCTGGAGGACCTCGTCAAACAGATCCGTGAACTCGACATGGACAAGGTCCGCGCCGAGATGGCCTCCGCCTCCGAGGGCTGACGCCACAACCCCGGAAACCCGCTGACGCACCGGACGCACCGGACACGAAAAGGACCACCCGACGATGAGCCCACCAGCAATCGCCGGGTGGTCCTTCGCCGTGGTCCTGGCACTGGCCCTGTGGGCGACCTGGCTGCGCCTGCGCCGCAGTGAGCGGGCGCGCCGTGCGGCCGAGGAAGAACTGCGAGTGCACACGAACCGCCCGGCCGTCATCGCCCACGAGATCCGCACCCCGCTGGCCCTGATCCGGGGCGCCGGTGAGCTGCTCGAAGAAGGCCTGGCGGGCGACCTCAACGACCAGCAGTCCCACTTCGTCCACACGATCACGCAGAACACCCAGCAGGTCATCGACCTCACCGAGTCGATCATCACCGACCTCAAACTCTCCACCGCCGGCTCCCTGGTCACCGAAGTGGTCGACGTGCGGGACATCGTCGCCACCACCGCCCGCGAGATGCGCCGCATCACCGCCACCCCCATCCACGTCGACGCCACCGGCGGAGTGCTGGCGATCCGTGCGAATGCGCCCATGCTGCGCCAGGTCGTGTGGAACCTCATGAACAACGCGTTGCGCCACGCCCACCCCGACACGACTGTCACCGTCTCGGTCAGCGGCACTGAGGACGGCGGCGCCCAGATCACCGTCGAGGACCGCGGCTCCGGCATCCCCGAGGACGAACAGCAGGCGATCTTCGCCCCCTTCGAGACCGGCTCCACCCATCAGGGGGGCTCCGGCATCGGCCTGATGGTCTCCCAACGGATCGTCAAGGCCCACGGAGGCCGAATCCTGGTCGACTCCTTGCCCGAACGCGGTACCGTCGTCCATGTGGTCCTGCCGGGAGGAGGGCAATGAGTCCGCACGCGTTGGCCGTCGACGATGAACCGCAGATGCTCTCGATCATCTCCTTCGCCCTGGAGACCCAGGGCTTCACGTGTGCGACCGCCCCGAACACCGCCCGGGCCTGGGACTACATGCGCGCACACCGGGTCGACCTGGTCATCCTGGACGTCATGACGCCAACGGGGTCGGGGATCGACCTGACCCGACGCATCCGCGGGGCGGGTTCGCATGTGCCGATCATCCTGCTGACCGCACTGGGCGACGAGGAGGACCGGATCGCGGGCCTGGAGGCGGGAGCCGACGACTACGTGACCAAACCCTTCAGCCCGCGCGAGGTGGCCCTGCGCGCCCAGGCGGTGGTGCGCCGCACGCTGCCGGCGGAGGAACACCGGTCGCTGTCCCTGGGGGATCTGCGCATCGACAGCGAGATGCAACGGGCCACATGGCGGGGGGCCGCGATCTCCCTGAGCCCGACCGAACTGCGGGTGCTCACCGTGCTGGCGGCCCATGCGGGCGCCGACGTGGCGTGGCGGGACCTGCTCAACGAGGCGTGGGCGACCAGTGACGCCGCCGGCGCCCACGACATGATCAAGTCGACCGTGTACCGCCTGCGCCGCCAGTTGGAGCGCGCGGGGATGGATCCGGGTGTCGTCCAGTCGGTGCGAGGGCGGGGCTACCGTTTGTCGATCCCGTCCTGAGGGCTCGTCCCCAGCGAGGACGGAGGCAGGGCCGCAGCACTTGGTGACAAACCTGTTCCCGAACGTCACCGTGGAGCACACCGACTGTCACCGTCCCAGGGCCACGATCGAAGGGTCCCACTGGGCTCTTCCACGAAGGAGACGACGATGTCTTCCAAAGGCCGTTCACTCGGCTTCCTGTCGGCGCCGCCCGCAGCGCCCCCTGTCGCCGCTGAACTGGTGCCCACGATGTACCGCAACTGGCGCATCAGCGCCTTCATGGGCATCTTCATCGGCTACGCCGGCTTCTACCTGATCCGGAACAACGTTTCCCTGGTGTCGGCCATACTCAAGGAGCACGACATCATGAACGCCGCCGGCATTGGCGTGGTCGCCAATGCCGTGCTCTTCGCCTACGGCCTGTCGAAGTTCTTCATGGCGATGCTCTCCGACCGCGCCAACGCCCGCTACTTCATGCCGATCGGCCTGGCACTGTCGGCAGTGATGAACCTGCTCATCGCCCATGTCCCCGTCCTGTCGGCCTCCATCGGCGTCTTCGCGGTGATGATGTTCATCAACGGCTGGTTCCAGGGCATGGGCTGGCCTCCCAGCGGCCGCGTCCTCGTCCACTGGTTCTCAACCTCGGAACGCGGGTGGATGACCTCGATCTGGAACTGCGCCCACAACGTCGGCGGAGCCGGAGTCGGTCTGCTGTCCGCATGGGCCCTGGAGCACTTCGCCACCGACGCGGCCGACTGGCGCCCCGCGTTCTCCGTGCCGGCCATCGCCGCACTGGGGGTGGCCGTCCTCGCCTTCTTCCTCATCCGCGACCGCCCGGAGGCCCTGGGTCTTCCCACCATCGAGGAGTTCCACGACGATCCCGCCAAGGTCGAGACCACCGGCGAGGAAACGGGCTGGCTGGACATGCTCTTCAAGCACGTGCTGACCAACCGGGTCGTCGTCCTGCTGGCTGTGACCAACGTCTTCATCTACACGCTGCGCTACGGCGTCCTGTCCTGGATCCCGGTGTACCTGACCGAACAGATCCACGGGGTCAACGTCAAGGAAGGCATCCTCGGCTTCGCCATCTACGAGGGCGCCGGCATCATCGGCACCCTGCTGTGCGGCTGGGTCTCCGACAAGGTCTTCAAGGGTTGGCGTTCCGGCGCCGGAATCCTGTTCCTCACGGGTGTCGGCATTGCGCTGCTCGCCTACTGGCTCATGCCCCACAGCGCACCGATCGGCGTGTTCTACCTGCTGATCGCCATCATCGGCGGCCTGATCTACGGCCCGGTCATGCTCATCGGATTGCAGGCCATCGACTTGTCACCGAAGAATGTCGCAGGTACGGCAGCGGGCTTCACCGGCCTGTTCGGCTACCTGTTGGGCGCCTCACTTGCCTCCTCCGGCGTCGGCTACCTCATCGAGTTCTTCGGCTGGAACGTCGCCTACGGCTTCCTGGTCGCAGTGGCCGTCGTCGCCGTTGTCCTCATGTTCGTCGTCGGCAAGGACGAGCGTCGACTCATGGTCGAACACCAGACGCGCGACTGAACCGACCTGCTGGCCCTCCACGCGCCGGCGGCCCCCTTTTCGGGAGCCGCCGGCGTTACGGTGGACGGATGAGCCGCCCGAGAACCCACCGAGTCGCCTCCTTGGGCGGCCTGCTGGTGCTTCTCGGCCTCGTCCTGACCCCTCCCCTGCTGCTGCTCACGGACCACCGCGCCGACCTCGTCGTCCTGTGCTCGAACACCGCATCCGTGTGCCGGACCCTGGCGAGCACCTACGAGGAGGACACCGGGCACACGGTCGAAGTGGTGCGCATCCCCACCTCGGAGGCGCTGGCACGGCTCACGGCCACACGCGGCGAATCCGAGTTCGACGTGTGGCTGGGAGGCCCCGCCGAGGCCCACGCCCAGGCCGAGAGACTCCACCTGCTCCGTGCCGCCCCCGCAGTGGACACCTCCGCCCTGCCGCCCGCCTTCCACTCCGAGCGCTGGTTCGGCGTCTACGGCGGAATCCTGTCCCTGTGCCTGTCCCCCGAGGCCGGCCCCATCACCTCCTGGGAACAGTTGGCCGCCTCCTCCACGCCCCTTGCCCTTCCGGCGCCCCTGACCTCGGGCACGGCGGCGACCCTGCTCAACCTGCATGCCGAGCGTCTCGGCGGAGCCGACGCCGCAATGGCCTACCTGGCCCGCCTCGACACCCACACCCTGACCTACGCCGACTCCGGGACCGACCCGGCCCACCTGGTCGCCATCGGCCGAGCCCCTGCCGCCGTCACCTTCGACAACTACTGCCGCCTCGAGGCCGAGGCGGGGCGCCCCGTGGCAGTCGTCCATCCCTCCGACGGGACGGGATTCGAGATCGGCGCAGTCTCACTGCCCCAACGCGCCACCCCCTCTCCCCTTGCCCAGGACTTCCTCGCGCAGGTCGTCTCCGACCGTGGCCAGGCCCTGGCCGCAGGGGTGGCCGGCCAGTCTCCCGTGAGCACCCGCCTGCCCAGCAACATCAGCGCCCGCCTCGACGCCCTGGACACCACCGTCCACGGCATGGATCCGACGCTGTCCTCCCTCAGGCGATCGGCATTGATCCGCGAGTGGACCGACCGGGTCTACCTGCCGGACAGGGGCCCCGGGGGTGACGAAGGCGGGCTCGCCGCTCCGCCGTCCGACCGCCCTGCGTCCCTCCGGCCCGCCGACGAGGCCACCGGCGTGGGCACCTTCGGGGCCGCGCCCTCGCCCGATGCCGACCTGATGATCCAGTGGAGCGACCTGGTGCCCACGGGTGTGCGCACGGGCTGCACCGCCCTTGCCGCAGGACTTCTCGCCACACTCCTGGGAGCCGTGCTCGCCCTGGCCGCACGAGTGTCCTCACCCGCTGTGGCGCTGCTGGTGCCCGTGTGCCTGCTTCCGGCCCTGGTCCCGGCGGGCGTCGTCGAGGAAGCGCTCATCGCCTTGGGCGCACCCCCGTTCTCGCGCGCAAGCCTGGTCCTGGCACTTGCCCTGAACGCAACACCCTTCGCGGTCCTCGTCCATTGGTTCGCCCTGTCCTCCTTCACGCGCATCGAGATGCAGGCCGCCTGCGACCTGGGGGCGGGCCCGTGGTCGATCACCCGGCGCCTGCTGGCGCCACGACTGGTCTCCGCAGCGGCGCCCGCCTTGGCAGTGACGACTCTCATGGTCGCCTGCGACACGTCCGCGACCAGCGCACACGGCGGCGCCGAGCCCTATCTCGCCCCCTTCGCACGCGCGGCACTCAACTCGGGAATGCGTTCGTCCATTCCTTTGGGCATTGCGGCCCTGTTCGCGGGCGCCGCCCTGGTGACCGCCGCGCTGGTCGTCAGGGCCGTGTCGCATCACGCCTCACGACCGGCACCGGTGGAAGAGGCCCGCACCCCGTCGGCACTCCTGCGCCCCATGAGCGCCCTGGTCGCTCTTCCCGTCCTGGCACTGGCGGTCCTTGACGGCGCGGCACTGGCGATGGTCCTCCTCGGATTCGCACGCAGCGCACTGAGCGGGTCCTTGGCCCGAACCGCACCCGAGGCGCTGCGCGAATCCGCTCTTGTGCTGCTCGTCGTCATTCCCGTGTCCGCCTTGATCGGCTTCCTCACCGCGCGGGTGCGCTGGCAGCACCCGCGCCTGGTGGCCTTTGCCTTCCTGTCGCTGCTCTTCGCCTCGCCGGTGGCGGGTGGGGTGCTCATCCACTCGGTGCACTCCTACCCGGTGTCAGTGGGGCAGCGCACGCTGCTTCCGCCCTTGGTCGGCGCGGGCTCACCCGGTGGCGGCCTTGTCGCCGTCCTGCTGGCCAACCTCATCCTGTCGGTTCCTGCGGCGCACTTCCTCATGAGTTTCGCGCTGGCAGGCACGCGGGAGGCGGCGGCCGTGGGCCGTGACGCGGGCGCCTCGGCACTGCGGGTGACCCTGGACATCCTCATTCCTGCGGCACGAGGGCGCCTGGTCGCGGCCATCGCAGCCCTGAGCGCCCTCATCATGTGCATGAGCGCCCCGTCGGTGTTCGTCGTGCCCATCGGGTCGGCCTTCCCGCCGGTGGCACTGGTGCCCTTGGGCAGTCATGGCGACCCGGAGGGAGTTTTCGTCCTGGGCGCCCTCGGCGGCGCATGCGCATTGGCCATGATCGGGACGGCCCTGGTCGCCGTCGCGTCGACCACTCGGAGAATGCCCCATGTTCGCTGAAGCCGGCCCCGCCCTCGGCCACGGGGCCACGCCGCACCCCGGGGCGCCCTCGACCCCGGGGCAGATGCGCCCGGAGCCCCCGGCGCCGGTGCGCCTGCGGGTCCACCGCCTCGCCCTCCACCGGGCGGGTCGGATCCTGGCCGACCTGTCCTTCGAGGTGCGCGCCGGGGAGATCCTGGCCGTCGTCGGACCGTCCGGATGCGGCAAGTCGACCCTGCTGCAGGTGCTCGCCGGCCTGGTCCCGTGCGATGCGGGAAGGATCGAGGTCGATGCCGTCGACATCAGCAACCGGCCAGCTCAGCAGCGGCCCACGGGCCTCGTCTTCCAGTCGGGGGCGCTCTTCCAGCACATGACCGTGCGCGACAACATCGCCTTCGGCTTGGACGGCTCCAACCTGTCGCCGCGCCACCGGGCGGACCTGGTCGATGCCACCATGGCGCGCATGGGGGTCGCCGACCTTGCGCGTCGGCGCCCGCACCAGCTTTCGGGCGGCCAGTCCCAACGGGTCGCACTGGCGCGGACCCTGGTGCGCCGCCCGCCCGTGCTGTTGCTGGACGAGCCCCTGGCCCACGTCGGCGCGGCCGTGGCCTCGTCGATTCGTGCGGCCCTGGTACGTGAAGTGGGGCGCCTGGGCTCGTCGGTCCTGTACGTCACCCACGACGTCGAGGAAGCCTGCTTGGTGGCGGACCGGATCATGCTGCTCGACCAGGGTCGGTGCCTGCAGATCGGCGCCTCTCGCGAGCTCTACGCACGTCCGGCCTCCCCGGAGGCTGCTCACCTCATGGGAATCCCGAACATCCTGGCCGCCACAGTGGAGTCGGTGGCGACTTCCTGCCCGGACGGGTCGGGGGCGGCGGGTGACAGGAGTGACGTGATCGCCCTCGTCCGCTGCGGCACAGCGGCCTTCCACCTCGCCGCCGGGCCCGGGGTGGCCCGGGGTCCCGCCCTCGTCTCCATTCCCCCGGAGGACATCGAGATGCACCGGGCCCCGGCCCACTCCGTCATCGGCCGCCACGGGCAGGTGATCGGCGCCTCCTTCGTGCGCTCGCACATGTCCTACGACGTGGAGACGCAGATGGGGACCCTGGTCGTGCGTCATCCCGACACCTCCTCCCCCTTCGATGTGGGGGCTCATGTGGATGTCGAGTTCCGCGGGGGCTGGGTCCTTCCTTCGGCCCGTTGACGAGGGCGGGTGCCGTGACCCCCGCCGAATCGTCGCCTCGCCGGCGCTCAGGCGCCCTGGAGCTCTTCGGCCAGGATCTCCGCGATCTGGATGGCGTTCAAGGCGGCGCCCTTGCGCAGGTTGTCGCCGGAGACCACCAGGACCAGACCTCGCCCGTCCTCGACCGTTTGGTCCTGACGGATGCGGCCCACCAGGACCTCGTCGCGTCCGGCGGCTTCCAGCGGGGTCGGCACGTCGACGAGGCGCACACCCGGCGCATCTGCCAGGATCTCGCGGGCGCGGTCAGGGGTGATGGCGCCCGTGAACTCGGCGTGGACGGTCAGGGTGTGGCCGGTGAAGACTGGGACGCGCACGCAGGTGCCCGAGACGCGCAGGTGGGGTGCATGAAGGATACGGCGCGACTCGTTGCGCAGTTTCTGTTCCTCGTCGGTCTCCTCCGAGCCGTCGTCGACCAGGGCGCCGGCCAGAGGCACGACGTCGAAGGCGATGGGCGCCGCGTAGACCTGGGGTTCGGGCAGGCAGAGGGCGGCTCCGTCCAGGGTCAGGGCTGCGAGGTCCTGTTCGGCACCTGCGGTGAGCTGGCCGACAAGCTCTTGGACGCCCTTCAGTCCGGTGCCGGAGACCGCCTGGTAGCTGGAGACCATGAGGCGTTCGACTCCTCCGGCCTCGTCGAGGAGAGGCTTGAGGACGGGCATTGCCGCCATGGTCGTGCAATTCGGGTTGGCGATGATGCCTTTGGAGCGGTGGCGCACGTCCTCGGGGTTCACTTCGGAGACGACCAGCGGCACCTCCTCGTCCATGCGCCAAGCGGAGGAGTTGTCGACGACCACGGCGCCTGCGGCGGTGAATTTGGGCGCGTACTCGCGCGAGGCTGTGGCTCCGGCCGAGAAGACGGCGATGTCGATGCCCGACAGGTCCGCGCTTGCCACGTCCTCGACCGTGATTTCGGTGCCCTTCCATGCCAAGGTGGTGCCCGCCGAGCGGGCGGAGGAGAAGAAGCGGATGGAGGTGGCCGGGAAGCTGCGTTCCTCCAGCAGGGCGCGCATGACGCGGCCGACCTGTCCGGTGGCGCCGACAACGGCAACTGTGAGGTCACTCATGGGGTTCTCCTTGATGTTCCTGTGTGCGTGGACGTCCGTGTTTCGCAGCCAGAGCCGGAGCTGGGGGCTGAGAGTCGGGGGGGGGACCCGGGGGCCGGGGTCGGGAGTGAGAGTCGAGTCAGGGGCGGAAAGTGAGAGTCGGGCTGGGGACCGAGAAGCGGACCATGTCCATCCACTCCCCTCCGTGAGATTCGTCCTTCAACGAGGGCACTTTGTTCGACCCTCAATTTCAGGGGCATCCGACAAGGACGAATCTCGCAGGAAGTCGGACGAGTCTGGCAGGAAGTGGGACGAATCTCGCGGGAAGAGGGACGAATCTCAGGGTCAGCGGCCGGTGCCTCCGTAGACGACGGCCTCGGACTCGGTGGCGTCCAGGCCGAAGGAGGTGTGCACCGCCTGCACCGCGCGATCCAGGTCCTCCAGCTTCGTCACCACCGAAATGCGGATCTCCGAGGTCGAGATCAAGTCAATGTTGATGCCGGCCTCCGACAGAGCGGCGAAGAGCCTGGCCGAGACACCCGGGTTCGTCCTCATACCCGCACCCACCAGCGAAAGCTTGCCGATGTTCGGGTTGTAACGCAGCTCGTCGAAGCCGAGCTCGCCACGGTGGGCCTCCAGAGCCTCCAAAGTCTTGCGGGCGTCACCCTCGGGCAGGGTGAAAGTGATGTTCGCCTTGGTCGGATCACTGACCGGCACGTTCTGGACGATCATGTCGATGTTCGCGCCGGCCTCGGCCACGATGGCGAAGATCCGCGCGGCCGCACCCGGCGTGTTCATCACATTGGTGACGGTGATCTTGTCCTGGGAACGGTCGTGGGCGATTCCGGAGATGATCGGCTGTTCCATGGGCTCCTCCGTGGGATCGTGCAGGGCGGCGGCGGGCACGAGGCCCTCGAGGTCGGGGTGGGCGGGATAGTCGGAGATCCACGTGCCCTCCTTCTCGGAGAAGGAGGAGCGCACGTGCAGGGGCACGCCGTAACGGCGAGCGAACTCGACGGCCCGAAGGTGCAGGATCTTCGCGCCGTGGGCGGCCAGTTCCAGGGTCTCCTCCTGGCTGATGGTGCGCAGGCGGTGGGCCTTGGGCACGATGCGCGGGTCGGCACTGAACAGACCGTCGACGTCGGTGTAGATCTCGCACACGTCGGCCTTCAGCGCCGCAGCCAACGCCACGGCGGTCGTGTCGGAGCCGCCGCGACCCAAGGTGGTGGTGTTCTCCTCCTCCGAGGCGCCCTGGAATCCGGCGACGATGGCCACCTGCCCGTCCTGGATCGTGCGGGCCACGCGTTCGGGCACCATGCCGATGATCTGCGCACGCCCGTGGTGGGAGTCGGTGCGGATGCCCGCCTGGGCACCGGTGTAGGCGGCTGCGGGCACACCCAAGGTGTTGACCGCCATGGACAGCAGCGCCATGGAGATGCGCTCACCTGCGGACAGGAGGATGTCCATCTCGCGTTCGGGGGCGTCGTCGGTGATGGCTGCGGCCGTGTCGAGCAGCTCATCAGTCGTGTCACCCATGGCCGAGACGACCACGACCACCTTGTGGCCGGCATTGTGGGTGTCCACGACCCTCTGGGCCACGCGCTTCATGGCGGCCACGTCCGACACGGACGAGCCACCGTACTTCTGGACGATGAGTGCCACGGATTCCTCCTTCGTCGCGGGCGGCGCG
The DNA here is from genome assembly GCF_018986735.1 of Schaalia sp. 19OD2882. Taxonomy (NCBI): domain Bacteria; kingdom Bacillati; phylum Actinomycetota; class Actinomycetes; order Actinomycetales; family Actinomycetaceae; genus Schaalia; species Schaalia sp. 19OD2882. The sequence goes on along the minus strand of NZ_CP065521.1, from coordinate 234,616 downwards.
ACTGTGGCCATCCTAGGTTTCACTCCCGGGCGGGCCGTTGGCGACCGTCATGTGAACACAGGTTTCCTCGCCCTCGGGGAACGAGGGCGACCCCACACCCCACTCAGTCCAGGATTCGGGATGCACGTCCGGTCAGTGGACCACATTGGTCCTTGCTTTCCCCACAGGGATAGGTTCGTCCGGAAGGTCGCACGACGGCGGCCCGCATGGAACTGCCCGATCAGCACGAAGGAACGTCCGATGAAGCGCACCGTCCTTGCTGTCGCCGCTGCGACCACCGCCCTCGTCCTTGCCGCATGTGCGGGCGGCGGAAACGCCACCCAATCCGCCACCACCCGACAAAGCGGCACCTCGGGGACGGCCGGCCCAGCCGGATCCACCGGCCCCTTCCGCATCGGCATCACCCAGATCGTCTCCCACACCTCCCTGGACGCCGCCCGCGACGGATTCAAGAAGGCCTTCACCGACGCCGGCATCGAGGTCGAGTGGGACGAGCAGAACGCCCAGGGCGACCAGGCCACCGCCGTGTCCATCGCCTCGAAGTTCGCCACCGACAAGCCCGACCTGGTCCTGGCCATCGCCACGCCCACCGCCCAGAGCGCGGCCACCGCCATCACGGACGTGCCCGTCCTGTTCACCGCCGTCACGGACCCGGTCTCGGCCCAACTGGTCGCCTCCAACGAGGCCCCCGGCGCCAACGTCACCGGCACCACCGACATGAACCCCGTGGCGGACCAGATCGCCCTGATCAAGAAGTTCAAGCCGGAAGCCAAGACCGTCGGCATCATCTACTCCTCGGGTGAGGTCAACTCCGAGGTCCAGGTGAAATTGGCCAAGGAAGCCGCCAAGAAAGAGGGACTTGTCGTCTCCGAAGCCACCGTCACCAACTCCAGCGAGGTCCAGCAGGCCGCACACTCGCTCGGCAAGGTCGACTCCCTGTACGTGCCCACCGACAACACCGTGGTCTCCGCGCTGGCGGGCGTGGTGCAGGTCGCCGAGGACCTCCGGGTGCCCCTCATCGTCGGCGAATCCGACTCGGTCGCCAACGGCGGACTGGCAACGGTCGGCATCGACTACACCCAGCTCGGCCGCCAGACCGGCGAGATGGCCATCCGCATCCTCACCCGGGGCGCCGACCCGGCGACCATGCCCGTCGAGGCACAAAAGGAATTCACGATGACCATCAACGAGACCTCTGCGGCAGGCATGGGGGTGACGATACCGGAGGCCCTCAAGTCCGAGGCCACCCTCGTCAAGTGAGACCCCGGGGCGCGCACCCTCCCCTCCCGTGTGACGAGGGCGTGGCCGGACCCCGTCCCGACCTCGCACCCCGCCCTCGTCCCGCACCCACGACCCGACCGTGCGGCCCGGGCCGCGCACCACCGAAGGAGCCCACACCGTGCTCGTCGCACTGGACCTCGGTCTCATCTACGGCCTCATGGCGCTGGGGGTCTATCTGACCTTCCGCGTCCTGGACTTCGCCGACCTGACAGTCGACGGATCCTTCACCACCGGAGCCGCAGTCACCGCCGTCATGATCACCAATGGGCTCAACCCATGGGTTTCGACCTTCGCGGGATTCGCGGCAGGATTCACCGCCGGCACCATCACCGGGCTGCTCAACACCAAAGGCCAGATCCACCCGCTGCTTGCCGGAATCCTCACCCAGATCGCCCTGTACTCGATCAATCTGCGCATCATGGGCAAGGCGAATCTGCCGCTGCTGCGCGGCGTGGACACGCTGGTCCAGCCGCTGCGCCAGGCGAAACTGCTGGGGTCATGGACCTCGGTCGCCGTCTTCGCCGCAGTCATCGCCCTTGTCATGTTGGCCTTCAACTGGTTCCTGTCCACCCAGGTGGGTCTGGGGATGCGTGCCACCGGCGACAACGAAGGCATGGCGCGGGCGCAAGGAGTCAACACCGGCGCCATGAAGGTCCTGGGCCTTGCCCTGTCCAACGGCCTGGTGGGCCTGTGCGGCTCGATCGTCGCCCAGTACCAGGGTGTTGCCGACATCTCCATGGGCATCGGCCTGATCGTCGCGGGCCTGGCATCGGTCATCATCGGCACGGCGATCATCGGGTCGCCTCGCGTGTGGGTGATGTCGCTGGCCGTTGTCATCGGCTCGCTCATCTACCGCGGCGTCATCCAGGTGGCGCTGACCGTGCCCGGCTTCGACGCCAATGACATGAAACTTCTCAGCGCCGTCATCGTCCTCGCGGCCCTGCTGCTGCCCCGGTGGGGACTGTTCGCGCGGATCCGGGCCAAGCGCCGCTCCAAGACGCTGGTCGCCGAACCCGACATCGTCCCGCCCGCCGAAGAGGCCGACTCCACAAAGGCGGTGCTGTGATGCTGCAGGTCAAGAACGTCACCAAGTCCTTCTTCCCGCACACCGTCAACGAGAGGATCGCCCTGCGCGACGTCTCGCTGCACCTGGAACGCGGCGACTTCGTCACCATCATCGGCTCCAATGGGGCAGGCAAGTCCACCCTGCTCAACGTCGTGTCCGGCCGCTACATGTGCGACGTGGGTTCGGTGTGGATCGACGGCAAGGACGTCACCCGACTGAAGGACCACCAGGTGGCCCACATGGTGGGGCGGGTCTTCCAGGACCCCATGGCGGGAACCGCACCCCATCTGACCATCGAGGAGAACCTGGCCCTGGCCCACATGCGAGGGCGCCGCCGCGGACTGGGCATGGCCTTGACCTCCAAGCGGCGTCAGTACTTCCGTGAGGTCCTGGCTCCCCTGGAGCAGGGGCTGGAGAATCGTCTGACGACGAAAGCCGGGCTGCTCTCCGGCGGACAGCGTCAGGCACTGTCATTGACCATGGCGACCTTCTCGGAGCCGGACGTCCTGCTGTTGGACGAGCACACCGCGGCCCTGGACCCCAAGCGCGCGGCACTCATCACGCATCTGACGCAGGAGGCCGTCTCCCGACTGGGCCTGACGACGCTGATGGTCACACACAACATGGAGCAGGCCCTGTCGATGGGCAACCGGCTCGTCATGATGCACGAGGGTCGGATCATCTTCGAACTCTCCGGACAGCAGAAGAACGATGCGACGGTCGACTCGCTGATGGCGGAGTTCGAGAAGCTCCGCTCGGGTGGCGCTGGCCTGTCGGACCGGACGCTGCTGGCCTGAGGGGCCCTCGCCCCTGCAATCGCGGTGCTTCCACCGACCTCGCCACGAGGGCGGCGGCGTGTCCGGATTCAGCCCGCCGAGCGCGGCAGGCGCACCTCGAAACGCGTGCCGGTGGTCGGCGCGACCCGGGCGGCCTCGTCCCCGGGGACGTCATCGGCGCTGAGTGTCGACATCGAGACCCGGCCCCCCAGCGCCTTGGTGATGGAGGAGACGATCGACAGGCCCAGGCCCGAAGAACCCTTGCCGTCCTTGCGGGTGCGCGACCCGTCACCGCGCACGAAGCGGTCGAACACGGTGGGACGCAGGGCCTCGGGGATTCCGGGCCCGTCGTCCGCCACCCACAGGAGGACCGATCCAGCCGGACCACAGCCCACCTTCCACGTGGCCGTCCCATCCGGAGCCACCACCTGGTCCACTGCGTCCTGTGCTGCGACCGCACGCACGCCGATGCGCACCGTGGTGCCGGCGGGAGTGTGCACGCGCGCATTGTTCACCAGATTCGCCAGGACCTGACGCAGGGCGGCCTCGTCCCCGTCGACCACGCACTGCTCGGACTCCTCGCCCTCGGGCAACTCAAGGACCCACGAGTGGTCGGGCCCGGCCGCATGAGCGTCCATGACGGCATCGACCACCAGGGGCACCAAGTCAACCGGCAGGGAGGCCAGCTCGCGGCCGGCGTCCAGGCGTGCCAGCAGCAGCAGGTCCTCGACCAGCCCGGACATTCGCGCGGACTCCGAGGCAATGCGCCCCAAGGCGGTTTCGGCGTCCACCGAGTCCCGTTGGAGCAGCTGCGTGTAGCCCTGGATGGAGGCCAGTGGCGTGCGCAGTTCGTGTGAGGCGTCGGCGACGAATTGACGCAGGGTCCGCTCGGACTCCATGCGCGCTTTCAGGGCGCCCTCGACATTGTCGATCATCGTGTTCAGGGCGTGCCCCACGTCCCCGACCTCGGTTCCCGGGCGCGCCAACGAAGGGTCCAGGCGGGCGAAGGGCTCGATCTCTTCGGAGCGCAGGTCGCGTCGGCCGATCCCACGTGCCGTCGAGGCCACGACGTCCAGGGGGCGCATCTCGCGCTTGACCCACCAGCGGCCGACGAACAGGGCGATGAGCACGACGACGACTGCCACACCCAGGTCGGTGGCCAGCAACTGGGTCATCACCCAGTCGGTCTTGCCCAGCGACTGCCCGACCACCACGATCGCACCGTCGGCGGTTTTCAGTGCCGCGACCCGGAATGCTCCGTGGCCCTCCAGGTGGACGGTGCGCACCCGGCGGTCGGTGGGTTGGGCGAGCAGTGTCTGCTGGTCCCGGCTGGAGATGGGCACGATCGAGAACTTGTCGACCACACCCGCCGTGACGACCCCGTCGTAGCTGACCAGTTCAAGCAGACCGTCATTGGCTCCTGGGCCACCGAGTCCCTGCGGGGCGCCGCCGCTCGGCGGATGGTCGCCCCACTCTTCGCCGGGCGCGACTTGGCCACTGGAACCCTGTCCGCCGCTTCCTTGACCATCGTTTCCTTGGCCCGGCGTACCGGGCGCTGCGCCCTCTGCCGACTGCGTCCCTGCGGAGTCGGCGCCCTGCCGGCCGCCGGGCCGGCCCGCTTGCCCGCCCTGCCTCGTGCCGCGCGTGGACTGGCCGGCATCCGGCCCCTCGGCATCCTGGGAGGCGGCAAGCGCCTCGTCCGAGATGGATCCGGTTCGGCCGATCGCGTGGGTGACGGAACGCTCCACCTGAGCGATGGTCTCGCGGACACCGTCATCGACTTCACGTCCCATCCACCCACGCATGACCAGGACCGCGGCGGCAGCGGTGATCGCCAAGGCGACGATGACCAGGACGGCCAGGAAGATGCTCAGTCGGTTGGCCAGGCTCTGCCCGCGCCGATGGGGACGGGGCCCGCTCACGACGGGTCTGGGGCGGGACGCAGGATGTAGCCGGCGCCACGCACGGTGTGGATCATGGCAGGACGGTCGCCCTCGATCTTCTTGCGCAGGTACGAGATGTACAACTCGACGACATTGGCCTGCCCGCCGAAGTCGTAGGACCACACGCGGTCAAGGATCTGCGCCTTGGACAGGACGATGTTGGGGTTCTCCATGAGGTAGCGCAGGACCTCGAACTCCGTGTTCGTCAGGAGGACGGGTTCGCCCGCCCGGGTGACGTCATGGGAGTCCTCGTCCAGGACGAGGTCGCCCACGGTGAGCACGTGCCTGACGGTCTGGCTGGCCATTCCCGAGCGGCGCAGCAGGGCGTCGATGCGGGCGGCGACCTCGTCCAGGTCGAAGGGTTTGGTCACGTAGTCGTCGGCTCCGGCACGCAACCCGGCGACGCGGTCGGCGACGGCGTCACGGGCGGTGAGGAACAGGACGGGCAGGTGCGGCCGCTTCTTGCGCAGACGTTCCAGGGTTTCCATGCCGTCCAGGCCGGGCATCTGGATGTCGAGGACGACGACGTCGGGGTCGAATTCGTCGGCAGCGTCGAGCGCCTCCCACCCGTTGGAGGCAGTGCGCGTCTCCCAGCCGGTGTGCCGAAGGGCGGCGGCAAGCAGGTCGGCGAGGAAGACCTCGTCATCGACGACGAGGATGCGCGCGGGAGTGCCGTCGGGGCGGACGTACGGGGAATCGTTCTGGGGGCTCACATGGGTGATTCTTCCATGGTGAGGGCATGCACAGGCAGTGCATTGCCTGTGTGGGCGCTGTGGACCCGGGCCGGCCGGTTGCGCCGGGCGGGTCAGCCGAGTTGGCGTCTGCCTTCGAGGGCGCGCCCCAGGGTGAGGGAGTCGGCGTACTCCAAGTCCCCGCCAACGGGCAGACCGGTGGCCAGTCGCGTGGTCTGGACCCCGATGGTGCCCAGGGTGCGTGCCAGGTACGAGGCCGTGGCTTCGCCCTCGATGTTCGGATTCGTGGCCAGGATGACTTCGGTGACCGCGCCGTCCTGGAGACGTGAGAGCAGCTGCCGGATACGCAGCTGCTCGGGTCCGACTCCGCGGATCGGGTCGATCGCCCCGCCGAGCACGTGGTAGCGGCCGCGGAAGACTCGGGAGTTCTCGATGGCCTGGATGTCCTTGGGTTCCTGGACCACGCAGATCTGCGAGGGGTCGCGGCGCACGTCTCGGCAGATGCTGCAGATCTGGTCCTCGGTGAGGTTTGCGCACACCTCGCAGTGGTGGACGCGGGTGCGCACCGCCTGGATGGCATCCGTGAGTCGGGCGACGTCCTCGGGTTCGGCTTCGAGGAGGTGCAGTGCCATGCGCAACGCGGACTTGGGCCCGACTCCCGGCAATTGGCCGAGTTCATCGATGAGGTTCTGCAGGGCGCCTTCGTACACGCCGTGTCACACTCCCTGGTCGTAGGTGGTGTCGATGACTTTGCCGCCCAGGATCTCCAACACGGCCGGCACACCACTGGTCATGGTGACATCCACGTCCTGGTCGTCGAGGCTGGCGGAGTCGTCCTCGGCGGCACTAGGCCTGTTGTCGGCCATGGGGCTGTGCTGACCCGCGGTGCCGTGCTCGCCCGCACGCGCAGGCCGACCTTGGGAGGCCGGACCCGTGGAACGGCCCATGGCGCGCATTGCGGCCCCACGGCCCCGGGAGTGCGGCGTGTCCTCCCGGCCCTGACCAGCAGGAGTCGCGAATGGGTCGGCGTCGGGGGAATCGTCGAAGGAGACTTCGGCCTGTCCGCCCGGCTGGGCCACGGCCTCGGCCCAACCGTCGGGCCCGGGGGCGCTCCCACCCGCATCCGGCGCAGGACCGGCAACACGGGTGGGGGCCGCGAAGGAATCGCCGCCTCGGCTCCGGTCGAGGCCGTCCCAGTCGGCTTCACCAAAGGGATCATCGTCGGCCGGGGCGGCGTAGGGGTCGCCGACGTCGAAGGGGTCGTCTTCGCCGACAGGTGCTTCGTCGGCGGGGACCACGTCCGCGAAGGGGTCCTCCGGGGTGGGCGGATCATCGACCGGGACGGCGGAGTCGACCCGCAGGTCCTCACGCTCATCGCACGCGGGCAGCACGTCCCCGTGCCCCTGCGCCTCGTGGGAGGGGGAGTGTCCTCCTGCCGCTCGGGCGTGGACGGGGGCGCCGTCGAAGGGGTGCCATTGGGCGTCGGGGTCACCCGGCAGGTAGGTGGCGTAGAGCTCTGCGGGTGTTCGGGCGGCATCGGCCCGGGGGGGCGAGGACGGGGCCGGACCACTGTCCGCCACACGCGAGTCCGCCGAGTCGGTCGCCGCGTGGGTCTGCGAGGGTGCAGTGGCGGGTGACTGGGGAACGGGGGCGGGCTCGGGCCAATGTGCCGATCCGGCCGAGTGCCCGTGGGCGGCCTCCACGGCCTGCGCCATTTCGGGAGCGCGCGGAGCGCGGGAGTGGGCCGGGGCAGGGTCCCGGTCTGCGCGAGCCCGAGAGCCCCCCGCCTCACCGCCGCGTGGGCTCCGGCCTCTCGCCTCACGCCGCGCCTGTGCGGCGGGAACGGGCTGCTGGCCGGATGCTGCTCCGCTCGGGGGCGGATCATTCACGGGAGCCGACGCAGTGGTGACAGGGCGTCCACCACCCGCCTGGCCGACCTGGGCGACGACGCTGCGTCGAAGTCCGGTGACCTCGTAGATCGCGGTGGCCAGGACCTCTCCCCTGCCCGCATTGGTGAAGTGGTCCACGTGGCCGGCCGTGGGCAGCACCAGGACGGCCACCTCGGCGTCCACAGCCCCCAACTGTCCGTGTTGACGGACCATCGACCAAGCGGCTCGGCTGAGGCCGGCCAAGCGCTCGACGACCTCCTCCCACCGGCCACGAAGGACGTCTGCGTCATGACCGATCCCTCCCCGGGGGGCAGGGGCGGGGGCAGGATCCTGGACCGCATCCGCATGTGCCACGGCCGGCTCATCGACAAGCACCGCAGCCTGCGGGGCCCGTTGGTCGTCAACAGGCGGGATTCCTTCAGCCGCAGTGGCCGCAGGCGCGCTGCGTGAGGTGTCCGCCTCACCCACAGGCGCCACGGCCTCGTCGCCCCCACTCTCCTCGGAAGGGGCCCGCGCACCGGCTGCCGCCTGGGAGCCGGGTTCCCTCACCTCCCAACCCGGGGTCGCCTCCGACGCCCACTGGCCGGGAGTCTGCGCCGACTCCTCGGGGGTCGCAGCTGCGAAGGGGCGCCCCTGCGGCTGAGTCCTCGGCTCCGCCGCTGAGCCGGTCCCGGGCGCGCCGGCGCGCGAGGCCTCCCGTGCACGACGGGCCCTTGCCAGCTCTTCACGCGCCTGGGCCGCTCCGAAGCGGCCTCCCTCACCTGACACGCCCGGCCCCACATGGTGACCGGCCTCGTCCTCGAGGGGCGCCCCTCCCCTGACCATCCCGGCCGTGCGGGGCATGGGGGCCGACTGCCCGCCGGGCCCGTCCTTGGCGGAGGGGTCGGCGCCTGCGGCCCAGTTCTGGGCGGGGACCAGGATCCGTCCGAGCAGCAGCTCCAGTTGCAGGCGTGGAGAAGTCGCCCCGGTCATCCCCCGCAGGGCCTCATCCGTCAAGTCGGCCGCACGTGAGAGCTGACGCGGGCCCCAGTTGCGGGCCTGGACGAACATGCGCTCGACCTGGTCCGATGGTGTGCCGGCAAGGACCTCCGCTGCCCCGTCTCCCGCCACGGCGATGATGAGCAGGTCCCGCAGACGCCGCAGCAGGTCCTCGACGAATCGACGGGGGTCGTGACCCGACTCCACCATGCGTTCAACCACCCTGTAGGCGGCGGCTCCGTCCCCTCCCGCCAAGGCGTCGACGCTCTGGTCCAGCAGTGCGGAGTCCGTGTAGCCCAGCAGTGCGACCGCCGTGTCATAGGCGACGACCCCGTCGATCGAACCGGCCATGAGCTGGTCCAGGACGGACAGGGAATCGCGCACGGACCCGCCTCCGGCACGCATGACCATGGGGACGACCCCCTGGTCGACGCGGATGTGCTCCTCGTCGCACAGGTGCGACAGGTAGGGGCCCAGCACGTCGGGCGGCACCAGACGGAAGGGGTAGTGGTGGGTGCGCGAGCGAATGGTGCCGATGACCTTCTCCGGCTCGGTGGTGGCGAAGACGAACTTCACGTGTTCGGGAGGCTCTTCCACCAATTTCAGCAGCGCATTGAAACCCGCGGCCGTGACCATGTGCGCCTCGTCGATGATGAACACCTTGTAGCGGTCGCGCACGGGGGCGAAGGTGGCGCGCTCGCGCAGGTCGCGCGCATCGTCCACGCCGCCGTGGGAGGCCGCGTCGATCTCCACGACGTCCAGCGACCCGGGCCCGCCCGTGGCCAGTTCACGGCAGGAGTCACAGTGCCCGCAGGGGGTGTCCGTGGGGCCCTGCGCGCAGTTGAGACAGCGCGCGAGGATACGTGCCGAAGTCGTCTTCCCGCAGCCGCGTGGCCCCGAGAACAGGTAGGCGTGGGTGACCCTGTTGGCCCGCAGGGCGGCGCGCAATGGGGCCGTCACGTGGTCCTGCCCGATCACCTGGGCGAAGGAGTCCGGCCGGTACCGTCGATACAGGGCTGTGCTCACCCTTGAACTCTACGGCCAGGCGCCCCCATTTGGCGCCCTGCCCCACGGGGTCGAGGGTTTCACCACAGGGACCCCGGGTCAGCGCAGGCCGAGCACCCCCGCCCCGCCCTCGCCGGAGTGCCCTCCGACCTCGTCACCGGGGTCGCTCAGTCCTCGACCAGATCCTCACACCCGGCCCGCAGCGCCTCCAGGCGGATCTCGATACGCGCCTGGTCCGCATCCAGCAGGGCCAGACAATGCGCGTACAGGCCCGCATCCAGGCTCCCCGCGTCGCGGGCATCCAGCACGGTCTCACGTTCGGCGCGGATACGGCGAAGGGCCCATTCGAACAGGGCCACTTTGAGGAACGCCCTGCGCCCCGTCTCCGCCTCACGATCAATCGCGTTGCTGGTCGAGTCCAGAAGGAGGCGCGGGCCCGGATTCACGAAGGGCCGAATCTCCTCGGGCATGGGCACTTGCGCCCCGGCTTCGTGGATGAGGCGGCGAACCTCGTCATGCTCCTCCAGACTCGGGACACGGGCGAGCCTGGGACGCACCCACTCCACGAAGGTCGACAAGGTGGCTCCCTGGAGGATCAGCGAGCCCGCCGCCACCGCGAAGGCGAGAAAGACCAGGACGTCACGGCCCGGGGTGTCCAGAGGCAGGGTCTGGGCGGCGGCCAAGGTGATTCCACCGCGCATCCCCGCCCACCACATGACGGCTCCGTCGCGCAGCCCCAGCTGCGAATCCTCGAAGTACTGGACGTCGGCCATCCGCTTGGCGGCCCGTGCACGCAGGTGTTCGACGGTCCCCGGCTTGACGGGGTCCAATGTGCTGCTGGGTCTTTCACGCAACAGCACGTGCTCGTCCAACCGCCTGGTGTGCGTCTCCAGCTTCTCCCGCTTCTTGGGAAGCAGCCTCGCGGCATTGTGTTTGATGTGGAGGATCAGTGGGACCACCACCAGGAAGCGCAGCACCATGACGGCAAGAATCGTCACCGCCGCCACTGCGAAGACCCAGGGCACGGAGGTTCCGGACAGTCTCAGGCGGTCAAGGAGAGCGTCCATCTGCAGTCCGACCACCAGGAAGACCAGCGATTCGAGGATCAGACCCATGCTCTGCCAGGTCTGACGAGTACTCAGACGCTGAGCGGGCGGCAGGCGCCGGGCAGCCTCCCGAGAATTCACCAGACCCGCCACGACCGCGGCCACCAGCCCGGAGGCGTGGAAGTGCTCGGCGGGAAGGGACGCCAGGAAGGGCACCGTCAGGGAAATGACAGTGCCCGTCGCCGGCTCGTGCGCCATCGAGCGCAGGTGCAAGCCGATCTTTCCCGCGATCCACCCGAAGACCAGGGCTCCGCCGACGGCCCACAGGAACGAGGCGCCGATGTCCAACAGGGTGACCGAACCGACCGTTGCAGCCAGCGCGGACCTCAAGAGGACCAGGGCGGAGGCGTCGTTGATGAGACCTTCACCTTCGAGAATCGTCACCACTCGTTCCGACACGCCCATCTTCTTCACGATGCCGGTGGCCACCGCGTCCGTGGGGCTCATGATCGCGCCCAGGGCGATGGCCAGCGGCAGGCTGATGTCGGGGATCAGCACGTGGAACATCAGGCCGAGCGCCAGCGAGGAGACGACGACGAGGACGACGGAGAGGACGGAGATCGATCCGAAGTTGCGTCGGAAGTCCTTCACGGGCATGGCAACCGCCGAGGAGAAGAGCAGAGGCGGAAGGATTCCGTGAATGATGATCTCCGGATCCACGGAAACCTCGGGCACCTGAGGCAGCACGCCGACGAGGGCACCGATGACGAGCAGGAGGACAGGAGCGACCAGTCCGACGCGTTCGCCCAAGGGTTCGGACAGGGCGATGACGAGCAGGGTGGCCACCCCGAGCAGAAGCAGGGTGGTCATGGGCTCATTGTCCCAGATGGGGGCCACATGTGCTCGTGGCACCAGATCGCGGACGCGGGACAGGCCCCGCCCCCGGGTGGGGCAGGGCCTGTCCGTGCACCTACTCGCTGTTCGTCAGGGCATCAACCCCGGCGCCGACGCAGCGCCATTGCAGCGCCGCCAGCAAGCAGGGCCAGTACTGCGGCTCCAGCCACGACGGAGGTCGGTGAACCGGTGACGGGCAGCTTCGGCTCCTTCGGTGCCGGCTGCTTGGGTGCCGGAGGCTGGTTGGGGGCCGGAGGCTGGTTCGGCGCCGGCGGGACGTTGGACTGGGGGGACTTGACGAAACCGAAGTCCAGGGTCAGGTCCTTGTCACCGTCCTTCGTCAAGGCGGCGGAGATCGCCGAATCGGTGGACGAGTCAGTTGCCGGGTCACCCACATTCGGGGTGGTCGGCTCGTAGCCGGACGGCGCAGTCACCGTCACCACGTACTTGACGCCGTCGGGCGGGACCTCCAGGCCGTCGAAGACGTACTTGCCATCGGCATCGGTGGTGGTCGTCGTCACGGTGGCGCCGCTGACGTTGGTGACCGGCTTGCCGTCGGTGCGGCCAACCGTCAGGGTCACGTCCTTGATGCCGGGCTCGCCGGCGTCCTGGGTGCCGTTCTTGTTGGTGTCCTCCCACACGAAGTCGCCCACGGCGACGGCCGGCTTGATGAACCCGAAGTCGAGCGTCGGGTCGTTGGCGCCGTCGGCGGTGAGGTCCGTCGACTCGGCGGAACCGGTCGAGGAGTCCTTCGCCGTGTCGCCACCGGCACCTGCTGCCGTCGGCGCAAATCCGGCGGGCGCGGTGACCGTGACGACGTAGTGGGTGCCGGCAGGCAGGACCTGCAGGTCGGTGAAGGAGTACATGCCGGTGGCGTCGGTGACGGTGGTCAGCGTGGTGCGGTCAGTGCCGTCGGCGTTCTTCACCGGGGCGCTGTCGCTGCGTGAGATCGTCAAGGTGACGCCTTCGAGCGGCTGGTCGGTGGCGTCCTGGACGCCGTCCTTGTTCGCGTCGAACCAGACGTAGTCACCGACGCTCACGCGCGGGCGGACGAAGCCGAAGTCCAGGGTCAGGTCCTCGTCGCCATCCTTGGTCAGGTCCTTCGAGGTCGCCGAGTCCGTCGACGAGTCCTTTGCAGGGTCGCCCACATTCGGTGTGGTCGGCGTGAAGCCGTCGGGAGCGGTGACGGTGACCACGTACTTGACACCCTTGGGCAGGACCTCGAGGTTCTCGAAAAGGTACTTGCCGTCGGCATCGGTGGTCGTGGTGGAGACAGGGTTGCCGCTGACGTCCATGACCGGCTTGCCGTCGGTGCGGCCGACCGTCAGGGTCACGTCCTTGATGCCGGGCTCGCCGGCGTCCTGGGTGCCGTTGCGGTTGGTGTCCTCCCAGACGTAGTCACCGATGGTGACCTTGGCCTTGACGTAGCCGAAGTCCAGGGTCAGGTCCGAGTCGCCATTGGAGGGGAGCTCCTTGGCCTGGGCCTTGCCGGCCGAGGAATCGGTGGCCGGGTCGCCGACATTCGGCGTGGTGGGCACGTAGCCCTCCGGGTCGGTGACGGTCACGACGTAGGTGACACCAGCCGGCAGGATCTCAAGGTCCTTGAACAGGTACTTTCCGTCGGCGTCGGTCTTGGTGGTGGTCAGGGTGTTGCCCTGGACGTCCATGACCGGCTTGCCGTCGGTGCGCGAGATCGTCAGTGCGACCCCCTCGATGCCGGGCTCACCGGCGTCCTGGGTGCCGTTCTTGTCGGAGTCGACCCACACGTAGTCACCCACGGAGACCTTGCCCTTGACGTAGCCGAAGTCCAGGGTCAGGTCCTGGTCTCCGTCGCCGGGCAGTTCCTTGGCTTCGGCGCTGCCGGTGGACGAATCCTTGGCAGGGTCGCCCGCATTCGGTGTGGTCGGCGTGTAGCCGGCCGGGTCGGTGACGGTGACGACGTACTTCACGCCCTGGGGCAGGACCTCCAGGTTCGTGAACTGGTACTTGCCGGCGGCGTCGGTCGTGGTGGTGGACACCGGGTTGCCCTCGGCGTCCTTGACCGGCTGGGAGTCGGTGCGCGAGATCGTCAGGGTGACGCCCTCGATGCCCTTCTCGTCGTCGTCCTGGATGCCGTCGGCGTTGGTGTCGAACCACACGTAGTCACCCACGGAGACCTTGCCCTTGATGAAACCGAAGTCCAGGGTCGGGTCGCTGGCGCCGTCGGTGGTCAGGTCCGTCGACTCGGCAGAGCCGGTCGACGAGTCGCGTGCCGTGTCACCGGCATTGGCGGTGGTGGCCATGTGACCGGCAGGAGCGGTCACGGAGACCACGTAGTGGACACCGGCGGGCAGCGCCGGCAGGTCGGTGAAGGCGTACTTGCCCGAGGCGTCGGTCTTGGTGGTCGTCTGGTAGGCGCCGCCGTCGAGGGCGGTGACACTGGCGTTGTCGCTGCGCGCGATCGTCAGCGTGACGCCTTCGATGCCGGGCTCGCCATCGTCCTGCAGGCCGTCCTTGTTGGTGTCGAACCACACGTAGTCACCGACGGAGACCTTCTTGTGCTCCGCGGCGTTGGTCAGGTTGACGTTGGTGACGGCTCCACCATCGACGGTGAAGACACCGTTTGCCGTGGTGTCGGTCGCCGCGCCGATCTTGAAACGGGGGTTGTCCCAGCGGATCGTGGGCAGGTCGGAACCTGCCAGGTCCTCGGTCAGTTCGATCTGCGTTCCGGCCGGGAAGGGCAGGGGGTTCGGGAAGTAGGTGGCGGTGCCACCGACGAGCACCTCGATCTCGAAGGGGTTCGAGGCCGGGGCCGTCCAACCGGGGAAGTCGGCCGCGCTCTTGCCGCCGGGCAGGGCCCACTTGACCTTCACCTTGACCTTCGTGTTGGCCGGAACCGTGTTGGCGGCGGTGCCGTCAGCGATCTTGTTGATCGAGAAGGTGCCGTAGCCGGGCTCCATGCGGGCGGTGCCGCCGGCCGCAACGCTGTAGGTGGCCTTGCTGGTCACCGTGGTGTTGGTGTCCTTGAAGGTCGCCTTGTTGGAGTAGGTGCGGGACTGGTCGACCAGGCCGTTCTCGGTGTCCGGCACGGAGGAGTAGCGGATGACGTAGTTGGTGTCCGGCTCCCAGGTGCCGGGGGCGTTCGGGGAGATCTTCAGCGTCATCGTCTTGCGGTCGGCCGACAGCTCGCGTTCGATCGTGAAGGTCGTGTGACCGGCCTCGTTGAGGAGGCGCGCCTTGGAAGTGTCGCTGGAGCCCACGCGGATGGTCGCCGGGGGGACCGGGATGGCCGGGCTGTTGATGATGTCGAGCACGACGGGGCGTTGGTCTGAGAACAGCTGTCCGTCGGAGAGGGTGTCGGTCAGGACAAGGGGCGTCGGGATGGCGCCGCCGTAGACCTCGGCCAACTTGCCGGAGCCGAAGACGACCTTCCAGTTGATCTCCTTGGTGGTGGAGCGAATGCCGTCGTTCTCCTTGACGGGGACGCGAGGACGGTAGGTGCCCACACCCGGGGCGATCGGCTCACCGCCGGGGTTGGGGACCGGTGTGGCGGTTCCGTTGAGGTTGAAGTCCGCGGTGGTCGAGTCGAGCTTCTCGCGAACGTAGGCGGCCAGCCAGCCGTCGCCGACGAGGTTGATGTTGCCCAGCTTCTGGGCGTTGGTCAGCCCCTTGTCGAAGGTGCAGGTGATCCTGGCGGGATCGGTGGCAGTGCGCGCCACGGAGGTGCAGGTGCCGACCTTCATGTCGGTGGTCGTACCCGCGGCCAGGTCGGTGACCGGGGCCATCAGGTCGTAGGGGGCCACGTCGAGCAGCTGGAACTGGGTGGGCAGGCCGAGGAAGAAGCTGTCGCCTTCCTTCGGATTGGCGTTGCGGGCGTCCCACTTCCATGTGATGCACAGCTTCCAGTAGAGGAAGACCTTTCCACTCTGGCCGCAATTCGGCGGGGTTCCGCCGACGTTCCACGCCTGGGTGTGCACGTCGCTGACGACGATGGCGGGGTTCGGCGTGCTGGTGGCGACCGCGTCCTCCGCTTGGGCGGCAGGTGCCTGGGACAGGCTGAGGCCCAAGCCCGTCACTGCAAGTGCCAGTGTCGAAAAAGCGGCGATCAAGCGATTCGTCGCGCGTTTTCTGAAATGAAGCATGGGTTCTCCGTGTCGCTCCGTTGATGCCGGGGGCGTGCGAGCGCGCGCCAAATGGACTCCTGTCCAAGAACTTATACTCACGCGAGCTTCAGGGCAAGCCTCTTCGCCCTCGTGTGGGAAGAAAATCTGGGACACGCCCTCGGATCCCAAAGCCCTTGCGAGCCCTCCGTGCGCCATCTCACGCGCGGGTACCGGTCCACCGAAAAGGGATTCCGCAGCCGATCAGCATTTTGCGCGGAGAACCAAGGATCCTCCGCGCACCCGGCAGCGCGCCCTTATCCTTGCTGCCTTCCGGCCCTGGGGAGGTTCGGACGATACCGTCACGCGGAGGATCGACGACAAGTCTACACGTCGCAGCCCCCCGGTTCGCACTGGCACCTGCAGGCGCACACGCGCCGCATCGCCCTCGTCCCCGGACCTGCTGACGACAAGAGGGCCCCGGGACGTTCGAGGACGTCCCGGGGCCCTTCCTGGCCACTCACCCGGCCGTCAACCAGGTGGGCGCTCCAGCGTCAGGCTCGGCGGCGGCGCAGGCCCACGGCCAGCGCACCCACTGCCAAGGCGACGACAGCACCCACAAGGGTCATTCCGGTGGCAGCACCCGTGACGGGCAGCTTCGGAGTTCCAGGCGTGGTCGGCGGCACCTCGGGCTTGACGAATCCGAAGTCCAGCGTCATGTCCTCGTCCCCGTCGCCGGGCAGCAGAACCGAGATCTCCTTGCCCGTGGAGGAGTCCTTGTCGCGGTCAGTGGCGCCGGCCTTGGTGGGCTCGTAGCCGCTCGGGGCCTTGGTGACCGTGACGACGTACTTCTTGCCCGCGGGCAGGTTCGGGAACTCGTAGTAGCCCTGGCCGTCGGTCACGACCGGCGCGACGGGCACGTCGAACACGTTCGTGACGGGGTTTCCGGCCTCGTCGGTCAGCGTCAACTCGACGCCCTCGATGCCGGGCTCACCATCGTCCTGGACGCCGTTCTTGTTCTGGTCGAACCACACGTAGTTGCCCACCTTGACCTTGGGACGCGGCTTGGCGTGCCAGTCGTCCTTGTCGCTGACAGCCATGCCGGAGGCCACGGTGACCGCCTCGACGGAGGCCGTGTCCGAGTGCAACTTCACCTCGCCCAGCGCCGGCAGGGTGCCGGTGCAGGAGAAGGAGGCCTGCGGAACGAAGACCCACGCGGGATCAATCGTCACCACGCCGGAGGCATCGGCCTCGTACGCGGTCCCGTTGACCGTGCAGACCACGCCGGCAAGGGCCGGCCCGTTCGTGGTGGCGTCGGAGACGACCACCTTGGTCAGGTCCTCCAGGCCGGTGTTGGTCACCGTGAAGGTGACGGGCTGTTCCGCGTCACCCTTGACGACCAGCGCCGTCTCAGCGGTGTCGCGGTCACCTGCGGGCAGGTCGGCGGGCTGGCCGTTGGTCAGCTTGGCCTCGCCGTTGACGAAGCCCACGCCGTCCCAGGAGCCGTCGAACTTCTCGATGTCCACGCCCGGCTTCTCGATGTGGTAGCCGAAGTCCAGGGTGAGGTCCTTCGCGCCGTCGACCAGCAGGTCGGTGGACTCGGCCTTGCCGGACTTCGCGTCGGAATCGAGGGCGCGGTCGTCATCGTCCCTCTCGATGGTGGGAACCATGGCCTTGGGGCCGGTCTTGACGGTGACCACGTAGTGGACTCCCTGGGGCAGGACCTGCAGGTTCTCGAAGAGGTACTTGCCGCTGGCGTCCGTGGTGGCGGTCAGCTCCTTGCGGGCGGTGCCGTCAGGGTCGTTCACGGGCTGGGAGTCGGTGCGGGAGATCTCCAGGACGACCCCTTCAATCGGGCGGTCGGTGGCGTCCTGCAGTCCGTCGCGGTTGACGTCCTCCCACACGTAGTCGCCGACGGCGACCTTGGGGAAGGGCTTCGCATGCCATTCGTCCTCGTCGGTGACGGGTTCGCCACCGGCGGCAGGCGTGGCCTGCACAGAGGCCTTGTCGGCGTGCGCTTCGCCGATGGCCTGCAGGGTTCCGGTGCAGTCGAAGGACGTGCCGGGCTTGAACAGCCATTCGGGGTCGATCGCATCACCGGCCACCTGCGCACCGGCGACGGTGCACATGACATCGACGAGGGCGGCGCCCTGGGTGGTCGAATCGGTCACGCGGACCTTCTTCAGGTCCTCGTTGCCGGTGTTGGTGACGGTGAAGGTGACGGTTGCCTGCGCGCCTTCCTTGAGGACCAGGGCATCCGCGGCGGTGTCGCGGTCGCCGACGGGCAGGGTGGCCGGTTGGCCGTTGCCGTCGAGGGCCGCCCGGCCCACACCGTCGAATGCCACGCCGTCCCAGGTGCCGTCGTACTTCTCGATGTCGATGCCCGGGACTCGCTTGACGAATCCGAAGTCCAGCGTCGGGTCGTTTGCGCCGTCATCGGTCAGGTCCGTGGACTCGGCCTTCCCGGCGATCGCGTCGGAGTCGACGGAGCGGTCGCCACCGGCGCGGTCGGGCGTGGTCGGCTGGAAGCCCTGCGGAGTGGTGACCGCGACCACGTAGTGGATGCCCTGCGGGAGGGCCTCAAGGTCCTTGAAGGCGTACTTGCCGGAGTCGTCAGTGGTGGTGGTCAACTCCGTGCGGGCGGTGCCGTCCCAGTTCTTCACCGGTGCGTTGTCGCTGCGCGACAGCGTCAGGGTGACACCTGCGATGGGCTTGTCGGTCGCGTCCTGCAGGCCGTCCTTGTTGACGTCTTCCCACACGTAGTCGCCCACGGACACCTTCGGGTTGGGGGAGGCGTGCCAGGAGTCCTCGTCGGTGACGGGCTGGCCACCGTACACGGGGGTTGCCTGGACCTTGGCGGTGTCGGCGTGAGCCTGCGTGATCGAGGGCAGTGTGCCGGTGCACTCGAAGGAGGTACCCGACTTGAAGACCCATTCGGCGTCGATGGCGTCACCGGCAACCTGGGCACCGGCGACGGTGCACGTGATGTTGGTCAGAGCATCACCTGCGGTGGTGGAGTCGGTGACGGAGACCTTCTTGAGGTCGGCCTTGCCGGTGTTGGTGACGGTGAACTTCACGGTCGCACCCTGGGCGCCGACCAGCAGCGCGTCGGCCGCAGTGTCACGGTCGTTCTGCGGCAACTTGGCGGGCTGTCCGTCGCCGGACAGGGATGGCACACCGTTGATGAATTCCACTCCGTCCCAGGCGCCGTCGTACTTCTCGATGTCGATGCCGGGGACCAGTTCGACGTATCCGAAGTCCAGGGTCAGGTCCTCTTCCCCGTCATTGACGAGGTCGACTGACTCGGCGAAGCCCGCCTGGGCGGAGGAGTCGTTCGGACCGGTGCCACCGTTCTTCGTCTCGGTGGGCTCCAGGCCCGCGGGGATGCTGGTCGGATCGATGGTCACCACGTAGTGGACGCCTGCGGGCAGGGTCTCCAGGGCGTCGAAGCGGTACAGGCCCTGGGCGTCGGTGGTCGCCGTCAGTTGGGCGCGTGGCGTTCCGTCGGCATTGTTGACGGTGGTCTTGTCGCTGCGCGAGAGGGTCAGCTTCGCGTTGGCGATGGGGACGTCGGTGGCGTCCTGGAGGCCGTTCCGGTCCTTGTCGATCCACACGTAGTCGCCGACCCTGACCGCGCCGGCGGAGCGCTCGGCGGTGTTCGTCAGCTGGATCGCGTTGACCTTGCGGTCAGCGATCTGGAAAGCGGTGACGTTGAACTTCGGCGTTCCCCAGGTGACTCCGGGTTGCTGAGCCTGCGCCGCAGGGTCTTCCGCCAGGTTCACCACGGTGTTCATGGGCAGGGTGATGAGGGGGTCGAAGTAGGTGTTCTTGCCCAGGATGACCTTCATCTTGCCGCGGAAGGTCTTCCCGTCGGCGTCCATGGTGTAACCGGCGGGGGGCGTCCAGTGCGGGTTGTACTGGTCGTAGTTCTTGGGCAGGACGAACTTCACGTCCAGGGTGAAGGTCGACTCCGCGGCCACATGTGCGGCGGCATCACCTTGGACGAACTTGCCGACCTTGAAGGTGCCGAAGCCCGGCTGCATGGACACGGTGATCTCTGCGGCCTCGGTGTACCACTCCTCGGCGTAGGCCTTGTGGTCGGTCGCGCCGATGAAGGCCGAGTTCTGGTACTTCACACCGGCCTTCGCGCCGCCGTCGAAGGTGATCGGAACGGTGATGAAGAAGTTCGTGTCCTTGGGCCACGTGCCGGTGATCGTGATGTCGACATGATTGCCGTCGGCCTGCGTGGTCTTCAGGGTCCAGCCATTGGCGAAGGCGTGCTTGGCGCCGGTGCCGTCCAGGAGCAGGGTCCTGGCGGGAACGCCCTGAGCGCCCGTGGTGAAGGTCGACAGTTTGACCGTGGCGCCGTCTGCAATGTTCAGCGTCTGTCCTTCGCCGAGGACGTCCCGCAGCACCAGGGTGGAGACGGTGCCATCGGTCGTGAAACCGGGCATCTTGCCTTCCATGTAGTTCGAGGAGAACTGGATCTGCCAATTCTTGTCGACCTCGCCGACGTTCTTGATCGTGTTGAGGTCCTTGGTGAATCCCCAGGCGTAGTAGGGCTCGGGGCCGATCGGCTTGTTGCCGGGCAGCGGGACCTGGGTGATGGTGCCGTTGAGGTTCAGGGGAACGGTGGTCGAGTTGGTCGTCTGGACGTTGGAGAGCTTGACCTTTCCAGCGCCCTTGATCTGGTTTCCGTGTCCCGCGTCAATGGCCGCCTGCAGACCGTCGTCGAATGTGCACACCATCCCGGTCTTGCTCACGACACATGAGCCGACCTTTTTCTCACCGCCGGCCGTGTTGGCCTTCATCTCGATGGTCTGGGTGGTCAGGGCGTTGAACACCGGGTCGAATCCGACGCCGAAGGAGTCGCCGACCTTGGGATTGGCAGCCGAAGCGTCCCAGTTGAAAGTGAGGACCGCACCGTTTTGGTAATAGATCGGATTCACGCTCGACTCGTCCGCGGTCAGCAGGGTGGCGTTGGTGATCTTGATCGCCGGATTCGGTGCGGCTTGGGCGGGAATGACCTGGGCCGGCGCGACCAGCCCGGCCACTGCGAGAACGGCGACCAGCACGGCACGCAATGACGCTCCGGTCCACGTACGGGGTGCAGCTCCTTGTGGGGGCGCTGAGACTCGCATCGAAACTCCTTGTGTCGGGACACTCACGCGCATGGGGAACACGGGCGAATCCCCGGTCCGAAGCGCAGCATGAACGCAGGCAGAACCCGCGCATCGTACAGGCCACGATAGTGATCCGATCCGGGTCGGAACAATCCACAGGAGTGCCATTTCTTGTATCGGGAAGCCCAATTCCTCACGGAAGCTACGAGACCTCAGTCACAGGTGGACAAAATGGGCGGAAAGCCACGAGTCGCCCGCCCCCATGATGGTGCGGAAATCGACTCACAGAATGCGCCCCTCATCAATTCCCTGCGAATTCTGGAACAAGCGCGCATGTGCGGAGCGAGATTCTTCACAGGCACACAAGGTGTGACGGGGGACAACGCTTTCGCACGAAAAGGCCGTGCCCGTGGGGCTCAGCGCATGCGGCGACGCATGAGGAGCACCAAGCCGCCGGCGAGTGCGGCCATCACGGCTGCCGCCAGGACGACGGCGGAGGCGGACCCGGTGACAGGCAGCTTCGACGCCTTCTGGCCCTGGGCCCGCTCCGGTGCCGGCTGGACCTGACCCTGGGCGGGCTGGTCGGTCTTCGGTGCGGGCGCGGGGTTCGGCGAGGGCGCCGGGCTCGGCGAAGGCGCAGGTGCCGGAGCGGGCGCAGGGCTCGGCGAAGGCGCAGCAGGTGCCACGAAGCCGAAGCCGAGCGACATGTCCCGAGCCCCGTCCTCGGACAGGGAACGCGAGGTGGCCGAACCGGTCGAGGAATCCTTGTCCGCATCCCCCGCACCGGCAATCGTCGGCTCCATGCCCTGCGGCGTCGCAACGGTCACCGTGTAGGTCTGACCGGCAGACAGTGCAGGCAGCTTGTCGAAGACGTAGGTGCCGTTGTCGACGGTCACGGCATCAGCGACCTCGTGCCCGAACACGTCGGTCACAGGTCCGCCCTGCGGGCCAGTCAGGGCCACACCGACTCCCTTGATGCCGGGCTCGCCCTCGTCCTGGATTCCGTCCCGGTCAAGGTCGTTCCACACAAGACCACCAACCGCGACGGAGGGGGCCGGCCGCGCATGCCACAGGCTGGAGGCCGTCAGCGCCTCGCCACCGCCGGCGGGCACGGCTCGGACGGTGACCCTGTCGGAGTGGGGCGCGGTGATGCGCGGAAGCGCCGCAGAGCAGGCCACACGGGCCTGCGGGCGAAGCACCCACGCGGGGTCCAGCTTGCCCGCGGGGACGGAGACCCCGTCGACCACGCATGAGAGGTTGCCCAAGGGCTCCCCCGCCAAGGTCTCGCTGGTCAGCTGCAGACCATGCAGATCCACGGTGCCGGCATTGGTGACGATGACATTGAGCGTGACACCTTCGGACCCCTGGACGATGTAGGGCCCCTCGGCGCCACTGCCACTTTGAGGACTCGATGATGCGTCCGGGTCGGCGGCCTCGTCCACGGCGGCCCTGGCGACCGGGTCCGGACGCTCGCCGACACGGGTTTCGACCTCGATCCGTGCCTCATTGCGCACATAGCCGAAGTCCAGACTCATGTCGGCGTCCCCGTCCGAGGTCAGGGGCACCGCACGCGCCCGGCCTGCGACGGCGTCGGAGTCCTTGCCGCGGTCGGCTCCGGCACGATCCTGCGGAGTCGGCTCGTAGTGGGCGGGCAGGGAGGCCGCGTCCACCGACACCACATAGCTCACGCCCGCCGGAAGGACCGGCAGGTCGGTGAAACGATAGACGCCTTGAGCATCCGTGGTCGTGGTCGGATCCGTGCGCTCGGTCCCGTCCGAACTCATGACCGCAAGGCCGTCGGATCGCGAGACGGTCAGTCGGACATTCGCGATGCCCGGCTCCAGCTCGGCATCGGCCTGGATGCCGTCGCGGTCGAGGTCCTCCCAGACGCGATCACCGACGCTGACCAGGGCCAGCTTGGAGGCCGAGGTGGTCAGATGCACCTGGGTGACCTTCCGGTCCGCGACGACGAAGGTCCACGTGTCCTGGAACTTGCCGGCGTCGGTGGTGGCCACCGACATGCTCGGGGCCTCCCACGCGACCCCGGCGGGAGTCGAGGAGGGGCGCACCTTGTCGGTCAGAGTCACGCGGGTACCTGCCGGCACGGTGACCAGCGGGTCGACAAGGACGTCGCTTCCCAGCAGAACTCGCATGCTTCCGGTGACCGTCACTGCGTCCTCGCCGATGGTGAAGCCCTTGGGGGCGACCCACGCCGGCGTGTAGGAGTCTGCACGACGCGGCAGAACCATGGTGACGTCCACGTCGAAGGGGTGGGCGTTGGGCACCAGGTAGGCGCCGTTGCCGGTGATGAAGGTGCGCACCTTGAAGGTGCCTTGGCCGGGGGCCATCTGCGGGGTGGCCTCAGCAGCGCCCGTGTACCACTCGGTTGCAGTGGTCTTGAGTGAGGACCCTTCGATCGAGACGGTGTTCGTGTACTTCAAACCCGCCTGGGCGCCACCGACGAAGGTGATCGGCAGCTGCAAAGTGAGGTTCGTCGACGGGGGGAAGGCACCGGTGGCCTCGACGTCCAGGGATCCGTCCGGGTTGACCTGGGCGGCGAAGGTCCAGTCCTTCGCATACTGGTGGCGGTAGCCCGACAGGTTCATGAGGCGGGTACGGGGCGGAACCCCGGGTGCGGCCGTCTGCCAGGTGTTCAGGCGCAGCATTGTCGGATCCGACAGGTCGAAGACCTGACCCTCGCCCAGTTGCGCATGGACACGCAGAGTGGACACGGAACCATCTGTGGTGAATCCTTCGACCTTCTGGGCCAGAAGGTCAGTGGGCAGAGCGACGGCCCACACGTTGTTCGTCTGACCCACCCGCGTGATGGTGAGCAGGTCCGTACCGAATCCCCACTGGTAGTAGGGAGACGGGACGATCGGCTTTCCGCTGGGCAGGGGAACCTCCGTGCTCTCCCCGTTGACAACCATCGGCGCCGTGGGACCCTCCGTGGGTTTCACGGCCTCGACCTTGACGAAGATCGATCCTTTCAGGGTCGCCTTGGCCCCCGTCTCCACAGCCTTGGTCAGACCCTCGTCGAAGGTGCAGGAGACATCCTCCCAGGACACGGCGCACTGACCGACTGACACCTGGCCACCGGCGGTGTTGACCTCCATTGGCAGCTTCTCGCGGTTGACCGCACGGAAGTGGGGAGCGAAGACGACCCGGAACGAGTCTCCTGCGACAGCGGCGGCTTCGGTGGCGTCCCAGTCGAAGGTGAGCTGCGCCGCATCCCACACGAAGATCTGCTTGGTGGCGTCCGCGTCCCCAGCAGCGGCCGGCTTCACATTGGCCACGACCACCTTGGAGTTCACTTCGGCGAAGGCGGGAGCAAGGGAGGCGACACCCGTGAGGACGGCCACGAGGGCGAGTCCGATGAGCGCGACGATTCGCATGCGCAGTGTCGAGTCGCAGGCAAACGCCCTGTGCATGTCGTGTCCTCTCGGAGGTGAGTGTGACGGGATGTGCGGAACGTCGGGAAAGCAACCGCAGGTTGTGCGATGCAGGGACACTTACTCGCACATTGCGTACATGGTACTACCCCGGCTGGTCGGCCAGGACCGCCTTGCGACGAGCCCCGAGCGGCATGGACGCACAGGGCGGGCTGCGGTTGCCGACCGAAGCGACAATGCGACCGCACTCGCCCCACGAGCACGAAGAAGTCCCAGGACACCGACTCGACGTCCTGGGACTTCCCGCTGCGGAGGATGGGGGATTCGAACCCCCGAGGGCTTGCACCCAACACGCTTTCCAAGCGTGCGCCATAGGCCACTAGGCGAATCCTCCGGTGCACTCGCGTGAGCGACGTGCCGGGACAGCTTATACGCTGGCACGCCTCCTGCGCCAACTCGCGGGGTTCGCCAGCACGTGGGTTGGCTCACCGGCCCCGCCCTCGTCAATCCCGGCGGGCGAAATCCCCTTGGGTGCACATGCGAAGGAAGTTGCGGACCAACTGGCCGGCTTGGTGTTCGCAGGACCCGTGACGTCCGACGAGGAGCAGCGACTCGATGTCGTCGGTCCCCGGGTAGCCCGCATCCTCGAATGCCTGCAGGCGTCCGTTGATGGCGTCGGAGTCCAGCTCCGGGTTGAACTGGGTGGCCCAGATGCGCCGGTCCAGTCGAATCACCTGCGCCGGGCAGGAGATGGACCCGGCGAGGACCACCGCCCCCTCGGGCACTTCCTCGACCGCCTCCCGGTGGTCGACATAGGCATGGAACTCGGCGGGGAATCCGTCGAGCAGCGGATCGTGGCGCCCCTGCGGGGTCAGGAGGATGTCAACCATTCCCGGGCCTTCGCGCCACTTGCGCGAGACCACTCCGCCACCGGTGAGTGCGGCGACCTCAGTGCCGAATCCGGTGGTCAGGCAGGGCACCTCATGGTGTCGGAGGTCGTCGAAGATGTGGACCAGTTCCTGCTCGGTGCGCACCTGGGTGGCGGACTTGCGCGCGGCGGGCGTGGTCGTGCCGTAGGGGGATCCGGCGACGAGGACGCCGCGGTAGTCCCGCACGTCGACCTCGGGCAGGCCCAGCATGTCCAGGCGCAGTTGTTCGAGCTCCGACTCCTCCAGGCGCGTGACCTTGAGGAAGGTCTGGTATTCGGCGTCCAGGGCCTCGTCCTCGGGGCGGGTGGAGACAAGCAGGAAAGGTTTCATGTTTCAAGGGTAAGCAAAGAATCGGTAGGGAGCATGTCCCGATGGTCCCAGGTCAACATCAGGCGGCCTCCGGTCACAGGTGGCGGAGGACCAGGTAGATCAAGATCCACAACAGCAGGCACACGGCGCTGATGATGATGGCGGCGAGGGATTGACGGCGACCCACGCCCCCACGGGAGACCGACTGGAACAGGGCGACTCCCCCCATGCCGGCACTGAGGACCAGCAAAGGCGGCAAGAAGATGAACAGGACCGTCAACCACAAAGTGGTTGTCGCCAGAGGATTCCTCGGAGCCGGAGGGCTCCAATAGCCGGGACCGGCGAACACGCGGGAAGGGTCGATGTCCTCAGTACCCGGGAACAAGCCGCCAGAGGGCTGCCCGGAGCCACCTCCGGAGGCACCTGCACGCGCGAAACCGTCTCCGATGCCACGCCGGGCCGCACCCGGTGCCTGGATCGGAGCGCCCGCTGTCGCCTGTGCGGGTGGGACCTCACTGTTCGCCACGTGATCCTCCCTTTCGGTACCGGGCCCTGCTGACCAGGGTGCGGCTCGTCAAGCATGTCACAAGCACCATCGCCCGACATCCGCGTGGGCGGGCAGGGCGCCCTCGCGCACACGGTACCCTGAGATTCCGACCGGTTCATCGGCCACGCCCATCAACTGATCGGAGAGCTCGCATGAGCAACAGCCCGTCCGGAATGCTGACCTGGAAACTCCACGGGGACGGCACCCACATCCCGCCGGGCGAGGTCGTCGCCGCCGGTGAGCGCCTGTCCTGGCCGCGCACCATCGGCATCGGCGCCCAACACGTCGTCGCCATGTTCGGCGCCACCTTCCTGGTCCCGCTGCTCACGGGCTTCCCGCCCTCGACCACCCTGTTCTTCAGCGCGGTCGGCACGCTGTTGTTCTTCCTCATCACCGCCGGACGCCTGCCCAGCTACCTGGGGTCCTCCTTCGCGCTCATCGCGCCAATCACGGCCGTCTCGCAGACCCTGGGCGCCGGCCACGCCCTGGGCGGCGTCATCGCCACCGGCGCGACCC
This sequence comes from Schaalia sp. 19OD2882, assembly GCF_018986735.1. NCBI lineage: Bacteria > Bacillati > Actinomycetota > Actinomycetes > Actinomycetales > Actinomycetaceae > Schaalia > Schaalia sp. 19OD2882. The sequence goes on along the minus strand of NZ_CP065521.1, from coordinate 208,151 downwards.
TGGCCGTGGTGGGCCTGGTCGTCCACTTCGCCGGAGTGCGCTGGATCGATGCCCTCATGCCGCCGGTCGTCACGGGCGCCATCGTGGCCCTCATCGGGTTGAACCTGGCGCCCGCCGCGTGGAACAACGTCAAGGAAGGGCCTGTGACGGCCCTGGTCACCATCATTGCGATCTGCCTGGTGACCGTTCTGTTCAAGGGCATCATCGGCCGACTGTCGATCCTCGTGGGTGTCCTCATCGGCTATGTGGCGGCCGTCATCCAGGACGAGGTCGACTTCTCCGCCATCGACAAAGCCGCATGGATCGGCCTGCCCGAGTTCCACACGCCGGCCTTCGACCCATCTGTGTTGGGGCTGTTCCTGCCGGTGGTCTTCGTCCTGGTCGCCGAGAACGTCGGTCATGTGAAGTCCGTGTCGGCCATGACGGGCGAGAACCTTGACGGCCTGACCGGGCGCGCCCTGATCGCAGACGGGGTCTCCACGATGCTGGCCGGTGCGGGCGGCGGTTCGGGCACGACGACCTACGCGGAGAACATCGGCGTCATGGCGGCGACCCGCGTCTACTCCACCGCCGCCTACCTGGTGGCCGCCGCCTTCGGCCTGGCCCTGTCGATGATGCCGAAGTTCGGCGCGGCCATCGCCACCATTCCTCCCGGGGTCCTGGGCGGGGCCGGCACGGTCCTGTACGGCATGATCGGCATGCTGGGTGTGCGCATCTGGGTCCAGAACCGGGTGGACTTCTCCAACCCGGTCAACCTCAACACGGCGGCGGTCTCACTGGTGGTGGCCATCGCCGGATTCTCCTGGCCGGTCAAGTCGGACAACCCCACCTTCGGCGGCATCGCCCTGGGCACGGCTGCGGCCATCGTCATCTACCACGTGATGAAGGCGATCTCGAAGGTCCGCGGCACCTACCTGGAGCAGGCCTCTCCGGCCTCGGCCCCTGCCGGCTCCGAACTGGAAGGGGAGGCCTACTCGACCCGGCACAGGGCGGGAACCGCCGAAGCGGAATGACTGCCGCGGCGCGCCGGACCGCCCCCGGTTCAGTTGCCGGACTGTGAGCCCGACTGGGCCCCCGACTGGCCGGACTGGCCGGCCGCCGCATCCTGCTCGTTCAACGGCAGGCAGGTCTCAGGACCCTTCAGGGCACTGGTGTCCTTCGTCGCCTTGGCCAGTTCCTCGGCCGAGACGGCGCCCGCGTAGAAGGTGCCCAACTCGACGGTCACGGTCTTGTCGGTACCCGCTGTCAGGGCCACCTTCGAGCGGGGGAACAGGCGGGCCACCGTGTACGCGTCATCGACCGCGGCAGGACCCGACTGGATGAGGATCCGTCCCGGGTACTCGGGGCTGGAGTTGCCGGCCTCCAAGGGCTTGTAACCGGCGGAGACCAACATGTCGGTGGCCACCTTGGCAAGGCCCTGCCGGGAGGTCGAGTTCAGCACCTGGACGCGCACGTCGGCCGGATTCGACGGCAGAGCGCCGGGCGTGGGACACGGGGTGTCGCCGACCTCGGCGTACTTGACGTCCGCAGTGAACTGGTCGGGGAAAGGCAGGGGAAGGATCCCCTGGAGTCCCAGCAGACCGGAGCCGACCATCGCCGAAAGGATGCCGAAGGCCACGAGAAAGGTCACGCTCTGTTTGCGCATGCGTTCCCGACGGAACCGTTCGCGCGGACTCTGGGATTCGGACTGCTGACTCACGATCTCCAACCTACTCGACGTGGCGCGCTCGGTCACATGCCGGCGAGGCATTCGAATGCGAGGGACCCGGACACGAGGCCGCCTCGACGTCGACAGGAGGGCCCCCGTCTCACCAGGAGAATTCCTGGACGGGGATCATTCCGCCCTCGCCCTTCATCCATCCGCCCTTGGCCAGAGCCATGGCCGCACCTGAACGCGTGTCCCAGCACGAGACCCCGTCCTGGGTGGACTGGCAGGCGTAGGGCCCCACATGCGCGTATTCGCCGTAGGGCAGGACCGCAGGAGTCTGGTCAGCGCCTTGGCCCCCCTGCTGGCAGGCCAGCCCGGCACCGGAGTTCAACAGGACCAAGCTGGACGAGCCGCCTCCCTGGCAGGCAGGAGAGTTGCTCTTGGCCCATTCCTGCGTGCCGATCGTGCACACGAGGCTCTGCTCGCCGCCCTCGTTGCCGTTGAGGAAGCAGGTGATGTTCTTCGAGGGCGACATGAAGGATTCGGTCTCGTGCGCCCCGCTTGGCGCCGGGTACTTGATCTCATCGGCAGCATCCGACTGCTGCGGGTCGGGGGCGCTGGACTGGCTGACGCTGGGGGCCGGCTGCTCCTGGCCGGGTTTCGGCCCGGGATCGGTGCCGCCCCCCAGTTGACCGGTGAATGCCATGTAGACCAAGGTGACCAACACCACGGCGGCGATGACGAGGACGCCAAGGACCGCCCACAGGAACATCGAACCTCCGCGCCTGGAGGCCTCGGTGGCACTGTCAGGATCCGCGGCGGCCGACGAGGCCAAGGAATCCCAGCCACCACCGGACCATTGGCTGGTCTGCGTCGAATGCACGGCGTCGGCGCGGGCGGGAGCGAAAGCCGGTCCCGTCCCGAATGCACCGACCCCGGCCGCACCGGATCCCGAGGCACCGACTGCGGCAACACCGCCTCCGGCGGCATCCGCACCGGACTCACCGAATCCTGCGGCCGGCGTTTCGGACCACGGGGTCGGGTCCGGGGAGTGCGGAATGCGCGAGACACGTTGGACCACGGGAGGCTGTCCCACTTGGGGCGCCACGGCCGCAGGAAGCTGCTCGGTGGCGGCACCCGGAAGGGTCTGGGGGCCGGCGGGGTTGGCCTGCCGCGAGGCTCGTGCGGCAAGCGCGGCGTCGACAGCGGGGTCCTGCAGGGAGGCCAGCCACTGGAGCAGACCCGGGTAGGCGTTCTCGTGGGCTGCCACCACCGGACGCAGATGCGGGTAGTGGTAGGCGATCTCTCGCAGGGTCGCCGCGTCGGTCGCCGGATTCGATGCCGCAGCCGCCAGCCCGGTCCCCCGGGGGTCCTGAGTGTTGGCCATAGCGTTGGCGCACCTTTCATGGATCGTTGCAAGTACGAACAACGATATCGCCGTCACGTGGGCCGCGCCCCGGGGGTGTGAGTGGTTCCTCAGCCGCCCGCACCACTGGCAGGCGCCTCAGGCGGTTGCGCCGCGGAACACGAAGGTCTCGAAGTCCAGGGCCTCGATCCTGTCCGCCAAGTCCCTGACCTGTTCGTCCCACCCGGGTGCGTCGGCGACGAATCCGGTGGGCGCCCCCGTGGGGCGGGCCTGCTGCAGGGCGAAGACGCGAGCCCCCAGGGCACGCACCCGTCGGGCGACCTCCAGACCCTCCGCAAGTCCCGGACCATTCGGGTGGACGGTCAGCCGCACCTCATGGTCGACCTGCAGGTGGGAAAGGACCACCCCCAAGGACTCCCAAGCCCTTTCCCCCGCACCCGGCCGACCCGCCTCGCCCTCGTAGGAGGGGCCGGGCAGGGCCTTGACGTCAATACCCACCCAGTCGATCAAACCACGCCCCACCAGGTCGGACAGGCGCCCAGGATACGGGCCCGCCGTGTGCAGGCCGACAAGGAAGCCCATCTCGCGCACACGCGCCATGGCCGCCCCCAGCGCCACTTGGCGAGTCGCCTCCCCGCCGGAGAAGACGACCCCGTCAAGCAGCCCATGGCGCCGTCCCAGCAGTTCCTCCACCGACCCCCAGGCCACGACCCCGGGGATGCGCGGGTCGATGATCGCGTGGTTGTGGCAGTAGGGACAGGCCCACGGGCAGCCTTGGCAGAACACGGTGGCCACCAGCTTGCCGGGCCAGTCGACTCCCGACATGGGGGCAAGCCCTGCGATCTGCAGGTCCTCGGGGGCGTTGTGTCGCGGGAAGCGAACCTCAGGGCTCACCCGGCCACCGGCGGGAACGCACTGACCAGCTCACCGTGGGCGTCGGCGGCGGCCTCGTCGAACATCACACGTTCGGCGTACTCGCCCTTCTTTCCCACATTGAAGCTGGACACCGGCCGGAAGTAGCCCATGACGCGGGTCCAGACCTCGCACTCGACGGGTTCGCGCTCGGGGTGGGCGGCAGCACACTTGTCGCAGTGGACGTGTTCGCCCGCCAGGTATCCGTGCACCGGGCAGATGCTGAAGGTCGGCGTGATCGTGATGTAGGGGACCTTGAAAGCGGTCAGCGAGCGCTTGACCATCTGCTTGCAGGCCTCACCCGAGGACATGGCCTCACCCATGTACAGGTGCAGGACGGTGCCTCCCGTGTACTTGCCCTGCAGGACCTCCTGACGCTCCAACGCCTCGAAGGGGTCGTCGGTGAAGCCCACCGGCAGCTGCGAGGAGTTCGTGTAGTAGGGCTGGTCGGCGGTGCCCGCCTGGAGGATGTCGGCGAAGCGCTTGCGGTCCTCCTTGGCGAAACGGTAGGTGGTGCCTTCGGCGGGGGTGGCCTCCAGGTTGTACATGTGCCCGGTGGCCTCCTGCAGTTGGACCATGCGGTCGCGCACGTGGTCCAGCAGGTCGGCGACCATGTCGAAGCCGCGCGGGTCGGTGATGTCGTACTGGTCGTCGGAGAAGTTGCGAACCATCTCGTTCATGCCGTTGACGCCGATGGTGCTGAAGTGGTTGTCCAGGCTGCCCAGGTAACGGCGCGTGTAGGGGAACAATCCGGTGTCGATGTGGTGTCCGATGACCTCACGCTTGAGCTCCAGCACTCCCGAAGCGATGTCGATCAGCTGGTCCATGCGCGCACGCAGGCCGTCCAGGTCCCCCTTGTGCAGGTGTCCCAGGCGCGCCATGTTCAAGGTGACGACGCCGATGGAGCCGGTCAGTTCCGCCGAGCCGAACAGGCCGTTGCCACGCTTGAGCAGTTCGCGCAGGTCCAGCTGCAGTCGGCAGCACATGGAGCGGATCATTCCGGGGTCCAGGTCGGAGTTGATGAAGTTCTGGAAGTAGGGGAGGCCGTACTTGGCGGTCATGGCGAACAGTGCCTGGGCGTTGGGGCTGTCCCAGTCGAAGTCGCGGGTCATGTTGTAGGTGGGGATGGGGAAGGTGAAGACGCGCCCGTCCGCGTCACCGCCACTCATGACCTCGATGAATGCCGCGTTGACCATGTCCATCTCGGCCTGCAGCTCCCCGTAGGTGAAGTCGACGACCTCGTCCCCGATGAGGGGATGCTCGTCGGCAAGGTCGGCGGGGCAGGTCCAGTCGAAGGTGAGGTTCGTGAAGGGGCACTGGCTGCCCCAGCGGCTGGGGACGTTGAGGTTGTGGATCATCTCCTGCAGGCACTGGACCACGTCCTCGTGGCTCATGTGGTCCAGTCGCACGAATGGCGCCATGTAGGTGTCGAAGGAGCTGAATGCCTGGGCGCCGGCCCATTCGTTCTGCAGGGTGCCCAAGAAGTTGACGATCTGCCCGCACGCGGAGGAGAAGTGTTTGGGCGGGGCCGAGGCGATTGCTCCGGGCACGCCGTTGAAGCCCTCCTGGATGAGACGTTTGAGGGACCATCCGGCGCAGTAGCCGGCGAACATGTCGAGGTCGTGGATGTGGATGTCGCCTTCGCGGTGGGCCCGACCGGCCTCGGGGGTGAAGACGCGTTCGAGCCAGTAGTTGGCGGTCATCTTGCCGGCGGCGTTGAGGATGAGACCTCCCAGCGAGTAGCCCTGGTTGGCGTTGGCGTTGACGCGCCAGTCGGAGCGGTCCAGGTACTCCTCCACCGTGGCGACCACGTCGACCATGTGGCCCAAGGACGAGGACGGGGCCGCCTCGCTGCTTCGGGAGTCACGGATCGGGGTGTCGAGGGTGGTGGGGCGGGGGTCCATCATTGCTCCTTCCAGGCCCTGGGGGCTTCACTGCGGCCCCGAGGTCCGTGTGGTCAGAATTCGTACGAGGGCGATGCCCGACACCCGGGGGCACCTGCGCCCACATCTGGGCGGTTGGTGCCATCTTCGGTTGTCGGGCGCACCTCGGCGACGAGGTCGGGGCCGACGCCCGGCCGGTCGAATCCTGACCACTATATATAGTGGCGTGCGAGACGGATCAACCCTACATCTAGTGATCGCGGGGTGCCATGTTCGGAGCCCCTGCGTGTCATGAGTCGTACCGGTCCACTCTCTCCGGGTGGGTGCCACCGGCGGTGTCGTGAAAGGTCATGGCCGCCTCCTCCGATGCGAGGGTGTCCGCAGATCGGCACGAGGGCGGGGCCGCCGCACGGAAGCCGATCGCGACCGGCTCAGTCACGACAGAGACGGTCCACAGAGGCCACGACGATGCCCGTGACTGCGGCGACCAACAGCACACCGGAGGCGGCCAGCAGGTGGGAGCGCACCGGGTCCTGGGCGAGGAACTCGGCGAAACCGTAGCCGGAGGCCCCCGGCATGGACACCGCCATCGGGTCCAGGGCGAACAGGGCGACCGCTCCGGACACGAGGGCCAGACCCGCGCAGGCGAAGACGATCATCGACATGACCTTCTGCATGACGACCGCGTAACGGGTGCGAGACTCCAGCGGAGTCAGGGCAAGCGCCCACGCGCCGGTGACCAGCACGGCGACCAGCACATCGGCCAGACGATGCCATGCCGACACCATGACCGCCACACCCGTGGCCGTCGTCCAGATCCACGCGAACCACGAGGCCACCCCACGCATCCCCGCAGGCGCGACGACCACCAGCGCCAGACACATTGAGGCCGAGACGGTCACATGTCCCGAAGGCAGGGAGTTCGAGACGAATGTGGTCACACCCAGGTCAGGGCGTTCGAGCAGGCACTTGAGGACCTGGGTGGTGACGTTGGCGGCGACGACCATGCCGATCGCCCGCCCGGCCAGCGTGGCCCGCCGACGGGCCACCGCGATGCCGAGCACGACCAGCGCGATGACCGGCAGTGACCAGGGCGAGACCAGACCCATCATGAGCTCACCGAAGCGCTCACCCGCCGGGAGGGACTCGATGACCGCCTCCATGACCAGCGTGTCCGCGCCCTGCCCCCACACGGTGAGCACGGCGATCCACGAGACGAACGCGGCCGCCACCACGCACACCAGTGCGCCTCCGATCCGCCTCTGCAACCGCACCCCGTAGTCCTCAGGGACCTGCGGGGCTTGCGTCGCGCCGGAGGGCGGCGTCGTTCGGGAGCCGGACCGGGGTGTGCCGGTGGAGGAGCCGCGGGACCGTGAGGGGCCACGGGTCCTGCCCGTTGACGAGGGCGGGGCGTCCTCGGGAAGAACCCGGGTCCCGCTGTCCTCGTCCTGCGACGGGGTCGACCTTGGCCTGCGGGAGCTTCCCTCGGCGCGCGAGGACTCGCGCGCCCTCACGCCGAATCCCTCGGGCAGGTCGAGTGTGGGGTCGTCGTCGCCAGCCACCTGTCTCGCCCTCCCATCGGTTCTCGATCCGGCGTCATGCGCACCCGTGCGGCGCCTCATGCACGTCACGCACAGCGGGACCGCGAGCGGCCGACGAGTACGACACGCACAACTGTACTGGCCTTGATCCGCAGGCGTCCGCAGACCCGATCACCGGACGCCCCGGTTCTCTCCTGGCAGAACCCCACCAGGCGGCAACGACCTGCAATGCCCCGCCCTCCTCGCGCACCAACCATCGGCTCACCGTCACCCTTGGGCCATCCGCCCGACACCCGGCGCGAGCCCCGCCGCGCCCCGCAGGAACAGGTCAACTACAGTGGAAGCGCACTTGCTCGTCCGACCCCGGGAGGTCATGTGTCAATCCCGACACCCGTGAGCCCAGCGCGTCTGGAGAGACTACTGACCGGACACGACCTGCGCTTCGGTGCCGAGGACGGGCAACTCATCGTCCCCACCCTCAACGCCCTGTACTTCTGGAACCTTGAGAATCCGAACATCTTGCAGGTCAGGGCGCAATGGCGCGGTCGAGCCGAGGACTCCGACTCCTTCGAGGCCCTGGTCGAGGCCGTCGCCCGGTGCAACTCCACACGCAGTGGCCCGAAGGCCTACCTGCTGCCCTTCCAGGACGGCACCTCCTACGGTCTGAGCGCCGAATGCAATGTCATCACCTCCGCCGGACTCACCCAGGAGCAGATGGACACCTTCTGTGAAACCTCGCTGGAGATGATCATGAGCTTCTTCACCGAGCTGGAGACCCTCAACCCACAGATGGTGACCTGGCAGGACGGGGGCGCCGGATGATGAACACCCTTCACCCAGTACCCGAGGACACCTCCACCCCATGGCCCGCCGACCTGGACCGCGCCCAGCGGACGCTCATCTCGCTGGGAGTCGCCGCTGACGTGTTGGTGCCCGGACGCGCCCTGGGGGCCGTCGTCGAACAGGTGCCTTTCCTGGTGAACATCGACGCCTCCCACCGTTTCCTGTCCGTGCGGGCCATCTGGGAAACCGACATGGACCCGGCCGAGACCTCGCGGTGGATGATCGCCGCCGCGGACAGTTGGAACCGCGAAAAGTACTTCCCGACGATCTACTGGCTGGTCTCCGAGCTGGCAACAGTGCAGGTGTGCGCGGATTTCGTCGTGGACACCCTGGCGGGGATCTCCGACGAGCAGCTGCGTGAGAACCTGCGCGCGGGAATCGCCACGGGGATCAGTGCCATCGACTACATGAAGGAGGCGGCCCACCAGACCCTGGAACTGCCGGTCCTCAAACCTCGTCCGACCGAGCCGACGTCCACTTCCGACAAGGTGTCGACTGCCGGGGGGAGGCCGCTTTCGGGCGAGGTGCCATCGGCCCCGCATTCCGCTGCCCCGTCGGCGCCCCACGGAGCCCGGTGGTGAGCGGGGAGTCCCCCACCGCCGACACCCCCGCCCTCGTCGAGGTCCTGCGCCTCCTCTCATCCGGAGACGACCGTCTGGTCCGCCTGCACCAGATCCCCGCCCGCCCGGGTGAGACCGCCGACTGGCCCGCCTGGGTCCCCGACGAGGTCGCCGCCGCCTGGCGGGCCCGAGGGGTCGAGCGCCCTTGGGCGCACCAGGTCGAGGCCCTCGAGGCGGCCCGCGCCGGCCACGACGTGGTGCTGGCCACCGGCACCGGCTCCGGCAAGTCCTTGGCCGCGTGGACGCCGATCCTGACCGACCTTGTCGACTGCGAGGAGACCGGCAGGATCTCCGCCATCAGGAGACGACCCACCTGCCTGTACATCTCACCCACGAAGGCGCTGGCGGCAGACCAGTTCGCGTCCTTGGAGCGTCTGCTGCGAGCCGCGCCGGACGTCCCTTCGCGCCCCAACCCCCTGCGTTCGGTGCGCGCCTCGACAGCCGACGGCGACACGAGCCGAGAAGCCAAGGACTGGGCGCGCGCCAACGCGGACCTGCTCCTGACCAACCCGGACTTCCTCCACCACGTCATGCTGCCCGGACACGAGAGATGGACCCGATTCCTCGCCTCACTGCGGTGGATCGTCGTGGACGAATTGCACCACTGGCGCGGAGTCACGGGCAGTCACATCTCCCTGGTCCTTCGTCGCCTGCTGCGCATCGCCCGGCGTCTGGGCGCCACCCCCGGCGTGGTCATGCTCTCGGCCACGGTGCGCGACCCGGCCGTGGTCGGCCAGGCCATGACGGGGCGGCCCGGGGTTGTCGCGGTGGATCGTGACACCTCCCCGCAGGGCAGGCGCACCTTGGCCCTGTGGCAGGGGCGTGTGGTCCACGACGAGGACCAGGTCGACATCGAGTCCTTCCTTTCTGCCCTGGAGGCAGCGCGCAGCGACCAGCCGGGCGGACCCGGTACTGCGGGTGGCGCGCCTGCCGTCCTCATGGCGCCGGTGCGGCGCCTGTCCGCCTCCAGCGAGTCCGCGATCCTCACCTCCGCGCTGGTCGAGGCCGGGGCCCGCGTCCTCACCTTCGTCCGTTCGCGTGCCGGTGCGGAGGCCGTGGCCGCCCAGGTGCACGACCGGCTGGCCGCACACGCCTCTCCTCTGGCAGGAAGGGTCGCCGCCTACCGCGGCGGCTACCTGCCCGAAGAACGCCGGGCCCTCGAAGCCGCCCTGAGGGGCGGTGACCTGCGGGCCGTGGCCACGACCTCAGCACTGGAACTGGGACTGGACGTGTCCGGACTGGACGCCACCGTGACCGCGGGATGGCCGGGCACACGAGCCTCCCTGTGGCAGCAGGTCGGCCGTGCCGGTCGCGCGGGCGCCGAAGGCGTCTCCGTCCTCGTCGCCTCGGAGAACCCCCTGGACACCTACCTGGTCCACCACCCCGAGGAGATCCTCGGCGAGGTCGAAGCCGCCGTCACCGACCCGTCGAATCCGTGGGTCCTGGCCCCGCACCTGTGTGCGGCGGCCGCCGAATTCCCCCTGACCGACCCGGATGTGGACGGTGGAGCCGACCTCGCGGACCTGGCCGGGGCCTCGCCCTTGTTGCTGGCCAAGGCGCGTGACCTCCTCGATTCGCTCACCGACCAAGGGCTGCTGCGCAGACGCCCTCGTGGATGGTTCTGGGACGCCACCCGCGCCGAGCGGGCCGGCGACCTCACCGACCTGCGCGGCTCGGGCGGGGACGTGCAGATCGTCGAGGCGCACAGCGGCACCGTCATCGGCACCATCGACAACGCTTCGGCCGATGCGCACGTGTTCCCCGACGCGATCTACGTCCACCAGGGTCGCACCTACCACGTCCTGTCCCTGTCGGCGCTGACGGAAGGGCCTTCGCGGGAGGTCACCCGGCCAAGGGCCACCCCCGTGCCGGCCGTCGACCGCTCCGGCTCGCTGCCGCTGCTGGTCGACCCGGGCAGCGCCGCCTCTCGCCAGCGCGTCGCCACCGTCGAGGAGGTCCGCACCCGCCTGCGCACGCGCGCCAAACAGCATGTGTCGGTCAGCATCCTCGGGGTCGAGGACTCGTGGACCAGCGCGGACGGCGCCCTGGCCTGGTACCACGGCCCGGTCGAGGTGGCCACACGGGTCACCGACTTCGACCTGTTGCGCCTGCCCGGCCTGGAGTTCATCCGCAACCAGGAGCTCTCGCTGCCCACGCACACGCTGCCGACCATGGCGACGTGGTACGTCCTCGGACAGGGCGCACTCTCCTCGATCGGCGTCGACGAGGCCGAGGCCCCCGGCGCCCTGCACGCCGCAGAACACGCCTCGATCGCAATGCTGCCCCTGCTGGCCACATGCGACCGCTGGGACCTTGGAGGTCTGTCGACACCCATGCACGAGGACACGGGGGCGCCCACCGTCTTCGTCCATGACGCCTTCCGCGGAGGCGCCGGGCATGCGCGGGTCGGATTCGACCGCATGGCCGAGTGGGTGCACTCGACCCTGGAGGCGGTGGCGAAGTGCCCGTGCCAGGACGGCTGCCCGCGGTGCGTCCAGTCCCCCAAGTGCGGAAATGGGAACGAGCCGTTGTCCAAGTCGGGTGCCGTGGCGCTGTTGGGGTTCCTCGACTCGCACCGCCCGCAGTGAGCGGGACACGGGCCCGGACCACGGGGTCCTCGATTTCCCAGACAATTCCCAGTCAAGATCGATGAAGCCCCAAGAATCACCTCCTATCTTTGTGTCCATCGAGAACGTGAGGTTCCGCCCCACCGAGGGGGCGAACCGGGAAAGGGATTCATTCGGAGAACGTGCACTGTGTTGATGGGATGTCATGAGGGGCCGGCCTTCGGGTCGGCCCCTCATGGCGTCCACGGGGGCGTGAGCCACACCGTCGGCCCCACGCCCTGGCCTCACTCCTCGGGCCCCGCCCTCGCCCGGGCACGGACCTCGTAGGGAACCCCCAGGACCTGGGCGCCCACACGGACCTCGACCAGCAGATCCTGCCCCACCACGGAGCAGCCCACCACCAGCGCACCATTGGCCGATGCCACTTGGCGCGAGCGCTCGCACGGCTTGTCCCCCACGTCCTCCCACAGGGCGACCACCGCAACGTCGCCACCGGCCAGAGCCGCCAGGTCCGCCACCGCGGCCGCTCGAACCTGGGCGGCATTCGCCTGGCTCACGCCCACCAGGACCGTGGCCAGGGTCAGGGCTGCGGCGAGCACCCCCACGACCATGACGGTGCCGGACCCGCCCTCGTCACCCTGCACGGTCTCGTCCCGGGGCGGCTCGACACCTGCCGCTCTCACGGCACTGCCTGTTCGAGCAGCGTCCTCGCTTGGCACCGAGCCTGGCCGACCGCGCCCAAGCCGAGGACCGACACCGGAACACTCACATCCACACTCACCCACCGATCTGCGCCACTCACGGACACCGAAGCGCTGGCCGCGTGCGGCCCGAGCACCCGCAGGGCGACTCCGGTGGGGTCCGGGCCCCCGACCGACGCCTCCCGGGCTGCGTCCCGGGCGGCTCTGCACGCCTCGGAACGGACAACGCCCGCTCCCACCAGGCCGACGACGAGGGCAAGGACGAGGGCGACCGAGACGGTGCCCACGGCCATCTCGACGCTCACCGAACCGGCCTCGCCCTCGTCCGTCGCTGGCCGATTCACAGTGACAACGCCCTCTCGATGATCCCCTGCAGGGCGGACTTGACCGCCCCGGACTTGAGGATCACCAGCAGCAGACCGGCGAAGCCTGCGGCGGCGACTGCGCCGATCGCGTACTCGACCGTGGTCGAGCCTTCTTCCGGGTCACCGCCCGGTGCCGGAGATGCCCTTCGACGCCGGCGCGCAGCCAGTGCCTCCGCATGTTCCTGCGCCCAGCGACGCATGTCCTCTGCGGCGACCATGGCCGCCATCTCCAACTGTTCCTTCGTTCCCATGGGTCCTCCCCCTGTGCGTTCTTCCTCGAATCCGACGCCACTGTGACGCCGATGCACACAGCCTTGCGGGTGGCTGGATCCAGGGGCCAGAGGGCTCCTTCCTGCCTGTGGACGGGAGCAATCCGCGTGAGTGCACCTGTGCACAAGGTCGGGTCGTCGCCGTCGTCCACAGGCTCACGGACGAATCTCACGGGGAGAAGAGGGGGGAGGAGAGGGTGTCGGCGCCCAGGTGGGCCAGGACCGGGGCCACCCCCAGCAAAACGAAGGCGGGCAGCAGGAACACCCCCAGGGGCAGGACCAGACGCACTCCGAGTCTTTCGGCCTCCACACGCGCCTCCGCAGCCCGACGGGCACGCACCTGTGCTGCGGTCCTGCCCAGCAACGACACCGGCGAGATCCCGTCCGCCCACGCCGCCTCCAGGGCGCGACCCAGGTCCGCGGCCCCCGGATGCACCCCCTGCCACGCCTGGGCCCACGACGCACCCAGACGCACCTGCCTGCCGGCCCGCGCAAGGTTGTCCACCTGCGCCGCCCCACCCAGGGCCTCCAGCACGGAGGGCACCGAAGCCCCGGCCTCCAGGCCCGCCGCCGCCAAGTCGCACAGGAGGGCCCGGTCGATCCCAGGCTCACCCGACACGGCCGCAGCCCTGCGCAACAGGAACTGTGAGACCCCGTGCCCTGCCAGGACGCACCCCACCCCCACGACAAGGCACAGTGTCCCCACCGACCCGTCGAAGAGGAAGCCCACAGGGTCGGCATCCAGCACCTGCGCCCCCACCAGGCCGAGGAACGGCATGGCCGTGAGCGTGCGCGCCGATGTCGCGGGCCCGCTGGCCGCCACTCGACGCGCATCGGCTGCGACCTCCGCCTCGTCGATCCCTTCGGCCACAGTGGTGAGCACCGACGCCAAAGGAGCACCCAACTCGTGGGTGAGAACACATGCCGCCCGCAGGGCGCGCGCCGCCGACATCGCCTCGCGCCCACGCCACGTGCGAGAGCGCCACCAGCGCACGAACTCCGCCCATCCCCGCACCTGCCGGAGCAGCGGGCAATGCGCCAACTCCTCGACGACCTCGGGCACACCGGCACGCACCGTCGTGAAGGCGGGTGCGGCCCCTGCGCGTTCCCACGACTCGCGCCACGCGGCCTCCACGGGCGCGCCGGATTCCAGGCGCGAGGCCACCTCAGTGACCAGCAGGGACAAGGCGGCCCCGTCGGGTGGTGCGCGGTGTCGCCCTCGTTGCCGGGTGCCCGCCGCACTTTCCCGCGTGCCACCAGCACCCGGGCCGGCACCCGCCTGGGCATCCCCCCGCGCGCCATCCACCCACCTGTCCAGCGCCGCCGAGTACCCTGCAAGGTCAATGGCCGGAAGCAGGCAGACCAGTGTCACGGACAGGGCCAGTAGGGCCAGGATCGGGCCACTGGGAGCCCCGACCTGGCCGGACAGGGCCGTCCACCAGGATCCGTCCGCACCACTCATCGCCCCTCACCTGCAACTCCCCTCCGCCGTTTCCCCTCCCACGGCGCGTCGGCCGGGTCGAGGATTCCTGCCAGCCACCCCTGTGAGCGCGCGAGGAAGCATTCGAAGCCGGGGCCGGGTCGCATGACCATGTCGTGGTCGATCTGCAATGCGGGCACGCATTCGAGATGAGCACCCCGGCGGATGAGCACTCCGACCTGACTCACCCGGCGCCTCGTCCCTTCGCCGCTGGAGGCAGCATCCCCACTGAATCGTCTGATCTGCACAATCGCATCCAGGGCCGCCACCGCCTGGGCGGCCAGGGCACCCTCGTCCATGCCCGCCAAGGCTCCCAAGGCCAGCAGGCGCGCGGGCACCGCCTCCACGGTGTTCGCGTGGACCGTCGCCATCCCGCCCTCGTGCCCGGTGTTCAGGGCGGTCAGGACGTCGCGGACCTCCGCACCCCGGCACTCGCCCAGGACCAGGCGATCTGGCCTCATGCGCATTGCGGCCCTGACAAGGTCGGACAGGCACACACCTCCGGCGCCCTGCACATTCGGGCGCCTCTCCTGCAAGGAGACGACATGAGGGTGACGCGGGTGCAACTCGCTGGCCTCCTCGATGCAGATGATCCGCTGGTCGGGCGGCACCAGTGCAAGGAGGGCGCTGAGCAGAGTCGTCTTGCCGGCCCCTGTCGCACCCGAGACCAGCAGGTTCGCCCGCCCTCGCACCAAGGCGGCCAGGACCCGGGCGAGCAGCGGGTGGACGGTGTCCCGTTCCACCAGGTCCTCAAGGCCGAGCGGCTTGCGCGCGCTGGTGCGCAGGGAGACCAGCGTGCCGCTGGCGGAGACGGGTGGTAGGACGGCGTGCAGCCGCACCCCGGCGGGCAGGGTGCCGTCGACGACCGGTGCCGCGTCATCCAGCCGCCTGCCGCAGGCGGCGGCCATGCGCACCGCGAGTGCACGCACTTCGTCCTCGTCCCCGAGCTCAAGGGACACCCTGCACAGGCCGTCACCCCGATCCACCCACGTGTCGACCCCGTTGACGAGGACGTCCGTGACCGCCGGGTCGGCCAGGAGCTGCGCAATACGGGGTCCGACGCCGGCCGCGAGGGCGTCGAGCCTGTCCAGGTCGTCAACCAGTTCGTCGTGTCCGGCTCCGGGTCTGGCCCCCGAGCGGGCGGCCCGGCCGTGCTCTCGTGGGCCGGGGCGGCCGGTGGAGGCAAGCGCACGCAATCCTTCAGCCTGGCCCGATCCCGTCGGAGCGGCCTGCGCGAGCCGAGGAGTCCGCCATGTCATGCGTGTTCCTCCGCCCATTGCCACACCCGCGCCGCGAGCCGCCTTCGCCCCGAAGGGCTGCGCGCCTGCCTCCACACGGGCGGCGGCGCGACCGGGTGGCCCTCGGCTCCGGCGTCCGGAGCCAGGATTCGTTCCCAGTGGAGGTCCTGGGCGGCGATCCCCCGCCCGGTGGCGTGGTCGGCGACGAGAGCGGCCACATGCTGCTCGAAGGCGGGCCAACGGCGCCCCTGGGTGACCACTGCCAGCGCATCGGGAACGCCCCAGGCGAGCAGGGCGGCGCAGGCCTGGGCGGTGTCGGCCCGGCCGGCGGCGCCTGTGAGCACGACCACCTGCGCGGACCTGCAGCGCGCCGCCCGCTCGTCCCAGCGGCCCGCGTCCACCACCACTGGGACCACGGCGGACACCGACTCGACGAGGGCCGCGAGGAGCGGGTCGTCGGCAAGGACTCCCCCGCGCGCATCCGCACCGAGGACCTTCACCCCGTCCACCTGCGGAAACTGGTCGACGATCTCAGGCGGGAAGGAACGCTCCGCCTCTCGCAGCTGCGCCCAGCGCACTCCCCGGCCGACGTCGACAGGAAGGTGTCGAGGCCCGATTCCGGTCGCGTCGACGAGGACGGCGCCTGCGCTTCGGGCGAGGTCACGGGCCAGGCGCGCCCCGTCGCACGTCCACGACCACGTGGCGACGAGCACCACGGGGTGTTGCCCCCTGCCTTCCGATCCCGGCGCCTTCCCGCTCGCGGCGACGAGGACGTCCAGGAGGGCGCGCTCCTCCTCGGGCAGACGCAGGTGCCCACCCGGGCCGATCCTCAGCAGCGCGGTGCCCTCCGGGAGGTACGCGCCGCTGTCCTGCCCGCCTTCCCCGTCCTGGCGCGACCCGAGATCCGCTTCGACCCCTGCCAGAGCCAGCACGCACCCCGCCCACGGAGGCCCCGGGGCCAGGCCGACGCCCACCAGACCCGCCAGACGCTCGACGGCGTCGACCTCGTCAGGGGCCAGTCCGCACCAGCGGACCGGCACGGACAACTCCTTCCCCCATTCCGCATCTCCCATCCCTCCACCCCACATCCCCTCGCCCCGGGTGCGCCACACACGAGGAGGGTGTCTGTGGAAGACTGGTCGCAGCGCCACAGCCTGTGGATGACGACGGCGTCCACCACTGACACCTGCAACAATGCGAAAGGAGACCAGCGGCATGAGCATGATCGGTCGTCCCTGCGCGTCGGCCGCCTTCTTCGACCTGGACAAGACGCTCATCGCCACGGCCTCGTCGATGGCCCTGCGAGACGATCTGTTGCGCGCCGGGATCCTCACCCGGCGCGACCTGGCCATGGGGGTCCTGCTGCACCTGCCCTACCTCATCGCAGGGGCCGACGACGGGCGCATGCAACGCATGGCGAAGTCCTTGGGCGCCTTGGCCCGCGGCTGGGACGCCGTGCGCCTGGAGGAGGTGGTCACCGAGGCCGTCACCACGTCGATCCCGCCCGTGTGCTACTCGGGAGCCCTGGACGAAATCGCCCGCCACAAGGCCGAAGGGCGCGCCGTCGTCATCGCCTCGGCGTCGGTGGAGGAGATCGTCCGTCCCGTCGCCCAGGTGCTCGGCGCCGACCACGCCATCGGTTCCATCGCCGAGATCGACCAGGACGGGCACTACACGGGCGAGGTCACCCACTACGACTACGCGGAGAACAAGGCGCGCGCCTGTGCGGAACTCGCCGCCGAAATGGGCTGGGACCTGGACGAATGCTGGGCGTACTCCGACTCGGTCACCGACCTGCCTCTGCTGGAGATCGTCGGCCACCCCGTTGCGGTCAATCCCGACAAGGATCTCGACTCCCACGCCAGGGAACACGGATGGCAGATCCTCACCTTCCGTCGCACCGAAAGGGTCAAACCCCGCATGCGCCAGGTGGCCGTGCCCGTCGCCGGCCTGCTGGCCTCCGTGGGTCTGGCAGCGGGCCTCTGGTGGCTCCTCTCACGCAGACGAGGGCGCTGAAGCGGCGCCCGGACCTGCCCTCAGCCGAGCGAACCCGCCTGGACGTGCAGGGCCACGTCCTCGCCTTCGCGAACACCCATGAGCAGGGTGCGGCACACGTGGAGGTACCACCGGGCGACACCCTCGACGCCACCGCCGACCCACCCGGCCAGCTCCCTGCTGGCCGTGGCAGGGTCGGTCGCATCGGCCACCGTGGGGACCAGGACGCCGGTCGGGTCGACCCCACGATCCACCAAAACCCACCTGGCCAGCGACGATCCGACCACGGCCGAGCCCGGAGCGAAGACCTGCCTGAAACGGAAGTGGGCGACCAGCGCCGCCGCGGTGGCGGTGGCGGGCAGGGGCGCTCCCAGGATGCGCATGGCGGCGGCAAGGTGGGCCGGGTCCGCGGCAATGGCCACACGGTCGGTCGGCAGATGTCCGTCCTCGACGAGGGCGGAGCACACGTCCCTGTGGACGCCGGCGACCAGCCAGGGCAGGGGGCGTCGCATGGCGCGGGTCGGAGTGCGCGTGTTCAGGGGAGCCATGGAGCAGGCCAGCCCCCACTGGGCGCGCCAGATGCCCACTGCCAGTGACGAGGCCGGGTCGCGCGGGCGACCTTCCTGGTCCATCGTCATCGCCCGCAGGTCGTCGACGCTCGTACGCGCCCCTTCGACCAGCGACAGGGCTGCGGCTTCGCGGACAGCGGCTTCGGCACGCGCTTCCTGCCAGCCGCGTCGCAACCCTTCGTGGAAGCGCAGGCGCACGCAGGCGGCGGCGACCTCGTCGAAGGCTGCGTGCACCCGAGGGTCTTGCGCCGCCCGGGCCAGGACGTCGAGGGGCGGGTCGGCCAAGGCGTCGATCGTCACACGACCACACTATGTCCGGCCCGGCCCGGGCGGGAAGGATGCCGCGCGGTGCGCAGGTGTGGCAGGGGGTGCGAAACTTGAGACATGTCCGACTCCTCCGCACCGAAGCGTCTCGGGCCCGCCGTGCATCCCGTCACCGTGCGCCTTCGCAGGTCCCCGGAGTTCCGCTCGGGCCTGTTCGCCTTGACCTTTTCTCCGGTGGCCCTGGTCCTCATGGGCTCGTCGATGGATGACATCGCGGCGCGCACGGCGACCGGGCTTCCCTTGGCCTCGGTCGAAGGGATGATCGGGATGGCCCTGGGGGCCGTCCTGCTCACCCTCATCGCCGTCAACTGCGACCTGAGTTCGTCCGGCCTGTTCGTCGCCGCAGCCTGCTCGGTGCCGATCGGGTTGTTGCAGTGGCGCGGGCTCCTGTCGATCCCGGGCCTGTTCACGATTCCCGTTTCTCGCGAGGACCTGGCCACTCCTGCGGTCTGGTCCCTGCACCCGTTGATCACCACGACGATTCTCACGGGCAGTGCCTTCGCGGTGTGGCTGACCCACAGAGCCGGACGTTCGGGCAAGCTGAGGCGCAGTTTGAGCAGCAAGGAAAGACCCAGCATGCACCAGTGGATCAGGGCCCTGGTGGCGACCTGTGTCGTGCCGATGACGGTGCTGGTGTTCTTCGTGCTGATCCACATGGCCCCTGCCGACGCCACCCGCGTGGCGGCGCAAGGCATGTCGGGACTGCTGGTGGGACATCAAACGGATGTCGCCTTCGCGATCTTCTGCGCGGTGACCCTGGGGCTGGTTGCCCTGACGGCCCGGTGGTCGCTCTTCGGGCCGCAGTTGGCGGGCTGGGCCCTCATGACCTTGCCCGCCTACCTCTTCCTTCCCGTGTGGGCGACCCTCAGTGGTCGGGTCGTCGCCCCGGGGGACACGACCACGACCCAGGTCTCCTTGGCGGCCCCGATCATCGCCTTGCTCGGAATGGTGCTGGGGTCATCGACCTTGGGGGTGCACTGGGCCAGAAGGAAGTGGCTTCCGGTTGACGAGGACCCTGCCGAGGACGCGCCGGCGCCCCCGTTCGAGTCCGAGGAGGAGGCCGTTTTCGTCGGCGAGGCGCCTCCGCAGGGCGCGCCTGTGGGAGAGGTGATCGCGGTCGCCGAGGACGGGGGCGAACCCTCCTGAACCGCTGCGCGAACTCCCCCACCGGAGGCCCCGGCAGAGCCCCTTTTGCCCCATGTGGCGTCACAGTCCATGGAGTGAAGTCGCGGCGGGCCGGGTGAGCTGCTGACGCACATGGGAGCGGGCCACTATGTTTGGGCTGGAACAGGAGGTCTTCCCATGTCTGAACACGACCACGACGAGTGGACGGACGCCCCTCGTCAGGGCGAAGAGTCGAACGCACCCGAGGGCGATCACCTCCTGGATGCGCCGCATCATGCCGCCGACGTCGTTTCAGGCATCGTGGAGGGGCAGCCACTTGCGGAGGTCGCCGACGAGGACGCCCCTGTCGTGACTCGTCGCCCGGCATTCGACGACTTCCCGGAGACCAAGCCGCACGGGATCCCTCTGGGAGAGTTCACCTCCGCCACGCAGACCCCGGCCGCCGAGGTGGCGGTGCCCGCCGAGGCTCCAGCGGTACAGGTGCACGCCGGCGATGAGACCGCACCCGCCGGGATTCCGCTCGGAGAAGTGAGCGCCACGCCATCCGCACTCGCCCCGCCTGTGGGCGACCAGGGAGAAGACTCCTCGTCGGCGGATGAACACGTGGAGGATTGGGCCGAGGCCCACCACTTCGAGGACCGGCCGACCTTCCAGGCGACCTCCGTGGACGACGTTGACGAGGTCAGCGCCCCTGAGGAGGGGGACACGCTGGCCGAGGAACCCGTTCTCACCTCCGATCCTCCGCTTGCATCCGAGTCCGAGTCGGCCCCCACCTTCGCCGACTCCCCCGAGACGGTGGCCCCGACAGAAGCTGCAGCTCACGAGGTTTCGCTGACAGAGGAAGTTTCGGTGGCCGAGGAATCCGAGGACGGCGAAACCGCTGAGACGAATGGGGCCTCCTGGGCCGGGGGGCCTTCGCAGACCGCCGAAACGGAAGACGCGGCAGAGGTCACCGAGCACTCCCCTGCGCTCGAGGACCACGTCGAGGTCACCTCCGACGAGCAGACCCGAGTCGAGGACGGGGCCGCCCTCGTCGAAACGGAAGGACAGGAGAAGGAAGCGGCCGAGGCTGCACCCGCCGCACCTTTGCCCCAGGATTCCGCCGAAACGGATGGGGTGGCGCCCGCATTCCGGGCCGAGGACGACGATCCCGCAACATCCGGGCCCGCATTCATCGCCCCGGACTCGCAGGATGCGCCGACGCTTGGGGCCGTGGCCGACCCGCCCCTCGTCGAGGAGAGGCCGCAGGAAGCCGGCGTTGAAGGCGGCGACGCACTTCCGGCCCCCGATTCCGAGGAGGCGACCGCTGACCTCCCCGTTCCGGCCGCCGACGCACAGGTGCCCGCAACGCCCCGGCTCGCGACCGCAGACGCGCCGTCCTCCGCGGCGGATGCGCTCGAAGCTACCCCGGTCGCACCTGAGGTCACCGTGGACGAACCCGAGACGGCCCCCGCCGGCCAGGTCGATGCGGCGCCTGCTGGAGACTCCGCGGCAGCCCCCACCCAGGCACCCGCGTCGGAGCCTTCCGAGGCCCCCATCGCCGCAGCTCATGAGGCACCCGCACATCCTGAGCCTCGCCCGACTGCAGCAGAACGGCCCGCGCCCGCCGTCTCCGAGCAGGCCCCCCAGGAAACACCTGAGGAAGCCGCCGCAGGCACCGGGACCGACAAGCCGGTGCGCGAGGCGGTCTCCGAGGAGACTGCGGCCGCGCCCTCACACACCACAGACGAATTCTCCGCCCGGATGTGGGCATCGGTTCGCGACCGCGAACCCGTGCTCACCGGCGAGGAGGTTTCGCTGGTCGACGACGACCCGTCACGCACCGCCAACATCGTGGGCGGCCCCAAGGCGCAGGTCGACGAGACATCCGCCTTCGCCGCACCTGCCCCCGCAGCGCGACCAACCCGCATCCCCCCGATGACTCGCGCCGAACGTCAGAGCCAAGCGGCCGCCCTGGCGGCCGCAGAAGCGCTGGCGGCCTCCACTGCGCCTTCGACCTCGAAGGACACGGATCGAGGCGATGCGCCTGCGGACACGGAAGCTGCGGCATCTTCCGGCAGCACGACAGCCCTTGCAGGGGCCGTTGCGGGAATCGCGGCAGCATCCGCCGCAGCCGCTGCACCGAAACCCACCACCAGCGACGAAGAGATCGCCCGGCGTCGCGAGTTCATCACCGCCGCCCCGGCCGAGGAACAGGACACGCCCGCCCCATGGCGTCGGCGATCGAGCCCTCGTGGTGATGCCGCCGACGCACCGGCACAAAAGACCCCCACCCGCCACACACCCACGCGCCTGGACGACTCCCTTCTCGAAGAGTCCACAGTGGTCCCGGAGATCGCCTCTCGAACGGGTGCTCATGTGGCATCGCTGCTTCTCCTCCTCTTCCTGCCACTGGCGTGGTACCTCGGCGCCGACGCCGGCGCCCGCATGGCGCTCAACCCGCAGGGGCCCGCAGCCACCGGTTTCCTCAACGGCCTGGCGCTGGTCGAACTGACGGCCACGGTGGTCCTGTGCCTCTTCTGCCTGATCCTCACTGCCCGCTCGTCGCTGGGCGCGTGGGTCACGGGCGCCCTGGTCACGGTGGTCGGTCTGCCGTGGGTCGCCCTGCCGAATCTCGTCAAGACCGCCGGTGAAGGGGTGTTCTCCTCACTGGCCGATGGGCACGCCCTTGCCGCGAACTTCGCACACCACCTTCAGTTGTCCGGATACTCCGGTCGCCTTCTCCTGCTGGGACTGGCTCTCCTGGGTGCCGCGATGCTCTCGCACGACGTGAGGCGCAAGGGCCGCCGCGAAGAGTCCCTGCGCGCCGAAGTGGCTCGGGTGGATCCGTCCAAGGCATTCTTCACCGCCGGCGAAAGGCGCCGGGCAGGTGAACAATCGACTCACACCAAGTGAAGCCACACCACGACCGGCACGTCGGTTCACCCGCTCCGCACCCTCAGGGCATAATGGGTGTGACCCGCACGACCGCACTGTCGCTTGGTGGGGTGTGCGCATGGACACGAATCGGTATTCCATGGAGCCGGACCGGAAACACGGTCCGCCCGCACCAGAACGGAGACCTCACACATGATCGGTGACGGCAACTTCATCAGCCAGGTGCCCCTTTTCGGCGGCCTGGACGAGAGCCAGCAGATCTCGCTCCAGCAGAAGATGGGTCAGACGACGCTGCGCCGCGGCGAGACCCTTTTCGACGAGGGCGACCTCGGCGACCGCCTCTACATCGTCACGGAAGGCAAGGTGAAGCTGGGTCACACCTCTGCTGACGGCCGTGAATCCCTGCTTGCCGTCCTCGGCCCGGGTGAGATCATCGGTGAACTCACTCTCTTCGATCCGGGGCCCCGTTCCACCACTGCGACCGCCGTGTCACCGGCTTCGCTGCTGCACCTGGAGCACGAGGACCTCATGGAGATCCTCGACACGAACCCGAATCTGGCCAAGCACATGCTCAAGGCACTGGCCCAGAGACTGCGCAGGACCAACGAGTCCCTGTCCGACCTCGTCTTCTCCGACGTGCCCGGACGCGTGGCCAAGGCCCTGCTGGACCTGGCCGATCGTTTCGGCACTCCCACGGACAAGGGTGTGCACGTGCCCCACGACCTCACCCAGGAAGAACTGGCCCAGCTGGTCGGGGCTTCGCGCGAGACCGTCAACAAGTCCTTGGCGGACTTCGTCTCACGCGGCTGGATCCGCCTGGAGGGTCGGGCGGTCACCCTGCTGGACGTCGACCGACTGGCTCGCAGGGCCCGCTGAGGCGCCTCGCCGACAACAGGTGCACAGCGACGAACAGCACCACCACAGGGGGCCCGGCCGCATGCGGCCGGGCCCCCTCGTGAGATTCGTCCGTCACTCCACGAGATTCGTCCGTCAAGCGATTTCAGGACGAATCCCGGCCCCTGACGGGCCGCGCCTCGGCGCGAGACGGCCGAGACCCGCAGACGCAGGACCGGGACGGGTCAAGCGGATTCGAGAGGACGCTTGAGGTAGGCGACCAGGTTCTCCGAGCCCGTGGGGCCGGGCACCACCTGGACCAACTCCCAGCCGTCAGCGCCCCATTGGTCGAGAATCGCCTTCGTGGCGTGGGTCAACAGCGGAATCGTGGCGTACTCCCATTTCGTCATGGCCAGATCCTAACCATCCACGCCCGCCACGAACAGACCCCCACCCCGATCGCCCCGGGCGCCGAAATCAGCCGCGCACGTGAGCCAGAACCCTGGGAACCTTCGGTGAACGGATCTCCTGCGCAAGCGGGTCATCCGATGTCGACAACCACTCGCCCCAGTCGTCCACGTCCGCATAGTGGCGCAGCATCGCTCGACGCTCACGCTCCGTGAGTCCCCCCCACACACCGAAATTCGCCTCCGACTGCAAGGCATCGGCCAAGCACTCCAAACGAACCTCACACTGCATGCACCGGAGTCGGACCTGACGTTGACCGGCGCCCTGGACGAAGAGCGCATCCGGCTCCTCATTCGCGCACAGTGCCCGGGCAACCCAGCTCTGGTCCTCGTCGACTTGCAACATTCACCCACTCCATCCGGTCGCCTTTGACCCTTCCCTTGTGACCATACACACAGATGGTCACCGAATCAAAGTGGTGTTCACCGCTCGAGGCGGCCTCGAGCGGCGCCCTCGTCACACTCCCACGACCACCACCCCGGCCCCCTCGGCGCACCCACTGTGCGAGGAGAGTCGCAAAACCCCGTGGGACGGCCCCGCCCTCGACACGTATTCTGGATCCATGGCGCAACGGAAACCACGACTGATGAACCCAGCCCAGTTGCTTGCCCTGTTCATCGCGTTCTTCTCGGTCTCCGGACTCATCGGAGTCCTCGGAGCCGGCCTGATGGTCCCCGTGACCGGATCCGCCGCAGCTGCCACGCGGGCTCTGCCGACGATCTTCGAGGACCTGCCCGGCGAACTCCAGATCGTCAGCCCCGCGGAAGAGTCCACCATGCTGGACGCCGAAGGCCGTGTCATCGCGCGCTTCTACGACAAACAGCGCATCGTCGTACCCTCCGACAAGATCAACGACACGATGAAGAAGGCGATCGTTGCCATCGAGGACAAGCGTTTCTACGAGCACAAGGGCATCGACCCCACCGGCATGGGACGCGCCTTCGTCAACAACCTCGCGGGATCGTCCACCCAGGGCGCCTCGACCATCACCCAGCAGTTCGTGCGAAATGCCATGCAGGAGCGCGGCTACCTCGAGGGCGACGCCGACCTCGTCGAGTACGCCACCGAGCAGACCCCGCAACGAAAGCTCCGCGAAGCCAAGTACGCCCTCGCCCTCGAACAACGGATGGACAAGGACGCCATCCTCACCGGATACCTCAACATCGCCCCCTTCGGCCCCACGATCTACGGCGTCGAAGCAGCCGCCCGCACGTACTTCTCCAAGGCCGCTGCCGAACTCACCTACCCCGAGTCGGCCCTGCTGGCAGGACTGGTCCAGTCCCCAGTGGAGTACAACCCGCTGGAATACCCCGAGGCCGCCCAAGAGCGCCGCAACATCGTCCTGGGTGTCATGAAGCAGGAGAAGCTCATCACCCCCGAGGAGCACGACCAGATGGTCGCCATTCCCGTGGCCGACATGCTCAAGCCGCGCCTGGTCAAAGAAGGGTGCTCGGGAGCCAACAGCATCTACGCCTACTTCTGCTCCTTCGCCATCGAGCAGTTCATGAATGACAAGGCCTTCGGGGAAACCACAGCCGACCGTGAACACCTGCTCAAGACCGGCGGCCTCACGATCCGCACCACCATCGACCCGAAGAAGCAGACGGCCGCCTACGAATCGCTGGTCAACGCCATTCCCGACAACGACACCTCCGGGCTGGACACGACCATGGTCTCCGTGGTGCCCCAAACCGGCCAGATCGTCGCCATGGCCCAGAACACCACCTTCGGCCTGGGCGAAGGCCAGACAATGGCCAACTTTGCCGCCGACGGCCACTTCCAGGTCGGTTCGACCTTCAAGGTCTTCACTCTGGTCGAATGGTTCAAGGAAGGCCACGGCGCCTACGAGACCGTCGGTCGGAACAACACCGTCTACGGCAACGGCTCCTTCACCTGCGACGGCGGCCCGATCTACACCGACACCTACGACGTCAACGACCTGGCCGGCAAGCAGGGAACGTACAACGTCATCCAGGCCACCGGCATGTCGATCAACCAGGCGTACGTCAACATGGCGTCCAGGATCGACTTCTGCAAGATCTTCACCACTGCCGCCGACTTCGGTGTCACCGCCGAGGACGGTCAGCCGATCGCCGCCTACCCGGCAAACGTCCTCGGATCGGCCTCGTCCTCGCCCCTGCACATGGCCTCCGCCTTCGCCACCTTCGTCAACGACGGCAAGCTGTGCGCTCCACAGTCGATCCGCACCGTGTCCGACCGTGATGAGAACACGCTCAAGGAATACCAGCCCTCGTGCAACCAGATCATCGCCTCCGACGTGGCCGCGAAGACCGCGACACTGCTCAACCGCGCGGTGAACAGCTACTACACGCAGACCGTTCTGGAAGGCGGACGCCCCTACGGCGCCAAGTCGGGCACGACGGACTACAACTCGAACACGTGGCTGACCGGGTTCACGCCGCAGCTGTCCACCTCGGCTTGGGTGGGGCACGCCAATGCCTCGACCACTCCGGTCAATGACGTGGTGATCAACGGCACCTGGTACGACGCGATCTATGGCGAGTCCTTCGTCGGTCGCAACATCTGGGCACCGTACATGAGCCGCGCCCTCGCCGGCACCGACTTCGTCCCGATCCCCGATGCCTACATCGGGTCGCCGCCGGCGAACAACAACCGCACGAACCAGAACAACAACAACCGCCAGACCCGATGACCTCTCCCGGCCGGCACGTCTGCGACGGCGGGCCCGTGCGGCGCACACGCCGGCCACTTCCACCCTGCTCACCACCTGAGGGGACACGATGGACGAACACATGCTCCCACTGGGACTTGAGGAACTGGCTGCGCGCCCTTCCCTCGCGCCGCGCGCTCTCATCGCCACCGGCCGCGCACTGGGTGTGACCGTCGCCGGACTGGCGATCGCGGGTGCTGCAAGTTTGGCGTGGGGGTCCGTGGAGCGTCGCATGCCTGTCGTGCGTCGCCACGAGGTTGCCGTGCCCGCTCACAGGGGCATTGGCGAGTTGAGGATCCTGCAGATCTCCGACCTGCACATGTACCAGGGGCAGGATTTCCTGGTCGACTTCCTGCGACATGTGGCCGCCACCGAGCGGATCGACATGGTCGTCTCCACCGGCGACAACTTGAGCACGGCCGAGGGGCTGGGTCTGGCTCGGGCCGCCCACGAGCCTTTCCTTGGCCTGCCGGGCGCCTTCGTCCTCGGCTCGAACGACTACTACTCGGCCAGACGGAAGGCGTGGTCGGACTACCTGCGCAGGGACTCACGCGACCACTCCACGGGAATGTCGCCCGAACTGCCATGGAAGGACTTGGTGCACACTCTGCGCGAGGCCGGCTGGCAGGACCTGTCGAATCGCTCGGCCCTGTTGGAGGTTCCGGTGGGCCCGCTTGCCCACAACGCGGTGCGTGTGGCGCTTTTGGGTGTGGACGACCCGCATCTGGAACGCGACCGCTTGGGTGCGCCTGTGCCCCAGTGGGACCAGGACGGCGTGCTGCGCTTGGGCGTCACCCACGCCCCCTACCGTCGGGTTCTCGACGGGTTCGCCGAGCTCGGCGCCGACTTGGTGCTGGCGGGGCACACGCATGGCGGGCAGCTCGGAGTGCCCGGCTACGGGGCGTTGGTGACCAATTGCGACCTGCCGCGCGCCTATGCGAAGGGTCTGCACCAGTGGTGCACGGTGAATGCGTGCACATTGCTGCATGTCTCGGCGGGCTTGGGCACGTCACCGTACGTGCCTTTCCGGATTGCGACCAGGCCGGAGGTGTCGATCCTGCACGTGCGTCCGCTCTGACGACGAGGGCGGAACCTGGCCTTTCCAAGGCGCTGTTCAAGGTACAGCGACAGCTGTGAGATTTGCGTCAGGCCGGGCTGGGGCCTGAGTTTTGGCAGGGTGCTGGCCCATCGCTATACTCAGACAGTCGCACGGGGTGTGGCGCAGTTTGGTAGCGCGCTTCGTTCGGGACGAAGAGGTCGTGGGTTCAAATCCCGCCACCCCGACTCTGTGCGAGAGCCCCCCGGCCACCGGACGGGGGGCTTCGTCTTGTCCGGCTGGTGTCCCGGTGTTCCACTCGTCCGCCATTTCGCACACAATGCTGGCGCTCACGTGAGCCTTGGTGCGTGGAAGGGCACGGGATCGTGGGGCTTTCGTCGACAGTTCGGGGCTGCGTGCGGGCTCATTGTGTGCGCATTGGACCCAAGGCGGGCCCGATGCGCCGACCGCCGCTCTGTCCTTGGCGGTGGCCCGCTCACCGGGCATGACGTTTGTCATCACCAGGAGATGCACAACCCCATCCGAAGCAGTGTGAAGGCGCACTGAGGATCGGCCCGAAGCAGCGGAAGACTTGAGGTGTCAGCGCGCAAGGGCCCGCACGACACGGGTCCACCCGCCGCCCACCGAACTCACCGCCCCGCCAGCCCGGCCGGAACCGCCGACCCGGGCCCACCGGCCCATCACAGTCAGGAGGATCCCATGTCCATCATCGACGTCCACAAAGTCACCCGCACCTACGGCAGGGGACATGACGCCTACACCGCCGTCGACAGCGTGAGCTTCGGCGTCGAACGCGGCGAACTGGTCTCGCTGCTGGGCGTCAACGGCGCCGGCAAGACCTCCCTGCTCGAAGTCCTCGAAGGCATCGCCCCGGCCACCTCCGGACAGGTCCTCATCGACGGGCTGGATCCGCTCAAGGACCGCGAGCTGGTTCGCGCACGAACCGGCATCATGCTGCAGGAGGCCGGCTTCGCCGGGGCGCTGACGGTGGCCGAAACCTTGCGCATGTGGGCCGGGACCCTCACCACACCGCGTCCTGTCGCCGAGGCGCTGGACCTGGTTGACCTTGCCCACCGCGCCCGCGTGCGCGTGCGATCCCTATCCGGTGGCGAGAGGCGCCGCCTGGACCTGGCCATGGCGACCCTGGGCCGGCCGGACATCCTCTTCCTCGACGAGCCGACCACCGGCCTGGACCCGGCCTCACGCCGCCGCACGTGGGAGCTGGTCCGCGCAATGCTCGACCAGGGAACCACCGTGCTGCTCACCACCCACTACCTGGAGGAAGCCGAGGAGCTCTCCGACCGCGTCCTGGTCATGGCGGGTGGGCGGATCCGCGCCCAGGGAAGCCTGCAGGAAATCGTCGCTTCCCAGCCCGCCCGCATCTCCTTCCTGGCTCCACCGCTTCGAGCGCATACGGGTGGGATGCCGACGGGCATCGACGAGGGCGACCTCCTTGCTCTGCCGAACCTGGTCGACAGGGTGCGGTGGGAGCGTGGCCGGGTCCACCTGGCCTCAGGGAATCTGCAGGTGACCCTCAGCGAGCTCCTCCGCTTGGCCGCAAGGCGTGGAGTCGTTCTGGAAGGACTCGACGCCCGCAGTGCCTCTCTCGAACAAGCATTCCTCGCCCTCACCGAGAGCCCCGTCGACCACCCTGTGAACGCGGCCGCCTGAACACACCTGCCGCCGACCAGCACCTACCCGACTCCAGCCACTCCGCCACCGAAGGAGCCCACGATGAACCCCCAGACCTTCACCCCGTCCACCCCCGCCGCACCTGCGACTCCAAGCGCCACGGCATTCGCGACCAGAACCGTTCACGCACCCTCCCGCACATCGGCCACGGGCGCCATTGGCCTGGGTGCGAGACGCGAGGTCTACGCACAGCATCCCTCACGCTCCGCCACGTCGAGTCCCGGAGCGGCCCGGCGCGTCTTGGGCCCCCTGCGTCGCATCGCCTCCATCGCCCGAGCCGAAGTCACCCTGTACCTGCGCAATCCGACGATCGTCGCCACCGCACTGCTGTTGGTTCCGGTCGTGGTCCTGGGCCTGTCGCAGATGATCGGCGGCAGCCTCACCGGCAGCGCCTTCGCCTCCGCAATGATCCAGACACTTGCCGTGTGGGCACTGTGCGTGGGCGTCTACTACAACCTCACGGTCATCTACGTGGCCCGACGTGAAGAAGGTGTCCTTCAGCGCATGTCGACGGGCGAGGCGACCCCGTGGGAGGCGGTCATTGCGGCCGTGGTTCCCTCGGGTCTGGTCGCCCTGGTCCAGGCCGGGGTGGGTTCTGCGGCCATCCTTGCCCTCATGCAGGTCACGCAGATTTCCAACCCGATCCTGCTGGTCGTGGCGCTGCTCGGAGGAATCGTGGTCCTTGCCGGACTGGCCGCCTGGACGTCCTCCTGGACGAGCACCGTCGAGGGCGCCCAGTACTCGACGATGCCCGTCTTCGTGGGCCTGTCCGTCCTGTCGGGCGGTCTGGTCCCGATCAGCTCCATGCCCGAAGCGATGCGCACCTTCTCCTCCTACTCGCCGCTGTGGGCAATGAGCGACCTCATCGACCTGGGTCTGACCGGCTCGAACCTGCTGGACACGGTGACCGACGCTTCCTTCGCCCAGACGTGGGCGGCCGCTTTCCGTCCGGCGATGGTCCTCGTGTGCTGGGCGATCATCGCCTGCGTCCTCGGTTCGAAGATGCGTTTCACCCGCCGTCGGTGAGCGCCAAGCGACCCTTGCGACATTCCCGTCCTCGTCCGCGCGAGGGCGGGAGCCGCGGCGCCGGGGTCCGAGCGCAACCCGCCGACCGCCCCCCGGCGCACGGTCCAGAACCGCCAGGAAGTGCGGGCACAGCTGCACCCGGACTCACGACATGGAAGGCTTGACCCCATGACAGCCCCGGTAGGACCCACGGTGACACGCGTCGGTCAAGGCACTCGAAAACTACGCGACTACACGCTCATCAGCTACTACGCCCTGCTGATCATGTGGCCGTTGGGGATGGCGGGCATGGTTGCGGACCAGCCGTGGGTGAACTGGTGGACCGGAGCATTCCTTGCCTCACAGGCGGTCGAGGCCTTGACTGCGGTGCTCGCCCTGCACCACTGGACCAACCAGATCCTCGAAGGGCGGCCCGGCCCTCGATGGCTGGCTCCTCTGCTGGCGGTCTCCACACTGGCGTCACTGGTGTGCGCAGTCATGGGGCTGCCCACCGACCATGTGCCGATGTCGCCGGTGGCCCTGGCTCTGGGTGTGACTCTCTTCGGAGCATTGCTGGCTCTGAGCCCCTTCTTCAACGTCTCCAAGGCGCTCCTGGCCACCTTTTCCGCCTCGGCAGTCCACTTGCTCGCGGGAATGATCGCCTTGTGGGTCCATCCCGTGGATTCGAGGGCACCTGACGAGGTCCTCGCCCTCGCCGGAACGGTCCCTGTCGGAATCGGCCTGTTGGTCATCATGCCCACCCAGGTGTGGTTCTACAACGTCCTGCGATCGGTGGGGGCGCAGGAGCGTCTGGACGCCATGCGCGCGGACCTTGCGGTGGCCGAGGAACGCCTGCGCATCGCCCGCGACCTGCACGACGTCTTCGGCAGGGCGTTGACGGCGGTGGCGGTCAAATCCGACCTGGCGGCCGCATTGGCCGACGCGGAAGGCGCCCCGCGCGCGGCCAGCGAGTCCCGCAGGGTCAAAGCTCTTGCCGATGACGCCCTCAAGGAGGTTCGCGCCGTCCTGGCCGACTATCGCAGACCCGACCTGGCAAGTGAGTTGGTCGGCGCCAACTCATTCCTCGCGTCGGCGGGGATCACCTGCCGCGTCATCGGGGACGCGCACCTGCCCGACTGGGCCGCCGAGCCCCTGGCGATGGTCCTGCGCGAAGCGGTGACGAATGTCGTGCGACATTCGGACGCCAGCATGTGCACCATCCGTGTGTCCTACGACGAGGGCGGAGCCGGGTTGGAGATCACCAACGACCGCGCACACGCCCCGTCCCCGCAGATGTCGGGTGAGGAGGGCCAGACCCCGTCCTCGGGACTGGAGAGCCTGTCCGCGCGCCTTGCCTCGGTCGGGGGGACACTGAAGATTCGTGGACATGGCGGGTCATTCACCATTTCCGTACGCATTCCGGCCCCCTCGGAAGGAGAGCCCCGATGACGACTCACACTCCTGAACCGGCTCCGACCACTGGCACAGGCGGCGCACCAGATGCGGCCGGGGCGCCGCCCTCGCCGATTCGCGTCCTGGTGGCCGATGACGAAACGCTGCTGCGTGACGCCCTGGAGGCCTTGCTCGGCCTGCAGGGCGACATCGACGTGGTCGCGGTGGCGGCCTCGGGCACGGAGGCGATCGCCCAGATCACCCGCCATCAACCGGATGTGGCGGTCCTGGACCTGCAGATGCCCGGTGCGGACGGCATCGAAGTGACCGAGCAGGTGATCGCCGCCGGCGTGCCGACACGCTGCCTCATCTGCACCTCGCATGCGCGGCCGGGATACCTCAAGCGTGCGCTTGAGGCGGGCGCTCGTGGCTTCGTCCCGAAGACCACACCCGCCAAGCTCATGGCGGAGGTCATCCGCCGTGTGCACAGCGGTCAGCGCTACGTCGACCCGGAGCTGTCGGCCGAGGCCATCGCGGCGGGGGACTCACCGCTCACGCCGCGTGAGGCCGACGTGCTGGAACTGGCGGCCTCGGGCGCCCCGATCGACGAGATCGCCCAACGCGCCTGCCTGTCGCCCGGGACGGTACGCAACTACCTGTCGTCGGCGGCTCTCAAATTGGATGCGCCGAACAGGCACGTGGCGGCGGAGATCGCCCGCTCCAAGGGGTGGATCTGAGCGCGACCGGGCTGAGCCCCGGGTGACTACCATGTCCGCCATGACCGATGTGGACGACATGGCGGCTTTCCGGAACAGACTCACCCGTCTCGCCTCCAAGGGGTGGATCCCCGACCAGCACGGCGCATGGTTCATCACCCTCACGCCTTTGCTCACAGGCATGCTCCTGGGCGTCCCGCATCCCTCACACGGGTGGCTCGTCGCCGCATGGGTGTCGGGTTTCCACTTCTTCAGCGCCGTGGAGCTCCTGGCAAAGACGCCGCGGCGTCGTCGCCCGACGGTGCGTCCGGCAGTGTGGACGTGGTTCACGCTGTCGTGTCTGCTGGGGGCGGGCCTGCTGTGGGCGGCTCCCTCGGTGCTCCTGTGGACGCCCCTGTTCGCACCCCTGGTGGCGCTCACCTTCTGGCAGTTGTGGCGCAGGCACGACCGGTCGCTGGTCACGCGCAGTGCGACCATCCTTGCCTCGTGTCTGACCACTGTGGTGGCCTTCGGACTGGGGGCGCACTGGCGAAGTCTCGACGGCCTGTTCCATGCGGGCGTCGACCAGGCGTTGTGGCAGGTCCTGTGGGGCCCGGACCGGTTGGCCACATGGACCCTGCACACCGGGCTCTTCATCGATGCGAAGCCCACGGGTTGGGCTCACGCGTGGGTCGCCTCCTTCGTGCTGGCCGCCTACTTCCTGGGCACGGTGTTCCTGGTCCGCTCCCTGATCCGAGGGCGCCGCGATGCGCGTTGGGTGTGGGCGACGATCGGGTGGCACCTCGTCACAGGTGCGGGAATCGCCTGGGCAGTCGCCGTTGGCACCCTGCACTGGGCGATGCTCCTGGTGTGGGTGGGTTTGGCGCTGCGCGGCGGCCTGTTGCCGTGGTGGCAGTCGACCCACTCCCCCATCCGCCCGATCCACATCGGTCTTGCCGAGATCGCGTGGACATTTGCCGTCGGGTCACTGCTCATCGTCTCCTGACAGCCTGTCCCTGACGGCCCGCCGCCGGGACCAGCGCCGGGCCGCGGCGTTCACCGGGCAATGAAGGTGCGGGCAACCTCGATCAAGGAGTTGTTGTGCTCCGGCGTGCCCACACTCACGCGCACTCCCTCGGGGAAGGGCCGGACGACCAGTCCCACCTCGGCACAGGCCCGGACGAAGTCGCGGCCCAGGCCCGGCAGCCAGTAGAAGTTCGACTGGGAGTCCGGCACGGCCAGACCCAGCTCCCGCAGTTCGCCGACGACCCGGTCACGCTCGGCCACGACAGCCGCCACCGCCGCACTCATCCCCTGTTGGTCGACCAGCGCTGCAACGGCTGCCGCCTGAGCCACGGAGGACACCCCGAAGGGGACCAGGACCGCACCAATTGCGCTGATGAGGTCCGCATGACCCACGGCGTATCCGACCCGCAGGCCCGCCAGCGCGTAGGCCTTCGAGAAAGTCCGCATGACCAGTACATTCGGGTGCTCGGCGACCAGTGGCACGCCGGTACGCACGTCGGGGGCGGTGGCGAACTCGATGTAGGCCTCGTCCAGGAGGACCAGGACGTCGGCCGGCACCTCGGCGACGAAGTCGGCGACCTGGGTGAAGGTCAGGGCAGGTCCAGTCGGGTTGTTCGGCGTGCACAGGATGACGGCGCGGGCCCCCCGGCAGGCCGCCTCGAGCATGCCCTCCAGGTCGTGGGTCCCGTCCGCCAGCAACGGCACAGGCCGAGGAATCGCGTGCGAGGCGGGCACGGCGATCGGATAGGACTCGAAACTGCGCCACGGGTGGACGACGGTCTCACCCGGCGCGCACACGGCGCCAAGGGCCGCCAGGAGAATCGCGGAGGATCCCGTACCCACGCAGATCTGGTCTTGCCCGACCCCGATGTGGGCGGCCAGCGCAGCCCGCAAGGGTGCAGCCGCGAGGTCCGGGTAGCGGTTGGCGTCGGTCAGTGCCGCGAGCGCCGCCTCCACAACCGCGTGCGAGGGCGGGAAGGGCATCTCGTTCGAAGAGATCTTCGCAGCTCCAGGCAGGGTCCTGCCCGGCACGTAGCGGGGCAGGTCGGCGACCTGCGGGCGGATGGGGACCTGGAGTTCGGGCGTGTCCATGCCTCAGTCCTACCCTGCGGCGAGGTCGGGTGCACTCCCGTCCCACCGGGAGGAGGGGCCCGGGTCGGTCAGTGCTTCTTCTTGCCCTTGTCCTCTCCGAGGAGGGCCACGGTCAGCGCGGAGATGACTGCGGTGATCGTGCCTCCCAGGAGCGCCGTCCCCATGGAGCCGACCTCGAAGGGGACGCCCAGTGACGAGGACGCCCAGCCTGCCGCCATGAACACCAGGGCGTTGGTGACCAGGGCGAAGAGGCCGAAGGTGATGAGGTACAGGGGCCAGGCGAAGAACTTGACCACCGGACGCACGATGGAGTTGACCAGCGTGAGGATCAGGGCGATCGCGGCCAGCAACAACAGGGAGTTCACCAGCGTGGTGCCCTGGGCGATGTGGATCTCGGGCACCAGCAGAGTGGACACCCAGATGCCGAGCATCGTTCCGACAAGTCGAAGGACGAATCTCATGCCCCCATTGTCCCCCGGTCGGCGCTGCGGCGCACACCGCCTCCCGCCACCGGTGCCCTCGGATGGGGCGCCGCCCTCGTCAAGGGTCACGAGCCCACCCCTGACGGATGTCACCGCCACCCACCTTCCACACGACACTGGGCGCCGAGCAGCCACGATTGGATGCTTGAGTCATGGAAAGGAACCGCAACGCCCGCTCGTCGGCGCCCACATCACCTGCCCCCACCACCACCCCCGAATCCGTCCCCGCCCTGTCCGTGACGGGTGTCCGCAAGACCTTCGGCACCACTGTTGCCGTGGACGATGTCACGCTGACGGTCCCCAGCGGCCAGATCGTGGCCCTGCTGGGAAAGAACGGGGCCGGAAAGACGACCCTCATCGACATCGCCCTGGGACTGCAAAGGAGCACTGAAGGACGGGTGCAGCTCTTCGGCGTGACTCCCCGTGAGGCCATCCGCCGCTCCTGCGTGGGAGTGGTCCACCAAAGCGGTGCCCTGTTGGCCGAGCACACGGTTGAGCAGTGCCTGAGGATCTTCGCCTCCACCCACTCCACCAAGTCCGACCTGACCCGCATCATCGAGGAGACCCACCTGACCGGCCTGGTCAAGCGTCCCATCCGCAAGCTCTCCGGCGGCGAACAGCAGCGCGTGCGATTGGCCCTGGCCCTGCTGCCCGACCCGCTGCTGCTGGTGCTGGACGAGCCCACCGCCGGTATGGACGCAACCGCCCGCCGCGAGTTCTGGGCCCTCATGCGCGCCCAGGCCAACCGGGGGCGCACGATCCTCTTCGCCACCCACTACCTTGCCGAGGCCGAAGAGTTCGCCCAGCGCACCGTCATCATGAAGGACGGGCGGATCATCGCCGACGCCCCCACCGACGAGTTGCGGCTCGCAAGCGCTGGACGCCACCTGCGTATTCTCATTCCCGAGCGAACCCGGTCCGAGGCCGCCTCCGCCCTCGCCCTCGTCCCCGGGGCCGCGGACCTGCGGGTCACATGGACGCGGATCCACGACGACGAAGTCGCGGTGCAGGTCCAGGGGCCCGAAACGGATGAGGTCGCCCGCGCCCTCCTGGCCCTCCACGGCGCACACGACCTGGAGATCACCGCCTCCTCCCTGGAGGACACCTTCGCCCAACTCACGGCCTGACACCGGCCCCCACGACTTCCAGACCCCCGGCGCATGCGCACCTCACAGACAAGGATCCGACCATGACCACCACCATCCAGAGCCCCTTGCCCCAACCTTCCGCTGCCACCCAACGCCCGCTCGGCTCCGGGTGGACAGGATTCGGCACACTGTCGTGGTACGCCTTCTGGAAGATGATCACGAACCCCTTCACCATGGGTTTCGCCATCGCCCTGCCCATCTTCATGTACCTCATGTTCGGCGCAGGCCAGGAGTACTCCGACCAGTGGGTCATCAACGGGAACGTGGCCGCCAAGGTCCTGGTGAACATGGCCGTCTACGGGACGATCATGACCAGTTCCTCGATGGGAACGGTCATCGCACTGGAACGCACCTCAGGCGTCTCACGCCTGTACGCGCTGACCCCGGTCTCGCCCTTGTCCATGATCGCGGCACGCACGTTGGCCACGCTGGTCGTCAGCGCCGTGGTCATCGCCATCACCTACGCGGCGGGGTTGCTGACCGGGGCGCGCATGTACACCACCACCTGGCTGGTCTCCTTCGTCGTCATCATCGCAATGTCCATCCTGCCGGTGGTCCTGGGCCTGGCCTGCGCCTTCGCGGTGCGCAGTGACGGAGCCTTCGCCCTGAACAGCGCCATCACCGTACTCGGCTCCTTCGCTTCGGGGCTGTTCATCCCGCTGGAGCAGATGGGCACCTTCTGGAAGACCATCGCCCCCTACACCCCCTTCCACGGTCTGGCCAACATCGCACAACTTCCCCTGTACGGCTGGGAGACCTTCGAGTGGAGCTGGCTGCTCAACTACGTGGTGTGGAGCGTCGTCCTGGCTGGAATCGCCGCCTGGGCCCAGTCGAGGGACACGACCCGCTGACACCGAGTGACATGCCTGCCGTCCCCGGGCCCAATGCCCGGGGACACGGGCGCGATAGGGTTCGGAAGGGAACCAGGAGGACGAGGGCGTGAGGACGAAGTCGACACACGAGTGGCGCGCGGGCGCCGCCTCAGCCGACGCACCCGGTGCGTCGGCGCTCACCCCCGGGGAGACACCGGGTGCAGGCCCGCTGGAGTCGCACGAGTCCCGAGTCTTCTTGGGTGTGCCCGTCCACCGGATCGTCTCCCTGCTGTGGGCCGCCCCTTTCCTGCTATTCCTCGTCTACCCGATGGCCGAGGGCTTCCAGTCCCCGCCGTCGACGCGCGTGGCGGCGATCATCGCCCTGTCCGTGGCCCTCAGCGGGGTGTACATCGTCATCTGGCTGGTCAATGACGCCACCCCGGTGAGTCAACGTCTCACGACGACCCTGGTGGTGTGGCTGGCGCTGCTCCTTGGCCTGCAGGTGGCCCTGACCGCGCTCATCGACCACGGCGGCGGTTGGGGTGGCGTGTACACGCTGTGTTACGTGGCTTCACCTGTCGTCTTCCTGCTTCCGCGGCGCACACTGTTTCCCGGACTCGGGGTGCTCCTGGCCATCGCCATCGTCGAAACCCTGGTGTGGCCGCAGGAGGGTCTGGTTCCCTTGGGGGTCGTCACTGTGACGACCATTTTCTCCATGACGGGCAGGCAGGCCTCCGACCGCCAGCGCATGCGCGAGGTTGAGGCCCAGCAGGCCCTGGCCCTGTCCCAGGAGAGGGAACGCACCCGCATCAGTGCCGACCTGCACGACATCCTGGGGCAGAGCCTGACAGGCATCAGCGTGAAGCTGGACCTGACGGGTCGCCTGCTGGACGCCGGGCGTGTGGAGGAGGCGCGGGCCCAGATCGACGAGGTCACCGACCTGACCCGCACTGCACTGGCCGACGTCCGAGCCGTCGTTGCCGCCAACCGGACCCTGCTGCCCGCCACGGAGATCGACTCGGCCCGCACGCTCCTGGGCGCGGCGGGCGTGCGGCTGGAGGTCATCCGTCAAGGTGAGCCCGCCCCGGGCACGCCCTCGACCCTGGTGGCCCATGTCATCCGCGAGGCCACGACCAACGCCCTCAAACATGCCTCCCCCTCCCTGGTTCTGGTGACCCTGCGTCCAAACGGGGTGCGAGTGGTCAATGACGGGGTGGGCCGGGGACGCTTGTCCGATGTCTTGTCCCCCAGGCGCCCGGCGTCGGAGTTCGCCGCCTCGGGTTCGGGTCTTGCGGGCCTGGCAGACCGGGTTGCCGGCAGGGGCCGCCTCACGTGGGGGCCCGAGGGCGACTCCTGGGTCCTGGACCTCGTGCTCGACGGGTGAGGGGCACCATCGTGATCCCCCACCGGCACATGGGAACCGAACGCAACCACACACTTGAACCGACAGCCCGCCACGGTGGGCCAGGACCCGAGGAGCCTCGATGAGTTCCGACCCGACCGCGACGCGACAGGCCCCGGCAGCAGGCGGCAGTGTTCATGTGCTGGTCGTCGACGACCAGCAGATGGTGCGAGAAGCCCTGGCGACCCTGCTCTCACTGGAGAGCGACATCGATGTGGTCGGACAGGCCGGGGACGGGAAGGAGGCCCTCAAGCGCCTGGGGGAGCTGGGTGGTGGTGTCGACGTGGTCCTCATGGACATCGAGATGCCGGGCCTGGACGGGATCACCGCCTGCGAAGCGATCTGCACACGCCATCCCCGCACCCGCGTCCTCATGCTCACGACTTTCGGGCGGCCCGGCTACGTCCAGCGGGCCCTGGACGCGGGCGCCGTAGGATTCCTGGTCAAGGACGCCCCTTCGGAGCAGCTGGCAGCGGCGGTGCGCACAGTGGCCCGTGGAGGCAGGGTCGTCGACCCGGCCTTGGCGGTGGAGACCTTGACCCGGGGGACCTCGCCGCTGACCGACCGTGAAGTGGAGGTCCTTCGAGCTGTGGCCGAGGGCGGAACCATTGCGGACATCGCGGCGAGCCTTGCCTTGGGGCAAGGAACCGTGCGCAACCACGTGTCGACCATCATGACGAAGCTCGGGGCGCGAACCAGGGCCGAGGCGGTGCGCATCGCCACGGAGGCCGGCTGGCTGTGAGCCCGGGTCCCGCCGGGCCCACCTGCGCCACGCACTCGGCGATGCTCCGGGGTCCTCACATTCCCCATACCTCTGTTCACGCGCAGACTTTCGACCTGTAGGCTCGACCTGTCGGAAGGATTCCACGTGAGCGGCACGCACTTCCCCCCTTCGCTGGAGGACTCACTGCCCAGGCGTCGAACGACGGTCACCAGCCGATCCGAGTCCCTGCGGCGCACCCGCAAGGAGCCGAAGGGACCGTCACGACTGGTCAGTCTCGCGTGGGCCTCCTCCTTCCTCTTCATGCTCCTGGCCAGTGCCGTGACGGCGACGAGTGCCGGCCTGGACGAGCGTTGGGCCGTGGCACTGTTGGTCGAGATCATTTTCTTCGCCGCCGTCTACATCACGTCGTGGCTGGTCAACGACACCGCTCCCCGCTATGAGAGCGGCACGGGCACATTCGTCCTCACCTCGCTGCTCATGTTGGTCCTGCAGGTGGCCGCCGTGTTCACGCACGCGCAATTGGACAGTGCGGGCGGCATCGCGTGGCTGTGCTACCTTGCCGCGACTTCCGCCCTGCTGTCCCCGAAACGCCTGACCTTGCCGTCCATTGCGGTGGTGGTCACCATTGCCGCGGTGGAGACCATGGTGGTTCCGGCCGCCGGCTTCCTGCCTCTGCTGGGCGTGACCATGACGGGCATCCTCACCCTGCTTGCCCGCAATCGCATGGACCTGGAGGTCCAGCGGGGCCTTGACGACCAGCACCGCTTGGCGCTGACCCGCGAGAGGGAACGCACCCAGGCCAATGCGGACCTGCACGACGCCCTGTGGCAGGACCTGACCAGCATTGTCGCGCACTCCGACCTTGCGTGCCGTCTGCTCGAAGCCGATCAGGGCCCACAGGCGCGTCAGCACATGGAGGAGGTCCTGTCGATCTCGCGTTCGGCCCACGACGAGATCCGGCGGGTCGTTTCCGCAACCCGCACTGCGATTCCGGACAGTGAGTTGGAGTCCGCGCGCTCACTGTTGTCCGCCTCCGGTGTGCGTCTTGACCTGATCCGGCTGGGGGACCCGACCCCCGGCACCGCCGCCACCATGTCGGCCCGCGTCATCCGTGAGGCCTGCGCGAATGCCGTTGCCCACTCAAGTCCCTCACATGTGCAGGTGACTCTGCGTTCCGACGGTGTCTCGGTGACCAATGACGGGTACAGCGAGCCTTTGCGACCCCACTACGACCGCGCATCGGCGGGAGCCCTGGCGAAGATCCGCGAGAAGCTGGGCTACCGGGGCAGCCTGACCTGGGGTCCCGATGGTGACCACTGGACAGTGGACCTCGAAGTCGACGAGTGAACGCCGGAGCCGCCGTCACTTTGACGGGCAGGTGAGCAGCGCCGAAGCCAGTGCCTCACGCTCGGCCGCGGTGACGCTGAGTGCCCAGCGGTGTTTGACCTGGATCTGGGTGCGCGCATACGTGCAGTGGAAGGCCGCATCCGGTGGCATCCATTCGTCGGCGGAACTGGCGCCCTTGTCCCGGTTGGCCCGCCCGTCGACTGCCAGCAGGTTCTCCGGGTCGTTGGCGAAACGCTCTCGCGTGGCCGCATCCCACTGCCATGCTCCTGAGCGCCACGCGTCGGCCAGTGCCACGACGTGGTCCACCTGGACCATGTCTGAGGTGCCCGCTCCTCGGGTGAACTCGACGACCGCGCCGGTGTAGGGCTCGGCCAAGGTTCCCGACACCACCACGCAGTCGTTGGTCCCCGCTTTGAAGCGCGGACGCGCCAAGTCCCGGCCGAGGATGTCATTGCGGGTGTCGCACCCGTTCCTGTCCGCATCGGCCCAGCGCTGCCCGAAGGCTTCGCGCTGGTAGGCGGGCGCTGGGCTGCGTACGCGCACCTCCAGGGCTCGCAGTTGCCGTGACCATGAGGTGGTGGGGAGGCGTTCGAGGGCGGGCCGGTCAGGCCCCGACCAGGGCAGCGGCAGGGTCCACCCCAGGGTGCGACCGAGTCCCAGCATGTCTGCCGCAGGCGGCGGCCCCAGTGCCGTGACAAGGGCGACGGCGAGGAAGACCAGGGCCAACACGTCGCCCCGTCTGCCTCTGCCGGACATGTCCACCTCCTTGCCTTCGACCCCCATGGTGCCCCGACCCGCCCACATCTGGACACGGGCTCGGCGCGGGCCTGTGGACGACAAAGGACGTCCACAGGCCGAAGTTCAAGGACCCGCCGGGGAGCGCACACACGGGCCCGCCTGTCAGTGGCGGGCCAACCACCACTGCCGAAGGTGGTGGATTCCGACGACCAGTGCGGTGAGCACTCCCATGGCCAGCAGCTGGGCGCGGCCTTCCGGATTCATGGCCATGAGGACCGCCAGACCGGCCAGCGCGACCAGGACCAGCCACGACGTCCACGGAGCGCCTGGCATCCGGAGCCGTTCAATGCCCGCAGCCTCCAGACGCGAAGAGAGTCGAATGTGGGACACGACGATGAACACCCACGCCACCAGCAGCACCATGCCGACCGCATTGAGGAACCACGCGAGCATCACATCCGGCAGGTACCAGTTCAGGGCGGCCGAGACCAGTGCCAGGAAGACCGAGACCATGACGGCGCGTTTGGGTGTGCGGCCATGCGCGATGTCGCCGGTCCCGGCCTCGTCGCGGACCACGTCGAGCATCGCGGCCCCGGCCTCGTCCACAGGCCCCAGATGCCCACCCGTCTGCGGCGTGGCGGGCCGCCCGCCGGCGCCCAGAAGCCAGCGCACCCCCATGCCCCGCGCCGACAGCGAATACGCCATGCGCGAGGAGGAGTACACATTCGCGCTGAATGCGCTGATCAGCGAGACGAAGACGACCACCTCCATGATCGTTCCGACGTGAGGGACCCCCGCCATGTCCAGGATCGCCGCGAACGGGGAGGTGCGCATCTCCTCGGAATCCCAGGGAAGAAGGGCGACCAGCAGCAGGACCGAGCCGACGTAGAGGACGAGGATGCGTCCGATGACCGAGCGGATCGCGCGGCTCATGGCGGCGCGGGCGTCCTCGGCCTCGGCGGCGGCAATGGTGACGATTTCGATGCCGCCGAAGGAGGTGATGATGGCCAGAAGACTCACGGCCACACCCGGTAGGCCGTTGGGGATCCAGCCCCCGTGCCCCAGGACGACCTCACCCACGGGTGCGCTGCGCCCGGGCAGCAGCCCTGTCACCAGAGCGACGCCGATCACCAGGAAGACGAGGATCGCGGCGACCTTCAGCCCGGCCATCCACGCTTCGATCTCACCGAAATCACCTGCGGCCAGCAGGTTCACGCCGCCCAGGACGACGACGATGACCAGGGCCACCACCCACTGCGGCACCTGCGGGAACCATCCGACGAAGTAGGCCGCCGCGCCCGTGACCTCCAGACCCAGGACCATGATGAGCATGACCCAGTACAACCATCCGACGGTGAACCCTGCCCAGCGACCGATGCCGACCTCCGCGTAGGTCGAGAAGGACCCTGTCGACGGCAGGGCCGAGGCGAGCTCGGCCAGGGCGAACATGACGGACACGGCGATGAAGGCCGCCAGCACGTACGAGATGAGGACCGCGGGCCCCGCATTCGACACGGCGATGCCCGTCCCCAGGAAGAAGCCGGCACCGATCGCGCTGCCCAGGGCCATCATCGACAGGTGTCTGGTCGAGAACCTGCGGGGCCTGCGCCCGCCGACAGTGGCATCACTGTCGGCTGCGGTCCCGGCTGTGCCGGCGGGCGCGGGTGTCCCGGCCGTGCTCCGTTCGAGGATGCTCACGGAGTTCCTTCCTTGCAGGCTCTGCCGGGTGGGCCGAGCCGGTCGTGTGGACGTGCGTCACCGACGGGATTCCCCGTGGTCGTGGTCTTGCGGCCGACCTGTGCCCACTGGGGCGCGGCGTCGGCCGCCCGGTCACTGTAGTCCGGCGGCGGCTCCTCACGCCCACTCGTCAACAGGGCGGACGAGGTCCGGACCCTGGCTGCGCACGTTTCCCACCGCAGTGCCGACAGCGCGCGTTTCCAGCTTGGCCTGCGGAATCCGGGCCATGAGGTGCGCCACCCGGTCCTTGGAGGTGACCATCGGGTCCAGCCACTGGTCCCACGAGTGAGGTGGGACAACCAGTGGCGTGCGCTCGTGGATGGCATCCAGCCCGGGTGGGGTGGCGCGGGTGAGGATCGCGCAGGTGAGCAGCCACTGCCCATCCGGATCCACCGGGTCCCGCCAGGCCTCGTAGATGCCCGCGAAGGCGAAGACGGGGTCGCCCGGACCTGCGGAGATGAACCACGGTTGTTTGCCGCGTCCGTCGGGGGCGCCACCGACCTGCCATTCGAAGTAGCCGTTGGCGGGGACCAGGCATCGTTGGGATCGGATGGCGCGACGGAATGTCGGCTTGTCCAGGACAGTCTCACTGCGCGCATTGATGAGGGGCCGGGTCGACGTCTTCGCCCAGTGTGGAACCAGCCCCCATTGGAGGGGACGCAGTTTGCGCACGGGCGCGGCGGCATCCGGCGTCTGTGCCGACGACGAGGGCGGAGCCATGCGTCCCATGACGACGAGGACCGGCTGTGAGGGGGCGATGTTGTACCTGACCTGCCATGTGGGGTGGGTGTCAGAAGCCGAGGAGGCGGCATCCACGCCTTCGACCAGGTCGATGTCGAAGAGGCCGACCAGTTCGGCGTCGTCGGCGAAGAGGGAGAAGCGCCCGCACATGCTGCCTCATTTCCTGCGGCGCGCCAGGTGGCGAAGGTTCTCGGCGTTGAGTTCCCAGTCGTCGTGCTGGGGCAGGCGCCAGCGTTTCCAGTGGGAGACTCCGGTGAAGGCCGACCCGATGATGGTGGCGACCAGCATTCCGATGGTGGTCAGGCCCGTGTGCCAAAAGGCCACCATGATCCCTGCGGACACCAGAGCGGGGGTGGCGTAGAGGTTGTTGCCGCCGAAGACCTGCGGAACCGAGCCCGCCGAAATGTCGCGGATCATGCCGCCGCCGACGGCAGTCATGATGCCGAGCATGATGGCGGGCATCCACCCGAAGCCGGCCTCCAGGGTCTTGAGGGCGCCTGTGGCGGCCCAGCAGCCCAGGACCGTGCCGTCGGCGACGACCAGGGCGATGCGCCATGGCCGCGAGTCGAACTTCCACAGCATGGCCACTCCGGCACCGACCAGGGCCGTTCCCAGGTAGAAGGGGTCGGTGAGGGCAACCGGGGGGCCGTTGTGCAGCAGGACGTCGCGCAACATGCCCCCTGCCAGGGCAGACATGATCGCCAGGACGGCGAAGCCGACGGCGTCGAAGTGCTTGGTCCGTGCCAGGCGTCCGCCGAGGATGCCGTTGAGCAGCACGCCGAGCAGGTCGATGGCGCGGAACAGGTCGGGCAGGGTCTGGTCCAGACCACTGAGCACGGAGTGCAGCACCCGACCATTGTCCACCACCGGGTCACATGATCCGCACATCGAGGCGAAGGAGCGCCTCAGGCGGCGGAAACCCCGAAGGCAAGGCCCAGCAGGTAGGTGACCAGCGCCGCCCCGTA
Organism: Schaalia sp. 19OD2882; assembly: GCF_018986735.1. Taxonomy (NCBI): domain Bacteria; kingdom Bacillati; phylum Actinomycetota; class Actinomycetes; order Actinomycetales; family Actinomycetaceae; genus Schaalia; species Schaalia sp. 19OD2882. The sequence continues at coordinate 163,779 of NZ_CP065521.1, read as the reverse complement.
GCCGATGGCGAGTTGGCGCAGGGCGCGCGGCAGGGGCGACTGGCCCGAGAGCACGCCGACGATTCCACCGGTGACCAGCAGGGCAACTCCGACCAGCGCGGCAGCCACGGCGATCGCCACCGGCCCGCTCAGTCCCGCAAGCCAAGGCAGCAGGGGAACCAGTGCCCCTGCGGCGAAGAACAGGAACGAGGACGACGCCGCCCTCCACGGGGTGCCGATCTCGTCTGCGGCTCCCCGTCCGGCAGCGCCCCCGTCACCCAGGGCGGCGCGTACCGCCAGGGCGCCGGACTCGGTGGTGGCCGGACCCATGACCCGTTCGAAGACGGCGTCGGCGTGGGCTCGTGCTTCTTCGGCGGATTCGCCGCGAGCGCGGAACACCAGGGCCAGCTCATTGGCGTCGACGTCCAGGTGGGTGACGCTGCGGTGCGCCTCTGGATCGGGGATGGAGGCGTCGAGCAGTTCGCGTTGGCTGATGACACTGACCCATTCGCCCGCCGCCATCGACAGGGCGCCCGCCAACAGGCCTGCGACGCCAGTGGCCAGGACCAGGTGGGGGTCCATGCCGGTGGCCGCCACGCCCAGGACCAGCGCCAGGTTCGACACCAGGCCGTCGTTGGCGCCGAAGACCGCGGCGCGGAAGGTACCGGCGAGGGCTTGGCGGGAGCGTGCGGTCAGGGCGCGGACGACCTCGCCGTGGATGTGTTCATCGGCTGCCATCTGTGCGGTGGCGTCGTCGTCGATGTCGTAGCTGGTGCGTTGTTCGGAGCGCTGGGCCATTGCCAGGACGAAGATCGTCCCGAAAAGGCGCGCCAGGGTGGCGCCCAGCAGGACGGACAGGGAGGGGCGGGGGGCCGGCAGGGCGCGCTCGCCCAGAAGGGCCAGCCAGTGCTCTTCATGGCGGCGTTCGGCCTCGGCCAGGGCAAGGAGGACTTCCCTTTCCTCGCCTGTGCGATTTTCTGCAAGTGCGCGGTAGGTGCGCGCCTCCATGCGCTCCTCTGCGAGGTGGCGGCGCCACCTGCGCACCTGGGCCGAGGTGGGTCCCGCCTTGCAGGGGGCGGCGTCGGGCCCCGTGCTCGTCACAGCGTGTCCGCTCAGCGTTCGTTCGGCCCGGTGCCCGTCACGTCGACGTTGACACTGCCGGGCGTGCCTGCGGGGCTGGGGCGCATCTCGCGTTCGGCGGGCATGCCGAAGAGGCGTTCCTTGACGGCGTCGGCGACTTTGTCGGTGACCCGTTCGCCTTGGTCGCGCACGATTGCGGAGATCTTCTCACCCGCCCTGTCCAGGGGCGCGGCCACCACGGGGATCTCACGCACGCGGCGGGCTGCGGCCAGGATCGTCTCGTAGCGCTCACGCCCGGCCCTGGTGCCCAGGACGTACCCGATTCCCAGTCCGACGACCAATCCGAACTTCGTTCCCATGCGTGCCTCCGTGGCTCTCGACGTGCTCGTCAAGCGTAGCGGTGTGGGTGCCGCCGGGCGAGGATGCTCAGGCGCGCCTGCGCGGTAGCTTCGGATACAGGCAGGTGAAGGTCTCCAGGACCATGACGTCGCTGGGCAGCGGATCGGGAAGGGGAGCGGTCGGACGCCCGGTGACCTCGCACAGGAAGTCCCAGTGGGTGCGGCGCCACTCCTGCAGGGAGCGCTCCCCTTCGCCCTCGGCTGCCGCGTGGGCCGCATCGACGTGGTCGAAGGGAACCAGGCGGACCCGGTCCGTGCGCAGCAGTGCGCGGGGCTGTCCTCGGGCGTCGCAGACGATGGCCAGCTCTCCGACGGCGGGCAGCGGAGCACCTGCGGCCTCGTACGCCTCCAGGATCCCGGCGGTGGCCGTCTTGGTTCCCTGCACCACCAGGTCGACGCAGTTGTCGGCGACTTGTCGGCTCAGTCCGAACCGCCAGGCCGGCGGTTCGACCAGGGCGGTGGAGTCGGCTCCGACGACGACATCCATCCGGTCCACTCCGATGGCCCGTGCCGCCCGCAACCAGAACTCGTGGACGGCGGCCTCGTCGATGGGGTCGCAGTCCACACCGGTCGTGGGATCGTCCATGCGTCAATCCTTCCACAGGGACGCGGGCGGGTCGGCGTCCTTGTCACCGGCCCGTCACAAAGTTGCGCTGACCGAGAACGCTTCGTGCACCCGGCACTCACCCGATAGGTTTGACGGATGAGCGACGTGCGAATACTGACCCCGCGGGGCCGGACCTTGGCCGGCACTTTCACCGACCCCGTGGACACCGGTGACGCCGCGGTGCTCTTTTCGCACTCCTTCCTGGCCAACCGGCACTCCGGCGAGCACTTCGACCGTTTGGCCCGCACCTACCGGGGCGCCGGGTACGCGACCTTGGAGTTCGACTACTCCGGGCACGGTCGCTCCGATGACGAGATCATCACCCGCGAGGCCCTGGTGGAGGACCTGCGTGCGGCCTCCGGCTGGCTGGCCGACCAGGGTTTCCCGCGCCAGATCATCCACGGACACTCCTACGGGGCCCTGACTGCTCTTGCGGCGGCTCCGCCTGCGGCGATGACGATGGTCGTGTCCTCGCCGATCCTGGCCTCACGCACCTACGAGTGGGACCGGATCTTCTCCGAGGAGCAGTTGGACGACCTGGATCGCCACGGGGTGACGACCATTCCTGACGACCTGCCGGGGACGCGCCGCAACTTCACGATCTCCAAGCAGTCGCTCATCGACTTGTCGATGGTGGACACGCAGAAGCTGCTTGCCGGCCACCACCGGCCGATCCTTGTCATCCACGACGCGGATGACGTCCAGACGGGCTTGGTCGAGGAGACCACGAAGGTCTTCCACCTGCTGCCTGACGGATCCAGGGTTGAGGTGGTCCACGATGCGCGCTTCGCCTTGGGTGAGCGCCCTGAGGCTTTGGCCGAGCCGGCTCTGGAGTGGGCGAGGTTGCATGTGCCGGTGCTCAGGTGAGCACCGCGGGCGGCGGGGAGGCTCGGGTGCGGGGTCGTCCTCGCCCCCATTTCACAACCGCCCCTTGTTATGAGATAACCACCCTTCGTTATGAGACAACCACCCCCCAAAGGCTCATAACTTGCTCCAGAACGCACATAACTGATGCTGTGATCTCATACTTCGCCACCTTTTGGGTATTATGAATCCATGATCACTTCTCTCGACGACCTGCAGGTGGCTCTGGCCCGTCTGGAGTTGGAACACGGGGACTGCTTGGACCTCGAGGCAAAGACCTTCTCCGAGTACTCCACGAAGGCCATCGCCCCTTCCCTGTGCTCACTGGCGAACCTGCCCGGCGGGGGAACGATCCTACTGGGCGTGGGCGAGCGACCCGATGGCCCTGTGGTGGGCGTGGACTTAGCCCACGACATGGCGAAAAGAGTCACCAACCTCGCCCGGAACGGGTTCAGCACGGAGTTGCAGGTTGACCCGCATGTGCTGCACTTGGGCGACAAGAGCGTCGTCGCCGTCAATGTCCACGAACTCCCTGTCAGCCAGAAACCCTGCATGTGGCAGGGCAAGGCGTACATCCGTCAGTACGACGGGGACTACACGATGTCACTGCAGGAGCAGCAGCAGTTCCTGAGCAGACGTGAACGCCCTCGGGACGATCGCACACCCGTTCCCGGCACTTCCCCGATCGCCGACCTGGACCCGGAAGCGGTGACAGTCTTCGCAGCCTCGGTGCGCCAGTCGACCCCGGCCCTTGCCGACGCCACCGACGACCAGATCCTGCACCGTCTCAATGTCGTGGCCTCATCGGGTGAGGTGACGGTGGCAGGGCTCTACGCCCTTGGCGTCTACCCCCAACAGCATCTGCCTCACCTTGCGCTCACCGCAGCAGTGGAGCCGAACATCGACGCAGGTCCCGAGGCGCGTGCGACCAACCGCAAGGACTTCACCGGAGCTCTGCCTGACATTCTGCGCAGAAGTGTCGAATGGGTGGCCCAAAACTTGGCCAGCACTCTGGTCGTCACGAAAGACGGGCGTACCGACACCGATTTTGCGATTCCTTTGGTGGCCGTCCGAGAGGTCATCGCCAATGCGTTGGTCCACCGGGACCTGTCCGATGCCGCCGCCGGGCGGGTGGTCGAACTGCGGCTGACCTCGAAGGGCATGGTGCTCACCAGTCCCGGTGGGCTCTGGGGACTCTCGGTCGACCAGTTGGGCACTCGCGACGGCAAGAGCGCCGTCAACGAGTTCCTCTACGAGATCTGCCGTCATGCGGGCGGGCCAGAAGGGCGCGTCATCGAAGCGATGGGCACCGGCATCGTCACCACCAAGCGGGTCCTGCGTGAGGCGGGCTTGGAGGCCCCTCGTTTCGTCGACAACGGGGTGCGATTCACCGTCTTCTTCCCCAATCATGCGTTGCATTCCCACGATGACCTCGCATGGATCGGGTCGATCGACGCCGCAGGGCTCAACTCCTCGCAGAGGGAGGCGCTGCTGCGCATGCGCGCCGGGGCCCAGGTCACCAACGCCGACTATCGGACCTTCGCGCAGGTCGACTCCGCCCAGGCGCGGAGTGATCTTCGGGAGTTGGTCCGTCGCGGTCTGGTCGACCGGGTCGGAGAGCGCCGCGGAACTCGCTACGTGTTGGCTCGACCCGGGCAGAACGGTTGAGCCGGCCGCACTCCGGCGTCCTCGTTCAAGACCCGAGGTGGCCCAGCCAATCGCTGACAGTGTCGCGGACCAAGGGGTCCTCACGCCAGGCGCGGGTGCCGAAGCTGGTGGTCGACGCTGCGGCCACCCGTGACGCGAAGGCGATGACGGCACTGGGGTCTTGCAGGTCACGCCCACGATCGGGCAGGGTGGCCAGCGCCCAGCAGAAGGCGCCGTGGAAGATGTCGCCCGCACCCAAGGTGGACACCGCCTCGACGCCGGGAACCTGGACCGTACCGCTGCCGGCGCCCCAGAACCACTCGACCGCCCGGTCTCCGCGCGTACGCACGGTGCGGGTGATGCCGAAGCCTCGCAGGAAGTCCGCGACGGCCGGTCCTGTGGGAAAGTCGAGGAGCGGCGGGCAGAAGTCGGCCGAGACGACGGCCACGTCCACCAGCCCCAGCAGGGGTACGAACCAGGGTTTCCACGACCCGCCGTCGAGGACGCGCAGGTGGGCGGGTTTGGCCTCGAGCATCGCGAAGGGGTCGCCGCTTGCGAGGTCGGGACACGGGCCGTCCTCGTCACTCGCTTCCGTGCCCGCTTGGCCACCCGCACCGCCGCCGTCACCGGGGCGCGGACCCACTGCATCCGGGTGCGTGACGCCCACCAGCAGCACACATTCGGCAAGTGCCGGGTTGTGCCCGTCGACAAGGACGACCTGTGGCTCCCCGTGCGCGGCAAGCGCCCGCTCCAGGTCGGCGGCGGCCGTGTCCACGTCGACCTGCAGGCGGGCGTTCGTCGAGGCGACCATCCGCCCTCCCGGGTGTTCGAGGATCGAGGACAGAGCAGGGGGAAGGTCGCCGATCTCCCCGGCGGGAAGGGCCGTCGCGTCGATCAGGGTCACTCCGGCGGCGTCGAGGTCGGCGCGCACCAAGTCAGAGGTCACTCCCCTGCCGACAGCCGTCAACAGTGTGACGGCTCCGCCCTCGTCGGAGCCGAATCCGCCGCCGTCAGTGCTGCCCAGCCCGCCTTGCGTGCCCGCCCCGGCGCCGAGGGTGGTGGCGATCGACTCCAGCGCAGCCAGGGCGACCGCCGCATTCGTGGCCGGTCCTCCTGCGGCCATGACGTGGGCGGTGGAAGTGACCTTGATGTTCGGGTCGGGCACGTGATCAACCGCGTGGATGACGTCGACAGTGGTCAGACCCGCCAGCAGTGCGTGGACGCTCATGGCCCCATCCTGCACCGTCGACCCCGGTGGGCACGGCCGGTGGAGACCGCGGAGCGCCTGAAACGCTTTCCTCTGACATGGAGGGGACGCGGCCAGGACCGATACGATCGACAGCGGAGACTCGCACCGGGCAAAGGAGACCGCGATGGCCACGGACAAGCGTGAACCACTGAATGAGGGCCAGGATCCGTTGTGGGCGCCCGGTTCCACCGAGGACCAGCTGGAACGCAGTGACGACTTCTTCGCCGCCTACGGTCTGTTCTCCGCGAAGCTTCTCCTGTGGATGCTCGTCGGCGCCGTTACCCTCATGTCCGTCAAGGCACTCCACGACTTCCTCTTCTGAGCCCGACGGAATCGCCGCAGTCCCAAGGTCCATGGCCGGTGGCACACGGCCCACCCGACCCCACGGCGACCGACGAAGGTCCCGCCGTTGGAGACCACCTCCCCCACTGTGGCCCAGCGCACCCGTGGAGCCCTCGTCGGCCTTGCCCGCGACCTGCTCATCCTGCCCTTCGACGCTGCGGCGGTCAGGACTCGCTTCGACGAGGACGTCCCGCCGCTTTCGCACATGCGCCGAGGATCGCATCGGCCGCGCCCACGGCTCCACTGCACCGGTGGAAACCATCCCTGATCCGCTCGGCGGCCCTTCGGTAGGAGGGGTCGCCCAGGAGGCGCTCGACTGTGCGGACGACCTTGTCCGCATCGGTGCCCTTCAGGCGGATTCCTGCACCGACCTGGCGGACGCGCTCGGCCACTCCGGCCTGTTCGCTGGTGCGGGGCAGCATGACCAGCGGGACGCCGAACCACAGGGACTCGTTGACGCTGTTCATGCCGCAGTGCGAGACGAAGACGTCCGCGGCGCCGAGCACGGCGATCTGGTCCACGGACGCGGCAACTGTGACATTGTCTGGCACGGGGCCCAGTGCTGCAGGATCCACCTGGTCGCCCACGGAGAGGATCACCTGGTGGCGGGTCCGCCCGAAGGCTTCGATGCAGGCCCTGTAGAAGGGCGCCATGTCGTTGTTGACCGTACCCATGGACACGTAGACCAAGGTGTCGCGCTGCTTGGTCACCGTGGTGGTCACCGGACGCACCGAGGGCCCGACGAAGCTGAAGTGCTTGGGGAAGGTGTCCGAGGCGGGTTGGAACTCGGCGGAGGTGTACACGACGGTGTCGAGATCCTCGTCGCTGGTCACCAGGTCCATCGAGCCCCGCACGGGGAATCCGGCCTCGCGCAGGCGCCGCATTTCGCGGCGCAAGCCCGGAAGTTGGACGAGGAACTTCACCAGGGCCGGGATGCCCTGTTCCATGATCGAGCGGGCGACATGGCTGTTGAAGGCGAATGTCGTGGTCGAGGTGACCACCGGAATGTCCATCTGGCGTGCCAGCAGGCGCCCCCACACGGCCATCGAGTCGGCCACGATGCAGTCGGGTTGCAGGCGTTCGAACTCTGCGCGCAGGACCGGAGCCAGAGCCAGGGTCGTGTCCACGAGGATGCGACTGGCCAGCGCCAGGTCCGATCCGAGCTTGGCGCCTTCCTCTCGCGTGGGCTCCATGCCGCGCACGTACTGGTCGCACGGGATGAAAGTGGCTCCTGTTCCTTCGATCCGCTCCCGCATGGCTTCGAAGGAGAAGTAGATGACCTCGTGTCCGCGGTGAATCAGTTCACGCACGACTCCGAGGGTCGGGTTGGTGTGCCCGTGGGCGTGGATGTTGACGAATACGATGCGGCTCATCGCTGCTCGCCTCCTTCACTTTGGTCGACTGCGGAGAAGATGTGGGCGATGAAGTCCCCCTGGGCCGCCCGGGGCAGGATCGCCAGTCCCCGCTCCGCATCTCCCAGGACCAGGATCTCCGTTCCGGGCTGCAACCCGAACAGGTCCCTGGCTTCCTTCGGGATGACGAACTGTCCACGTTCGCCGATCTTGACCATCCATGCGTACTTTCCGTCCCCAGTGTTCATGAGGCACCCCCTTCGTATGATAGATCATACCGTTCATACTTGAGTGATGCAAGCGTTTGACGAACAAGGGGTATCGTCATTCGCAGAAGAGACCCACCACACATGTTCCAAGCCATGGTGGACGGGCACCACGACCACGACAAGAAGGCACAGATGACTTCCACGCAGTCACACGAGGCATCACGGGCCAGCCGAAAGGCTGCTTCGATCACCGGGGCGAGCACCCTGCGCAAGGCGATCATCGCGCTTTCCGCATTGACGCTGGCCGGAGCCTCACTCTCCAGCTGCAGCCTCCCTGCAGCCACGACCTCGCAGAGCGAGGCGAACACGGCCCCATCGGACGCCCCGCCCTCGACCTCCCAGAGCGGCTCCGGGGACGAGCGCGCCACCCCCATTCCCAAGGCGCCGGCACCCAGCCGCGAGAAACTGATGGCCGCCACACTGGAAGTGCCCCCCGTCTGTGAGGAGTTCGGACTGCGCACGGAGGCAACCGCCACCTTCGTCAACGGCGTGGCCAAGTCGCCGGTGGACAACCACGCGAAGATCACCCTGTCGGACGTGGTCCAGACCGAATTCGACGGGACCCCGGTGGCGCTGGCCCTCTTCACCTGTGACGGTGGAGGCGCCTACGCATACAACTCACTGGGCGTGTACGACTCGGACATGAAGCTGGTCGGGCGTCTGGAACCGTGGGGAGAGAACCCGGATGCACCCGGATACCGCATGTTCACCGGCGAGATCCACGACTTCACCATGACCAACCTGTCGGCCCGGGGCAACACGCTGACCTTCCAGGTGCCCGCAATCAAGGCCCTGGGCGACCAGACCTTCCACGCCGCACCGTCCAGCTATGCGGCGAACGCCACCCTGGAGTGGAAGGACGGCCAATTCGTGGAGCGTTCGATCGTCTACGACACCCCGGATGGTCGCAAGGTCGTGCCCGACCGGCAGGTCATGCAGATCTTCTACGACGCGATCTCCTCCGGCAAGGAGGCCTCCATCCGCGACATGGCAGACCCGAAGGTCATCGAATTCCTCGACCAGCCCTTCGCCGATCCGAACAACCCTCAGACCGTGCGACAGTCCCTGTACCCGGCGGGCGCGACAGTGGACTCCTGCGTCCTGTACCCCGGCGGCAATGACACGGGATTCGTCGCCCCTCGCAACCGGCCCGGAGTGGCCATCGAGGTCGGGTGGGTGCAGTCCTCCGCCCAGCCCGGTGACTTCCTCTGCGGGATCACACCCGGTGAACAGCAGCGCGGAGCCCTGAAACCATGGGACAAGGGCTACCAGGCGTGGTTCGTCGTCAACAGTCCTGCCGACGGCAAGCCCTTCGTGCGCCAGCAGGTCTTCCTCATCCGCTGACGCCGGGCCCGCAAGGGGCGCCGCACCGGTCGGTAGAATCGTCGGGTGCCTGAACCCACCTGCCCCGGATCCGGCGGATCCCCGCAGCCCGCGCGCCGAGGCGGCCGCAGGGCGGGGCGAGGGCGCCCGGAGCCCGGCACCCGCCAAGGGGGTCGGCCTCGTCACCAGAAGCGAGGGCGCAGACCCCACCACGACCTGGCTCCCGCGTGGAAACCCTTCACGCCGGAGCAACTTGCGGGTCGAGCAGCCTCGATCCCCGTGATCTCCTTCCCGGACCTGCCGGTCTCGGCGCGCCGAGACGAGATCGCCGCCGCCATCCGCGACCACCAGGTCGTCATCGTGGCAGGTGAGACCGGCTCCGGGAAGACCACGCAGCTGCCGAAGATCTGCCTGCAACTGGGGCGTGGCGTCGCCGGGATGATCGGACACACCCAGCCGCGCCGTCTTGCCGCGCGGGCGGTTGCGGACCGAATCGCCGAAGAACTCGGCCAAAAGGTCGGCCGCGACGTGGGGCAGGTCGTCGGCTACCAAGTGCGTTTCACGGACGAGGTCGGCCCGTCCACGCTGGTCAAACTCATGACGGACGGCATCTTGCTGGCCGAGATCCAGTCCGACCCGCTGCTGCGCCGCTACGACACCCTCATCATCGACGAGGCCCACGAACGCAGCCTCAACATCGACTTCATCCTGGGTTACCTGGCGCGTCTGCTGCCCATGCGCCCCGACCTGAAAGTCGTCATCACCTCCGCCACCATCGACTCCGAACGCTTCGCCGCACACTTCGGCACATGGGAAGGGCCTCGCGGGCGGGGCCGCCTCGTCGAGCCCGCGCCGGTCATTGAAGTCTCCGGACGCACCTACCCCGTCGAGATCCGCTACCGCCCCTTGGCCGAGGACGCGCCGACCTCGTACAGCACCTCGTCGAGCACCCGGTCCGGGACGGCAGGCGGAATGGCCACCGGGGCGATCGGCGATTCCCGGCCCGCGGAGCGCACGCCCGCCCGAAGCGGCCCCGACAGCACGAACGGTCCCGAACACCTCGTCCTGGAGGACCCGGACGGCGACCTGCCCACCCTGGGCTACGGGCTGGGCGAGGAGATCGACGTCGAGACCGCGATCTGCCATGCCGTCGACGAATTGTGCAGCGAGGGAGACGGGGACATCCTCGTCTTCCTGCCGGGTGAACGCGACATTCGCGACGTGGAGCAGGCACTGCTGGACCACCTGGGCGATCGCGGCGTACGCGCAGGCGAAAAGCCGCGCGGCACCGGAGCCGGAGCCGTGGAGATCCTGCCGCTCTTCGCGCGGCTGTCCGCCGCCGAACAGCAGAGGGTCTTCGAACCCCACGCGTTGCGCCGAGTCGTCCTGGCCACCAATGTCGCCGAAACCTCGCTGACCGTGCCCGGGGTGCGCCATGTCGTCGACCCGGGACTGGCGCGCATCTCCCGCTACTCGAATCGCACCAAGGTCCAGCGTCTGCCCATCGAAAAGGTATCGCAGGCCAGCGCCAACCAGAGGGCCGGTCGATGCGGGCGAGTGGCCGACGGCATCACGATCCGCCTGTATTCGCAGGCCGACCACGAGTCACGCCCGGAATGGACCGAACCGGAGATTCTGCGCACCTCTTTGGCCTCCGTCATCTTGCAGATGGCGGCGCTCGGGCTGGGCGCGGTCGCCGACTTCCCGTTCCTGGACCCACCTGATCCGCGCGCCGTGAGAGCGGGCATGCAGTTGTTGGTCGAGATCGGCGCCCTCGCCCTCGACCCGCCCTCGCCCCCCCGTACGGGCAGCGGCACCCACCGCCTGACCGCCATCGGACGAGACTTGGCGCGCCTGCCCATCGACCCCAGGCTCGGCCGCATGCTGCTGGAGGCCGACGCCAACGGGTGCGCCTCCGAGGTGCTGGTCATCGTCGCCGCCCTGTCGATCCAGGACGTGCGCGAACGCCCCCTGGACCACCAGCAGGCCGCCGACACGGCACATGCGCGTTTCACGGACCCGCACTCCGACTTCATCACCTACCTCAACCTGTGGCGCTACCTGGGCACCCAGCAGCGCGACCTGTCCAACAGCGCCTTCAGACGCATGTGTCGCGGTGAGTTCCTGCACCACTTGCGCTACCGCGAATGGCGTGACGTCGTCGCTCAGCTGCGGCAGATGGCGCGACCTCTGGACCTGCGCACGGACTCCATCGGGCTGCCCTCGCCCACGGAGGTGGCCGAAGAAGCCCTGCGCGGCGGGATCGCCGAAGCTGCCGCGCGCGCCTGCGTGGCCTACACGCGATCGGCCAATGCGGTCGATGCGGATGACATCCATCGATCACTGCTGGTCGGGCTGCTGTCGAATGTGGGCAATCGGGACCTGGCCAAACGCGACTACCAGGGGGCCAGGGGTACGCGTTTCACGATCTGGCCCGGGTCCGGGTTGGCCAAGTCCCATCCGGAATGGGTGATGACCGCCGAGCTGGTGGAGACCTCACGCCTGTTCGCCCGCACGGTGGCGCGCATCCGCCCCGAGTGGGTGGAGCCGCTGGCCGGCGCCCTGGTCAAGAAGGTGCACTCCGAGCCCTTCTGGTCGGCGTCCAAGGGGGCGGCCATGGTCAAGGAGAAGGTGCTGCTCTACGGGATGACCCTGGTGGCCGAGCGTCCGGTGCTGCTGGGCTCGTTGGGGGACGTGCCGATCGGGGGCGATGGCGGTTCACATGCTGCGATTCCTCTGCCCGGCACTGTGGCGGGCCTGGCCCGGGGACTGGTCGGCTCGAAGGGGCGCCCTGCCCCGACCGAAGTCGACCGCGCCGAGATCCTGGCCGCATTGGCGCTGGCAGAGCCCAGTTTTGACGTGCAGATCTCAGGAGCGGACCATCTGACGCAAGCCGCCCCCGCGGACTCCGGTTCGCAGCCTGCGGCCTCCGAAACAGTTGCCGAGCCGGGCTCAGACCTCGACAGCGCCCTTTCCAACCCGAATCCGCACACAATCCGGGCCGATTCGGACGATGCCACCAGCATTTCCACAGGTCCGCCTTCGCCAAGCACCCGCATTGTGTGCGAAACGGGTGGGGAGGTGCCGCAGAGCACGTCGACCTGGCGGGCACCGACCGCTCGGCAGATCGCCCGCGAAATGTTCATCCTCCATGCGCTGGTGCGCGGGCAATGGCGCGAACGCCACCCCTTCCAGGCGCGCAACGAGGAGGCTCTGGAACGCGCCCGCGAGGTCGAAAGGCGGACTCGCACACATGGGCTCGTGGCCGACGAACAGGCCCGCGCCGGGTTCTTCGACGACCTGCTGCCCGCTGATGTCGTCAGCCCCGGCCACTTCAACCGGTGGTGGAAGCAGGCCAGGCGCGACAACCCTGACCTTCTGTGCTGGACCGAGGCCATCCTGCTGCCACGTGGCACCGGCCAGGACTCCGCCGGCTTCCCCGACCACTGGCACTTCGAGGACATGGAGTTGCCCCTGGCCTACCGCTTCCAGCCCGGTTCGGGCCGCGACGGGGTGAGCATGACCATCCCGGTCGAGGTGTTGGCTCGCGTGCGCGAGGACGGCACGGACTGGCTGGTTCCGGGAATGCTCGAAGAGCTGGTCACCGAGTCCGTCCGCGCCCTGCCCAAGGCCAAACGCCGCCTGCTTGCCCCCGCTCCCGAGGTCGGCTCCCGCGTGGCCGAGTGGATTCGTGGGCGCGAAGCGGCAGGTTGGGCACCCCCCACCGGGAACGAGAACGGCACGGGTGGTGGCCCGGACTCCGCCGGCGGTCGGGGCGCGACCGGGACCACGGGCGCCGCCTGCGATGCAGTGACAGCAGGTGGCGCAGCCTCGGACGAGGACGACCCCATGTCCTTGTCGGCGGCCATGGGGCGCTTGGCGGCCTGGGGGTCTCGCACTGGCGTGGCCAGTCGTGGCCAGTCCGCGTCGAAGAAACCCGCATCCGACACAGCTGTCCCGAAGACGCCCGCGACCGGCGACCACGTGGCCTCCGGGGGCCGATCGCCGCGTCCCACCTTCGCCAAGGCCTTCACCGAGGCGGTGAGGATCCTGCGCGGTGTTGACCTGTCGGCCCAGGATCTGGAGCACATGCGCCAGAACCTGCCGGAGCACCTACGGATGACCTTCGTGGTCGTCGACCGTTCAGGGCGCGAACTTGCCGCGGGCACGGACCTGATCCACCTGCAAAAGTCCCTGGCGCAAAAGGCCGACCACGCGATCCGTTCAGCGGTGCGCACGGCGGTCGAGGAGGCGATGGCTGACGCCGCACGCCGCGCAAGCAGCGGGCGCAAGGATCGTGGCGCACAGGACCGGCGGGGGAAGGCCAACGGTTGCGCCACTTCTTCCCTTGCCACGGAGCTTGCGGACACCCCGGACACCCCCGCATCCGCGCCCTGGCTGGAACATGCCGCCGACCTGCACCTGGACGGCCTGACCGCCTTCCCCAACTCCCCGCTGCCGCGCAGTGTCGAGACTCAGGGCGATGCCATGGTGTTGCGCGGTTTCCCTGCGCTGGTCCCGCAGGGCAGCGCCGCGGCCCCGCGCGCAGGAGTGCGTGTGATGGCCAACCCTGCCGAAGCCGAACGCATGCACCGTCTGGGTCTGGCGCATCTGTTGGCGGCCCGCGTCCAGCTGGCGACGAAGCGGGTGACAACCCGTTGGAGCGGTCGCGAAGCCTTGATGTTGGCCGCCACTTCCTATGGTGACACCGCCGCCCTCGTCGCTGAAGCGCAGGTGGCCAGCGCCCTCGACCTGGTCGACGAACTCACTGCCGATGGCGGCCCAGGCTCCGTCCGCGACGCCGCAGCCTTCGAGGTCCTTGCCCGCCGGGCCCGCGACCTGCACGAAGACCGGGTCCACCAGATCATGGGACACGTCGTGCGCGCCATGGAGGCCCAGGGTGAGGTCCAAGGCGAGCTGCGCGCCCACCCGCAGGACTCCCTGGCGGAGGTCACCGCGGATGTCCGCAGGGTCAACGAAGACCTGGTGGGGCCCGGATTCCTCTCGCGCACCCCGGCCTCGGCCCTGCCGCACTTGGCTCGCTACCTGCGGGCCGGGGCGGTGCGTGTCCGACGCGCCTCGGGCGGCGCGGGCGTGCTTGCCCGCGACCTGGCCGACATGGACCGCATCCACGACCTCGAACGGGCCCTGGCCGACGCGCGCGCCGCCGCCGACGCCCGTCCGCACGACCTGCGCCGCGCCGCCCAACTGGAACAGGTGCGGTGGATGCTGCAGGAGTTGCGCGTGTCGAGCTTTGCCCAGCAGCTCGGCACCCCTCAGAAGGTCTCGGCCAAACGGATCCTGGGTCTGCTCGAACGGGGGGCGTGAAAACAGTGGACCTGGAGGCGGCCCACGCCCTTGCCCGTGCGATCATGGACGCCCACGGCCTTGCCGACTGGGACCTCGCCTTCGACCGCGCGCCGCCGAGCGGGGGCCTGTCACCACGGCGACCGGAGGATCACCCTGTCGGCGCCCCTCACACGCCTCTACGACGAGCCCACCGTGCGCGAGGTCGTCCTGCACGAGGTGGCGCACGCGCTGGTCGGCCCCATGCACGTGCATGACGCGCTCTGGCGCGCCAAGGCCCGCCAGGTCGGCGCATCACCCCGGGCAAGCCTGGACCGGGGGCTGCCGAGTCCCGAAGGAGACTGGGCGGGGACCTGCCCGCGCTGCGGCGCCGTCAAACACCTGTTCAGGTCGCCGCAGCGGGTCGTGTCCTGCGGCAGCTGTTCACGGGTCTTCGACCCGGCGGTGGTCCTGGAGTGGACGTACCGCGGTCACCCGCGAGAACCCGGCCGGCGTTACCGCCGGGAGGCACGTCTCCTGCGCCAGGCGGGCCTCATGCATTGATCCCCGCCCCCTCGTCCGGGGGACGAGTGCGGCGTTCGGGCCTGTCCCGTGGGTGCAGACGCGCCCACCACGGGCCGAGGACGGAGGCCGGCAGCCAGGTGGCGCGGGCGCGGGCCCTGGCGGGGGCGGAGCTTCGCAATGTGCGGAGGAGGACGTCGCGGGTGCGGGCGAGCACGGAAGCCGGCACCGTTGCCGGCACCTGCGCCGATGTCGCCTTGGGGCCCCACAATTGCGCGTCCACTGCTTCCAGCAGTGTGGCCAGGGCGGCCTCGACCTCCGGACCGGCACCCGAGGCGCCGGAAGCACCCGTTGCACGTGGGACACTTGGAGCATCGGGCACTCCCGATCCCCCGAGCGCCCCGCAGGATCGCAGGAACTCCGCCTGGGCCTCCGGCGTGCGGGCGCGGGGACGCTCCCGGGTGTCGGCATCGAACAGGCCCACAGGCAGTTGCCCCAGGTCCACGGCCATGTCGACGACCTCGTCCCACGCGGCCTCGGCCCGCCCTCGCCGGACGGCTTGCGCCCTTGAGCCCCGCCTGCGCGCCCGCACCAGGCGTGGCACGCACACGAACACCCCGAGGCCCACCGCGCCCAGGAGCACGCCGAACACCCATGCGGGTACATGCACGCCCGGGGTGGCGCCCTCGTCGTCAGTCCTGCCGCCGGACCCCGACTGCGCTCCCGTGTCCCCGGGCTGCGGCTGCGCTGCCGACGCCTCCTGGTCGTGGGCCGCCGCCCCCGCAGACTGCTCCTGCGGGGCCGTCCCACCTGCCGATTGCGCGCCCCCGGACTGTGCCGGGTCGGACTGGGGGGTCGCCGGAACGTCCTCACCGGTCTCGGCCCGCCAGCCGGCGCCGCCGGGAGTCGGCTCGAAGGCCACCCAGCCGGCACCGTCGACGTGGATCTCCGGCCATGCGTGCAGGTCACGGCCCACCACCGAGGTCCACGGGCCGCTTGCGGCGCGTGAAGCGTAGCCGACGGCCACGCGGCTGGGGATCCCCAGTGTGCGCGCCATGACGGCAAAGGTCGACGCGAAGTGCACGCAGTACCCGTGCCGGTCGGCCAGGAACGCCTCCATGGACTGGTAGGGGTCCTCCGGGTCGGCGCCGGGCGTGTAGGGCGCCGATTCGTCGTAGGTGAAGCCGCCGCCGGTGAAGAACTGCTCCAGGGCCGCCGCGGCCGCAAGGTCGTCCGACGCGCCCCGGGTCACTTCGGCGGCGGTCCGCCCGATGACGTCGGGCACGCCCTCGGGCAGTGCGAGGTGGCGGGGCAGGTCCTTCGGCTGTCGCCCGGTCGCGGCCGCCTGCTGGTCGGCCGTGCCGAGTCCGGGCGCGACAGGCGTGAGGGGCAGGCGCTCCTGGGTCGATCCCCACAGGCGGTAGGTCTGGCCGCGCTGGGTGACCTGCGTGGCCGAGCGCACCGAGTCCGTGCCGGGCACCCACGCCCACTGGTCCAGAGGAAGTGGCGTGCTGGGGGTTTCGTCGTCGCCGGAGGACTGTGGGGCTCCGGGTCCGGGTGACGACGGCGCCCCAGAGGATTTCGTCGTCTCCGCAGCGCCGGAGGTCGGCAGATCCACCAGCACCGTCGACTGCAAAGTCGGCAACCAAGGGCTGACCAGGCCTTTCGTGATCACTGTGACCGGTGGTGTCAGGAAATCGCCGGGGTTGATTCTCTCGGTCCCCCCATTGGCGGGCAGCATTTCGAGGGCGCCACTGTAGGTGGGGTCCGCACCGGAGCGGGCGGAGTCCAGGGCTTGCAGTTCCCCGTCGGCGACGTCGACGGGCTTCCACCTGCCCCGGTCAAGGTCCGCCAAGGTCGACAGGGTGAATCGGGTGACCTGCCCGTTGGAGACCCCGGAGTATCGGAAGGCTTCGGCGGTGGAGCCGCGCCGCAGCTCCTGGCCCAGTGCCACGGTGACGTCGGGGATGGTGGTGTCCACGGGCGAGGGGACGATTCCTGTCTGGTTCCACGTCTTGTCGCTGGTCGTGGGCAGTTGGGTCAGTGCCCCTGCGGCCAGGACGAGGGCGAGGGCGCCCACGGCGGAGCGCGCACCCCACACGCGTACGGCCCCCCGCGCCCTCTCGGCCCATCGTCGCCCCCACGGGGGCGCCGCCGGTGAGCCGAGGACCAGGAGAAGCATCCATCCCAGTGCCACTGCGGCCAGCACGACCGGGCTCTCGTGGACGCCGGTGACCGCAGGCCGAAGCAGCAGGCCGGCGCTCGGCACCAAAGCGCCGAGCGTGGGCGCTTCGGAGCCGATGTGCAGCAGGACGCCGATCCACACGAGCAGCATGGCGAAGACCAGGATGACGTCTTCGACGGCGCCGGTGAGCACCATGGGCGGCTCCCCGTGGAGCACCGC
This sequence comes from Schaalia sp. 19OD2882, assembly GCF_018986735.1. Classification (NCBI taxonomy): domain Bacteria; kingdom Bacillati; phylum Actinomycetota; class Actinomycetes; order Actinomycetales; family Actinomycetaceae; genus Schaalia; species Schaalia sp. 19OD2882. The sequence continues at coordinate 146,457 of NZ_CP065521.1, read as the reverse complement.
CGAACGTGCCGACGCCAGTCGACCGGCAGGGTCGGAGTGCCATGCCTCCATGGCGCCGCTGGACCACAGTCTGTGCGCCAGAACTCCTGCGGCCACCGCGCACCCCGCGCTGGAGGCCATCAATGGTCGCTGAGGACTGAGCAGTCGTAGTCCCAGTGCCGGGACGAAGGCGCCAGCCACCATCAGGAGGAGCGCCCATTGCCACGGCCCCGGTTGGAAGACCGCTTCCATGGAGCGCACTGCCGTCGCCCACAGGGCGATGGTGACGATGCCTTGCAGCACTCCGGCGAGTGGCCCCGCAGAGGCACTCCAGCGGATGTCGTGCAGGCCGCCGACGCGACCCCGTCGAGTCGGCGCCTCAGCCATGGGTGCCCTGCCCGGTCTCCTTGGCGCCCGCTCGCGGGTGGCCGAGGGCGACAGTCGCGACGGCGCGCGTGGAGGAATGCGTGCCCGCGTGGCGCGAGGGCACGCCTTCAGGCGTGGCGTGCACCGGCGTGGGCGGCACATGGACCAGGGTCCACAGGGGCGGTGTCATGTGGGCCGGTGGAGCCTCGGCGCAGGTCGAGACGAGGATGCCGGCGGGTGTTCCGTGCAGGGCGTCGAGCAGTTCCCGGTCGATCCAGCCGGTGATGACGAGGCCGCAGCTCGGCGCACCTGCGCCCGGCAGGGCCGAGGAAGAGGCCGGGCCTTTCCCGCCCGGAAGCAGGTGGGTGCCCGGAAGTGCGTGCATGTCGGCGGGGGCCACGTCGACCTCGGCCAGGGCGCGCACCAGCGCGTCGCCGCCGACCCCGCCGTCGCCGACGTCCGTGGAAACCTGTTCTCCGGCCATCGGCGGCAACCTGTCGACTCGGCCAGTCCCCGGACCGGCAGTGACTTCGACACCTCCGAGGAAGACGCGCACGTCCTCGCCGCGCGGCAACCACTCCTCGACCAGACTGCACGCCAGGGCAACCGCCTGCTCGAAGCCCCTGGCCTGCGGCCACGCCTGGGCGCGCGTGTCCAGGAAGAGTTCGCGCGAGACGTGCTCGGGGGCGTCGGGCAGGTTGACCAGCAGGCGTCCCACGCGTGCGCTCTGCTTCCAGTGGACGCGTCTGGGAGCATCCCCTGGCCGGTACTCGCGGATCGCGCCTCCGGCTTCGCCCTCGTCAACGCCGTTCCTGGGGCGCTCGACGGACCCTGCCCGCACGTCCAGGGCATCGGTGGGGACCCGCGCGGGAAGGACCAGGACGTCGGCCGCCCCCCGGCAGCGCCGCGTGAGGCGCCACAGTCCCAGCGGGTCGGTCCACGTGAGGCGACGCAGATGCACGTGCACGTGCCCGCGACTCTCAGCCCGCATGGGCATCGACAGGTGCGCGCTGGCGGCCCCCAGGTGGTGGTCGGTCGTGACCGTGTGACGTCCGGCACGCCCTCCGAAGGTGTCGGGCGCATCCCCGGCCTCGGCATCCGCGGCGGCCTGGTCGATCTGCCATGTGGCCCGCACGAAGGAACGCAGTGGCAAACGCGTGTCCACCAGCGCCTGGACCGTGAAGCCCTCACCCACGCGCGGGGTCGTGGGGCTGGTGTGGACACTGGCCCGCGGCCGCGCCCAAGCGGCCACCAGTGCGACGCTGACCAGGGAGGCGACCACGCAGGCGGCCAGCAGCACGGACAGCAGCAGAATCTCACGCAGGCCGACGACCATCCATGCCCCTGCCAGGACCGGGCTCAGGACCAGCAGGCCCCACCCTCTGGCGGTCGGGCCGCAGTGCGCCCATCGACCTGCGCCCATTCAACGACCTTCGACCGGGGTGGTGGCCAGGACGTCGGCAATGACCTCGGCGGCAACCTGCCGGGCGGCGGCGGCGCTCGCATGTCTACCGGCCGGGACGACGCGGTGCCCCAGGACGATCGGGGCCACGCGGGCCACGTCGTCAGGTTTGACGTGGTCACGGCCGCCCATGGCGGCCCTGGCGCGCGCCATCGCCGCCACGTGCAAGGTCGCACGAGGGCTGGCGCCCAAGGCCAGCCCCGGATGTCGGCGGGTGGCCGCCGACAGGGCCACCGCGTAGGCGACCACTCCGGGCGCCATGTGGGTCGAGGCGACCACGGCCCGCGCGCGCACCAGATCCGCCACCTGGGCCACAGGATGCAGCGCCCGCATCGGGTCCGAGCCGTTCCTTTCGCCGACCATGCGCGCTTCGGCCACCTGGTCCGGGTAGCCCAGGGACAGTCGCGCCATGAAGCGGTCCCGCTGGGCCTCGGGAAGATGGAAGGTGCCTTCCATGTCCACCGGGTTCTGGGTGGCGACCACCATGAACGGGTCCGGCAGCGCCATGGTGCGCCCGTCGACACTCACATGCCCCTCCCCCATCGCCTCGAGCAACGCCGACTGGGTCTTGGGGGTGGCGCGGTTGATCTCGTCGGCCAGGACCACGTGCGCGAAGACGGGGCCCGGGTGGAAGCGGAAACGCTGTTCCACCTGGTCGTAGACGGACACGCCGGTGACGTCGGTGGGCAGCATGTCCGAGGTGAACTGGATGCGCTGCGAGGTTGCTCCGCTGGCGCCGGCCAACGCCAGCGCCAGGCTGGTCTTGCCGACTCCGGGCACGTCCTCCAACAGCAGGTGGCCACCTGCCAGCAGCGTGCACACGGCGGTGGCCACGGCCTCGTCCTTTCCGACCAGGACTGTGCCCACGGCTGCGCACAGGCGTGAGGCCAGGCCCGCTGCGTCAGCGGCCGTCCCACTTCCCACGGCGCCTTCCAGGTCGGCGGACACTTCGCTCCCCTTGAATCCTGCCTCGGGCGGGAGTGTCGGGGACGAGGGCGGGGCCGGCGCGTACGAGGGCGCCGCCGTCACAGGTTGAGCCGATGGTGCAGGTCCGGTTGCGGCAGTGCTGGCCCCTCGCGTCGACGCCCATGCGGGACGAGGTCGACGCACCTGGTCGGACGTGCTCATTCGGTCCTTCATCCTCCTGTGGTCATCGCCGCACCGGGGCGCGGGGCGTCGCGGCGTCGTCGTGTCCACATGCTCCCACGAAGTTGCCTCCCGTGCCGCGCCAGGTCCTCACGGGCAGGCGCGGCGCGCCGGTACTCTGGAGTGTCCCCACTCCCCTTCCGGTCAGGAGCCCACAATGGCGAAGTCGGCACCCCTTCGAGTCGGAATCCTCACAGCCGGCGGCGACAGCCCCGGCCTCAACGCGGCGATCCGCGGCTTCGGCAAGGCCGCCATCGGCCACCACGGAATGGAACTCGTGGGCTTCCGCGACGGAATCCGAGGTCTGGCCGAAGGGCGCACCATGCCGCTCGACCCCCAGGCCCTGTCCGGAATCCTCACCGTGGGCGGCACGATCCTGGGAACCTCCCGCGACAAGGTCCACCGAATGCTGGTGGACGGCGAGGTGCGCGACATGGTGCCCACCGTCGTGGACAACTGCGACAAGCTGGGCATCGACGCCCTGGTGTGCATCGGCGGTGGCGGCACGGCGAAGAACGCCCAGCGCCTGGCCAAGGCGGGCCTGAAGGTCATCCACCTGCCCAAGACCATCGACAACGACATCGCCCACACGGACACGAGCTTCGGCTTCTCGACGGCGCTCGGCATCGCCACCGAGGCAGTGGACCGGTTGCATTCGACGGCTCACAGCCACCACCGGATCATCGTCGTGGAGATCATGGGGCACAAAGCCGGGTGGCTTGCCTTGGGCGCCGGTATCGCAGGAGGGGCGGACATCATCCTCCTGCCTGAGATCCCCTACTCCATCGACTCGGTCGTGACCTCGATCCAGGACCGTGCCGGGCGCGGCCACAGTTTCTCCGTGGTGGCGGTTGCCGAAGGAGCCCTGGACACTGCCGGTGCGGCCGAGCTTGCCGCAGCCGAGTCCCTGGTCCGCGAGGCCGACACCCCGGAGGGCAAGGCCACCGCCAAGAAGCACCGGGCGTCAGTCGAAGCCAGCCACCGCGGCAGGACCTTCGAATTGGCCACCGCGCTGGAGAGGGCCACCGGCCTGGAGGCCCGTGTGACGATCCTCGGATACGTCCAACGCGGAGGCACACCCGACGCCGCAGACCGGATGCTCGGCACACTGCTGGGAGGGGCCGGCGCCGACCTCGTCGCGGAGGGCCGATTCGGTGTCACCGTCGCCGCCCAAGGTCAGTCGGCCGTTCCCGTGCCGCTGGCGGATGTGGCCGGAAACCTCAAGAAGGTGCCCCTGGATCATCCGTGGGTGCTCGCCGCCCGCCACGTGGGCACCTGCATGGGCGACTGACCGGCCGACCACCCGCGAGCACCCACCGCCCGCCGCCCGGGCCGACCGTCCGGCCCCGCCCTCGTCATCCGATCAACCCCATGGAGGAAAGACACCCATGGCCATTCCGACCGACGCCGCCCGTCCTCAACGTGAAGTCCTCACCTGGCAGGGCTTCGGGGATGCCACCCGTGAGCTGGCGCGATCGATCAGCGATTCCGGCTGGATGCCGGACCTCGTGATTGCGGTGGCGCGCGGCGGCTTGCTGCCTGCGGGCGCTCTTGCCTATGCGCTGGACGTGAAGGCGATGGGCACGATGAACGTCGAGTTCTACACGGGGATCGGCCAGACACTTCCGGAGCCGCAGTTGTTGCCCCCACTGATGGATGTGAGTTCGGTCGTCGGGCGCAAGGTGCTGGTGGTCGACGACGTGGCGGATTCGGGCCGGACCTTGAAGATGGTCATGGAATTGTTGTGTGAGCACGGGCTGTCACTGGACGGGTCGCATGCGGTGCCGGTTGAGGCGCGAAGCGCTGTGCTGTACACGAAGCGGCACTCGGTGATCTCGCCGGACTACTCGTGGCGGGAGACGGGTCTGTGGATCTCCTTCCCGTGGTCCTGTCGGCCGCCGGTCACCGCCGAGGACGGTGCCGCCCCCAAGGACTGACCTGCCTGTCGGCCGCGCCGGCCGGCGACCAGCTCACCCCGGCACCTGGCGGCGACCAGCGGCTCGGCTCACCTGGGCGGGCCGAACCACGCCCTGAAGATCGAGTGCACATTGAGGTTGCCCCAGCTGGAGCATGAGGTGGAGCCACCATTGAGCGCAGCTTCGTCCGGCTGGTAGGGCGTGTAGAGGTACAGGTTCACCGTCGCCTGGTTGACGACCGTCAGCTCGCGTGCGCCGCAGGACTCCGCGTGCGCGTACTTGACCGGGGTCGGCACTTGGACGCGCAGCCAGTAGTCCTCCGGATGTGCTTCGTACATGCGGAACTGGCGGGCCGCGTACCACACTTGGGCGGCCAGCCCCTGGTAGCGGGCGTCGCACGGAGCATCATCCGGGCAGCCGTAGCCCATGGCCGCCTCGTAGCGTCGTGCGGTGAGCTTCGACCCGCTTGCGGTCAACAGCCCCTGCTCCTTCTGCAGGAAGGTGAGCAGGACCTGCGGGTTGATGCCGCACCCCTGGGCGCTCTTGTGGATGATCGCCGCCGCGGAGTCACCGGCGGCGCCCTCGAAACCGCCGGGGCAGTACTGGTCGGCGGCGAAACCTGCCGTGTCCACCCGGTATCGGGACAGGCAGGCGACGCCCTTCGACGAGTCCTGGCAGCCCTTGCCCACCAGGGCGATGAAGTCGGCGATCGTCGCCTCGTCCATGGTGGAGGTGTCGTGGAAGACCTCGTCGGAGATGATCCACTCGGGGTCGAAGTCGGTGCCGTCCAGCGCCGGCGCAGGCAGGTCTCGGGTGGCGGTCCGCGTGGAGGTTCGCGCCGACTGTTCGGTGCCTTTCCCCAGCGGTGAACCCGGCAGGACGGGCAGGCCGGACAATCCGCGGATCGCCACTGCCGAGGATGCGACGACCAGGGTGAGGCCAAGCACCAGCGACACCCACATGAAAACGCCTCCCAGCGCCCCCCGACGTCTGTTCGGACGAGGGCGGGTGCGGCGGGTTCGACTCACGCGCCCTCTCCCGCCTCGGTTGGGCCCGAGGCGGCCCTGCCCGAACGGGCGCTCGCGTCCTCACCCGTCCTGTTCGCGCCGTGGCCGCCCTCGATGCCTTTGGCCGCCAGAGCCCGCAGGTGGTCGACCACATGGGGCGTGGCGCGTTCGATGACCTCAAGGGTCTCGACGAAGTCCTGGTGGCCGCCGTACCACGGGTCGGGAAGGTCGCGGTCGCCGGGACGTGAGGCCGGGTCGAACTCGCGGAACATGCGGATGTCGACCTCGGCTCCGGAGCGCTCGCGCAGACGGTTGAGGCTGCGCAGGTGGTACTCGGTCATTGCCAACACCAGGTCCCATTCGCCCAGCTCTTGGGCCCGCACCTGCCGGGCCCTGTGGTCGGGCACGCCGTGACCGGCCTCGCGCAGGACGCGGGCGGCCCGCCGGTCGATGGGGTGGCCGTGTTCCTCGTCCGATACTCCGGCCGAGTCCACGTGGACGTCGAGGTGGGCCGCACGCACGGCCTCGTCCAGCACCTGGTGGGCCATCGTCGAGCGGCAGATGTTGCCGGTGCACACCATGAGCACTCGTAGGGTCATGACGGGTCCTTCCCACAGTTGAAACGGATGGTCGGCCGGAAGCGGCGCCGAGTCAGTACAGCCGCAGGAACTCTCGCACCGCGTCAGCACTGTGCTGGGCGGCGCGGTCGGAGTCCATGTGGAAATCCTGGTCGGCTCGCGGCCCGCACAGGTCGGACACGGCACGCATGGAGATCCAGTCGACGCCTGACGACCAGCACACCTGTGCCATCGCGCAGGTCTCCATGTCGGTGGCCACCGCGTCGGGGAACTCCTGGCGCACAGGAGCGACATTGGCTGCGGTGACGAATGAGTCGGCTGAGACGATCCGCCCTCTGCGCACCGGGTGGTCGATCCGAGCGGGCAAGACTTCCAGCGCCTCCAGCGCCCTTGGCGAAGCGGAGTAGTCCACCGGCATGCGCGGCACCTGCCCGCGGGCGTAGCCGAAGGCTGTGGCGTCGACACCGGAGTAGATCGAGGTGGTGCCGGCCGCCACGTCCCCGACCTCGACGTCCACGTGCAGCCCGCCGGTCGTGCCTGCGGCCACGACGATCTGCGGGTCGACCAGCGTCAACGCACGGGCGGTGGCGCTGGCGGCGTTGGCCAGGCCGATGCCGCCGGTGACCACCAGGACCGGGGCGCCGTCGATGCTGCCCAGCACGAAGGACTGGAGGTGTGCGCCCGCACTGCCCGAGGTCAGCTCGCTGCGCCCGTCCTGGTCCATGAGGGCCAGTACGGGGGCCGCCTCCTCGGCCATGGCGCACTGGACGACGGCGCACACGCGGGGCCGCCGGGGCAGGGCCGGCAGTGCCGGGGTGGCGTGCTCCTTCGGCGAGGACGAGGTCGGGGTCTGCACGTCAGGGACGGACGAGGCCGGAGCTGGTACTGCTTCGGCGTTCACTTGGCCTCCTCAGCCATGACGATCTCCCACTGGTTACGCTTCGCCAAGAAGTCGCGAACGGCCGCCTGAGCGGCCTCGAGGCTGTGGTTGGCACCCCAGCCGCACTGGACCTCGTTGGCGGCGGGAACCTCGGTGGCGGCCAGGATGTCCTCGAAGGAGGCTTGGAGCAGCGGAAGGAAGTCGGCGGCCTCGACGCCGAGCATCAGGGCGTAGAACCCGGTCTGGCAGCCCATCGGGCCGAAGTCGATGAGCTTGTCGGTGTGGTTGCGCATGAGCTCGGCGGTGAGGTGCTCGATGGAGTGCACCGCTTTCATGTCGAGGTGCTCGACATTGGGCTGGCTGAAGCGGACGTCGTACTTGATGAGCACGTCCCCGCCGGGCAGTTCCTTGCGATCGGCGACTCGCACGTAGGGCGCCACGACCAGACGATGGTCCAGGTTGAAGGATTCGACGTTCATGCGTTCAGTCATGACTTCGAGTCTAGGGTTCCGGCTCGGTGCGGCCACTCCCGGCCCACGCGGCGGTCGGGCCGACCGGGTGTCGGCATGCCCCCGCAGACCTCGGCGCCCACTGCCCCGCCCTCGTCACGCCCCCGCACACCGGGCGGCGCGCACCCCTTCCCCACACTCACCGCGGACCTGCAATCACACCCGCGTGCGACAGGCGGCGCATCCACACGCTTTTGCCGGCCCTCGGGCTCTCTGCCGCTGCCTCGACTTCGCGCCTCAACACGCAAGTGGCAAGGCCCTGCGCACACCGGGGCCAGTACGCAGACCGGGCCGGCACACGTGCACGAGCCCGGCCCACGGCCGACCCGGTGTCGTTTCGACCCGGGCCCGAAGACTTTGCCACCCCCGCCTCGCCCCTCACCCCCCACACGCGTGAGGCAACGACATTCCCATGCACTTCGATTGCGTCATCCACAGATGCATCCAAGTGACTTCATGCACATCATGACCGTGACATTCTGTGTCCATGCAACTCAGTCTGGCCGACATTCGGCGAACTCAAGGCACTCACGAACTCACGCGCGCCTCCGCCGATCACCTCGTCAAGCTCAAGCACGGCATCGCACTCTCGGTATGTCCGGAGTGGTGCTCGTACCCGCCGTGGGAGAAGTGGGAGATCATCGCGAAGGCACGGATCCTGGCCGCCTGGTCAGCGCTGGGGCCATCGGTCACCTTCACTGCCCACTCCGCATTGGCCCTGCACGGGCTCACCGGATGGGTCGCCAACCCGGACGTGGTTGTGAGAACCACGAGCCGTTACCCCACGAGCACACTTCCGTCGGTGACCATCGGCACGACCACTGTTCCACGGGTGTTCCTGCGCCAGTCACGAACCAGTCCAGTGACGAAGACCGTGCACTTCGGTGACCTCCGAGTCGACTCCCTCCACGATGTGGCGATCGATTTCGCCGCCGGCGCCCACCCCTTGGAGGCATTCGTCGCCGTGAGCGCCATCCTCCGCAAACTCTGCGGCTTCAATCGCTTCACTCCGGAAAGTTCCGTTCCTCAGGCGAACAACGTACGAAGAAGTCTGCTCGCACTTCTCGAGTCGGCCCCGACCAGGCGCGGCGTACGACGGGCGCACAGAATCCTCACCCACGCGGATCCCGGATGCGAGAACGTGGCCGAAGCCGCACTGCTGTGGGTGCTTCTCACGGTTGCTCCGGAACCTCCGCTCACCCAGTTCGAGGTGAGTCCCCGGGGGAAGCGCTACTTTTTCGACATTGCCTTGCCTGGCTTGAGGATCGCCTTCGAGTTCGACGGCATGGGGAAGATGGGCACCTCCGAGGCCGAGTTCCTGCGGCTGCAACGCGAGATGCTCGATCGGCAGCGGATCTTGGAGCGGGCCGGATGGCGGATTGTGCGGATCCAGTGGCAGGACTTCACCGACTTCGATGCACTGCGTCGTCGCCTTGCTGACGAGATCGGCACGCGGACCGGGCAAGGCCCTTGGTCACAACTGTGGAAGCCGGTCCCGGTTTCGCTCAACGGCCCCGAGCGGCGGTTCCTCTGAGAAGGAGGCGAGGCCGGTGGTCACCGGGTCCACAGGACGAGGGCGAGGCCGCACCTGTCCCATCGGCATGACGCGTTCCACGATCCACCAGTCCGAGCCCACCAAGAATGGTGCCACTCGCTGTCGAGAGGGAGACGAGGGCGAGACCGGCGATCACGCGCCCCGCCCTCGTCGCAGGGCAACCAGGGGACCCGGCGCCACCCCCGAGGGCGAAGCGATGCGAGAATCGTCCCCATGACTCTCCACCCGACACCCGCAGCCGGGGCGATCCCCACGGCCGCGCCTTCGGGCCTGGCCCACGACCTGGGCACCTCCGGGCACACGCAACTCTCCGTCGTCGACCTCTTCCGTGTGGGCATCGGCCCCTCGTCCTCGCACACTGTCGGCCCGATGCGCGCCGGACGCGCCTTCGCCGGAGAGTTGTCGATCCTGCTGCACACGGACGAATCCCTGCCCGGACTCGGCCGCACCCAAGGCGTCAGGGTCCTGGGCAGTGGACCGGCACCGGTCCGCCGGTTGACGATCGAACTCTTCGGGTCGCTGGGAGCCACCGGTCGCGGCCACAGCACCGACCGCGCCGTGCTGCTGGGGCTCGCAGGCCTGGATCCCGAGACGGTCAGCATCGACCAGGTCGAGGGACTGCTGCCCACCATCGCCGACAGTGGCCACCTGAACCTTGCCCGGATCGGCCAAGTTCCCTTCGACCTGGCCGCCGACCTGCGATTCCTGCCCCGCACGGTGCTGCCCCACCACGTCAATGCGCTGACGATCACCGCATGGGGGTCCGGCGGCATCGACGCGGGCGAGCCCCTGCTGCGCCGCACCTACTACTCGGTGGGCGGCGGGTTCCTGGTCGTCGACCTCTCCCCCGATCCCGCGCGGCCGGTTCCCGTCCCCTTGGACCGTTTCGTTCCCGGCTCATGGGACGAGGGCGAGGCGGCGGCCGTTTCGGGGAGAATCGCCAGCCGAAGCGCTGGCAGCCAGGCCGGCCCGAAGGGCGCACACAGGGGCCGGGCCGCCGAATCCTCCGGGGCTTGCGGCGTTTGCGCGACTCCCGGCGGCATGTCGGGCAGTGTCCCCCACCCCTTCCGCACGGGGCGTGAACTGCTCAAGGCCTGCGCCGACTCGGGGCTGTCGGTGGCGGACCTGGTGCGCGCCAATGAAGAGGCTCTGCGCCCACCCTCGCAGGTGGAGGAGCACCTGGACCTGGTGGCCAACACGATGTTCGAATGCGTCGACGCCGGGATCGCGGCCCACGGGATCCTGCCGGGGGGTCTGGACGTGCCGCGCCGGGCGGCGGCGCTGGCCGCGAAGCTCCAGCAGCGGGCCACCTCCTCGCCAGAGGCGGGAACCGGCGCCCTGGAGTGGGCCTCCACCCCTGCGGACCCGATGCGGGCCATGGACTGGGTGAACCTGTACGCCCTGGCCGTCAACGAGGAGAACGCCGCCGGCCACCGGGTGGTCACCGCTCCGACGAACGGAGCGGCCGGGGTGGTGCCGGCCGTCCTGGGCTATCTCACGTCCTACTGTCCGGAGGCGGGCGCCGCCTTCGGGATCGTCAGCCCCAGCGACCAGACCTCGACCATTGCCTTCAGGATCTCGCCGGAAGACACCGACGAGGCCCCGGCCCGTAGGCGCCGCGCAGTCCACGACTTCCTGCTGGCGGCCACTGCCGTGGGGTCCCTCATCAAGACCAATGCGTCGATCGCCGGTGCGGAGGTCGGGTGCCAGGGCGAGGTCGGCTCGGCCTCGGCAATGGCCGCCGCCGGTCTGGCCCAGGCCTTGGGCGGCACGCCCAGCCAAGTGGAGAACGCTGCGGAGATCGCCATGGAGCATTCACTGGGGCTCACCTGCGACCCGGTGGCCGGGCTGGTGCAGATCCCCTGCATCGAACGCAATGCCATTGCGGCGGTCAAGGCCATCAATGCGGCCCGCATGGCCCTGTGGGGCGACGGCCGGCACGCGGTCAGCCTGGACGCCGTCATCGAGACGATGCGTCAGACGGGGGTCGACATGCTCTCCAAGTACAAGGAGACTTCCGCCGGGGGCCTGGCCGTCAACGTCATCGAGTGCTGAACGCTTCGTTGGCCACGGGCCGTCGGCGAGGATCGTCATGACCAGTGTCCGGACCACCCCGAACGCCACGGCCCACACGGGGAACGTTCATGCCTGTCGGGTCCGACAGGCCGAGCATTCCGGCAACCAGCGCCGACATGTTGTTCACGACGTGCATGGCGATCAGCACCTCCAGGCCGTCGGTGCGCACGTGGAGCCATCCGGCACACGGTGCGAAGACGCCGATGTCGACCAGGCCCTTCCGGTCGTGGTCGTGTCCGACCACAGAGCTGGGAAAAGCATCACAGGAGGCAACGCGCCTCATGGGGGACAATGGTGCCGTCCGACGCCCGCTTTCAACTCCAAGGAGCCCACACATGTCCGAGACGCGCACCATCACCCTTGCCGGAGGCTGCTTCTGGGGCACGGAGAAGCTTTTCTCGCTGGTCCGCGGCGTGACGAACACCCAGGTGGGATACGCGAACGGGCCCGCCGAAGGGCCGGTCACCTACGAGCAGGTCTGCGCGGGCTCCGGTCACGCCGAGGCCGTGCGCGTGGACTACGACCCGCAGGTCGTGTCGCTGGCGACCTTGGTGGACCTGTTCTTCGACACGATCGACCCCTTTGCCGTGAACCGTCAGGGCAATGACCGGGGTGTCCAGTACCGCTCCGGCATCTACGTCCAGGACCAAGGGGACCTGGCTGAGGTGGCCGCCCTGGTCGCGGCCCTGGAACAGCGTCTCGGCGCCAGCCCCGTGGCCACGGAAGTGGCCCCCCTGCGCAACTTCCACCCTGCCGAGGACCACCACCAGGACTACTTGGACAAGAACCCTCTGGGCTACTGCCATCTGGGGCCGGCGGCGTTCGCGAAGGCCAAGGCGATCTGAAACGACCTTCGCACCTCCTGAGGGGTCGGATGTACAGTTCCTCGTACGGGCACCCCGGCTCCATCCCTGCCGCGGGTGAGTCCACCAACGCGGAAGGACGGCCATGGACGACAAGACCTCCACGCCCCCGGGCCGTCGTTGGGTGCGCCCCGGCCGCCGGGTTCCCGGCCCCTTGCACTTCGGAGCGGTGGTCGTGGCACTGGCTCTCTTGGCGGCGAGCGCCTGCCTGTGGATGGCCCTGGGTCCCCAGGGGCCCGTGGCGTGGGGAGTCGTCCCGGCCGTGGTCTTCACGTGGGCGTTGGTGCTGCTGGTGCACCAGGACCGTTCCGCTGCGCGTCGACATGTGTGGGGGGACGAGGGCGATGTTCCGTCCACTCCCGTGCCGACGCTGACTGCGTTGCTCACCTCGATCGGCTTGGGCCCGGCTCCCACTCCGGGTGTCACGGATCCGGCGCAGGAGCGCGCCACCACGGTCAAGGGCTCATCTCGACCTCGTATGCGCGAGGTGGCGGTGGGCGCCTTGGTCGTCGCGGTCCTCACGGGGCACTCGTGGTGGACGACCCTGTCGGAGTTGCCGCGAGGCGTGACCTTCCCGTGGACTCTGCTCAGCTTCACCCTGACTGTCACGGCGCACTTGGTCGTGCTGCTCACACTGTTGCTGTCGCTTTCGCGCGCGGATGACGACTGGGCGCGTGAGCGCCCGTGGACCGCATGTGACACCCGGTGGACTGTCGCCATGACGCTGCTGTGGGTGGCCGGCACGATGGGTCTGGTGGCTCTGACCGTGCACGCGCAGACGGGTGTGGCGGGGCTGAGTGCCGATGTGGTGCACACGGCGGCGGCCGCCGCCCCCGCCAATTGGGAGGCCCCGCAGTCGGCCGCCCCCTCGAAGGTCCTGTGGGTGCGCGCCCTGCCGGGCACCGAGTCGGCGGATGCGACCCAGAGTGCGGATGAGTCGACCCCTTCGCAGGTCCTTCCGGGTTCGCGTGGGCCGATCCTGGTCGGCACGCACCGGATCACCGGCTTGGAGGCGGCCACGGGTGAGGAGGCGTGGAGGTGGTCTGTGAGCACCTTGTCCGTCCTGGCCGGCAAGGACGGCACTTTGGCCCTGGTGTCGCCCGACGGCGATCGCCTGGCATTCGTCATGGAGACGAACCTGCGCGTGAACCAGTCGGACCGGCCTGTCGTGCGGGTGCTGGACACGGACACGGGTGAGCTTTTGTGGCAGCGCAGTGTCGGCCATGACGAGCGTCTGGTCGCCATGACCGACCATGTCGTGGCCGTGGGTCGGTCCGCCATCTCCCTTGCGGACGGCTCCGAGGCGTGGCGCCTGACCGACGGGGAATTCTTGGCGGGGACGCATGCCTCGTCCTCGTTGGTGGTCAGGCAAGGCGCTGAGGGTGTCCAGAGCGGGGACGTGCCGCCAAGTGGACAGGTTCGCCTGAACGGCGTGGCTGTTCAAAGTGGTGACGCCCCGCAGAGCAGCGTCGCGGCGGAGGGCGCGTGGCCCGTCCTGGACGCCTCTTTCCGCGTGGTGGACGACCTTGACGGTTCCACGACGAGGACGGGGCTCGGTCCTGTGGTCGCCCCGTCGGTGCCGGGCTTTTCGACCTCGGGGCCGTGGATCCGCCTGCACGATCCGGCCACCGGTGCGAACTCGGCCCTGGACATCGACTCGGGCCAGTCGGCGGCCCTGCAGCCCGGAATTCCCAAGCCCCTGTCGATGGGTTCGGCAACCGGAATGACCTCCATCCCGGTGGTGACCACCGCCCGCGAGCAGGGCAGCTCGGGGGATGCGAAGACGTGGGGAGCCATGGTCATGGACGCCGCGACGGGGAAGACCGCGCCGCTGCCCCGTGGGGGCGAGGTCGACGCGGCCACTGAGACGGGCAAGTTCGTCACGGCGACGACGGTGGTCCACGTGCCGCGTTGGACTTCCCCGACCTTGGACATGGTTTCGGTGGACGGTCGGCGACTGGCCCATTTCTCGATCCCCGAACTTCGGGTGCCCGAGCCCGGCCATCAGTGGCGGGTGCGCGAAGCCTGGTCGACCTCGCAAGGAGTGTTCGCCCTGCTGTGCATGGTCAGGGACGGCGCGCCCACGACTTCGGCCATCACGGGCGAGGGCCCGGTCCTCATGGTTGCCCTGGGCTGACGAAACCGGCTGCACCGCAGGTGCACACTGGAGGCACCGAGGGTCTTGTCCCCGCACTTTGGCGATGACGCCGTTTCGAACTGGCAAGGATTCTTTGGGAGGTGAGCGTGGTGCCGGGGTGGCAGATTCGCCCCGGTCGGAACTCGTGGCCCCTGCGGTGGACGCCCGGGTGCAGCAGTACGGCCTGACAGACCACGTGCGCCGCGCCTGGGGCCGCCGGGGTTCCTGCTGGGCCCGGCGCCGACAAGCTCGTCGAGCTGCTTCTCGATCGGCGTCATGCCCCTGTACGGGTTGTCCTCGCCCTGGATGTGGTCACAAGGGTGCCCTCAGCCCCGTCCTCGACGAAATTGAGAACCTTGAAGGCGCGAATTTGTGCGTTCGGTCACTTCCCGTCTCAGCGGGTGGCCGCCCGCATCCGCACGAAACCGCGAAAAGCTTGAAGAGCCCACGAAAAGCAGGCCCCCACGCCTAGCGTCGGGCCCATGGTCGAAGTGAGAATCCACGGTCGAGGAGGACAAGGAGTCGTCACGGCGTCCGACCTGTTGGCAATGGCAGCCTTCACCGACGGACACCACGCGCAAGCCTTCCCCTCCTTCGGTTCCGAAAGGACGGGTGCGCCCGTCGTGTCCTTCTGCCGGATCACCGATGCGCCGATCCGCACCCGAGAACCCGTCCTCGAACCTGATCTCGTCATCGTCCAGGACCCGACCCTGCTGGCGGTCATGGACGTCTTCGCGGGCCTGAAGCCGGACGGGTACGCCCTCATCAACTCCGGCAAGTCACTGGAAGACCTGGAACTCACTCACCTGCTCGACGGGCGCCCCGCCGGTCGGATCGTGACGATCCCGGCCTTCGAGATCGCCAAGGAGCACCTGGGACGCCCCGTGCCCAACGTCGTCATGCTGGCCGGAGCCGCAGCTCTGACCGGCCTGATCCGCCTGGACTCCATGTCACGGGCCATCCGCGAGCGCTTCCCCGGCAAGATCGGCGAAGCCAATGTCCGCGCGGCCGCCGCCGCCCACGACCTCGTGCGTTCCCGCATCGACGAGGCCGCCACCACCCACGACGGAGCGGAGGACACGCATGCGTGAACAGATCGAAGGTTCCCAGGCGATCGCCAAGGCGGTGGCCGCCTGTCGTCCCGAAGTCATCGCCGCCTACCCCATCAGCCCACAGACCCACATCGTCGAGGCCCTGTCGGCGCTGGTGAAGAAGGGCGATCTGCCGGGCTGCGAGTACCTCAACGTCGAGTCCGAGTTCGGCGCCATGTCCGCCTGCATCGGCGCTTCGGCCGTCGGAGCACGGACCTACACGGCAACCGCTTCGCAGGGCCTGCTCTTCATGGTCGAGGCCGTCTACAACGCTTCGGGTTTGGGCCTGCCGATCGTCATGACGGTGGCCAACCGGGCGATCGGCGCCCCCATCAACATCTGGAACGACCACACCGACGCCATGAGCCAGCGCGACTCCGGCTGGCTGCAGCTCTACGCGGAAACCAACCAGGAGGCCGCCGACCTGCACGTCCAGGCCTTCCGGATCGCCGAGGAACTCTCCTTGCCGGTGATGGTGTGCATGGACGGGTTCGTCCTCACCCACGCCATGGAGATCGTCGACATCCCCGACGAGGCCGATGTCGCGAAGCTCCTGCCCGCCTACGAGCCCCGGCAGGTCCTGGACCCTGCCGCTCCCCTGTCCATCGGCGCCATGGTCGGCCCCGAGGCGTACACGGAGGTCCGCTACCTGGCCCACCACCGCCAGATGCAGGCGTTGGAGTTGATCTTGCAGGTGCAGAAGGAATTCGAGGCCGTCTTCGGCCGCGACTCGGGCGGTTTGGTGCGCCCCTACCACCTGGAGGACGCCGAGACGGTCATCGTGTCGATGGGGTCGGTGCTGGGCACCATCAAGGATGTCGTCGACGAGCGCCGCGAACGCGGCGAGAAAATCGGCGTCCTGGGCATCTGCTCCTTCCGCCCCTTCCCCAGTGCCGCCGTGCGCGAAGCCCTGTCCGGTTGCACACGCTTCGTCAACATTGAAAAGGCCTTCTCCGTGGGCATCGGCGGCATCGTCTCCTCCCACTGCCGAAGTGCCGTGCGCGGCCTGGGACTGGACAACTACGAGGTCGTGGCGGGCCTGGGCGGCCGACCCATCACGAAGGCCTCCCTGCACGCCATGCTCGACGAGCTGGCCGCAGGTGACCTGCCCTTCCAGACTTTCCTGGACCTGGACACCGACCTGGTCGAGAAGGAACTGCAGCGTGAGGCCACCACCCGCCGCTCCGGCCCCACCGCGGAAAACCTCATGCGCGACACCAAGGCCCGCATCGACGCCGTACTGGCTGCGGCCCCGACCAAGGGGGGAGAGACCCGATGACCACCGTCGAGCTGGACATCCCCAGCACCCGCGAAACCGCGATCCCCGTACGCGAACAGGTGAAGTTCTACCAGGTGGGCTCCTACGCGGTGGGCAACCGCCTGGCGGAGGAACAACTGAGATCCCTCCAGTCCGACCCGAACCGCTTCAACACGTTGACCTCCGGCCACCGGGCCTGCCAGGGCTGCGGGGAGGCGCTGGGCGCCCGATACGCGTTGGACTCCGCAATGGCGGCCACCGGCGGCGACCTTGTCGCAGTCAACGCCACCGGCTGCCTGGAGGTCTTCTCCACCCCCTACCCCGAGTCGGCGTGGACGGTGCCGTGGCTGCATTCCCTTTTCGGCAACGCCCCGGCGGTGGCCGCCGGTGCGGCTGCGGGGCTGCGCGCGCTCGGCAAACAGACCCGGGTGGTCGCCCAAGGTGGTGACGGCGGCACCGTGGACATCGGAATGGGCTGCCTGTCGGGCATGTTCGAACGCAATGACGACGTCCTGTACATCTGCTACGACAACGAGGCGTACATGAACACGGGTGTCCAGCGAAGCGGCGCCACACCTCCGACCGCCCGCACCGCCACGACCCAGCCGGTGGGGCCGGAGCCGGGCAACCAATTCGGGCAGGGCAAGGACATGGCGCGCATCGCCATGGCCCACGAGATCCCCTACGTGGCCACCGCAACCGTCGCCGACCTGCGCGACCTGGAGTACAAGGTGACCAAGGCGATGAGCATTCGCGGGGCGCGCTACATCCATGTTCTGGTCCCCTGCCCGCTGGGATGGGGCGCTGCCTCGAATCTCACGGTCAAGCTGGCGCGCCTGGCCACTCAGACGGGCCTGTTCCCCGTCTTCGAGGCCGAGGGCGGTGAACTCACTTCGGTGATGAAGATCCGTCGCCCCGCGCCCGTCGAGGAGTACCTCAAGCCGCAGCGGCGCTTCGCGCACCTGTTCAAGGGCGAGGGCGAGCCGGAGGTCCTTGCCCGCCTGCAGGCCGTGGCCGACAGGAACATCCGCCGCTACGGCCTCATCGAGCAGGAGTCCTTGGACCCCGACGTGCTCGAACGGGTTCTGGCCGCGCCCGAGGACCCGGAGGGACGCTACGAGGCGGTTCTGCGGGCCGCCTCCGAGACCAAGCAGGGGCGCGCGGAGGCCCACCCGGCCACCGAGGAGCAGGATTCTTCGGAGATGTGGGGGCTGAACCGCCGACCGGCCCCGCAGACCCGACCCGCCCACCAAGGTTCGATGGGCCAGTCCTCGTCAGCGCCGGCCCCGGCCTCGTCAACAACGTCGGCGTCGTCGCAACCCGAGACCCCCGGACAGGAGTGAGACGATCATGACTTTGGAGAAGAGCCCCTTTGCGATCACCTTGGGAGTCGGCTCGTCCCTTGCCAACGAGACGGGGTCGTGGAGGTCCGAACGCCCCGTCTACGTCGACCTGCTGCCCCCGTGCAACAAGGCCTGCCCGTCGGGAGAGAACATCCAACAGTGGCTGTTCCACGCCGAGGAAGGCGACTACCAGGCCGCTTGGCGCGAGATCATGGTGAACAACCCGATGCCCGCCGTCATGGGCCGCGTGTGTTACCACCCGTGCCAGACGGCCTGCAATCGCGTGCAGGTCGACGAGGCCGTAGGCATCAACGCCATTGAACGTTTCCTGGGCGACAAGGCTTTGGCCGAAGGCTGGACCGTGCCGCTGTCCAACCCGGAATCCGGCAAACGAGTCCTCATCGTGGGTGCGGGCCCGTCGGGCCTGTCCGCCGCCTACCACCTGCGCTTGGCCGGCCACACGGTCCATGTGAAGGAGGCCGGCCCCATGTGGGGCGGCATGATGCGTTTCGGCATCCCCGCCTACCGACTGCCCCGCGACGTCCTGGACGCAGAGGTCCAGCGCATCGCCGACATGGGCGTGACCTTCGAGTTCAACTGCAAGGTCGAGGACGTGGAGGCCGAAGCGGCCTCCTGGGACGCGGTCTTCCTGGCGGTGGGCGCCCACATCGGCCGACGCGCCTACATTCCGGCGGCCGAGAGCGCCAGGGTCATGGATGCCGTCTCCGTCCTGGCGGATGTGGAGGCGGGTGAGAAGCCTCTGCTGGGGCGGCGGGTCGTTGTCTACGGCGGTGGCAACACGGCCATCGACATGGCGCGCACCGCCAAGCGCTTGGGTGCCGAGGAAGCGGTCATCGTCTACCGTCGCACCCGTGACCGGATGCCGGCCCACGATTCCGAAGTGGTCGAAGCCGAGGAGGAGGGCATCATGATGCGCTGGCTGTCCACGGTCAAGCACGTGGACGGCGACTTCCTGACCATCGAGAAGATGGAGTTGGACGAGAACGGCTTCCCGCAGCCCACCGGTGAGTTCGAGGAGCTCGGCGCGGATTCGCTGATCATGGCGCTGGGCCAGGAGGCCGACTTGTCGCTGATCGAGAACGCCCGTGGGATCGAGATCGTCGACGGGGTCGTCACGGTCGACGACCAGATGATGACGGGTCTGCAGGGGGTCTTCGCGGGAGGCGACATGGTGCCTTCCGAGCGCACGGTGACGGTGGCAATCGGTCACGGCAAGAAGGCGTCGCGCTACATCGACGCCTTCCTGCGGGGCACCACCTACACTCCGGCCCCCAAGCACGAGGATGCGACCTTCGACCGGATGACCCCGTGGTACTACTCCGATGCGCCGCACCAGGTGCGTGAGAAGTTGGAGGGTGCGCGTCGTTCCTCCACTTTCGACGAGGTCGTCCTCGGCCTTGACGAGGGCTCCGCCCTGTTCGAGGCGCGCCGGTGCATGAGCTGCGGCAATTGCTTCGGTTGCGACAACTGCTTCGGCGTGTGCCCCGACAATGCGATCACGAAGATCCGCCCGACGGAGTACGTCTTCAAGTACGACTACTGCAAGGGATGCGGGGTCTGCGTGGAGGAGTGCCCCTGCGGCGCGATCTCCATGGTCCCTGAGCAGGTCTGACCCCGTTCCAGGGGGCGTTCCGGCGGCGCGCACGAGGGCGAGGCTGCTGGCCGAATGTGGCCCGGCCCCGTCCTCGTCATCGTTGGGCGCCGTCGACCAACCAGCGGGCCATGACGGCGGCGATGGCGGCGGCGAACTCTTCTCCCAGGTCGGCGTCGTAGGGCAGGTCCGGGTCCGCTTCGGGCGCGGCAAGCCTTTCGGCTCGGGCACACGCCATCTGCACCTGCAGGCCGTCGGCAAGGGCCACGATGGCTCGGGCAATCCTGCGCGAGGGGGCGTCGGGCCTGACCGTGCCGGCGGCCTTGCCGTCCTCGAAGGCGCGTTCGAGCATCGTGACGGCAGCGCTCAAGTGTTGGGCGAACCAGTCGTGGGCCGGGTGGTCGGTGCTGACCACGGCTCCGGTCATCGCCACGTACAGGGCGGTGCCTTCAACGGCCTTCGCATTGGCGCGCACGGTTTCGACCAGCGCCGAGAGCACTTGGCGCACGTCTGAGAACTGGGAATCCCCGTGCACTTCGATGGATTTGCGGTCGCGCTCCTCCAGGACGGCGGCGAACAGGGCGTCCTTGGACGAGAAGTGGTGCAGCAGGCCGGCCTTGGAGATGTCGGCCGCGTTGGCCACCTCCCCGAGGGAGGTGCCCGCGTAGCCGCGGGTGCTGAACAGGGTCAGGGCCTCGGCAAGGACTCGGGCCCGCTTGTCCTCACTGCCTGCGCGTGGCCGCCCGGGCCCTCGTTTGGCGCCATTGCCCTGGGACATGACTCTCCTTCCTCGGATCAATTCTCGGTATCCATTGTTTCAATTCTCAGTATCCATCGTTCCACATGCCGCGCCCTGTGCAACCCGCACCTGAAGTCGCAACCCCCGGCGACGCTCACCCGTCCCGCCGTCCAGAAGCAGTGTTTCCGCAGGTCAGAGGGTGCAGGTGACAATCAACCGCTCGCAGCGCCGAGGGGTGCCTGAGCGCTGGACGGACCCTCGGCCGGATCCACCGCGGCGACGTCGGCGGGCAACCGGGCCGGGTCCCATCGGACACTACCAGCGGAAGAGGTTTTAGGTTAGACTCACTTTGCTTAGTGCGCACTAAGTTCATGCAGGCATCACATGAAGGAGGCTCACCTTGAGCGACAAGACTGTCAGCGAAATCACTGAAACCAGCCGCGAAGACGCGATCCTCGCGCCCAACTCCAACCACCACCCGGGAATCCACCCGACCTCCGCCTACCAGCTCACCGCCGAACTCGAAGACTGAGCACATGGGGCAGGGAAGCGGAAAGGGCCTCGTCCAACTCTGGCCGTCCGAAAACGGCGTACACGACTCCTGCGCCCGCAGATCCGACGGGGTACTCCTCGGAGGCACCCTCAGTGATCTCGAAGCAATCGGTTGGTGCCCACCCGTCGCCCTTCCGCTCCCCTCCCGTCCCCTGTCCCTCACGATCAACCTTCCCGAGAAGGCCAACCCGATTCTCGTCACCGACCACCCGGCGCCGACCAGCCTCTCCAAGGCCTGCTCACGCACGATGACCACGGCATGCTTCTTCGAGGCCGAAGACCTCTGTGCGGCCACGATCGTCCTTCACTACTCGGCGACCCCGGACCTCCCCGGAGCGATCAAGGTCGAAGAACGCGCTCTGAGCGCCGGAGCATCCTTTCTCGCCCTCTTCGTCCGATTCCCCGAGCTCTACCTCGGCCCACTGTCGAGCCCGCGATTCCCTCATGTGTACAAGCATTTGGAAGCGCGTCTGACCGCAGCGAGCCTCGTCCCCCGGGCAACATCGGCGACGCTACGCCCTCCCAGCGTGGACCTCGTCCGCCAACGCCTGGAGGAGAACCCCGATTCCCTCTTCGAAGCACGCATCTCGCGCACGCGGGGCGAAGGCGCGGCATCCGCGCTGGGCTGGACGACAATCAACATGCTTTCCGCACTCAGGCGCGACCGGATCCTCGTGCCTTGGTTGACGTGGAAAGGATACGAGGACGCGCCTTCGATCATTGACATTCATTCCGATGCGTTCTGCGACGAACTCGCCGGCATCGTCACGCGCCTTCGCACGATCAGCCACCACGAAGCCCTTCCAGAATGCGTGACCACTGTCCAATCCGATGTCACGGACATTCGCGTCATCAGCCAGTGGAGCAACAACACCGTCTGCCAAGGAAGCGCCATCGACGACGTGGACGAGGCACGACGCTCCGCGGTGGGAGAAGCAATCGAACGGTACTGCGTCAATGTCATCAACTCCGATTCCTTCGTCATCGACGACTACGACACCCTCGTGTCCTCGGGCCTTCACCCGGTCGCCCCGGAGAACTTCGTCCTCTTCTCCCCCGATCAGCATGCGCAGCCCGGTTTTCGATTCGCACCCTTCACACGCTCGACACGCATCCCATGGATGCCGGCGCACAACCTCACGCGCGATCGTGAAGAGCTCGTCCCCGTGTCCATGGTTCACGTCAACTACAACCGCACGGGAACGATCCTGGGGGAACCCGTCTCCTCATTCCCTCGGATCGCTCCGGTCCCCTACGCGGGGATCGCCGCCGGACATGACACGGAAGGGGCTCTCGTCAACGGCCTCGAGGAGATCATCGAGCGTGACGCCACCATGATCTGGTGGCACTCGAAGCCGACGATCAATCCTGTTGCGCTTTCCACCAAGAGCGTCGACGAGGTCGTTGAGCAGTTCAAGGCCAAAGGATTCAGCCTCACCTTCTTCATCCTCCCGAACGAGTTCCGCATCCCCGTCGTCGCCGCAGTCCTGCGCAATGACCACCACCGCACCTGCAACATCGGATTCTCCTGCAGGCCGACCCTCGACAAGGCCGCTCTCAAAGCCGTCACCGAGGCCGCCACCCTGTTCGACGGGGCGATCGACCTCCTCAACCCCGAAGGACGGATGTTCACGGCCATCGAGAGGATGGAGTTGTCGCCGAACATGGCGCTGCCCCACAGGCAGGACCGCGCCTACCTGGACACCATCAACTGGGACTACGACTCCGTCCACGACCTCATGATCCAACAGCAACTCAATCTCGATCCCAGGGCGCAGGCAGAACGCTCGCCCCACCTCGACCGCCCGGAAGTCCCCGCCTCCCACTACCCGGTGGACGAAGGCGAGTCGCGCTGCTCGGCCTACTATCGCGACAAGTTGGAGGCAGCCGGGTACGAAATACTCACCGTCGACGTGACCACCCCCGACATCCGAGCGTGTCACGGCACCGTGATGCGCGTCCTCGTTCCCGGCCTCGTCCCGAACTTCCCCGCAGGAGACATCACGCTGGGCCGAGGGCGGATACTCAACGCCTACCACCGGATGGGACTGCACGACAGGGCGCAGACCCCCGACCAGCTCAATCGATTCCCCCTTCCCCATGCCTGAGGTCCCCATCCCCTTGCCCAGCACCGTCGTGGATGAGCAGGAGCGTCGTGAGCGCCTCGCCACGCGGGCCCGCGCCGTGGGCATCGACACCCTCCTCGTCATCCTTCTGCTCACCTCGCTGCTCTTGGCGTGCGGCATCGGAGCGGTCTCGATCCCTCCGGGAGTCACACTGAGGATCGTCCTCGAACACCTGACCCCGTGGGAGTGGAGCATTCTTCCCGCTCCCGGCCCCGTCGACGAAGGCATCATCTGGAGCACCCGTCTTCCGCGCGCCCTCGTCGGCGCCGCATGCGGGGCAGGGCTGGCCATCAGTGGCCTGGCTGCCCAGTCGACGCTCCGCAACGTCCTTGCCGACCCCTACATCCTCGGGATCTCCGCAGGAGCATCAACAGGGGCGGCGGCGGTCATGGTCTTCGGACTGCACACGGTTGGGGGACCCATCCGCATCGGAGTCGGCACAGGAGCCTTCATCGGTTCACTCATCTCGCTCGCCCTCGTCATGGGTTTGGCCAGAAGCGCCGGAAGGCTCACGAACACCCGGGTGATATTCGCCGGAATGGCGGTGAACTTCTTCTTCTCCGCACTCACCAGCCTCATCATCATGCTCGCAAAGGATCCGACGACAACGAGATCCGTCGTCTTCTGGATGCTGGGCTCCCTGGCCGGAAGCCATTGGACAGAAGTCGCCATTGCGACTGCCGCCAGCGGATGCGGGATCCTCGGATTCATCATCATCGGACGGCGCATCGACGCCCTCTCACTGGGCGACGACATCGCACGCACCCTCGGAATCAACCCGAACCGCCAGCGCTTCCTCGTCTTCCTCCTCATCTCCCTCGTCGTCGCCTTCCTCGTCTCGCTGACCGGGACGATCGGGTTCATCGGCCTCGTCGTCCCACACCTGGCCAAACGGATGCACGGAGGAATCTTCAGACGCTCCGCCTTGGCCTGCGCCCTGACCGGCGCCATCATCATCCTCCTCGCCGACCTCGTGGCAAGAGTCGCCGTGGCCCCCGGAGAAATGTCCATCGGCGTCATCACCGCCCTCCTGGGAGCCCCACTCCTCATGCTCCTCATCGGGCGCGATGCAAGGAATGACGAATGACGACCACTCAGTCCCCCGTTTTCCGGATCGAAGATCTCAGCGTGGCGTACGGGCAGACCCTCGCCCTCGACTCCATCAGCATCGACGTCCCCCACGGAGCGATGAACGGCCTTGTCGGTCCGAATGGATCCGGAAAGACCACACTGCTGCGCACGATGTACAGAGGCCTGTCCCCGACCCGTGGGCACGTCCTCCTCAACGATCGGCCACTTGCCGCCCTCAGGCCCCACGAGATCTCCCGGGAAATCAGTGTCGTCGTCCAACAGTCGTTCATCCCTCATCGGATGAGCGTCCTCGACGAGGTTCTACTGGGACGCATGCCTTTCCTGTCCGACTTCTGCCCCTACGACGACCAGGACCGAGCCCTGGCCCTGGAGGCCCTTGAGGCGGTCGGAATGCTCGACAAACGCGACCGGCGCTCCGACGAACTCTCCGGAGGGGAGCGTCAGCGGGTTGTCATCGCCAGGGCTCTTGCCCAGGGGAGCCGGTGCATTCTGCTCGACGAGCCCACGAACCATCTCGACGTCCGCTATCAGCACGAGGTCCTCTCCCTGCTGCGCGGTCTGGGCCGAACCGTGATCGTCGTCCTCCACGACCTCAACATGGCTGCGCGCTACTGCGACCGGATCCATGTCCTGGACGCAGGTCGCCTGTGCGCAGTCGGCACCGCCGAGGACGTCCTGGTCGAAGACACCATCGCCGAACTGTACGGCGTCGCGGTCTCACGGATCGAACACTGCGGAAAACCACAATTCCTCTTCACATCAACCACTCGATAGAAGGAAGTCACATTGACACTCAAATCCCTCCTGCTGGCGATCGCGGCATGCGCAACCCTCGCACTCGTGGGCTGCTCGACGAGCGGCTCCACCACCCCTGACCCGTCGGCGAGCGCGTCCTCGAGCGCCGCCTACCCGATGAAGGCCTCCTTCTGCGGACAGGAGGTCGTTGTCGACCGCGAACCCATGCGAATCATCGGCGCAGGTCGAGAGGGGGTTGCGAACATCATCTCCGCCGGCGCCGCGGAGAAGATGGTCGCGCGCTTCGGCGAACACGGAGCCCTCTACGGCTCCAGGATCGACAGGGAGCTCAAGGCTCTGCCCGGGGTCGAGGAGGTGGCATCGGGCGGCGGACAGGGTCACGGGAGCATCAGCTTCGAGCACGTCCTCGAACTGCGTCCGGACATGATGTACGGATCGGCCCTCGGTGAGGGCGATCTCGCCATCGACAATCTCAAGAACAACCACATCATGGCCGTGATGCCCCCCAACAGTTGCTCATACGCCTTCGCCGACACGTCGAGCAACTTCTCCGATCTCGACGCGATCCCCGCCCACGTCCGCGAACTCGGAGCGCTTTTCAACACGAAGGAGAAGGCCGACGAGAACGCCAGCGCCATGGACAAGGACCTTGCCGCTGCCCGGAGCGCGGGGGCGAAGCTTCCCGAGCTCAAGGTGGCAGGCGTGTACTACTGGGATTCCTCGGACGAGCTCTTCGCCTATGGCGCGAATTCAACGATCCAGGGAGTCTTCAAGGCCGCGAACCTGAAGAACGTCGTCGACCCGGGCTACGACGCGATGTTCAACGGCGCCATTTCACCTGAAGCCATCGTCAAGGCCAACCCGGATGTCATCGTCGTCACCACCGGCGAAAGCGGAATCACCCTTGAGGACTCGATCGCCCGGATGAAAAAGATCCCGGGAATGACGGAAACGACGGCCTTCCGGAACAAGAGGATCATTGAGCTGCCCTCAGGAGCCGCTTACCCGACCGTCGAAGCGATCGACGCCGCTGGCGAACTCGTGAAGGTGCTCTCGGAACACTGAGACGAAGAAGAGGCCCTGGGGAAGACAATGAGCACTCGAAGAGCAGGAGCCCGCCAACGCGCGGTCTTCGACGCAGCAGGAGTCAGCCCGACAATCCTCATTGCACCGGTTCTCACCGGCGTGGCGAGCAGCGGCGCCTTGGTCGCAGGCGCATTCGTCAACTCGATGATCTTCTCCGAGTTGTTGGGGCGGCGCTCCCCCGCAGCGTTGACGGGCCTGATCTGTGTCCTCGCCGCACTTCTGGTCCTCATTCCTCTCCTCGGCCTCTTGCGAGCCCACGTGGTGAACAGGGTCGGCCTGACCCTCAAGGTCAATCTGCGACGAAGGATCCTCGCCGACATCGCAGAGCGAGGGCCCATGCGGCTGAGTTCATCGCGCGCCGGAGCACTCGAATCGCTGATGGTCGACGGAGTCGAAGCCATCGAACCCTACTTCGGCTCCTACATCCCTCAGATCGCGGTCACGGCGCTGACGGCCGCCTCCCTGTGCCTGTGGATCGGCACCGTCAGCCCGATCATCGGCGTGACACTCTTCGTGTGCGCAACAGCCACCTTCCTCGTGCCACGACTGTGGGACCGCGCTCTTGCCGAGGAGGGCCAAGCCCACTGGGAGGCGTACGCCGATCTCAACAGCGACTTCGTCGATGCGATGATGGGGATGGAGACCCTGAAGTCCTTCGGAGCGAGCCGAACCTACGGACGCAGACTTGCGGCGCGCTCGGAGGAACTGCTGCGAACAACCCTGTCGCAACTGCGCGTCTCGCTCGGAGAAACCGGCGCCTCCGCCGCGGTCATGGTTCTGGGCCCTGCCATCGCACTCCTCATCGCTTCTCTGGAGGTCCGTCAAGGTTCCTACGGTGTCGACCGGCTCTTCTTCATCACCCTGTTGTCCATTGAAGTCTTCCGGCCGCTTCGTGACCTCGCCAACGCCTTCCATGCGGGATATTTCGGCTTGAGCGCTGCGACGCGGATTCACGAAGTCTTCCATGCCGAGCGCCCCGACGTCCCCGGCTCGGCTGCCGTCGGGCATGATCGTCGCGCACTGCCAGAGGGCGTTCCTGCCGACATCGAGGCCAGTGGCGTCTCCTACACCTACGAGGGCGCGACCGTGCCTGCGCTGAGCGATGCCTCCGTGCGGATCCCTCAAGGGCGATTCCTCGCGATCATCGGTGGTTCGGGTTCAGGCAAATCGACGCTCATCGGCATGATCCTCGGTCTCGACTCCCCCACCGAGGGGAGCATCACGATCGGCGGCGAGCCCACGACCGATGTCGACATTCCCTCGACGATCTCCCTGGTGCCCCAGTCCCCCGTGATCTTCCCCGGCACCGTTGAAGAGATCCTCGCCGCAGCAGCCCCCACGGCGACCCGGGACGACATGCTCAGTGCATTGACCCTCGCCGGTGCTCACGCACTCCACGAGACCCGAGCCGCCACCACACCCTCGGACACAGGTGCATGCCGTGACGACCTTGAACTCTTCGTCGAAGAAGCGGGAGCCAATCTTTCCGGTGGACAACGACAGCGCCTGGCCATCGCCCGCGCCCTCGTCAAACGGCCACGGGTCCTCATCCTCGACGAGTCCACATCGGCATTGGATTCACACACCGAGGCCCGCGTCCTGTCCGGCGTGCGCCGAGCCTTTCCCGACATGACCCTCGTCCTGGTCACCCACCGCATGGAAGTGGCCGCAAGCGCGGACCGGGTCGTCAGACTCTCCCGCGGAAGGATCGTCGCCGTCGGGCGCCCGGAGGACGTCATCGGCCCCTCACATGAACCCGCACCTGGACCCGCACCCGCGGCTTCGCAAGGAATCGAGCATCGATGAAGCAGACCTTCACGGACCTCATGTCCGTCATGGGGCGACTCCGAGACTTCAGGCGACTGTTCCTCGGATCAGTCCTCGTCATCACTCTTCACCAGATCGCCCTCGTCCTCGTCTCGGTCGTCAGCGTGTGGATCACGACGACATTGGTCTCCGAGAGCCGGCCCCAAGTCGATCTTCTCTTCCTCACCCTCTTCACCTTGGCGATCGTCCACGCCCTGTGCTACCTCTACGACGCGTGGTGGTCCCACCAGCTCGCCTACCAGATCCTCGCGCGCATGAGGATCGACCTGTACGAGGCGATCCGCAGGATTGCTCCACGGGGCTTGTCAGGGCGCAGAACCGGGGACCTGACAGCTGCGGCCATGAACGACATGGAACAGTTGGAATGGTTCTACGCCCACACCGCCCCCGTGGCAGTTGCCGCCCTCGTCAACACGATCATCATCGAGGCGGTCCTCTTCGCCCTCATCGGACCGCTCGCACTGCTCGTGCTCATCTCGGTGGCCCTGCCGATCCTCCTGCCCGCACTGGTCAGCCCGATCCAAAGGGCCCAGGGGGAGAAGGTGCGCGAGGGGCTCTCCTCACTGAAGTCCCTGGGCCTCGACTCCGTTGTCGGCGCACGGGAGCTGTACGCTCTGGGGCAACGCGACGCTCACGCCCGCCGTGTCCTGGAAACGACCGCGCAAGTGCAGCGGGACAAACTCTCACAGGCGATGCGCAAAGGCCTCGAATCAGCCGGGTCCGCCATCGGAGCCACAGTGGTCACCATCAGTGTCCTCGCCGTGCTCACGGGAAGGGTCGTCGCCGGCTCCTACCCCGCACCCCTGCTTCCCGTCGCCGTCGTTCTCATCGGCATGGCGACTCTTCCTGCCGCCTCCCTCGCACAGATGCTCGGCATCATGGGAGAAGTGTCCTCATGCGCCCATCGGATCAACGAAGTCCTCAACGCCCCGGACCCGATCCCTTCCGCCCCGATCCCCTTGCCCCTCGTCGAAGGCGAGGAGGATGCCGCCGTCGCCTCGTCGGTGACCTACTCCTACGAGCAGGAGCACACGCCCGCGCTTGAGGAGGCGAGTCTCCTCATCCCCGAGGGCGCGACAGTCGCCCTCGTCGGCCCCTCAGGATCCGGAAAGTCGACTTTCGCTCATCTCCTCATGCGCTTCATGGACCCGGACTCGGGAAGCATCCGTTTCTCGGGCCGCGACTTGCGAAGCCTCGCCCCCGACGACCATCGGCTCATGGTCGCCCTCGTGCCCCAGAACGGCCACGTGTTCTCCGGGACCATCCGCTCGAACCTTCTGCTCGCCAACTGGGAGGCCGACGACGACGAGATGTGGTCGGCACTGCGGGCAGCCGGGCTCGAAGAATTCGTCAGGGGACTTGGCGGCCTCGACGCGGCCGTGGGAGACCGGGGAACCGCTCTTTCCGGAGGTGAGCGACAACGAGTGGTCCTCGCGCGGGCCTTCTTGCGAAAGCCGCGCCTGCTCATCCTCGACGAGCCCTCGGCCAATCTCGATCCGGAGTTGGAGCAAGAGATCACCGCCTCGGCGACCCTGCTGCGGCGAGGACGGACGACCTTGGTGATCTCCCACCGACGCGCTTCTCTCGTTGACGCCGAGTCCATCTGGGTGCTCGATTCAGGAAAGGTCATCGCACACGGCCCGCACGAGCAGTTGAAGGCCGACAGCCAAGTGTACCGGCGCGTCCTGGCAGACCAGTCGGCGAAATTCCCGGAGCTGGGTTGAGTCCGGGCCGGGTCACGCTCTCAGAGTTCCCGCAATGCCCCTGCCACGGCGGCACGCAGGTTCTTCTGACCGTTGCGCAGTGCCCGGGCCAAAGGCTCGGCCGGGTCACCCACCTTGACGATCCGCACCACCCCGTGCTCCAGGAGCACTTCGGCCCCGTCCTTGATGCGCCCGGCGAAGATCATTGTCGGCACCCCCGCAAGGCGCGCGACCTCGAAGACACCGGCCGGAGTCTTGCCTTTGATGGTCTGTGAGTCCACAGACCCTTCGCCGGTGAATGCCCAGTCGGCACCCTCCATGGCTCCCGCCAGGCCCACGGCCTCGGCGACCAATTCGACACCGGGCACCAGCCGCGCTCCGCACAGTGCACGCAGAGCGAAACCGAGGCCGCCGGCCGCACCCGACCCGGGCATGTCGGCCTCGCCCTCGCGACCGCAGACGGCGGCGAAGTGCCCCAGGGCCGCGTCGAAGCCGGGCTGCATCTGGGGGGTGACGCCCTTTTGAGGGCCGAAGACGGCGGTGGCGCCCTCCGCTCCGGTCAGAGGGTTGGTGACGTCGCAGGCCACACGGATGTCGACACCGGACAGAAGGGCGTCCAGTTCTGAAGTGTCGATGCGTGCCACGCGGGCGAGTTCACCCGGAAGAGGGTCGACGCGGGCCCCGACCTCGTCAAACAGGTGCACACCGAGTTCGACGAGCATTCCCGCGCCGCAGTCGTTGGTCGCCGAACCGCCGATGCCGACGAGCAGTGAGTGCGCCCCGCGAGCAAGGGCGTCACGGATGAGCATGCCGAGGCCGCGGGTGGTCGAGGCTTCGACGCACCGGTCCTCGGGGGCCACCAATTCGATGCCGGCACACGAGGCCACGTCCAGGACGGCTCGTCCTTCCGCCAGCGCGTAGGTGGAGCGGATCGGGCGGCCCAGGGCATCCACGGAGTCGGCTTCCACGCGCTGGGCGTTCCAGGCGGTGGCAATGGCATCGATGAAGCCCTCGCCGCCGTCGGACATGGGCACCAGCAGGCACTGTGCGTCGGGGAACACGTCAGTGACTCCTCGCCGCATGGCTTCGGCCGCTTCCAGGGCGGTCATGTTCTCCTTGAAGGAATCAGGGGCGAGTACGAATTTCATGGGGCTTCCTCGGCTCATGTCTGTCTGCGCTCACGCTCAACGCTAGTCGGCAGAACGGCGGGCGCGAGGGCGGGTGGGCAGGTCCGGCCCTCGTGCACCACTGTGACCCGAAGCGACACCTGCCCGCCGACGGACAGGGTCACTCGTCCTCGTCCTCCATCCGGACCAACAGCTGGTCGATGTGGTCGCACATCGCCTGGCGGGCACCCTGCGGGTCCCCGTCGACGAAACAGCGCAGGATCGCCTCGTGTTCGGCCAAGGAATCCGCGGCATCGGTGACGATCCGGTCCTTGAAGTGGCGCCAGCGCTGCACATTGCCACCCAGGACGTCAGCGGTCGAGGCCAGGAAGCGGTTGCCCGAGCCGGCGTGGATGACGCGATGGAACTTCTGGTCGGCGCGCATGAACGCACGGGTCTCCGCAGTGCCCTCAAGGGTCAGGGACGCCCGCTGTTCCTTCACGGCCCCCTCAAGCTCGCCGAGCAACTCCTCGGTGCGGCGCTCGCACGCCAAGTGGGCGGCCTCGGGTTCGAGAAGGCGTCGCACGCTCATGAGGTCGGCCAGCTCGGTCTTCGTGAGCTTGGGTGCTGTGCGGTATCCCCGGTAGTTCTCCCGCACGACCAGCCCGAGACCTTCGAGGCGAGCCAAGGACTCACGCACCGGTGTGGAGGAGACATTGAGAGCTTCTGCCAGTGCATCGATACGGATGGGAGCATCGTCGGGGATCAACCCTTCGAGAAGCATGTCGATGAGGGCCTCTTGGACCTGCTCGGTCAAGCCTTTGCGCATTGAAGCGACATTGAGCCGCGAGTAGTCCTGAAGGCCGTCGAGCATGTGTTCTCTCCTCACCGCGCGCAAGCCCACTCCTGGTAGGCAATGCACGCAGCCAGTCTAGTGGGCAGGGCCTTTCCGGCCGCCGAGGGGGCAGCGCCTCGGCCTCGTCAATGGGACGAGGTGGCCCTGGCCTTGTTCACCTGGTCGAAGGCCACCGCCACCAGCAGGACCAGGCCCTTGATGGCCTGTTGCCACGCGGCATCGACCGTCATGATCGACAGGCCCATGTTGAGCACACCCATGAACAGTGCGCCGACGATGGTCCCCGAGATCCGTCCGATGCCGCCCCACACGGCGGCGCCGCCGATGAAGCAGGCGGCAATGATGTCCAGCTCGTAGTTCTGGCCGGCGGCCGACACGGCCGCGCCGGCACGTGAAGTCGTGACGATGGCGCCCACGGCGGAGAGCAACCCCATGTTGACGAACATCCAGAAGTTCACGCTGCGCACGCTGATGCCGGACAGTCGCGCGGCCTCACGGTTGCCGCCCACCGCGTAGACGTAGCGTCCGAAGGTCGTCCGATCCAGCACGAAGGTGTAGGCCATGACCAGAACGCCGCAGATGATGAGCACGTAGGGCAGGCCGATCGCCGAGGCCGACAAGATGATGGCGAAGACGATGATGAAAACACTCACCACCGCCATCTTGGTCAACGCCAACCACAGGGGCTCGACCCGAAGGCCGTGGGCCACCAACGAACGACGCCGCCGCAGCCCCGCCAGGACGAACACAGCGGCCAGAACCGCCCCCAGGACCAGGGTGAACACGTCATGGACACCGGCATATCCCAGCCACCCCAGGACACCGCTGTTGGCGATGGACACGAATCCCTTGGGCAGCGGGGCGATGGTCTGCGGAACCATGACAATGGCCAGGCCGCGGAAAAGGAGCATCCCGCCCAAGGTGACGATGAAGCCCGGAATCCCGACGAATGCCACCCAGAATCCCTGCCAGGCGCCGACCAGCACACCGATGACCAGCGCCAACAGCACGGCCACACCCCATGGCATGTCCCAGTGGGCCATGGCCGTGCCCAGGAATCCGCCGATGAAGGCGATCAGGGAACCCACCGACAAGTCGATGTGTCCGGCGATGATGATCATGAGCATGCCGATCGCCATGATGATGACGTAGGCGTTCTGCTGGATCAGGGAGGCGACATTGTCGGGGCGCAGCAGGCGGCCCCCTGTCACCACCTGGAAGAAGACGACGACGGCAACCAGTGCCAGCATGATGCCGTACTGACCCAGGTCGACTTTGGACAACCACGAGGGCGCCTTCTTCGGCGCCGTTTCGCTTGCCGAGGAGTTGTGCGTACTCACTGAAGGACTTCCCTTCACTTCACTTGCGTCATGTGGGACATGAGGACTTCCTGGGTGGCCTCGGCGCGGGGGATCTCACCCGTGATCCGTCCGAAGCTCAGGGTGTAGATGCGGTCGCACAGGCCGATGAGTTCGACCAGTTCGGAGGAGATGACCACGACCGCTTTGCCGGAGTCGGCCAGGGCATTGATGTGCGTGTAGATCTCGTACTTCGCACCCACGTCGATGCCTCGGGTCGGCTCGTCCAGGATGAGGACGTCGGGTTCGGTGAGCAGCCACTTGGACAGGACGACCTTCTGTTGGTTGCCGCCCGACAGGGTGCCGACCCTGACGTCGACCGACTCGGCCTTCGTGCGCATCTTGGCGCACTGGTCCTCCGCCAACTCGTACTCGGTGATGTCCGAGATGACCCCCGCCCTCGTCACACGCGGCATGGAGGCCACCGTCATGTTGTGTTTGATCGGGGCGATGAGGTTCAGGCCGTAGCGTTTGCGGTCCTCGGAGGCGTAGGCGATGCCCGCGCGGATCGCCTGTTTGACGGAGTGGACCTGGACTTCCTTGCCGTGCAGGAACAGCCTGCCCGACTCCACCGTCCCCCACGACCGACCGAAGATGCTCATCGCCAACTCGGTGCGCCCGGCCCCCATGAGCCCGGCGATGCCGACGATCTCGCCGGCCTTGACGTCGAAACTCACCTCGTGCAGGGCGCGCCTGCCGGTGATGGGGCTGGTCACGGACCAGTTCTCGACGCGCATGACCTCTTGACCCGGATGCGACTCGTGGTCGGGGAAGCGATTGTCCATCGTCCGTCCGACCATGCCACGGATGAGCAGGTCTTCGGTGACCTCGACCTCGCCGCGCATGTCGTGGGTGGTGATGGTGCGTCCGTCGCGGATGACGGTGACCCTGTCGGCGATGGCGCGGATCTCGGCCAGCTTGTGGCTGATGATCACACAGGAGATCCCCCGCTCCTTGAGGCCTCTGATGAGATCGAGCAGCTTCTCGGAGTCGTCGTCGTTGAGGGCGGCGGTGGGTTCGTCCAGGATGAGGACCCGGACGTTCTTGCCCAGGGCCTTGGCGATCTCGACCAACTGCTGTTTGCCCACGCCGATGTTGGAGACGATCGTGTCGGGGCGTTCGTCCAGACCCACTGTGCGCATGAGTTCTTGGGCTTGGGCGTTGGTGGCGTCCCAGTTGATGACTCCGCGCCTGGCCCTTTCGTTGCCCAGAAAGATGTTCTCGGCGATGGACAGGTACGGGCTCAGTGCCAGCTCCTGCTGGATGACGACGATGCCGTCCTTCTCCGAGTCCTTGACGGAGCGGTAGGTGGCCTCCCTGCCGTCCAGAAGGATCCGCCCGGTGTAGGAGCCGTGCGGGTGCACGCCGGACAGGACCTTCATCAGGGTTGATTTTCCGGCGCCGTTCTCGCCGCAGATGGCGTGGATCTCGTTCTCGCGCACGTCGAAGGTCACCCCTGACAGTGCGACCACGCCGGGGAAGGTCTTGGTGATGTCGTCCATCTCCAGGATGACCCCGCCGGGACCCGGGTGTGCCATGTGTCCCCCTTTCGGGTTCGGGCGGGCCGGCTGCCGGGGGCGTCCTCGTGGGTGAGGAGGGCGCCCCCGGTGGCGCGGTGGTCCGCCTCGGGTGCGGTGTCAGAGTCCGAGGTCGGAGGCCTTGTAGAAGCCGGAGTCGACGAGGACCTTCTGGACCGTGTCCTTGGTGACGGTCTCGGGGGTCAGCAGGAAGGTCGGGACGACCTTGACCTCGTTGTCGTAGGTCTTGGTGTCGTTGATCTCGACCTCTTCGCCCTTGACGATCTGCTCGACCATCTTGGCGGTCTGCTCCGCCAAGCGGTCGGTGTTCTTCAGGACGTCCATGGACTGCTTTCCGGCCAGCAGGTTCTTGATGTTGGCGATGTCAGCGTCCTGTCCGGTCAGCAGCGGGTAGTCCGGGCCGGGCTTGTAACCGGCGCCTTCGAGCGCCTGGGCGATGCCCAGGGCCAAGGAGTCGTTGGGGGAGAGGATGACGTCGACCTTCTCACCGTCGGTGTAGAAGGAGTTCAGTCGGTTCTCCATCTCGGCCTGGGCGTCATCCGATCCCCATCCGAGGATGCCGATGGACTGCCATTCCTCGTTGCTCTTGGGGGATTTGCCCGAACGCACCTGCAAGGTGCCGTCCTTGACCAGCGGCAGCAGGATGTCCCAGGCGCCGGAGAAGAAGAACTTCGCGTTGTTGTCGTCCGGGGAGCCGGCGAAGGGTTCGAGGTGGATCGGCGCCTTGAGGTTGGCCAGTTGGCTCTTGATGTATTCACCCTGGAGCTGGCCGACTTTGTAGTTGTCGAAGGTGACGTAGTAGTCGACCGACTCGGTCTTGTTGATGAGGCGGTCGTAGGCGATGACGGGGATGCCCTGGGCCTTTGCCTTGTCCAGGACCGGGCCCAGTGCGGTGCCGTCGATGGAGGCGACGACAAGGACGTCGGCGCCCTCGGTGATCATGTTCTCGATCTGGGAGGTCTGCTGGTCGACCTTGTTGTCGGCGTACTGCAGCGACGTCTTGTAGCCCTTCTCCTCCAGGACCTCCACCAGGTGCGCCCCGTCGCGGTTCCACCGCTCCAGGGCCTTGGTGGGCATGGCGATGCCGACCATCGTGTCCTCGGCGTCGGCGGGGGCGGAGTTGCCGCTCTGGGTGCCACTTGCGGGGGTGCTCCCGGTGGATCCGCGTTCGGCCGAGCAGGCGGCCAATGATCCGACGGCGAGGGCGGCCGTGGACAGGGCCACGACGAATGTGCGTGTGTTCATCTTGGATTCTCCTGGCTTCGTCGAGGGGAGGAGGGATGCGCTTCCCGAGGTCGACCCGGTGTCCTGGCTTGCGTCTTCGCAGGTCAGGACACCGGATCAACGGTGAGGCGACGCGGCCCACGTCGGGCCGGTTGACGACATCGTAATAAGTGATGCTGAGAAATAAAAGGGTTTGGATTCACGAACCCAGAAGCAGTTCCAGGACGTACATCTCCAGCCCTTCGTAGTCCTCCTCGGCGACGAAGGCGTCGACCACGCTCTGGTCGAAGCGGTCGACCTTGTCCTCCATCAACTGCACGACGCGCAGCGAGTTCTCCAGGTGCTTGAAGCCGAACTCGTCCCCGCTGGAGCGCATCGCCTTGACGTCCAGGCCGATGAACTCCCCCCTCTGGCCGTAACCATTGTCGACCAGCAACTTCACCTGGTTGAAGGTCGAGCGCAGGGACTCCGATCCGAAGATCTTGTCCTGGTCGAACTTCATGCCGTTCTGGTCGTTGAGGTGCACGGAGAAGAGTTTGCCGGCCGCCAGCGCGAAGGCCATGTCGTGGGTGGGATCCAGCCCCGCCAGGACGGAGTGGGCGGACTCGACCAGGACGCCGCATCGGCTCGGGTCCTGCGTGAGGTCACCCAGGGCCAGCGCATGTCCCACGGTGCCCGCGTAGGAACGGTCGATCGGTTCATTGGGCTTGGGCTCCACGGCGATGCGGATCGAGTCGTCGTGGGCCAACATCCGGTCCAGTGACTCGCGCAACTGCTCGATCATCGTCACCGGATTCTTCGACTCCATGCACAGGGTTCCTTCACGCGCCAGCCACAAGACGATGAAGTCCGCCCCGAGGATCCGCGCAATGTCGATGCTCCTCTCGGAGCGCCACATGGCCTTCTCCCAGTTCTGCCTCTTCGGCGCCGTGTAGGCACCGTCCTTGAAGGCGGGGTCGAACCACAGGCGCGGAGCCACGAACTCGCAACCCACCCCCAGGCCGTCGAGGAACTCGCGCAGCGCATGGGCCTCGTCCTCGATCTGGGCAACGGATTTGGAGGCGATGTCGGGCACGGCGTCGTCGTCGTGGAACTGGATCGCGGAGAACCCCATGGCGGCGAAGCGTTCGACCTTCTCGTGCATGGTCAGGACTCGGCGGGTGGGTGGCCCGTAGACGTCCACGCCTTCGGCGACGTTCCACGGTCCCACGGTGTACTTGAAGCGGCTCATGTCAGGCCAGACCTTTCCTCCGGTGCGTCATGGGCGACCTCGTCGTCACCCACTGGTGGATGCGTCCTTCGCGGTGACACGGGCCGTTCCATGCGGTACGAGGGCGGCATCCGCTTCGACTTTCCGCGCAGGCCAGGCATCTTGTCAAGTACTTACACAAATTCCCGGTCGAACCTATGCTGGAGGGCAATCGTCCGCGGACACAGGAGAAACATCGTGGTTTCCGTCCAGCTCGTCGGCCACCTGTGCGTCGACCTCGTCCCCGCCCTCGCAGACGCCGTCACCACCCGACCGGGGGAACTGGTCGAGGTCGGCCCCGTCGAGGCACGCGCCGGTGGAACCGTGGCCAATTGCGCGCGCACCATGGCCGCCCTCGGAGAAGAACCCCTGCTGCACGCCCTGGTCGGGAACGATCCGCTGGGCACCATGTGCATCGGCCTGCTGGAGGCCGAGCACCCGGGCAGGGTTCGCGTCGAGACCACCGACCGGGCGGCGACCTCGTACTCGCTGGTGATCGCCCCGCCCGGCGTGGACCGTTCCTTCTGGCACCACACGGGCGCCAATGACGAATTCCGCGGCCAAGTGGCCATCGAGCCCGGCGGGCTGCTCCACTTCGGCTACCCCACACTGTGCCCCGCCATGTGCGAGGACGGGGCCGCTCCCCTACGGGAACTCTTCCACCGCGCCCACGAGGCCGGCGCCGCCACCTCGCTGGACCTGGCCTACTTGGCACGCAACTCCGCCCTGCAGGCCTTGGACTGGGAGGCCCTGCTGGTCGGCGTGGCACCACTGACCGACCTGTTCTGTCCCAGCGTGGACGACCTGCGCAGTTGCCTGCACCTGGAGGTTCCCGACGGCGACGCGGTGGGCGACCTCGCCGCGCATTTCGTCCGGGCCGGTGCCGCGACCGTGCTCATCACCGCAGGTGCGAACGGGGCCCACCTGGTCACAGGGGAGCGTGCAGCCCTGGCGCGACTTGCCGACGTGTGCGGCATCGACCTTGCCGCGTGGGCCGGGCGCGCCCTGCACGTGCCGGCCGCCCCAATCCCGCCGGGCGGCTCCGCAGGTGTGGGAACCACGGGGGCCGGGGACACTTTCAAAGCGGCCTTCCTCGTGGCCCTCACACGCGGCGCCTCGCCCGAGGAGTGCCTGGAGTTCGCCTCCACCGTGGTCGCACGGCACATCGGCGGCCTGCCTTTGCGCCCCTCAGGGGACGAGGGCGGGGCCCACGCATGAGTACACATCTGCTCGCCGCCTTCGGCGCCGGCAACGTGGGACGCGGTTTCGTCGGCGAGCTCTTCGAGGCCTCCGGGTGGAAGGTCGTCTTCGTCGATGTGGACATCGACCTGGTCCGGACACTCAACTCGGCGGCGAGTTACCTCCTGGAGACCGTCTCGAATGCGGGGACCTCGCGGCGCACGGTCGAGGGCATCGCCGCCGTGCACGCCCTTGACCGGGAAGCCGTGGACGCCCTCGTCACCCGGGCCGACCTTGTGACCACGTCGGTCGGTGCACGCGCATTGCCGCATGTGGCCGGCGCGCTGGCCAGCGGCCTTCGGGCGCGGTGGGACGCCGGGGGCGCGGCGCTGGACGTGCTCCTGTGCGAGAACCTGCACGGAGCCGCGGGGGCCTTCCGGGATCTACTGAAGGAGAACTCGCCCCCTGACCTGCACGAACGCCTGGATGTGCAGGTGGGGCTGGCCGAGACCTCGATCGGTCGGATGATCCCGTCGACCACAGGGCACACCTCGGGAGCCGACCCCTCCAGAACCCTTGTGCGGGTCGAGCCCTACAGGATTCTTCCCTTCGACGCGCGAGCCTTGCGCGGGCCGCTTCCGCAGGTCGAGTGCCTGGAACCGGTCAGCGATGTCGACTTCACGCTGTACACGGACCGCAAACTCTTCGTCCACAACCTGGGGCACTGCGTGTGTGCGTACCTCGGGGACCTGCACGGGACGGAGTTCATCTGGCAGTCGATCGCCCTGCCGGATGTCCGCCACGTCACCCAGGCCACGATGACCGAGTCCCTGGCGGCACTGGCCGGCGCCTTCGGTGTGACTCCTCTGCCACTGCTCGAACACAGTGACGACCTGCTGGCACGTTTCTCGAACAGGGCGCTTCGGGACACGAATGAGCGTGTGGGACGTGATCCGGAGCGGAAGATGGCGCCGGGTGACCGTTTCCTCGGCGCCTACGCACTGGCCGTTCGCACGGGCGCGCCACGAGGCTTCCTCTCCTTGGCCACGGCTTTGGGGGCTCACCGTCTGGCGGTCGAGCCCGGGTGGAACCGCCGTCGAGCCCTGGCCCACGTGTGGCGGTGTGCGCGTGAGGTGGGCGCCACGGATGAGGACATCTCGCTGCTCGCCAGTCAGACGGAATCCCTGTCGCACGGTTGGGACTGGGCCGAACAGATGCGCCTCATCGATGCTTCCACCTCCTCGTCTCCCCCCTCTTCCCCGTGAGATTCGTCCGTCAAGTGCTGTCTGCCGACTTGGTGGGGAGTCGTTCTCGTGAAGAGGCCTGCAGTCATGCAACCCGAGATTGTTGTCCGCTGGTGACAAGGTGAACTCGGTCGCTGAGTACCCGGGGAGGCCTCATGGCACCAAGGGTCGGTGAACGGTTGAGCGTGGGGCCACTTCGGTGCAGATGGGCCGAGCAGGGGCGACCCAATCCCCCAAACCCAGGACGGTCCCACGGGTTGACGGACGAATCTCACGCTCGGGGCTCGGGGCTGAGAGCTTCGGCGGGTCACCCCAGGACTCGGGCCGCCTGACGGGCCGCGCCCAAAGCGACGTACTCCCCCGCCTCCGGGAACTCCACGCGCGCATCCAGGAACTCGGCGGCCAGGGCCCGCACAGCCGTGGACTTCGCGCCCCCACCGACCACCAGCACACGCTCGATCGGTGCCCCCAGAGCCCGCACGGCGTCCAGTGAGTAGCGCATGTGACGCAGCAAACCCTCGATGCCGGCGCGAGCGACATGCGCCTGGTCGCTGTTCGCCAAGGTCATGCCGGACAGCGTGCCCGTGGCATCGGGCAGGTTCGGAGTGCGCTCGCCCTCGAAGTAGGGAACCAACTCCAGGCCACCGGCGTCGGGCACGGACAAGGCGGCCTCGTCGAATTCGTCGTAGCCCAAGCCCGTCACCCGCATCATCGCATCGACAATGCGTGAGGCGTTGAGCGTGCAGGCAAGCGGCAGCCAGTTGCCGGAGGCGTCGGCGAAACCGGCGACCAGGCCACTGCGATCCTGGACGGGGGCGGCGCTGACCGCCGAGACGACTCCCGAGGTGCCCAGGGACAGCAGCGCGTCACCGGGGGCCAGCCCCACACCCAACGCGGCGCCGGCATTGTCGCCCGTGCCCGGCCCCAGGACGATCCGGTCCCACCCGCGAGCAGGATCGCCCACTCCGGCACGATCCCACGGGCCCAGGATCTTCGGCAGAATGATGGATTCGGCCTGCTCGGGGGTGATGCGCAGGGCGGTGGCCAAGATGTCGCGGCGGTAGTCGAAGCTGGGGCCGCCCTCGGCGGAGACGCGCGCTGCGTATCCGGTGCCCGAGGCGTCGGATCGGTCAGTGGTGAGGTCTTCAAGACGCCCGGTGCCCTTGATGCGCCACGTCAACCAGTCGTGCGGCAGGCAGATGGCGGCGATGCAGGGCACCACCTCGGGTTCGGTGTCGGCCACCCACCGCAATTTGGTGACCGTGAAGGAGGCGACGGGCACCGATCCGATGGCGTCGGCCCACCAGGCGGCACCGGCCTCACGGTCGCCGGCTCCGGCCTCCGCCACCAGGGCCTCGGCGGCGTCGGCCGAGCGAGTGTCATTCCACAGCAGTGCGGGGCGCAGGACCTGCCCGTCCTCGTCGAGCAGCACCATTCCGTGCTGCTGGCCGCCCACCGACAGCGCGGCCACGTCGTCGAGCCCTCCAGCCGCCTCGACCGCCTTTTCGAAGGCGTCCCACCACGCGTCGGGGTGGACCTGGGTGCCGTCGGGGTGCGAGGCCTTGCCTTGGCGGATGATGCGTCCGGTCTCGGGTTCGACCACGACGACCTTGCAGGACTGGGTGGATGTGTCGACTCCGGCGACATGAGGACGCTGGCTCATGGTTCTCCTCCGATGCGTGGGCGGGGACGAGGGCGGGGCAGGGCCCCGGGGACTCCTTCCCCGAGGCCGCTGGCCTTCGCCGGTTTCAGCCGATGAGGTGCCTCATGGCGTGGTGGTACAGCTCGACGAAGTGGTATTCGCGTTCGCCGGCGGCGTCGGCGTCGAAGTCCTCGTAGGCGGAGCGGTCGGCCAGGAAGTCGGCCAGCGACTCGCCCTCGGCCAGCGTGGACTGACCCAGCTGGTCGATGGAGGCGGCCTTCATGAGCTCCTGGGTGCGCGGGTCGGCACGGAAGGCTTTGGCCTTTTCGGCCAGCATGATCCACATCTCCATGTTGGCGCGGGCGGACTCCCACACGCCTTCCATGCCTTCGGTGCGACTGGGCTTGTAGTCGAAGTGGATGGGACCTTCGTAGCGGGGACCGCCGTTGGGGAAGCCGTTGACCAGCAGGTCGACGGTGAAGAAGGCGCTGGACAGGTCGCCATGGCCGAAGACCTTGTCCTGGTCGTACTTCAGGCCGGACTGGCCGTTGAGGTCGATGTGGAAGAGTTTGCCGGCCTGCAGGCCCTGTGCCAGGGCGTGGGTGTAGTTGAGGTTGGCCATCTGCTCGTGTCCGACCTCGGGGTTCAGGCCCACCACGTCGCCGTTCTCGAGCTCGGCGATGAGGGCCAGGGC
This sequence comes from Schaalia sp. 19OD2882, assembly GCF_018986735.1. NCBI lineage: Bacteria > Bacillati > Actinomycetota > Actinomycetes > Actinomycetales > Actinomycetaceae > Schaalia > Schaalia sp. 19OD2882. Next base: position 104,708 of record NZ_CP065521.1, on the reverse strand, counting down.
GTGGCCGACGCTGGGCAGGAAGATGTCCCCGCGGGGCTCGTTCGGCTTGGGCTCCAGGCCGATGCGCAGGTCGTAACCGCGTTCCTTGATGTAGGCGGCGACGGTGTCGAGGCCTTCCTTGTAGCGTTCGAGGGCGGCGAAGAGGTCCTTGGAGCTGTCGTATTCGGCGCCCTCGCGCCCGCCCCACATGACGAAGGTCTTGGCGCCCAGTTGGGCGGCCAAGTCGATGTTGCGCAGGATCTTGCGCAGGCCGAAGCGGCGGATGGAACGGTCGTTGTTGGTCAGTCCGCCGTCCTTGAAGACGGGGTGGGTGAAGGTGTTGGTGGTGACCATTTCAATGACCAGGCCGGCGGCGTCCGCGGCTTCCTTGACGCGCGTCACGCGGGCTTCACGCTCGGCGTCGCCGGCGTGGAAGTCCCACACGTCGTTGTCGTGGAAGGTGATGCCCCAGGCGCCGATTTCGCCGAGCTTGGCGGTGTACTCCCACGGGTCGAGAGTGGGGCGGGTGCCTGTGCCGAAGGGGTCGACGGCGTTCCAGCCGACTGTCCACAGGCCGAAGCTGAACTTGTCCTCGGGGGTGGGGGTCCGGGTCATTGTGTCCTCCGTGTGAATGCGCCCTGGTCGGCGGGAGCGGGGTCCTCGGGGCGCTCCTTCGCGTCCCTTCCGTCGACACAGACTTTAGTTGTGCTACAAAACTTACTTGCGGAACCAGCTATAGTCAAGACATGCCAGCCCGCAGAAGTGCACGGATCCCCGCATTCGGCACGCCCGACGTGTCTGCCAACCCCCTGACCTCCGGGGTGAGCGCCACCAGCCTGCGCGCCACCAACCTGTCCCTTGTCCTGCGCGAGGTCCTGGCCGCCGGCGACGCCGCCACCCGCGCCAGCGTCGCGAGCCGGACCGGCATCACCCCCACCACCGTCTCACGCCTGGTCGACGAACTGTTGAGCAAGGGCATCCTCTCCGAACTGCCCCCCGTTGCCGAGGCCACCCGCGGCCGCCCGGCTTCGCGCCTGACCGCAGCGCCGGGCCGGACAGTTGCCCTGGGAATGCAGGTCAACGTCTTCGGAATCGACGCGCGCCTGGTCGACCTGGCCGGCACCGTCCTTGCCGAAGCGACCGTCGAGGAGGACCTGGCCGGCTCCGACCCGCGAGAGGTCATGTCGACATTGGCACGCACCGCCCGCCGGGTCCTGGACGAGGGCGCCACTTCGACCTCGTTCCTGGTCGGCTCGGGCTTGGCCCTGCCGGGCATCGTCTCCCCCGAGGTCCTCACCGTGGCTCCGAACCTGGGTTGGCGCGACCTGCCACTGCGCTCCCTTCTTGAGCCCTTGGGCGAGTTGGCCCCGCGCATCGTCGCCAACGAGGCCGATCTGGCCGCATTTGCCGTCTCACAGCCCACTCCGGGGGTTCCATCCGGGCCCGCCTCCTTCATCTACGTCTCCGGCGAGGTCGGGATCGGCTCTGGAATCGTGGTCGACCATGTGCCTCTTGTCGGCGCGAATGGCTGGGCGGGCGAGCTCGGCCACGTGTGTGTCGACCCGCACGGGCCGGTGTGCTCCTGCGGCGCCTCCGGGTGCCTGGAGGCCTTCCTCGGCCACCGGGCATTGATTGCGCGCGCCGGTCTGCCACAGGGCGCCACCACCCGGGATCTGCTGGCCGCCCTCGCCGCGGAAGGGGAATCCGGGCCGGTCCACGACGCCATCGACGAGGCCGGGGCGGCGCTCGGTCGAGCTCTGTCGACGGCGATCAACTTGGTCGACATTCCCTTGGTGCTTCTCGGCGGCGCCGTCGGCGAGCTTGCCGAGGCGATCGCACCGGCGACTTTGGCCGAAATTCGGGTGCGCACCCTGCAGGCTCCGTGGATTCCGCCGCACATCGAGGCCGTGCCCGGATCGACCTGGCTGTCGGTGACGGGTGCGGCCCACCGTATCCTGCAGGGCCTTGCCCAGGACCCGCTGGCATGGACGGGTTCCATCAGCGCCTGACCCGCGCAGCGCACAGATACGATCGACCGGATTGCTCGTTCCGAGGACCTTGACGGCCGCGTGATGCCTCGGGTGAGGATCTCTGGATCGCAAGGGCCGTTGTCCCCTCCGGGCCAGACGAGGTAGCATGGGCTCCGACATGACCGGTTCCGCTACCCGCCTGTGCGGGAGTCCAGGGCCGGTCCTTGCTTTGCAGAAGGGCGAAGGCGGGCATGGCACACGCAAAGCAGTTCAAGACCTACTCTGAACAGGTCGAACTCCTGCGAACACGTGGGATGCACATGGAAGACGACATTCGCGCCGAGCACCTTCTTGCCCGACTCAACTACTACCGCCTGTCGGGATACTGGTATCCGATGCGTCGATTTTCCCCCGAGAGCGACTCGGCACTGGATGAGTTCGTCGAGGGCGCATCATTTGAGTTGGCGGTCGCCCTCTACGAGTTCGACGAGCGTCTGCGACATTGCGTGTTCACAGAGCTGGATCGCATCGAAATGGCAGTGCGCACAATGCTGGGACACGAACTGGGGCGCATCCACCCACTGATTCACCTGGACGCAAATCGTTTGGCGGCCTTGGCCAATCAACGCCGAAGAGACGGCCGCACGAAGTATGATGCATGGCTGGGAAAGTTCAAGGCTGCGGTCGGAAAATCACAAGAGGATTTTGTCCGACACCACGAACGGAAATATGGCGGAGAGATTCCCATCTGGGTTGCCGTCGAGATCATGGATCTGGGGAATGCTCTCCCATCTCTACGAAATGTCTCCGAATCGAGTTCGTGACAGCATTGCCGATCAGTGCGAATTGCGTTCCCCACAACTCGCCTCATGGCTCAGGTCACTGAACATCCTGAGGAATTTTGCCGCACACCACGCGCGGATGTTCAACCGCGTATACGGCTTCAAGCCCAAGTTGAGCAACGACAAGCGACTGACCCCACTGGCAGGAACAATGGATCGGGCCTTCGGACAGTTCACACTGATCCAGTACTTGCACCGTCAACTCGACCTGTCCTCCGCAGATCGTTTGCCGGAACTCCTGGCCACCTACCCCCAGAACCCCATCGTTCCTTTGAGTCGAACAGGAGCTCCTGAGGGCTGGAGAGAACTTCCCCTCTGGACCTGAAGCGCGTCGCGTACCGGTCTGCCGCAGGGCACCACCTCCAAGGACCCGCTGGCATGGACGGGTTCCATCAGCGCCTGACCCGCGCAGCGCCCCGAGGGGCCTTCTGGCCACCTCCGGCCCGACCGTCGCAGCAGGGTGACGAGGTCGGCCATCGAAGCGGCGCCCCGCCTGTGCGGTCAAGCCTGCGAGGCCTCGGAACCATTGCCCCTCTGGCGCCACCTGTTCCACACCAGGACTGACACACCGACCAATGCCCACAGGAACCCGACCGTGACCCACGTGGACGGTTGCCTGGGGACCCCGAGGAGATGGGCCAGCAGGTCCTCCGCCATGAGCATCCCCCCGTGCACACCGATCGCGGGCCACACCGAGCCGCTCACTTCGCGCACCGCCATGGCGGCCGTCGCAAAACCGATGGTGCCGATGAGGTAGACGAAGCGCTGGGCAAGCCCGTGTTGTCCGCCGCTGGACATCAGGTGCATGACGGTGAAGGTCAGGACACTGAGGACTGCGGCCACTCGTGTGGAACCGGCCGAGGAGTAGAACCATCCGCGCCAGATGGTCTCCTCCGGGATGGCGGCGAAGAGGAACGCCATGGAGATCGCTGCAGGGAGCCGCACCCAGTTCCTTGCGGACTCGGGTAGTGCCGTCATGGGATCTGCCACCGGGGCGCTCAGGCCCAGGAGAGTCAACACCCCCGCCGTGAGGCACAGGATGACAATCGCGACCGCGACCATTGCGGCAGTCCAGGCCAAGGCGCGACGGTCTGGCCGCAGACCCAGGTCGACCCGCCTCCCGCGATCCACTGTGCGCATGAGCAGATGCAAGCCGATGAGTGCGGTGACCGTCGGGACGGCGCACACCACACAGGTCACCGCACTCATGACCGCCACGCCCAGCGGGCCGCTGCCCAGAGGCGAGGTGGAGAGTCTGGTCAGGCTCCCGATGCCGGGAATGAATGTGACAAGAGCAGGAGACCCGGCGGCGATGAGTGTCAGAACGGCAGCGATCAGGAGCCGCCCCGCAATGCCGGCGAGGCGCAGCGACAGGTCATTGAGCGTGGAAGACATGCGATGACGCCAGGTTCGATCCGGCCGCCTTTCCAGAGTTTCCGGCGTGAATCAGGGGAAAACAGGGGCCTTGCCCGACGGTCTCTCGGGGACTGCCCCGAGGAGGCCTCCCGGGCGCTCGCAGCCCGGCCCTTGTCCTCCGAGAATTCGCAGATCCACTGCGACGGCGGGGCTACCATCGGGGCATGAGCAGCGACGAGCGGTCCCGCCCCAGACTCGTCGATGTCGCACGCGAGGCCGGAGTGTCCGTGTCCACCGCCTCGCGGGCACTGGGCCGCGGCTCGGAACTGATCGGGGCCACCACCCGCGACCACGTGCGCAAGGTCGCACGGCGCATGGGCTACCAAGTGAACCCCATCGCCCGATCGCTGCGCCTGGCGACCACCGACTCCATAGGCATGGTGGTCCCGTCGATCTCGAACCCCTTCTTCATGGAGCTGGTCGAGCAGGTCGAGCACCACTTGGCTGCCCGCGGGCGGAACCTGCTGCTCACCGATTCGCGCACTTCGGTCACCACTGAGGACAAGCAGCTGCGTTCCTTCGAGTCGGGACAGGTCGACGGGTTGTTGGTCGTGCCGTGCCACCAGACGTACTCAATGCCCGCCGTGGAGCGGACCAGTGCCGTGGTCCCCACCGTGTCGCTCGACCGACGGGTGCACGGGCTGGACCTTCCGACGGTGGGTGTGGATGACCCTCACGGGATGCGCACGATCTTGGACCACCTGTGCGAGCGCGGCGCCCGCCGCATCGCCATGCTGGCCAACACGGGCACGGAGCTCTCCTCCGATGTGCGTGTGGCTGCGACCCGCTCCAGCGCCGCCGAGTTGGGAATGGAGTTGGCCGACGAGGACTGCATGGAATGTTCCTTCTCCGTCCAGGCCGGGGCTGCGGCGGTGGCCGGGATGCTTCGACGAGGGCGACGCCCCGATGCGGTGGTCTGCCTGAACGACCTGCTGGCCATCGGCGCGATCACCCAGTTGCGGCGCGAGGGGATCGCCGTGCCGCGCGAGGTCATGGTCACCGGTTTCGACGACATCCAATTCGCATCCCTCATGCGCCCCTCGATCACGACGCTGCGCCAGCCTTTGGGTGAGATCGCGCGGATCGCCGTCGAAGCGCTGCTCGGCGGGAACCTGGACGCCGGCCACACGCGCGTGCGGGGGACCTTGGTGGTCCGAGAGTCGACGCTCACGCAGCCCTGAGCCGCGCCCTGTCGTGCCCCGCGCCCGACCTTGCTTCCAGGTGCAAGACGAGAGATCCGTGCCAGTTCACCGCTTGGGTCCTCATGCCCGTGCGTTCTCCACCGCGCCAACTGCACTCCGGATCCAGAGCGTCATCAGTGGCGCTGTTCACAAAATCCCAATATCTTCATTCATGAAGACCGCATGTCGTCCCAGACGACACCTTCGATCGATTCCGAGAAGCATGGGGGGCGGGTGGACATGGGTGAACCACGGACGACCGACGATGTGAAGTTCGACTTCGCGGCAGCTACGGATCTGGCAGCGCAGTGTCGCAGCGCGAAGTCGCGGGTGGATGCCCTGCACGGATCACGCGTGGGCTTGGTTCAATGGAGAGTCACGGCCTTGGGGAAACTGTTCCCGATTACATTTTGTCGCCGGATCCGAACCTGAACATCAAGGGAAATCCACTGACCGTCGCATCGGACACTCGATTGTCCACTCTTGTCAGCAATGCTCCCGGAAACCACGACTGGGCCGCTTGCAGATCACATGTCGACCCTTCGATCCACCAACCATGATCGCCTCGTCAAACAACTTCACCCTTCAAGAAGGACATGCCCGAAGGGAGACACAATGCCACACATTCCTGACGGAACCCCCATGGAGTTGGGCGAGCCTCTGCCATGGCGCCCGTCCTTGTGGGACCGGATTCGAGGACGAGGGCGAGAGCCCGAGGTGACATTCACGTGCATTCGCGCCTTCGGTTGGCTCAGTGCCGAGCACACCTTCCCCACGGGCAAAGTACCCGCAGGCCTCCTGGAAACTCTTGAGGAGGCCGCCCGTGAACGCGTGTGGGGCATCCGCTGCTACTACACCAGCGATTTCGCGCCCGGAAAGCCGATGCCCCTGATCTATCGGAGCACGAACGGCACTCTTCGACTGGGGGACGCCGGCCTGTTGGTGGTCGATGACGAGGGCCAACCGTGGGTGGCACCGAACCTGGTCCTGCACTACGTGCGCGACCTCGGCTACCTACCGCCTTTCACTCCACACCTTCCGTCATGGGAGATGTTGGCGGCTGTGCGCCGCCTTGATTCGCCGCCGCCCTGCAAGTGACCGTTCGGGCACACCGCTGTGCATGCAGCGCCATTCGAGAGTGCGGCACCGGCGAAGAAGGACCGGACGGTGCCACAGGTTCCCGAGGGCGCCCCCATGGGGTCGGAGCGGGTCCTGCCGTGGTGTCCGTTCCTGTGGGACCGGTTTCAGGGACGAGGAGGAGGGCGGGAACCGGCGCGCCTGTGAGACTTCCACGAGGCGCTTGACCGGCGCCCGCCCTCGTCAACGGGTCAGACGCGCCGGCTCAGTACGCCAACCCCACCGGCTGGGGGGCCAGCACCGCGGACTGCGGGTTGGGCACCTCGAAGCCGTTGGCCTTGTAGGCCTCGTAGTCGAAGTGCTCGCACTCGTCGAAGCCGATGCGGTGGTACTCGTGGAAGCCTTCCCAGTCCTCGTAGCCGCTGCCCAGGGTCGACTCCAGGAAGGCGTCGGCCATGGCCATTGCCGCAGGCGGCGCCGTCCAGAACGCGCCCATGGCCAGCAGGTTCGCATTGTTTGCGGCAGCCGCTCGCCGCGCCGCCGGCAAGGACTCGGCCACGGCGGCGTGCACGTGCGGCACCTTGGAGGCGGCGATGTGGATCCCCATGCCCGTGCCGCAAAATGCCAAGGCCCTCTCGAACTCGCCCTCGGCGATCTTGGCGCCCAGGGCGAAGCCGACCCGGTGGTACATGGGAGCGGTGTCGATGTCCGGGGTCAGGTCGGTGACGTGCCAGCCCCGCTCCTCCAAGTGGGCCTTCACGGCCTCCTTCAGGGGGAATCCGGCGAAGTCTGCGCCGACGACGACGTGCTTTGACCTGATGGTCTTCATGACTTGTTCCTTCCGGGCAGGAAACGTTCCAGGGGATTGCGGATGTTCATCTCGTTGACCGTGATGACGAAGAGCAGGACTGCTCCCCAGATCAGCGGCCGGTAGAAGTTGGAGATGCCGGAGAACATGTTCAGGCCACTGGACAGGACCTGCAGCATGAGGATCGACAACAGGACGCCGAGCAGACGCCCCTTTCCTCCATTCGGGTTGACGCCGCCGAGCACCACGATGAGCACCGTGAGCAGCGTGTAGGTGGCGCCGTAGTCCGCCTTGGCGGAGTTGTAGTTGGCCAGCATGACCAAGCCGGCCATTGCCGCGAGCACACCCGACATGACGTAGGTGCGCACCAGCAGCGAGGAAATCTTCATGCCTGAGAATCGCGCGGCCGTCTCATTGGTGCCGAGCATGAGGATCTCCTTGCCGAAACTGGTCAGGGCCAGCAGGGCACCTGCGACCAGCGCACACAGGATGAAGACGATGAGCGCCATGGGCACCACGCCGCCGATCTTGGCGGCGAAGACCGCCCCGTAGGCTTTCGGTACACCGGAGACGGGTTTGCCTCCGGTCAGGACGATCGCAATTCCACCGAAGAGTTCCAGCGTGCCCAGTGTGGCCAGGATGGCCGGAATCTTGAGTTTGGCGATGAGCAGGCCGTTGATCGCCCCGCAGACGATTCCGACGACCAGGGCCGTGCCCAGCGCGATCGCAACCGCCATCAGCGAGTTCGTCGCCGAGACTTCCGGCGTGAGCACCGCCCGCAGTGTCAGCGCCGTGCAGATGGCGGTGACATTGGCGATGGCGACGACCGACAGGTCGATGCCGGCGGTGAACATCGTGACCATGACGCCCAGCGCCATCAGCCCGAATTCGGGGAACTGGACGGCCATGGAGGTCCACGTGCGTCCGGAGAAGAACGCTTGGGGGCGCACGGCCGCGAAGAAGATGAGCAGCGCGATCATGACGACGACCAGTCGCGCACTCCACGGGTCACGTTCCCAGAAGCGCAGGGCCTGCGTCCGCGAGGGCGAGGCTGCGCGTGGTGACTTCGAGGTTGAGGTTTCCATCGTGTGTCCTTGCCTTCCTCACGCCGCCGTGATCCGTCGTCCGCGTGAGCGGGCGACCTGGACCGCGGAGACCCCGGTTCCGACGATGATGAGCAGACCTAGGGCGAATCCCTGCCAGAAGGTGGGGATGCCGGTGAGGATCATCGAGTTCTGGACGATGACGATCAGTGCCGTGCCCAACATGACGCCGGTGAGGGAGCCGGTGCCGCCGGTGATGGCGGTGCCTCCCAGGACGACGGCCGCGATGACCATCATCTCCATTCCCAGCAGGTTGGTCGGGTGCATCTGGCCCATGGCACAGGTGCGGACCATGCCGGCGATGGCGGCGATGACGCCGACCAGGACGTAGAGCCAGAAGCGGATGCGCTTGACCTTGAATCCGGCGCGCTCGGCGGCGGCCTCGTCACCGCCGATGGCGAAGATCCCCCGGCCGAACATGGTCCGGCGGGTGAGGAACCAGGCGCCCGCCACCACGGCCACCAGCAGCAGGAAGCTCATCGGCAGGACCGAACGCAGGCCCGAGGTCGTGTTGGTGGCCTCGAAGAGTTCGGCGGCGCCGAAGGCCGCCATGGACTGCGGGATGTTGGGGATCTGCACCGAGTTCAACGCGCCTTGCATGACTCCGCTGAACACGTTGGCGGTGCCCAGGGTGATGATCAGGGTCGGCACGGTCAGTCGCGCGGTGAACACTCCGTTGAAGGCTCCCAGCAGCGCTCCCAGGCACATGGCGATGGCGAAGGGCACGATGACGGGTCCTGCGAATCCGCTGTCGACCAGGACGCGGGTGGTGGCGTAGACCGCCAGCGAGGCCAGTGCCGGGAAGGACACGTCGATGCCTCCCGACACGATGACCAGGTGTGCGCCGACGGCGAAGATGCCGGGCACCACCATGGCGCCGGCGATGTCCACCAGGTTGTTCGCCGTGAAGAACTGTCCGGAACGCACTTGGATGACCAGGGCCAGCACGATGATGACGACGAAGACCCAGAATTCGTTGGTGCGCCAGAGTCTGCCCGTCCACTTGGACAAGGGGCCGGCAGCGGCTCGGGGGGCCCGGGTGGGTGTCGAGGCCGCGGATGCGGTGCTCATGTCAGGCAACTCCTTCCACACCTGCGTCGCTGGCCATGATTTCCGCCAGCTGCTTCTCGCTGGTGGTGGCCGGGTCGACGGAGGCGTCCAGGCGTCCGCCACGCATGATGAGGACGCGGTTGCAGTTGGTCAGGACTTCGGCGATGTCGTCGGAGATGACGACCACCGCCATGCCTTGTTTGGCGAGGTTCTGCAGGATCGTGTTGATCGTGTACTTCGACCCGATGTCCACGCCCACGGTGGGCCCGTTGAGGATGAGAACCTTCGGCCGGGTGGCCAGCCACTTGGCCAGCACCACCTTCTGCTGGTTGCCGCCCGAGAGGGTGTTGACGGCATTGTGCGGGTCGGGGGTGGCCACGGCCAGGTCCTTGACCCACTTGTGTTGTTCGGCTTCCAAGGCGGCGAAGTCCAGCGCCCCCAGTCCCTTGGCGAAGGAGTGCAATTCGGAGATGACGATGTTGTCGCCGATGGAGCGTTCGAGGAACAGGCCTTCGGTCAGTCGGTCCTCGGGCACGTAGGCGATTCCTGCGGCAATGGCGTCCCGGATGGTGGTGAGGGTGACGGGTGTGCCGTCGACGATGATCGTGCCCGAGTCGGCCTTCATCGCCCCGAACAGGCTGAGCGCCAATTCGGTGCGTCCCGATCCGAGCAGACCCGTGATTCCCAGGATTTCACCTCCGCGGATCGAGAAGCTCACGTCCTCGAATGCGCCCTGCATCGTCAAGTCCTCGACCTGGAGGGCGGGGCGCTCGGAAAGTTCACCGACTTCGAAGCGTTCGTCGGTGAAGTCGCGGCCCGTCATGTGCTTTGCGAAGCTCTTGCGGTCCAGTTCGGCGCTGGGGCAGGTGATGACCTTCTTGCCGGAGCGGATGATGGTGAAGCGTTCGGAGATCTCGAAGACTTCTTCCAGCTTGTGGGAGACGAAGAGGATGGCGATGCCGCGTTTTTGCAGGTCGAGGATGATCTCGAAGAGCTTGGCCACCTCTTTCTTCGTCAGGGCGGTGGTGGGCTCGTCCATGATGATGAGTTTGGCGTCGCTCATCAGGGCCCGGCAAATGGCCACCAGTTGCTTGTCGGCGACCGACAGGTCCCCGACTTTCGCGTCGAGGTCGACCTCGAAGCCGATCTTGCCGGCGGCCTCTGTGGCGATGGCGCGGAAGCGCTTCCAGTTGACGAGTTTGCGCCCTGCGGCCACTTCGGTGGTCAGCGCCAGGTTCTCCATGACGGACAGGTTGGGGAAGACGGCGAAGTCCTGGTAGATGACCTGAACTCCTGCGGCGATGGCCTCCAGCGGGGTGAGTTTGGACCAGCTGCGCCCGTCGATGACGATCTCGCCCTCGTCGGCCTCGTACACGCCGGAGACGACCTTGATGAGTGTGGACTTGCCCGAACCGTTCTCGCCGGCCAGGCAGTGGATCTCCCCCGGGTTGATCTCCAGGTTGATGTCCTGCAGGGCGTGGACGCCCTTGAAGGATTTGGAGACGTGGGAGACGGTGAGGAATGGGGTGACCATGGGAGGAGTTCCTTCTCGCTCTTGGGGTCTGTGGTCCGGCAGGTGCGGCCCCGCCCTCGTCCCCTTTTGACGAGGACGGGACCGCGCGTCGGTTCCGGATGGGGTGCGGAGGAGTCTCAGAAGCCGAGGTCGGCGACGTTGTCCTTGGTGATGGTGATCCAACCGTTGCCTTCGAGGACCTTGGTGGAGCCTTCGGCGAACTTCATGCTCTCGTAGCCCTTGACGCCCAGGTCGACGCCGTCCTGGATCTCCTCACCCTTGAGGACCTTGGTGGCCAGCGAGGCCATCGCGTAGCCCGCGTCGGCCGGATCCCACAGGGTCAGGGCGTGGACCAGGTCCTTCTGGAGAATCTCCTTGTTGGCGTCGGGCATGCCGGTGCCTGCGGTGAAGACCTTGCCCTTGAGGCCCAGTTCCTCGATGGCGCGGGCAACGCCGGGGGCGTCGAAGGAGGAGGTGCCCATGATGCCCTTGACCTCCGGGTACTTCTTCAGCAGCTCCTTGGCCACCTGGTAGGCGGTCTCGCCATTGTCCTGGGATTCGACCCGGGGTTCGGCCTCGAGCAGCTTCATCTTCGGGTAGGCCTTCTTGGCGTGCTCGACGCCGCCGTCCGCCCATTCGTTGTGGGAGGCGTTGGTCACGTGGCCCACCATGGTGGTGTAGACGCCTTCCTCACCCATGGCTTCGGCCAGGTTGTCCATGATGAATGCGCCGTATGCGGCGTTGTTGAAGGCTTCGATGTCGTACTGGGTGTTCTCCTGTGAGGCGCCCTCGTGGGTGATGACGACGATGCCGGCGTCCATGGCCTCCTTGAGGACGGGCTCGATGGCGCCCGGGTCGACGGGGACCACGCAGATGGCGTCGACACCCTGGGCAATGAGGTCCTGGATGACCTGCGCCTGCATGGTGGCGTCGGTCTCGGCGGGCCCCTTCTGGTAGACGTTCATGCCGGTTTCTTCGGCGTACTTCTTGACGCCGACCTCCATGCGGACGAACCACGGGTTGGTGGCGTCCTTGGGCACGACCGCGATGGTGTAGTCGCCGCCGGCCGCCGAAGCGCCGCTGGCGGTGCCACTGGCCGCTGACTGGGTGGCGTCTCCGCCGCCGGCGCAGGCGGTGAGCCCGAGGCTGAGAGCAGCCGTGAAAACGATTGCACTGACTGCAAGGCTACGTGGCTTCATGAGTGTGTCTCCTGCTCCTCATCGACATTGATGGGTTCGACCCGGCGCGCCGGTTGCGCCCCGGATCAGGTGGTGAAGTGTTCGCACTCCCCTCCGGACCTTCCACCATCGTCGGTGGGGGTGAGCCGGAGCGGGTCACGAGTACGACGGGGATCAATCTACCTGAGCGTCGATGACGTGGACCACATTCCGACGAAGCGTTGTGCAATCGTTACCAGAGAAGTACGCAGCCGCTTCCGGCTTCAATGAAATGGTGCACGATCAGGACATTTCACCCGAGTACGCGGCCAAGGCCCGCCGGCTCAGGCCGTGCGCCCGCAGCCTCGGGCCAGGCCCCGGGCACTGCACCACTGGTCGAAGGTGTCGGCATCCGGGTACGAGGTCTGCGTACCGCGTCCGGTCACCGACAGGGCCGCGTAGGCATTGGCCGTGGCCAAGGCCTGCGGCACCGCGTCCCCCCGTGTCAGGCAACGCGCGAAGCACCCGATGAAGGCGTCGCCTGCGCCGGTGGTGTCCACGGCCTCGACCTGGACGGAAGGCACCAGCGCCTCCTCCAACAGCGCCCCGTCCTCGTCCCCGTGCAGCCACAGGACTCCCCGGGAGCCCAGGGTGACCACGACATGTCGGCACCCGCGACGCAGCAGCACCATTGCCGCCTCTCGCACCTGGGCCTCGTCCTCGACCGGCATTCCGGTGAGCAGCGCAAGCTCGGTCTCGTTGGGCATGACGTAGTCACACCTGGCGGCCCACTCCAGGTCCAGGTCGGGGCTGGCCGGCGCCGGATTGAGCAGCACCGGCACGCCCAGGCGGTTGCCCAGGTCGATGGCGGCCAGGACGGTCTCCATCCGGATCTCCAGTTGCACGACGATGAGACGGCACTGGGCGATCCTGTCGGCGGCCGCTTCCAAGTCCTCGGGCGCCAGACCATTGTTGGCACCCTTGACGATGATGATCCGGTTGTGGGAATCGGGGTCGACGAAGATGGGGGCCACCCCGGAGGTGCCCGGCACCTGCTTGACCAGGTCGATGCCGATGCCATTGGCCCGGTAGTTCTCCAGGGTCATCGAGGCGAAGGCGTCGTCACCCACGCAGGTGACCATGAGGACCTCGGCCCCCAGGCGCGCAGCGGCCACCGCCTGGTTCGAACCCTTTCCTCCGCAGCCGATGGAGAAGTCGGGGGCTTCGATGGTCTCCCCGTCGACCGGCATGCGGGTGACGTAGGTGATGAGGTCGACATTGTTCGACCCGATGACGGCAATGTCCATGGTGCCCCTCTCCGTCGAGGTGTCCGAAAGCGTGCCACCCACGCTATCGCAACCGTTTGCACAATGTCGGGCTTCGAGGTTCGCCCGACTCGCGGCCCACGAGGGCCACACGACCCGTGGCGATCGGTGCGGGTCGCGCACGCCTCAGCGCAGAGCCTCCATGACCCGTACGCCGTCCAGGACCGGAAGGTAGGGCAACGGCGGCACACCCCGGTCCAGGACGTAGGTGGTCAACTGGTCACGGACCACCACCACCAAGTCCTGCGGGTTCCACGGCTTGGCCACGTAGTGGTCAAGACCGGCCAGGTTCAGAGCGCGAATCGTGTCGTCCTGGTCGGCCTGTCCGGTGACCAGGACCGTGCGCACCCCTTCGAAGCGTTCATCGGCGGCAAGTTCGACCAGGAAGTCCACGCCGGAACGCCCCGGCAGTCGATGGTCGGAAAGCACCAGGGCCAATTCGTCCCCATCGGCCAAGACGGCGTCAATGGCCGCCCAGGCGTCGTCGACGTCCTCGGCGGTCTCAAGTCGCACGTGCGACCAGAAGCATTCCAGGTCACGTTCCAGTGCCTCACGCACCTCGACCTCGTCCTCGACGGACAGGATTGCCAGGCTCATCGTTCCTCCTTCATGGGACGCACATCCAGTGCAACGGTCGTCGACGGGGGCAGGCCCCCACGCGAAGGTCCGTGGACCGTGGCGGCGCCGACCTGCGGCCCCGCGCCGTCCGAGTCGATCGTGCCAGCCCCGAGGGCTCCTCGTCCCGAGGACAGGCCGGCCGATCCGCCCCGGTCCCCGCCGGCCCCGTCCAATGGCAGGTGGATGAGGATGCGGGTGTCCCCCGGGCGCGACTCGATCCGCAGGTCACCCCCAAGGTCGGTGACGATGGAACGGCAGATCGACATGCCCAGCCCCAGCCCGTAGCGGACCCTTCCGGCCTTCGTCGTGAAATGCGGTTCGAAGATGCGTTGAACCAGTTCGGGCGGGATTCCCGGCCCGTTGTCGCGAATCTCCACCAAGATCGTGTCCCGGCCCTCGGAGTCGCGCCCGGGCGCCACCCGCACATGGATCCGGGCGGGCACGTTCTGGCCGCGGGCCGGCGCGCGCCCGGCCTCGGCGGCATCGGCGTCCCCGTCCTCGATGGCTTCGGCGGCATTGACCAGCAGATTCGTCCACACCTGCTGGAGTTTGCCCGGGTGCGCCATGATCGGCGGGCAGGGGGCGAAGTCGGTCTCCACCTCGATGCCGTGCAGGCGATGGCCCGTCAGACGCAGGACGTCCTCGACCCCTGCCGCGACCTCCACCCGGCCGACCTGGTCGGCGTCGGGCCTCGCGTAGCCCTTGAGGGAGGCAGTCAACGCGATGACCCTCTCGGAGGCGGCCAGTACGGACCTGAGGGACGATCCCACCCGCGCACCCGCCTCGATTGCCGCCAACTCCTGTTCGGGCCGCGAGCGCAACTCCTTGGCCCGGGCGGCATCACCCACACCGGCCTTGACCAGTCGGCGCGCCAAGGCGCGGTCCCCGCCCACTGCGGGCAGCACTTCGGCAACCAGTTGCCTCTCGGCTGCAGTCGAGCGCGGCGGAGCCGTGAGCGCCCGCTCCAAGGATGTCCGCGCCGGCGTGGTCTGGGGTGAGGCACCCAGGAGCTCGCCCACGTCCTTGCCGAGGAATTCGGCGGCACGCACCAGCGCGGTCACCGGGTTGTTGAGTTCATGGGCGATTCCGGCAGAGAGTTCGCCGAGCATGGCGAAACGGGTCTTGTCGACCAGTTCCTCGCGGGTGGCACGCAGGGCCTCCAGGGTCCGCGCGAGTTTGGCGCGCTCGGCCTCCAGGTCCGCGGCCAGCAGGTCCTTTTCGACGTGCAGGTCCTCGGCGCGCATGAGGCGTCGGGTCAGGGACTGGATGGCCAGGACCGCCAGGATGCTTCCGACTTCCGGCCTCGCAACCAGGACGGCGCGCAGCTGCTCGTTGGACATTCGCACCACGGTGGTGGGTTCGGAGGTGGTGGCGGTGAAGAAGGCGGCCTCACCGCAGGCGATGGAAACCAGGCCGATGAGGGGCCCGCTGGTGGCGTGATGCAGCAGGAGCTCCCCACGCTCGGTGTCGCGATGCAGGCTCACACTGCCGTCCAGGACCAGCAGCACCGCGGAGATCCGCTCCCCCTGACGGGTGAGGTCCACCCCGGCATCCACACGGATGCGAGGTCGGGGCCCCAGCACCGCCTCGACCCCGTCGAGCAGGTGGCGCATGACCTCGACCTCGGGCAGATCCAGCCCCGTGAGCAACGGCCCCTGGACCGCCGAGGGCGGCGGCGGGCCCACCAGGGCCAGGATCCGGTCCTGGCCGAGGCCTTCCTCCTGCAGGTGCCGCAGGATCACCGCGTGACACTGCCCGAGCATCAGCGGGACGTTCCACGGCACGGTGATGACCGTCCACAAGCGACCTTCCTCCAAGGCGCGGTCGACGTCGTCATGGAGTTGGCGGGTGGTGACCACCAGCCACTTGGTGTCGGCCAGTGCGGGCAGGTCGGCGCACACGTCCAGGACGGCGTCCACGTTCCCGACCTCTGAGGTCACCACTCCCAGGGCCACGCATTCATCGGCTGCCAGTGTGGCCACATGACCCGGAACCTGCTCCGCCCTCGCCACATGGTCGACCAGGACGTGGTCGAAGACGGAGGACAGTTCGTCGACGACGGCACCCGCCACGCCCTCGGAGTCGTCGCCGAGGACGAGGATCCGCACCCGGGCGACCCCACCCACGTCAGTTCACCCCCACCAGCGGCCATGTCAGGGGCGCCAGGACGGCCAGCAGGATCACACCCACCACTCCGACGACCACACCGACCAGCGCCATGTCCTTCGTCGGCGTGGTGCCCGTGGCGTAGGCGATGGCATTGGGCGGGGTGGAGATCGGCAGACACATGCCCAGGGAGCAGCCCAGGGCCAGGACCATGGCGACCTCCGCCTGGGAGGAGGAGATCGAGATGGCCAGTCCGATGCCCATGGGGATGAGGAGATTCGCCGAGGCCGAGTGCGAGATGACGTTGGAGACTCCCCATCCGACCAGCCCGAGGACCAGGACCAGGAGCATGACGGGAACCGCGTTCCAGGCAATGGATCCGATCAGCCACCCGTCCAGGCCGGTCTCCCCCACACCGGCTCCCAGGGCGATGCCTCCGGCCACCAGCCACAGGACCGGCCAGTCCAGGGCCTTGACGTCCGAGCCGTCCATGACGCCGATGACCAGCAGGGCCACCACGGGCAGGAAGCCGACCGTGTTGGAGGAGATGCCGTGCAGGGGCTCGGTCATCCACAGGAGGATCGTCACCGAGGCGACCACGTAGAAGACCACGGCCTTGGGGCTGGTGTCGAAGCGGGCGCTGGTGTCGATCTCGAAGCGGATGTCCCCGGGTACGTAGCGCCACACGATGAACAGCCAGGACACGGCCAAGGTGATGAGCATCAGGGGGCAGGCGGCCAGCATCCACTGGAGGAAGGACACATGGTGACCGTGTTCCTGCAACGCACCCAGGGCGATGGCGTTGGGGGGTGTGCCCACGGGGGTGCCCATGCCGCCGACATTGGCGGCCACAGGGATCGACAGGGCGATGCCCGTGCGCGCCTTTCCTTCGGGCAGGGCCCCGATGACGGGCATCATGACGGCGAACATCGTGGCGGTGGTGGCCGTGTTCGACATGAACATGCTCATCAAGGCGGTGATGAGCATGATGCCCAGGATCGTCGTTCGCGGGGACCCGAGGAAGGGTTTGAGCAGGACCGCCGACAGGGCCCTGTCCACGCGGTACTTGGCGGCACCGTCCGCCAGCATGAACCCGCCCAGGAACAGGATGATCACCGGATTGGCCAGCGCCCCGAAGAAGGTGGTGGCCTTGGGTGCTTCCTCCGTCACGGGCAGCAGGGCCTGGTTGGAAACAAGCAGCACTTCGAGGAGGATGACGAGGACGGCGGTGGCGGCCAGGGGAATTGCCTCGGTGACCCACAGGAGGATGGCGGCCAGGAAGATGCCGAACATGCGCGATCCTGCGGCGTCCAATCCGGGGATCTGGACGAACATGCAGATGAGCACGGCAAGGGCGGCGCCGATCCTGCAGACGGTCTTGACCCGGTCGATGCGCCGCTTGCCGGCGGCGGTTGCCGGCGCGCCGTGCGGTGCTTGGCGGGCGGAGACGTCGACGCGTTTTCCACGGGTGGTTCGGGCCATCGGTGAGCACCTCACTGTGCACAAGGGGTCCGGTCGACATTGTCGACCAAGCGAACACGTCGAATGTTATCCCCGCCACACGGGTGAAAGTATGACGGAGGACCCACGGGTTGTGGAGATTCGGATTGAGGATCACCTAAGGTGACTTGTGTGATGTCAGAGCTTCTCCAAGATCATTCCCTTTCAGCACCCCGACGGGCCTTCACCCTGACCACCGTCGTCGCCCTGGTCTGCGCGACACTGACGGCGTGCTCCGCGCTCGACGGACTCGACCTGCCCTGGGCCTCTCCTGCAGCTCCGGCCCAGTCCACCCCGGAGGAACTCATCCGGACCTGGGCGAGCCTGGACGCCGCCCCGTCCGCGTCCCTGGCGCGCGAGGACATGCGTGACTCCTGGCTGCGCGGAGTCGAGTCCCCGGTGTCGGGTCACTGGATCTCCGGCATGAATCTGCCCGCCGTGGACGAGGCCGCAAAGGCGACCATCACCGAACTCGGCGAGGGGAAGGGCTCCGTGCAGTGGAGTGTCCCGCTGGCTTCAGGAGCGATCCTCGCGCAGCGTTTCGTCCCGGACTCCCACGCCAAGACGGCCACGCTGTGGATCGACACGGCGGCCGGCACGGTGACCCCTTCGGCGGACCTGCTCTCCTCGGGTGCCTCACGCCGTCTTGACGAGGTCGCCGCAGCGGTGCAGTCCGGAGGAGCCCTCGGCGCACACGTGTCGACCTCGGACGTCATGTTGCGCGCGGACGGGTCGATGACGGTCACGACGCCCTCGTCGGCGGGGCCCCAGAGCGTCCCCGACGGAATGACGATCCGCATCGACGCCGCCCACACGCCCGAATTGCTGAGTCCTCGCGGCAAGGAGATCCTCGAGACGGTCAAGGCCGCTCAACCCTTCTCGGGTTTCCGGGTCAGTTCCATCGATGCCGAGGGGCACATGGGGACCATCCCCACCGAGGACGTGGACTGCACGGTGGCCAAGTGCATCGCGTTGACCTTCGACGACGGACCGCAGTCCTCCACCACGGTGCCGCTGCTGGACATCCTGGCCGACAAGCACGTCCACGCGACCTTCTTCCAGATCGGTCGGAGCATTCCCGGCAATGAGGAAATCCTCAAGCGGATGATCGCCGAGGGGCACACCATCGGATCCCACACCGAGACCCACCCGGACCTCACGACGTTGTCGGGTGACGGGGTGCGCGAAGAGGTCACCTCCGCCAAGCAGAAGATCATCGATGTCACAGGTGCGACCCCGACCCTCATGCGCCCGCCCTACGGTGCGCTGAACCGCAGGGTTCGCAACATCCTGGCCGAGACCGGGGACGCCGTGATCCTGTGGGACGTGGACACGCTGGACTGGAAGACCAGGGACACCCGGGACATCATTCGGCGCGCCCTTGGCGGCGCCCACCCCAATGCCGTGATCCTCATGCACGACCTGTACCCGACGACCATCGCCGCCGTGCCGGAGATCATCGACTCACTGCGCGAACAGGGCTACACGATCGTGTCGGCGCGGACGCTGCTGGGGCCGGTGGAACCGGGGAAGGCCTACGGCTTCTCGGAATGAGTTGCCGCGTGGAGCTTCGATGTGAGCGGCCTCGCAGTGGCCGACCGACACACGGTTTGACCCTTGGGTGAGGAACCTCGTATTGTTGCTCTGCACGCGCGAGTGGCGGAATAGGCAGACGCGCACGGTTCAGGTCCGTGTTCCAGTGATGGAGTGGGGGTTCAACTCCCCCCTCGCGCACGGTGTGGGGCCCCGAGACATCATTGATCGATGTCCCGGGGCTTCGCCGTTCCGGGGTACCGGCCGGAACGTGCTCCGGAGTTGGGGTTGGGCTGGTTCCATTGCGGGGGATGAACACTCCCGAATGTCCCACCTGCAACCGGATGATCCAGCACAGGGCAGCCCCGAACACCTGCACGACACGCCCCAGGCTTTCGAAACCTCACCCAACACCCTGACCATCGCACCACGGGGCTCGACTCATCGCAGCCGGTGCCCCTTCGGGTCGAGGTTCCGACTCCTGGGCGGTGTCGGGCCGAAGTGGCCCGACACCGCCCGTTGATCCCTTTCCTCCGGTCCTGGGGACAGCGATGACACCGTTGAACGGTACTCACTTCGGAAGGAGGAAGAATCCTCCCCGAGGAGTCCTCATTCCCTCCGGGCGGAGCGACCGAAGCGCACACCGGAGTGCAGCGCCACCGCACCCCCGGCAAAGACGATCAGTGCGAGCATCAGCACCCCGGACGAGTATCCGGTCCGAGCCAGGGCCGAATGGGCATGTTCGACCTTCGAGGTTCCGCTGCCCGCGGATCCAGCATTCGGACCAGCGTCGGCACCTGGAGTCGGCGGGAGCGGTTTCTTCCCCGATTCCCCATCGTCCGGACCGGCTCCGGTCGCCCTCACGCGCCACGCCATGATGTGTGCGGTGTGAGCATATCCTTGGACGTCCTTCGCGGCATCATCGATGACTCCATCCCCGCCCACGGCGACCGTCGGCGCGCCCAGGACTTCCCCGACGAAGGCGACAGCCCGGCCGAATCGGGCCATCGGCCCGCTGGAGTCGATGCGCTCAGTCTTGACCTCGTCGACGGAACGCGCACCCGTCAGGAACTGGTCGACCGACACGAGGAAGGCTGCCCCGCTCCTGTCATTCAGTCCTGGCGCCCCGATGACGAGCAGCGGGGAGGCACCCTCCTGGACCAACGCATCGACTCCGTAGCCGAAGCCCGAAGCCGCCGCATCTTTCGGGCCGGTGAGGATCGAGACCCGCGGGGAGGAGTCACCGGGGACAAGGGGGGAGATCACGACGTCCTCGACTCGAGTGCCGACGAGGTTCCGCTCGCCGTGGACGAGGGCGACGCCGCCGGGGGTCGTGTGGATCAACGCACCGCCGTCGAAACCGATCACGAAATCGCCGGTTCCGTCTCCGTCGACATCACCCACGGGAGCGATCGAGTTGCCCGCTCCCAGACGGTGGGAGGCATCGAAGGGCATCGTCAGCGCATGACCGACGCCGTCCTGCCCTGCTGTGATTCGCCGCCTGTCGGAACCGTAGACCACCCAGGCCTTGCCCGGAACCCGATACTCGGAGTCGAAGTGTTGGAAATCGGACACGACGTAGTCGCCCGTACCGTCCCCATTGACGTCTCCGACAGCGGCGAAGGCGTTCATCGTGTGCCCGCTCGGGGTGTCGATCCTTGTCAGGATCGCCGGATCCTCCCGATCGAGATCCTTCAGGTCGACCGGAGCACCGTCCTTCTTGCCCTTGACGACAAAGGCTGAGCCCTGTGATTCGCCTTCTCGTCCCGCAGCGTAGGTCGCGTTGCTCACGATGAATCCGAGTTCCGCCAAGCCGTCACCATCCACATCGCCGATGCGTGTCACCTGGAAACCTCCGGAGCCCTTGGAGGGCAGGTCCACGAACCAGCCGTGCGCCGGGTCAAGGGAGTTGAGATCGACCTCGCTCAGATGGGTGCCCCCGAAGAGGACCCAGACTCGCGCCATCGTGTGCGAGCCGAAGGCGATGTCATCGACACCGTCTGCGTTGACGTCTCCGAGGCAGGCGACGGACAGGCCGATGGTGGCGTCCACCGCAGGGTCCGAGGTCTCCTTCGGGCCATTGATCCGGATCGTGTCACCCGATTCGAGGATCTTGCCGGGCGTCCCTCCGGGGATGATCTCGATCTGTCCGGTGACGTTGAAGACCCATCCCTTCGTGTCCGTGCTCTCGGAGTAGAAGGGGTCGTACTTCCATTCAGAGCGCACGACATTGCCCGAGACGATGTCGTCCTTCCCATCACCGGTGACGTCGCAGCGGCCATGGGCGAGCGCGCCGCCCAGTCCTGAAGTGAATTCTCCGAGCCAGGATTTCTTCTCGACCGTGTCGATGGGGACGAGTCCGGGTTCGGCCTTCGGAGTGGGTGGCGCGGGAACCTTGGGGGTGGGCAGGTCCTTGGGATTCCGTTGCGGGTCGGATTGGTGACTCATGTCAAGGGTCCACAGGTCGACACGTCCACGCCGATCCATGGTGACCAGTCCGGTGAGTGGGTCGTCGCCACGGCGGGGGATGATGGCCGCGCCTTCACCGGAGGTCGCCTTCTCACCCTCCTGAGAGGTGATGAGGGTGTGCTGCGAGGAGGGGATGTCGGCGATGCCGAGACCGGAGTTCCAGTTCTTCGTCAATGCCTTCAGGGAGATGACGAGCCCGCCGGAGTGCTCTCCGTCGTTGGGGCGTCCCACGAAGAGCGCTCCCGCTTCGGCACCTCCGTCAATCCAGACCAGTGATGATCCCAAGCGTGTACCCAGAGCTTGGCGCAGAAGGAAACCAGCGCTCTCCTCGGCCTCGTCGACAATCGGATCAGAGGCTGACGAGGCGGTGTTGACGCTGATCGTGCCTTCTTCAGGGGTGTGGACGAGGGCGACGGCACCCCTGTCGTCGTTCGCGGTGGGAGCTCCGATGGCGAGATCAGGGATCGAGTCTCCGTTGATGTCCGGGATGACGCTGATGGCGTGCCCGAAGTCGGAGTCGGCGACGTCCTGGATGGTGCGCCTGACTCGTTGGAAGCGTGCGTTGGAAGCGTCAACGGGGGCGATCTGAACGGATCGGGTCGCAGGTGTCCCGATGGCGAGTTCACCCTCGGAGGTGTCGATCGGGGTGATCGTCACCCCTTGGGACCCGTCGAGGCTCCAGGTCCTGTGCTCGATGTCGGAGAGCACGAGTTCACCGGGGTGAAGCCGCGCCACGGTGAGGATGTGAACCGCTGTGGGGGTTCCGATCGCGAGGGAAGAGCGTCCTTTCGTCGGACCGGGCGACACTGCGGTGACGGATTCCCCGATCTGCACCGTGGTGACAAGGCTCGGAGCCATGGTGTCAGTGCCTGCGGCGTAGATGCGGACACGCGTTCCATCGGCGACGGCAAGGGCGCTCCGGTCCGAGTCGGCGTCGTGGATGCAGGCTGCCGCACTGGCAAAGTCCGTGGCATCGACAGGTGCGGGGGTCTTGAGAAGAGCCTCCTGCTCGGCAAGAGGTTTGAGAACCTCTTCGGAGGCACTCCCGTAGGGGATGTAGGGGAGGACGTTGACCGAGCTTCGATTCACGAGGGTGAGGTCGGCCTTCCCGTCACCGGTCATGTCGCATGCACTGGGAGGAAGTGTTCCCCCGTCGGTGTAGGCGACGCGGTCGGTCTTTCGGATGACGTCGCCGTATCGAGAGGGGTCGATCAAGGACCACTTGGGCTCGTTCGAATCAGCTCCGCCGGCTCGTTTCTCCGGCTCGGCGTGCGCAGGGAGTTCGAGAGCAAGGGGAAGGAGGAGGCCGAGGGCGAGCGCTGCGCTCAGGGCTCGCCCTCGACGGGGGCGCTGTGATGTTGTCATACTTCTCCAGTCATCGGATCAGGGCGCACTCAGGATACTTAGGTCGCCCTAAATCCTCATGGAGGGATTCGTCACTTTCCAGGTCAGAGCAGACGTCGCTCGCTTCACAGGACAGCCATCGGGAGCGCGATTCCAAGAATGGGGAGAACGTCGGCGCACCTTCCCGGAGATCCGAAACCTCGTACTCGGAACGTCCTTCCTCCCGCACACCCGAGCCGCCATGCGACAGAGGCGAGTTCGATGAAGGCGAGAGGCGCATCGCGACAGTTGCGCCAAGGGTCTTCCCCTGCCGGATGACCGGGCTGACGTGGACTCCCTGCCGCTACGGCACCACTGGCTGTAGGGTGGGTCGTGTAGTTCGACAGTTTCATTGCAGTGCATGCGGAATCCGGGTGGTTGCAGGGAGGTTGCGAGACTATGTCGGTTCCGACCGGAGCCGACCCGCGCCCATCCAGGGCCAACCTGATAGGAAGCACGCCATGACCATTGGTGTCGTCAAATGGTTCAACGACGAGAAGGGCTACGGCTTCATCACTCCCGATGACGGCTCCGCCGACGTCTTCGCCCACTTCTCCAACATCCAGCAGGAGGGCGGCCGCCGCACCCTCTTCGAGGGCGAGAAGGTCGAGTTCGAGATCACACAGGGCCCCAAGGGCCTGCAGGCCGAGGGAATCGTCCGCCTGGGTTGAGCCCGGCGGTCTCCACGACCTCGCACGCCCCCGCCCCTTCACCGGCTCCGCACCGGGAAGGGCGGGGGCCTTCCTCATCGGCACGATGAGCACCTGACCACGTGGTGCACATGACACCCTCCAGGCTGAAAATCGTTGCAGAAAACCGCGTACACCGTCGTAGGATCGACCTGCGTCCTGACGAGGCCACCTGGTCGGGACCCGCAAACTGACACGCTGCCGTGCGGGGCACGGTCAGTGCCACCGCCGGCACTGACCGAAAGGAAATCCCATGCGACACATCGTCGATCCCAAGCCCACCACCCCCGCCTGGAACTACGCGGCCCAGATGGGCGCCGCCATCGTCTACACCCTGGTCCTGGCCCTCATCGCCGGCATCGGCGCCCTGCAGATGGGTTCACCCGTCGCCGCCGTCCTGGCCCTGGTCATCGCCCTGGCAGCCCTTGCCTTCGTTCCCACCGCCATGGCCAAGTACACCCAGAGCCGAGCCTGAGACGCTCCCGGGGCGCGCAAGGACGCGCGCCCCTGACAGTGGACCCACCACGATCCGCTCCAACCGAAAATCGAGCGCGAAGCCACCGGGGCTTCGCGCTCAATCCATTTCGGCACCGCCCATCCGGCCTCGGCCCGCCGAAGGGTTCACCGCACACCCGCCTTCACGTGGTCGAGCCTTCACTGCCCATTCGACGTGCAAGTAGTCTTTCCCCGTGAGCTCCACCCCGGAACCCGTCCCGCCCGCCTCCGCACCTGACCCGGGTCCCGCGCGGGCGGCATCCCCCACGATCTCGACCCTACTGGCCATCAGCACCCACCTCATGTGGGGCTTCTTCCCCCTCTACTTCGCCCTGCTGACCCCGGCCGGAGCCCTTGAAGTCATCGTCCACCGCGCCGTGTGGGGCTTGGCATGCTGCCTGCTGGCCCTTGCCCTGACCCGACGCCTCCCCCACCTGCGCGCAGCGCTGCGGGACCGCGCCCTGGCGGGCCGACTGTCCTTGGCGGGATTCCTCGTCGTCATCAACTGGACGGTGTACGTCCACGCCATCCAATCCGGACACACGGTGGACGCTGCCCTAGGCTACTTCATCAATCCCCTGTTCACCGTGGCGCTGGCACTGGTGGTCCGGCGCGAACGGATCTCCTGGTGGCAGAAGGTGGCGCTTGCCCTGGGGGTCGTGGCCGTCGTGGTCCTGGTCGTCGGACTGGGGCGCCTGCCGTGGGTCGCTCTGGCCCTGGCCGGAGCCTTCGGCCTGTACTCCCTGGTGAAGAAGGGAGTTGCCACACGCGTCGGACCCATCGAAGGCATGGCGATCGAAACCGGGGCGGTCACCCCCGTGTTGCTGGCCTACTTCGCGTACCTGGTCGCCACGGACTCCACGTCCTTCCAGACTCTGACCTCCGGAGCCCCAGGACCTTCATGGCCCGCCCACCTGGCTCTGCTCATCGGTGCGGGCGCCCTCACGGTCTTCGTCCTGGCGATCTTCGCCAAGGCCGCCCAAGGCCTTCCTCTGGGAATGCTCGGCTTCATCCAGTACATCTCACCGACCATGCAACTGCTGATCGGTGTTTTGGTCTTCCGCGAGCACATGGAGCCGGTCCGGTGGATCGCCACCGGCATCGTGTGGCTGGCCCTGGGGTGCCTGAGCATCGACGGGCTGATCGCCATTGGCCGGGCACAGCGCCTACGGGCCCGCGCCGCCTGAGGCGGCGCGGGCCCGGCGATGACGATGCATCAGTGAGGTCGGCCCGGGAGGGGGCTCACTGCCCCTTCCACTTCTTCCCGTGGTCCTTGACGCAGGTGCCGCCCTTTGCCGCCTGGTCCTTGTGCCCACACGTCTTGCCAAGGTCCTTGTTCGCCTGATCCGTGGAATTGGCCCACAGCCAGTCACAGGATGCCATGTCGTCCTCGAGCAGGCAGGCCAGAGCCTTGTCGATCTCGTCCGTCGACATCGAGTCGCCACCCGCCCCCGGGGTCGGAGTGGGACGAAGATCGTCCTGGCCGGCGACCTTCAACGTGGGCAGACTCTTCTGGAACTCCGCGACCTGGACCGACACGTCATGGGACATCGTCATCCATGCGGCCACGACCGGCGACTGGTCCATGATCTGGATCATCTCTTGAGCGGACATGCCGACGGAGTCCAAGGACTGTGCCGCCTCGTCCGCGTTGTCGGTCAACCACTTCTTCGTCGCCGCGATTGCCTCGTCGGTGGCGCGCAGTGAGGCGAAGTTGCTGATCGTCCCGGACAGCGACACGTACCACTTGCCGTCCTGCTTCACGGTGAACAGGCCGATCCGTTCGGGGTTGGTCAGCGAGCGACCGTAGTCCAGGTCGAGCGTGAATTCACCGGCCTTGACGGAGAGGGCAGAACCCTTCGTGAAGGTGATGGTCTGCTTGCGGTTGCCCTCGCCCACGGTGATGACCGAGTCACCCATGGAGACCACGGCCCCGCCGTCGACCTGAGTCGAGGACAACTTCAGATCGGCATTCATCGCGCCCGTGGAGGTCAAGGGATTGCTTCCCGACGCCATCGACCCGTAGACGGCGGCGAGTCGCCTCTCGGTCAGAGGCAGGTACTGGCCCACCTTGGTCACCATCTCGTCCATGGTCGTCGCCGAGTTCATCGCTTCCCACGCGGCAGTGACGGCCGCTTCCGGCGATTCGGCGCCGACTCCGGACAGGTCGGCCGCATAGTTGGGGCTGCCTCCACCGAGCATGAGCATCGACTCGGCCATGGTCATGGCGCCGGAGACGTACCAGCGGCCGCCCTCGTTGACGGCGATGACACGCGGCCCGGGATTTCCATTGAGGACATCGCCGGAGTGAGTGCCGTCCTCGGTGATGGACTCGCGCATCCTGTCGAAAATCTCGGTCTCGTTGGAGCTCAGCGCCCTACCCATGGATTCCTCGTAGCGCTTCTGCATGACGTCGACGAACTTCGGGTCGACAGTGACATCCGCGCTCCACGAATCCACCTGGAGCACGGCCAAGTTGTCGTTCTTCTCGGCGACGCTCCACTCCATCTTGTTGTTGGAGATGGTGATGGCGTCGGCCATCCCCTTGAGGGTCTCCTGGTCGAGCAGAGGCCCGGAGGCCTTGGACGGCTCCGATGCCACGGCCTTCGTCAAGGAGTCCATCTCGGCGATCTCGGCGGGCGAGATCTGCCCGCCCAGTGCAGCCAAGTCCTTGTTGGAGATGATGGTGGTGAGTTTCTCGTGCAGTTCCTCGGGGCTGGCGGCACCGTTGGAGCCGCTGAAGACCCTGATGAACAGGTAGCCCAGTCCGAGGACGAGGACCAGCGCGATGACGACGATCACCGCGATGATCGCCGCAGTCCTGCCCTTTCCACGCTGGGGGGCACCTTCGATGGGCAGCGACGGGGAGACCATCGGCTGCTGCTGTCCGTACTGGCCCGGGGTGCCTCCTTGACCCGCGAAGGGCACGCCGGAGGACTGGGGGGCCGAACCCTGCGCCTGGTAGGACCCGGTGGGGATCCCCTGCGCGGGCGAGGGCGGAGCGGGCGGCATGCCCATTCCCTGCGGCGCAGCCGCCTGCGACCAGGAGGTGGTTTCGCTTGCCGCGGTCGGCGCCACCGGCGGGATTCCCACCGTGGGTGCCACCGGCGACGAGTGGTCCTCGTAGGAGGAGAGCACCTCGGTCGGTGTTGCCCGGTCAGGGACCGATGGTGTCTCCACGGGGAAGACGACCGTGGCCTTGTCCTCGGCGCCGGGCTGCTCGACCGGAGGTTCGGCTGCCTCGGTCGAAGCGTGGGCCTCGGGGGCCGCAGGTTCGGCCTCCGCCTTGTGGACCGCGTGCTCCTCCATGGTGGCCGCGGCGGCCATGGCTTCGGGCGAACGCGCCAAGTCGGAGGGCAGCAGGACGGTGACGTCCGAGGTGGGTTGCGCCTCGCGGGTGAGGTCCTTGCCGTCGTGGGCGGGGACGTCCTCACTCTTTTGGGGCTCCGCCGGGGCGCCGGCTTCGGGCGCCTCGGCCTGCACCGCCTCGGAATTGACCCGCACGGTGGTGGCTTCGAGCGACCGGCGATCCGCCGGCAGCAGGACCGTCATGTCGGAGTCCGCGCCGTCCTTCGCGGCCTCGTCCCCTGTCGGGGCGGGCGGGGCGGACGGTCCGGGCCACACCTCGTCAGGAATGGCGCTGGTGGGAGGTGTCTCCTTCTCCGCAACCTCGCCACCGGCGAAGGGCGACGCCGCAGGGGCGGGCCGGCCGGCCGAAGCGGGTGCTCCGCTCTGGGGCCATCCGGGCTGGGCAGGGGCGCCGGGCTGCGGGGAGGGAGCAGCCCACCCCTGTCCCTGCGGGGTTTGGAAGGGTGCGGGTGCCCCCTGAGGCGCCTGGGGCTGCTGACCCCACTGCTGGGCCGGGAAGGGTTGACCGCCCTGCGCGTGGAAAGGCTGCGGAGTCTGCCCCTGGGGCTGGCCCCACTGAGCGGCCTGAGGCGCCTGGGGAGGCTGAGGCTGACCCCACTGGGGAGCCTGCGGGGCTTGCGGCTGACCCCACTGGGGAGCCTGCGGGGCTTGCGGCTGACCCCACTGGGGAGCCTGCGGGGCTTGCGGCTGACCCCACTGGGGAGCCTGCGGGGCTTGCGGCTGACCCCACTGACCGGCCTGAGGCGCGGCAGCGGCCAGAGCGTTCCTCACTGCGGGGTCAGGGCTGGACTGCAACCATGCCCGGAGCGAGGGGGTGAGCCTCGGGTTCCTGGCCAGAGCCCAGTGCAGGTCGGGCCGCTGGGATGCGATCTGCCCCATGAGTTCAGGAGGCAAGTTGGGGTCGGACGCCATCTCAGGCGTGAATGCACGGAAATCGGCCATCGATCCACCTCACACGATGTGCTTGGACAGGTACGGGTCAACTCTCTCACAAGTCGTACCCACTGGCACCGCGTGGACAACCTGCAGTCACGGGTCTCAGCGCCCCTCCGGCTCCTCACGACCCGTGTAGTTGGCAAATCGCGCCATGTGGCCCTGGAAGAGGGCCTTGAGGGTGTCGGTGGACCCGTTGCGGTGCTTGGCGACAATGATGTCGGCCTCGCCCGGACGGTCCTCCTTGTTGTAGTAGTCCGGCCGGTGCAACAAGATGATGATGTCCGCATCCTGCTCCAGCGACCCGGATTCACGCAGGTCGGACATCATCGGCTTCTTGTCGGTGCGCGACTCGGGGCCACGGTTGAGCTGCGCGACCGCCACCACGGGCACGTCGATCTCCTTGGCCAACAGCTTGAGGTTCCTCGACAGGCCGGACACCTCCTGCTGACGGGACTCGACCTGGGTGCCGGAAGTCATCAGCTGCAGGTAGTCGACGACCACCAGACCCAGGTTGTGCTGCTGCTTGAGGCGACGACACTTGGAACGGATCTCGGTGATCGTCATGTTCGCCGAGTCGTCGACGAAGAGCGGGGCCTCGGAGATGCGCGCAGCCGTCTCGGAGACCTTGCGCCAGTCACGGTCGGTCATCCCTCCGGAGAGCATCTTCGACATGAACACCCCCGACTCCGCCGAGAGCATGCGCACGGCAATGTCGTTCTGGCTCATTTCCAGGGAGAAGATGACGCTGGTGATGTCGTGTTTGATCGAGGCCGAGCGACAGAAGTCCAGGGCCAGGGTCGACTTGCCCATGGCGGGCCTGGCGGCCACGATGACCATCTGCCCGCCGTGCAGACCCTGGGTCAGGCGGTCCAGGTCCACGAAACCGGTGGGAACGCCCTTCATCTTCCCCTTGTCCATCTCGATGCGTTCGAGCTCGGACAGGACGTTCTCCGAGATGGTCGACATGGGCACGTAGTCCTGGGTCGTGCGGTTCTCGGCCACCGCGTAGATCTCCTGCTGGGCGCGGTCGACGATCTCGTCCACCTCGCCTCCGGAGTTCGCATATCCCAGCTGGACGACGCGTGTACCGGCGGTGACCAGGCGTCGCAGGATGGAGCGTTCACGGACGATGCGCGCGTAGTAGCCGGCATTGGCGGCCGTGGGGACCGAGGCGATGAGGGTGTGCAGGTAGGCGGCTCCACCCACGCGGGCCAGGTCCCCGCGCCGCTGCAACTCTCCCGCCACCGTCACCGCGTCGGCGGGTTCTCCCCTGCCGGACAGGTCGACGATGGTGTCGTGGATGATCTCGTGGGCGGGCTTGTAGTAGTCGCTGCCCCGGATCTCGTCGGCCACGTCGTTGATGGCCTCGCGTGAGAGCATCATCGACCCCAGGACGCTCATCTCCGCGTCGATGTCCTGCGGAGGTGTCCTGTCGAACTCCTCGTCGCTCATGGTGTCCCCTCCCCCGGGCGCGTCGCGTCGGCGTCGCACCGAAGTGGCGTTGTCGGTTCACGAGGACGCCCTCGTCCCCGGGGCGCGGACGCACACGCGAGGTTAACCCCCAAGGCCCGCACCCCGCACACCCTGGATGTGGACGGAGGCGAAGACTTCTGTGGACAACCTGTGGACACGGGCCGCCCGAATCCACAGGAGATGTGGAGCTTGGACATTGGAAGGAATGGGGGAGCGGCCGCCCGCGCCCGACCGATCGGCCAGAATCAAGGGGGATCCACGATCCCTCCGTCCACAGCTGTGTACACAGCTGTGGATCGGAAGGTGTCCGACAGATCTGTGGAGATGAAATCCCTCTCCCCCACTCCTGCAGATTTCCGCGAAATGCCGGGTCAGAGGCACCGCCGGCCCCATCGGCGCAGGTCGCGCGCACTCGCCGCCGACCGCTGTCCGGCCCACCCCTCACACAACCCTCGACCTCAACTTGAGGGCTTCCGCACGGCCCGTCCACCCCCTTTTTCCACAACCTGATGGACCCTCGACGCACCCCCGTCAAGGCCCGGACAGAACACGGGTCGGCGCGGTCCACAGGTGTAGCGTGTGGAGCCGCGAGCCCGGGCGACCTGTGGAAGGAGAAGGCGTGAACACAGCCGGGAACACCACCACAGCCCGCAGGATCCTGTCCTTGGCGGTGCCCGCCCTGGGCGCCCTCATCGCCGAGCCCCTGTTCACCCTCATCGACTCCGCCATGGTCGGCCACCTGGGCACCGCACCCCTTGCGGGACTGTCCGTGGCCAGCCAGGTCCTGCAAAGCGTCGTCGTCCTCTTCATCTTCCTGGCCTACTCCACCACCTCACTGACCGCACGCGCCCTAGGGGCCGGTGACCACGCCGGAGCCCTGCGCACCGGCATCGACGCCATGTGGCTGGCCGCCGGCCTGGGTGTCCTTGCCGCCATCGCAGTGGCCACCTGCGGCCCCCTGTTCTTCGCAATGCTCGGCGCCACGGGCCAGACCGCCACCCACGCCGGCGCCTACCTGTGGACCTGCGCACCCGGCATGGTCGGCATGTTCGTCGTCCTGGCCGCCACCGGCACCCTGCGGGGCCTGCAGGACACGCGCACCCCCCTGTACGTCACGGTGGCGGGAACCGTCTTCAACGTGGGTGCGAATGCGCTGTTCATCTACGGGGCCGACATGGGGGTGGCCGGCTCGGGCCTGGGGACCTCACTCACCCAGAGCCTCATGGGAGTCGCCATGGTCCTGGTCGTGTGCCGAGGCGCCAGGGAGCGCCGCATCCCCCTGCTGCCCAGTGGGGCCGGCGTCCTCAGATCCGCCCTGGACGGAGCACCCCTCGTCATCCGCGGACTGGCACTGCGCCTGGCGGGCCTTGCCACCATCTGGCCCCTGACCCGCATGGGCACCGAGCCCTTGGCCGCCTACCAGGTGGTCCTGGCCGTGTGGACCCTGGGCTGCTTCGTACTGGACGCCTTGGCCATTGCCGCCCAGTCCATGGTCGGCCTGGCGCGGGGAGCCGGGGACGAGGAGGGCCTGCGCGAGCTGTTGCGGGTCCTGACCAGGTGGGGCGTGTGGGCGGGTCTGGTCCTGGCCGTCGTGGTCGCAGCGGCCTCCCCCTGGCTGCCGGCAGCCTTCGGCACCGACCCCCTCATGCGATCCCTGGCCACCTGGGGGCTACTGGCCTGCTGCGCGGGGATGCCCTTGGGTGGGGTCGTCTTCCTGCTGGACGGGGTTCTGCTGGGGGCCGGCGAGAACCGCTACCTGGCAGGGGCCGGGGTCGTGCAGCTCATCGCCTTCCTGCCCGCCCTGGGCGCGGTCGAAGCCCTGCGGCGTGCGGGGGCCGGCCCCCACGAGGTCCTCGCAGGGGTGTGGCTGGCCTACGGCCTGGTCTACATGGGCGCGCGCACGGCCACCAATGCATGGCGCACGTGGTTCTCCCCCCACCACGCCCTCGTCCCCCGCGCCGACGTGGCGGACCCCATTCCCGGGGACTCCCCCGCAGGATGACACGCCACCCGGGCTGACACTAGAGTGGGGGGTCGGACTGTCCACACCCTCTGGGCCAGGACGATCCGGCGGCCCCACCCGGGGCCGCACCGGGGCCACCGGGACGACGCCACCGCGACGGACCGGCCCGGATGAACGCATCACCCTCCTGTCACGGAAAGCCCGTGACCGCTGAGACCGCAGGAGGTGGGTACACACAGTGCGTCACTACGAACTGATGGTGATCCTCGATCCGACGATCGACGAGCGCACCGTCGCCCCGACGATGGACAAGTACATGCAGCAGGTCGTTGCTGCTGGCGGCTCCGTCGAGAACGTCGACATCTGGGGCAAGCGTCGCCTTGCCTACGACATCCTCAAGCACTCCGAGGGGATCTACGTGGTCATCGACATGACCACCACCCCCGAGGTCGCCCAGGAGATCAACCGCCAGATGAACCTCAACGAGGTCATCCTGCGCACGAAGCTCCTGCGTCCCGACGCCCACTGAGGCACCGGGAGGCGCCCACCGGACTGCCGGCGACGCCCCACTGACCACACACCCAGGACCACCCACCGAGGACGAGGAGCCGACAATGGCCGGAGAAACCGTCATCACGATCATCGGCAACCTGACCGCCGACCCTGAGCTGCGTTTCACCCAGTCGGGGGCAGCGGTCGCCGACTTCACGGTGGCGTCCACCCCCCGCACCTTCGACCGCAACGCCAATGAGTGGCGCGACGGCGAGACCCTCTTCATGCGCTGCTCCGTGTGGCGCGAGATGGCCGACAACGTCGCCGAGTCGCTGCGCAAGGGCATGCGAGTCATCGTCCAGGGTCGCCTGACCCAGCGCTCCTACGAGACGCGCGAGGGCGAGCGACGCACCGTCGTCGAGATGCAGGTGGACGAGGTCGGCCCGTCACTGCGTCGCGCGCAGGCCAAGGTCACCCGCAACGCCCCCCAGGGTGAGCCGGGTGGACGCGGCCAAGGCGGCTACTCGCAGGGAGGCGGCCAAGGCGGCTACCAGCAAGGTGGCGGGTACGGCGGCGCAGGCCGCGGCGGTCAGGGCGGCTACTCGCAGGGCGGATACGGCGCACCTGCCGGTGGACAGGCCGACGACCCGTGGCGCACCTCGGACTCCGGGGGCGGCGCGACGAGTTTCGGCGACGAACCGCCGTTCTGACATCCCCCGACGAGGGCGCCCGCAGCTGCGGACCCACCGCATTTGCCGGCGGCGACCTCGTCACCGGGACACGACTGCTTGAGACACCACGCTTGGGGTGGGCCCGAATGCCCGCCCGGATCATAAGGAGACCTCCATGGCGAAGCCCCAACTTCGCAACAAGCCCATCAAGAAGAAGGCCAACCCGCTGAAGTCGGCCAAGATCGAGACCATCGACTACAAGGACACCGCCCTGCTGCGCAAGTTCATTTCGGACCGCGGCAAGATCCGCGCCCGTCGTGTGACCGGCGTGTCCGTCCGGGAACAGCGCCGCATCGCCCGCGCCGTGAAGAACGCGCGCGAAATGGCCCTGCTGCCCTACTCGTCCTCCGGCCGCTGATCGACGCGAGGGAAAGGAAGGAACACCATGGCTACCAAGCTCATCCTCACCCACGACGTCGAGCACCTCGGTGCTGCCGGCGAGGTCGTCGAGGTCAAGGACGGTTACGCCCGCAACTACCTGGTTCCTCGCGGCCTGGCGGCCCGTTGGACCCCAGGAGCCCAGAAGCAGATCGACCAGATGGCCGCTGCGCGCCGCAAGCGTCAGATCGCCTCCCTGGACGACGCCCGCGCCGTGCGTGACGCCCTGCAGGGTCAGATCGTCACCGTCTCCGGCAAGGTCGGCGCGGCCGGCAACCTCTTCGGTGCCGTCTCCTCCGCGCGGATCGCCGATGCCGTCAAGGCCGAACTGGGTCAGACGATCGACCGCCGCCGTGTGGTCATCGCCGCCCCGATCAAGTCCGTCGGCGAGTACACGGTCCTCGTGAACCTGCACTCCGAGGTTTCCGCGAACCTCAAGGTGCGCGTCGTGGCCGCCAAGGCTTCCAAGTGAGCCTCTGAGTTCTGACGAACACGGCGGGCGGCCCCCATTCGGGGGCCGCCCGCCTTCGTCGTGTCAGGAGAGCGCTCCTGCGCCGCACTCAGCGGTTGGCGCTCTGGCTCGGGTCCTCCGGTTCGCTCGGCTCTGGCACGGTGGGCCCACTCGACTGGCCGGGGTCGGGAGTCGGCGCCGGTTGCGGGGCCGGCTGCGCCGGGGCGGGCTGGGTCGGCTGGGTGGGGGCGGGCTGGGTCTGCGGGGCCGACTGCGGACGGTCGGACTGAGGGGCCGGGCGCTCCTGCTCGACCTCGACGTACCAGCTGAAGTCCGTCACCGACAGTGAACCTTCGATCGCCCCCATGTACGACATCCACACGTCCACCGGCCAGTCACCGCCGTGGAACTGGTCCATGCCGCCGATGTTCGTCAGCGGCACGGGGTTTCCCTGGGCGTCGTTCTGGTACATGGACACTGCGGTGGACAGTTCCGGCACGAAGCCGACGAACTGGGCGGAGATCTG
The DNA here is from genome assembly GCF_018986735.1 of Schaalia sp. 19OD2882. NCBI lineage: Bacteria > Bacillati > Actinomycetota > Actinomycetes > Actinomycetales > Actinomycetaceae > Schaalia > Schaalia sp. 19OD2882. The sequence continues at coordinate 70,175 of NZ_CP065521.1, read as the reverse complement.
TTCCGAGGACGTGCCCGTCTTGCCGCCGGTGGAGAAGGGGAAGTCCGCGAGCTCCTCAGCCGTGCCCCCGGCCTTGGTCACGGCCTCCAGGGCGGGCATGACCATGGAGACGACCTCGGGTGTGAACGCCTGCGTCGGAGTGGTCGTCGCCGCGAAGACCTTCGAGCCGTCAGGACCGATGACCTCACGCACGATGTGGGGGGTGGTGCGCTGTCCACCGGCGGCCACGGTGGCGAAAGCTGCGGCCAGGTCCACATTGTGAGGGGCCGCCGTGCCCAAGACGTTGCCGATGGTGTCGTCCAGGCCCAACGTGTCCTCGGGGATGCCGGCGGCGATCGCCGCCTTCTTCGTGGCCTCCGAACCGATCTCCTGGTTGAGTTCCACGAAGGCGGTGTTCACCGAGTACTTCATGGCGTCGACCAGGTCGATGCGTCCCCAGGAGTAGCCGCCGTCGTTCTGGATGGTGCCGCCGTCGCCGGGCAGGTGCATGGGCGAGTTGCCGTCATAGGTCTTGTAGATGGAGCCGCCCTGTTCGGCGTTGGCGAGCAGCGTGAACAGCTTGAAGGTCGACCCCGCTTGGGAGATGTCCTGGGTGGCCGCGTTCTGCTGGCGCTTCTGGAAGTCGACACCGCCGAATTCGGCGACGATCTCCCCATTGGCGGGGTTCACGGAGGTGATGGCCGTGTGCATGGTGTTCGGGTCCCAGCCTTCGACCTGTGTCATGGAGTTCGCGGCGGCCACGGCGGCTTCCTGCCGGGCCTTGTCGATGGTCGAGATGATCTTGAGTCCGCCGGTGTCGATCTGGTCGTCGGTGAAGGCTCCTGAGGCGATGAGCTCGGAACGCACCTGCTGCAGCAGGTACCCGTTCGCGCCGGAGAAGTCCATGAGTGTCAGCGTCGCCGGGTCGACGGTCGTCGGGAAGGTCTGGGCTGCGGCGTCCTTCTGCGAGATCCACCCGTCCTCGACCATGATGTCCAGGACTCGCTGCCACCGCTCCTTGGCCATCTCCGGGTCCACTGCCGGGTCCCACGCGGAAGGCGCCGGAATGATGCCGGCGATCATTGCCGCCTCGGACAGGGACAGCTGTGCGGCGGGCTTGCCGAAGTAGGCCTTCGCGGCGGCCTCGATGCCGTATGCGCCGCGACCGAAGTAGATGGTGTTGAGGTAGTTGGCGAGGATCTGGTCCTTGTCCTGCTCGCGGCTGATCTTGATCGCCAGGATGGCTTCCTTGATCTTGCCCATGTAGCTGAAGGTGTCGCCCACGTAGTAGCGCTCGACGTACTGCATGGTCAGCGTCGAAGCACCGTGACGGGTGCCTTGGGTGATGTTGGTCCACAGGGCGCGCAGAATTCCCTTGAAGTCGACTCCGGAGTTCGTGTAGAAGGTCCGGTCCTCGGAGGCCACGACAGCCTTGGACACGTGGTCCGGCAGGGTCGATCCGTCGATGATCGTCCTGTTGACCTCGGACAGTGACCCCATGCGGGTCGTGCCGTCCGCGTAGTAGACGGTGGTCGTCTGCGCCAGGGCGAACTCGTCGGGTACGGGCACCTTGGCCTGCGCGTACAGGTACAGGAACGCCGCCGAGCCCGCGATGACCACGCCCAGGAAGGTGAAGACGAAGGCCAGCCCGATGCGCTTGGGCCATGAGCGTTTGCGCCCCGGTCCGCCTCGGCCGCTCGCAGCGGAGGCGTGTGCGCGCACCGACCGGGCACCTGAGGCGCCGGCCGGCTCGGAGGCGCCGCGCACCGAACGGCGTGCGGGAGCCGCGGGCACACCTCCCCCTGCACCGCTGCCAGCCCGTCGTCGCGCAGCCTCCGCACGGGAGGGCGGCTGTGGGCGTGACGAAGGAGAGGGTGAGCCGATGATGTCGTCCCAGTCCCGTCGGTCGCCATTTCGTGCCACGTGTCGCACCTTCCTCTTCAGGTCACTGACCCCACCCTAGAACGTGGACCTGTGGACCGGCTGGGACGGTGCGCCCCGTCCTTGTCACACGCCTGCCCTCCCGTGCACCCGGTCACACCACTGCGGAGGGACGTCCCACCAGGGTGCCCGGCGTGTCCCCACCGGTCACAGGGCGGCGAGGGCGGGCCACTCCGGTCGGATGCGGTGCGGGCGGGATGGACGTCCAAGGGTGAGACAGTCCACTTGACGGGGCCGCCCCCGACAATTTCGTCCGGAGCGGGCGCGGCCGGCAGGTGGAGGCGGTCAGCTCCACTGCTCCTCGGGCCGTCCGGCGGCGGCCCACAGGGTGTGGAAGACGCCGGGCTTGTCGACGCGCGCGTAGGTGTGCGAACCGAAGTAGTCCCGCTGCCCCTGGATGAGGGCGGCAGGCAGTCGCTCGGCGCGGATGGTGTCGAAGTAGGACAGGGAGGAGGCGAAGACCGGGACGGGCACGCCCGCCATCGCCGCCCGGGCCACCACTCGACGCAGGGCCGGTACGCACTGGCGGATGCGTGAGGCGAAGGGCTCTGCGGCCAGGAGCAGCGGCAGTTCCGGGTTCTCGCGGTAGGCGCGGGTGATGTCGTCAAGGAAGGCGGCGCGAATGATGCACCCTTCACGCCAGATGGCGGCCAGGGCCCCCCTGTCGATGACCCACCCGTGTTCGGCGGCGCCTGCGGTGATGAGGTCGAAGCCCTGCGAGTAGGCGATGATCTTCGAGGCGAACAGCGCTTGGCGGACGTCCTCGACGAAGGAGTCGCGCTCACCCTCGGTCACGACCAGGTCGACGTCGGAGCCCGCCAAGGCGCGGGCGGCCTCACGCTGGGGCATCGAGTCGGAGGCGCCGCGCGCGAAGGTGGCTTCGGCGATGCCGGTGACGGGCACGGCCAAGTCCAATGCGGTCTGCACCGTCCACTTGCCGGTGCCCTTCTGGCCCGAACGGTCCACGACCAGGTCCACCAGCGGGGCGCCTGTGGCCGCATCCTTGTGGCGCAGGACCTCTGCGGTGATCTCGATGAGGTAGCTGCCCAGCTCGCCCTCGTTCCAGGAGGCGAAGATCTCGGCCAGGTCCTCCGGAGCACTGCCCAGCCCCTTTCGCAGCAGGTCGTAGGCCTCGGCGATGACCTGCATGTCGGCGTACTCGATGCCGTTGTGGACCATCTTGACGAAGTGTCCGGCACCGTCGGCGCCGACGTGCGTGCAGCAGGGCTCCCCGTCGTGGTGGGCGGAGATCGTCTCGAACATGGGGCCCAGGCGGTCGTAGGAGGCCACGGTGCCGCCCGGCATGATGGACGGGCCCCACAGGGCCCCTTCCTCTCCGCCGGACACGCCCGCACCCACGAAGTGCACTCCGCGTTCGCTGGCCCACTTCTCGCGGCGGATGGTGTCGGTGAACAGGGAGTTCCCGCAGTCGACGATGATGTCGCCGCGCTCCATGAGGGCCGCCAACTGTTCCATGGCGGCATCGGTGGCCTCTCCCGCCTGGACCATGATGATGGCCACACGCGGGGTGGACAGCGAGGAGACGAAGTCCTGCAGGGTCTCGGCCGGGACGAAGTGGCCCTCCGTGCCGTCACCGTGGGAGGCGATGAGCCTCTCGGTGCGCGCCAGGGTCCGGTTGAACACCGCGGTGCGGTAGCCGTTGCGCGCGAGATTGCGGGCGAGGTTCGCGCCCATGACGCCCAAGCCGTAGACACCGATGTCGGCCGAGGCGATGGCGGGGGTGAAGGTGGTCATGGGCGCTCCTGCTGGCCGGGTGATCATCACGTCAAGGATAGGGGCGCCTCTGCGGGCACGCCCGGGGTGCCCACGGAGGGGACGAGGGCGACGACACGACACCGGCAACCTTCAGACCTGCGTACACATCCCTGCACTTTCCATGTCCTTGACCGACATGTAACGTGAAGTAGATGAAGACGCCACCCAGTACCATGCGCGCCGTGGTCCTCCAAGGGCCCGGCGGGCCCGAAGCACTGGAGGTCCGTCACCTCCCCGTCCCGCAGCCCGTTCCAGGAAAGAAGGTCGTCCGCCTCCTCCACGAGGACGAGGGCGGCGCCAGGACAGGTCGGAGGGACCACGGCGACCTCGACCGGAACGGGGCCCGCGCATGATCACCTTCGAGGACGTCCGCAAGGTCTGGCCGGACGGGACCGTGGCCGTCGACGGGGTCGGCCTGGAGGTGCCAGGAGGTTCGACGACTGTTCTGCTGGGAACCTCCGGATCCGGCAAGACGACCCTCATGCGCATGGTCAACCGGATGGTGACCCCGACCTCGGGCCGGGTCCTGGTCGACGGACAGGACGTGGCCCGGGCCGACCCGGTGCGCCTGCGTCGCTCCATCGGCTACGTCCTGCAAGAAGGAGGCCTCTTCCCCCACCAGCGGGTCCTCGACAACATCACGACGGTGCCGATCCTCGACGGGGTGCCCAGGGCCCGCGCCCGCGAGCGCGCACTGGAGCTCCTGGACCTGGTCGGGCTGGAGCGCGACCTCGCCACACGCTTCCCCGCCCAACTCTCCGGCGGCCAACGACAACGGGTCGGGGTCGCACGGGCACTGGCCAACGAACCGCGACTGCTCCTCATGGACGAGCCCTTCGGCGCCCTCGACCCCCTGGTGCGCTCCGACCTGCAGATGGAATTGCGCGACCTGCAGCAGCGCCTGGGCACCACGATCCTCTTCGTCACCCACGACGTCGACGAGGCCTTCCTGCTGGGCGACGAGGTGGTCGTCATGCGCAGCGGCGGGACGATCGCGCAGGTGGGCACTCCCGGGCAGCTCCTTTCAGACCCGGCAGACGACTTCGTCGCGGACTTCGTCGGCGCTTCGGCCGCCAGACGTACGCTGACCACCGTTGACCGCAATGGTCAGCGTCTGGTCGTCGATGCGACGGGCCGACCTCTGGGCACATTGGACGAGGCAGGAAGACTGCCGTGAACTGGCTGGCCGAGAACCTGGGGACCATCTGGGACCTGACCCTGACCCACGTGGCGCTGGCCGTGCCGGCGGTGGTGGCCAGCCTCGTCCTGTCGATCCCCTTGGGCCGACTGGCACACGCCCGGCCAAGGCTCGGCCGGCCCCTGCTGTCCGGCCTGGCACTGGTCTACGCGATCCCCTCCCTGCCCCTGCTCATCATGGTGCCGGTCGTCCTGGGCACCGGCCTGCGTTCTGCCGTGAACATGGTCGTCGTGCTGACCCTGTACGGGGTCGCGATCCTGGTGGGCCAGTGTGCCAGGGCCTTCTCAGACCTGCCCTCAGATGCGCTGGCCAGCGCCGACGCCATGGGCATGGGTCATTTCAGGCGTTTCGGCACCATCGAGTTGCCCCTCGCCCTCCCAGTGGTCATGTCCGGCCTTCGGGTGGTCGCCGCCTCCACGATCTCCTTGGTGACAGTCGGAGCCGTGGTCGGGGTGCGGTCACTGGGCACACTCTTCACCGACGGATTCCAACGAGGCATCATCGTGGAGATCATCGCCGGAGTACTTCTCACCCTGGGTCTTGCCCTCGTCCTGGACCTGACGATCGTGGGCCTCACGCGCATGCTCACCCCGTGGCGGCGGGCCGGGACAGGAGGCGCCGCATGAGTCTTCTCATCGCCGCACTCGCCTGGTTGACCGACCCCTCGCATTGGGGTGGGGACGGCGGGATCTGGGCGCGCCTGTTCGAACACCTCCTGGTCACGGCGGGAGTGGTCGCAGTGGCGGTTGCCGTGGCCGTACCCGTCGGCGCCCTCATCGGGCACACCGGTCGTGGCGCATTTCTGGTCCCCTTCAGTGTGGGTGCGGCGCGTTCACTGCCCACTCTGGGACTGGTCACTTTGGCTGCACTGTGGCTCGGCATCGGTCTTGGTGGGCCCGTCGTGGCGCTGCTGGTACTGGCGGTGCCGCCGATGCTTGCGGCTGCTCATGCGGGTGTGGCCAGCGCCGACCGCACGACGGTGGATGCCGCCAGGGCAATTGGCCTGACCGAATGGCAGGTGTTCACTCGCGTGGAACTGCCCCATGCCACCGGGCTGTTGGTCGAGGGGCTGCGCTCCACCGTGTTGCAAGTGGTGGCCACGGCGACCCTGGCCGCGTGGACGGCCGACGCGGGTCTGGGACGCTTCCTCTTCGCCGGGCTCAAGACCCGCGACTGGGCCCAGATGATCGGCGGGGCCCTGCTGGTGGTCGCCCTCGCCCTCGTCCTTGACCTGCTGGTCCTCGGAGCCGGCCGGCTCCTCCTGCCCGGCGACCCCCAACCGGCACCCGCGCCCGCCACCCGCATCGGACCCGAGGAGCAGTGATGAGCACACCGACGAACCTCCGCAGGCACATTCTGGACGCACCGCCCGTGGGTCCGAGCCACCACACGGACACCACCCGGAAACGCCGCAGAAGCGGCTTCGCCCTGGCAGCCCGGGCCCTGGCAGCCTCGCTGCTCCTCGCCTCGTGCGGAACCGCCGCCACACTGGAAGGGGACGCCGAGTCCTCAGACCCCGGTGCCCTCGGCTCCTCCGGCGTGGCCCAGTCCGGCCAGACCGGGCCCTTGGTGGTCGGCTCTCAGGACTACTACTCCAATGAGATCATCGCCGAGGTCTACGCCCAAGCCCTTCAGGCCGCCGGACACGAGGTCCGCAAGGACCTGCGCATCGGCCAGCGTGAGGTCTACATGCCGGAGCTGGCTGCCGGCAGGATCGACGTCCTGCCCGAGTACTCCGGGAACCTGCTGCAGTACGTCAACCCCGGCGCGACGGCTCGGACCAGTCAGGACGTGCACGCCGCCCTCGTTGCCGCCGTGCCCCAAGGCCTTCGGGTCCTGGACCAGGCAGCCGCCAGCGACCAGGACACCTACGTCGTGACCACCTCCTTCGCCAATGAGCACGGACTGCGGACCATTGCCGACCTGGCGAAGGTCGACGCCGTGGTGCTGGGCGGCAACTCCGAACTGGAGACGCGGCCCTACGGCCCAAAGGGTCTGCGCCAGACCTACGGGGTGAATGTCTCCTTCACGCCCATCGAGGATTCCGGAGGAGCGCTGACGGTCAAGGCCCTGCGCGACGGTCAGGTCCAACTGGTCGACATCTACTCTGCGGACCCGGTGCTCTCCTCACCGGACCTGGTCGCCCTGGAGGACCCGCAGGGGCTGCTACTGGCGTCTCACGTGGTGCCGGTGGTCTCGCAGCGGGTCGGACCAGAAGCCGCGGCGGTCATCAACCGGGTCTCTGCCGCCCTGGACCCGCAGGATCTGCGCGCCATGAACCGGCGCTCCGTCGACGAGGGCGCCCCCGCTTCCCAGATCGCCAAGGACTGGCTGGCCTCCGAGGGGCTCGGCTGACGGCAGGTCGCCCGGGAGCGAGCGGCTGGCATCCATCGGCGTCGGGTGTCCGCATCCCCGACGCTGGGATTGCCGAGTCATGGAACCAAGGGCTAGAGTGGGGCCATAGCTCCCCGCCATCCTTCGGGATTGGCGGGGTTTGTCTCACTTGGGAGCAACACATGGTTGAGCGTATGGCAGTGGTCATCGATTACCAGAACATGCATCTCACCGCTTCAGAGCTCTTCCTCCCGGGTCGCCCACTTGAGGAGGGGCTCATTGAGCCGTTCCGCTTTGCGAAGCAGCTCGCCAAGGCCCGGAACACCGATGGTTGCCATGAGGTCGACGTTGCGCGCGTTGAGGTGTATCGAGGCCTCCCCATTCGCGACGACGACGCCGATGCTTACCGGCGCAATCTCGAGCAGAAGTCACGATGGGAACGGGGCCATTCTGGGTCAGTTGCAGTCACACTCCGCCCTCTGAAGTACAGGTGGGATTGGATCGACGGTGTGAAGACCCCTGTTCGTTCCTCCCGCAGGGAGAAGGGAGTTGACGTGATGTGCGCCCTTGCCCTCATGAGGCTCGCACGCTCAGGACAATTCGATGTGGTGGTCCTGGCATCGCGAGACACTGATCTTGCTCCTGCGCTTGACGAGGCAGTCTCGCTGCATGCCGCGAAGATCGAGGCGGCGAAGTGGTACGACAGGTCTGATCGACGGACCTACGGCAACATCAAGACTGCGGCCAGAATCTGGACCACATCCATGCTCCGTGAGCATTTCACAGCGTCGCTTGACCCATTCGACTACACCTAGGCCAGGTCCGCCGACCCCTTCCTCTTGCGGGCGCGCTTGGCAGCCACCTGCGCCTCCCATGCGGCCTGCTGGGCCTGGTACTCCTCGGCCAGCTCGCGGACCTCGTCACTGGACCACCAGCGCAGCAGCTCCTCGACCGCGGCTTCCTCACCCAGAGGGCCGCGTTCCATGCGCAGTGCCAACAGGTGGTCCAGGGCCATCTTCACCGCGCGCGAGGGTCGCAGGCCCAGGATCTCCATGACCCGGTCCCCGTCCAGGTCGGGTCGGATCGCGTCCAACTCCTCCTGGGCGCGCAGCTGCGCAATGCGCTGCTCCAGGTCGTCGTAGGCGGCGCGCAGGAACTCCGCCTTGCGGCGGTTGCGAGTCGTGCAGTCGGCCCGGGTCAGGCGGTGCAGGCGCTCCAACTGGTCGCCTGCGTCGGTGACGTAGCGGCGCACCGCCGAGTCCGTCCACTTCGCGTCGCCGTAACCGTGGAAACGCAGGTGCAGGAACACCAGGTGCGAGACGGCCTCCGTCGTGGCCTTGTCGAACCTCAAGGCCTTCATCCGCGCCCGTGTCATCTTCGCGCCGACGACCTCGTGGTGGTGGAAGGTCACGCCCCCGCCTTCGAAACGGCGGGTCGCGGGTTTGCCGACGTCGTGCATCAGGGCCGCGAAACGCAGGACGAAGTCAGGGCCGGGTACCGGCCCGTCGGGCCCGGTTTCCAGGTCGATGGCCTGGTCCAGGACGGTGAGGGTGTGCTCGTAGACGTCCTTGTGGCGCTTGTGTTCATCCTTCGTGTCCTGCAGGGCGGACAGTTCGGGCAACACCACGTCGGCCACCCCGCTGTGGACCATGAGTTCCAGGCCACGGCGCGGGTGGGGCGAGGTCACCAGGCGTTCCAGTTCGGCCCGGACACGTTCGGCAGAGACGATCTCCAGGCGATGGGCCATTGCGCCCATCGCGTCCATGACGTCCTCGTCCACGTCAATGGCCAGTTGGGCGGCGAAACGGGCCGCACGCATGATGCGCAGCGGGTCGTCGTCGAAGGACTGCTCGGCAGTGACGGGGGTGCGCAGGCGAGCCGCGGCCAGGTCCTCCAGGCCGTTGTGCGGGTCGACCAGAGCCATCCCCGGCAGACGCATCGCCATGGCGTTGACGGTGAAGTCGCGTCGGGTGAGGTCGCCCTCCAGGGTGTCCCCGAAGACCACCTCGGGTTTGCGTGAGCCGACCTCGTAACTGTCGGTCCTGTAGGTGGTGACCTCGACGACCAGGTCCCCGCGGCGGGCGCCGATGGTGCCGAATTCCTTGCCGATGTCCCACGTGGCGTTGCCCCACCGGGCCAACAGTTCCTCGGTGCGCTCCGGACGCGCCGAGGTGGCCAGATCGAAGTCGCGGGGAGTCACGCCCAGGAAGGCGTCACGTACGGGCCCACCGACCAGCGCGATCTCCTCACCGGCGGCTTCGAAGACACGGCCGAGTTCGAGGATCTGCGGGGGCAGTGCCGCGAAGGCTCTCATGGCGTTGGCCATGAGGGCGGGGATGGACCTGTCGACCAGGCCTGTGCCGGGGACTTCAGGGGTGTGCGGGGACGCAGAGGCATCCGGTGCGGGGTGGGAGGTGTGACTCATCGCCACTAGCGTGCCACGTCTTCGGGCACCGACGAAGTCCTGCGGTGTTTCACGCAAGTGTCTGCGACGAGAACTCGGAGGTGGACTCGGTCCGCGTCGAGCGACCGTCCCGGTGGCACGAGGGCCCTCCGCCTCCCATTTCGCACACAATGCTGACGGCGGCTCGGGCCGACACAGGCCAAAAGCCCGGAATCCCCCCACTCTCGGCAACCGCGCCAGACTCCGATTGCGCACATCGTGTGCGGAACGGGTGGTGAAGAGGGTGACGGGCAGGGTGGTGGCACTCATCGCTGCCGCTCGGGGGCGCCTGAGCGACCCTGGACGCGCTCCAACTAGAGTGGAAGCATGTCTGCCCGCCCGCTCGACCGTCACGCCGGGGTCCCCCGACCCCCACGGCGTCGCACCTCGTCGCGGGCCCCACACGCCGCCCACCCGAAGCTCCCGGTCTCTGCGGAAACCTCTGCAGGTGGAGTCGTCATCGACGTGCGCGCAGGCATCCCCTACGTGGCGCTCATCGCCAGGCGCAACCGAACCGGCCGCATCGAATGGTGCCTGCCCAAGGGACACTTGGAGGCGGGCGAATCCGCCGAAAGGGCCGCCCTGCGCGAAGTCGCCGAAGAGACCGGCATCCGCGGACGCATCATTCGTCACCTCGCCTCCATCGACTACTGGTTCTCCAACCCCGACCGCCGTGTCCACAAGGTCGTCCACCACTACCTCATGGGGTACGTCGGTGGGCGCATCACTGTCGAGGGCGACCCGGACCACGAGGCCGAGGACGCCGCGTGGGTTCCCCTGAAGGAGTCCCTGCGCCTGCTCGCCTACCCCAATGAGAGGCGCATCGTCGGCATCGCCCTGGACCTGCTCTACCAGGACTGATGATGCCGACGAACTCCAGCCCCCACGTCGGCGGCCAGCCGGGCCCCGGCCGCCCACCTCTGCGAGCCCTCCTCACCCTGGCCCTCGCCACGGTCTTCGCACTGCTGCCGACTGCGCCCGCCGCCGCCTCGCACATGTCGCATCTGGCGGCTCCGCCCTCGTCACCCGCAGTGGCACCTCCCGCTCCCGCAAACCCCGCGCCGGCACCCACCGCCCCGCAGCGGCCCGACATCATGGTCCCCAGCCACCAGGACAACGGGCTGGCCGTGCGAATCACCCGGATCTCCCCCGCAGTCCTGACCGGCGAGGGCTCGATCTCCGTGTCGGGTACGATCCTCAACTCCTCCTCCGAGACCGTCCAGGACCCGTATGTGGAGCTCACCCAGCCGTGGGCCACCCCCTCCACCTCCGCGGACCTCATCTCCCAGCTGGCGGGTGAGGAGTGGGGTACCCACACGGTGTGGTCCGCCACAGTGACGATGACCCTCGCGCCGGGCGCCTCCGGCAGGTTCAGCATCTCGGTGCCGACCTCGTCGCTGGGGCTGACGGACACGGACATGTGGGGAGCAAGGGTCATTGGAGTCCACGTCGACGCGTGGGGGGCCGCCGGCGTCGACAGGACGGTGTTGGTCTGGGACCCGCAGGGACGAACCGGCAGCACCTCCATGGGCGTGTTGGTGCCGTGGACTGCGGCCAACGACCCCCTGAAGAGCCCCGACACCGCCTCCTCCGGCGCGCTCCCGTATGCCTCGACGGGCGCTGGGCTGATGGAGGTGATGAGGATCCCCGGCGTCTCACTGGCGGTCGAACCGGGGTTGCTCATGGGTCCGCAGTCGGGCGATTCCAGCGAGGGCGAGGCCGATGCCCCCCTTCCCGAGGGCCTGACCACCGGTGAGGGCTCCGCGTTCTGGCGCACCCTGCTCTCGGCGGACGAGCTCGTGGCTCTCCCGGCAAAGGATGCGGATGTGGGCCTGGCGGTGGCCACGTCATCGACTCTTCTGCCTCAGATGGTCCTGGCCACCCGCAGCGAGGTGGCCCCCGCCCTGCGGCGGATCAGCAGCGCCCTGGACGCCGCCCAGTCGACGCAGGGTGCCCAGTCCGGAGCGGTCGAGGGCGCCCAGTCCCACACCACCACTGGACCGGCTCCCGTCGACGACGCCCACTCCGCCTCAGGGAATGCGGGAGCCTCCGGGGTCCCGGGAGCCACCGTGCCCAAGGTTGTCGAGGGCGTCGTGTGGCCGACCTCGTCCTTCGGGCGCCCCCTGCTGGCCACCGTTCCCAAGGATCTCGTCATCGCCCCACCTGGGGCGATGCCCCTGTCCGACGGGGACTCGGTGACCCCGCCCGCGCGCATCCAGGTCGACGCCGACAGTGGCGCTGTGGTCGCGGGGAGCGGATCGGCGACCTCGGCCACCGTCCTCGTCCCACACAGGGACCTCTCCGAGCTGTTGGCATGGCAGCCCGACGACGAGGAAACCGCCCTTGACCAGCACCAGCTGCTCGCCGCCTTGGGGGCGTTGACGGCGCGGAGCACTGCTGGTGCAGGTGGTGCGCACCTTGTGGCGCTGCCTCGCGACACCACCATCGATGCGGGCCTGGCCGGGCGAATCCGCGCCCTGGTCGAACACCCGTGGATTCGGGGCGCCACCTTGACCCAGGTCGCCTCCTCGACCCCGTCAACCCTGCCCCGCACCGCCACGCCGGGTCCGACCCTGTCCGAGGGCGACCTGTCGAACGCCAGGAGTGTGGCCGCCCACGCCGGTCAGCTCGAAAAGCTTGTCGCCGCCGTGGACGATCCGGCGGCCGTCCACTCCTTCGTCCAGGACGACCTCATGGGAGCGCTGCGCACCGACCTCGCCCCCGAAACCCGTACGGGCCTGACGGGCCGCTTCGGCACACGTGTCACCGACCTCATGCACGGGATAGCGGTGGAGTCCTCCGGAACGGTCAACCTCATCAACAAGGAGGCGCGCTTCCCGGTGCGTGTACGCAGTTCACTGCCGTGGCCGGTCCACGTGAAGGTGAGTCTGCGCCCCTCGGACCCTCGCCTGTCGGTGACAGCTCCGGCCCAGGTCACCGTGCCTGCGCACGCATCGGTCACGGCCGAGGTGCCCGTGGAGGCGATCGGGTCGGGCGATCTGCATGTCACCTACGAGGTGCGCACCCCGGGCGGGCACGTCCTGGACGCGTCCTCGAAGGTGTTCGTGCGACTGCGTGCCGGCTGGGAGGATGCCGCCACCGCCGTCGCCGCCGTCCTGGTGGGCATCGCCTTCGTGTGGGGTGTGGCACGATCGGTGCGCAAGCGCCTGCGGGCGCGCGCCGGCGGCGTCTCGGGTGACGAGGGCGGGACGTCGGATGCTGCGTCGGCGCAAGAGGTGGAGGACTCGGGTGGGTCGGAGGAGTCGGCCCGGGCGCAGGATCCAGGGCCGCCGACGGAGTCGCTTCCGGACTCCGGGGCCGACTGAGGCGCCGCCCCTGCCGCGTCCTGGCGCATGGTGCCCTTCGCCACACGGGTGGCACCCGGCCTTCGTTCTCCCGACAATGGGGCGGTACGGGTCCGCTGCGAGGGCTCGTCTCCTGCGGGCGGCGCGCCAGGTGGGAAATGACATTGGCCCTCTGGGAAGGTGGAGGAATGACCACGAGCAAATCCTCGGCCTCGTCCTCTGGCGGCGGCTCGATCCTGCGGGCCAGCGCCCTCATGGCCTCGGGCACGATGGTCTCCAGAATCCTCGGCTTCGTGCGCAACGCCCTGTTGCTGGCCGTCATCGGCACGGCCGCCGGTGGCGTCAACGCCGCCTTCCAGACGGCCAACACCCTGCCCAACATGGTCTTCAACATCCTGGCCTCGGGCGTGTTGGACGCGATCCTGGTTCCACAGATCGTCACGGCCCTCAAGACCAGACACCAGGGGCAGCAGTACGTCAACCGCCTGCTCACCCTGGCCGGGACGCTGCTCTTCGGGATCACAGTGGTGGCGATGATCGCCGCCCCGCTGCTGGTCATCATCACCTCGGCCGGATACGACGCGCAGATCCGCTCCTTGGCGATCGCCTTCGCCCTTTTGTGCCTGCCCCAGATCTTCTTCTACGGCCTGTACAACCTGCTGGGTGAGTTGCTCAACGCCAGAGGCGTGTTCGGGCCCTACATGTGGGCGCCGGTGGTCAACAACGTCGTCGGCATCGCGGGCCTGGGCGTCTTCCTTGCCTTGTGGGGGACCTCTCCCACACGATTCGACGTCTCGGACCTCACCGCCCCGCAGTTCTGGCTCCTGGGCGGTTCGGCCACCCTGGGTGTCATCTGCCAAGCGGCATTCCTCCTGATCCCCATGAAGAGGGCAGGCATCGCTCTGCGCCCCGACTTCCACTTCAAGGGCACGAACTTCGGCTCCGCCTCGAAGGTGGCGGGCTGGACCTTCGCCACTTTGGGGGTCAGCCAGTTCGGAGTGATCTCTTCGAACAATCTCGCGGCGCTGGCCGACGCCTGGGGGCACGAGCACGGCACCTACGTGGTCGGCATCTCCGCGATGGCCACTGCCTTCATGATCTACATGGTTCCCCAGTCGCTGGTGTCGGTGTCGTTGGCCACCGCCGTGTTCACACGCATCTCCTCGGCCGTGGTCGACAAGGACGAGCCCGGGGTGGCGCACTGGTTCCACTTGGGAGTGCGTTCGACGAATGTGCTCACGATGCTGTTTGCCGCGGCCCTGGCCGCCGGCTCGGTCCCGATCATGCAGACGGTGGCATTGACCACCACGGAGCCGGAGCTGGTGCGCTCCTACGCGTGGGTGCTGCTGGCGTACCTGCCCGGACTGTCCGCCATGGGAATCCTGTTGATGACCCAGAGGGTCTTCTACGCCTACGAGGACGCCAAGCCGATCTTCCTGTCGGTCATCATCCCCAACGTCTTGCAGATCCTGGTCGGCTGGACGATCTACTTCCTCACCGACGCCCACTGGTGGGTGGTCGGCGCCGCCTTCGCCGAGACAGTGTGCCGAATCTCGCAGGCCTACATCGGGTTGCGCATGGTGGCCCGCCGCAACCGCCACATCGACGTGCCCAGAATCGTGCGCACGTACCTCACGTATTGGGCCACCGCCGTCATCGCAGTGGCCGTCGGCTTCGTCCTCATGTGGCTGGTGGGCATTGACACGGTCACGAACTCGACCCTGACCAGGTTGCTCGTGTCACTGGTGAAGGTCACTTTCGTCTGCTCCTTCACGATGGTCATCTACCTGGTCGCACTGCGGGCCATCTCACCTGCCGAGTCCGCGCGCACAGTGTGGCCGCTGCTTGCCCGGTTGCGCCTTCCCGCACCCCTGCTGTCGGTGCTCGCCGTCGATCCTGCGACCCGTCGCACCGCCCAGGACGGTGACCGCCAAGCTCTGCCCGTCGACCGGGAGGCCTCCGATCAGGTCATAATGGACCGGACCGCATCAACCGAAGGGATGGAAGGCGCCATGGACCCGGAACAGTCTGAGGACGCCGTGCCGACCACGGGCGCTTTCGACCCTTCGCACCCGGACACGACCAGCGGCGCCTCCTGGCTCGAGGACGACGACCAGACCGCCATCACCCGGGCCACCCGTGTCCCTGAACCCGAGCCCATTGAAGAACCCGAGGTCAGGAACTCCTCCGAACCCTTCACCGGTGCGCTGGACACGTCGTGGATCACCCTGGACGAGGAGACCTCCACGTCGCAGACCTCCGCCACGCAGGAGGCCCCGCCCGCCCTCGTCGAAGGCGACTTCGTGTGGACGCCGCCCGAGAACGAGACCGTGAGCACCCGCCTGCACGAGCCTCCTGCGACCATCGACGAGGGTGACGTCCTCGGCCCGCCGACAGGACTTCCCGGGATCGCGGACGGTGACGTGCACGACGACCCGGAGGCCACGGCCGTCCGCGGTGCCTTCGTCGCCGACGAAGCGACCGTCGTGCGCTCCGCGCCCGAGGACGAGGACCCGGAGGCCACGGCCGTCCGTGGCGCCTTCGTCGCCGACGAAGCGACCGTCGTGCGCTCCGCGCCCGAGGACGAGGACGATCCGAACGCCACGAAGATCGCCGGACTGCGCGTGGTCGACAAGTCCACCATTGTCCGGTCGATCCCGCTGATCCCCGCCGCTTCCGCCACCCCCGGTGTGACAGAGGCAGCGGACTTGCCCGACCCGGCCGACGAGGCGACCGCCATCCGCACTGCCCCCGACGATGCCACAGTCGTCCGCACATCCGCGGAGGAGGCGACCGCCATCCGCACCACTGCCACCTTCGCCCCCACCGGGGCTGCGGCCGGGGCGGCATTCGGCACGGTGGGCACCGGCGACCAGGACGGCGAACAGCGCTGGTGGTTGTTCGACCCGACGATCCCCTCTTTCGTCGTGGCCGGCGGCCTGGTCATCGTCGGCGGCATCTGGGCGCTGAACACCGCGTTTGCGCCGCTCGGCCCGGGAAGCGACCTCGGCTTCGCGGCCGCCCCCGACGTGGCCCAGTCGCAGCAGTCCGGCCAGTCCGAACAGTCGGCCGTGGCCGATCCCGCCCCTGCGCCGGCGCCGGCGCACGCCCCCCAGATCTCTTCGGCCCAGGTGTTCTCCTGGGACGGCAGCGGTGACCACGAGGATGAAGCGATCAACTTGATCGACGGCCGTCCTGAGACCCAGTGGCACTCGCGCTGGTTCGACGACAACCGCTTCACCGACGACAACACGGTCACCGTGCTGCTCAAGCTCAAGGAGAAGACGAAGGTCAGCCAGATCACCTTGGCCATGGACCCGACGACCTCCGGCGGTGAACTGGTCGTGCGTTCGGTGAATCCGGACACTCCACGTCAGGGAACAGAACTGGCCAAGACCGCGTTGAGTCCGACGACGACGATCAGCCTGCCCCAGCCTGTCGAGACCGACGCGATCTCGCTGTCGTTCCGAACCATGCCGACCTCGCAGGACGGCAAGGCCTGGGCGTGGATCAGCGAGATCACCGTCAAGTGACCCGGCCCGCTGCGCGGGCGCCACTCGCGGGGTGACCCGCACCCGAGTTCTGGAGGACCGATGACCGATTCCGCCGCTTCCCCGTTCACCCTCGCCCCCGGCATCTCCTTGGGCGCAGGCTTGGGCCCCGGAGTGCAGGACAGCGCCGCACCTGAGGCTCCGGCCGGCGAGCCGACCGTCCACGAGGTCGTCATCGTCGGGTCGGGACCCGCCGGGTACACGGCGGCCGTCTACACGGCGCGCGCGGGTCTGCGACCGGTCGTCGTCGCGGGTGCGCTGACGCCGGGCGGCGCCCTGATGAACACCACCGAGGTCGAGAACTTCCCCGGTTTCCCCGAGGGGATCCAGGGACCGGACCTCATGGACCGCATGCGCGAGCAGGCCGAGAAGTTCGGCGCCGACGTGCGCCACGAGGACGCTCTGGCGGTCGACCTGACCGGCGAGGTCAAGACCGTGACCTTGGGGGAGGAGGTCCTGCGTGCCCGCGCCGTCATCCTGGCCACCGGCTCCGAGTACCGCCACCTGGACGTCCCGGGTGAGGAGGAGTTGTCCGGGCGTGGTGTGAGCTACTGCGCCACCTGCGACGGCTTCTTCTTCCGCGACAAGGAACTGGTGGTCGTGGGCGGCGGCGACTCCGCGATGGAGGAAGCGACCTTCCTCACGAAGTTCGCCTCGAAGGTGACCGTCGTGCACCGCCGCGACCAGCTGCGCGCCTCCAAGGCGATGGTCGAGCGCGCCATGGCCGACCCGAAGATCGAGTTCGCGTGGAACGCCACCGTGTCGAAGGTGGTGGGCGAGGACGCGGTGACCGACGTGGAGCTGACCTCCACGGTGGACGGCTCCGTGTCGACCTTGGCCACCGACGGGGTCTTCGTGGCCATCGGTCACCTGCCGCGCACGGGCATCCTTGCCGGTCAGGTGGAGTTGGACGAGGCGAACTACATCCGCGTGGCCGAGCCTTCCACGGCCACCAACCTGCCAGGCGTCTTCGCCTGCGGTGACGCGGTGGACCACACCTACCGTCAGGCGATCACCGCCGCGGGTTCAGGCTGCCGCGCGGCCCTCGACGCGGAGCGTTGGTTGGCCGCCCAGGGGCACTGAGAGTCCCCCTGCGGGATCTCCTCTTCTTCACGTGGGCGGGGCACCAGGTCGTCGAGCTCGGTGCCCCGCCCACGGGTGCACCGGACGTCCCGGGTCCCAGGACTGCCCTGCGGAACTGACCAAGAGTTCGGACGCACATGCGTTCGAAGCGGCGTACAAGAACTCGGACTCTTTGATCAATGTGACACTTTCGGCCCTCCGAGCGCCCAATCCCACGCCGCCGCGTGTTCACCAGCCGGTTAGACTGGCAATGGGACCGCGTGTTCGCAGCTCGGCCCCGCGTCCCGGCGCCCACCGGGAAGAGGAGAGACGATGAGCATCTTCGACCGCTTCGAGAATGCGGTGGAGCGCGGCCTGAACGGCGCGTTCTCACACGTGTTCCGGTCGGAGATCAAACCCGTCGACATCACCTCGGCCATCCGGCGCTCCATGGACAAGGGGGTGCGCGAGCTCTCCTCCCACCGTTCGGTGGCGCCGAATTCCTTCACGGTCAAGCTCTCCACCGCGGACATCCAGAGCCTCGGCCCGGATCTTGACATGCTGGCGGGTGAGCTCGCTGATGACGCGGCACGGCATGCCGCCGACAGCGGGTGGACGCAGCTGGGCCCCACGACGGTCGCCTTCGAGTCCTCCGACCAGGTCGACCGGGGGCACCTGCGGGTCGAGGCCCGCGCCCGGCGTGGCGCCGTGGCGCCCGCTGCCAATGTCGCTCCTTCGCCCGAACATCCTGTCATCGACGTCGGCGGCCAGAAGTGGCTGCTCACGGACACGGTGACGGTGCTCGGCCGGGGTAGCGAGGCCGACGTGGTCGTCGACGACTCGGGAGTCTCACGTCGCCACCTCGAACTGCGCATCACCCCCTCCGGTGTGATCGCCACCGATCTCGGCTCCACCAACGGCACCTTCGTCGAAGGCCACAAGGTCGAGGCCGCGACACTGCTCGACGGCAACCAGATCGTCATCGGTCGCACACGTATCCTTTTTTGGACCCATCCCAGTGACAGCGAGGCGATCTGATGACTGACCTCACCTTCACGATCCTGCGAATCGGTTTCCTGGTCCTGCTGTGGCTGCTGGTCCTGTGGGCCGTGCACACCCTGCGCCTGGACATCTTCGGCACCGTCGTCACCCCCCGAGGCAAGGGACGCCGTGAGGCGGATCGCCGACGCAAGGACTCTCGCCGCAAACGACCCGACCCCTCCGCCGTGGACAGCGGCCCCACTTCACTGCTCATCACCGGCGGGCCGCTGGTCGGCACCGTCATGAACCTGGGGGCCACGCCGATCGTCGTCGGACGCTCCCCCGCATGCAACCTCGTCCTCGAGGACGAGTACTCCTCGGCCCACCATGCGCGCCTGGCCCCCGACGGCCAGGGAAACTGGTGGATCGAGGACCTCGGTTCACGCAACGGCACCAGTGTCGATGACGAATTGCTCGAATCCCCGCGCGAGTTGCGCGTGGGTGACATCGTGCGCATCGGGCAGACGACCATGGAACTGGTGAGGTGAGTGATGCCGACCACGGGTGTCCAGTTCCGTTGCGCCGCACGCTCCGATGTGGGCCTGGTGCGGGCCAACAACCAGGATTCCGGCTACGCCGGGGCGAATCTGCTGGTGCTTGCCGACGGCATGGGCGGACCGGCCGGTGGGGACATCGCCTCATCCGTCGCCATCGCCCACCTGGCACCCCTGGACACGGACAACCACCCGGCCGACTCACTGCTGCCGCTGCTGCGTGAGGCCCTCATGGACGCCCATGAGGAATTGGCCGAGCGTTCCACTCACGATCCCGACCTGCAGGGTCTGGGCACCACGTGCATCGCGCTCATGCGTTCTGGCAACAAGTTGGCCATGGTCCACATCGGCGACTCGCGCGCCTACGTCCTTCGGGACGACACCCTGACCCAGGTCACCACCGACCACTCCTTCGTCCAGTACCTGGTCGACACCGGCCAGATCACTGCCGAGGACGCCGAGCACCACCCTCAGCGCAATGTCGTGCTGAGGATCCTCGGGGACTCCCAAGCAGATGTCACCCCCGACGAGACCGTGCGTGAAGCCATTGTCGGCGACCGGTGGCTGCTGTGCTCGGACGGGCTGTCCGGGGTGGTCTCGGCCGAGACCATCGGGAACGTCCTGGCCTCCGTCGACGACCCGGGAGCCTGCGCCGAGGAACTCATCCGTCTGGCGCTGCTGGCCGGCGGCCCGGACAACGTCACCTGCGTCGTGTGCGACATCGCGCCCGTGGGCGCGTCGGAGCCGGCTCCCCCGCAGATCGTCGGCGCCGCCGCGAAGGACCGCCGCGCCCCTTCCCGTGGGGGCAAGGGGGCAGCCGCGCGTGCCGCCGCCCTCGACTCCTCCGGGGGGTCCGAGGACGAGGACGACGATGCCGACGACGAGGCGGAGCCACGACGTTCCCACTTGGCACCTGTCATCACCCTTCTGCTCACCGCCGCCGTGGCCGCCGGCGCGTGGCTGGGTTGGACGTGGACCCAAACCCAGTACTACGTGATCGGTGAGAACGACTTCGTCACCGTCCACCAGGGCATCCCCCAGTCGATTGCCTCCTGGAAGTTCAGCCACCGGATCGAGGTCACCGACATCGCCCTGTCCGACCTGCCTCCTGTGCACAGGCAGCTGCTCGCCGAACCGGTGACCAAGGGGTCGCGCGAAGAGATCGACACCTATCTCGACCAATTGGCCCGCAGTGCGGAAGAGACCCGTGCACGCGCACGCGACGAGGCCGCCCAGTCGGGGGATCACGCGCAGTCCGGCGACACCGCCCAGTCGGCGGACCGGGCCCAGTCCGCCCGCCGTGGCCGCACGGCGGACTCACCCGCCTCGGCGCGCACACCCACCGTGAGCCCTCCCCGCTCCGCTCCTGCGAGAACCACAGGCGGGGGTGCACGCTGATGGCCACGGTGTCCATCGCACCTGCCCGTCCCCACCGAGTCCTCGAAATCGTCCTCATGCTGGTGGCGTTGGCCGCCGGTGTCGGCGGCTACGTGCTCTCCAGCCTCAACCGCACCGGCGAGCTGCCCGTGAACCTCGGCCAGCACGTGGCGATCCTGGTCGCCGTGGCGGTCGTCGCCGAGGTCGGCATCCACTTCCTGGCCCCCTACGCCGACCCCGTGATCCTTCCGGTGGCCGTGGCCCTGACGGGCCTGGGCCTGGCAATGATCTACCGGCTGGACCTCAGCTACGCGATCATCGACCCCGACCAGGTCGTCGGGCTGCGCCAGCTCGTCTTCGTCGGCCTGTCCATCGCCCTTGCGGCTGTGGTCCTGGTCCTGCTGCGCGACCACCGCCTGCTTCGCCGCTACACCTACACCTTCGGCGCGTTCTCGCTGATCCTGCTGCTCTTGCCGATGATCCCCTTCCTCGGGCGCCAGGCCAACGGCGCCCAGGTGTGGATCAGGCTCGGCCCCCTGTCCTTGCAGCCCGGTGAGCTGGTGAAGATCACGCTGGCCCTGTTCTTCGCCGGATACCTCGTGGCCAATCGCGACAACCTGGCGATCGGCGGGCCCAAGATCCTGGGCCTGCGCTTGCCGCGTCTGCGCGACCTGGGGCCGATCATGGTCGTGTGGATGGTCGGCATCGCGATCCTGGTCCTCCAACGGGACCTGGGGACCTCGCTGCTGCTCTTCGGACTGTTCGTCGCCACCTTGTACGTGGCGACGAATCGCGTGTCGTGGCTGGTCATCGGCTTCTTGCTCTTCGTGCCCGCAGTGTTGGTGGCAATCCAGCTCTTCTCCCACGTCAGGCACCGCTTCGACGTGTGGCTCAACCCTCTGGACCCGAAGATCTACGAGTTGGAGTTCGGCAGCTCCTTCCAGCTGGTCCAGTCCTTCTTCGGACAGGCCTCCGGCGGGCTGCTGGGCGCCGGATGGGGTCGCGGCTACCCGCAGCTCGTGCCATTGGCGAACTCCGACTTCATCTTGTCCTCCTTGGCCGAGGAACTCGGTTTCGTGGGAATGGCGGCGGTGTTGCTGCTCTATCTGATCCTCATCGAACGGGGGATGCGTGCGGCCATCGGCGTGCACGACGGTTTCGGCAAACTCCTGGCCACAGGCCTGAGTTTCTCCCTCGCCCTGCAGCTCTTCGTCGTGCTGGGCGGAGTCACGGGCCTCATTCCCCTGACCGGTCTGACCGCGCCCTTCCTGGCGGCAGGTGGATCCTCGATGGTCTCCTCGTGGCTGACCGTGGCCCTGCTGCTGCGCGTCTCGGACGCCGCACGCCGACCCGCACAAGCCCCCACTCCGTGGAGCTCTTCACGTGAGGACCCCACGACCACGGAGGTGGTCACGGCATGAACACCCAGATCCGCAGGCTCTTCGTCATCGTCCTCGTCATGTTCGCCGCCCTGGGAGTGGCGCTGACGAACAACCAGTTCCTGCGCGCCCAGCAACTGACCGCGGACTCGCGCAACACCCGCTCCATCTACCAGGCGGCGGAGATCGAACGCGGACCGATCATCGTCGGTGGCGAGGCCGTGGCCACGTCGACCCTCATCGAAGGCTCCAAGCGCTACCAGCGCTCCTACCCCCAAGGGCCCCTCTACGCGCCGGTGACCGGCTGGTTCTCCGCGTCCTTCTCCTCCGCCACCGGACTTGAGGCGGCCGCCGACACCACCCTGGACGGCCAGACCGACGCCCTCTTCCTCCAGCGCATGCGCAACCTCGTCACCGGACAGTCCCGCCAAGGCGGCGGCGTGGTGTTGACCATCGACCCGGCCATGCAGAAGGTGGCGGCCGAGCAGTTGGGTGACAGGCGCGGTGCGGTGGTCGCCCTCGACGTGCGCACCGGGGCCGTCCTCGCCCTGTACTCCTCACCCTCCTTCGACCCGAACCAGCTTGCCCAGGCCGAGGGAAGCGCAGCGGCCGCCGCCCACCAGACTCTCTCGGAGGCGCCGGGACGTCCCCTGATGAACAGGGCGATCGCCGGAGACCTCTACGCTCCGGGCTCGACCTTCAAGGTGCTCACCACGGTTGCCCTGCTGGAGAAGGGAGAGGTCACTGCGGACACCCCGATGCCCTCCCCCGTCGAGGCGACACTGCCGGGCTCCTCGACGACCGTGCCCAACATCGAGTCGGCCGAATGCGGCAACGGAAAGCCCACGCTGACCGAGGCCTTCGCCAGGTCGTGCAACACGACCTTCGTCCTGGCCTCGGCCTCACTCACGCACGACGAACTGGCCCATGTGGCCACACGCTTCGGCTTCGGCACCGAAGAGGACATCCCGGTTCCCGTGACCCCGTCGGTCTTCCCCGACTCCACCGACCAGGCGCAGTTGGCCCTGGCCTCGATCGGCCAGTACTCGGTTCGGGCCACACCGCTGCTCATGGCGCAGGTCGCGCAGGCCATCGGCAATGGCGGGGAGATGATGCAGCCCTACCTGGTGGCCGAGGTGGTCGACCACGACCTGCAGGTGCGCTCGACCACGGCTCCGTCTTCACGAGGGCGGGCCACCGACAGGACCACTGCGGCCACCGTGACCTCGATGATGCGTGCAGTGGTCGAACAGCCCTACGGGACGGGCGGCGAACTGGCCATCGACGGGATCCCCGTGGCCGCCAAGACGGGCACCGCCGAAGTCGGTGGCGACTCCGGCCGCGCCAACGCCTGGGCCATCGGCTTCGCGCCCGCCGACGACCCGAAGATCGCCTTCGCCGTCCTCGTCGAGGGCGACGACACCGAGCCGGTGCCCCACGGGGGAACCACCGCAGCCCCCATTGCCCGCGCGCTGCTGGAGGCGGGTCTCCAATGACGCCCGACCGCAATCCTGCGGTCGCCGGGCGGATGCTCGGCGGCCGATACGTACTTCTTTCCCACATCGCCCAGGGCGGCATGGGTGAGGTCTGGAAGGCCCGCGACCGGACGACGGGTCAGATGGTGGCCGCCAAACTGCTGCGCCCGGAGCTCTCCGGCGAGCACCTCTCCCTGTCGCGTCTGCGCATCGAAGCCGACAACGCCATGCGCATCCACCATCCGAATGTCGCCAATGTCCTTGACTCCGGCGAGGACTCCGGCCGGGGCTGGATCGTCATGGAACTCATCGACGGTCGCCCCCTGACCGCCTACCTGTCCGGCGGCAAGCGGCTGGACGTCCAACACCTGCTGCCCCTGCTCATGCAGATGGCCATGGCTCTGGGCGCCGCCGAGGAGGCGGGCGTGGTCCACCGCGATGTCAAGCCCGCCAACGTCCTCGTGCGCATGGACGGGATGGCCAAACTCACCGACTTCGGCATCTCACGCACCACCGAACAGGTGACACTGACCGCCGACGGCATGGTCATGGGCACCGCCCAGTACCTGCCCCCGGAGCAGGCCATGGGAGAGGACGCCACGCATTTGGGCGACCTGTACGCCCTGGGTGTCATCGCCTACGAGGCCGTGGTCGGGAGGCGTCCCTTCACCGGCCAGACCCAGGTCGACATCGCCTTCTCCCACGTCAACGACCCCGTGCCGCCACTGCCTTCGGACGTGCCGCAGGAGTTCGCCGACGTCGTCATGCACCTGCTGTCGAAGGACCCGATGCGCCGACCGGAGTCCGGCACGTCGCTGGCCCGCGAGCTCATGACGGTGGCGAACCAACTGGGCATCGACATCGCGCCCACCCCCCTGCCCGAACCCGAGGGGTCCGGCGCCGGGAGCGCATCGACCGGGTCGAGTGCCGTGGCGCCCGTGCGTCACGAGAAGCGCACCCACCTGGACGCCGAGCTGCTGGCCCCGGTCGACATGGACGTCGAGGCGCCTGATGTGCAGCTTCCGCCTGTGCCCAGTCGCGGCAGCGCCGCCCGTGACCGTACCCGCGCCGACGCCCTGCCCACCTCTCCCAAACCCGGCCCGCGGATGTTGCGCCCGAACTCCCCGACAGGAGCGTCCTCGACTCCACCGGTGCCCGACCGGGAACTCACCACCAAGTACAACCGTTCACGAGTGGCCAGAACCAAGCCGGGGGTCGTCGAGATCATCCTGTGGGTGCTGATCATCTGCGTACTTCTTGGCGCAACCCTTGCTCTACTCGGTACTATCCACACCAGATTCGGAAATCCTGCGGCCACCATCTCTGCGGGGCTTCCACCCATCGAGGAGGTCACGACATGACTGAACCCACGGCCAGGCGCCTCGGGGGACGCTACGAGGTTCGCTCACCCATCGGGCGGGGCGGCATGGCGGAGGTGCACCTCGGCTTCGACACGCGCCTGTCACGCGTCGTGGCCATCAAGATGCTGCGCACCGACCTCGCCCGTGACGCCGTCTTCCAGGCACGCTTCCGCCGGGAAGCCCAGTCGGCTGCCTCCCTCAACCACCCCAACATCGTCGCCGTGTACGACACGGGTGAGGAAGCGGTGCTCGGCGCGGACGGCCGCACCGTGCCGGTGCCCTACATCGTCATGGAGTACGTCGAGGGCCACACGGTCAAGGACCTCCTGGCCGACGGCACCCCTGTGCCCATCGACGAGGCCGTCGAGATCACCTCCGGTGTGCTCTCCGCCCTGGAGTACGCGCACTCGGCCCACCTGGTGCACCGGGACATCAAGCCCGGCAACGTCATGCTGACCACGCAGGGCAAGGTCAAGGTCATGGACTTCGGCATCGCCCGCGCACTGACCGACTCCCAAGCGACCATGACCCAGACCAACGCGGTCGTGGGCACCGCCCAGTACCTCTCTCCCGAGCAGGCCCGCGGCGAGCAGGTCGACACCCGCTCCGACCTGTACTCCACCGGCGTGCTCCTCTTCGAGTTGCTCACCGGGCGGCCCCCCTTCAAGGGGGACTCCGCGGTGGCCGTCGCCTACCAGCATGTGCAGCAGCTGCCGCCCACGCCCTCGTCAATTGCCCCTGACGTGCCCGAACCGCTGGACCGCATCGTCATGAAGGCCTTGGCGAAGGACCGTGAGGACCGCTACCCCAATGCCTCGGCGATGAAGGCGGACCTCATCCGCCTGTCCCAGGGCGCGCAGGTCAACG
This sequence comes from Schaalia sp. 19OD2882, assembly GCF_018986735.1. Lineage (NCBI taxonomy): Bacteria > Bacillati > Actinomycetota > Actinomycetes > Actinomycetales > Actinomycetaceae > Schaalia > Schaalia sp. 19OD2882. Next base: position 44,592 of record NZ_CP065521.1, on the reverse strand, counting down.
CCCCGGCCACGGCCGTGTGGGCGCAGACGCTGCAGCCGCCGACTGACGCCACCCGCACGATGGCCGCTCCGCCGCTTCCCAGCGCTCCGACGGTTCCCGTTCAGCGTCCCACCCGTCCGACCCGCCCGCCGCAGGAGGCGCCGGTGGCCCTGGCCGACACGAACCAGGAGGACCAGGATCCGCCGTCGATGACCAAGCGCATCGTCCTCATCGTCGTCCTGGTCCTTGCCGCCGTCGCACTGGCGGTCGGCACCTGGTACGCCTTCGGCTCCGATGCCGGCCAGTCCCACTCCAACGAGTTCGTCGCCGTCCCCGACGTGTCCGGCAAGACCCAGGCCGAGGCCAAGACGGCGCTGGAGACAGCCGGCTTCAAGGTGGAACTGTCCGATGCCGTCCCGCACGACACGATCCCGGTGGACATGGTCGCCCAGACCGATCCGGCTGCCGGTGTCGAGGTCGAGAAGGGCAAGACCGTCAAGATCCACCTGTCCTCCGGGCCGTCCTCGGTCACTGTGCCGACGAATCTCGTGGGGCTGACTCCGGACGAGGCCAAGGCCGCAGTCGAGGCCGCGGGCCTGACCTGGGAGGTCTCCACCGACAAGGTCGTCTCCGACTCCGTGGAGGAGGGCAAGATCGTCAAGACGAACCCCTCACCCGGCCAGAAGGTCAAGGCCGGCACGAAGGTCGTCGCCTACCTGTCCTCCGGAACCGACAAGGTCACCGTGCCCGACGTCGCCGGCATGACCCAGGAGCAGGCGCGCAAGGCCTTGGAGACCGAGAATCTCACGGTGGGCAATGTCATCACGCAGAACCACCCCAGCGCCCCGGCCGGCAAGATCATCGAGTCGCACCCGGCTGCCGGTGAGAGCGCGAAGAAGGGCGACCAGGTCGAGATCGTCGTCTCCGACGGTCATGTGACCATCCCGACCGGGCTGGTCGGAGCCCAACGCGCCCAGGTGGAACAGGCCCTGAAGGACTTGGGCCTGACCGTCACGATCACCGAGGTGGACAACCCGGCGGCTGCGGGTACGGTCCTGGCCATGTCGACCGCGGAGGGCAGTGTCGTGGCCCAGCGGGCCTCGGTCTCGGTGACGGTGTCCAAGGGGCCGAGGGCGAACTCGCCGCAGTCGGCACACTGAGGTCGGGCTTCACGCCTCGCTCCACCGGCCGTGAAGGCCGGCGTGGGGTCGGAGCCTCACAGGGTCGAACGCGCGGCCACCATCGGCGCCATGGTGGCCGCACGGGCCGGAGCCTCCGTGTCCCCGCACACCGCCAGCCAATTCGCCAGCATCTTGTGGCCCTGCTGGGTCATCACCGACTCTGGGTGGAACTGGACGCCCTCCAGGGGCACCTCGCGGTGGCGCAGGCCCATGATGACGCCCTCGGCGGTGGTGGCACTGACCTCCAGGCACCCGGGTACGGTCTGGGGCACGACCGCCAGCGAGTGGTACCGCGTGACCGTCAGCGGGCAGTCCACGCCCTCGAAAACCCCACGCCCGTCGTGGGTGATGACCGAGGTCTTGCCGTGCATGAGTTCGGGCGCACGGGTGACCGTGGCTCCGAAGAACTCCCCCAGTGCCTGGTGGCCCAGGCACACACCGAGCATCGGCGCACCGTGCGCCGCACAGTCCTCGATGACCTGCAAGGACGCTCCTGCCTGCGCCGGGGCACCGGGGCCGGGCGAGACCAGCACCCCGTCCCACGGGCTCTCCTGCCACCACCGGGGGTCGACCTCGTCATTGCGCACGACGTGGACCTGGGCGCCCATGTGGCGCAGGTATCCGACGATCGTCCACACGAAGGAGTCGTAGTTGTCCACGCACAGGATGCGTGCCATGTGTGCCCCCTCAGGGTCGTGGTCCACTGGCGTTGTGGCGGTCGGGAACCACGGTTGCGGTCGACCGCCCTTGTCGCGGTCAACCGACGTTCGTGTCACCGATGTGGAAGTACTCCTGCGCCCACGGGAAGGTCCACGTGAACAGGGCGTACACGATGCCGGCAATGATGATCAGCGCTTCGATGACCTTGAGCCACACGGGACCGGGCAGGTGCCGGAAGATCCATGAATACACGTCGGGCTCCTCTCACTGACCCTCGGGGGCGCGCACCTGCAGGTCGGGTTCGCCGACCAGGGCCTTGGGCACTCCGGCCGACTTGGGGGTCCAGGACTCCCAGTCCAGGTGGATGATGTAGCGTTCGGCGATGCCCCAGTCCGGGTGGCAGGTGGTCATCGTCATCATGCGTTTCTTCGGGACCTGGGTGAAGGTCGCATCTCCTGGCACGGGCGCGATGACGCGCACATTCGTCTGGTCGTAGGCGTCGACGATCTCCCACGAGGCCACGGAGTAGGTCAGGTAGTGGTCGGCCAATTCGACGACCACCTTGTCACCGGCTTTGAATTCCTCGACGCGCTGGAAGATTTCGCCGTAGGTGCGCCGGTGTCCGGCCACGGCGAAGTTGCCGATGGCGCCGGGTTTTCCGGTGGTCGGGTAATGCCCGGCCGCACCCGTGTTGAGCACGTCCAAGGTGGTGCCCTCGGCGATGGGGGCGCGCAGCCAGTTCCACGAGGGAACGTGGATGACGGCGAAGTCCTCGCCCTCGGAAAGGCTCTGGGAGAAGTCCGGCGGGTCGGTGGTCAGGTCCGTCCCCGCCCCGGTCGAAGCCGGCGCGTGGGCGACGGTGAAGGACGCGGCACGCTGGTTCAACGTGTCCTGGACTTCGTAGGTGGTCCAGAAGGCCTGCCAGAAGGCGAACAGGCCCAGGACCACCGCCACGGTGATGAGCAATTCGCCGAAGATGCCGATGACGTCGAGGACGAGCGTCGCGGCGGTGCGGGGCCTGCGGGTCTTGGACCCGCGGCGTCTCACGTGACTTGCCACTTCACTCCACCACCTTCGCATACGTCAGGACGGCGTCCTGGGACGTACCGGGCATGGAGATCCTGTCTCTGGTCTCCATGTTCCAACCCAGTCCGTAGAGTGCCACATACTTCCGGTAGTTCACCACACGTGGGTTGGCTTCGACCGTGGCGACCAGCGTGTCCGCGTCGCCGATGGCCGCGATCTCGTAGGGCGGGGCGTAGGAGGTGCCGCCGACCAGGATGACATTGCCGATGCATCGCACCACGGTGCGTGAGGAGATCCGTTCACCCTGCACTGTCATCGCTTCGGCGCCGCCTTCCCACAGGGCGTTCATGACGTCTTCGATGTCCTGCTGGTGGATGACCAGGTCGTTGGCGGTGAGTCCCTCGGGGATCTCGCCGGGGGGTGCGTCGGTCAGGGTGACCACCACCCCCGGGCCGGAGACGGGGCCGTTGAGGGCGGCGGCGGCTTCGTCGACGGGGGCGTGTGAGGTTCCTGGTGCCGTCGCATTGACGAGGGCGTCCGCCTGCGCGGCGATGTCGTCACGGGCGGACTGCAGTGAGGCGACGTCTTCCTGCCGCTGTCTGACCAGGCCGACCAGGTCGGAGTCGGTGTCGCCGGTCTGGGTGGTCGCCGCTGAGACCTGGAAGAGCAGCCCGGAGGCCAAGGTGACGACGAAGACGGACAGCCAGGAGCGCAGGCGCGAGAATCGGGCGAGCGGTGTGGGCGCGGGGTCGGAGGGCGCGGTGGATGGGGCGCCGGCCTGGTCGGAGTCATCCGGTTCCTTCTGTTCTTCCGGAGCTCGCGGCCCCGCCGGCCGCTGCTGCGCCGGCTCCTTTCGGGGTTCTTCCGCCGGCACCTGTGTGGGCGGAAGGTCCAGGGCCTTCGCAGCCTCCGAGAGGTCGCCGTCCGCGTCACCGGTCTCCATTGGCGAGGCCGCAGCGGCCTGCTCCTCAAGGACCTCGGGTTCCTGTGTGGAAAGTCCGGTCTCGATCGCGGGCGCGCCAACCTCATCCGCGGGCGCGCCGCCCTCGTCCTCGGGCCGCGTGGCCTCGCCACCGTCGGCTTCCTCCGGCGAGTTCTCCTCCTCGGCCGGCCGGCTCTCGTCCTCGTCCTCGGGCGGTGGCAAAAGAGGGACGGTCTCCTCGGAGGCAAGGTCGCCGGCGGCAGGCGCCAGCGCGTCGTCAGGGGCCTCGGCGGCGCCATCGGAGCGGTCCATGCTTCCCTCGATTCCGTGCATCAGCCGCTCCCGGTGCGCTGCGGATCGCGCACCCCGGGTGGGCATTGTTGACTGTCGTGGCTCCGAGACTAGGCTAGGCCCAGTGTCGCCGCCTGCGGCACCAGGCCCGGCTTGTGTCCGCGGCTCAAGAGAACGGAAGGACCGACGTGCCCGAGTCGAAGAAGCGCCGGAAGAACGGCGAGGTTGCCCACGAGGACACCGAGATCCATTCCTGGACCGATGGAATCCCGCCCTCTCCCCAGTGGTGGGCGCCGGTCTTCCTGACCTTCCTGCTGCTCGGACTCGTGTGGGTGCTGGTCTACTACATCTCGCAGGCCCAGTACCCGATCCCCGGGTTGAACTGGTGGAACTTGGTCATCGGACTGGGGTCCATGCTGGTCGGCCTGTTCATGCTCATGCGTTGGCGCTGAGAGAGTCGTTGAACCTTGCACTCCCGCCCGTCGGTTTTCGACGGGCGGGAGCTTCGTCCAGAGCTCGGTCGTCGCACCGCGCGAGGCCCGCGAGGTGACGGTTGTGTATCAGTACTGATACTCGAAATGCCTGATTTCCAGTGCAAACACCCGGCTGTCCACAGCTCCGTCCACACCTGGGGATGAATTACAGCGGTGTCTTTTTGCAGACAGTCACTGCGAAATGATTCATGGACATCCACCGCGAGCCTCTGTCCACAGCTGTGTCCACAGGGATACGTGGAAACGTGTGTGAGCTCGGGCCGCAATGGTGAACCTCGGCCCCCGAGATCCGGGCCGCCCTCGGCTGCGCGGTCCAGGACGCCCGCGGCGGCCGCTTGTGCCGCATTCCCGCCAACTCCTCAGCCGAGCACCTCGAAGAGCACCCGATAGGTCAGCAACACCAGTCCGGCAAGCGCCACCGCCATGGCCACACCTGTCGCGACGGATCGCATGTCCTGGGCCTTCGCAGTCACTCCCGGCCGAGGCCTTGCCAGGGCGACCAGCCCCCACGTCACCAGGGCGCCCACGACCATGCCACCCAGGTGCGCCTGCCAGGACACATTGGGCACCATGAAGCCGTAGACCAGGTTCACACCCAGCAGGACCAGGACGGACCTGGTGTCCACGCCGGCCTTGCGTTGCAGGACGAACACGGCCGCATACAGTCCGAAGACTGCACCCGACGCCCCCACCGTGACCTGCGTCCACGTGGCCGGGGCGAAGAGCACCCACACGAGCACCGCCAGTGAGCCGCCGACCGCCGACAGGACGTACAGCAGGGCGAAGCGCCATGCACCCATGGCCTCTTCCAGGGCGCGGCCCACCCAGTACAGGGAGAGCATGTTGAAGAAGATGTGCATGAGCCCGCCGTGCAGGAAGGCGGTGGTGAGGAAGCGCCAGGGCTCGACCTGACCCACCTGGGGCGTGAAGGCCATCGCCTGGAAGACCGCCGGCGAGACGAGGTCGACCAGGAACACCAGGGCGCACAGGCCCATCATCACGTAGGTGACGATCGGGCCCCGGGTCGCCGAACGCCGCGCACGTCGCACGGTTCCCGCGCAGTCCACGCACAGGGAGCGCACCTCGGTGCGCACGACACAGTCGATGCACATCGGTCGATTGCACCGCTTGCAGTAGTCGACGCTGCGCTGACTCGGGTGCCGCGGACACGACGGGGCCGCACGCGGGTCGGATCGCTGGCCGTAGACGGGCTGGTCGCTCACAGGTTCTCCCGATGGACGAGGGCGAAGGTGGGCCCGAGGCGCGCAGACAGCGCCGGGCAACGGTGACGAGGGCGAGGCGATGCGTGGACCGGGGCCCGGAACGCAGCGTGCCCCGCCCTCGTCAATGGGATGCGAACCGCCGGGGCCGCACCCGAAGGATCACTCGGTCACATCCACCGAGGAAATGGTCACGTCCTGGACAGGGCGGTCGTTGCGGCCGGTCGGCACGGAGACGATGGCGTCCACGACACGCTTGGAGTCCTCGTCGACGACTCGCCCGAAGATGGTGTGGTTGCCCTGCAGCCACGGGGTCGGGGCCACGGTGATGAAGAACTGCGACCCGTTCGTGCCCTTGCCCATGCGCTTGCTGGCGTTGGCCATGGCCAACAGGTACGGCTGGTCGAAGGCCAGGTCGGGGTGGATCTCGTCGTTGAAGGTGTAGCCGGGGCCACCGGTTCCGGTGCCCAGCGGATCGCCGCCCTGGATCATGAAACCGGGGATCACCCGGTGGAAGATGACGCCGTCGTACAGGGGGCGGCTGGTCTTCTGGCCGGAAGCGGGGTCGGTCCACTCGCGCTGACCGAGAGCCAGGTCCACGAAGTTCTTGACGGTGTAGGGCGCGTGCTCGGGGAACAATTCGATGCGGATGTCGCCCTTGGAGGTGTGAATGGTGGTTTCCATGCCCCCATCGTCCCATTGCGCAGTGCGATGTGCGAGACCATCGGACGCCACCGCGGGGTGTTTCGGTGCACAATGGGGGGTGAAGTGCGCGCACGACGGGTTCCGCCGGGACCTGGCGCACCCCAGCCAATGCGCAGACCGATGGAGGAACCAATGGCCAAGAACACCGGGCTCGACACCGACAAGCTGAAGACCGAGGCACTCCAGATCCGTGACGCCGTCGCGGTTCATGCAGGTCGTGTCGCGGTTGCTGCCACCGACCTGGCCGAGCAGGGCCTGGACTGGGCCGCCCCTCGCGCCCAGGCTGCCCTGGAGACTGCGATCCAGCGCGCCACGCCGCTGGTCGAGAGCGCTGCCGACCGCGCACAGGACGCTGCCGAGCGCGCCAAGCCGATCATCGGTGACGTCCGCGAGCGCGTCGTCGACGACTACCTGCCGCGCATCCACCGCGCCGTGGAGGAGTCGGGTTCTGCTCTGAGCGCCAATGGTTCGCTGGTCGAGCGCGCCACCCGCGCCCGTGAACTCGGCGCCCTTGCCCTGACCACTCCGACCCGCAAGGTGCGTCGCAAGCGCACTTTCCTCAAGGTCCTGGGCTGGACGGCCGCGACCGGCGCCGTGGTCGGCATCGGCTACCTGCTGTGGAAGCGTTCGCAGCCGATCGAGGACCCGTGGGCCGAGGAGTACTGGGCCGACCTGGAGTCCGACACGATCGTTCCTGCCATGGAGCCCGAGAAGGTCGAGGAGTCCCCCGAGGACGACGCCTGACGGGAAGGGCCTGACAGAGGAGGGGCGCATTGCCGAAGCAATGCGCCCCTCCTGTCTTCGTCACGTCCCCAACAGGTGCCTGGTCACGGTGAGCACACCGGCCTCGGAGTTGGCCGGAGCCACGTACCGCGCCGCCGCAACCACCTGCGGGTGGGCGTTGGCCATGGCGAAACTCCAGTGGGCGTGGTCGAGCAGGCCCAGGTCGTTGTGGAAGTCCCCGAAAGCCAGGGTCTGCTCGGGCCCGATGCCCAGGCGCTCTTGCAGGGCGGCCAGCGCCACGCCCTTGTCGACCCCCTTGGCCTGCAGGTCGGCCCAGTTGTGGCCCGACACCGCGTACTGGTGGGTGGCGGCGAAGGGCTCCAGGGCCATGCGCGCGGTGGTCGTGATCGGTGTCGTGCAGTAGGCGGCCACCTTGATGACGTCGTCGTCGATCTGCCCCGACCTCGTCTGCTCCAGGACACCCAGCAGGTCATCGACCTTTCGCGTGCGGTGGTAGTAGGGCATGACACCCGCGATGAAGACCTCGTCGTGCCTCTCGACGTAGGCGCAGGCCTTGCCGCACATCACCAGTCCGCAGTCCTCGCCGGCCTGACGCGCCCTGCGCACGCCACGCACCACCTCGGCCACTGTCTGGTGGTCCATGGACACCGAGGAAATCTCCGTCCCACCGCGCATGACGATGGCGCCGTTCTCGGCGATGACCGTCATCTCGCCCTCGACCCGGTCGAACATGTCCAGCAGCGTCCAGCACTGGCGGCCGGAGGCGGGGGCGAAGACCACGCCTCGCCTGTCGAGTTCGTCCAGCAGGGGCCACAGGCCTTCGGGGATGCGCTTGTCGTCGTCCAACAGCGTGCCGTCCATGTCGGCGGCGACCAGACGGATGTCGGCATCGGTGGGCAGCTGGGACAGGGGCGTGGGGTTCGCGTGGTGTGAGCTCACCCCACCATTGTCGCCGATCCGGCGGGCCCGCCCGGCGGGAGTTTCCTCACCCGCCCGCCCGGCGCCACACATGTGAGACCTGCCGACTGCCCGTCAGCGCCGACCTTCGCGCTGCTAACGTCGTCCTCGTGCCGCTGAACCTGGTCCGTCGATTCGCCGCCGCCACCAACCTGCTGGTGTGCGGGCAGCGTTTCCTCGTCATACCCGCAATTCCGGGGACCGACAGTGCCCCCTCTTTCGACCAGGACGAGGCCGGCGCCCTGTGCGATCTCTTGCGCGCTCTGGGCGCCTTTCCCGAGGTGGTCGCGTCGCCCGACTCTTTGCCACCCGATTCCGCGTGGCGGCTCGGCTCCCTCGACCTGTCGGTGTTCGCAGCCGTTCTGGACCTGTCGGGCCACGTCGATTCGGCACCGGGCACCGTCCTGGTGAGCAGGCGGGGCGATGGAAGGGTGAGCGTCGTGGACCCCGCAGGTGCGCCTCTGGAGAGTCCGCACGAGGTCGGCCAGGCCGCCCCGACCTCGGCGTTGACCCAGAATGGGCTCCCACGAAGGGATCCCGGCGACCGCGCGCAGGAGTCGGCCCCCACCGCCTCGACCGGACCCGCCTCACGGCGCATCGCTTGGGCGCGCACCCACATGCCCATCACGGTGGCGGCCGTGCAGGCCCTGGCCACACGTGGCCTGCTCAAAGGGCGGCGGATCGGCGTGTCCCTGGTCCTGGAGCCGAAGACGGCAGTCCTGGCCCTGTTGCTGGCCGAAGCCGGCGCAGAGGTCTTCGTCTTCGGGCACGCGTCCGAGACCCGCGACGACGTGGCCGATGTCCTGCGTGGGGCAGGTGTGACCGTCTTCGCAGAATCGACCGCGGACCCGGCGCGGGAGGAGGCTCTGGCGCGGCAATTCCTGGCCCAGGGTCTGCATCTGCTGCTGGACGACGGCTCTCACCTGATCCGAATGGCCCACGACCCTGGGCGTGCACCCGGCGCCCTGGACCACATGATCGGCTGTGCGGAAGAGACCACTTCCGGGTTGCGGCCGTTGCGCACGCCCGGTTCGGCAAGTGTGCCGACGGATGATCGGGGGCAGGTCGGGGCCGAAGAGCCGAAGGGACGGGCAGATGGCTTCGGCCAGGGCGAGCCGCCTGTCCGGGGTCTTCGGCAGCGCACCCCCGTGCGCCCCGCGATCCCTGTCATGGCCAGCAATGATGCGCGTTCCAAGACCCTTTTCGACAACGCTTACGGCACCGGCCAGTCCTGCCTCATGACGGCGCTTGACCTGTTGGACCCCGACCACTCGGATCGCGCACTGGCCCGCTCGGGCCTGGTCGGCACGCGAGTTCTGGTGCTCGGCTACGGGGACGTCGGGCGTGGTTTCGCGCGCCTGGTGCGCGGCCTCGGGGGTGAGGTGGACGTGGCCGAGATCGACCCGGTGCGTCTGCTGCAGGCGCGCATGGACGGCTGCGGGACCGGCGCCCTGGGGCACGAGGGCGCCCTCGCGTTGGCGCCGGGTGCGCACTGGATCGTCTCTGCCACGGGTGAGCCGCACACCGTCACTGCGGACCTCCTCGCTGCGGCCCGCGACGGCGCCTTGTGCTTCGTCATCGGCGGAGTCGACCAGGAGATCGCCGTTGACCAAGCCGTGGCACGCGGCGCCACATGGCAGACGGACCCTCGCCGAGCCGTCGAACACCTGCGCGTGCCCGACCGGGCGGGCGGGCCCGGACCACTCGTCACGATTCTGGACCGCGGGGGCTGCCTCAACTGCACCGCCGGTGAGGGCAACCCCATTGAGATCATGGATCTTTCCTTCGCCGTGCAGGTGGCTGCCCTGGAGCATCTGTTGCTCGGCGAGGGCGCCCTCGCCCCCGGGATCCATCTCCTGCCCAAGGAGGCGGATGACGCGGTGGCCGCCGCCGCCATCTCACTGGCCAGCGCCTCCCCCGCCCTGGCCCCAGTCACCGTGAAACTCGTCGAAAAAGCGCTGAAGGACGAATCTCACGGAATGACGGACGAATCCCAGCAAATGAACGACGAATCCCAGACCACTGACGACAAGCACTGACGAAAGCCCCATGCCTCCCACCGAACACCCTTTGGCCAGCCCCACCCCCTGCCAACCCCTGCACGTGTGGTCCGCCGACCTCGTCATCCCCGTGACGGCCCCCAGCGTCCTCGGCGGCGCCGTTGCCGTGCGAGACGGACGAATCGAACACGTGGGCAGTCGTGACTGGGTGGTGGCCACCCTGCGCGAGCGGGGCCTGCCCTTCGAGGAGGTCCACGTCAGCGGCGTCCTCATGCCCGGCCTGGTCAACGCCCACACCCACCTGCAGTACACGTCCATGGCCGGTGTCGGCGCCGGCAGGTACAACGGGTTCCCCGACTGGATGCAGGCCTTCGACCTCGTCTACGACGCCGGAGGGTTGGACTTCCACGCCGCCGCAGCCGACGGTGCCGCACGCCTGCTACGCGCCGGAACCACCTGCGCCGCCGATGTCGTCACAGATCCCGAAGCCGCCGGCGCCCTGCACGACGCGGGCCTGCACGGGGTCGCCTACTGGGAGGTCATGGGCTACTCCAACGAAGCCTGGGCGGACGGCGGCCTGGACCAGGTGCGCTCCGCCCTGGCCGCCATGCCCAGCCCGCCCGCAGTGGGGATCTCACCCCACGCCCCCTATTCGCTGGAGGTCGCTCCCCTGCTGGAGCTCCCCGACCTGGCGCGCCGCCACGGCATGCGACTGCACATCCACCTGGGCGAGGACCAGGTGGAGGCCAGGTGGGACGACATCGAGGCCGGGGCCGCGCTGGCCGACCTGTGGCGCTCGGGCAAGTCCGAGTCCTTCCGAAAGATGCGCGATGCCGGAGTCGGCTTCTCGGCCACCGAATTCGTCGACCAGCTGGGGGTTCTCGGCCCGGACTGCCACATCGCCCACGGCGTGTACATGAGCGCCGAGGACCGCCGCCGCCTGCACGCACGCTCCACCACAGTGGCCCTGTGCCCGCGCTCCAACGACGTCATCGGACTGGCCGAGCCGCCCGTGGCCGCATACCTCAAAGAAGGCAACCAGGTGGCCGTGGGCACGGACTCCCTGTCCTCCTCCCCCAGCCTGGACGTGCTGGAGGACACCGCGCTGCTCTTCGACATCGCCCGCCGCCAAGGGTACGAGGGCGACGACTTGGGACGGCGCCTCCTCCACGCGGCGACCTTGGGGGGAGCCATCGCCCTGGGGCTGTCCACCGGCTCGCACAGGGTCGGACAACTGCAGGCCGGAGCCTTGGCGGACGTGGTCGCCGTCGACGTGCCCGTCACCGACATCGTGCCCACCATCGAACACATCATTCGCGAGGGCGCCGGACACCAGATCCTGACTCTGGTCGCAGGAAAGGTCCGCTGGGCCGCCCCCGAACTCGGACTGGAGATCCACCCGTGAGCGCCACCCCCAGCGAGGCAGCCGCCGCCCTCGTGACCCGGCTCGGCCTGGAAGCACACCCCGAGGGCGGGTGGTTCCGCCGCACGTGGACGGCGCCCACCGGCGTGTCCACGCCGCGCGGGCAGCGGGCCACGGCCTCGGCGATCCTTTTCCTGCTGGACGAGGGCGAGGAAGCCGTGTGGCACTTTGTCCACTCCGACGAATTGTGGCTGTGGCACGGGCCCGGGGACCTCGAAGTGCACCTGGGCGGTTCGGGGCCGGAGCCCGTCGAGGACCCGGCGCCGACTCTGCTTCGCGGGGACGAGGACGGGGTCGTGCAGATCCTGGTTCCTGCGGGCACCTGGCAGCGGACCTTCGCTCGGGCGGACGTGGCATTGGCCACGTGCGTGGTGTCCCCTGAGTTCTCCTACGAGGACTGGGAGCTGGCCTCAGAGGGGCAGTGAAAGCGCAGGTCATGGCGGTTGTGACGGTGCTGGCGACCGCCTGTGGGCGCATCGTGGCGCACCGGGGGAGGCAGCTGGGAGACGGTTCACGCAGTCTCAGGCGGCAGGGGGTCCTTCTGCCCGCCGGAGGCGCCCACTAGGCTCTTGAGTCGTGGGCCCGCGGTTCGTCCGCTCGCCGCCCCAACCGTTCGCCCATCACGACACAGGGAGTTCCCATGGCACGCCGTCACCAGCTCACCGTTCTGGCAGCCGCCGCGCTGACCACGACCTTCGCCCTCGCTGCCTGTGGAGGCGGCCAGACCACCCCCGCTTCGGGCGCCCAGTCCGACGACACCTCCGGCGCACAGTCGCAGGCCCAGTCCAGCGCCCCGACCCTGGAGACCGTCACCCCCGGCAAGCTCACCATCGCCACCGGCGACCCCGCCTACTCTCCGTGGGTCGAGGACAACAAGCCCGAGTCCGGCAAGGGCTTCGAGGCCGCCATCGCCTACGCGGTGGCCGAGGAGCTGGGCTTCGCCAAGGAGGACGTCGTGTGGACCCGCACCACCTTCGACGCCGCAATCGCCCCGGGCGCCAAGGACTGGGACTTCAACCTCCAGCAGTACTCGATCACGGATGAGCGCAAGAAGGCCGTCGACTTCTCCTCCCCGTACTACACGACCGCGCAGGTCGTCCTGACCACCGAGGACTCCCCGGCCGCCAAGGCCACCTCCCTGGCCGACCTCAAGGACGTCCTCTTCGGCGTCCAGGTGGGCACCACCAGCCAGAAGGTCCTCAAGGAACTCGTTGCTCCCACCAAGGAGCCGCAGGTCATCAACAACTCGGTCGACGTGGTCGCCAAGCTCAAGGCCAAGCAGGTCGACGCAATCGTCGTGGACCTGCCCACCGCCTTCTACCTGGCGGGCGCTGAGCTCGACAACGCCAAGCTGGTCGGCCAATTCGCCGACACCTCCGGCGGCGACGAGCTCGGCCTCGTCCTGCCCAAGGGTTCTGCGCTGACCCCAGCCGTCACCCAGGCCGTCGACTCCCTGCGTGAGAAGGGCACCCTGGACGAGCTCGCGAAGAAGTGGCTCTCGGACGCGGCCTCTGTCCCCGTCCTCAAGTGACCCGGTAGGCGGCCCCGCCCTCGTTCCCCGTGACGAGGACGGGGCCGTCGCCCCTTCCCGGAAGGTCTGCGATGCCCCTGGAAAGTCCCTCACGCGAAGGCGACGCCCGCACAGGCGCCGGCGCCTGTGCGGGCGTCGTGGAACAGCTCGGCGATTTCGAGCACCACCTCAGTCAGGTCGAGATCGACAGGCGCGCATGGCGGCGCGCCCGCACCCGACGCTCCACCGGCATTGCCGTGGCCTCGTCCCTGCTGGTGGGGGCACTACTGGTCACAGTGATCGCCACCTCTCCCGGCTGGGAGGCGACCCGCGAGGCCTTCTTCAACGGCCAGTACTTCATCGAGTCCCTGCCCGCCGTGGCCGAGGGTCTGCTGCTCAACATCCAGGTGCTGCTGGTCTCCGTGGTCTTCGTCGCCCTGGGCGGCGTCCTGCTGGCCACCGCCCGGTCGTTGCGCGGGCCCGTCTTCTTCCCGCTGCGTTTCCTGGCCGCCGCCTACACGGACGTCTTCCGCGGCATGCCCTTCATCGTCGTCCTGTACCTGGTGGGCTTCGGCGTGCCCGCGTTGAACCCGACGACGCGCATTCCCATCGGCCTGCTGGGTGGCGTGGCACTGGTGCTCACCTACTCCTCCTACGTGGGCGAGGTCCTGCGCGCCGGCTTGGAGGCAGTGCATCCCTCCCAGCGCGCAGCCGCCAGATCCTTGGGGCTCACCCATGCGCAGACCTTGCAACACGTCATCGTTCCCCAGGCCGTGCGCAAGGTCGCGCCGGCTCTGATGAACGACTTCATCTCCATGCAGAAGGACGTCGGCCTGATCTCGACCCTGGGGGCGGTTGATGCGATCCGCGCCGCCCAGATCCACCAGGCAAGCACCTACAACTTCACGGCCTATGTCGTGGCCGGATTGCTGTTTATCGCGCTGAGCTGGCCCTTCATCCGCCTGTCGGACTGGTGGACTGCCAGGTTGCAGCAGCGCGAACAGACGGGAGGGATGGTCTGATGGGCGCCAGTGCATCGAACACGGTCCTGGACGTGCGCGGGGTCGTCAAGGCCTTCGGCCACAACGTGGTCCTGCGGGGCCTGGACCTGCAGGTCCACCGGCACGAGGTCGTCGTCCTGCTGGGGGCCTCCGGTTCCGGCAAGTCGACTCTGCTGCGCACGGCGAATCTGTTGGAGCGCGTGGATGACGGGCAGATCTTCCTGTCCGGCCAGGACATCACCGACCCGCGTGTGGACGTGGACAAGGTGCGCGCCCGCATCGGCGTGGTCTTCCAGCACTACAACCTGTTCCCCCACCTGACGGTGTTGGACAACGTCACCTTGGCTGCCCGCAAGGTCCACGGCACGGGTCGCGCCCAGGCCGAGAAGCGCGGCATGGAGCTGTTGGAGCGCATCGGTTTGGACGCCAAGGCGCGCGAGTACCCGGACCGGCTCTCAGGTGGCCAGCAGCAGCGTGTGGCCATCGTGCGGGCGCTGGCGACCAACCCGGAGCTGCTGCTGCTTGACGAGATCACGTCGGCATTGGACCCGGTGCTGGTCGGTGAGGTCCTGGACCTGGTCACCGAAGTGGCTCGGCAGGGCTCGACGATCCTCATGGCCACCCATGAGATCGGGTTCGCGCGCAGCGCAGCCGACCGCGTGGTGTTCCTGGAGCGGGGACGCATCGTCGAGCAGGGCCCGCCCGAGCAGGTGATCGGCAACCCGCAGGAGCAGGCCACCTGCGACTTCCTGGCCCGAGTCCTCCACTGACCGGCCCGAGTCCTCCACTGCCCCTCCGCCCCGACCCTTCCAGCCCCTCCCTCTCCGCGAGATTCGTCCGTCCTTTGCTGAGATTCGTCCGTCATCTCGCGAGATTCGTCCGTCGGGGCGTTCAGGTCGAGCATCGGCGAAGGTGGGAGGGCCACCCGCCCCCGAGGGTGACGGTCAGCGGGCGCCCGGGGTGACTGTCAGGGTGAAGGGAATCTCGTTGCCGGCCGGGTCCTTGAGGACGACTGCGGTGGAGCCCTCTTCGATCAGCGGCTTGAAGGTCGGCGCCGCGTCGGCGCTGCCGGGGATGAACTCAACGACCTTCGGGTCCGCGATCGATGCCGTCCACTTGTCCGCATCGGCCTGGACAGTGAGCTCGAGGACGCGTTGGGCCGGCACCTTGATCTCGAAATCCTTCAGCAGCTCCGGACGCTTCTTGATGACACCGATCTTCGCGGTGGCACCCGACTGGGCCGTGGTACCCGACTGGGCGGAGGCGGTCGACTGGCCCGTGGCACCGGAGGTGGCGGAGTCACCGGCTGTCGGCGAGCAGGCGGACAGTGCGCCGGCAGCAAGGACGAGGGCGAGGGCGAGGGCGGCGGGGATGATCTTCTTCGCGTACATGTGATCCACGCTACCCCGGGCTGCGAAGTGACTTCCACTTCGACGAAGTGCGTCCTCAGGGCGGCCGGTGCGCCGAGCCCCGCCCTCGTCCCCGGCACCGGGCCGACAAGGACGGGACGGGGCCCAGCAGCTCACAGAACCCGCGCACCTCACCGTTGCGAAGCCTGCAGGACCCGCCGGCGGACCGGGGCGACGACTTCGGTCGCCACCACCACGACGAGGATGCCCAGGAGCGTGACCGGCAAGGTCCAGGCCAAGGCAGCGGCCACCCCCTGGCCGGAGAGCATGGGCGCGACGAAGACGATGCCCACGCCGACCCCTCCGCCGATGAGGACCAGGGCCGGCAGCAGCACCTCCGTGCGTCGCGCCCGGTCCAGGAAGCCGGGCCTGGCGCCCATGACGAACAGCGAGCGCGTCTCCTCGACGGTGTCGATCGCCCGGATCGACTGGTTGACAGCCGTGGAGGCGGCCGCCAGGACAACGGTGATCCCCAGGGTGAGCAGCATGCCCGTGGACACGTCGGCCACGACCACCTTGGCCATGTGAGTGTCGGGAGCGTCGGGAGCATTGGAGAGATCAGTGGCGCCCAGGAGGTTCACCACCGGCAGCATGAACCCGGTGAGGAAGGCGACGAAGGCGAAGGAGCCGTAGGAGCGCCACACGGAGCGCGGATCGTCCATCAAGCGACGCCCGGCCAGCATCATGGCGGGTCGACGCGCCAAGCGCGCCATCAGCCAACCGATGACGGACAGCGTCCACGTACCGATGAGGTTCACCAGTGCCACGAAGACGGCCAGCAACACCAGGGCAATGCTCATCACCACCATGGGCGCGAAGCCTCCCCCAAAGGTCAGGACGACGAACCATGCGACGCCCACCAGGCCGCCCACCAGCAGCCAGATCCACGAGATCCCGTGCGCCTGGCTGCGCCGGGCGACCCCCAGTGGGGTGACAGCGACGCGGTGCACCGCCGCCAGCGCGGACAGGCCCGCGAGCAGGACCATCGCCAAGCCGCACACGAGCATCGGCAGGAATCCCATCCACATCTCCGCGACCGAGAGTCTGACCTCCTGGAAGGTGATGAGCGACCAGATCGGCAGAGCCACGATGTACAAGGCGGTGCCGGCCAGGACCCCGATGACCGACAGGGCCACGGTGTCCAGGACTGAGGCGAGTCTGGTGCGCATTGCCGAGACGCCGATCAGTCGCAGCACGGCCAGGTCGCGCGAACGTCTCGACAGGCCCAGGCGCGCGGCCGCCGATCCCATGGATGCGGCGGGCACCACCAGCAGGATTGCGGCGAATGCGGCCAGGGAGACGTGCACGGGCTGTGACATGATCTCATTGAGGGGGGCCTCCCCGCGGCGTGCAAACATCATGACACCTGCGACGACGCTGAGGATGACGGCGTGGGGCAGGGCCAGGGCCACGACGGTGAGGATCGCGGTGGCCCTGTCTCGCCCGGCGACCAGGGCGCGGGCGGCAACCATGACGGGGTTCATCGTGCGCTCCTGGTGACCTGGAGGATCCGGCCGTCACGAACGTGGATGGTGTGGGCCAGACGCGAAGCGACATTGGCGTCGTGGGTGACCAGGACGAGGCTGGCGCCCGTGGCCGCACACGCCTGGGTGAGGACGTCCATGACTTCGCCGCCGGTGGTCTGGTCGAGGGCGCCGGTGGGTTCGTCGGCGAAGACGACGGAAGGATTGGTGACGAGGGCGCGTGCGATGGCGACCCTTTGCGCCTGTCCTCCGGAGAGTTGTCCGGGGCGGTGCGGGCCGAGTCCCGACAGGCCCAGGCGTGCGAGGAGTTGGCGCGCGACCTCCAGCGCCTTGGCACGTGGGGTGCCCAGGAGCATGAGGGGCAGGGTGACGTTCTCCTCGGCGGGCAATTCGGGAAGAAGCTGCCCGTCCTGGAAGACGAATCCGAAGGATTCCAGTCGCATCCTCGAGGTGGCGGCATCGGACAGGCCGGTCAGGGGCTTGCCGTCGACGGTCACGCTTCCCGAGGTGGGGGTGAGGATGCCGGACAGGCAGTGCAGCAGTGTCGTCTTGCCGGAGCCGGAGGGTCCCATGACGGCCACCTGGGCGCCTTTGGGCACGTGCAGGTGGACGCCGTCGAGCGCGTGCACGCTCTGGCCTCCACGTTGGTAGGTCTTGGTCAAGGCGGTGGCGACGATTCCGTCACGGGGTGGGTTCTGAGGTGCTGTTTCCATGTGTTCATCGTGCATCGGGGCCCTGCTCCTGCGCCCTCAGGAAGCACCCCGGTTGACCCCGGGTCCATCCCGGAGGCCTCCCGGGTCCGCTCCGGGCGCCGCGTCAGGGGCGCGGGGGTACAGTGGGACGAAAACGACCACCTGGGAGGACGTGTCATGGTCGGCGATGACCTGAGGACCCCTGAGACGACACCCGTGTCGAATGAGACCGTGGCGGTCCAGATGCGTCATCGGACGGTGCGCGCCTACACGAGCGAGCCGGTTTCCGAGGACGCGGTGACGACCCTGATGGAGGTCGCAAGGCACACGGCCAGCACGGCTTTCCTGCAGCAGTTCACGATCATCCGGGTGAAGGATCCGGCGGTGCGCGCCGAATTGCACGGGGCCTCCGGCCAGCCCTATGTGGGTGGGGACCGTGGGGAGCTGTTCGTCTTCGTGGTGGACCTGTACCGGAATTCGCGGATCCGCGCCGAGGCGGGCCTGGACGCGGAACCTTTCGGTCGGGTGAACCTGTTCATGGAGGCGGTGCAGGACACGGCGCTTGCCGCGCAGAACGTGGTGGTCGCTGCCGAGTCCATGGGTCTGGGGACGTGTTACCTGGGGTCGATCAATGCGGATCCGGCGCGGGTCGTCCGGGCGCTGGCCCTGCCGAAGCTCACGTATCCGTTGTTCGGGTTGTTGGTCGGTCACCCGGACCAGGAGCCGCAGTTCAAGCCCCGTCTGCCGCTGTCGGTGACCACTGCGGTGGATGCGTATCCGCAGGTGGATTCCTACGAGGACGCCTTGGCGGGCTACGACGAGGAGCTGCAGTGTTACTACGACGTGCGTGACCTGAACGCCAGGGTGGATTCCTTCACCCATCAGATCCGCACGAGGGTGGGCAAGGGTGCCTCGGAGTCTTCTCCGGTCCTGGAGGTCCTGCACGACCAGGGCCTTCTCCTGCGCTGACCCCTCCGCGAGATTCGTCCGTCATCTCGCGAGATTCGTCCTTCCCCCGGGTGCATCAGGGGACGAGGGCGGGGCTTCGCTGCGAATGTCGGCATCCTGTCGCGCTCCGGCAACAGGACGGCCTCGCACCTCCAGGTGGAGGTTCTGAGCGAGAAGTTCGTCCAATCGCCCTCGTCGAGCGGGTACACAGGGCGGAACCTAGACTCACTCTTGACACACCTGTGGTGGCCCTCACCGCCCACATGCCCGTCTCGACGTCTCTGCTCCAAGGAATCCCATGTCACACAGACGAATTCTTCCGCGCCCCTTCGCCTTGATCGCTGCGGTGGTGGCCGTGACGACACTGGCCGCCTGCACCCCGACGATCGACTGGGTCCGCGAGGTCCGTGACAGCGGCAAGAAGACCTGGAAGGTCGCGACCACCCCGTCCGACGCTCCTGCCGGCGGCCAGGCCACCCCCGTCAACCTGCTGGAAGGCCTTGCCGCACCCATTTCGGTGGAGGACATGCGCCAGCGGGGCGCTCTGCGCGACTTCAAACCGAACCGCAGATCCCACGAGGAGTTCGGGATTTCACTGACGGACTCGATCATCTCCACCTCTGCCGGTGACTACGCGGAGATGAAGTTGGACGATGAGGCCCCGATCTACTCCTCGGAGAACGCGACCCTTTTGCGCGAACAGATCAGCTCGACGATCGGACCGGACAAGGTCGCCAAGGTCCTGCGCACCGCTGCCAAGTATGCGGTGGAAGCCTTCCTGGACTCTCCCACATGGTGGGACGACTCAGATGCCGCTTGGGAGGTGTCCAACGCCAAGGTGGCCGCGTCTCTTGGGATCGACCCCGCGAATTGGAACCTCGACCGACGCGCCGACGGTTTCAAGGATCGGGAACCCTTCAACCGCGGCAGGTGGCGCGAGTCGCTCGGCCTTTCCCTGGTCCCGCCGAAGGACGGCGAGGCGAGAATGCAGATCTCCAAGATCGAATTCAGCGCCGACAGCACTCCGACGAAGACGGCACTGAAACACGGTGCAGCATTGTCAATCGGCGTGGATTTCGGCATCATGTGGCCGGTGACCGTCACCGGTGCCGACGAGGTCGCCGCCATGCATCAAGAGGTGACTGCTCTCGTGAGCTTCAACAAGCAAGGGGACCCGATCTACTTGTGGGAGCCCGAGCTGGTCCACGAGGTCGGCTTTTCCACCCCGTCACATGTCATGGACTTCCCGGTCCTCGACGGGGAATCGATGACCCCCACGGCTCCGCAGACCTTCACCTACGAGGCCGGGTTCACCCTCACCCTGCCCGGGACGGCAAGCAAATGGGGCGGCGACGACCGGACGTGGGGGCTCACGGAGATTCCGGCTGATGGACCCCTTTTCCCCGCGAAGGGACACCTCACGTTGCAGCTGGATCACGAGGACTCCGGCGACGTCGACGTCCCCGTGGGCTGGGTGATCCGCGACACGAAGATGTTCCGTGTCGAGGTCGACGGCTTCGACTCGGTGCTGGTGGCACACAGGCCACTGCCGCGCGACCGCGGAAAACACGAATGCAGGATCATCTACCGGCACACCACCGCCACCGGCACACATCGGTGGACCCTGAAATACTTCTCCGACACCGAAGTCAGTCCCGAACGTGCGTTTTCCTTGGCTCGCCTGGCGCGGATCTCCAAGCAGTGACCCCGGCCTCGCTTCCCATGGCATCGACGAGGCCGTCCAACGCTCCCGCGGCGTCGAAGGCCAACACTGCGGCTCCGACCAGAGCCGCTTCCTGTCCCAAGTGAACGACCTCGAGATGGGGCATGTCGACGACGTGTTCGGCCAGTCTGCGTCGCAAAGCAGGTAGGAGCAAGTCCTTCCATCGCTCGAAGAGTCCCGCGAAGAGGATGAGTTCAGGGGCAAGCAACGCGCAGACGTTCACCAGTGTGGTGGCCACGTCGTCGAGCACCTCTTCGACGAGCTTCAGCGCCCGTTCGTCCCCGAGAGCAGCGCTGCGCATGAGGGCGTCGGCGTCGGTGCACGACTTGCCGGGAATTCCTGCCTCACGTGCCCTCCTGACAAGGGAAGCCGCGCCCACGGCGGACTCCAGGTCACCGAAACCCGTGTAGGAGCGCGAAAGGGAAGACCGTCCCATGAGCATGCGTCCGATTTGGCCGGCCGCCCCTGAAGTGCCCCTCCACAGGCGCCCGTCCTCCACGATGCCCGAACCGACCCCGTCGAAGAAGGCAACGGCCACGAGGGAACGCACCGGGTCCCAGTGGCGGCTCGTGTACTCGGCCAAGGCGATGAGATTCGCGTCGTTCTCGACTGCGACCGGCAGGTCGAAGGCCTCCTCGAGTTCGGACTTGAGTGGCACGTGGCGCCACCCGAGGGCGGGGGCGAAGAGGATGTTCCCCTCGTCATCGACCGGACCGGGTACGGAGACGCCGACCGCTGACAGATTCGTGCCCTGTGCGTCAGCCACCGCCTGTGCGAGTTGTGACTGCAAGTCGGCCCTACGTTGCTCGGCTCCGCCAGTCGTCAGGTGGATTCGTTCGCGGATCGGTTTGCCCCGCAGGTCGGTCAGGCGGATCGTCGTGTGATGGTCGGCGACGTCAGCGACCAACAGCGAGGCCGCCGATGCGTTGAAGTCGAAGACCATCGACGGGCGGCCTCCGGTCGGCACAAGCATGCCGGTGTCGACCAGCAAGCCGTCCTCCTGGAGGCGTCCGGCCAAGCGTGAAACGGTCGCAGGGGCCAGGCCCAACTCACGTCCGATCTCGGCCCGGCTGGCAGCGCCGCCCTCGTAAAGGGAGGTGAGGATGCGC
This sequence comes from Schaalia sp. 19OD2882, assembly GCF_018986735.1. Taxonomy (NCBI): domain Bacteria; kingdom Bacillati; phylum Actinomycetota; class Actinomycetes; order Actinomycetales; family Actinomycetaceae; genus Schaalia; species Schaalia sp. 19OD2882. Next base: position 23,114 of record NZ_CP065521.1, on the reverse strand, counting down.
AGGGTGTTCGTCCTGGACAGGTCGCCAACTCCCACGCGTCCTCCTCACATCTCTCGTCAGTGCCTCGACCTCGGATTCCACTGGCCTTGCGCCACTGCAGGGACGAAGGACTCCAGTTCCACCGGCCACGTGACGGTCCTGCCCGTCTCTGCCGAATGATAGGCGGCCATGAGCAATTCGATGACTTCCAGACCATTGACCAAGGACTCCTTCGGCTGACGGCCCGCAAGGAAGTCGGCGGCGAAGGCCGCGTTCTCGCCCGTGTAGCCATAACTCAGGGCCTCGTCACTGACGATGGGCATGAGCCCCTGTTCGGCGTTCTGCTTCTCGACCAAGTCTTCGCCCCGCTCCTGGGTGAGGTTGCGTGAGAGGAAGACGCGGGACTCCGTGGCAAGGGTCGAAGATTCCATCGAGTACTCGGGGCCCAGCAGTTCGAAACCCAGTCGAAGTCCTGCCCCGACATGACTCCACGAGGTCGTCGCCTCGACGACGACGGGTTCACCGTCACCGTTGACGAACTCGAACACGGCGTGGGCGTAGTCCTCCGACGGGGTGCGCGTGTAGTCGACGACCCCCGGGTAGGTGTCGCTGAGTTCTCGCGCGTATCGAGTACGCCCCCACTTGAGGGAGTGGATGGAGGCACTGACGCTGACGGGCGTGAGCCAGGTCGACGGGTCGGTGCCGGGCGGGGTGAGGAGGAAACGCCCGGCCTCCACCGAATGGCACATCATGTCGTTGAGCACGCCGCCGCCTTCTTCGGCCCCGTTCCAGAACCACGTGTTGTGGGGGCCGGAATGTTCCTCGGCGGCACGTGCCAGGTACGGTGATCCGGCCACGGCTGCACCACGCGTCCAGACCAGCTCATGGGCACGGGTGATCGCGGGGGAGAACACTTGGTTTTCCAGGTATCCGTGCAACAGTCCGACCGACTCGACCAGATCGAGGACTCGTTTGGCCTCGGCAACGGTGCGTCCCAAGGGCTTCTCGACGGCAATCCCCCGAAGACCTGCCCGTCCGGAGCGCACCTCCTCGACGATGGTTTCTATGGTGGAAACCCGCGCGAAGTTCGGGGTGAGAACCCACACGGCATCGACGCGCGGGTCGCGTACCAGTGCTGCGACGTCCTCGTGGATGCTGACATCGGTGCCCGCTCCGAGGCGTTCCACCTCAGCGGCAACGGCTTCGGCCGAAGTGCGGGTTCGCGAGGTGACGGCCACGATGTCGGCGTCTCGTACCCCTTGCCAGGCGCGAGCGTGGAACTTCGCGATGAATCCTGCTCCGACCAGGCCCACGCCCAGTCGCGGTCGAGTCTCCATGAGTGTTCTCCTTCGGTCGGTTCGTGCATTGCTGTTGCACAGGTGCGGGTCGATGCGTTCAAGTGGCGAGGGCGCGAGTGGGCTTCCCTCAACTGCGCAGGCGTCTTTGACGCCCGTAGAGGGCGAGAATGGCCAGCAGGACACCACCGTTGACGATGGTGCGCACGGCCTCAGGGATGTTGACGGTTGTGAGGAAGGAGTTGAGCACGGTCAGGACGATGGCTCCGATGAACGAACCCGCGTAGCCGCCCACACCTCCCGAGGCAAGGGTTCCTCCGATGATGACTGCTGCCACCGAGGGCAGGGTGTAGGAATCGGCCAAGTTGAGGAAGACGGACTCGGTGTAGCCGACCAGCATGACTCCCCCCAATGCGGCGAAGAGCCCGGAAAGGGCGTAGGCCTGTACGACTCGCGCGGCAACGGGCACCCCGGAAAGCCGCGCCGCCTCCCTGTTGGCTCCGACAGCGTGGATCTCCCAGCCAAAGCGAGTGCGACGCAGCAACACGATGACCATGGCGGTGACGAGCATCCAGGTCCACACAACTCCCGGCACCCCCAGGAGGAAACGCCCTCCGACCAGTGTCGTCAGCGCAGGTGCGGCGCGTCCTGCAGCCACACCCGCGGTGTAGGCCAAAGCCGCCCCCTGGACGACTCCCATCATTCCCAGTGTCATGACGAAGGGCGGGATGCGCAGGGCAACTATTCCGAGGCCATTGACCAGTCCGACCAGGGCCCCGGCTGCGAGCGCGAAGAACACTCCCTGGACGACATTGGCGTTGGAGCCGTCCATGACCCGTGCGGCGATGATCGCAGCCAAGGTCGCGACCTTGCCCACGGACAGGTCGATGCCGTCTCCGCCCGCCAGGATGACGATCGTCTGTCCGACGGCGATGAATCCGAGGAAGCTGGCGACGCGGAGCATGGACACGACCTGTCCCGGGGTTGCGAATCCAGGAGAGACCACTTGTCCGACCATGAGCAGTCCAAGAGCGATGAGGGCCGAGACGGCGATTGGGTTTCGCGCGAGGGCGGCGAGCACTGCGGGGGCGCGGTGGGTGTGAGCGTCAGTTGCCACGATCGGCTCCTCCCCTGGTGGACAGGACGGACAAAGCCAAGGCGGCGATGATGACGAGGCCGCTTGCGAGTTGCCGGAAGGTGGTGGGCACTCCGACGAAGAAGAGGATGTTGGAGGTCAGCGAGAGAATGAGCGCCCCGGCCATGGCGCCCGGGCCGGATCCACGCCCGCCGGACAGGGCGATCCCGCCCAGGACGCAGGCGGCGATGGAGTCCAGGGCGATGTTGGCTCCGATGAACGGGTCCCCGGAACCCGTGTTCGCCAGAATCGCCAAGGCTGCCAAGGAAGCTATGGCTCCGCAGACCGCGTAGGTGCCCACACGCACTCCAGTGACCGGCACCAGTGAGGCGTAGGCGGCCTCGGCATCGGAACCCACTGCCTTCACGTGACGCATGAAGACCGTCGCCGCCAACACGACCCACACGCTCAGGCACACACCGATGAGAAGGAGTGGTACGGGTAACGGCCCGACAGCCATCCGGTAGACGGCGGTCATCGAGGGCGGGACGGCTCCCCCGGGACTGGGCAGCACCAGCAGGGTGATTCCGGAGAACACCGATGCGGTTGCGAAGGTCGCGATGAGTGGCTGCAGGCGCAGGACTCCGACGACCAGGCCGTTGAGCGTGCCGCATGCCGTACCTGTGGCCAGGGCGGCGGCGAATCCGAGAGGGGTCAGACCATCGTGACCGTTCATGACCGTCAGGGCGGTGACCGAGGCGAGGGCGGTGATCGCGCCGACGGACAGGTCCAGGCCCCCTCCGATGATGACCACCGCCTGCGCCAGGGCCGCGAAGACCAGGGGGACGAAGGTGGCCAGGTTCGAGGTGACGGAGTACAGGGTGAAGAAGGTGGGTTGCAGCAATGCGTTGGTCACGAGAGCGGCCACGAGCAGCGACCAAGTGACCACGGTTGCGGGCGTCATTCGGGCGGTACGGGCGCGCCGCGACGCCCTCGTCGATTCAGTGTCCACCGCGAGTCTCCCTTCCGTGGCCGCGCCCTGCAATTGCGGCTTCGACGAGGTTGCCCGGCGTGATCTGCTCGCCGATCAGTTCTCGTACAACACGTCCCTCGAACATGACGAGGACCCTGTGACACATTGCAGTGAGTTCCTCGTCATCGCTGGAGTTGAGCAGAACGACGCTTCCCGCTGCTGTCAGCTGGTGGATGATCTGGTAGATCTCTCTTTTGGCTCCCACGTCGACGCCTTTGGTCGGATCGTCGAGGAGGATGAGTCGGGGTTCACGGACGAGCCACTTTCCCAGGACCACCTTCTGCTGGTTTCCGCCCGAGAGGCTGGTGACCGGGTCCGCCAGGTCACTGATCTTGATCCCGAGGCGTTGGACCTGTTCGTTGGCACAGGACCGTTCGGCGCGCATGTCGACCAGGCCACCTGGTCTCGTACGCGCGCGCAGGGACGCGATGGAGAGGTTCTCAAGGATCGAGCGTTTCCCCATGAGCCCTTGACTGTCTCGGTCGCCCGGCACCAGGGCCATCCCCACAGCCATGGCGTCGCGTGGGCGCCCTGGTCGGAACTCGGTGTCGTCGACACGCACGGTCCCCGACGTGGCTTGCTGCGAACCGAAGAGGGCGTGGAGCAGGTTGGACTGTCCTTGTCCCTGCAGGCCGCCCAAGCCGATGACTTCTCCGGGTCGTGCCTTGAAGGAGATGTCGCGGAAGCCGGCTCCCGTCAGTTGACGCACCTGGACGCAGGGGGCGGTGGTCTTGTCCGGTGCTGTGCTGGGAACTGTTGTCACGTCGGAGCGTCCCACCATGATGGTGATGAGGCCGGCATCGTCAGTGGATGCCATGTCCACTCGGGCGATCGTGCGGCCGCCCCTCAGGATGGTGGCGGAATCGCAAAGTTCACGAATCTCCTCCATGCGGTGGGAGACGATGACGACCGCAGTCCCGTGTTCTGCCATGCCTCTGGTGATGTCGAAGACGAGTTCGACCTGGTCGCGTCGCAGTGAAGCGGTGGCTTCGTCCAGGACCAGGATCCTCGGGCGGCGCCCGATGACCTTTGCGAATTCGACCAGTTGACGTTGCCCGGGGGACAGGGCCGAGACGGAAGTGTTCAGGTGCACTCCGACGCCAAGACCCGGTGCGATGAGGTCGAAAACCTCGTCCACTCGATCGGAGGTCCCTCGGGTCCGCAGGAACCCCCATCGCGATTCCTCAAGTCCCAGCACAAGATTCTGTCCGATGTCGAGGTGCGGGACGACGGAGAGTTGCTGGTGGACGGCGGCTGTTCCGTGTCGGTTGGCATCCATGGGGCAGGTGATGCGTACGTCGTGACCGGCGATCCTGATCCGCGCATGGTCCGGGCTGACTGTTCCTGCCAGGACCTTGTTCAAGGTCGACTTGCCGGAGCCGTTGGGACCGAGAAGGCCGTGGATCTCGCCCTCGTCGACCGTCAGGCTCGCATCCGAGAGTGCGCAGACACCGCCGAATCTCTTGGTGACCTCGCTCATCTCCAGGAGCGCCATTGCTCCTCCTGTTCAATGTTGATGACTGCCCCGGCGAGACCACGTTGTCCCGCCGGGGCAGGGCTCACTTGAGGAATGCCGCGACCTGTTCCGCGGTCAGGACGGAGTCCAGGACGTATGTGTCCGGCTTGTCCTTCACCTTTGCCCACTCGGCATCGAAGGTGTCGTTGGTGAGCAGGGGCTGCAGGGGCAGGACGATGGTGTGCCCGTCGGTGATCTTGGCCGGGTCGACGGTCTTTCCCTGCAGCTGTGCGATGGCGAAGTGCAGGGCGGTGCCACCGGTTCCTGGCGGATTGACGACGCCAACCGACTTGAAGCCCTTGTCCTTGAGCTCACTCCACATTCGCATGAATCCCACGCGTGCTTCACCGGCGACGACGAAGGAGTTGTCCTTGCCGGCGGCTTGCACTGCGCGCAGGACTCCTTGAGCCATGCCGTCGTAGGTCCAGATGCCCTTGATGTTGGGGTAGGTCGCCAGCAGTTGAGTCGCAACCGTCTGCCCAGTGGCCTGGTCCCAGCCTCCGTCAGCAGTGGCCACCACCTTGATCTTCTTCGCGTCGAAGACTTCTTTGGCGCCGGCCCACCGTGCTTCAGTGGCCGGGTTGCCCGTGGTGCCGGAGACCACGGCGATCTCTGCGCCTTCCCCGACCTGTTCGGCGAACCATTCGGCGCTGGCCTTGCCGAGTTCCTTCTGGTCGATGCCGATGTTCGTGACCTTGGTTGACTCGACAGCCTGGTCGATGGCGTAGACCTTGATTCCTTGACCGACTGCCTCCTCGAAGACGGCGGACAGGGCGGTTGCGGAGTTCGGGTCGACAATGATGACGTCGACCCTCTTGTTGATGAGGTTGCGAATCTGTTGGATCTGTCCGTTGGCGTCGGCGTCGGCGTTCTCCAGGACCAGTTCTTTGACCAGTCCCTGCTGCTTGTACTCGTCGAAGACGCTCTGGATGTCTTCGATCATCTGGGTGCGGTACTCACTTCCCACGAAGGCATTGGAGACCCCGATGGTCCAGGGGCCTTCGGAAGCGCTGGTCGCGCCGGAGGTCGCAGCCTCCGGTGTCGGGGTGGTGCATGCGGCGATCATCGCGGCCGTGGCCGCCAGGGCGGCGCCGATGCCCAGCCGGTTGGTCTTCATCGTCATATCTCCCTTGACATCCGATGCTTCTTTTCAGGTCAAAAAAATTACCTGATGGGCATACGCTATCCCCCTGCCGCGCAGCCGCATCCGATCCGGCAAAGTTGTTATGGAACTGTGACGCCCGTCGCACTCGACACCCTTGCGGTGCAGCCGGAACTCAACGCCACGACAACTCACCAGTCGAGAGGGACACCGGCGAGCAGGGCGGGCAGTGAAGAGATGCTGAGGAGATGGACTCGTTCCCGCGTCCCACTACCCTGACCTCATGACCCGTTGCCCATGCTCTTCGGGGCGCGACCTGAACCATTGCTGCGGCCCGTATCTGGACGGCTTCCCGGCACCCACCGCGGAGGCCCTGATGCGTTCGCGCTACAGCGCCTTCGTCCTGGCCAATGAGGACCACCTGTTCCGCACTTGGCATCCGCGTACGCGCCCGACCCTTCCGCATTGCGATGGATCGGTGACGTGGTGCGGTCTGCGAATCGTCGACGTCGTCGCCGGTGGCCCCGGCGACGAGGAGGGGGTGGTCGAGTTCATCGCCGGTTTCCGCTCCAGTGGCGATGGTGCACTCACATCCGAGCTGCACGAGCGTTCCCGTTTCACGCGACGCGCAGGGCGCTGGTTCTACGTGGACGGCGAGGTGGATCCGACATGATCCCTTGACCGGCACACCGGCATGGTCCTGCTCTCAGGAAACTCCTAGGTTCACACTGGGATGCTCCAAGGTTCGACCAATACCTTGTACATCACAAGGCAGGAAGCCGGAAGCAACCTACACGAGGTCCGCAAGAGTTTCTGCCGGAGAGGGAGCCGCATCGGGAGAGACTCGCACTGTGTTGATGGGATGCCAAGAGGGGTCGGTCTTCGGACCGGCCCCTCTTGGTGTGCGCTTCCGGGTGGCGCGCATTGCACCCGCCTCAGGTGCCCGTGGCGGCTACCCGGGGCCCGCCGATCCCGCACTGACTTCTTGGTGGCGAACCGGCCCCAGTGCGTTCATTCGCGGCTCTCCTGTGCAGCGGGGGTGGAGGGGACATGGGGCGCGGACGCGGCGGAACTGGCGCGGCAGGCCGGCACGCACCTGGCGCAGCAGGTCCTTGGTGGTGTCGGGAATGCGGAGGGACTCCAGTGACTTCTGGATCGCCTTGCGGCGGGCAGCGGGCGGAAGACGGCCCTCCACCAGCCATGGCAGGGTCTCCTCAGGCTGGTGGGCCAAGGCAGTGGCGAAGTACCAACCCTGGACCATGTGCAGGTAGTACTCATCCGACTCGATCCCGGCCACCAGGGCGTGGAATTCGGGTCGGAAGTGCTCGCGCAGGAAGTGTTCCATGAGCATGCACACGGCGAAGCGGCGTGTGTACACGGCACTGTCCGGCCCGATCCACCGGCGGATGGAGACTTCCAGGCGCTCGGGGTCCTTGGCCAGTGCCTTCGGCGAAAGCGAGTCACACGATGCCCAGTTGTCCACATACGGCAAGAAGGCGTCAATGCGCATGTACACGGTGTCCAGGTCACGCTCTTGGGCGATCAGAAAGCTGTGGAGCAGGTCCTCGTCCAAGGTGGCGTGGGGCAGTGCGTCGAGGAAGGCCAGTGCCTCCTCTCGCCTGTCCCGCCAAGCCCGTTTCGCGATTTCGCGCAGGGCCGGGTTGCGCGCTCCCTTGATGCGCGCCGGATCGATGGTGGGCACCAAACGTGCCAAGAATGCGGCATTGTCCGCATCTGCCAGGTGGTCGACGTCCAACATTCCCACATGGTCGCACGGGTGCCCGCCCCACGGGGGCGCAGGTGGGGTCTGCGCTGTTCATTCCAGAGAGCCGACGACCGGCAGCTTCTGGAGGTAGGTGATTCCGTGATGGGACTTGACGAAGGACTCGGTGACGTCAGCACCGGGTTTGACGCCGTGGTGCTTTCCTCGCACCCAGGAGGGCACTCCAGAGACGTCATAGACCTTTCCGTCCACGGCGATCCAGCAGTGGAGGGCGTCACCACAGGTGGCGGCGCTCAGTTCGGCGCGTGAGACGGTCACGGTGTCCAGCGTGTGTTGTTCGGCGGCGGTGAAGGTCCTGTGCAGCTTGGTCCGATCTCCGACATTGGGCGAAGCGTTCGACAGGAGGAGGATGGCGACCGCCGCGACGGCGACCAGGGCGAGGGTGCCGCCAATGATCCAGGGAAGCATGCGCATGTTGTCCTCTCCATGAGACACAGTGTCTCATCAATGTGTGAGACAGTATGTCTCATGACTCCTTCGACGCGCAAGACCCCCGGGGCCGCAGACCGGATCATCGACGCCGCGCTGAAAACCCTCAGCACCGAAGGCCTGGAGGTGGGTCTGGAGAACATCCGCATGGAAGAGGCCATCGCCGTCTCGGGAGTCTCTCGGGCGACGGCTTATCGACGCTGGCCCAGTCGCCAGGAGTTCTTGACCGACGTCCTCGTGGCCGCGGTGACCCGGACCGACCTCATCCCCGAAGGGGAGGAGGACATCCGCTTGCTCATGGAACTGGTCGAGGCGCGCATGCCCCGCCTCCACCTGGACCAGGAGCGGCGGGACCTCGTCGTCGAGGCACTGCGATTCACCTTGGACGCCGACATCAAGCGCCTCATGCACTCGCGCCAGTGGCGCACCGCCATGTCCTTGTCCGCATTGCATCCCACCTTGGAACCCGCCTCCGTACGTGACCAGGTGGGGGTGGCCCTGCGCGAGGCCGACAGGCGCCTGGACACTTCCCGCGCCGCGATCTACCGGAACCTGGCCTCCATGATCGGGTACCGGCCCGTCATCGACGTCCGCCACGGTGAAGAGGACGCCTTCGACTCCCTGGCACGCGCAGCCGGGGTGATGATGAAGGGCGTGCTGTTGCGCGCCCTGCCCGATCCCGGGTGGATCGAGCGCCGCCAACGCGTCCACCTCTTCGGATGTTCACACCCGCTGGACTGGTCCGAGCCCGAAAGGATGCTCGTCCAATTGCTGCTCAGCCACCTCGAACCCGACCCCGACCTGGTCTGGGACCAACAGAGTGTGCGAGTCAGCCACGCCGCCCTCGTCGAATTGGTCAGGACACTGTACGGAAGGGTGCCCGGCGATGCGGGAGAAGCGGACCCCGTCACCCATTGACCGGGGCGAGGCACCCCTTGGGCCACTGTTGATGCGAATGATTCTCATGTAGGCTGATCGGGTACCCACCGCCGACCAGGTCAGGAGAGCCCATGTCCCACGCCGAGATGCTCCAGCGCTTCGAGAACGACCCCGGCTTCATCGCCGCCCTCGACCAGTCGGGTGGATCCACCCCCCGCGCTCTGGCCGGCTACGGCGTCGACGCCTCGCAGTACTCCACTGAAGCCGAAATGTTCGACATCATCCACACCGCCCGCACCCGGGTCATCACCTCGGAGGTGTTCACCAAGGAGCACATCCTGGGCGCCATCCTTTTCGAAGGCACCATGGACCGCGAGATCTCAGGACGCGGCACCGCCGAATACCTGTGGGCCGTCAAGGGCATCGTCCCCTTCCTCAAGATCGACAAGGGCCTTGCCGACGAAATCGACGAAGTCCAGCTCATGAAGGACATGCCCGAGCTGGACGCCCTGCTGGCACACGCGAAGGAAAAGGGCGTTTTCGGCACCAAGGAACGTTCCGTCATCCACGCCGCCAATGCCGAGGGCATCAAGCGTGTGGTCGACCAGCAGTTCGAGGTCGCCGAGAAGGTCATTGCCGCAGGTCTCATGCCGATCGTCGAACCCGAGGTCGACATCAAGACTCCCGACAAAGCGCAGGCCGAAGCCATTCTCAAGGCCGAGTTGCTCGCGCACCTCGATGCACTGGGGGACAAGAAGGTCGCCCTCAAACTCACCCTGCCCGAGCAGGACGACTTCTACGCCGACCTGGTTGCCCACAAGAACGTCTCGCGTGTGGTCGCCCTGTCCGGTGGCTACCCGCGTGAACTGGCCAACCAGAAGCTCGCCCGCAACCACGGGGTCATCGCCAGCTTCTCCCGCGCCCTGCTCGACGGTCTGACCGCCCAGCAGAGCCAGGAGGAGTTCGACCAGACCCTTGCGGCAACGATCAAGGCCACCTACGAGGCTTCGATCGCGTGAGACGAGTCCGGCGCAGGCGATTGCGGATCGACGTGAAGAATCCTTCGCACTGACCTGCACCGTCGGCTCGTCATTGCACGAAGCGGCGTCCCTCCTGCGCGGGGCGCCGCTTCGTCATGGCCTTTTCGCCGGCACACGGCTGAGGCTGGAGTGCCCGGCGGCCCGTTGACGGTCAGGGTGGTGGCTGACCTGGTGAGCGGAGGAGTCATCAACAGTCAAAAGCATGGCGCCCTGCCCCGACCGCAGAACATTCCGCACACAATGCTGTGTGCGGGCCCGGGGCCGCTGCCGCCATGAAGCCCGGAATCTGGCCACTTTCATCCAAGTGCCGACACCTTGATGGTGCACATTGTGTGCGGAATCAGGAGGAGCGGCCCGGTGTGGGCGGGGTCGGGTCCTTCCGCGCCTCGGTTTCGCACACAATGCTGGTCACGACTGCGGAGTACACGGCACGGGAGGCCCGAAATTCTGCCAGTCCCGTCACCCGTCCAGCGCGCCGATGACGCACATTGTGTGCGAAATGGTTCGCCGGTGACACCGCCCTCCTCAGGAGGCGGTCGCCTTCCACGCCTCCACCAATTCCTGTTGTTCGGGCGCGATGTTCTTGCCCGGCGCGGTGACGTCCAGAATGGGACCCGTTCGCCGAAGGCCGCGATGGACCAGAATCGGCCCCTTGTCCGAGATGGTGCGCAACTTCCTGAAGACGAGGACCGCATCCGCGTCTTCGTCGAGGATGACTTCAGTGTTTCCCCTGAAACTGATCCTCACTGCGCCGAGCGAGCGAAACTCGACCATGTTCCTCATCATGCCGGACACCTGCTCCCACGGGACCTCGAAGGTGCACCTCGGCGCTTGGGCAGTCGGCCGCCATGTGGATCAGTGGGCGCTCCCCGAATTGCGGCCCGCAGACCGCGGGCATCGGGTCCTCGCTCACGATCTCCATCTCGGTGTAGTTGGCATCGATGATGATGTCGACCCCGTTCGGCAGCGCCGCCACGGCCCCCGGCGGATCGGGCACTGGCGCGTTGGTGTGGGCTCGTATGCGTTCCCACCAGACGAACCATCCGACTCCCAGAACCTTGAGGGCGCCCACCATCTCGTCCCTCGTGGCAAGTGTGATGCGGCGCCCCTCGTACTTCGCCGGGTGCGACTCCGTGATGATCTCGCGATCCTCGGGGTACAGCCAGGACGTGCACTCGACGTCGGTCACCGCCACTTTCTGGCCGCCATCGCCGAGGGTTTCGGCCAAGGCCATCGGTCTTTGCCGCGGTAGAGCGTCGGCACCGTGAAATCGGTGCACGAGTGCTCTTCGTTGACGCTCTTGGCCAAGGTGCTCGGGCGTTCAACGGCGCCAGCGGGAAGGGACTCGTCCGCCTGCACCCACTGTGTTCCAGGCACAGGTCACTGGGTGCAACGCGACCGTCCCGACGTGGTGCTGCCGGCCATGATCGACTTCCTGCGCGGAAGGAAGTGAGGTCCGAATGCCACGTCCTCTCATTCCTCATCGGCGCGAACGCATCCTCGATGCCGCCCATGCCTTGATCCTGGAGCGCGGCTTCAATGCGATGAGCATCCAGGCGATCGCCGAGAGGGTCGGAATCGCAAAGGGTGCGGTGTACCGCGAGTTCACCAGCAAGCAGGAGATCCTCGATGTCCTGCTGACCGAGTCGATGGGTCGCATGGTCCGGGCCAGCAGGGCATTGCTGGGCGAGGAGCCTTCGCGGCTGAGCAGCGCTTACCGGGTTGGGGTGCGGGTGCTCCTGGACGAGCCGTTGATGACTGCCGCTTTCCTCGATGACGAGGGCGTCCTCGGCACCTACATCTCCGAAGTGTCGGATGGCCGCTACAGAGCCCGGTACTTGGCGGTGGTCGAATGGATCCGCGAGCTCCAACGTGCCGGTGCACTGGCGGCTGACGTCGACGCCGAATCATTGGGTCTGGCACTGTCGAGCACGACCCTGGGTCTGCTCACCGCCGCCAAACACCTGGGACCGTTGACCCGGGATCAGCTCGAAGGCGCCCTTGAGGCGATGGAACACATGGTGTCGAGGCTCGAGGACTCGGCGGTGTCATCGGAACAGACCGACGATCCCATGATGAGGGCACCCGAGCCACCGCGGGTCGGGGATCAATTGTGGAGCCAACGGGACTCGAACCCGTAACCCCCTGCTTGCAAAGCAGGTGCGCTACCAATTGCGCCATGGCCCCGAAGGGGTTCGCCTTCGCCTGGTCAGTCGAGGGCGGGGGTGTCCGTGACGGACTGCCACAACTCGGCGTCGGTGGAGAGGTCCTGGACGATCTGTCGAACGACGAGGCCGACGGCCACCGCCGTGCCCACGAGCGCCAACGTGGTGACCCACTTCTTCACGGGAACCTCCGATTCCGTGCCGCATGTGGCTGGTGGGCCTAGGTGGGCTCGAACCACCGACCTCAGTCTTATCAGGACTGCGCTCTAACCTACTGAGCTATAGGCCCGTTCGCCTCTGGGGCGAACCGTGCCCCGTCAGGGCACCGGATCATGTTACACACGACGGCCCCAACTGGGCAAAGCGGCCCACGGTGACCTCCGGCACGCCCCGAGGCGCCGATGAGGACAAGTTCCGAGCGCTCTCACCGACGTCACTGCTTCGAGCCGACGAAGCCGTACCGCCACCGACGTCGCAACGTCGGTGGCGAGGTCACGACGTCGGTAACCGGGCCACAACATCAGCAGCAACGGGCGAGGCCCGAAGGCCCCGCCCGTCCTGTCACACTCTGCGAGTCGGCCTCAGCTCACTCGTCCATCAACGACACCCGGATGCCACCCACCAGAGAAGCGATGACGTTGTACAGCAGCGCCCCCAGCGTCGACATGGCGGTCAGCAACACCACGTTCACCACGGCGATGATGGTCGCATACGACATGACACGCGGCAGTCGCACGTACTCCAACAGGGCAGAGAACCGCTCGGCGCCGATGGACTTCAGGAAGGACTCGATGTCGGCGAAGACGTGCATGCCGTCGACCATCATCCACAGGACCATCGTCGAGATGACCATGGCGATGCCCAGGCCCACGGAGAGCAGGAAGCTCACCTTCATGACGGTCCACGCGTCGATCCGCGCGATCGACAACTCGACGCGGCGCGGCGCACCGTCCCTGGCCAGCACCTTGCTCGGCTCGCTCATCGCTCATCCTCCTGCTCGTCGGTCTCGTCCGACGGTACAACTTCGAAGGCCCCTTCGGCATCCCCTTCGATCGGCTCGGACATCTCGTCCTCGTCCTCGGGCACCTCTCGCTCCGGGTTCGGGGTGACCGCGATGATCCTGTCGTCGGCGTCCGGACGGGCGAAGATGACACCCATCGTGTTGCGCGAGGTGGGTCGCACGTCGGAGGCGTTGACCTGCACCAACTTGCCCGATTCCGTGATGACCATCACGTCCTCGTCGGGGGCCACGACGAGGGCGCCCACCAGGCCGCCACGCTCGTCGACCAGCTTGCCCACACGCACACCCAAGGTGCCCCGACCCTTCGTCGGGTACTCCTCGACGGGGGTGCGCTTGGCGTAGCCGGACTCGGTGACGATCAGCAGATCCGTGCCCTCACGCGGCACTTCCATGGTGAGCAGTTCGTCGCCCTCGCGAAAACGCATGCCGCGCACGCCGGAGGTGGAGCGGCCCATGGGCCGCAGCTGCTCGTCGGTGGCGGCGAAGCGGGCCGCCTGGCCGTCACGTGAGACCAGCAGCAGGTCGTCGGTGGCATTCGCGATCTGGGCGCTGACCAGCTCGTCGGGGTTGCCGGCCTCGTCTTCACGCAGGTTGACGGCGATGATGCCGCCGGTGCGGGCGCTGCGGTAGTCCTCCAGGCGGGTCTTCTTGACCAGGCCGGACTTCGTGGCCAGGACCAGGTACTCGGCCTGGTCGTAGTCCTCGATGGCCAGGACCTGGGCAATGTGCTCGTCGGGCTGGAAGGCCAGCAGGTTGGCCACGTGCTGTCCCTTGGCGTCACGCCCGCCCTCGGGGATCTCATAGGCCTTGGCCCGGTAGACGCGACCCAGGTTCGTGAAGAACAGCAGCCAGTGGTGGGTGGTCGTGACGAAGAAGTGCTCCACCACGTCGTGGCCCCGCAGCTGAGTGCCGCGCACACCCTTTCCGCCGCGCTTCTGGGAGCGGTAGTTGTCGGTGCGGGTGCGCTTGGCGAAACCGTCGCGGGTGATGGTGACCACCACGTCCTCCTGCGGGATAAGGTCCTCCATGGACATCTCCCCGTCGAAGGGCACGATGGTCGTGCGGCGCTCGTCACCGTACTTGGTGACGATCTCTCCCAGTTCGGCCGACACGATGGAACGCTGACGCCCAGGGCTGACCAGGATGTCCTCCAGGTCCTTGACGCGGGCTGCGAGTTCAGCGTGCTCGTCGAGGATCTTCTGGCGCTCCAGGGCGGCCAGGCGGCGAAGCTGCAGGGCAAGGATCGCATCGGCCTGGACTTCGTCGATCTTGAGCAGCAGTTGCAGTCCCGTGCGGGCCTCGTCGACCGTGGGCGAACGGCGGATCAGGGCGATGACCTCGTCCAGGGCGTCCAGAGCCTTGAGGTAGCCCTCCAAGATGTGCAGGCGTTCCTTGGCCTTGGCCAGGCGGAACTGGGTGCGACGCACGATGACTTGCAGCTGGTGGGTCACCCAGTGGCGCACGAACCCGTCCAGGCTCAGCGTGCGGGGAACGCCGTCGACCAGGGCCAGCATGTTCGCCGAGAAGTTCTCCTGCAGGCTGGTGCGCTTGTACAGGTTGTTGAGGACAACCTTGGCCACCGCGTCGCGCTTGAGGACGATGACCAGTCGCTGGCCGGTGCGTCCGGAGGTCTCGTCGCGGATGTCGGCGATGCCCTGGATGGAGCCGTCTCGCACCAGCTGGGCGATCTTGTCGGCCAGGTTGTCGGGGTTGACCTGGTAGGGCAGTTCGGTGACGACCAGACACTGGCGGCCCTGGAGTTCCTCGAGATTGACGACGGCCCGCTGAGTGATGGAACCGCGGCCCGTCCGGTAGGCGTCCTCGATGCCCTTGCGTCCCATGATGGTGGCGCCGGTCGGGAAGTCGGGGCCGGGAATGATGCGCAGCAGCGCCTCGAGCAGCTCCTCACGGCTGGCCTCGGGGTGGTCCAGGTACCACTGGACGCCCTTGGCGACCTCACGCAGGTTGTGGGGCGGAATGCGGGTGGCCATACCCACCGCAATACCCTCCGAGCCGTTGACCAGCAGGTTCGGGAAACGGGACGGCAGAATCGTCGGTTCTTGGTCGCGACCGTCGTAGTTGTCCTGGAAGTCGACGGTGTCCTCGTCGATGTCGCGAACCATCTCCATGGCCAGAGGCGCCATCTTGCACTCGGTGTACCTGGGGGCCGCGGGCCCCAGGTTGCCGGGGGTGCCGAAGTTGCCCTGACCGGCCACCAGCGGCGCGCGCAGCGACCACCACTGGACCAGTCGGGCCAGGGCGTCGTAGATGGCCGAGTCGCCGTGCGGGTGGTAGGTGCCCATGACATCGCCGACGACGCGCGCCGACTTCGAGAAGGACGAGGTCGGACGGTATCCGCCGTCGTACATTGCGTAGAGGATGCGGCGGTGGACGGGTTTGAGGCCGTCGCGCACGTCGGGCAGGGCGCGCCCGACGATGACGCTCATTGCGTAGTCCAGGTAGGAGCGCTGCATCTCGTGCCGCAGGTCCACCTGCTGCACCCGGTCGTAGTGCTGTGCTTCCTCGGTGTCGGTGGTGTTCGTGTCGCTCACATGTGTCCTTGGTGCGTCGTGTGGGGACGAGGGCGGCGCGCGCCCTGTCGCTGGCGTCAGATGTCGAGGAAGCGCACGTCGGAGGCGTTGCGCTGGATGAAGGAGCGGCGCCGGTCGACGTCGTCTCCCATGAGGATCGAGAAGATCTCGTCGGCGTCGGCGGCCTCGTCGAGGGTCACCTGCTTGAGGACGCGGCGCGACGGGTCCATGGTGGTCTCCCACAACTCGTGGTCGTTCATCTCACCCAGACCCTTGTAGCGCTGGATGCCACCTTCCTTGGGCAGGCGCCTGCTGGCGGTGGTGCCCGCCTCCAGCAGCTGGTCGCGTTCCTTGTCCGAGTAGGCGAACTCGTGTTCGGCGTTGGTCCACTTGATCCGGTACAGGGGCGGCATGGCGATGTACACGTGTCCGCCCTCGACCAAGGGCCTCATGTAGCGGAAGAGCAGCGTGAGCAGCAGGGTCGCGATGTGCTGGCCGTCGACGTCGGCGTCGGCCATGATGACGATCTTGCCGTAGCGCAACTTGTCCAGGTCGAAGTCCTCGCCGATGCCCGTGCCGAAGGCGGTGATGAGGTTTCGGATCGTCTCGCTGGACAGTGCCTTGTCCAGGCGTGCCTTCTCGACGTTGAGGATCTTGCCGCGGATCGGCATGATCGCCTGGTGCTCGGGGTCGCGCCCGCCAACCGCGCTGCCCCCTGCCGAGTCGCCCTCGACGATGAAGATCTCGCAGTCCTCGGTGACTCTGGAGGAGCAGTCACGCAACTTGCCGGGCATGGAGGCGGACTCCAGCACGCCCTTGCGACGAGTGGCCTCGCGAGCCTTGCGGGCGGCCAGACGCGCCAACTGGGCCTGCTGGGCCTTGGAGACGATGGCCTTGGCGTCGGCGGGGTGGGCGTCCAACCAGTCGGTGAGCAGGCTGTTCACCGTCTTTTGGACGAAGGTCCGGGCTTCGGTGTTGCCCAGCTTCGTCTTGGTCTGACCTTCGAACTGAGGTTCGGTGAGTTTGACGGAGATGACGGCCGTGAGTCCTTCACGCACGTCGTCACCGCTGAGATTGTCGTCCTTGTCCTTGAGCAGTCCCTTGTCACGCGCATAGCGGTTGACCACGCCGGTCAGGGCCGTGCGGAAGCCCTCCTCGTGCATGCCGCCCTCGGTCGTGTTGATCGTGTTGGCGTAGGTGTGCACGGAGGAGGAGTAGGCGCTGGTCCACTGCATGGCGATCTCCAGGGACATGGTGCCCTCGTCGTTCTCGCACTCGAAGTCGATGATGTCGGCGTTGATGACCTCGGTCTTCTTCGTCGAGTCCAGGTAGGCGACATAGTCGCGCAGGCCGTGTTCGTAGCAGTAGGTGACACTGCGGTGGCCGGGCTTCGGGTCGTCGCCCGCGCCGCCCTCGTCACCGGTGATCTCGTCGCCCTCGTCAACGGCCCACTCGCGCTCGTCGGTCAACGAGATGCTCAGTCCCTTGTTGAGGAAGGCCATCTGCTGGAAGCGGGCACGCAGGGTCTCGAAGTTGAACTCGACGGTCTCGAAGATCGCCGGATCCGGGTAGAAGGTCTGGGTGGTGCCGGTGGCGGAGGTTTCCTCGCCCTTGACCAGTTCGGTGATGGGGGTGCCACCGTTGGCGAAGGACATGCGCCAGACGTGACCCTGCCGGCGGATCTCGGTGTCCACGCGGGTCGACAGGGCGTTGACCACGGAGATGCCGACACCGTGCAGGCCGCCGGAGACCGCGTATCCGCCGCCGCCGAACTTGCCGCCGGCGTGCAGGATCGTCATGACGACCTCGACGGTGGGTTTGCCTTCGGTGGGGTGGATGTCCACGGGGATGCCGCGTCCGTTGTCGGCCACGCGCACGCCGCCGTCGGCCAGGATGGTGACGTCGATGTGGTCGGCGTACCCGGCCAGGGCTTCGTCGACGGAGTTGTCGACGACCTCGTAGACCAAGTGGTGAAGGCCTCGTTCCCCAGTGGATCCGATGTACATGCCGGGCCGCTTGCGCACGGCCTCCAGGCCTTCGAGGACGGTGATGTCCGAAGCGCCGTAGCCCTTCGACCCGTCGTCGACGGTCGTCGCGTCAGTCTCAGCCAAAACCCTGGCTCCCCTCATCGCCCGCACGCGGTGCGCAGGCTGTGGACAATCCCCGCAATTCTACCAAGTCGGAGCGTTCCGACCCGGTTCGCGCAAGGCGGCCCCACCCTCGTCAAACACCTACTGACCTGCAAGTATGCGGGTGTGACAAGTCCCACCCCGGGGTTGGGCGGGGCTCAGCCGTAGGTGTCGCGCGGACCGCGCCCGGGAACCGACCAGGGGCCCTTCTTCCAGGACCTCTGGGCGGGCCCGCGCACGATGACCTGGGTGACGACACCCGGCCCGACTTCCTCGGCGATGCGACGCTCCACGGTGGGCAGCAGCAATTGCATCTGCTTCATCCACGCAGTTGAGGAGGTGCGCACCACCAGGGTGCCTGCGTCGAAGGTCTCGACCTCGCAATGCCTGGCCACGTCCGGGCCCACGATGGTCGGCCACTTGGCCATGACCGAACCCATTTTCGCGGGGGTTTCCCAGCCATTTAGGCGCATGAGTCGCTCGACCGTCCCGCCCAGGGAGCGCGGCTGACGGTAGCGTGTGCGTTGTGCCGCCATGCCTGCGCTGCGCACCCATCTTGCCCCGGATCGGCGGGTGGCGGCATCGACTGCAGTGAGGTCGCCGTCGACGTCGGCGCGAATGGCAGCACGACGCAGAGCGTCCTCGGAGGTGGGATTCGTGGCTGCGCCACCGGTGGCGCGTCGCGCCCCGGCCTCGTGGGCATTGATCCCGGCACTGGACTCGCCGCGGTCCTGGGTGCCTTCCGGCACGAGGTCGAGGCCGGCGGCGGAGAGCTCGACCGCGTCGGATTCGCGCGTGCCGCTGCGGCCGAAGGACCCGGTGCGCGGGGCCATGGAGGAAGGCAGGGTGGTGCGCAGGTGCCCGCGTCGACGAGCCACCACCTGCGCCCTCTCCAAAGCCCTTGCCGCGAACCCTCGGAATTCGACCTCTCTGGCCTCGAAATCCGACGCACCTCCAGTCGCAGCCGGCCCGTGCTGGGCCTCAGGGGCTTTGTCAGTGCCCATCATCGGCCTCCAGAACCATCGACCCATGGTCCGGGTCGAAGCGGACCCTGCGCACCCGGGCACCCAGTGACTCGGGCACGTCCTGCTCGACCGCAGCGGTCACCAGGACCTGGTCCGCATCACGCACGACCTCCGCCAGAGCACGCCTGCGGGCGGTGTCGAGTTCGGCGAACACGTCGTCCAGGACGAGGATCGGCTGCTCACCGTCCTGTTTGAGGACCTCGAACGCCCCCAGTCGCAACGCCAGCGCCACCGACCAGGACTCGCCGTGGCTGGCATAGCCCTTGACCGGCATGTGCCCCAGGTGCAGGCCGAGGTCGTCCCGGTGGGCACCCACCAGGTTCACGCCGCGTTCGACCTCACGGTCGCCGACCAGCCGCAGCGCCTCCAGCATCCGACCGGTCTGCACCTCCACGTCCTCCAAGGGGTCGGCATCGGGCGCAATGTGGGGCTGGGGGAGTTCCTTGTCGAGTGAAGCCTCGAAGACCATTCGCAGTGAGCGGCCCGAGTCGGCCACCGTGTCGTGGGCCAGGCGGGCGGGTTCGGCCAACAGCCGCACGGCCTTCGCACGCGCCGCAGTGAGTTTGGCGGACAACTCCGCGAAACGCTCGTCCCACACGGACAGGGTGGACAACTCCGGGGTGCGCCCCCTGCGCAGCGCCGACTGGGCCTGCTTGAGCAGCGCCGCCCTCTGCCGGGCCACCTTGTCGAAGTCGGCCTTGACACCCGCCACCACAGGCGAGAGTTGAATGGCCAGTTCGTCCATGAAGGTGCGACGCACAGCGGGGTCTGCGCGCACAAGCGACAAGTCCTCAGGGGCGAAGACGACCGTCCGAACCAGGCCAACGACTTCTCGGGGCCGCACCTGCGTGCGGTTCAAGCGCGCACGATTGGCCTTCCCCCGCACGATCTCCAGCTCGACGACCTGCTCACGACCGCCCGACAGGACCGCTTTCACGCGGATGACCGCCCCACCCGGCGCCGCCTCGCCCTCGCCGGCGGGAATGCGGACCAAGGCTCCTTCGGCGGCCACACGATGCGAGGAGAAGGTGGACAAGAAGGCGATGGCCTCGACCAGGTTCGTCTTTCCTTGGCCATTGGGGCCCAGAAGCACTGTGGCACCGGGATCCAACTCCAGGACTGCGTGGCGGTAGGAGCGGAAGTCGTCGACCGCCACGTGCGACACGCGCACGAGGCACCGACCTCACATGCCGAAGCGAATGGGCATGAGCAGGTAGCGGAAGTGCGTGACCTCGCCACCGTCGGCCTTCTCCTGGCCCGTCATGACGGCCGGCTTGTTCGGGTGGGTGAAGCCGAATCGCACGAAGTCGGTGTCGATGACGCTGAGCCCGTCAATGAGGAACTGCGGGTTGAAGGCCGTGGCGATCTCCTCGCCGAAGAGCTGTGCCTCGATGGCTTCGGAGGCCTGGGCGTTGTCACCCTGGCCGGCCTCGAGGACGACCTGCCCCTCCGAGAAGGACAGGCGCACACTCGTCTTGCGTTCGGCCACCAGCGACACGCGCTTGACCGCTTCGAGCAGCACGTGACGGTCGGCGACGGCCTGGATGGAGGTCGACTCGGGGAAGAGGCGACGCACCGGCGGGTAGTCGCCGTCCATGAGGGTCGAAGTCGTGCGGCGTCCGCCGGCGGTGAATCCGATGAGCGAGGAGGCTCCCGGCGCGGCATCATGCGACAGGCCCAACTCCACCTTCGCGCCACTGGTCATCGACTTGGCGACATCCTGCAGGATCCGCGCCTTGACCAAGGCGGCCTCTTCGACGGAGGAGTCAACGGGCTGCCATTCGAGTTCACGCATCGCCAGGCGGTAGCGGTCGGTTGCCAGCAGCGTCATGCGCTCACCCTCGACCTCGATGCGCACGGCGGTCAGCAGCGGAAGCGTGTCGTCCTTGGAGGCGGCCACACTCACTTGGCTGACGGCCTGGGACAGGGTGTGGGAGTCCACGGCGCCGGTGGTGGCCGGCTGGGCGGGTAGCTGCGGGTACTCGTCCAAGGGCATGACCGCCAGCGCGAAGTGGGAGGAGCCGCAGGTCAGGTTCACCTTCTGACCATCGAGTTCGATGGTGACGGGCCGGTTGGGCAAGGACTTGGAGATGTCTGCCAACAGGCGCCCGGAGACCAGGACTTCACCGGGTTCCTCCACCGAGGCGGGGATGCGGGAGTTGGCGGAGACCTCGTAGTCGAAGGAGGCCAAGGTGAGTTCCTCACCGGCGGCGGTGATGCGCACACCGGCCAGGATCGGGGAAGCGGGGCGCACGGGCAGGGCGCGGGCGGTCCAGGACACGGCTTCGGCGAGGACGTCGCGGGCGACGGTGAACTTCATTCCGGTCCCTCCCGGTGATGCTAACACTTCCGCATCACTCTACCCGTTCCTCACGGCCGTGCGCGCATCCGACGAGCGGCCCCGGATCCCTTTGAAGGCTGTTCACAGGAGTCATGGATGAAATGATTCGTCATAGTCATCGGGTGTGTGGAAACTGTGGAAACCGTCCGTTTTGCGCGAAATCACGCAGAAATCGTCGGTGGATGTCGTGGGGAGCGACCTGTGCACGCACCAGTGTCGCCTGTGCACGCAGCGTCGCGAGTCTGCGGGCCGTCCACAGCAGGATGTGTGTTGTGCACTGCCCGGGCCCCGGGATCCACCGTCTGTGCACATCGGGGTGTTGACGGCGCGGTGGCGGTGGGCGCGAGGGCGGGTCTCAGGCCTCGCGAGCCTTCTGCTTGATGCGAGTGGTGAGCTCCTGGACGTGGTTGAAGGTCTCGCGCTTGCCGGCCATCTGGGACTGGATCTTCTTGTTGGCGTGCATGACCGTCGTGTGGTCGCGACCGCCGAAAGCCGAACCGATCTTCGGCAGGGAGAGCTCGGTGAGCTCTCGGCACAGGTACATGGCGATCTGGCGGGCCTCGACGACGGTGCGTGAACGCTCCTGCGAGCACAGCTGGTCGATGGTCACCCCGAAGTAGGCGGCGACCTGGCCCATGATGAGGGGTGCGGTGATCTCGGTGTCCTGAGGGTCGGAGATGAAGTCCTTGAGCAGCATCTCCGCCAGGGCCAGGTCGATGCGTTCATTCGACAGGTTCGCAAAGGCGATGACGCGGACGAGGGCCCCCTCGAGTTCGCGGATGTTGGAGGAGATGCGTGAGGCGATGAACTCCAGGACCGCGGGGTCGATCTCCAACTGGTCGGCCGCGGCCTTCTTCTGGAGGATCGCGATGCGTGTCTCCAGGTCCGGCGGCTGGACGTCGACCAGAAGGCCGGCCGCGAAGCGTGAACGCAGGCGGTCCTCGATGCCGGAGAGTTCACGCGGCGGCATGTCGGAGGTCAGGACCACCTGCTTGCTGGCGTTGTACAGGGTGTTGAAGGTGTGGAAGAACTCCTCGACCGTTTGTTCCTTGCCCTGGATGAACTGGATGTCATCGATGAGCAGCACGTCGATCTCTCGGTAGCGGCGCTGGAACTCTTCGGCACGGTCCTCGCGGATGGAGTTGATGAAGTCGTTGGTGAACTCCTCGGAGTTCACGTAACGCACCCGCAGGTGGGGGAACAGGGAGCGCGCATAGTCGCCGATGGCGTGCAGCAGGTGGGTCTTGCCCAGGCCCGAGTCCCCGTAGATGAACAGGGGGTTGAAGGCCATGCCGGGGCTCTCGGACACGGCGAAGGCGGCTGCGTGGGCGAAACGATTCGACGCGCCGGTCACGAAGTTGTCGAAGGTGAACTTCGGGTTGAGGTGGGTGGTCGTGTCATCGGAGTTGACCGGTGGGGCCGCAAGGGACGAGGGCGCCTGGGCGTTGCGTGGGATCGTGTCGATCGGCAAGGAGGAGTGGTCGTCGAAGGGGTCGGCAGCAGGTTCGGGAGGGGTGATGGTCGGGTCGACGGTCAAGGCGGTGCGCACGGTGCGACCCAGCGCCAAGGACAGGGCGGCGTCGACCGTGTCGGCAACCTCTTCGATCTTCTTCTTGGCGGTCACGTGGGGCACGGCCACGAGGATCGTCCCGTCGATGTCACCGAGGGGCCTGGCCGAGTGGAGGAAGGCCCTTGCCGCAGGTCGGAGGGTACTTGCATCCAGGTTTTCCACGGCCTGGATCCAGGCGCTGGAGAGCGAATCCGCTGTCAC